>CBDBNA010000013.1:0-123170 GCA_965207695.1 Dehalococcoidia bacterium | reverse complement strand
CCTTGCCGATGCCGGCGACCACGTAGAGGATCTGGTCGCTGCTGTGGCGGTGGGGCTTCGTACGCGCGCCCGCGGCGAAGCTCACGACCGCCGAGGTGAAGTCGGCGCTCTCGGAGGCCAGGGGGCGGGCCCAGACCTGCGCGCCCTCGAAGATGGCGTCGGCCGTGCGCTCGATGGTCTCGCCCTCGGCGGCTCGGATGATCTGCATCGGGACTCCAATCGACGGTCGCGGCGGATGGTGCGCGCGGAGGGTAGCGCCGCCGGGCGCGATCGGGGTGTTGCCGGGGGAACGGGGCGGCTAGCAGCCGAGCTGGCCGGCCAGGTCTTCGAGGCTGCTGGAAGAAAAATCGAAGTCGTCGCGGGCCGGCATTTCGACGGTGCGTCCGGGGCCCATCTCCGCCGGCCGATGCACGTAGGCGGTGCGGAAGCCGAGCGCCGCGGCGGCGTCGAGGTCGGACGGGTGGGCGGCGACCATCATGCACTGCTCGGGCGCGAGGCCCATGATCGCCGCCGACCGCAGGTAGGCGTCGGGGTGGGGCTTGTACTGCCGGGCCGGCTCGGCGCCGAGGACGACGTCCCAGGGCAGCCCCCCGTGCTTGGCCATGTTGACGATCAGCTCGACGTTGCTGTTGGAGAGGGCCGCCACGATGCAGCGCGACTTGAGGCGGGTGAGGCCGGCGACGCTGTCGGGCCAGGGGTCGAGCCGGTGCCAGGCGCGGTTGAAGTGGTCGATCTGGGCGTCGCTCAGCCCCTCGACGCCGAACTCCGCCAGCGTCGCGACGAGGTTCTCGCGGTGCAGCACGTCGAGCCGGACCCAGGCGCGGCGGCCGTCGCGGATGGGCGCCATGGAGGGGCCGTAGCGCCCCCGCCAGGCCGTCGCGAAGGCGGCCCAGTCGATGCCGTCGAGGCCGCACGCCGCGGCGAGCTGCTCGCCCTCCCGCGTCACCGACGTGTGCCAGTCGACGACGGTGCCGAAGACGTCGAAGGTGAGCATGGCGGGGGGTTGAACCACGTCGAGCGCGTCCCTTCCGGCCGACGATGCGGAGGCGGGCCGCAGGGCGCCGCCGCTGGCGGGAGCGCATGGGAGTCGAACCCACCCAGGACAGCGCGGGCTGCCCTGCAACGGTTTTGAAGACCGGGGGGGCCACCGGGCCCCTTCCGCTCCCCCGCGATGGGAGTGCCGCCTAGGCGAGCACCTCGTCGAGGCGCTTCTTCAGGTCACCCTTGGGGCGGAAACCGACGATCTGGCCGACGATTTCGCCGCCCTTGAAGACGAGCAGGGTGGGGATGCTGCGGATGCCGTAGGTGCTGGCGACCTGCGGGTTGTCGTCGGTGTTGAGCTTGTAGAACGAGACCTTGCCGTCGTACTCGCCGGCCAGCTCCTCGACGATGGGGGCCACCATGCGACAGGGGCCGCACCAGGGCGCCCAGAAGTCGACGAGGGCGGGAAGCTCGTTGTCGAGCACTTCGTCCTTGAAGGTCGCGTCGGTGGTTTCGGTTGGCTTGGCCATGGTTCTCCCTCTTGGCGCCGATTGGGGCGGAGCGATCGCGGATCGCCATTGTATACGGACGCGCGCCGGCCCGGCGGCGGGACGTGCCGGGGGACACACGCGCGGGGTTACTCGGCGGCGACGGCCTCGGTGCGGGCGGGCGACGCGTCGCCGCGCTTGGCGACGGCGCTGACGGCCAGGGCCGAGCGAATCGCGGCGACGAACTCCGATTCGGCGGCGGTGCGGGCCGCGCGGATGCCGGCGGCGACGGTCTCGGGGTCGGCGCGGCCGTGGCCGATGATGACCGCGCCGTTGACGCCGAAGAGCGGCGCGCCACCGGTCTTGCGGAAGTCCATCTCGTCGCGCAGGGCCTTGAAGGCGCCGCGCAGCAGCCACGCGCCCAGCGCGTAGTAGGGCTTGCTGGCGATGATGCGCCTGAGCGCGCCCGAGAACAGCGTGCTGGTGCCCTCGGAGACCTTGACGGCGATGTTGCCGTCGAAGCCGTCGGTGACGACGACGTCGGCCGCGCCGGCGAGCAGCGCGTTGCCCTCGACGTTGCCGATGAAGTTGGGCTCGTCGCGCTCGAGCAGTTCATAGGCGTCCTGGATAAACTGGTTGCCCTTGCCCTGCTCCTCGCCCACGTTGAGCAGGCCGACGCTGGGGTTGCGATGATGCAGCACCCGCTCGAGGTAGGCCTTGCCCATCGTCGCGAACTGCAGGAGGTAGGCCGGGCGGCAGTCGACGTTGGCGCCGACGTCGAGCAGCAGCGTGCGCGAGCCGCGGCCGTTGCGGAAGGGCGCGCCCAGGGCGGGGCGGTCGACGCCCGGCACGCGGCCCAGCTTGACGAGGCTGGCGGCCATGACGGCGCCGGTGTTGCCGAAGGAGACGAAGGCGTCGGCGCGGCCGCGCTTGAGCAGGTCGAGGCCGACCATGATTGAGGACTCGGGCTTCTGTCGGATCGAGGCGACGGGCGCGTCGCCCATGCCGACGGCCTGCGAGGCCTCCTCGATGCGCAGGTTGGGCGGGGCGGCCGGCATGAGCCCGCGCAACTCCGCGCCCCGGCCAACAAGGATCAACTCAAGGCCCGGATCGCGGGCGGCGATGAGCGCGCCTTGCACCGTGACCTTGGGGGCGTGGTCGCCGCCCATCGCATCCAGCGCGACGATGGTCATGCTGCCTCCGGCGGGGCGGGAGCGGTGCGCTACTCGGGCTCCAGGCAGCGGAACCCGTCGAGCACCGCGGGCCGCTCGTCCCCGCTGATGGATTGTAGCGTGAACGAGCGGCCGCCTTCCTCGCAGTACCACGAGAAGACGCGCACCTGGACGTCGTTGCCGGCGGCGTCGGCGGCGGTGAAGGCGCCCACGCGGCCGCTGATGGTGTCCGTCAGCTGGAAGTCGTCGCGCGATTCCTCGACGGAAGAGACGGCGCCGGGCGGCTGCGAGTCGGCGTCGATGGCGGCGTCGGCGTTGTAGATCGCCTGGCTGAGCGACTCCCAGGTGAGGATGTACTGCAGAACGCCGTTGGCGTCCTGGTGGAAGAAGCGGCCGCCGTCGGCGGTCGGCTGGTTCGCGACGCCGGGCAGCGGCAACTCGCCGGCGAAGCCGCTGGTGTCGTAGCGCAGGCCGAAGCCGAAGCGGGTGTATTCACCCGGCAGGCTGTCGGGTTCGGGCAGGGCCAGGAACGAGTCGAGCGTCTGCTGGAGGACGGGCTCGAGGTCGGCGAAAGCGTCGTCGATGGCGCCGGCGTTGATGAAGTAGGCGATCGGGCCGACCCGGGTGATCACCGAGCGCCAGCGCTCGAGCACGCCGCCGGTCGCGCGCCGGTCGACTTCCCAGTCGACGATCAGGGCCGGCGTGGCGGGGTCGGCCACGAGCGTGACCTCCTGCCGGCCGAGGATGTTGGGCTGGCGCTCGCCGATCATGTCGGCCTGCCAGGCGGCCTCCAGGTCATCGAGGGTGGCGCTCCTCTCGGCGGCCTGGGTGGTGACGTTGATGGCGGTCGGGTCGGTCTCGGACCGGAAGATGACCAGGTCGATGCCGCCGGGGTTGATGTCGCAGAACGGGCCGCAGACCAGGTCCAGGCTGTAGCCGTAGACCGGGCTGCGGTAGCGCCGGACGATGTCCTCGGCGAGTTCGAGGTCCGCCTCGTCGTCCGAGGCCGTGGCGGCGGGCGGCTCGTCGTCGGCGCCGGCCTGATCGGCGGCGGACTGCTCGGGGACGTCGTCAGCGGTTGTCTGATCGTCGGCCGCGTCGCCGGCCTCATCCGCGCCGGCCTCCTCGGCGGCCTGACCGGCGCTTTGCACGTCGGCCTCGGGGGCGTCTTGGACGTCGCCATCGGTCGCGACGGAAGGGGCAGGATCGCGGAAGAATTCGTCGGCTTCGACACCCTCGTTGCTGACGCTGCAGGCGACGGCGCCCAGCGCGACGACCACCATGAGGACGGTGGCGAGCAGCGCGGCGCGCACGGGGCGGGGGGCGATGGTCACGCGGTCTCCTGGCCGGGATCGCCGCTGGGCTTGCGGGCCACGGCGATCAATCGCTCTCCCGGATCGAACGCGGGAAGGTCGTCGAGATCGTACGAGCCGAAGCATCGCTCGGGCATCAACCCCGCCGCCTCCAGCAGCCCTTCCAGCTCGAACCGGAAGATGTGGCGGAGCGGGAATCGCGCCCGCGTCCGGTGGACTGCGCCGTCGCTCCGCGTCTCATCATACAGATACGTAATCCACTGGATTTGGATTGCCGGGGCGGGCTGGGCGGCCGCCAGCTTCATCACCGTGTGGCCGCTGCGGGGGTCGATGCGGGTCCATTGCAGGCGGGGGGTGGCGAGATCCGGCGACCAATCATCCGGGTCGAAGGCGGGTAGATCGGCGACGAACCAGCCCCCGGGCCGCAGCAGCCGCGCGACGTTGCGTAGCGCCGCCCCCTGGTCGCGCCGGGTGAGCAGATGGCAGAGCCCGGCCAGCGGCGCGATGACGAGGTCGAACGCGCCGGGCGCGAGGGCGGGGTGGGACGGCGGGCGGCGGATGTCGGCCTGGACGAGCGTGACGTCCTCCGTCGGGCCGCCAGCGAACCGCTGCCGCGCCTGGGCCAGCATCGCCCGACTGGCGTCGATCCCCACCACGCGGCAGCCCGCGGCGGCCAGGTGCGCGGCGACGCGTCCCGTGCCCACGCCGACCTCCAGCACGGCGGGGCCGGCCAGTTGCGCGTACGCCGCGTAGAGCGGCAGGTCGTCGGCGAGCGCGCCCATGTCGAGGTCGTAGAAGGGGGCGATGCGAGCCAGCGCCGCCTCGATCTCGGCCTCGCCGACCGGGAGACCGTCGGGGTCGATCAAGGGGGGATCGGCGGGAGCGGTCATGGGGGTTCCGTGACTCGGCGGGGCCGCGCGGCTCGCGGGCTGACGGTATCAGTGACCGGCGATGGAGTCGGCGATCCGGATTGACCACCTCTCGGGCGGCTGCCTAGCCTGCGGCAGCGCCGCCCGCGACGGCGCCGGCTCAGGAGCGGAGGAGGAGCGATGGTCGTGCAGGAGGATCTGCGCACACTGATCCGCGACATCCCCGACTTCCCGGAGCCGGGCATCCTCTTCCGCGACATCACGCCGCTGCTGGGCGACGCGGCGGGGTTCGCCCGGGCGCTGGATTGGTTCGCGGCGCTGCCGAGCGCGCGGGACGCGACGGCGATCGTGGGCATCGAATCGCGGGGCTTCATCTTCGCGGCGCCGCTGGCGGCGTGCCTGGGGGTCGGCTTCGTGCCGGTGCGCAAGGAAGGCAAGCTGCCGCACGCGGCGCACGCGGAGGAATACGCGCTGGAATACGGGGAGAACACGCTGGAGATCCACCAGGACGCGCTGTCGGCGGGGGACCGGGCGCTGGTGGTGGACGATCTGCTCGCGACCGGCGGCACGGCGCGGGCGGCGGCCCGGCTGGTCGAGATGACCGGCGCGACCGTGGCCGGGCTGGCGTTCCTGATCGAACTGCGCGGACTGGACGGGCGCGCGCTGCTGCCGGACCGGCCGGTCGACGCGCTGATCACCTACTGACCGCCGCCCGATGCCCGCGACGCCGCCCGACGCCAGCAGCCCAGCCGCCTCGCTCGCGGTGATCGGCGGCTCCGGGTTCGCCCGCATGGAGGCGCTGCGCGAGCCGCAGATCTGGGAGCCGTCGACGCCGTTCGGGACGCCGAGCGGGCCCATCACCATCGGCACGCTGCACGGGCGGCGGGTGGCCTTCCTGCCGCGGCACGGGGCCGGGCACGCGCTCCTGCCGCAGGAGGTGCCGTACCGGGCCAACGTCTGGGCGCTGAAGGCGCTGGGCGTGCAGGGCATCATCGGGGTGAGCGCCGTGGGATCGCTACAGGAGTCGATCGCGCCGGGCGAGATGGTGGCCCCGGACCAGATCATCGACCGCACGCGGCACACCCGTCCGACGACGTTCTTCGGCGATGGCATCGTGGCCCACGTCGGCTTCGCCGACCCGTTCTGCGCCGATCTGAGCGCCCGGCTGGTCGTGGCGGGCGCCAGCCTGGGGGTGCAGGTGCACGCAGGGGGGACGTACATCGCGATCGAGGGGCCGCTGTTCTCGACGCGGGCGGAATCGCGGCTGTACCGGGCCTGGGGCGGGTCGATCATCGGCATGACGGCGGTGCCGGAGGCAAAGCTGGCACGCGAGGCCGAGATCGCCTACGGGATGCTGGCCACCGCGACCGACTACGACGTCTGGCACGAGAGCGAGGCGGATGTCTCGGTCGAGGTGGTGCTGGCGCGGCTGCGAGAGAACGTCGCGACCGCGCAGCGCATCGTGGCGGAGACGATCCGAGCACTGCCGGAGGACTGGACGAGCACCGCCCGCGGCGCGCTGCGCCACGCGATCGTGACCGACCCGGCGCGGATTCCGGCCCGGGCGCGCGCGGACCTGGCGCCGATCATCGGGGAGTACCTGCCGTGACGGCGCCGACGGTGGCGGTCGTGGGGGCCATCACCCGGGACGACATCGAGACGCCGGCGGCGGCGGCGCGGGAAGAGCTGGGCGGGTCGGCGGTCTACGCGGCGCTGGCGGCGGCCCTGCTGGGCCCCGTGCAGATCGTGTCGGTGGTGGGCGACGACGCGCCGCTCTGGTGGCTGGAGCGCATGGCCGGGCGGGGCATCGACGTGTCGGGCGTGCGGGTGGTCCCGGGCGCGACGTTCCACTGGGGCTGCCGCTACCGGGCGAACCTGGAGGATCGCGACACCCTGTTCGTGCGCCCCGGCGTGTTCGACGACACGCCGATCGTCGCGCCGCGCGAGACGGCGGCGGTGGCGCACCTGTTCCTGAGCTCGAGCGTCGCGGCGCAGAACCGGGCCGCGATGGCCGCCTACCGAGATCGCCGGCTGACGATGCTCGACACGATCGAGCGCGAGATCGTGCAGGCGCGCGCGGCGCTGCTGGAGACGATCGCGGAGGTGGACGTGGTCTCGATCAACGAGGCCGAGGCGCGGATGCTGCTCGGCGTCGAGGGGCCACTGGCGCGGGCGGAGGTCGCGACACGGACGCTGGCCATGCTGCGCGAGTGGGGCGCGGAGACGTTGCTGCTGAAGCACGGACCCGAAGGGATCACGCTGGCCGACGCGGGCGGGCTGCGGACCGTGGCGGCGGCGCGAGCGGCCCGGGTGACCGATCCGACCGGGGCGGGCGACGTGTTCGGGGGGGCGGCGCTGGCCGCGCTGGCGGCGGGCGCCTCGCTGGAGGAGGCGGCGCGCTGGGGCTCCGCCACGGCGTCGTTCGTGGTGGAGGCGTTCGGCGCGGCGCGGCTGTGGGAGATCGATCGGGCGGACGTGGAGCGCCGCGTCGCGGCGCTGCCCGCAGCGACGCCCCTGCCCGCCGCGGGGAGCGCCGTGCCGTGAGGAGCCCGCGATGACCGACGCCTTGCCCCGTCTGAGCCGGCCGCGCCGCGACTTCGTACTGCGCGAGTCGCGCGACGCGGCGGCGCTGGCGGCGATCCTGGGCCGGGACCGGCTGCACGCGGCCTACGCGCTGGCGCAGCTGGAGCCCGACGCGTTCCCGGCCGCGCGCTTCTGGCTGTGCGAAGGCGGATCGGCGGTGGGGACCGGCGCGGAGCGCGGGCCGAGTCTGGTCTGCCACTCGCGCGGGGGCCTGGGGGCCGCGACCTACGTGATGGGCCCGGCCGACGGCGTGGCGCGCATCCTCTCGCTGCACCCGGGGCCGTACCAGACGTTCATCACGGCGCGCCCGTCGCACCTCGCGGCGCTGGAGTCGGCCTACCGGCTGCGCAACCCGCGCACGATGTTGCGCATGCACGTGACCCGCGATCGCTTCCGGCCGGTCGACGGGCCGACGTTCCGCCTGCGCCCGACGCACGCGGGGGTGCTCAACCAGCTCTACCGCAGCGACGGGGGCACGGGGTCGTACGGGCCGCGGCACCTCGCAGAGGGCTGCTATCACGGCGTGCGGGACGGGAGGCGGCTGCTGGCGGTGGCGGGGACCCACTCGATCGGGCCGGGGGCGGGGATCGCGGTGGTGGGCAACGTCTACACCCATCCATCCGCGCGCGGGCGGGGCCTGGCGACCCGTGTGACGAGCGCCGTCACGGCCGCGCTGCTGCAGGACCAGCGCGACGTCGTGCTGTCGGTCGATGCGACGAACGCACCGGCGCTGCGCGCCTACCGGCGGCTGGGCTATCGGGCCGCGGGCGAGATCGTCGAGGCCGGGGGGGTGCGCCGGGCCGGCGCGCTATCGACCGCCCTGCGGCGACGGCTCGCCGCCTACCGCGGCCGCGAGGAGGGCGTGGAGATCGTGCCCGGCTGAGCGGGAATCGGATCCCCTCTCCCTGGGGAGAGGTGCTGATCCCCTCTCCCCTCGGGGGAGAGGGTTAGGGTGAGGGGGATCCAGCGCCCGCGCCCACGTCCCCCCTCTCCACCGTTCAGGTGGAGAGGGGGACAGGGGGTGAGGTTCCCCTACACGCCGGGCTTCCCCTCGAACCACGACCGGTACCACCGATAGGTGGCGGCGGTGCTGCTGTTGGTCGGGCCCCAGCCCTTGAGCCAGGGACGGTGGCCGACGACCGGCCGGCCCCAGTTGCAGTAGATCTGGGGATTGAGTTCGAGCAGCTTGGTCTGGATCTCGTCGTAGATCGGCAACCGGTCCTCGGCGGCGAGGGTGGAGCGTCCCTGCTCCAGCAACGCGTCGAGCCCGGGGTCCGAGAACTCGCCGAAGTTCCGTCCGCCGGCGCTGTGGCTGAGACCGTAGAGGAGGTCGGGGTCGAACGCGCCCCCGAGGCCCTGGTAGGTGAGGGTGAACTCCCCCGCCGCCCGCAGCGTGTTGTTCTCCGAGTCGGGCTGCTCATGGACGGCCACCTCAAAGCCGATTTCGGCGAAGTTCTGCTGCATCACCTCCGCGTACGCGGTGCCGTAGCCGGCAGCGGCGGTCATCGGCGGCACGCTCCCGGGGTCGTAGCCGCTGGCGTCGAGCAGCCGCCGGCCCTCGGCCAGGTCCTCCTCGCGCTGGGCGCCGGAGCGGTAGCCGGGCAGTTGGCGCAACTCATCGACGCTCCAGGCGTATGCGCCGATCGCGTGGGAGATCGGTCCGCCGATCTCCGTCACGCCTTGAGTCGTCACGAGGAGCTGTTCCCGGTCGGTGGCGAGGTGCAGGGCGGTGCGCACGCGCGGGTCGGTGTACGGCTCGACCTGGGTGTGGAAGTGGACCGCCGTCCAGTTCCAGGTCGCGTTCATGGGCACTTCGACGAGGTTCTCCTCGCCGACTTGGCCCCGCACGGCCTCGTTCTCCGCCGGGAAGCCCAGCCACGGACAAAAGAGGATGTCCGTCTCGCCGGCGACGTACTGCGCGGCCCGGTACGCCCCGTCGGCATTCCAGTTCGCCCGCAGCCCGTTGATGTAAGGGAGCCCCTCGCGGTAGTAGTTCGGGTTGCGTTCGAGCTCGGTGAGCACGTCGACCTCCCGGGAGACCATCTGCATGCCGCCCGTGCCGATGGCGGCCGCGGCGTCGCTGGCGATGGCGTCGTCGCCGAAGGCCTCGACCACGTCGCGCGCGACCATCAGCATCTGGATCTCGCCGACGGCGGTGAGCAGCGGCGCGAACACCTCCCCGAGCGTGAGGCGCAGGGTGAGGTCGTCGGTGACGTCGAACTGGTCGACGCTGGCGAAGCGGTCGCGCCAGATGAACTCGGGGTTGTCCTGGCCGAAGCGCTGGAGGCCGAAGGAGGCGTCCTCGGCGACGAACTGCCGCCCGTTCAGCGGCGCCTTGTCCTGCCAGTGCACGTTCGGCTTGATGTTGTAGACGAAGGTGACGTCGTCGACGACCTCGGGCAACTCCGCCATCGCCGAGGTGAGCACCCCGCCCTCATCAAGGTAGTTGAGGTGGTCGTAGACCGGGAAAACGGTGCTGTCGAGGAAGCCGTGGTCGGCGATGGCCGGGTCGAGGATGCCGCCGTCGCCCCCGTGCCAGGTGATGATGCCGCCACGCTGCGGGCCGGTGGCCGCGGCCTCGTCGTCCTCCGCCGCCATGGCCGCGCTCTCGGCGGCCTCCTGGGCCGCGTCGGCGGCCTCTTGCGCCGCGGCGACGGCCGCGGCGGCCGTCTCGGCCGCGGCTTCGGCGGTCTCCTGGGCGGTGGCGGCGGCCTCGCCGGCGGCGGCGGACGCCTCGCCGGCAGCCTCGGCCGCAGCAGCAGCCGCAGCGGCGGCTTCGTCGATGGCGGCCTGGGCGGCCTCGGCCGTCGCCGTGCCGGCCTCGACCGCGGCGGCCGCGTCACGGGCGGCCTGGGCGGCGGCCTCTGCGGCCTCCGAGGCGGCAGCCGCGACGGCCGCGGCGGCTTCGTCACCGGCCGCGGATGCGGCGGCGGCAGCGTCGGCGGCAGCGGCAGCCGCGGCTTCCGCGGCGGCGGCCGCATTGGCGGCGTCCTCCGACTCGGCCGCCTCGGCGGCCAGGGCGGCCGCTGCGTCGGCGGCGTCGGCGGCCTGGGAGGCGGCGGCGGAGGCCTCGGAGGCTGCCGCTGCCGCGTCGGCGGCAGCGTCGGCGGCGGCCTCGGTCTCGGCGGCGCGCGCCTCCCCGGCGGCGACGGCCGCGGCGGCGGCCTCCTCCGCGGCCGCGGCGGCCCGCTCGGCGGCCGCGGTCCCGGCGTCGGCCGTGTCGTCGTCGCCGCAGCCGACCAAGGCGAGGCCGGCCGCGCCGACGCCGGCTTTGGCGCTGGCTCCCAACATCGTGCGACGGCTGATCTTTCGCTGTCGCAGGGTCTCCCAGTAGTTGCTCATGGCGTCATCCTTTCCGTGGATGTGATCGCCCCATCCCCCAGGGATGGGGTCGTGCTTCGAGAGCGGAGACATTATGACGTCTAGGGGGGGGGCAGGTCAAGGTTTTTGGGGGACTATTTTTCTGGTTGACGTAAGGTAGCGATGTGGAAGACGTGGCCCCCCTCCCTATGAGGGAAGGGGAAGGGCGTCGCGCAAAAAAAATTCCGCGCGCGGGCGGCGGGGCGGGCGGGCGCCCGAACCTCACCCCCTAACCCCCTCTCCATTGCAGAGCAATGGAGAGGGGGGACCGGAGGGTTCCCGAGCGGTCGCTTCCACGTTCCCCCTCTCCATCCTTCTGGATGGAGAGGGGGACAGGGGGTGAGGTCCGGGCGGTCGTTGCCCCTCACCCTAGCCCTCTCCCCACGGGAGAGGGGACCAGAACCCTCTCCATCGTCCGGATGGAGAGGGGGACAGGCCTGTCCTGAGCGACGCCGAACGGGGGTGAGGTTGGGGTCGGCGGTGCGACGGGGCGTTAGCGCTTGGTGTACTGCGGGGCCTTGCGGGCGCGCTTGAGACCCGGCTTCTTGCGCTCCTTGACGCGTGCGTCGCGGGTGAGCATGCCGGCCCGCTTGAGCGTGGGGCGCAGGCCGGCGTCGGCCTCGACGAGGGCGCGGGCGATGCCGAGGCGGATGGCGCCGGCCCAGCCGCTGCGACCGCCGCCGCTGCACTTGATCTGGGCGTTGAAGTGGCCCTCCATGTCGGTCAGGGCGAGCGGTTCCAGGAACTCGCGGCGCTGCACCTCGCGGGTGAAGAGCTCCTCGGCGGGCTTGCCGTTGACGACGACGGCGCCGGCACCCGGGTAGAGCCGCACCCGCGCGACGGCTTCCTTGCGGCGGCCGACGCCGTAGTAGTAGTGCTGCGGGGAGCTGGTCGTCATGCTATTCCTCCGTCGCGTCGGCGGCGTCGGCCGGCCCGGCGCTCGTGGCCGCGCGGGCGACCTGACCGGCGTGGGGGTGGTCGGGACCGGCGTACACGCGCAGGTGGGTGAACTGGCGCGCGCCGATGCGGTTCTTGGGCAGCATGCCCCGCACGGCCCGCTCGACGGCGCGCTCCGGGTAGCGCTCGATGAGGTCCTTGAAGGCCATCTGCCGCAGGCCGCCGGGGTAGCCCGAGTGGCGGTAGTACATCTTCTGCTCGCGCTTGTTGCCCGTGACGGCGACGCGCGCGGCGTTGATCACGACGACGTAGTCGCCCACGTCGAGGGCGGGCGTGAAGGTCGGCTTGTGCTTGCCGCGCAGGAGCGTGGCGATCTCGGTGGCGACGCGGCCCAGGGGGCGGTCGGCCACGTCGATCACGTGCCAGGTGCGCTCGACCTCAGCGGCTCGGGTGGCGTGTGTCTTCATCGTCATCGCATCCATCGTTCCAATCCGCCAGCTCCGCCAGCGTGTACCGAACCCCTGCCAAGTACAAGCCCCGCGCCGGCGCCGTCGGTCCGGCGCTCCCGAAGACGGGCCGCCGCAGCAGCGCCGCGACGCGCTCCGGCTCCGCCCGGCCCCGGCCGATCTCGACGATCTGGCCGGTCATGCGCCGCACCTGATGCGGCAGGAAGGCGTCGCCCTCGAACTCCAGGCGCCAGCCGCCCGGCCGGGCCCGCAGTCGCGCCGCCGTGAGGCGCCGCGTGCTGCCGCCCGTGGCCGGCTGGGCCGCGAAGGAGGCGAAGTCGCGCCTGCCCGGCAGGAGCGCCAGAGCCTGCGCCATCTTCGCCGCGTCGAGCGGCCCGCGGATCACCCAGGCCCCGGCCTCCCAGAGCGGCTGACGCACGGGAGCGAGGCGCAGGTGATAGTCGTAGCGCCGGGCGCAGGCGTCGCGGCGGGGGTCGAAGTCCGGCGGCGCGAGGCGCGCATCCTGCACGGCGACGGCGGCGGGCAAGAAGTGGTTCAAGCCGTGCTGCCAGCGGTCCGGCGGGAGCGTCGCGTCGGTGCTGAGGGCCGCCACCTGCCCGGTGGCGTGCACCCCTGCATCGGTGCGGCCGGCGAAATCGACCCGGTGCGCCGCGCCGGTCAGCGCCCGCGCCGCCTCCTCCAGGACCGACTGGACGGTGCGAGGACCCGCCTGTCGCTGCGACCCCGCGAAGGGGCCGCCGTCGTATTGGAGGAGCAGCGCGATGCGTCGCCGCCGCGCCGGGGGCGTGGTCAGGCGTCCTCCTTCGCTGCTGCGTCCGCGTTGCCGCCGGACGCGTCGTCGCCGGCCTCGGCCGGCTCGATGATGGCTTCGCCGGCCGGACCTTCGACCAGTTCGATCTGGGCCATGCGCGCGCCGTCGCCGAGGCGGGGCCCCAGCTTGACGATGCGGGTGTAGCCGCCGGGCCGGTCGCGGAAGCGCGGCGCCACCTCGGCGAAGAGGCGGCGCAGGACGGCGCGATCGGTGAGCACCGCGCCGGCCCGGCGCCGGGCGGCGCCGTCGCCGCGCTTGCCGAGCGTGATGACCCGCTCGGCCACGGGCCGCATCTCCTTGGCCTTGGCCTCGGTGGTGACGATGCGGTCGTGGCGCAGCAGGTCGGTGACCTGATTGTGGATCAAGGCCTTGCGGTGGGTCGCGGTGCGCCCCAGTTGCCGCCGTGCAATGCGATGCCGCATGACTGCTTCCGTCTCCCCCGCGCCGGGGCTAGCCCCGGACCTCGGGATCCTGGCCAGCCTCGCGCAGCGCCTCCAGCAACGCCGTGCCCAGCGAACTGATCTCTTCGTCGGCCTCGGCGGAAGGCTCGCCGGCGACCTCGACGCTGGGGCCGCCGATCGCCCCGGCCGCCGCGGCCGCCCCGGCCGCCTCGGCCGCGTGCAGCGCCTCAATGCTTCCCTGGCTCCCGCGCGGATCGTCCTCGGCGAGGAAGCCCAGTTCCCGCAACCGGTCCATGACCTCGAGGAAGGACTTCTCCCCAAAGTTGCGCAGGCCGAGCAGTTGCTCGTCGGACTTCTCCAGCACCTGGCCCACCGTCATCAGCCCGCTGCGCTTGAGGCAGTTGTACGACCGGACGGACAGGCTGAGCTCCTCGATCGACGTGTGGTAGCGCTCGGGGCTGAGACCCAGGTGCGCGCCCGGCAAGCGGCTGGCGGCGCCGGGCGGGGTGCCGAGGTGGACGAAGAGGCGCAGTTGCTGGTTGAGGATCTCGGCGGCCTGGCGGACAGCGTCCTCGCCGCTCAGGGAGCCGTCGGTCCAGACCTCCAGGATGAGGCGATCGAGGTCGCTCTCCTGGCCCACGCGGGTGGGCTGCACGGTGTAGTTGACCTTGCGCACGGGCGTGAAGACGGCGTCCATGGGGATCACGCCGATGGCCATGCCGTCCACGTGGGCGGCGGGCACGAAGCCCTGGCCTCGCTCGACGTCGAGCTGGGCGCTGAGGCGCGCGTCGGGCGCGTCCAGCGTGGCGATGTGCAGTTCCGGGTTGACGATCTCGTAGTCGCCGGGCACCTCCAGGTCGGCGGCGGTCACGGTGCGCTCGCCGGAGACGTCGAGGAAGATCTTGGCCGGGCGGTCGGAGAGGGCGCGCAGGCGGATGCCGCGCAGGTTGAGGAGCAGTTCGGTCGTGTCCTCCTTGATGTGGTCGATGGTGGAGAACTCGTGCTGCACCTGGTCGATGCGCACGGCGGTGACGGCGGCGCCGGGCAGGGCGGCCAGCAGCACGCGCCGCAGGGCGTTGCCGACCGTCGTGCCGAAACCGCGGGCCAGCGGCTCGGCGACGAGCCGGGTGTAGGTGTCGCTCGACTCTTCGATCTCGAGCCGGGGGATGTCTTGCTCGGTTGTCACGTGGGGTTGTCCCTCCCAGGCCGTCGCTCCGCGCGGGCGGAGGACGTCGTGGATGGCGTCGCTAACGGGAGTAATACTCGACAATGGCGTTCTCATCGAACTTGGTATCGACGTCGCTGCGCAGGGGCAGAGCCGTGAGCGACGCCTCCAGCTGCACCGGGTCGACGGCGATCCAGCCGGGCACCTCGCGGCCGCCCTGCCACTCTTTCACGTTCTCGAAGAACTTCGTACCCCTCCCCCGCGCGGTCCAGCCGATGCGGTCTCCCACCTTGGTCTGAATGGATGCAATGTCGGCCTTGCGGCCGTTGAGGCTGATATGCCCGTGACCCACGATCTGCCGCGCCTGTGGGCGGGATTCGGCCAGACCGGCGCGGTAGACCACGTTGTCCAAGCGCAACTCCAGGAGTTGGACGAGGTTGTCGCCGGTCGCGCCGGATCGGCGGGTGGCCTCCTTGTACATGCGGCGGAACTGGCGCTCAAGGACGCCGTAGGTGTAGCGGGCCTTCTGCTTCTCGATCAACTGGCGGGCGCGGTCGGAAATCTTGCGGCGGCGGGGCGATCGCTGGCCGGGGGGATTGGGGCGCCGGTCGAGGGCGCAGCGCGCCTTGGCGCATAGCACCTCTCCGGTGCGACGGCAGGGGCGGCACTTGGGCCCAGTGTATCGCGCCATGGGGGACTCCTAAGCCCGACGCCGCTTGCGCGGGCGGCAGCCGTTGTGCGGGATGGGGGTGATATCGCGGATCGTGCGCAGTGCGATGCCGCTGGCCTGCAGCGCGCGGACGGCGGATTCGCGGCCGCTGCCGGGACCCTTGACGAACACGTCGACCTCCCGCAAGCCGTGGTCCATGGCCTTGCGGGCGGCGTTCTCGGCCGCGATCTGGGCGGCGTAGGGCGTGCTCTTGCGCGACCCCTTGACTCCGGTCGAGCCGGCGCTGCCCCAGGCGATCGTGTTCCCGTTGGGGTCGGTGAGAGTGATGATCGTGTTATTGAACGTCGACTGCACGTAGGCGCGGCCGCGCGGCACGTTCTTGCGCTCCCGGCGTCGCCCGCGGGCGGGGCGCGGCGCGGCGGGGGTCGCCGGGGCGGCCACGGTCGGGGCGGCCTCCGCCGCGGCCGGCGGCGGCGCGGCGGGGTCGGGCGGGGCGGTTGGCTGGTCTTGCACCATGCGGTCCTCGTGCTTTCGGCGTGCCGGCTGGCGGGCCTACTTCTTCAGCGCGGCCCGGCGCCGGCCGGCGACGGTCCGTCGTGCCCCGCGGCGGGTGCGAGCGTTGGTACGGGTGCGCTGGCCGCGCAAGGGCAGGTTGCGACGGTGGCGCTGGCCGCGGTAGCAGTTGATGTCGATCAGGCGCTGGATGTTCTGCCGCGTCTCGCGGCGCAGGTCCCCCTCGACCAGGTAGTCACGGTCGATGATCTCGCGCAGCCGGGAGATCTCCGATTCGGTCAGCTCGCGCATTCGCTTCTCGGGGCTGAGCTGGCTCTTGCGCACGATCTCGCGGGCGCGGGTCGCCCCAATGCCGTGGATGTAGCGCAGGGCGTACTGGATCTTCTTGTCGTCCGGTACGTCGACGCCGGAGATGCGGGCCATCCTGTTTCTCCTCGTTCCCGTTCCGCTCGTTCCGACCGTGCCGATTCCCACCCCGACGGTCCCGGCCGGCGCATGCGCCCGGCCGGGCCACCCCGCCGGGGTCAGGTCCGGGCGGTCAGCACGTCTGCCGGCTCTCCGTCCCGGAGGGCCATCGTGTGTTCGAAGTGGGCGGAAAGTTTGCCATCCTTTGTGGACACCGTCCAGCCGTCGGATAACTCTACGGTCTCCGGGCTGCCGATGGTGGCCATCGGCTCCAGCGCGACGACCATTCCCTTGCGCATGATCATGCCGTTTCCCGGCAGGCCGTAGTTCGGCATGCTGGGCGGCTCGTGCATCGTGCGGCCGATGCCGTGCCCGACGTACTGCCGCACGACACCGTACCCCGCGCCCTCGATGACCGCCTGGATGGCGGCGCCGATGTCGCCCTTGCGGACGCCGACGCGGGCGGTGTCGATGCCGACCGCAAGCGCCTCCCGGGTGACGTCGAGCAGGCGCTGGGCCTGCGCCGACACCGTACCGACGGGCACGGTGATGGCGGAGTCCCCCACCCAGCCGTCGACCGTCGCGCCGTGGTCGATGGAGAGGATGTCGCCGTCTTCCAGGATACGATCGGTGGCGAATCCGTGGACGATCTGTTCGTTTACGGAGGCACAGATCGCGTGCGGGAAGCCGTGATAGCCGACGAAGGTGGGGATCACGCCGAGGCGGTCGTACTTCTCGACGACGTGGCGGTTCAGGGCGGAGAGGCGCAGGCCGGGGCGCACCATCTCGGCGAGTTCCTGCAGGGTCTCGGCGACGAGGCGGCCCGCCGCGCGCATCTGCTCGATCTCCGCCGGGCTCTTGAGGATGACTTGGCTGGAGCGCCCGTCGAGCATCAGTCCACCTCCGGTAGGGCAGCGAGCAGGTCGGCGCCGACGTCGGCGGGCGCCCGCGCGCCGTCAATGCGCACCAAGCGGCCGGCCGATTCGTAGAAGGCGATCAGCGGGGCCGTTTGGCGCTCGTAAACGTCGAGCCGCCGGTCGATCGCCGCCGGCGTGTCGTCGTCGCGCTGGGTGAGGGCGGCGCCGCAACCGTCGCAGACGCCGGCGGCGGCGGGCGGGTTGTTGGTCTCGTGGTACACGGCGCCGTCGGCGGCGCACGTCCAGCGTCCGCCCAGGCGGGCGCGGACCTCGTCGGGCGGCACGTCGATGAGGAGGGCCGCATCGACGGCCTGGTCCCGGTCGGCCAGGGCGTCATCGAGGGCGCGGGCCTGCTGGGTGGTGCGGGGGAATCCGTCGAGCAGGGATCCCGCGGCCGCGTCGGGCCGGTCGAGGCGCTCGCGCAGCATGGCGATGGTGACCTCATCGGGCACCAGTTCGCCTCGATCCATGTAGCTCTTGGCGAGCAGGCCCAGATCCGTGCCGCCGCGCACGTTCTCACGGAACATGTCGCCGGTGGCGACGTGCACGAGGCCGGTCTCCTCGACGAGACGGGCGGCCTGGGTGCCCTTGCCGGCGCCGGGGGGGCCGAGCAGGATGATGTGCATCGCTAGCGGATGAACCCTTCGTAGTTGCGCATGAGGAGTTGCGACTCGACCTGTTTCATCGTATCGAGCGCGACGCCGACGACGATCAGCAGGCCGGTGCTGGAGATGGTGAGGGCCTGGCTGTCGGGGATGAACTCGGTGGTCAGGAAGGGCACGATGGCGATGAAGCCCAGGAAGAGCGCCCCGGCGAAGGTGATGCGGATCAGCACCTTGTTGACGTAGTCCTGCGTCGGGCGGCCGGGACGGATGCCGGGCACGAAGCCGCCCTGCTTCTGCAGGTTCTCCGAGATGTTCTGCTGCTGGAAGGTGACCACCGTATAGAAGAACGTGAAGCCCATGACCAGCAGGAAGGAGAGCGCCCAGTAGAGCGGGCGGCCGGGCGAGAAGTTCTCCTCGACCCAGGAGGCGGCGCGCACGACGAAGCCCGGGCGCTGGCCGGCGATCTGCCCCTCGACCGCGTCGACGGTGAGCGGATCGTCGGGACCGTCGAGGTGAGTGCGAACCTCCGTCAGGCCGATGAGGCCGCCCTCGACATCCTGCAGCACGATCAGCTCGGTGCCGATCTGGTTGTTCTCGATGCTCCAGGTGGGCACGATCTGGCCGCTGCCGGGGTCGGTCTGCGCTTCGATGCGGGTGAGCACGTTCGCGTCGCTGGTGCGGTTGATGTCGTCGACGACGTCCTGGAAGGTGTCCTCTTCGGCATTCCAGGCGATCTCGCCGGCGTTGACGAGGATGCGCCCCTCCGGGGCGATACCGGGGAAGGCTTCGGCGAGCGGCAGTTCGTCGGCCTCGTCGACGGAGAAGGGCAACTCGACGCGGGTGCGCGTGGCGGTGTCGTCACCGGCGGTTCCCGTCAGCCAGCCGGCGATGACGGAGGGGAAAATGATGATGGAGAAGGCGAAGATGAGCGGGATCATGCCGGCGCTGTTGACGCGCAGCGGGATATGACTCTGGCCGCTCTGCCGGTACATGCGCCCGCCGCGGAAGACCGATCGGGCGTACTGCACGGGAATGCGCCTTTGGGCCTCCTGGAAGAAGACGATGAGGGCGACCAGCACCACGGCGATGGCGATGACGATGATGATGCCGCTGGCGCCGGTGTCGCTGGCGCGGATGGAGTTGAAGAGGGTGGGGAAGCTGGCGATGATGCCGCCGAAAATGATCAGCGAGATGCCGTTGCCGATGCCCCGCTCCGTGATCAGTTCGCCCAGCCAGATGAGGAACATCGTGCCCGCGGTCATGGAAATGACGGCCGAGAGGGTGGGCAGGGCGTCGCTGCCGGTGAAGCCGATGCCCGAGATGGCGTTGGCGTTCTCGAGCAGCAGCAACTGGCCGTAGCCCTGCACGATCGCCATGGGCAGGGCGAACCAGTAGGTGTAGACGCCGATCTTGTTGCGGCCCGACTCGCCCTCCTTGGAGAGCTGCTGCAGCCGGGGGACCATGGGCGTCAGCAGCTGCATGACGATGGACGCGGTGATGTAGGGGTAGACGCCCAGCGCGACGATGCTGAGGTTCTCCAGGCCGCCGCCGCTGAAGAGGTTGAGGAAGCCCAGCACGGGGTTGTTCTGCAGGGCGTTGTCGAGCTGGACCAGGTTTACGTTGGGGACGGGAACGTGCGCGAGGAAGCGGAAGACGATCAGCATCGCCAGGGTGAAGGCGAGCTTGCGGCGGACGTCCGGCTGCCGCCAGGCGTCGACGAGGGCCTGGAGCAGGCGCGGCCTAGTTGGACTCTGCGCCGTCGGGGCTCGCTGCATTCAGCTCCTCGATGGTTCCACCCGCGGCTTCGATCTTGCGGCGCGCGGCGGCCGAGACTTTGGGCGCGCGCACTGTGAGGGCGTGGCCGAGGTCGCCGTCCGCCAGGACCTTGTACGGCTCATCGGCGCGCTTCAGCAGCCGTGCGGCCACGAGCGCCGCCGGGTCGACGGTCGCGTCGGCCGGGAAGCGATCGGCGAGCGTGCCGACGTTGATCGCGGTGTACTCGATGCGGAAGGGGTTGCGGAAGCCCGGCTTGCGCGCCAGCTTGCGGATGAGCGACATCTGACCGCCCTCGAAGCCGGGGCGCAGGTCGTTGCCCGAGCGGGCTTTCTGGCCTTTGAGGCCCTTGCCCGCGTACGTGCCGCCCCCGGCCGCGTTGCCGCGGCCGATGCGCTTGCGGTGGCGGGTGGCCCCTGGGGGCGGTCGGAGATCGTTGGCGCGCAGCGGCATGACTCAGTCGACCTCACTCACCGCCACCAGATGCGCCACCTTGCGGAGCATACCACGCACATCGGGCGTATCCGGCTTCTCCACGCTCTGTCCCAGGCGGCGCAGTCCCAACGATCGGACCGTGTGCATCTGGTCCGACCGGTAGCCGATGGCGCTCTTGACGTAGGTGATCCGCAGCGTCGGCATCGTGGTGCTCCGGGCTAGTCGGTCGCCGACGGGGCCGCGGGCGACGCCGCGGGGGCGGGGGGCAGGCGGCCGGCCAACGCGAGGCGCTCGCGCCGGACCTCCACCGGGTCGCGCAGCAGTTGCAGCGCTTCGATGGTGGCGCGCACGACGTTGACCACGTTGTTGGACCCCAGCGACTTGGTGAGCACGTTGCGCACACCGGCGGCCTCGAGGATCGCGCGCACGCCGCCGCCGGCGATCACGCCGGTCCCGGGGGCGGCCGGCTTGAGCATCACGCGGGCGGCGCCGAAGTCGTGCGTGATGGGGTGGGGCAGCGTGCCCTCGCGCAGGGGGACGGTGATCATGTTGCGCCGGGCGATGGTCGCGCCCTTGCGGATCGCCTCCGGCACCTCGTTGGCGCGGCCGATGCCGACGCCGACCTTGCCCTTCTGGTCGCCGGCGACGATGACGGCGGTGAAGGAGAAACGCCGACCGCCCCGGACAACCTTGGCGACGCGGTTGATGGAGACCACCGTCTCGACGACGTCGTCGCCGGGGCGATCGTCGCGGCGGCGCCGATCCCCGCGATCGCGCCCGCCGCCGCCTCCTCGATGCTGGACCATGGGCGCCTCCCTAGAAGGCTAGGCCGCCCGCCCGGGCGGCGTCGGCCAGCGCTCGCACGCGGCCGTGATAGCGGAAGCCGCCGCGGTCGAAGACGACCTGCGTGACCCCGGCGGATGTGGCGCGCTCGGCGACGCGCGCGCCCACGCTCTTGGCGCGGGCGGTCTTGTCGCCGCCACCGCGCAGGTCGGCTTCGAGATCCGAGGCGGCGGCGAGGGTGCGCTGCGCGTCGTCGTCGATGACCTGGCAGTAGATGTGGTTGTTCGACCGGAAGACGGCCAGGCGGGGGCGCTGCGCCGTGCCTCGCACGTGTTTGCGCACGCGGGCGTGCCGGCGGATGCGGGCGGCGCGAGGGTTGAGGCGGCTGCGTCGGGTTCCCATGCGTCGCTCCTACGCGCCCACGCCGGCGGCGCCCTTGCCGGCCTTGCGGCGGACCCACTCGCCCTGGTAACGGATGCCCTTGCCCTTGTAGGGCTCGGGTGGCCGGATCTTGCGGATCTCGGCGGCCTGCTGACCGACCGCCTGCTTGCTGATGCCACTCACCTTCACCAGCTGGCCCTCCACCTCGAGGGTGATGCCGGGGTGGGGCTCGACGACGACGGGGTGCGAGAAGCCGACCCGCAGGTTGACGTTCTTGCCCGCCATCTCGGCGCGATAGCCGGTGCCCTGGATCTCCAACACCTTGCTGAAGCCCTCCGAGACTCCGACGACCATGTTGTTGATTAGCGCGCGCGTGAGGCCGTGCTGGGCGCGCATCTCCTTCTTGTCGTTGGGGCGCGTGACGACGACCGCGTCGTCCGACACGCGCACGTCGATGGGCGCCGGCGCCCGCCAGTCGAGTTCGCCCTTGGGCCCCTTCACGGAGACCAAGCCGCCATCGACGTCGACCGTGACGCCGCTGGGGATGGGGATCGGCAATCGTCCGACTCGGCTCATGGCGTCACCACACGTAACACAGGACTTCGCCGCCCACGTTCTGGCGGCGGGCGTCGCGGCCGGTCATGACGCCGCGCGGGGTGGACATGATGGCGACCCCCAGGCCGCCGTAGACGCGCGGGATCTCGCGGCGCTGCACGTAGACGCGCAGGCCGGGCCGGCTGACGCGCTGTAGACCGGCGAGCACGGAATCGCCGCCCTCCTTGTACAGCAACTCGATGTCGATCTCGGGCTGGGGACCGCGGGCGGAGTCGCGGGTCTCATAGCTCTTGATGAAGCCTTCCTCGGCCAGCACCTCCGCGATGGCGAGCTTCATCTTGGAGGCGGGGACACGGACGCGAGCGTGTCGCGCGGTGACCGCGTTGCGGATCCGGGCGAGCATGTCGGCGATGGGGTCGGTTACGGGCATCGCAGGCTCCTAGTTATTCGATCGCGCGAAGGGCATGCCCAGCAACTCGAGCAGGCGGCGGGCTTCCGCGTCGTTCTGGGCGGAGGTGAGGACGTTGATCTGCAGGCCGCGGATGCGGTCGACCGTGCTGAACTCGATCTCGGGGAAGACGATCTGCTCCCGCAGGCCGATGCTGTAGTTGCCGCGCCCGTCGAAGGCGGTCCGGGAGAGGCCCTGGAAGTCGCGGATACGGGGCAGCGCGGCGTTGATCGTGCGGTCGAGGAACTCCCACATGCGATCGCCGCGCAGGGTGACGGTCACGCCGACGGGGTTGCCCTCGCGCAGCTTGAAGTTGGCGATCGACTTGCGGGCGCGCGTGATGACGGGGCGCTGGCCGGTGATCTGCCCCACCTCGGCGGCCACGGTGTCGAGCACGCGGGCGTTGCCCAGCGCCTCGCCGAGGCCCACATTGACCACGACGCGGGTGACGCGCGGCACCTGCATGACGCTGGCGTAGCCGAACTCTTCCTGGAGCTTGGCCTGGATCTCGTCGCGGTAGCGCTGCTTGAGGCGGGGGACGGCCATCAGTCGAGATCCTCCTCGCAGCGGCGGCAGAAGCGGACCTTCACGCCGTCGGTGCGGCGGCGGAAGCCCACACGGGTGCGCTGGTCGCAATCGAGGCAGACGACGGCCACTTTGCTCCAGTGCAGCGGGGCCTCCACTTCGATGATGCCGGCCTGCGTGCCCAACTGCCGCGCCTTCATGTGCTTCTTGACGATGTTGACGCCCTGCACGACCACGCGTCCCTTTTCCGGCTGCAACTCCCGGATCTGGCCGCGCCGGCCGCGGTCCTTGCCACTGAGCACCTCGACGACGTCGTCCTGACGCAAGCGCCGCATCAGATCACCTCCGGGGCGAGCGAGACGATGCGCATGTAGTTCTTCTCGCGCAACTCCCGCGCGACGGGCCCGAAGATCCGGGTGCCCTTGGGATTGGTAAGGTCCGAGAGGATCACCGCCGCGTTATCGTCGAACTTGATGTAGGAGCCGTCGTCGCGCCGGTAACCCTTGGCAGTGCGCACGACGACCGCGCGCACCACGTCGCCCTTCTTCACGTCGCGGCCGGGGTCCGCCTGCTTGACCGTCGCCACGATGACGTCGCCCACGCTCGCGTAGCGCCGGCCGGTGCCGCCGAGCACGCGGATACACAGGATCTTGCGGGCGCCGGAATTGTCGGCGACGACGAGACGGCTCTCCTGCTGGATCATGACTCCGTCTCCGCGTCGGGCGGCGCGTCGGCGGTCGCGTCTGCATCCGCGGGCGCGTCGGCCTCAGCGTCGGCGCTGGGCGGCGCGTCGCCCTCCTCCGACTCCTCCGAGTCCCCAGCCGGCTCGGGCTCTGTCTCCTCGATGGCCGGCTCCGGCGCGGCGTCGGGCTCTGCCTCCGCCTCTGCCTCCGACTCAGAATCATCGGTCGCCGAAGCGTCCGCATCCGCCTCCGCCGGCGTTTCCGCGGCCTCCGCCGGCGCCTCCGCCTCCTCAGGCGCCGCGGGCTCGGCCGACGCCGCGGCCGGCTCCGGTTCGGCATCGTCCGCGCCCTCCACGTCCGACTCCGCGTCGTCGGCCGGCGGGGACTCCGCCTCTGGGGTCTCAGTCGGCTCCGCAGGCGCCTCCGGCTCGGCGGCGGGCTCTTCCACCGCGTCGGGCTCGGCCGCCACTTCCTCGACTGCGTCCTCGACGGGCGGGGCGTCCGTCTCCGCCGACGGTTCCGGAGCCTCAGCCTGCGCAGGCTCGGCATCGGGCGCGGCCTCGGCGGGCGCGGCCGTCTCGACGCTCGGCGAGGCCGCTGCGTCGACCGACGCGGCCGCTGCCGCGCCCGGCGCGGGCTCGTCGACCGTGGGCGCTTGGATATCGCGCGGTTGGACGTCGGCGACCTCGTGCCGTTCCAGGATGCGCACGACGCGCCAGTGCTTGCGGCGGGAAAGCGGCCGGCACTCCTCGATCAGGACCTGGTCGCCCAGTTCGCAGTCGTTGGTCTCGTCGTGCGCCTGGAACTGCTTGCGGCGTCGCAGCACCTTCTTGTAACGGCGGTGCGTGACGGTGCGCTCGACGCGCACGACGACGGTCTTGTCCATCTTGTCGCTGACGACGACGCCGGTGCGCTGCTTACGTGCCATCGCTAGCTCGTCTCCTTCTCGGGGGCGTCCTCGGCGGCGTCGGTCGCCTCGGCATCGGCCGAGGTCAGCTCGACATCTTCGACGGCCTCGGCCGCGAGTTCGTCGGCCAGGGCGCTGGGCGGAATCAGGGGGGCGGCCTCCTCGGGCAGCGCACTCTCGGTCGCCGCGCGCTCGTCGAGCGCGCGCTGCTTCTGCGGGGAGATCGGGGCGGGGGCCGTCGCGGCGAGCGGCGTCAGCGGCGTGCCCGCGGCGGCGGCGAGCTCGCGCTCCCGCAGCACCGTGCGCAGCCGCGCGATCTGCCGCCGCGCCCGCCGGATCGTCGTGAGGTCCTGGAGCTGATGCGTGCCCCGCTGGAACTGCAGGTTGAACAGTTCACGGTAGGCCTCGTTGACGGCGGTCGTGAGCGCGGCGTCGTCGAGCCGGCGGGCTTCGTCGGCGAGCGGGTTGGGCATGGTCAGATGACCTCCACTTCGCGCTGCACGACGCGGGTGTGGACCGGCAGCTTGTGCGCGGCGAGCCGCAGCGCCTCGCGGGCGTCGTCCTCGGCGACGCCGCCGATCTCGAACAGGATGCGGCCCGGCTTGACGACGGCGACCCACTTCTCGGGCGCGCCCTTGCCCTTGCCCATGCGCGTTTCGGCCGGCTTCTGGGTCACGGACTTGTCGGGGAAGATGCGGATCCAGACTTTGCCGCCGCGCTTGACGTGGTGCGTGATCGCGCGGCGCGCGGCCTCGATCTGGCGGCCGTCGATCCAGGCGGCGTCGAGGGACTGCAGGCCGAACTCGCCGAAGGCGACCTGGCTGCCGCCGTGGGCGACGCCGCGGCGCCGGCCGCGGTGGTGCTTGCGCCACTTGACCCGCTTGGGCTGCAGCATCAGGCGCTCCCCCCGGTGGCGGCGCCGGTCTGCGCCAGCGGCGACGAGGGCGGCGGCGGCACGGCGTGGGCGGGGCCGGTGGCCTCGCGCTCGTCGCTGCGGCCCTCGGCGGCGGCGGGCAGGATCTCGCCCTTGTAGATCCAGCACTTGACGCCGATCTGGCCGAAGACCGTGTGCGCTTCGGCGAAGCCGTAGTCGATGTCGGCGCGGATCGTGTGCAGGGGCACGCGGCCGTCCATCTCGGCCGCGCTGCGCGACATCTCGGCGCCGCCCAGGCGGCCGCTGATGCGGATGCGAACCCCCTCCGCGCCGCGCTGGCGGGTGCGCAGCACGGCCTGTTTGATGGCGCGGCGGAAGGCGACCCTTCGCTCGAGTTGGTCGGCGACGTTGCGGGCCACCAAGTAGGCGTCGAGCTCGGGGGTGCGGATCTCCTGGATGTTCACGCGCACGCGGCGGCCGGTGAGCTTTTCCAGGTCCGTGCGCAGTTCGTCCACCTTCTGCCCGCCGCGGCCGATGACGATGCCCGGCTTGGCGGTGTGGATGGAGACGGTGAGTTGGCTGATGTTGCGTTCGATCTCGACGCGCGAGATGCCGGCCTCGCCCAGCGTGCGGTTCAGGAAGTCGCGGATTTCACGGTCCTCGCGCAGGAGCTTGGCGTAGTCCTGGTCGGCGTACCACTGGCTGCGCCAGGTGTAGATGGCGCCGATCCGGAAGCTGGTGGGGTGTACTTTGTGGCCCATACTTAGTCCGCCTCGTCCGTGACGACCACCGTGATGTGGCAGGTGCGCTTGAGCAGCGGCTGCACGCGGCCGCGGGCGGCGGCCCGGAAGCGGTGCAGCGTGCGCGCGTCGCCGGCGTAGATCTGCGCGATGCGCAGGTCGCCGGGGGCGATGTTGAAGTTGCTCTCCGCGTTGGCGGCGGCCGACTCGACGACCTTGGCCACCTGCTTCGCGCCCGGCTTGGGGGTGAAGCGCAGCGTCGTGAGCGCCGCCTCGACGGACATGCCGCGCAGCCCCTGCAGGATCATGCGGGCCTTGCGGGGCGACATGCGGACGTACTTGGCAGTGGCGCGTACTTGCATGGCTATCGCACCCGGGTGCTGCGGTCGGAGCGGCCCACGTGGCCGCGGAACGTGCGGGTTGGCGCGAACTCGCCGAGCTTGTGTCCAACCATGTTCTCGGAGATGAAGACGGGGATGTGACGGCGGCCGTCGTGGACGCCGATCGTCATGCCCACCATCTCGGGCGTGATGGTGGAAGCACGGGCCCAGGTCTGGATGACGGTGCGCTTGCCGGAGACGCGGGCGCGCTCGACCTTCGCCTGCAGGCGGTGGTCGATGTAGGGCCCCTTCTTCGTGGAACGGGACATCGGGTCTCCTAGCGGCGCTTGCGCCCGCGGCGGCGGACGATGTACTTGTCGGACGGCTTCTTGCCGCGCGTGCGGTAGCCCAGCGTGGGCTTGCCCCAGGGCGTCTTGGGGGCCGGCAGCCCGATGGGCGCCTTGCCCTCGCCGCCGCCGTGGGGGTGGTCGGCGGGGTTCATCACCGAGCCGCGCACCTGCGGCCGCCGGCCGCGATGGCGAACCCGACCGGCCTTGCCCAGCTTGATGTTGGCGTGCTCGACGTTGCCCACCTGGCCGATGGTCGCGAAGCAGTCGCGCCGCACGCGGCGCATCTCGCCCGAGGGCAGGCGCAGCAGGACGAAGTCGCCCTCCTTGGCCATGATCTGGGCCGAGGCGCCAGCGCTGCGCACGATCTGCGCACCCCGGCCGGGGTTCAACTCGACGCCGTGGACGGCGGTGCCGTTGGGGATCAGGTGCAGCGGCATCGTGTTGCCGGTACGGACCGGCGCCTCGGGCCCGGTGTGAATGCGGTCGCCGACGCCGAGCCCCAGCGGCGCGAGGACGTAGCGCTTCTGCCCGTCGGCGTAGAAGACGAGGGCGATGCGGGCGCTGCGGTTGGGGTCGTATTCGATGGCGCGCACGCGGCCCTCGATGCCGACGCGGTCGCGGCGCTTCCAGTCGATGATGCGGTAGCGCCGCTTGTGACCGCCGCCGCGATGCCGCACGGTGAGCCGGCCCTGGTTGTTGCGCCCCGCCTTGCGCTTCTGGGGGGCGAGCAGGCTCTTCTCGGGCCGCTTCTTGGTGATCTCCTCGAACGTGTGCCCCGAGGAGTTGCGGCGGCCGGGCGAGGTGGGCTTGAACTTCTTGAGCGGCACCCTATACCCCCTCGAAGAGCTTGATCTCGTAGCCGTCGGCCAGCGTGACGACGGCCTTCTTCCAACCCGGCTCCGTGCCGTAGTGGCGGCCGAAGCGGCGGCGGCGGCCGCGCACGTTCATCGTGTTGACGCGGCGCACGACAACGTTGAAACCGATCTCGACCGCCTCCTTGATCTGCATCTTGTTCGCGCGCGGGTCCACTTCGAAGACGTATTGGCCGTCGCCGGCGAGCTCCGTCGACTTCTCCGTTATGATCGGCCGCCGCACGACCGAGAAGGGGTGGATGTCCTTGGGCATCTAGGACTCCTTCCCGTTCGCTTCGGAGCCGGAGGGAAGGGGAGCCGGGGCGCGGCGCCGCCCGGCGCGCTCGCCGCCCCAGAGGGCTTCGGCGCGACGGACGGCGGCCTCGGTCATGACGATCTGATCGTGCGCCAGCAGCGATTCCACGTTGAGCGTGTCGGCGGGACAGGTGTGCATGGCGGGCAGGTTGCGGATGCCGCGCTTGAGCGCGTCGTTCGATTGGCTGGTGACAAGGAGGGCGCTGCGCTGCACGCCGAGATCGCCGAGCAGCCGCTGCACGGCCTGCGTCCGCGGCTCGAAGCTCTCGCCGTCGAGGACGATCAGGCCGCCCTCGGCGGCGCGCTGCGAGAGCATGGAGCGAATCGCCAGGCGCCGCATGCGCCTGGGCAGGCGCTGGCGGTAGGAGCGGGGGTGGGGGCCGTGGGCCACGGCACCGCCGCGGCGCAAGGGTGAGGATGCGCCGCCCTGGCGAGCCCGGCCGGTGCCCTTCTGGCGCCGCGTCTTGCCGGTGCTGCTGCGGTGGTTCGAACGGGTGAGCGTGCTGGCCGTGCCGCGGCGCCGGTTGGCGAGCTGGGCGACGTGGGCCTGGTGCACGACGGGCAGGTTCGGCTCGATGCCGAAGACCGCGTCATCGACATCGATCTGACGCACCTCGGCGCCGCTGTCGTCCAGGAGAGAGAGCTTCATGACCGGCTCCGCGGCCCGCGCTTCGACTGGCGAATGCGGATCAGGCCGTCGGTCGCGCCGGGGACGGAGCCGTTGACGAAGACCAGGCCTCGCTCGGGCTGCACGCGGACGACTTCGAGGTTGACGCTGGAGGCCGCCTTGCCGCCCATGCGGCCCGCCATGCGGGTGCCCTTGAGCACGCGGCCCGGCGTGGACCCGGCGCCGATGGAGCCCGGTGCGCGGTGGCGGTCGCTCTGGCCGTGCGTGCGGGGTCCGCCGGCGAAGTGGTGGCGCTTGACGCCGCCCTGGAAGCCCTTGCCCTTGCCGACCCCCTGCACGTCGACCCGGTCGCCCGGCTGGAAGACCTCGCCGGCGGTGAGCGTCTGCCCCACGCTGAGGGCGTCGTAGTCGTCGGCGGGGAACTCGGCCAGGTGCTTCAGCGCCCCGTTGGAACCGGTGTGTCCGCGCTCGGCCTTGCTGACCTTCCACTCGGGGGCGGCGCCGAAGCCGACCTGCACGGCGGCGTAGCCGTCGCGCTCGGCGGTGCGGATCTGGGTGATCGGGCAGGGGCCGACCTCCAGCACCGTGCAGCCGACGACGCGGCCGTCGTCCTCGATGACCTGCACCATGCCGCGCTTCTTGCCGAGCAGTCCCAGCACCGCCACGATCGTCCCTCGTCCGTTCCTCTCGCCGCCCCGGGCTCCGGCCCGGCGGTGGATGTCTACAGCTTGATCTCAATGTCGACGCCGCTCGGCAACTGGAGCCGCATGAGCGTGTCCACCGTGCGGCCGGTGGGCTCCAGGATGTCGATCAGGCGCTTGTGGGTGCGCATCTCGAACTGCTCGCGGCCGTCCTTGTGGACGAACGGCGAGCGGATCACGGTGTACTTGTTGATGTCGGTGGGCAGGGGGATGGGCCCCGCGACGGCGGCGCCGGTCTTCTCCGCGGACTCCACGATCTGCGCCGCGCTCTCGTCGAGGACGCGGTGGTCGTAGGCCTTGAGCCGAATGCGGATCTTCTGACGCGCCATGCGACGGTTACTCCAGGATTTCGGTGACGGCGCCGGCGCCGACGGTGCGGCCGCCCTCGCGGATGGCGAAGCGGAGGCCGGGTTCGAGGGCGATGGGCTGGATGAGGCGGATCTGCATGACGACGTTGTCGCCGGGCATGGCCATTTCGACGCCGCTGGGGAACTGGATCTCGCCGGTGACGTCGGTGGTGCGGATGTAGAACTGGGGGCGGTAGCCGGGGAAGAAGGGGGTGTGGCGGCCGCCCTCCTCCTTGCTGAGGATGTAGACCTCGGCCTGGAAGGCGGTGTGGGGGGTGATCGAGCCGGGCGCGGCCAGCACCTGGCCGCGCTCCACGTCGCCGCGCTCCTTGCCGCGCAAGAGGCAGCCGACGTTGTCGCCGGCCTCGCCGGCGTCGAGCGTCTTCTTGAACATCTCCACGCCGGTCACGGTCGAGGTGGCGGTCTCCTGCAGGCCGACGATCTCGATCGCGTCGCCGGTGTGCACCTGGCCGCGCTCGATGCGGCCGGTGACGACGGTGCCGCGGCCCTTGATGCCGAAGACGTCCTCGATGGGCATCAGGAAGGGCTGGTCGGTCAGCCGCGGCGGCGTCGGCACGTAGGCGTCCACGGCGTCCATCAGCTCGCGGATGGCGGCGTACTCGGGTGCGGCGGCGTCGGTGCTCTCGGACTCCAGGGCGTGCAGGGCGGCGCCGCGCACGACGGGGATGTCGTCGCCGGGGAAGTCGTACTGGCTGAGCAGCTCGCGCACCTCCAACTCCACCAGGTCCAGCAGCTCGGGGTCGTCGAGTTGGTCGACCTTGTTGAGGAAGACGACCATCCGCGGCACGCCCACCTGGCGGGCCAGCAGGATGTGCTCGCGGGTCTGCGGCATGGGCCCGTCCGGGGCCGCCACCACCAGGATCGCGCCGTCCATCTGGGCGGCGCCGGTGATCATGTTCTTGATGTAGTCGGCGTGGCCGGGCGCGTCGATGTGCGCGTAGTGCCGCGCCGCCGTCTCGTACTCCACGTGCGCGATCGCGATCGTGATGCCCCGCTCGCGCTCCTCGGGCGCGTTGTCGATCGAGTCGAAGCTGCGCACCTCGGCCTGCCCCGCCAAGGCCAGCGTCTTCGTGATCGCCGCCGTCAAGGTCGTCTTGCCGTGATCCACGTGGCCAATCGTGCCCACGTTCACGTGCGGCTTCGTGCGTTCGAATCTCTCTCGCGCCATGGGATCCCTTCCTGCGCTCCTGGGCGGGGGCCGCGCGGCGGCCCCGGCACTCTATGCCTTCGCGGCCGCCTCGGCGACCGCCGCGGGCACCTCTTCGTAGTGATCGAACTCCATGCTGGAGGTGGCGCGGCCCTGCGTCATGGAGCGCAGGGCCGTGGTGTAGCCGAAGGTCTCGGCGAGCGGGATCATGGCGCCCACGATCTGCACCGCGCCCCGCGCCTCGACGCCGTGCACCTGCCCGCGCCGGGCCGCCACGTCGCCGACGACGTCGCCGACGAAGCCCTCGGGCGTGGAGATCTCCAGCTTCATGATGGGCTCCAGCATGACCGGCTGGGCGCGGCGCATCGCCTCCTGGAAGCAGATGCTGGCCGCGGTCGTGAAGGCCATCTCGCTGGAATCGACCTCGTGGTGGTTGCCGTCGAGCAGGGTGACGCGCACGTCGACGACGCCGTGCCCGCCCAGCACGCCGTTGCGCTGCGCCTGATCGACGCCCTTGGCGACGGCGGGGATGTACTGCTGCGGGATCGCGCCGCCGCGGACCTCGTTCTCGAACTCGTTCTCGGAGCCGGGCGGGAGGGGCTCGACGCGCAGGATGACGTGCGCGAACTGGCCGCGCCCGCCGGTCTGCCGCACGAAGCGGGTCTCGTGCTCGGCCGCGCGGCGGACCGTCTCGCGGTAGGCGACCTGGGGCCGGCCGACGTTGCAGCCGACGCGGAACTCGCGCGTCATCCGGTCGACGATGACCTCCAGGTGCAGCTCGCCCATGCCGGAGATGATCGTCTGCCCCGTCTCCTCGTTGTACGCGGCGACGAAGGTGGGATCCTCCTCGGCGAGCTTGCGTAGCGCCTGGCTCATCTTGTCCTGGTCGGGCTTGCTCTTGGCCTCGATCGCGACAGAGACCACGGGGTCGGGGAAGCTGATGTCTTCCAGCACCACCGGGTCGCCCTTGGGCGCGAGCGTGTCGCCGGTGAAGGTGTCCTTGAGCCCGATCACGGCCGCGATGCCGCCCGCGTAGACCTCGTCGATCTCCTCCCGGCTGTCGGCGTGCATGCGCAGCAGCCGGCCGATGCGCTCCTGCTTGTGGCGCGAGGTGTTGGTCACCGAGTCGCCGCTGCGCAGGACGCCGGAGTAGACGCGGGTGTAAGCGAGGCGGCCCACGTAGGGGTCGGTGACGATCTTGAAGGCCAGCGCGGCCAGCGGCGCATCGTCGTCGGACGGGCGCTCGACCTCCGTGCCGTCGGGCTGCCGCGCGGTGATCGGCGGCACGTCGATGGGCGAGGGCAGGTAGTCGACGACTCCGTCGAGCAGGCGCTGCACACCCATGTTCTTGAGCGCCGCGCCGCAGAAGACGGGCGTGAACTCGTTGGCGATGGCGCCGCGGCGGACGGCCTTGCGGATCTCGTCCAGGCCGAGCTCGTGCCCTTCCAGGTAGGAGATCATGATCTGCTCGTCGTGCTCGGCCAGGCGCTCCAGCATGGTGTCGCGCCAGCGCGCGGCGTCGGCCTCCAGGGCCGGCGGGATGGGCCCCTCGACGGGCGGCTCGTCGCGCTTGCCGGTGTGCGTCCAGGCGCGCATGGCGATCAGGTCGACCACGCCGCCGAACTCCTCCTCGGCGCCGATGGGCATCTGCACGGGCACAGGCAGCATGCCCAGCCGGTCGGCGATCATGTCCAGCGTGCGCTCGAAGTCGGCGCCCACGCGGTCCATCTTGTTGATGAAGCAGAGCCGGGGCACGCGGTACTTGTCGGCCTGCCGCCAGACCGTCTCCGACTGCGGTTCGACCCCGGCCACGGCGTCGAAGACGACGATCCCGCCGTCGAGCACGCGCAGCGAGCGCTCCACCTCGACCGTGAAGTCGACGTGGCCGGGCGTGTCGATGATGTTGACGCGGTGGTCGCGCCACTCGGCCGTCGTGGCGGCGGCGGCGATGGTGATGCCGCGCTCGCGCTCCTGGTCCATGAAGTCCATGACCGCGGTGCCCTCGTGCACCTCGCCGATCTTGTAGGTGCGGCCGGTGAAGTAGAGGATGCGCTCGGTCACGGTCGTCTTGCCCGCGTCGATGTGGGCGATGACGCCAATGTTGCGCACGTACTCGATGGGGATGTCGCGGGGCATGGGGGCGGCGGTCCTACCAGCGGTAGTGCACGAAGGCGCGGTTCGCCTCGGCCATCCGATGGGTGTCCTCACGGCGCTTGACCGCCGTGCCTTGATTGTCCGAGGCGTCCATCAACTCCTGCGCCAGGCGCTCGGCCATCGAGCGGCCGCCGCGGGCGCGGGCCGCGGCCAGGATCCAGCGCACCGCCAGCGCGGCGCGCCGGTCGGCGCGGATCTCGACGGGCACCTGGTAGGTCGCGCCGCCCACGCGGCGGGGCTTGACCTCCATCTGCGGCGTGACGTTGCGCATCGCCTGCTGGAAGACGTCGAGCGGGTCGCGGCGGGTGCGCTCCTCGATGTGGTCGAGCGCGCCGTAGACGATCCGCTCGGCCGTGCCCTTCTTGCCGTTGAGCATGACCTTGTTGATGAACTGCTGCAGGACGAGGCTGTTGTAGCGGGGATCGGGGTCGATCTTGTGCCGCTCGGGCCGGTTCCGGCGTGGCATGACGTTCCCAATCCTCGCGATCAGGCCGGCGCGGCCGTGGCCGGCCCGCCGGTGCGACGGGTGCCGTACTTCGAACGGCCCCGCCGGCGGTCGCCGACGCCCTGCGCGTCGAGCGCGCCGCGGATGACGTGGTAGCGCACGCCCGGCAGGTCCTTCACGCGCCCGCCCCGGATGAGCACCACCGAGTGCTCCTGCAGCGTGTGCCCCTCGCCGGGGATGTAGGCCGTGACCTCGATGCCGTTGGTCAGCCGCACGCGGCAGACCTTGCGCAGCGCCGAGTTGGGCTTCTTCGGCGTCATGGTGCGCACGGCCGTGCAGACGCCGCGCATCTGGGGCGAGCCGCGCCCCTCGCGGGTGCGGTTGGTCAGCGAGTTGTGGATGAAGCGCAGCGCGGGCGCCTTGGTCTTCTTGACCGTCCGCTTGCGACCGCGACGCACCAGCTGGTTGACCGTGGGCACGAACTCTCACCTTTGCCGGTTCCCGGGGGCGGCCCCGGGCACGCCGGATGGGGGTCACGACCGGACAAGACAATCAGAAAGGGCCCAGGCCGTCCGATAGAACCCTTCCGGCACGACGTGCCGGCGGTCGTCTCCGGTTTCGGCCTCGACCCGTACGGGGGACGTGAACCTCGGCGTACAGCAGCAAAGCCTAGGAGGGCTGGGCCCCGCCAGTCAAGGCCAGCGTCGGGCAGTTTACGGTCGGGGGCTACTCGAAGTCCCAGCCGTCCGGGGAGCGCATCAGCTTCAACTGCGTCAGCAGCGGCTCGGCGGGTAGTCCCAGCGACTTGATGTGGAAGCGGTCGAGATCGGCGATGAGTTTCGTCTGTTGGAAGAAGTCCACGTTCGGCCACTCCAGGCCGGCGTTGCGCTTGACCTTGAGCGACTGTGGGATGGCACTGATCAAGTTCCGCCCGAAGCTAAGCGCTAGATCCCGACCCTCCCCATCAAGCCAAGCATCTGGGATCGTGAACGCATCGAACTCTCTCGGCTTGACGTGATAGCCATCTCCGAACACGCGCCACCAGGCGTTGGCGACGTGCCCGTTGAGCGCAGCAATCACTAGCAGCTGCATCTCCTCATCCGGCAGCGCGAGCAAGGTCTCCTTGTCGTGTCGCTCGCCTGGAGGCAGGCCGCTCACGAAGTACCAGCCGGTCTTCGGCAGAGAGAGCGCGCACGGATTGGCCATGTTGCCCGCTTGCCGCCGTAGGTCCGCGATGGTCGTGCGCTGGCCTGCGACCGCGCGGATCATGCGGGCTACTCTCTTGTTCGGGATGCGCGGCCACTGGGAACGGGCGTAGTCCATATCGGCGTCCTGAAGCGGCATGCGGGGCCTACGGCGGAGCGCACTCTGACGATCAGGCGCCCGCCAACGGAGCAGTGCGTCGGTGCGCAGCACGGGGGGGCCGGCACCCAACACGGCCGTCGTGATTGATGAGCGCTGCCTGTTCTTCCACCCCTTGAAGAGCGGATGCGCATTGAAGATGGTGTCGGGGATATTGTCGTAGCTGCGAATGACTACGGAGCGGCATCGCCTCCCGAAGACCGCGCGCAGTTCCTGCTTATCCCGGCCGAAAGCAATCGACAGCGGCGTCACCAGCACTACAACTCCGCCCTCCGGCCGCGCCAGCGCGAGCGCGGCCTCGCAAAACAGCGCGTACAGATCCAGGGCACCCACAGCGCGGTACCCCCGATCTTCGAGCGCACGCCGCTCGGCATCCCCTATGCCCGATAACGTGAAGCCTTGGTAGGGCGGGTTCCCGATGACAATGTCGAAGCCGCTCCAGTGCCCCTCATCCTGTGCGAACAGAAGCCGAGGATCGATCCTGGCGGGCTGGTCGTGATCGAGTTCGAGCAGAGGGTAGTCGACGAGGGAGCGGAGTTCGCGTTCCGCGTCCTCATCAAGCACCATTGCCTGGAGCAGATCACTCAGAGTCGCCCGAGCCGCCCTGTCCTGGACGCGGCGGTCCCTCTTGGCCCCTTCGCTGTAGTCGCTGGACCACTTCCCGCGAGTCTCCGCCAGCGCGCGCAACGCGGCATCGAATTGATCGCGATCCGCGCCGGCCGTGAGCACGCGCTGGCCCCCGGCACCGCGGAGTGCGAGCGGATCGTAGTGAGAGACGGGGTGCGTGTAGAGCGTGTCGGCACAGACGATGCGCGCCTCGAGGTTTGGGAGAGGGTCTCCTTCCAAGTCGCGCTCATCGAGTTGAAGCGCTATGAACAAGCGCAGGCGGGCGATCTGTGCCGCCATGGGATTAACGTCCTGCCCCATGAGTTGGTGCGTGATGATCTCGCGCGTGGTCCCACGTTCGACCAGGCCCAGATGGCGCCGCGCGGTCCGCAAGGCCTGCAGGCAGGCAAGCAAGAACTGTCCGCTCCCGACCGCGGGGTCGAAGATGCGCATATCCTGAATCCGCGCCTGTAGTCGTTCACGCTGACGCAGGCCCAGCGCCTCCAGCCCTGGGAGCACGGCATCGGGACTCCGGAACAGATCGAGGAGTTCCTCGTCCTTGACACTGATCGGCGCATCGTCTCTGACCGCAGCCGCAAGCGCGTCGGCCGCCATCTCGGCCGCAACATCCATCGGCGTGTAGTAGGCGCCATCGGGAGCCTTCAGCGTTTCCGTTCCACGCTGCCGTTCCTTCTCCTCGATCAGCGGATCAGCAAGCAACTGTTCGAAGAGGTTCCCAAGCAACTCCGGGTCAAGCGTCTGCTCGCGCTCGCCCGGCCGATGCTCGTTGGCAGTCCAGTGGTACCGGGCGAGGATGTTGAAGAGCGCGCTGTCGTCTTCGTCATCACTCCAGTAGCGGTCGGCGGCGATCTGTAGCCGGTCGTCCCCGACCCTCTCCGCGAACAACGAGCCATTGAGGAACGGTACGTCGCGGAACACGTCGTTGACCGCGGGAATGCGGTGCGGCTCGTGATCCCGCTCCTCCGCGTTGAGACGGTCATGGAACAGGAAGCGCAGTACCTCGTTGTGGTAGTCGATGATCCCGTGCTCTCGTCCGAAGTCCGGGTCGAACAACTCTGGCGGGAGAAAGTCGTCCTCTTTGAGTATCCACACGAACAAGATCCGGATCAGGTGGCGCAGCAGTATCTCGTGACGATCGCCTTCCGGCGAGGTGCCGCGGAACGCCGCGTCGTCGTGTCGAAGACCCCGCATCCACGTTCTGATCTCCCGGTAGAAGTCGCGTTGCAGGGGCAGCACATCCAGCGCGTCGGCCAGTGCCCTGGGCGAGACCGTCTTCCGCGACAGCAGTGTCAGCAGGCGTACCGCGGCCTTCCGGGCGGTGGGTGGCGGTAGCTGCGGATCGAACGGTTGAGTCATGGCGACGCCGCTCGGCGTCGCGACGACCAGTCGTGCCGAGATGCCACGCGCGGGGTCCGCCTGCCAAGCGAAAAGTACCGCAGTTCGGGGGTCGGCCCGCTCCGCGAAGATACGAGCGGCACGGGATGCTTCCTCACGCCCGATGCCTTCCTCGCGGTAAGTCATGCGCACCATGGCTACGCGTACTCGCCGCGGCCAGAAAGAACCAGGCTCGCCTTCCACCTCTGGCTGAATCTCCGGCCCGTCCGCGTGGGCGTGCGCCTGCCAATCCATCTCGAAGGCATCCCGCCGGCGGCCTTCCAGCGAATCTGGCGCGATAGGGTCCGAGGGCTCGCCGGTGGCTCCAAGCAACGCGAGCATTTTTCCTGCATCCGCGATGGTCGTCGCGGCCGCTTCGGCCACCGCCACAGCGAGGGCGCGGAGGGACTTGTCGCCGATCGTCCCGCGTGCCTGGTCGCCGCGCGCAAGTTGCCCACACAAGCGACGCAGCGAGGTGGCATCTTCGGCTCCTCGCAGCAAGGGTCCGAGGTCGATTTCCTCCAGCAGGCCGCGGCCGCCTTCGACGTTGCCGTAAATCCTCCAGAGTTGGCCGTCGGTCAGTGCTCCGATCGTCAGCGGGCCAGCCGCAACGTGATCACGCAAATAGCGCATGATCTGTCGCTCCGGGGAGCCGGTCCGATCTGCCCGTGGCACCTTCTCAAGGTCCGTCCCCAGTGGCTTCGCCTCGACGATCACCCGCGCGGGGCCATCCGTGGTGATGGGGCGGCTGTAGAGCACGTAGTCTGGCGCGCCTCCATGACTGTGTTGGCCTCGGCGAATCCGGGCCGTGTCATAGACGTGCTGGACCACGGGATCGATTAGGTGTTGCCGCGTGTCGTCTTCGATTGGGTTGGGGAGCGACTGATGCGTGCGATACCCCTCGCGAAGCTCAGTGACCAGGGCGTCATAGTCGGCCATTGGGAGAGTCCACCGAACGAGCGCGTCGCTCCACTCGACGCCTGCCGGCTCCAATCGCCGGTGGGCGTGCTTGTCGGCGCATGGTCGCGGGCCGCGGTGTCACCCGCAAGCGCCCCCTACACCCCCGCGTACGAGTGCAGACCGCTGATCCACAGGTTGACGCCCAGATAGGTGAAGAGGACGGCGGCGAAGCCCAGCACGACGATCCAGGGGCCGGGGGGCAGCCACGAGCGGCGACGGCGCGGGCGGGCGGTCTGGCCCGGGCCGGGGGCGGCCGGCTGCAGGCCGCGGGCGTGCAGGTAGACGGCGAAGATGAGCCAGGTGACCAGAGCGGCGGTCTCCTTGGGGTCCCAGCCCCAATAGCGGCCCCAGGCGTCGTTGGCCCAGAGGGCGCCCAGGGCGATGCCCGCGCCCAGCAGCGGGAAGCCGATCAGCACCGCCCGATGGGTGAGCTCCTCGGCGCGGCGGGGGGCGGGCAGCCAGGCGATGCGCTGTCGCCGGTTGCCCTGCACGAGGTGCATCACGGCGGCGCCGAAGGCCACGGCCAGCACCGCGTAGGCCAGCAGCATCACCGAGACGTGCACGGTGAGCAGGGTGGGATTCTGCAGCGCCGGCACGAGCGTCTGCTGGCCCTCGCTGGGGAAGACGAGCGCGCTGGCGTAGAGGCCGAAGGCGACGGGCATCACGAACGCCCCCAGCAGGCGCGTGCGGTATTGGCGCTCGAAGAGGACGTAGACGAGCGCGATGGCGAAGCCGAAGGCCATGGAGAACTCGAACAGGTTGCTGAACGGCGCGTGGTCGAGGGCGATGGTGCGGAAGATGAGGCCCAGCCCGCCGAAGACGACCGACGTCCAGGCGGCGAGGGTCGCGAGGCCGCCCACGGTGCGGGGGCGGGGGGCGCGGCCGGGGGGCGTCGCCGGGAGCGGTGGGGCGGTCGGGCCGTTGGCGGCGGCGCGCCGCAGGAGCGGCGCCGGGACGGCGGGGACCAGCCGCGATAGCCAGGGCGCGGCGGCGAAGCCGATGTAGAGCGGCGCGGCCACCCCCGCCGCGACGAGCCCCGACCAGAGGAAGTAGAGGGCGAGGTCTTCCACGACTAGCTCTCCGGGTCGTCCGTGGCGGCCGCGGCGCGCTCGGCGACGGCGCGCAGGGCGGCGGCGCGGGTGGGGGCGGCGGTCCCGCCGAAGGTCAGGCGGCGGAAGCCCTCGGCCCAGGGGATGCGTCCCTGCGCGGCGGCCTCCGCCTGGCGCTCGCTCATGCGCTCGCGCAGTTCCTCGCGCGTCGACTGCACCTGGCTGGCGTGGCAGAGCAGCGCCTCGATCTTGCGGTCGAACTGCCGGCCGACGTCGACGAAGTAGTCGGGCTCGCGGCTGCCGGTGAGCAGCACGGTGTTGACGCGGTGCCAGCCCAGGCCGGCGTCGGCGTGGCCGGGGAAGTAGTGCGGCGTGCGGGCCAGCGGGAAGGCCGCGTCGAGCGCGACGAGGCCCACGGTGCGGTGGTCGCGGTGGTTGAAGCCGCGGTAGCCGTCCCAGGTGATGAGCAGGTCGGGCCGCTGCTCGCGGATGACGCGCACGATCCGCTCGCGCAACTCGGCCGAGTCCTCGACGAAGCCGTCGGGCCAGCGCAGGAAGATGCACTCGGCGACGCCCAGGCGGGCGGCGGCGGCCTGCTGCTCGGCCTCGCGCACGCGGGCGAGGTCCCAGGCGAGGAAGGTGTCGTCCTTGCTGCCCTTGTCGCCGCTGGTGACGAGGCAGAAGCTGACCCGCCAGCCGTCGTCGGCGAGGTTGGCGACCGTGCCGCCGCAGGAGAACTCGATGTCGTCCGGGTGCGCCATGACCACGAGGGCGCGGCGGGGGCCGTCCTCGGCGGGGGCCTCGGTCGGGGACGCGGCGGCGGGAGTGGCGGTAGTCATCGCCCGCAGTCTATCGCCGTCGGGGGCGGGGAGGGCGCGGCCTCAGGAGGCGTGGCACGAGGCGGCGCCGGTCGCGTGGCGCTCCAGCAGGTCCTCGTACACGTCGACGATCTGCTCCGTCACGACGTTCCAGTCGAAGCGCTGCACCGAGTCCGCGGCGGCGGCGGCGAAACGGGCGCGCAGGTCGTGGTTGGCGAGCAGCGCCTCCAACCGCTCGGCGAAGGGCTCGGGGCAGCGCCAGGAGATGAGGTGGCCGGTCTGGCCGTCGCGGACGGTGTACTGCAGACCGCCGACGCGGGTGGCGATGACCGGCGTGCCGCAGGCCAGCGCCTCGACCGCGACGAGGCCGAAGCTCTCGTAGTAGGAGGGCACGACGCAGACGTCGGCGGCGCGGTAGTACTCCGCCAGCGTGTCGCGATCGACCGCGTCCAGGAAGTGCACGCGCTCGCCGATGCCCTGCCCGTCGGCGAGGCCGCGCAGCCGCTCCCGCTCGTCCGCATCGGCCGCGTCTCCGCCGACGATCACGACGCTGAGCGCCGGCTCGACATCGGCCAGGGCGGCGGCGCGCACGAGGATGTCGACGCCCTTGAGCCGCTCCAGCCGCCCGACGAAGAGCGCGGTGGGGCCGGCGGGGAGGCCCAGCGCTTGCCGCGCCCGGCCGCGGTCGTGGGACGGGGGGGCGGGGCGGAAGCGCTCCAGGTCAACCCCGCCCGGCACGACGCTGACGCAGTCGGCGTCGGCCCCGTACAACTCGACCAGGAAGCGCTTCTCGTGCGGGGTGGCGCAGATCAGGCGGTCGGCCCGGGCGACGATGCCGCGCTCGGCGTCGATGCGCAGGGGCGGCTCGCGCTCGGCGCGGCGGGCGCGGTTCTTCACCTCGCCCAGGGTGTGGAACATCGCCACGTGGGGGCGGCGCCAGTCGTCGGCCAGGGCCATGCCGGTGAGGGCGGAGATCCAGTAGTGGGAATGGATGAGGTCGTAGGGGGCGCCGCGGGCGGCGGGCTCCGCGTCCTGCTCGACGAAGGCCTGCACGCCGGCCCGGAACTCGGCCTCCACGGCGTGCACGCCGAGGGGCGGGAGGGGGGCCGGGGCGCCGGCGGCGATGTGCACGACGCGCACGTTGCGGTCGAGCGCGACGACGGCGGGCAGATCGGGGTCGTCGCGGCGGGTGAAGATATCGACGCGGCGGCCGGAGCGGCCGAGGCGACGGGTGAGGGCGTCGATGTAGACGTTCATGCCGCCCGCCTTGGTCGTGCCGGGCACGGCCAGCGGCGAGGAGTGCGTGCTGAGGAAGGCGAGCCGCTGCAGGTGGTGCGACATCAGGCGGCGCCCCCATCGGCCGGGGCGCGGCGCAATTCGAGGCGGGTGACGGGGCTGGGCTTCGCGCCGAGCTGGAACTTGTAGGGCTCCTCGCCGCGCAGGAAGTCGACCCGCGCGAGCCCCCGCTCGATGGCGTCCCGCACGACGAAGACCTTGGAGGCGAGGCCCACAGAGAGTTCGCGCAGGCCGGGGTCGTAGCCGCTGTTGTACATCTGCAGTTCGCCGCAGGCGCGGAAGCACAGCACCGCCGCCGCGCGCTTGCCGTCGACGTGGAAGAAGTAGAGCCGCAGCAGGCCGGCCGGCCCCATGCGCCGGGCGAGCCCCTGGAAGAAAGCGGTCATGCGGGGCGTGAGGAAATCCGCCTTGTCGCCGCGGGAGGCGGCCATCAGCGCCAGGAACTCGGGCATGGCTCCGAGCAGCGCGTCGGGATCGTCGATCGCCTCCAGCGCGACGCTCGCGCCGCCGTCGAGGAGGTTGCGCATCTTGCGCCGCACCTCGCGACGGTGGCGCGTGCGGATGGCGGACAGGTAGCCGTCCCAATCGGGCGCGAGCGCCAGCACGGGACAGACCGCCTCGGGCTCGGATTGCACGTCCCAGCCGCGGGCGGCGGCGGCGGCCGGCAGCGTCTCCAGCGTGGCGGAGCCCTGGGACAGGCCCGGCAGCGACAGCGAGGTCGCGCCGCCGGCGTCGAGATGGTCGAGCAGCGCGCCGACCATCTCGGCCTCACGCCCGGGCGCGGCCACGATGTCCATGTAGTCGCAGACGTCGGAGTCGCCGATGAGGTGCACGGCGGCGTCGCGCCGCATCAGCGGCAGCACGCCGACCAACTCCTCCCCGTCGCGCACGGCCTGCAGGTCGTGCCGGCAGTCGTCCGCTCCGGGGCCGGCCGCGAAGGCGTCCCACCAAGCCGACTGGAACTCGGGTGTCGCGAATGCGCCCGCCGGCGGGCGGGCGCGGGCCAGCAGCGCCGTCCACTCCGGGCTCACGCTGTCCCAGGTGGCGGGGCGGATGCTGAGGCTCATGGGCGGGGTCTCACCGGCCCTGCTGGCCGACGAGGGCCAGGAACTCGGTGCGCGTCTCGGGCTGCGACTGGAACGTGCCGCGCATCGCGGAGGTGACCATCCGGCTGCCGGGCTTCTTGATCCCGCGCATCGTCATGCAGAGGTGCTCGGCCTGCACCGCGACGGCCGCGCCGTCGGGCTCCAGCGCGTCCATCAACGTGTCCGCGACCTGCGAGGTCAGGCGCTCCTGCAGCTGCGGGCGGCGGGCGACCGCGTCGACCAGGCGCGCGATCTTGCTGATCCCCACGACCCGGCCGCGCGGCACGTAGGCGACGTGGGCGCTGCCGTGGAACGGCAGCAGGTGGTGCTCACACATCGAGAAGAAGGGGATGTCGCGCAGGATGACCATCTCATCGTGGCCCTCCTCGAAGCCGACCCGCAGGAGCGAGGCCGGGTCGGTGCGCATCCCGGCGAAGACCTCGGCGTAGGCCTCGGCGATGCGCCGGGGGGTGTCGCGCAGGCCCTCGCGGTCGGGATCCTCGCCGATCGCGAGCAGCATCTCCCGCACGGCGTCCCTAAGACGCGGCGCGTCGAAGCCGAAGTTGGTGCTGGTTTCGAGGTCGAGGGTCATGCCATCTCCGCAGCCAGGCGCGCCCAGCCTAGCGGACGCGCGGCTCCCGGCCCGCCGGCCGGCGAGGTCAAGCGAGCGCCGCTTCGACGGCGGTGATGTCGACGGGCACATCCTGGACGTCGGCCTCGACCGACAGCGCCGTCTCGGGATCCTTGAGGCCGGACCCGGTGATGATGCAGACGACGCGGGCGCCGGTCAGGTCGACGCCGCGCCCGGGCAGGGCGAGGAGCCCCGCCACCGAAGCCGCCGAGGCGGGCTCGCAGAAGACGCCCTCCTCGCGGGCGAGGCGGCGGTACGCCTCGAGGATCTCGGCGTCGCTGACGGCCTGGATGTCGCCGCCGGATTCGTCGCGGGCGGCGATCGCGCCGCGCCAGGAGGCGGGGTTGCCGATGCGGATCGCGGTCGCGACGGTCTCCGGGTGCTCGACGATCGCGCCGGAAACGATCGGGGCCGCGCCGGCGGCCTGGAAGCCGAGCATGCGCGGCGGCCGGGTGAGCCGCTCCTCGGCCTGGTAATCGCGGTAGCCCATCCAGTATGCGGTGATGTTGCCCGCGTTGCCGACCGGCATGCAATGCACGTCGGGGGCGTCGCCGAGCGCATCCACGATCTCGAAGGCGGCGGTCTTCTGGCCCTGGAGGCGATGCGGGTTGACCGAGTTGACGAGCGCGATGGGGTGGCGGGCGGTGATCTCGCGGGCCAGCCCGAGCGCGTCGTCGAAGGAGCCCTGCACGGCCAGGATGTGGGCGCCGTGCACGACCGCCTGGGCCAGCTTGCCCTGCGCGATGGAGCCGCGCGGGACCAGCACGTAGGCCGTCAGCCCAACGCGCGCGGCGTAGGCGGCCGCGGAGGCGCTCGTGTTGCCGGTGGAGGCGCAGAGCACCGCCTCGTGGCCCTCCTCGACGGCCTTGGCCACGGCCAGCACCATGCCGCGGTCCTTGAAGGAGCCGGTGGGGTTGCAGGATTCCAGCTTGAGGTGCACCGACGCCGCCCCGGTGGCCCGTTCCAGCGAGGGCGCGCGGACGAGCGGCGTCGCGCCCTCACCCAGGCTGATGCGGGGCGTCGCGTCGGTCAGGGGCAGGTAGGCGGCGTAGCGGGCGAGCACCCCCGCGGCGTCGCTGGGCGCCCGCCGACCGGCCGCGAGCCCCGCGGCCGGGTCAGGCATTGCGCGACTCGGCCTGCTGGCGGATATGGCCGCGGATCTCGCGGATCTCCTGTTCCAGGTCGGAGATCTGGCGGCGGCGCAGCTTCTCCTGGAACCCCAGCAGCCGTTCCGTGTCGCGCTGCAGCAACTCGCGCAGGTCGTCGAAGGCGGCGCGAAGGTCGCCCAGAGCGCGCTCGTGCTGGTCGGCCCGCGTGCGGGAGCGCTCCAGCGACCGCTCGAACTCGGCGAAGCGGGCCTGGATCTGCTCGTGCTCGCTCTGCATGGCGCCGACCCGCGCGATGGCGGCTTCGTTATCGACGCGCATGGACTCGAAGCGGTCGCGCAGGGCCTCCGCCTCCTCCCGCGATCGCTCGCTGTCCTCGAAGCGCTCCTGGACGCGGCGCGCCAACTCCGAGAAGCGCTCCATTCGATCGCCCATCTCCGTGAAGAGGCGGTCGTGCCCCTCGATCTCGGAACTGGCGGTGCGGCCGTCGTCCTGCAGGCGCCGCAGCGCCTCGCTCACGGCCTCCAAGCGCGCGTTGAGCCCGGCGACGTTGATGTCGCTCTGCTCCAGGCGCTGGTTGACGACCGACATGGTCTCCTGCGCCCGCTGCGACATCTCCTCCGCCACGTGCACCTTCTCGGCGCCGGTGAGCGCCGCCTGTTCGGCGAATTCGGTGCGGCGGCGCAGTTCGCCGCGTTCGTCGCGTTCGGCCTGCATCTCCGCGCGGAGCTGCCGGCCCAGCAGCTCCATCTGCTCGGAGTCCTGGCCGAGGGCGGCCTGGATACGCTCGGACCGTTCGCGCAGCAGGCGTACGTCCTCGGGCAGGTCGGAGAGGATCTTCAACTGCGCGACCACGTTGGCGGCGCCGCTCTCGGCGCGCTGGCTGGCTTCGCTGATCTGCCAGAGGCGCGTGCGGTCTTCCTGCGTCTGCGACTCGATCTGGGACAGCTTGGCCTTGAGGCTGCTGACTTCCGCCTCCAGCCAGTCCACCACGCCGGCGATTTGGTCGGGGTCGTTGCGCGTCGTCACGGGCGGCTCCCAATGCGGATGCGGACGGCCAAGTCGCGCACGACATCGAGCATGGCGGCCGTCGCCATGAAGCGATCGATGTCCGATTCGCGCGCCTCATGCGTCGTGATGATGATCTCCGCGGTTCCCGCCACCGCGTCCGCCTCGACCTGGAGCAGGGAGGCGATGCTGATGTGGTTCGTGGCGAAGACACGGCCGATCTCGGCGATGACGCCGGGGCGGTCGCGGACCAGCACACGCAAATAATACCGCATGCGCAGGTCGCCCCGGGGCACGAAGCGGGGCGCGGAGGGCTCCGTGCCGCCGGCGGCGCCGGCCCAGGGCCGCCGCGACGCGGCGCGCACCCCGTTCGTCACGACGTCCAGGACATCCGCCACGACCGCGCTGGTGGTGGGCCCCGAGCCCGCCCCTTCGCCCTCGAAGATGGCGCGGCCCAGGAGGTCGCCCTCAACGGCGACGGCGTTGAGGACGCCGTCGACGCGGGCCAGCGGGTCGTGGGCGTCGAGCAGGGCCGGATGCACACGCACGTCCAGCCCGCCGGCGGCGTCGCGTCCGGCGATGGCGAGCAGCCGGATCACGTAGCCGAGATCGGCGGCGAAGCGGAAATCGCTGGCGCTGAGGGCGGTGATGCCCTCGCGGTAGACATCGTCGGGACGCACGCTCGTGTGGAAGGCCAGGCTGGCCAGGATGGCGAGCTTGAAGGCGGCGTCGATCCCCTCCACGTCGCTGGCGGGGTCGGCTTCCGCGTAGCCCCGGCGCTGGGCCTCGGCCAGGGCGGCGTCGTAGGACATACCGTCCTGCGCCATGGCGGTGAGGATGAAGTTCGTGGTGCCGTTGATGATCGCGTGCAGGGAGCGGATGTCGTTGGCCTGCAGGTCGCGCGTGAGCGGGGCGATGATCGGGATGCCGCCGCCCACGCTGGCCTCGTAGAGCAGCGCCGCGTCGTGCTCCTGGGCCAGCGCCAGCAGTTCCGGGCCCTGCCGCGCCATGACCTCCTTGTTGGCCGTGACGACGGACTTGCCCGCCCGCAGCGCCGCCGCGATGCACTCGGCGGCGGGCTCCATGCCGCCCATCAGCTCCACCACGATGCCGACATCGTCGCGCGCGGCGAGCGCGCGCGGGTCGCCGGCGAGCAGCGCCGCGTCGACGCCGGGGCGGGGGCGGTCGGCGTCGCGCACGGCGACGCCGCGGATCTCGATCTGGCGTCCCGAGCGCTCGGCGTAGGTCGCCGCGTTGTCGCGCAGCGCGTCGTAGACGCCGCGTCCGACGACGCCGAGGCCCAACAGCCCCACGCCGATCGTGGCGCCCCCGGCGGACCCCTGCGAAGCGACTCTGGCTTGCGCGCTCATCGCGGACCGGCCCGGCCTAGGCGGAGTCCTCGGTCGTGTCGGGCGCGTCAGATGTGTCGGGCGCGTCGGGCGTCTCCGCCTCAGCGGTGTCGGGCGCGGCGTCCTCGGCGTCGGGCTCGGCCGGCTCCTCCGTCTCCGAGGCGGACGCCTCCGCCTCCGCGTCCGGGTCCGCGGCGGGATCGTCGGCATCTTCCGCCGCCGCCGGAGCGGCGTCTTCCGCGTCGGCCGCCTCGGCGGGAGCAGCCGCTTCCGCCTCTGTCGGGGCGTCGGTCGAGGCGGCCTCGGGCGCCTCGGGGGTCTCGGGCGCCTCGACGGTCGCCGGGGCCTCGGCCTCGGGTGCGACGGCGTCGGGAGGCTCCTGCGGAACGGGGCCCTCCGCCTCGGCGGGCGGTTCCGGCGTCGCGGGCGGGCGCTGCGACTCGAATCGGGCCGCGCGGGTGGCCTGCCGGTAGGCCGACGTGGCCCGCAGGTGCGAGGCCGTGTAGGGCAGCAGGGCGACGTGGCGGGCGCGCTTGATGGCGCGGGTCAGCTTGCGCTGATCCTTGGCCGTCAGCCCGGTCTTGCGGCGCGGCTCGATGCGGCCCCGATCGGAGACGAGCCGGCGCAGCCGGTCGACGTCCTTGTAGTCGATCGTCTCGACTTCGGCCGGGACGAACATCGGGGCCTTGCGTCCGCGACGGCGGCCTCGGCGGTCGCCGTCGCCGCGGCCGCGGCCGCCGCCCTCATCGCGCTCGCGCCGCGAAGGGCCGCCGCGCGGGGTCCGGGCGGCCGGGGGGGCGGCAGGGGCCGCCGGGGCGGGGGCCTCGGGGGGCGGGGCGGGATCGGAAGCGGGCGCGCCCGCTTCGGCGTCGGTCGTCATGGGCGGTCTCCTCTGGAATCCCCCGCCGTGACCGTCGCCGCCAGGCGGCGGCGCACCGGGCCGGGGATGCCCTATTCGAAGGGCAGGTCGTCGGGGTCCACGCTGCCGGCGCCGCCGCCGGCGCCCGGACCCCCGGAATCGTCAGCGTAGTCACCGCCCCCGCGGCGGTCGAGAAACTGGATATCCTGCGCGACCACCTCGGTGGTGAAGCGACGCTGTCCCTCCCGATCCTCCCACTCGCGGGTCTGCATGCGACCCTCGACGTAGACGGAGCGGCCCTTGGCGAGGTACTGGCTGGCCAGCTCGGCGAGCCGCGCCCACGCGACGACGCGCACCCACTCGGTCTCCTCGCGACGCTCCCCGTCCTGCGTGGTGTAACGGCGACTGCAGGCGACTCGCATCGTGGCGACGGCGCGACCGTTGGCGGTGTAACGCATCTCCGGGTCGGCGCCCAAGTTGCCGATGATCTGGACCTTGTTGAGGCTGGCCATGGCGATATCCGTCTCCGCCCCGGCGCCGCTGCGCGGACCGGCCGGGGGCTACTCGTCGGTGCGGATGATGAGGTGCCGCAGCACGCTCTCGTCGATCCGCAGCGCGCGCTCGACTTCGGGGTTGCCGGCGCCGTCCTCGCTGGTGAACTCCGTGATGACGTAGTGCCCCTCGAAGTTGCGGCGGATGGGGTACGCCAGGCGGCGGCGGCCCCAGTCGATCACGTCGGTGACGGTGCCGCCGTTCTCGTTGACGAGGCTGCGCAGCCCCTCCATGCGGTCGGGGATCTGCTCGGCGTTCACGTCGCCGCTGAGGACGACCATCATCTCGTAGGCTCTTACCACTGCGCACTCCACATCCGCCCGCGAACCCGTCGCCGGGCGGTGGCGGTCAGTATAGCCAACGCCCGTCGCCGGGACGTGTCCGTACGGAACACGTCCGGCCGTGGGGCTCAGTCCGGCACGCCGGGCACCGGGAATCCCGCCACGAGATCGCCGACCTCGGCGCGGACGGCGGCGTGCGTGGCCGCGTCGTCGATGTCGTCCAGCACGCGGCCGATGAGACGCGCGATGGCGCGCATCTCGTCGGGGCCCATACCGCGCGTCGTCAGCGCCGGCGTGCCGATACGGATCCCGCTCGTCACCGTGGGGCGGCGCTCGTCGTAGGGGATGGTGTTCTTGTTGACCGTGATACCGGCCGCGTCGAGAGCCCCCTCGACGGCCTTGCCGGTCAGGCCGCGCACGCCGACGTCGACGAGCAGCAGATGCGTGTCGGTGCCGCCGGAGACGAGCCGCAGCCCCTCGCCGAGCAGCGCGTCGGCCAGCGCGCGCGCGTTCTCGATGATGCGGATCGCGTAGTCGCGGAACTCCGGCGTGGCGGCCTCGCGGAAGGCGACGGCTTTGCCCGCGATGACGTGCATGTGCGGGCCGCCGGAGGTCCCCGGAAAGACGGCCCGATCGATCGCGCGGGCGTGGTCGGCGTCGCTGAGGATGAAGGCCGAGCGGGGGCCGCGCAGCGTTTTGTGCGTCGTGGAGGTGATCACCGGCGCGGGGCCGACGGGCGTCGGGTGCTGCCCGGCCGCGACGAGCCCCGCGATGTGCGCCATGTCGGCCATCAGGACCGCATCGACGCTGCGCGCAATCTCGCCCGCGCGGGCGAAGTCGTACTGGCGCGGGTAGGCCGTCGCGCCGATCACGATCACCTTCGGGCGCACTTCGCGGGCGACGGCGGCCATGGCGTCGTAGTCGATGCGCTCCGTCTCCCGGTCGACGCCGTAAGAGGCGAAGTTGAACCACTTGCCGGAGACGTTGACCTTGAGGCCGTGCGTCAGGTGGCCGCCGTGGTTGAGCTCCAGACCCAGCGCGACGTCGCCGGGGTTCATCAGCGCGAAGTATGCGGCCAGGTTGGCCTGGCTGCCCGAGTGCGGCTGCACGTTGGCGTGCTCGGCGCCGAACAGCGCCTTGACCCGCGCGATGGCGAGCTCCTCGACCTCATCGACGAAATCGCAGCCGCCGTAGTAGCGCCGGCCCGGATAGCCCTCGGCGTACTTGTTGGTGAGGATCGACCCGACCGCGGCCAGGACGGCCGGGCTGGTGTAGTTCTCCGAGGCGATCATCTCCAGCGACTCGCGCTGGCGCCCGGCCTCGCGGCCGATCGCGGCGGCGACGTCCGCGTCGGCGGCGGCGAGCAGATTGGGCGGGGCGGTCTGGACCATGGCGCTCTCAGCGTACGCGCCGGGGCGCGGCCTCGGCGTCGGGGGGCGAGTTTATGGCCGGCCCGGGCCAGCGGCAATGCGGCGTGAGCTAGTCCTCCCGGGCGACGGCCCAGCCATCGACGGAGGCCGCGCCGGCCTCGAGCAGGGCCTCCGCGCAGGCGTTGAGCGTCGCGCCGGAGGTGGTGACGTCGTCGACGACGAGGACGGCGCGGTCGCGCACGCGGCCGGGGTCGGCGGTGAAGGCGCCGCGCACGTTGGCGAGGCGGGCGGCCCGATTGGGCTGGCGGACTTGCTGCGGCGTGCGCCGGCGACGCCGCAGCGCCCGCTCGTCGAAGCGGCGGGCCAGCCGGCCGGCCAGCAGCCGCCCGAAGACGGCGGCCTGGTTGTGCCCGCGCCGGCGCCGGCGGCCGCCGGGCATCGGCACGGCCGTGACGAGGTCGAGGTCCGTTGCAAGACCGCCGAGGTCCGCGACGTCCAGCATCGGCGCCGCGGTGGCGGTGAGGCTCTGGTACTTGACGGCCAGCACGGCCCGCCGTGCCGCGCCCTCGAACACGAAGGCGGCGCGCAGCGAGCGCAGCGCTGGCGGCTCGTGACGGCAGCGGTTACAGACCGAGGCGGCGGGCTCGTCGCTTGGGTCCCAGCAGCGCGGGCAGCGGGGTGGGGCGGCGGGCGTGAACGCGCCGTGGCAGTCGTCGCAGACGAGGGCGCCGTCGGCGGCGCAGACGGCGCAGCGGGGCGGGAAGAGGAAATCGGCGGCGCGACCGCGCCAGCGGCGCAGCCGATCGCGGTCGATGACGTCCGTGTGCACTGCGCGCCTCTCCCCACTTGGCCGGGCAAAGATAGACTGTGGGCATGACGATCACGGTGCAGCTCTTCGCCAGCCTGGCCGAGTCCGCGGGCGCGCGGCGGATCGAACTGCCGCTCGACGCGACGACGACGGCCGGGCGGCTGACCTGCGCCGTGATCGAGCGTTACCCGGCGCTGGCGTCGATGCGGGACTCCGTGATCGTGGCGGTGAACGCCGAGTACGTGTCGGCCGACTTCCCGATCCGCGCCGGCGACGAGGTGGCGCTGATCCCGCCCGTCAGCGGCGGCGCTCCCGGGCCGGACATCGATGGGGACGAAGACGCGTACTTCCGCATCACCGACGCGCCGCTGGACGTCGCCGCGATGCACGACCTGGTGCTGCGCCCCGAGGCGGGCGCGGTCTCGGTGTTCAGCGGCGTCGTGCGGAACAACAACCTGGGCCGCGAGGTGGACTACCTAGAGTACGAGGCCTATCCGGCCATGGCCTGCAAGATCATGCGTCAGATCGCCGACGAGGTGCGGGCGCGCTGGGAGGTCTGCGCGGTGGCGATGCACCACCGGCGCGGCCGCCTGGAGATCGGCGAGGCCAGCGTGCTGATCGCGGTGTCCTCGCCGCACCGGCGGGAGGGCATCGAGGCCTGCCACTACGCGATCGACCGGCTGAAGGCGATCGTGCCCGTGTGGAAGAAGGAGGTCTGGGCGGACGGGGAGCACTGGATCGAGGGCAGCCTGACGCCCCAGGGGGAGGCGCGGGGGGCGGACTAGGGACGGTTCGCATCGGCGCTGGCCTCGAGCCGATCGAGCCAGCGCTGGACCTGCATCGCATCCGCGTAGCTCGCACCCGTGGGCACCGGCTCCATCCCCCGCACGACACGGCAGAAGCAGCGCAGTTCCTCGGCCATCATGCCCGTCGGCCCACTCGGGTCGACCCGGATCTCATACGGCATCGGCCAGCGCGCCTCTTCGTCCCAGACGGTGATCGGCCGGGGGTTCGGTAGCAGCCGCGCCATCCAGCCGTCGCCGTACACCTCCATCCGGTCGAACCCGCCGGCGCCCATCGCCATCGGGGCGATGAACCCGGCGGCGAACGACCCGAGCGTCCCATCCGCCCATTTCAGTTGCGCCAGCGCCACGTCGACTGCTCCTTGGGCGGTGCGATGGGCCTGTGCGCTGAAGCCGGTCGGCTCGACGCAGTCCATCAGCGCCTGGGCCGCGTACAGGTCGTGCACCATCGTCAGGTGGAACGGGCTCTCGTCGGGGAGCACCTCCAGGGTGCGCGCCCGCCGGTGCCGCACGCAGTTGACATACGACACCTTGCCTCGGCCGCCGACCTCATCCATCAACTGCCGGAATTCGCTACTGAACAGGACGATGTGCCCGAGCATCAGGTTGCTCGAATCGGCGTTGACCAGCGGGGCCAGCGTCTCGGCCTCGGCGAGGTTGTCGGCGATGGGCTTCTCGAGCAGCACCGACTTCCCGGCTTCCAGCAGGGTCCGGGTGATCGGGACGTGCGAGGCCGTACTGCTGGCGACCACCCAGGCTTCGGCGTCCGACTCGGCGATGGCGGCGTCGAGGTCGAGCCAGCCGGGAATCTCGCCCAACTGCGTCGTGACGGCGTCGAGGCTGGCTTGGCGCCGCGCTTCCAGCGCCACCAGCTCCGCCTCCGCCAGGCCCGCCAGCGTCGCCGCGTGCAGTCGTCCCCAACTGCCCAGTCCGATGACCCCGATCTTCACTGGCTCGAAACGCTTGCCGCGCATCACACTGCTCCCATCAGATTCCGGTCGACGTCGACGGTTCGGCCGACCGGGGGCGATCGCCCGCTCACGCCCCCACGGTTTCCCCAGTCAGATAGTCGATCGGCTCGTCCGTGAACACAGCATTGTGGTCCAGGTCAGTGCCGGCGAGCGCCTGCCCCACATCCTCGGAGCGCGCGGCGATCAGCACGCGCGCCCCGTGTTCGACGAAGATCTCGACGGACCGCGCACCGATGCCGCTCGTGCCACCGGTGATGCTGGCCACTTTTCCCGGAAGCCTGTCACCCATTTGCGCGTTCCCTCCCAGCTAATCGGCGCCGCGGAGGCGCGGGGCGAGGAGGTCGCGCAGGACGTCGCCCAGCAGATTGAAGGCTAGCACCGTCAGCACGATGGTCACGCCCGGGAAGACCGCCGGCCAGGCGTTCGTGGCCACGAAGCGCGCGAGGCAGATGACGGCGTGGCCCGCCCGCGCTCCGCCGTCAGGCGGCGCGTCGCAACCGCGGGTCGAGCCAGTCCCGCACCCAGTCGCCGAGCAGGTTGGCGACCAGGGAGACGGTGAGGATCGCGAAGCCGGGCATGCCGACCTGCCAGAAGTCGAGGCCCAGGAACGTGCGGCCGTCCGAGATCATGATGCCCCAAGAGACCGAGTCCGGGGCGACACCGACGCCGATGAAGGAGAGCCCTGCCTCGGAGATGATCACATCGGCGACCAGGAGGGTCGCGAGGACGATGACGGGGTTGAGCAGGTTGGGCAGTAGGTAGCGGAGCATGATCCGCAGGTCGCTGGCGCCGACGGTGCGGGCGGCGAGGACAAAGTCCCGCTCCCGCAGGCTCAGCACCTCCCCCCGGACGAGGCGGGCGAAGGCCGCCCACATGAAGACCGTGAGAACGATGATCACGTTGCGCAGGCTGGGGCCGTAGAGGGAGGCGAGCAGGACGGCGAAGAGGATTCCGGGGAAGGCGAGCTGCATGTCGACGACGCGCATCAGAAACCTGTCGGCGAAGCCGAGCCGCCAACCCGAGAAGAGGCCGAGCATCACGCCGATGACCAGCGCCGTGGGGATGGTGGTGGCGACGACGATCAGTGAGAGGCGGGCGCCGTGGATCACCCGGCTGAAGGTGTCCCGCCCCAGCCCGTCGGTGCCCAGGGGGTGCTCGAAGCTCCCGTCGCCCTGCCAGAACGGTCCCTGGAGCCGCCCCTGGAGGTCGTCGCGGACGGGGTCGTGCGGCGCGATGAGGTCGGCGAAGATGCCGGTGAAGATGAAGACGCCCAGGATGAGGACGTAGACGGAGAGGGAGCGCCAGCCCCGCGGGAGCCGCCGGCGGCGCCTGGTGAAGACGGGTTGCGCGGCGTCGGTGGTCGCTTGGGTCCTCGTCATGGCCGGCTCACAGCGCGCTGGTCCGCACGCGGGGGTCCAGGAAGGCGTAGGACACATCCACGGCGACGTTGACCAGGGCCAGCCACCCGGTGGTCACGACGACGGCGGCCGAGACGACGGGGAAGTCGGCCGTGCGGATCGAGTCGATCATCAGCCGTCCCACGCCGGGCCAGGCGAAGACGGTCTCGATGATGATCGTCCCGGAGAACAGGTGGGCCATCTGCAGGCCGAGGACGGTGACGACGGGGAAGAGCGCGTTGCGCAGGGCGTGCCGGCCGATCACCGCGGATTCGCGCAGGCCCTTCGCGCGGGCGGTGCGAATGAAGTCGCTATCGAGGACCTCCAGCATGGAGGAACGCGTGAGACGCAGGGTGGCGGCGGCGCCGAAGGAGCCCAGGGTGACGGCGGGGAGGATCAGGTTCTTGGCGCCTCCCCTGCCGCCGGTGGGCAGCAGGCCGAACTCCACGGCGAAGAGGAAGATCAGCATCAGCCCCATCCAGAAGCTGGGCGTGGCCTGGCCGATGAGGGCGAGGATGCGGGCCAGGAGGTCGATCGCGCTACCCCGCCGGACGGCGGAGAGCACGCCGACGGAGATGCCGACGGCGAGCGAGAACCCGAACGCGGCCAAGCCCAGCTGGGCGGTGGGCCAGATGCGGCGCCGCACGTCGTCCATGGGCGGCTGCGCGCTGCGGAAGGAGGTGCCGAAATCCCCCTGCAGGGCGTCGCCGAGGTAGCGGCCGTACTGCACGATCAACGGGTCGTTGAGGCCGAGGCTCTCCCGCTGCCGCTCGATCACTTCGATTCTGGCGCCCGGTCGTGTCAGCGATCTGAGCGGATCGCCGGTGGTGCGGCTGAGCAGGAAGACCAGCGACGTGACCACCAGAACGACGAGGAAGGCCTGCACGAGGCGAACCGCGAGCAGTTGCCAGATCTGTGCGTCCACGATCCGCCCTTGTCCACCCGGCGCTTCAGCGAGCGCGGCGGCGGAGCCGCCGCCGCGCTGCCTTAGGCCTTCAAGAGGCGGAAGTTCGAGTACTCAATCGCGCCCGGCTTGTTGGCGTACTGCGGCCAGAGGACGCGGGACGTCGAGACGTGTGGCTGGATCAGCTCGAAGAGGTAGAGCCAGGACGCATCCTCGTAGTGCTTGAGGGCCAGTTCCTGCAGGAGCGCCTCACGCTTGGCGTCGTCGAACTCGACATACGCCTGCTCCGCGAGCGCGTCGACCTCCATCGTCACGTCGCTGCCCGGCGATCCGGGCAGGCCGTCGTTGGTGTGCACGAAGATACCGGTGGAGTGGGTGACGAGGCGGATGGAGAAGAGGGGGTCGTTGGCCGGCTCGATGAACAGGAACGGGTTCGGCTGCTCCCGGTTCTCCACGCTTTCGAAATAGATGTTGAGCTCCTCCGAGAAGAGGTTCACGGTCATACCGATATCGCGAAGGTCGTTCGCGACGGCCTGCATGAACTGCGCCACGCCCGTGTACAGGCCGGAGGGGTGGTGGATGTTCATCTCGAAGCCGTCGGGGTAGCCCGCTTCCGCGAGGAGCGCCTTCGCCCGCTCCGGGTCGAAGCCCCAGCGCACGTTGGGGAACTCCGGGTGGTGGCCGAACTGGCCGACGGCCAGCGTGTAGGTGAAGTCCTCCCGGCCGGTCTGGATGGTGTCGATGATCTCCTGCACGTTGACCGCGAGGTTGAGTGCGATGCGCACGCGCTTGTCCGCGAACGGATTCGGTTCGTCCGGGTTCAGGGGGTTGTTGGCCTTGTTCTTGGGGAACGCCACGTACAGCCCGCGCGCGGCGGAGTGCGTGTGAATGGCGAAATCCTCGTCGCCCTCGAACTCCTTCGCAAGGTCCCAGGGGATCTGGCCGGCGAAGTCGATCTCGCCCACCTCGAGGGCGGCGATCCGGGCCTGCGGCTCGGGGATCCAGGTCGTCGTGAGGTTCTTGAAGTAGGGCAGGCCGGTGGCGCCGCTGGGGTTCTCCAGTTCCAGCCGGGGCTGCCAGTAGTCGTCGTTGCGGACGCTGTGGATCTCCTGATCCGGCGTCCAGCCGTCGAAGCGGAAGGGGCCCGTGCCGTAGATCGGGTTCTGCGCGGCCCACTGGTCGCCGTTCTCCTCGATCAAGGCCTTGCTGTAAAACTGCATGCCGCCGGCCTGGGGCGGGAGGCCGACCTCGGGACTGGGAGTGGCGAGATGGACCGAAGAGGCGTCCACGATCGTCACGTCGCCGATGTCGGGCAGCTCGGCGAGGCCCCCGAAGTCCGGGTTGTACGCGGCGCGGCCCAGGGCCCGGTCCCAGTTGAACTTGACGTCCTCCGCGGTGATTGCGTCGCCACTGTGGAACAGGCGCGGCTCCGACGGAATGGTCATGAGCAACCCCAGGCCCTCGTCGACGAACTCCCAGTCCAGCAGGCCGCCCTGGGCGGCGCCCCCCTGGGCGTTCAGCTTGAACATGCCGTCGAAGTGCGTCTGGCTGTTGGAGCTGCCGCTCCCGCTGCCACCCGCCGGCGTGCCGGGATCGAGGCTGCCGGGGCCGGCGTCCCAACCCACCGTCACTTTGCCCTCGAGGTCGTAGGCGGCGAGCCCAGCCGGAGCGGCCTGCTCCTCTGCCTCCTCAGGTTCCGCCTGCGCAGCCTGCTCGTCGGCCTGCTCGGCCGCCTGCTCGTCCGCCGGCGCCTCCGCGACGGCCTCGTCATCGTCGTCGTCATCACCGCCGCAGCCGACCAGGGCGAGGCCGGCTGCACCGACGCCGGCCTTGGCGCTGGCGCCCAACATCGTGCGACGCGAGATCTTGCGCCGTCGCAGGGTGTTCCAGTGGTTGCTCATGGTGTCATCCCTTCCTGGGATGTGACCGCCCCATCCCCTCTGGATAGGGTCGTGCATATCAAGCGCAGGGAGTATGACACCAAGCGACAAGCGGTTCAATGGTTAAGGCGCAAGTGCCTTCTTTACACTTTTTGGAATGGAGGGTCGGGGGAGGGGGTTAGGGGGTGAGATTCCGCCCTCAGCGCCGCCGTCGCGCCCCGGACCGCGGCGCGACGGGCCGTGGCGCCGTGCCGGTGCGGTAGTCGCGCACCGTCAGCTCGTAGACCTGGCTGAGGCGGGGGTCGAAGATGCGCGACGCCAGCCGCGGCTCCAGATCGTCGGGCTTCATGTTGGTCGTGATCAGCGTGGGCGACTCCTGCAGGTAGCGGTAGGAGAGCAGCTGGTAGAGCTTCTCCTCGGCCCAGGGCGTCGTGGAGTGCGCGCCCAGGTCGTCGAGGATGAGCAGGCCGGCGGCGCGCAGCGCGTCGAGCACGTCGTCGTAGCTCTCGGCGTTGTCGGGGCGGTAGGCGCGGCGCAGGTGGTCCAGCAGGTCGGGCACGACGGCGAAGCAGACGGAGTCGCCCGCCGTGAGCCGCTCCCGCGCCGCCGCCGCCGCGAGGTGCGTCTTGCCGGTCCCCGTGGGGCCCATCAGCACCATCCAGCCACGGGGCGCGATCGCCCAGCGCTGGGCGACGTTGCGGACCAGCTCCAGGTTCTCCATCTCCTTGGCGCTGAGGCGACCATCCAGACGGAAGCCCTCGAACGTGAGCCGGTCGAGGCGGGCGCGGGAGAGCCCGCCGATCTCCCGGTAGGCGCCGGCGGCGGCGTCCCCCGACGCCGCGGGGCCGCCGAGGTCGTGCCGCTCGACCAGGTCGTCCCGGTCGAGCATGGGCAGGGCGCGGCGCAGGGCGCCGCCCGGCTCCGCCGCCGCCAGCAGCACGGTCGGCAGCCGGGCGGTCATGCGGTGGTTGGCGATCTGGAAGATCTTCTCGCCGGCCCAGTCGGTGGGGTTGGCAGCGTCCAGGTCGTCGAGGACGAGGAAGGGGGCGGTGCGCACCTGCTCGAACAGCTGCGGGTAGGGCGTCTCGGCGTCCTTGCGGTAGGCGGCGCGGAGGTGGTCGAGCAGGTCCGGCACGACGACGTAGAGGGCGGCCCGTCCCCGGCCGATGCGGTCGTTGGCGATGGCCGCCCCCAGCGAGGTCTTGCCGGCACCCGCCGGGCCGGTGATCAGCAGCCAGGGTCTGTCGCCGTCCTCCTGGGCCGCCCGCTCGGCGGCCGACCGGGCGTCGGCGAACCGGGCCGATCGCCCGGCCGGGAGGCTGTCGAAGCTGACGCCCGCCAGGGGGCCCAGGTTGCTGTAGCGCTGCAGCCGTTCGGCCCGCACCTCGGCCGACTCCTCGCGCGCGCAGCGGCAGGCGATCGCCTTGCCGAAGTCCGGGTGCTCCAGCGGCAGGTCGCGGCGCAGGAAGCCGGCGTCGTTGCAGAGGGCGCAGGCCGGGGCGGGCGGGGGCGCGGGCTCAGCGGCGGATGAGGTGGTCGAACTGGGACGCGGAACGCCAGCCAGCACGTCGCTCAGACGGCGCATCGTCATCCTCCCTCCCCTCGTCATCCCAGCGCTCGAGGATGCGCTGGATGTAGCGCCAACTGCGCTTGTTGAGTTCCGCCGCCTCGCGGAAGGCATCCTCGATCCAGGCGGCCGGGTAGAGGCCCTCGGCCTCGGCGAGAGCGGCCGCGATCTGCGGCGTGATGGGGCCGATCGTGTCCTCGTACAGCGCGTAGACGTTGATCCCGGGGCCGCCCTGGGGGCCGGGCTGCGGCGCGACGCCGGCCGCTCCGGCGGGCACATGCCCCGTCGCGGCGAGTTGCCCGCGCCGCCAGCGGTCGAGGGCGCGCTGGTCGGACTCGCTGTTGAGCGTCAGCACCTCCGCGACGTCCGGGGGCGCGGGCGTGCCCGGGGCGGGGCGGGCGTCGGCCCGCAGCAGCGTCCCGCGCGCGACGGCCGCCTCCAGGCCGCGGCGGAAGCACTCGTCGGCGTCGGCGTGGGGGAAGAAGCGGGCCAGCGCATCGACCAGGGGGCGCTCGGCGCGCAGCGCGGCGACATCGAGCAGGCGCGGGAAGCGGCGCAGCCGCTGCACCGCCGCCACGGCGTACAGCGTGACCAGCAGCTCGGCCGGGTCGTCCATCTGCGGGACGGCCTGGTGCAGCAGCGCCGCCGGGAGCGCGACCTGACGCGCGCCCGCGGGCAGCCCGGCGAACGTCGAGTCGGCGCGGGCGCTCACGACGGGTCGTCGTTCCGCAGATACGAGGGCGGCGTGTCGGCGCCGGCCCCGTTCCAGTCGGGCTCGACGCCGGGGAGGGCGGCGGCGGGCGGCGGCGCGTCCTCGGTGTAGACGAGCAGGTCCTCGAACTTCGCCAGGTCGCGGCGGAAGCGCACGTTGACCGTGCCGACCGGGCCGTTGCGATGCTTGGCCACGATGATCTGCGCCAGCCCCCGCTGGTAGCCCTCGGGCGACTCCGGGTGCATGTCCTCCCAGTCCTCCTGGCGGACGTACATGTCCTCGCGGTAGATGAAGATCACGATGTCGGCGTCCTGCTCGATGGAGCCCGATTCGCGCAGGTCGCTGAGCAACGGCACGTGGGGCTGGCGCGCCTCGACGGCGCGGGACATCTGCGAGAGGGCGAGGACCGGGATCTCCAGTTCCCGCGCCAGCTCCTTGAGGGAGCGCGAGATGTAGCTCATCTCGGCCACGCGGTTGACGTCGAGGCCGCTGCCGGCGCCGCCGTGCACGAGTTGCATGTGGTCGACGACGATCAGGTCCAGGCCGACCTCGTGCGCCAGCCGGCGGGCCTTGGCGCGGATCTCGGCGACGGTGCCGCCGGGCGTGTCGTCGATGTAGATCTCGGCGCGCGAGAGCACGCCGATAGCGCGGCTGATGCGGCCCTCCTCGGTCTCCGTGTGCTGGCCGTAGGGCAGCCGCTGCGAGGGCACCTCCGCCTCGGCCGAGACCAGCCGCGTGGCGACCTGCTCGGCCGACATCTCGAGGCTGAACAGGGCCACCTTGCCGCCCTGCCCGATCGCGAGGTTGCGGGACATGGCCAGCGCCAGCGCCGACTTGCCCACCGAGGGCCGGGCCGCCAGCACCACGAGGTCGGATTTCTTGAGCCCGACCAGCAGTTGGTCCAACTCCATGAAGCCGGTGCGCGCGGGCTCCTGCAGGCCTTCGTCGCCGTCCTCGTCGGGGGGGCCCAGGAAGCTCTCCAGCAGGTCGCGCAGGGAGACGAAGTCGCGCAGGCGCTCGCCGCCGCGCAGCGAGAGCAGCAGGGCCTCCGAGCGGGCCAGGGTCTCGGGCAGGTTCGGGCCGGCCTCGTAGCCCCAGCGGGCGATCGTGCCGGCCGCCTCGATCAGGAGGCGGTAGACGGCGTCGCGCTCGATGATCCTCGCGGAGTACTCGACGCCGACCGTGGTGAGCAGGTCGGCCACGATCTGGCTGAGGTAGGCGTGGCCGCCGGCCTCCTCCAGCTTGTCCTCGCGGGCCAGCTCGTGGGCCAGGGTGATGGGGTTGATGGGCTCGCGGCGCTCGTCGAGGGCCAGCGCGGCGCGGTACATCGCCTGGTGGCGGTTCTCGAAGAAGTGCTCCGGCTGCAGGAAGGCGGCGACGCGGGAGAGGGCCTCGGGGTCCACCAGGATCGAGGCGAGGACCGCCGTCTCGGCTTCGCTGTTGTTGGGCGGGGCCTGATCCAGGACCACCGGGGCTCCCCTCCGCGGGGAGCCCTGCGGCGCCCCGTACTACTCGGTCTCGGCGTCCGCGTCGTCCGACGCGTCGGCCGCTGCTGGCTCCGTCTCGGCCTCGGCCGGGCCGGACGGCTCTTCCTCGGACTCTTCCTCCGGCTGCTCCGGCGACGGTTCCTCCGGCGCCGGCTCTTCCGGCTCCTCCTGCTCCGCCGCGACCGTCACCGTGACGGTGGCGGACACGTTGCGGGTCAGCCGCACGCGCACTTCCTGGGCGCCGACCGTGCGGATGGCCTGCCCGAGCAGCACCTGGCGATGGTCGACGCTGTCGTCCGCCAGTTCGCCCAGCCGCTCGGCGATGGCCGCCGCCGTGATCGACCCGTACAGGCGGCCCTGCTCGCCCACCCGCGCGGTGAACGACAGCTCCGCTCCGTCGATCTTCTCGGCGATGACGCTCGCCACGCCGTCGAGCTTCTCCTGGCGGATGGCGTCCGCCCGGGCGAGCCGCTCGCCGCGCTCCAGGTTGTCCTTGGTCGCCGGGACGGCGAGCCCACGCGGAAGCAAGAAGTTGCGCGCGTAGCCCCTCTTGACCTCCTTGACCTCGCCGACCAGCGCGGAGCCGGGCACTTCCTCAACGAATACGACCTTCATGGCGACTCTCCGTCGTGCCCGGATCGCGCCGCACTCCATTTGTGGCGCATCCGGGGAATTGAGCCAACTGCGGGTCCGTGGACGAGCGGCCTTATGCGGCCGTCCCTCCACGGAGTCCACCGGGGGTCAACACGATAACTCGCGGCGTCGTGAGGCTGTAGCTGTTCTGTCACAGCCGCTGCCGGAGGTCGTGCGTCGTGAGTCGCACTCCTGCCTGCGCCGACCCCGCTACCACCCGCACGATAGCACGTCTGTTCTATGACCGCGAACGTGGCGGGCTCAGCCGTCGAGGGCACGGGGCAGCGCCTCGCGATGGGCGGCGGTCGCCTCGGCGAGGGACACGTCGACGGCGGCGCCCAAGCGCAACCGCGCGCCCGCCGGACCGTCGGGGGCGACCGTGCCGAGCGGCGTGACCACGACGCCCGTCTCGGCGGCGAGGGCGGCCAGGGCGGACGCGTGGGCGGGGTCGAGGCTGACGACCGCGCGCGCGCCGGCCTCGCCGAAGAGCGCCGCGTCGTGGCGGCCCTCCCACGCCGCGGCGGCGCAGTCGGCGCCCAGCCCACCCGCGATCGCGCACTCGGCCAGCGCGACGGCGAGGCCGCCGTCGGAGCAGTCGTGGGCGGAGCGGAGCAGGCGCCGGTCGGCCGCCCCGACCAGCAGGCGCACCAGCGCCGCCTCCGCGTCGAGATCGACGGGGATCGGGCCGGCGACCCGGCCGTGCACCTCAGCGAGGAACTCCCCGCCGCCCAGCGTCGTTGCGGGCTGGGCCAACTCCCCGCCGAGCAGCCAGATGGCGTCGCCCGGCCGCCGGAAGCCCATGCGCACGACCTTGCTCACGTCGTCGAGCACGCCGAGCATCCCGACGACCGGCGTCGGCGTGACGGCGACGCCGCTGCTCTCGTTGTAGAGCGAGGCGTTGCCCGAGACGACGGGCGTGCCCAGGGCGCGGCAGGCGTCGCCCAGGCCGCGCACGGCCTCGCGCAGCTGGTAGTAGATCTCGGGCCGCTCGGGGTTGCCGAAGTTCAGGCAGTCGGTCACGGCCAGCGGGCGGGCGCCGGTGCAGGCGACGTTGCGCGTCGCCTCGCAGACGCTGCGGGCCGCCCCGGCCCAGGGGTCGAGGCCCACGGCGCGGCCGGCGCCGTCGGTGCAGACCGCGATGGCGCGCTCGCTGCCCTTGATGCGAACGACGCCGGCGTCGCTGCCCGGCACGAGGACCGTGTTGGTCAGCACCTGCTGGTCGTACTGCTGCGTGACCCAGCGCTTGTCGGCGATGTTGGGCGCGGCGAGCAGCGCCAGCAGCGCCGCGCTCGCGTCGGCGACGTCGGGCAGGCTGGCGGGGTCGAAGGCGGCGCGGATGGCGGCCTCCGGGTCGGGCCGGGCGTCGGGAACGTAGCTGGGGGGGTCGGTGAGCAGCCCGATGGGCGCCGCCGCGACCTCGGCCCCGGCCTCGCGCACGCGCACGCGGTCGCCGGCGGTGGTCGTGCCGACGACGGTGGTGTCCAGGTCCCAATACGCGAAGTGGGCGCGCACGTCCTCGACGTGCGCGGGCTTGGCGATGACGAGCATGCGCTCCTGCGACTCGGAGAGCATCACGTCGTAGGCGCTCATGCCCGCCTCGCGGCGGGGCACGGCGTCGACGTCGATCTCCAGCCCGCTCTCGCCGCGGGCGGCGCACTCGACGCTGCTGCTGGTCAGGCCGGCCGCGCCGAAGTCCTGCAGGCCCACGATCCAGTCGCGGTGATCCTGCACCAAGTCGACGCAGGCCTCCATCAGCAGCTTCTCCAGGAAGGGGTTGCCGACCTGCACGGCGGGGCGGCGCTCGGCGCTGCGCTCGTCGAGTTCGACGCTGGCGAAGGTCGCGCCGTGCAGCCCGTCGCGGCCGGTGTCGGCGCCGACGAGCAGCAGGACGTGGCCGGGGCCGCCGGTGGTCGCGCCGATCAGCGAGCCGCGGCGGGCGATGCCGACGCACATCGCGTTGACCAGCGGGTTGCCGCTGTAGTGGGGGCCGAAGCGCACCTCGCCGCCAACGTTGGGGATGCCCAGGCAGTTGCCGTAGCCGCCGACGCCGGCCACGACGCCGCGCAGCAGCCGGCGGTTGCGCGGGCCGGCGTCCGGATCGTCCAGGGGGCCGAAGCGCAGCGAGTCGAGCAGGGCGATGGGGCGCGCGCCCATGGCGAAGATGTCGCGCACGATGCCGCCCACGCCGGTGGCCGCGCCCTCGTACGGTTCGATCGCGCTGGGATGGTTGTGGGACTCCACCTTCATGACGACCACCCAGCCGTCGCCGATGTCGATCGCGCCGGCGTTCTCGCCGCCGAGTTCGGTGAGGACGTGCGACGCCTTGGTGGGGAAGTGGCGGAACAGCGGCTTGCTGTGCTTGTAGCCGCAGTGCTCGCTCCACAGCGCGCCCAGCATGCCCAGTTCCACGGGGGTCAGGTCGCGGCCGAAGTGGTCGCGGGCGCGGCGGTATTCGTCGCGGGAGAGGGCGAGCTGGGCCAGCGTCTCGTCGTCCACGGCGACGGGCGCGGCGTCGGCGACGCGGGCGCCGGGACCGTCGCCGGGCATCAGCCCCACCACTGGATCATCGATTGCCAGATGCGCAGGCCGTCCTCGCTGCCCAACAATGCCTCGCTGGAGCGCTCCGGGTGGGGCATCATGCCCAGCACGTTGCCGGCGGCGTTGATCACGCCGGCGATGTTGGCGCGCGATCCGTTGGGGTTGGCAGCGGGCGTCACCTGCCCGTCCGCGTCGGCGTAGCGAAAGACGATGCGCCGCTCAGCCTCCAACTCGGCCAGGGTGTCGTCGTCGACGTAGTAGTTCCCCTCGCCGTGGGAGATGGGCAGCATCAGGGCGTCGCCGGCGGCGCTGGCGCAGCTGAAGCCGGTGTCGTCGCGGGTGACGCGCACGTACTGCTCCTGGCAACGGAACTGCAGGCTGTCGTTGCGCAGCAGCGCGCCCGGCAGCAGACCGGCCTCGCAGAGGATCTGGAAGCCGTTGCAGGAGCCGAAGACGGGGCGCCCGGCCTGGGCGTGACGCTGTAGCGCGCCCATCACCGGCGAGAAGCGGGCGATGGCGCCGCAGCGCAGGTAGTCCCCGTAGGAGAAGCCGCCCGGTACGACGACGGCGTCGTAGCCGTCCAGGTTCGCCTCGCGGTGCCAGATGCGGTCGGCCTGCTGGCCCAGCCGGTCCCGCAGGACGTGCTGGCAGTCGCCGTCGGACCAGGTGCCGGGGAAGACGAGAACGGCGAAACGCACCGAGCCCCCTCTGGGCCGCAGCGTATCAGCGGCCCCGGCAGGGGCCAGCCGGGCGGCTCAGGGGCGGGCGGCGGGACGCGGCAGCTCGGGCAGCGCGCTGCCGTCGACAGGCGCGTCGCCGCTGGGCGCGGGCGCGCCGCTGGGCACCGCCGCGACGCCGCGCTGGCGCTCCGCCTCGCTGGGCGCCGGGTACTCGATGCGGGGGTGGTAAACGCCGTTCAGCGTGACCTTGAACGACTCCCCGATGGCCTGGATCTGGCGCAGCGTGAGGTCGCAGTCGTCGAACTGGTGCTCGTTGAGGCGCTCCTGTATCACGGCGTCGACGAGCCGGGCGATGGTCTCCTCGTCGCGCGCCTTGCTCGAGCGCACGACGGCCTCGGTGGAATCCGACATCATCACGATGGCGGTCTCCTTGCGGCGCGGGCGGGGGCCGCCGTAGGTGAAGAGGCCCGGGTCGACGGTGGGGTTGTCCTGGGCGGCCTTGCGGTAGAAGTACGTCACGAGCCGCGTGCCGTGGTGCTCGGGGATGAAGGCGCGCACGGGCTCCGGCAGCCGGTAACGCCGGGCCAGTTCCATCCCGCGGCGCACGTGATCCTGGATGACGGTGGCGCTCTGCAGCGGGTCCAGCTTGTCGTGCGGGTTGCCGCCGTCGGCCTGGTTCTCGATGTACATGTGCGGCTGCGCCAGCTTGCCGATGTCGTGGTAGTAGGCGCCGACGCGGACCAGCAGGGCGTCGGCGCCGACCTGCGCGGCGGCGCGCTCGGCCATCGTCGCGACGAGCAGCGAGTGGTGGAACGTGCCCGGGGCCTCCTCCTGCAGGCGCCGCAGCAGGGGTTGCGTGAACTGCGCCAGTTCGAGCAACTGCAGCCGCGTGGCGATGCCGAAGACCTGGCCCAGCAACGAGAACGCGCCGATGACCAGCACCGACGTCGTGATCGCGACGATGACGGAGGAGAGGGCGAGCAGGCCCACGTCCACGGTGGCGCGCTCGGGGTCGAGCAGCCAGAAGGCGAGGCCGGTGAGGAAGGCCGTCGCGCCGACAACCCCGCCCGTGAAACCGTACTGGGTGACGTGCATCACCCGCTGCGTCGCGAGCACGCCGGCCACGCCGGTGAGCAGGAAGGCGACCGTGGGCCGCAGGGCCTGGGCGCCGCCGAACCCGTCGCCGGGGGCGAAGTCGGGGTGGATTACGGCGGCGACGCCGGCCAGCACGGCCACCACGACGGCCACGACGATGGCCAGGCTGCGCTCGAGCAGCGCCGCCACGAGCACGGCGGCGACGGCGACCGGGAGCGCGAGGTCGAAGTAGTCGTCGACGTGGCCGGGCAGGATCTCGGGCAGGAGCCAGCGGGCCAGCGCCACGAAGAGCACGACCAGCAACACGATCATGCCCAGGCGGCGGTTGCTGGTCGCGGACTCGGGCGCGGCCAGCAGCAGGTACGCGCCCAGCGTGACCGACCCGGCCAGGGCCAGGATCAGCAGCGCGGCGAGCTCATCGATGGGGATGCCGCCGCTCTCCAACGGCAGCAGCGCCAGGGCGCCCGCGGCGACGGGCCCCACCGCCTCGCCGGCCGGCACGATCACGTCGCCCTCGCCGAACGAGACGGTGACTTCGTCCACGCGCAGGCGCGCGGAGGCCCGGGCCGCCTCGGTCGCGGCCTGATCGACGGTGATGTTTGCCGACACGCGCGGCGACACCAGGGCCGTGACCAGGCTGACCTGGTCCTTGTTGAGATCGTTGCCGACGCGTTCCTCGACGCTCTCCCGCACCGTGGCGACGTCCGCGTCGTTGATGTTGCCCGTGAGGATGTCGGTCAGCAGGCCCAGCGATTCCTCCCGAACGACGCGCCAATCGCGCGGGCTCAGCTCAAGCAGCAGGAAGTCGGCCGGGCCGACGCGGAGATCGGGGATCGCATCCAGAGCGCGGCCCTGCTCCGTGGAGCTGAGGTCCGTTTGGGCGCGCACCTCGTCGACCGCGTCGAGGGTGGCGGCGAGGGTGGCCACCTCGCGGGCGCGGACGCCGGCGTCGAAGATGAGCACCGGCGCGACCTCGGCGGCCGCCGCGTCGCGGGCGAGCGCGGTGGCCTCGTCGTCGACGACGCGCAGGTCGACCTCGGCGAGCACGTCGGCCTCGGCCACCTCGCCGAGCAGCGGCAGGCGTTCCGACGCGCGCGTGGGGACCAGCGCCAGGGTGAGCAGCAGCGCGAGGCCCACGACGAAGACGGCGATGCGGGCGGGGGAATAGAACGCCGCGGGGGACATGCGGTCATCATACGGGCGCGCGCGCAGGCGCACCCGAGACCGCGGGCGATCAGCGACCGAGCAACTCGCCCACGACCTCGTTGACGAGGCGGCCGTCGGCCTGGCCGCGCAATTGGCCCATCAGCGGCCCCATCACCCTGCCCTTGTCGCCCGGGCCGCTGGCGCCGGTGCGCGCGATGACCGCCTCGGCCGCGGCCCTGATCGCGTCGCGGTCCATCTGGGAGGGCAGGTAGGTCTGCAGCACGCCGATCTCGTCGCGCTCGCGGGCGGCCAGATCCTCGCGACCGCCGGCCTCGAACTGCTCGATCGAATCCTGCCGCTGGCGCACTTGCCGCTGGATGATGGTGAGCACGGCCGCGTCGTCGACTTCGGCGCGCTGCTCGATGTCGGCGTTCTTGATCGCCGCCTGCAGCAGGCGGATGGTGTCGCGGCGCAGGGCGTCCTTCGCGCGCATCGCGCCCTTGAGATCCTCCCGGAGTTGTTCACGCAGTCCGGCCATGCCATCCCCGTCCCGCTCGCTTCCGGCACGCGAAAGGCCGCCGGTGAGCGGCGGCCCCTTCGGTTGCGCCCGCTGGCCGTCAGTCGGCCGACGGCAGCACCTTCGGCTGCATCAATTCCATGGCGCGGTCGTCGACCTTCAGGTCGCACTCGCCCGGCTTGATGCAGAGCACCTCGATGCCCGTCTGCTCGTCCTTGTAGCGCTTGCCAAGTTGCACGGCCATGGCGTCGTCTCCAGGTTGGCGCGGGGCGCCGGCCCCGAGCTTACTTCTTCTCCACCAGCACCGAGTCGCCGCAGCGAAGCTCGGCGTCGCCGCCGCGCGTCACGATGAACTCGGCGCCGCACTCGGGACAGGTATAGCGCTTACCGGTCTGGGCAGGGGGCATAGGTTCGCACTCCAGAGAAGTCGCTCCATAGCGGAATGGCGGGAAGTGTACCCAGCCAGTCTCAACCCGTCAAAGCCCGGCGGCCCCGACACCGCCGCGATCACTTGGGCGCTCAGCGCTGTCCGCAGGTGCCGCGAGTCAATTCCAATGGCGTGGGGGCGTCCTGGATCGGCCGGCCCGCTTCGAACTTCGAGACCGCGGTGTCCAGCGTGTCGCGAGCGTCCTGGAGCGCGTTCTCGGCGAGGCCGTGCTGGGCCCGGATCAGCGCCACTTCCGGGTCGCCGTCCGACGCGTTGATCGCATCGGCGACGGCCTCCCGAAGCAGGTCGGCCTCACGGACGGCGATCTCCTCCTCCAGGCTCGCGATCGCGGCGGCGTCGCCCTCGGCCTCGGCGGCGGTGAGCGCTTCGACGAACTCCGCCTCGATCTGTGCCGCGATGCCCGGCCGGGTGAGCTGTAGGAGTGCGGCCTCCAGGGCGACGGCCACGTCGCCGCCGGAGCGCTCGATCGCGGCGTTGACGGCGTCGGCGACGGACGAGGCGCGGACTCTCTGCTCGGCCAGCGCCAGCGCGTCTTCAAGGCCGACGAGGGTCAGCTCGTCCTGCTCGACGGCGAGGTGCGCGGCCTCTTCCCAGGCGTTGCCGGCGTTGGTGGTGATCAGCGCCACCAGATTCTCGATGTGGAAGAAGTTCATCGAGCCGCCGTGGGCGACGGCCCAGGGCGGCATGGCGGTGCCGTTGCGGCCGCACTCGATGGTGCCGCGGTAGCGGGCCTTCAACTCATTGAGGGCGGCGTCGTTGAAGGAGCGGAAGGCCAGGGTGTTCTCCGCCGTGTTGAGGGCGACGCCGATCAGGCCTTCGCCGACGTTGCCGTGGCAGACGCGGCAGTTATTCGCGTAGAGCTTGGCGCCGCGGTGCGTGGCTTCGAGCAGGTGTTGGTCTTCGGCCTCGGCGCGGCGGCCGTCGTCGAACCAGACGTAGGCGCCCAGGCTGGCGACGCCCAGGAACATGAGGATCACCATCGCGACGATCTGCTTGTGCGTGTTCTGGCCGGTCATGCCGCCACCTCGCGGCGGGCTGGCCGGCCCGTGGACCGCTTATGCATAGGGGACCGTCCGTTGTGGGTTGTCCTGGTCGCCCTTGCGGATCACGCCGGTATCGACGCTGAGGGAGCCGTCCGGGTTGACGGTCACCTCCATCGTGTCCATGGGGCGCGGCGCGGGACCGAAGACACGCACGCCCGAGCGGGTGTAGGTGGAGCCGTGGCAGGGACAGCGGAACCAGCCGGTGACGCCCTCGAAGTTGAAGTCGCCGCGCCAGGGCACGGTGCAGCCCAGATGGGGGCACTTCCACCACAGGGCCAGCAGCCCCGCCTCGCCCTCGAAACCGAAGCCGCCGTGGGTGCCGGCGCCGCGCTCCAGGTGGGCGAGCCAGAACTTGCCGGTCGTGACGCGGACCGGATCCTCGCCCTCGTCGGGGACGAGCGAGGCGGAGATGGGGATCTTGCCGCCGAAGCCCTGCACGCCGCGCGGCCAGAAGAACGACAGGAAGGCCGCCAGCGCCCCCGTCAGGCCGAAGCCCAAGCCGCCCCAGAAGGTGGCCTTCATGAACTGGCGGCGGTTCATCTCCGCGCGGCGGGCGCGGCGGCGCTGGGCGCGCGTGACGATGGCCCGCTCGCCGGCCTGCTCCTGGACGACGACCGGGCGGCCGCTGGGGTCGAGGTGGGGGGCACGGGCGGGACGCGAGCCCGAGCCGATCTCGGCCGGGGCGGGCTCGATCTGGGAGGGGCCGCCCTCGCCGAGGGGCCGCGCGACGACGCCGCTGCCGGGGGCGACCGGGGGCGGCTCCTCGTTCATGGGCGCCGACGGCCCGTTGGTGGAGGGATCGCCGGGGGCCGTCACTCTTCCACCACCACGATGTCCCACGGCGGGCGCAATTCCTGGCCCTGGCCGCGGAAGAACTGGCCCACGACCGTCGTCACGATGAAGACGGCGATGAAGCCGCTGAAGATGAGGATGGCGATGTCGCGGCGCGTCTGGATCCAGCCCAGCACGTGCTTGGTGAAGCCGATCAGCAGCAGTGGCAGGCCGACCATCGTCGCCACAGGCACGATCTGCTGACTGAGGAAGCTGGGGAAGTTGAGGTTGAGTAACCAGGGATCGGTGGTCGTGCCGGGGATGCCTAAGGGGATCGCCCGCCAATCCTCGAACATCGTGAAGGGGCCGATGGTGAAGCTGAGGTCGGCCCAGTTGATGCCCGTGTCGAGGCCGCGCAGGTTGCGCGCCCAGTCGAGCCAGGTCGGCCAGATGAAGTCGCTGTTCAGGCCCGTGCCGCGGATGATGTCCTCGGTCCACTCCACGTGCTTGGCGCCGTCGTAGAGGATCAGCCAGATGGTGATCAGGCTGGCGATGCAGAAGGACCAGACGGTGATCTTGCCGGCGTGCTTGGTGCCGAACCACGTCCCCTGGCCGTCGGCGGCGCGATCCCAGTAGGGGATGGCGGCCAGCAGGATGAGGGCGATGGTGGGCACGATGACGCCCGCCCAGGCGGGCTCCATGTGCAGCAGCAGCTCCTGCAGGTTGAGGAAGTACCAGGGCGCCTTGGAGGGGTTCGGCGTTGTGTTCGGGTCGGCGCGGTCGAGCAGAGGGGCGTTGATGAAGGCGGAGAGCACCATCAGCGCGATCGAAAAGACGATCGCGGAGATGAACTCCACGAAGACGAGGTCGGGCCAGACGAGGACCTCTTCCTCGCGCTCGCGCCGGGGACGGGCCCGCACCGCCGAGACCGCTTGACTGACCATGCCGTCCTATCCGCTCCCCCTCCGAAAGGGAACCTAGAGGGGCCGCGCTAAGCCGCCGTCGCGCCGGACGCGCCAGAAGTGCACGGCCAGGAAGATGGAGATGACCAGCGGCAAGCCGATGACGTGCAGCGTGTAGAAGCGGATGAGGGCGTTGGTCCCCACTTCGAAGCCGCCCAGCAGCAGGAACTTGCTCTCGTCGCCGAGCACGGGGGCGGAGCCGACCATCGTCGTGCCGACGGTGATGGCCCAGAACGCGAGCTGGTCCCAAGGCAGCAGGTAGCCGGTGAAGGACAGCAGCAGCGTGAGGATGAAGAGCACCACGCCGACGACCCAGTTGAACTCGCGCGGCGGCTTGTAGGCCCCGGTGTAGAAGACGCGCATCATATGCAGCAACACGAGGATGATCATCGCGTGCGCCATCCAGCGATGCAGATTGCGCAGCAGCAGGCCGAAGCGCACGTTCGTCTCCAGCGCCTGGATGTCGGCGTAGGCGCGTTCCACCGAGGGCACGTAGTAGAACATCAGCAGCACACCCGTGACCGTGAGGCCCAGGAACATGAAGAACGAGAGCCCCCCCAGGCAGTAGGTGTGCGTGATCTTGACGTGCGTGCGATGGATGCGCGTCGGGTGCAGGTGCAGGAAGACGTTCGTCGCCACGACGAGCATCTGGTTGCGCGGCGTGTTGGGGTAGCCGGTCCGGAAGATGGACTGCCAGACGTAGTTGCGGAAGAGCAGATCATAGATCTGGTCGTTGAAGCCCTTGCCGGGGGGTCGCTCCACGCTGGCCACGGACTAGCGCTCCCACCAGCGGCCGAGGAGCACCATCGCGCCCAGCGAAAAGACGACCGTCAGCCCGACCAGGGGCAACTCCATGATCTCGGAGCGGAACGGGATTTGCAGCAGAACTTCCATCGCCTCATCCGCTCGTTCCGGCCGCCCGGCGTCGCGTCGGCCCGGACCGACACACGGCGCGCAGCAGGCTTCCGAACCCCCATTCGTGAAGGATCGTGCAATTCGAGAATCTACGGCCGGGTCCGGGCAGTGTCAACCTGATCCGACGCCTACGGGACGGCAGTCTGCGCCGCAGCCGCCCATCTGGACCGGCGCCGCGCGGGGGGCGCGATTCCCGGCGCCCGGCGCCGCTACTCCGGTTCGACGATGACCGCCGGCCCGTCGCCGCGCGGCTCGACCTTCCCCACGACCGTCGCGCCCGGCAGCGCGGCGACGACGCCCGCCGCGTCCGCCGCCTCGACGGCGACGGCGAGCCCCAGGCCGAGGTTGAAGACGCGCATCATCTCCTCGCCGCCGATCTCCCCCGCGGCGCGGATGCGCTCGAAGATCGGCGGCTCCGGCCAGGCGCCGCGCCGCAGCCGCGCGGCGCAGGCGTCGGGCAGGATGCGCGCGACGTTGCCGGGGATGCCGCCCCCCGTGACGTGCGCGATCCCCTTGCAGCGCGAGAGGACCGGTTGCAGGGCGGGCCAGTAGGCCGTGTGCGGGGCGAGCAGCGCGTCGGCGAGGGAGCCGCCGAGCCCCGCGTCGGGGGCGAGCAGGCGCTCCGGCTCCGCCTCGTCGAGGCGCAGGACGGCGCGGGCCAGCGTGTAGCCGTTGGTGTGCAGCCCGTTCGAAGGCAGGCCGATGAGCGCGTCGCCGGGACGGATAGCGCCGCCGTCGATCTCCTCGCCCTTGCGCACGACGCCGACGATCGTGCCGGCGAGGTCGAAGTCGCCGTCGCGGTAGAGGCCGGGCATGTCGGCCGTTTCGCCGCCCAGCAGCGCCACCCCGCCGTCGGCGCAGGCCGCTGCCACGCCGCCCACGATGGCGACCTTCTCGTCTTCGCCCAGGCCGGCGCCGGCCAGGTAGTCGAGGAAGAAGAGTGGGCGCGCGCCGGCGGTGAGGATGTCGTTGATGCAGTGGTTGACGATGTCGCGGCCGACGCCGTTGAGGCGGCCCACCTGCCGCGCCACGAGCAGCTTGGTGCCGACCCCGTCGGTCGAGGCGACGAGCACCGGTTCCTCGAACGCGCTGAGGTCGAAGAGGCCGCTGAAGGCGCCGACGCCGCCCAGCACCTCGGGCCGGCCGGCGGACCGGGCGAGCGCGCGGTAGCGCGGAATCAGACGGTCGTTGGCGGCGATGTCGACGCCGGCGGCGGTGTAGCGGGGCGTCGCCGGCTCAGCCACCCGACCCCTCGTCCGGCCGCGCGGTGAGCGGCGTGAAGACGGGCGGCGCGCCGTGCACCGTCGCGGTGGCCACGAGGTGGGGGGAGTCGCCGTCGAGCGTGGAGGGGCGCTCCAGGGCCAGTTTGTCCATCTCGAGTTGGACGGGCACGGGGTAGTCGCCGGTGAAGCAGGCGAGGCAGTGCTGCTCGCCCAGGCCGATGGCGCGGACGAGCCCATCGATGCTGAGGTAGCCCAGGCTGTCGGCGCCGACGCGCTCCTGGATCTCGGGGACGGTGCGCTCGGCGGCGACCAGTTCGCCGCGGGTCGCCATGTCGACGCCGAAGAAACAGGCGTGGCGGATGGGCGGCGCGCAGATGCGCATGTGCACCTCGGCTGCGCCGGCCGCGCGCAGCATCTGCACGATGCGCGGCGTGGTCGTGCCGCGCACGATGGAGTCGTCGACGACGGCCAGGCGCTTGCCCTCGATGACGTTGCGCAGGGGGTTGAACTTCAGGTTGACGCCCAGTTCGCGCAGGCGCTGGTCGGGCTGGATGAACGTGCGGCCCACGTAGCGGTTCTTGACCAGCCCTTCGGCGTAGGGCAGGCCCGAGGCGCGCGCGTAGCCGACGGCCGCCGCCGTGGCGGAGTCGGGCACGCCGATCACCAGGTCGGCGTCGGCGGGCTGTTCGCGGGCCAGTTGCTCGCCCATGGCGAGGCGGCTGGAGTAGACCAGCGTGCCGTCGAGCTTGGAGTCGGGGCGGGCGAAGTAGATGTGCTCGAAGACGCAGCCGGCGGCGTCCTCGGAGGCGTGCACCTGCTCCGACTTGACGCCCTCGGCGGTGATGGTGACCAGTTCGCCCGGGGCGATGCTGCGCAGGAAGGTCGCGCCGATGTGGTCGAGGGCGCAACTCTCGGAGGCGACGACGTAGCCGCCGTCGACGGCGCCCAGGCAGAGCGGGCGCACGCCGCGCGGATCCCGCGCCGCCATGAGGCGATCGGACGTGAGCGCGACCAGCGCGTAGGCCCCCGAGAAGGTGCGCATCACCTGCGCGAAGCGGTCGCCCCAGCTGCCCGGCGTCGCCAGCAGGTACTTGCCGATCACCTCCGAGTCGGTGGAGGTGTGGAAGGTGTGGCCGTCGGCCTCCAGGCGCTCGCGAATCTGGCCCGCGTTGACGACGTTGCCGTTGTGGCCCAGCGCCAGCTCGCCGTCGACGCCCTGCAGCAGCAACGGCTGCGCGTTGCGGGCCCGCGACGCGCCCGTCGTCGAGTAGCGCGTGTGGCCGATGGCCGCGTCGCCGTGCAGCGGGGCGACGGAACTCTCGTCGAAGACCTGGGAGACGAGGCCCATGCCGGTGCGGAGCCGCAGGCGGGCGCCGTCGGTCGTGCAGATGCCGGCGCTCTCCTGGCCGCGATGTTGCAGCGCGTAGAGGCCGTAGAAGGTCAGCCGCGAGACATCGAGCTTGGGCGCGAAGACACCGAATACGCCGCAGGCTTCCCGCATCTGGTCGCCCACGAGACCCCCCGCCACGAGCACCTGGCCAAGTCCTGAGCGCCGGTTGGCGTTTCGCAGCGCGAGTGTACCACGGGGGCCCCGTCGCGCCCCGCCTTTACGTCGGCTGCCGCGCCCGGCCGGCGCGCCAGCGCCGATGCTCGACCATCAGGCAGCGGTCCTGCACGGCCAGCAGTCCGGCCGCGCGGGCGCGGGCGATGCCGTCCGGATTGCGGATGCCCAGCTGCAGCCAAACCGCCCGCGCCCCCACGGCGATCGCCTCGTCGATGTGGGCATCGGTGAATTCGGCCCGCCGGAAAACGTCGACCAGGTCGATGGGCTCCGGGATCGAGGCCAGATCGGGGTAGGGCCGCTCGCCCAGGACGGGCGCGGTGAGGCGGGGGTTGACCGGGATCACGCGCAGGCCCTGCCCCTGCAGGTAGCGCGCGACCTCGTGGTCGTCGCGGGCGGGCCGATCGGTCAGGCCGACGACGGCGATCGTGCGGGCGAAAGCGAGGATCGCGTCGACGTCGTCGGGGGATTGCGGGGCCGTCGGTTGGTCGGTCATTCGGCGTCTCCTACCAGAACGGCCCACGCAGCGGCGCGCCGGAGAGGGCCGCGAAAGCCTCGCCGACACCCATCACGATGTCGAGGCCCGCCTCCTCGTGCTCGCGCGGCAGGCTGTAGCCGCCCAGCCGGATGCGCTTGCCGCTCTTCTTGACCAGCGTCAGCTCCCACTGCGCGATGTCGTGCGCGGGCACGGTCCCGCCGGCGCTCTCCTGCGCGCGGGCCACGTCCTCGACGACGAACTCGCGGATCTTCCAGAAGGGGATCAGCTCCGTCGTGCCGACGCCCAGGCCCAGGAAGCGTTGTTTGACCGAGACGTTCTGGCCGGCCCGGTCGGCGACGATGTTGGCTCCGAAGATCGCGTAGACGAAGGTGATGCCCGACAACGGCAGGACCAGCACGGAGACCAGCAGAACGACGGGCAGGAAGAGGAAGGGCAGGGAGTCGATCCAGATGACGACGGCGGCCAGCAGCGCCGACATCAGCGCGCTGCCCACGAGCGGCAGCAGCATCGTGCTCTTGGGCGGGCGGATCTCGATGCGCTGCGGTGTGATCGTGACGATGCGGCGGTGCAGGAGGAGTTGCCGGCGGGCGAGCGGATCCCGCTCCGACGACGCAGCCGGGCCTTCGTCGTCCGGGGGGCGGGAGTCGGCGTGCACGGCCATGGGCGCGCCCAATATACAGATGCGGCGGCCGGCGCAGGGGCGGCGGAACCGGCGCGCAGCGTGGCGGCCCGGTACCCTGGGCCGATGGACCGCACACGACTGACCGGGGCGCTGTTGATGGCCCTTTGCGGGCTGCAGGCGCTGCTCTTCCTGACCGGCGCGGCGCGGCGCAGCTACGCCGCGCTGGCGCTGCCGGTCGGGCTGCTGGTGGCGGTGGTATCGACGCTGGGCTTCTGGGTCGGCTGGACGCTCGTCTCGATGGAGGACGACCTCTCGGGCCTGGAGTACGAGGCGGAGCCGCTTACGCCGGAGTAGGGCCGGCCTGCGACGCCCACTCGGGCCCGGCGACGCGCTCCAGCCCCTCCTCGCCGACCGCCGCCAGCGCCGCCGCGACCGTGCGCCCCCAGCCGGGCGGCACGATCTCAGGGACGAGGTCGGCCAGCGGCCGCAGCACGAAGCCGCGCTCGGCGATGCGGGGGTGGGGAACGGTCAGCGCCTCGTCGTCCAGGCGCAGGTCGCCGTAGAGCAGGATGTCGAGGTCGAGCACGCGCGGGCCCCAGCGGGGTCCGGCGGTCCGTCCGGCGGCCGCCTCGACGGCCTTGCACTTGGCGAGCAGTTCGGGCGGGGTGAGCCGCGTCTCGACGCGCAGGGCGGCGTTGAGGAACGGCGGCTGGTCGCTGACCCCCCAGGGGGCGGATTCGTACAGCGCGGAGGCCGCGGCCACGGTGACCTCGGGCGCCAGCAGGGCGACGCCGCGCCGCAAATGGGACAGCCGGTCGCCCAGGTTGCCGCCCACGCCGAGCACGATCGTGGGGGGCGGCCCCCAACCGCGCACGACGGCGTCGGTCATGCGGGCGACTTGGGCCATCTCCGGCACATCGTGCACGCGCACGATGTCGGCGCCGTTGGCGACCGCCGTCGCGACGGTGGCGGCGGTGCCCAGCAACCGCTCGTCGACGGGCAGGCCGAGCACCGCGCCGATGGCGCTCTTGCGCGACGTGCCCACCAGCAGCGGCCGTCCCAGGTCGCGCAGTTCCCTTAGCCGGCGCAGCATCTCGATGCTCTGCTCGGGTCGCCAGCCGAACCCGAACCCGGGGTCGAGAATCAACCGTTCGGGGGGGATGCCGGCCCGCTCGGCGACGGCGCAGCCGGCGCGCAGGCCGTCGCGGATGTCGGCGACCACGTCGTGGAAGGGGCGGTTGCGCTGGTTGTGCATGATGACGACGGTCGCGCCGGCGGCCGCCGCGGCCTCCGCGACGCCCGGATCGCCGCGCAGCCCGCTGACGTCGTTGACGACCGTCGCGCCGGCGCCCAGGGCCGCCCGGACGACGTCGGCCTTGGTCGAGTCGATGCTGAGCGGCGCCTCGATCTCGCGCGCCAGCCGCTCGATCACGGGCACGACGCGGGCCAATTCGACCTCCGCGGGCACCGGCTTGAAGCCGGGGCGGGTCGATTCCGCCCCCACGTCGAGCAGGTCGGCGCCCTCGGCCAGCATGCGCAGGCCCTGGCGGACGGCGGCGTCCGCGTCGGCGCGCAGGCCGTCGCCAGAGAAGGAATCCTCCGTGCAGTTGATCACGCCCATCAAGAAGGTGCGGCGGCCCCACTCGAAGCGGCGCCCGCCGATCAGGCCGGGGGCGGGGACGGGGGGCGGGGGGCTGGCCATCGCGCCGGACTCCTTGCCGGACGGCTCTCGCCGGGCGGCTCAGTCGCCCAGCGGGCGCTCCGTGACGACGGGGCGGCGCTCGTCGCCGCCGCTCTCGAGGCGCAGCAGGGCGCTGCCCGGCGGCAGTGGGGCCACCTCGTAGCCGACCTCGACCGGCTTGACTCCACCGACCGCCTCGGGATCGTCGTCCGCGGCCTCGACGATGCGCCAGACGCGCACGTCGGGCGGCTCCGCGGCCAGCGAGACCAGCAGCCAGTAGGGCCACGGATCGACGCCGACCAGCGGGCGCGCGAAGCGCAGGTCGGTGGGGGAGGGGCGGGCCTCCGTCATGGTGTGGGAGTGGTAGACGATGTAGTGGTCGGCCTCGCGCTCGCTCATCAGGCGGTAGAGGTGCAGCAACTCCCCGGCCGGGATGTCGAAGCGGAAGGGGCGCTGGGCGGCGTCGGCGGCGTTCGTCGTGCGGTACAGCGACAGTGCACGGTCGGGGAAGCGCAGCACAACGCCGCAGCACTCGTCGGGGTTGGCCTCGCGGGCGTGGGCGACCATGGCGTCGAGCAGCGCCTGGGGGATCGGGACGGGCCCATTGTTCATGACGGAGTGCTCATGGCAGTGTGCTCATGCCGGCCGACTCACCACCAGAGCTGTCCCTCGATCGTCTCGTCGCCGGCGATGTCGTCGTACTCGCGGCCCCAGAGCCCGGTCGAGAGGTACTTCCAGCCGCCGTCGGCCAGCAGCACGACGATGTCGCCGCTCTGCATGCGCTCGGCCACGCGCTGCGCCGTGCGCACGGCCGCGCCGCAGGAGATGCCGGCGAAGATGCCCTCCTGCTCGAGCAACTGCTTGGTGACCGCGAACGACGTGCGGCTGTCGACGACGATGCGCCCATCGAGGACCGTGTCGTCGAAGACCGGCGGGATGTAGCCCTCCTCCATGCTGCGCAGCCCCTGCACGAGGTCGCCGGGGTGGGGGGCGGCGGCCACGATCTTCACGTCGGGCTTGTGCTCCTTCAGGTAGCGACCGACCCCGGTCAGCGTGCCGCCCGTGCCCAGACCGGCGACGAAGTGGGTGATCTGCGGGCAGTCGCGCAGCACCTCCGGGCCGGTGCCGCGGTAGTGGGCGCCGGGGTTGTCGGCGTTCTCGTACTGCATGGGCATGAAGACCGAGGGGTCCTCGGCGTACAACTCCTGGGCCATTTTGACAGCGCCGTTGGTGCCCAGGTCGCCGGGGGAGAGCACCAGCTCCGCGCCGTAGAAACGCAGCAGGTCGCGGCGCTCGTGGCTGACGCTCTCGGGCATCACGCAGCGCACGGGATGCCCGTACAGCCGCCCGATCATCGCCAGCGAGAGTCCGGTGTTGCCGCTGGTGGGCTCGAGGATCGTCTGCCCCACCGCGAGGGAGCCGTCGGCGCGGGCGGCGGCGAGCATCGCCTTGGCGATGCGGTCCTTGACGGAGCCGCTGGGGTTCTGCCCCTCCAACTTGGCCCAGATGCGCACGCCGTCGCGCGGCGACATGCGCCGCAGCCGCACCAGCGGCGTGTTGCCGATCAGGTCGAGCAGCGACTCGTAGCGTGTGCCCGCGGGCGCCGCCTCCACGGCTCAGGCCCTTCCGGCCCGCCGCGGCCGCCGGTCCGGGTCCGGCGCGCCCCCCGCCAGGGCGGGCAGGATCGCCAGCACGTCGCCGTCCTCCAGCGCGGTGTCCATCCGGTCGAGGAAGCGGATGTCCTCGTCGTTGCGGAAGATGTTGACGAAACGCCGCATCTCGCCGTTCTCGACCAGCTGGTCGCGGAAGCCGGGGTAATCGGCGTCGATCGTCTCGAGCAGCGCGCCCACGGTGGCGCGCTCGTAGTGCAGCTTCTTCTGTCCCCCGGTGTACTTCCAGAGGAGCGAGGGAACGCGAACCTCTACCGCCATGATCGCACCTCAGGACGCCGGCTGGGCGACGGGCCCCTCGTGGAAGGGCGAGCCGCAGAACTCTTCGTAGTCGATCAACTCGGTGACCGTGGGCGCGTCACCGCAGAGCGGGCAGTCGGGGGCGCGGCGGATCTTCACCGTGCGGAACTCCATGGCGAGGGCGTCGTAGAGCAGCAGACGGTTGGTCAGCGGCTCGCCGATCTCCAACAGCAGCTTGAGCACCTCGGTGGCCTGAATCGCGCCGACGGTGCCCGGCAACGCGCCCAGCACGCCGGCCTCGGCGCAGGAGGGGACCATACCGGGCGGGGGCGGGCTGGGGTAGAGGCAGCGGTAGCAGCCCTCGCCGGGCACGAAGGTCGTCACCTGGCCCTCGAAGAGGAAGATGCTGCCGTCGACGAGCGTGGCGCCGGCGAAGAAGGCGGCGTCGTTGACGAGGTAGCGGGTGGCGAAGTTGTCGGCCCCGTTCACGACGATGTCGTACTGCGGAATGATCTCCATCGCGTTCTCCGAGGTGAGGGGCTCGGCGTGTTTGACGACGGTCACGTTCGGGTTCATGTCGGCGATGCGGTCGGCGGCTGATTCCACCTTGGGGCGATCGATGTCGCTGGTGCCGTGGATGATCTGGCGCTGGAGGTTGCTGCGGTCGACCACGTCGAAGTCGACGATGCCCAGCGTGCCCACGCCGGCGGCGGCCAGGTAGACCAACACCGGCGAGCCCAGCCCGCCGGCGCCCACGACGAGCACGCGCCCGTCGTTGATCTTGCGCTGCCCCATGGGGCCCACCTGCTCCATGATCAGGTGCCGCGAATAGCGGTCGATCTGCTCCGCCGTCATCACGGAGCCGCCCGCGATGGCGGGGATGACCGAGACCTCGTCGCCGTCGCCGACGCGCGTCTCCGAGCCCTCCAGCGTGGAGATCTCGTGGTTGTTCACGTAGACGTTGACGTGGCTCAGGATCTGGCGGTCCTCGCTGAAGACGAGCTCGCCGAAGCCGGGGTAGCGCTGCTCCAAGTCTTGCAGCACGCCGCTCACGTCGCTGCCGTCGGCGTCGACGAAGATGCGGTTGCCCGTCAGCCGCCGGAACGGGGTGGGGATGTAGACCTTGACTGCCATCGCTGCTCCTCCTGTTAGCGCAGCCGGGCCGTGAGGCCCCGCGCCGCGGACTCCAGATCGACGCTCAGATACCGCTCGCCCGTGTCGCAGAGGATCGTCACGACCCGCTGCGTGGCGTCCAGGCGCTCGGCGACCTGCAGGGCGGCGTGCACGTTGGCCCCGGCCGAGACGCCCACCAGCACGCCCTCCTCGCGCGCGAGGCGCGCCGTCATCGCGTAGGCGTCGTCGTCGGAAACGCCCAGCACCTCGTCGTAGACGTCGCGGTTGAGCACACCGGGCACGAAGGACGCGCCGATGCCCTGGATGCCGTGCACGTCGAAGCGGCCCCCGCGCAGCACCGGCGAGCGCTCGGGCTCGACCGCGACGATGCGGACGCCGGGCAGCCGCTCGCGCAGGATCTCGCCCACGCCGGTGACCGTGCCGCCGGTGCCGACGCCCGCCACGAAAGCGTCGATGCGGCCCTCGGTGGCGGTCCAAATCTCCTCGGCCGTGGTGCGGCGGTGGACCTCGGGGTTGGCCGGGTTCTGGAACTGCTGCGGCATGAAGTGGCGCGGCTGGCGGGCCAGCTCCTCGGCCGCGAAGACCGCGCCGCTCATGCCCTCGATGGCGGGGGTGAGGACGAGTTCCGCGCCGTAGCGGGCGAAGAGCTTGCGCCGCTCCGCGCTGTAGTCCTCGGGCATGGTGAGGACCAGGTGGTAGCCCTTGGCCGCGGCGACCAGCGCCAGCCCGACGCCGGTGTTGCCGCTGGTCGGCTCGACGATGGTGTCGCCCGGGTGCAGCAGCCCCTCGCGCTCGGCCGCCTCGACCATCGACTTCGCGATGCGGTCCTTGACGGAGCCGCCGGGGTTGAGCGACTCCAGCTTGCCCAGCAGCTCCGCCCCGCTCGCCGGGACGACCCGCTGCAGGCGCAGCATGGGCGTCTCGCCCACGAGGTCGAGGAGGCTGTCGACGATGCCGGCGCGGTTGCTCATCGGATATCCCGCTCAGATCGAATAGCGGCCGCCGGCGCGGACCGCGTCACGTTCGGCGAGGTCGGCCAGGGTGCGGTCGTGGAGGACGCCGACGATGGCGTCGCGGACGTCCTCCCACATGCGCAGTTGCCCGGCCGATCCGCTGCAAGCGAGGTTGGGGCTGTCGAGGCAGGCGCCGACGGTGATGCTGCCGTCGAGGCTCTCGACGACGGCGTCCATGCGGATCTCGCCGGGGTCCATGGCCAGCTCGTGCCCGCCCTGCGCGCCGCGCACCGAGCGCGCGAAGCCGGCCGTGCGCAGCGCTCCCAGCACCTGCCCCACGAGCGACTCGGGGATGCCCTGCCGGGCCGCGATCTCGCCGCTGGGGATCGGCCCGCGGCCGCGCTGCTGCGCCAGGTCGACCAGGGCGCGGATGCCGTAGTCGCCCTTGCTGGAGAGTCGCATCGCCCCTCGCTCCTCCGGACGCGCCCGTGGCCGCCGCACGGGGGCGGGTCGGGGACGAATCCGGGTAATCTTAACCGGAATGGTAGCATTTAGCGTGCCCGGTCCAGGGACGCCAGTGTGTCGTGGTTAAACTGGACCTGCGGGCCCTTGGAAGAGCGCCGGCGCAGGTGGGCGCGGATGGACGGACCGGTATGACTTCGCTCGATACGACGGCACTCGCGGCGGAATTGGACCCGTCGGATCCCGCGGCGACGGTCCGGCGGGCGCTGGCGTTGTTCCCCGGCGACACGCTGATCTCGTTCAGCGGCGCCGAGGACGTCGTCTTGATCGACATGGCGGCGAAGAGCGGGGCGCCCTACCGCGCCTTCACGCTGGACACCGGGCGGCTGCACCCGGAGACGCTGGAGTTCGTGGAACGCGTGCGCACGCGCTACGCGACGACGATCGAGGTCGCGTTCCCAGAGCCGGAGGCGGTCGAGGCGCTCGTGCGGGAGAAGGGCCTGTTCTCGTTCTACGAGGACGGGCACGAGCAGTGCTGCGGCATCCGCAAGGTCGAGCCGCTGCGGCGCGCGCTGGCCGGCGCCCGCGCCTACATCACGGGCCAGCGCCAGGACCAGAGCCCGGCGACGCGGGCCGCGATCCCGCTGGTGCAGGAGGACGCGGCCTTCTCGGCCGACCCGGCCCGGCCGTTGCTCAAGTTCAATCCGCTGGCGGCCTGGACGTTGGCGCAGGTGTGGGACTACATCCGCGCCCACGACGTGCCCTACAACCCGCTGCACGACCGCGGCTTCAAGTCGATCGGCTGCGCGCCCTGCACGCGTCCCACCCGGCCCGATGAACACGAGCGCGCCGGCCGCTGGTGGTGGGAGGACGCGACGCGCAAGGAGTGCGGCCTGCACGCGATGAACCTGCCGCCGGTATCACGGGCGTAAGGCGGCCTACCGGCGCTCGATGACGCCGCAGGCGACGCGGTCGCCGGCGGCAGGGTCGGCGCCGTAGCTGTCGGGTTTCGCGTGGACGATGAACGCCGAGCCGTCGTCGTCGAACAGCGAGTGCGCGGCGCCGGAGTCGAGAGTGACGGCGTCGGTGAACACGTCGGCGCGGGCGATACCGTCGGCGCCGGCGTGAATGTTGGGCAGGTCTCCGGCGTGGTGGCCGTCGTCCTCGAGGAAGCCGTGGCCCTCGCCGCCGGGTTGGTAGTGCCCGCCGGCGGCGCTGAAGTCGGGCGTGCAGGCGCCGACGCCGTGGATGTGGAATCCGTGCGGGCCCGGTGAGAGTCCGCGCACTTCCGCGGCGATGAGCACGCCGTTGGGGCCCTGCGTGAGCGTCACCGTGCCGGTCGGCTGGCCGTCGGCCGTCATCAGCGTGGCCTCGGCGCGGTCGCCGACGGCGTCCGCCGGCACCCCGCGCTCCGCGCACGCGGCCGCCCACGCGGCGGCGAGGATGAGCACGGCGGCGCAGCCGATCCGAGCGATGAGAGACATGAGGGCGCCCTCCGCGGGGGGACGGGGCAGCGGCTCAGACCGCGCACTCCCCCTCGCCCATCTCGTCGAGGTTGAAGAGCTTGTTGGCCTCGTGGTCGACGAACATGAGCGGGTTGTCGGTGAACTTGGGCGGCGCGCTGAACGGCTGCAGCAGCCCGCGGAAGTACTTCAGGCCCCGGCGCTCCGAGTAGCGGCGGAAGATCTCGCCCTCGTCGCGACCGGCCTTGTAGTCGTCGACCAGCAGGTTGACGGCGTCGGCCACGCGCTTGGCCGGCACCTTGCCGACGATGCGAGCGATGGCGGACCCGTCGATGTCGGCGCCGCCGCCGATGAGCACGTTGAAGGAGGGGACGAGGCGGCCATCGGCGTGCATCGCCGCGCCGTGGAAGCCGATGTCGGCCATGTGGTGGTGGCCGCAGGAGTTGGGGCAGCCGCTGATCTTGATGCGCATGCGCTCGACCAGGTCGTCCTCCGGGCCGCGCTCGATGATGCTCTCGCGCAGGACCGAGGCCAGACCCTTCGAGGAGGTGATGCCGAGCGCGCAGGTGTCGGAGCCCGGGCAGGACATCACGTCGGCGAGCTGGTGGGCGCTGGGCTCGCTGAGTTCCAGTTCGCCCAGGCGCAGGTAGAGGTCGGCGAGGTCCTGCTCGCGCACCCAGCGCAGGATCAGGGCCTGCTGGGCGGTGATGCGCAGGCGGCCGCCGGTGAACTCGCGCGTCAGGTCGGCCAGGGCGTGCAACTGGTCGACGGTCAGGTCGCCCAGCGGCACGGTGACGTAGGCGGCGTAGAAGCCGTCCTGGGTCTGCGGGACCAGATTCGTGCGCTTCCACTCGGCGAAGTCCGCGTCGCCGGGCAGGTCGGCCGTCCGCACGAGGCGCGGGGCCGTCGTGGGGGCCTCCTCCTCGAGGTCCATGAACTCCGAGACCTGGCGGAAGTGGGGGTCGTCGGCCGGCGGCAGCTGTTCGAGCGCCTCCTGCACCTGCAGGCGGAACTGCTCGATGCCGACCGACTTGATGTAGAACTTGATGCGCGCCTTGTTGCGGTTCTTGCGCGGCCCGTTGGCGTTGAAGACGGTCAGCACCGCCTCGGTGATGCGCGCGACCTCGTTGGCCGGCAGGAACTCGTCGAGCGTCTCGGCCAGGTGGGGCGCCGCGCCCAGCCCGCCGCCGACGACGACCTTGAAGCCCCGTTCGACGCGGCCGTCCACCTCGCGCGTGCGGGCGACGAAGCCGATGTCGTGCATGGGCACCAGCCCGAAGTCGTGGTCGCTGGCCGAGAAGGCGGGCTTGAACTTGCGCGGCAGCAGCTGGCAGACGTCCAACCGCAGGCAGTGGGCCGAAACGGCCTTGGCGTAGGGCGTGACGTCGAAGGCCTCGTCGGGGCCGACGCCGGAGAGGTGGTCGGCGGTGACGTTGCGCACCGTGTTGCCGCAGGCCTCGCGGGTCGTGAGCCCCACCGAGCTGAGCAGCCGCATCACCGTGGGCGTCTCGTCGAGCGGCACGAAGTGCATCTGCAGGTCCTGGCGCGTGGTCAGGTGCCCCACGCGCCGCGGCGCGTAGCGGTCGATGATGTCGGCCAGCATGTCCACCTGGTCGGCGTCGAGGCCGCCGTAGGGGATCTTGACGCGGATCATGTGCACGTCGGGCTGGCGCTGGCCGTAGATGCCGTGCTGCAGGCGGAACAGGCGGAACTCCAGCGGGTCGATCTCGTCGCGCTGGAAGCGCCGCACGTGCGCCTCGTAGTTCTGGATCTCGGCCTCAATCTCATCGGGCAGATCGAAGTCGGTGGCAGGATCGAGTTGAGCGGTAGTCATGACAGTTCCCCCGGGCGCAGCGGCCGGACGCTCACCATAGCGGAGCGGTCCGGGACCTCGCTATTCCCGACACAGAAATTGTACAATCCCGACCAGAATTATCAAGATTCCGCGTGACCCGCCGGGCGCTCAGCGCGACAGCGCCCGCGCGATCGCGACGCGCAGCGCGGGCGGCTCGAATGGCGCCGCGATGATCTCCTCCGCGCCGAACGCGACCACCGGCACGCGCGCCCCGTAGCGGGCGGCGAGGGCCGGATCGGCGTCGACGTCCCGCACCGTGACGTCGAAGTCGAGCACGGGCGCGAGTCGCTCCAGTTGCGCGCGCGCCTCCGCGCACAGGTGGCAGCCGTCTCGGTCGTAGAGGACGAAGCGGGGGCGGCGGGCGGGGACCACGTCAGCCGGGGTCGCGGCGTTTGCGCCGGCGCACGCCGCCCGGGCCGGCGCGGGAGGCGGGAGGCCGCTTCGGCGCCTTCGACGACGGGGCCGAGCCGGCGTCGCGCGCCGCCCCGTCGCGGCGCCGGGCGCGACCCTCCTCGCGGCGCAACGCCCGCGAGACATCGACCGGCTCGGGCCGCGCGGGCGGGTTGCGCCACAGGAACCAGGCCATCGCCAGCGCCGCCAGACCGGTCAGGATGGCCAGCAGCTGCGGCACCGAGAGCGGGTCGAAGGCGAGCTGCTCGTCGGTGCGCAGCAGGGCCAGCAGGCCCCGCACGGCGGCGTAGCTGAGGACGTAGAAGACGAACCCCCAGCCGGGCAGCAGCTTGGTGCGCCGCAGCAGCAGCAGCCCGCCCAAGATCATGAAGTCGAGGATCAGCTCGTAGCCGCCGGCCACCGGATGGACCGGTACCGGCGCCTCGGACAGCGCGCCCACCTGCCCGCGGAACCAGTCGCCGGCGGGAGGGACGACGCCGTCGACGATGGAGGCCCAGGGGCCGTCGGTGCTGGGGTGCGTGTAGCGGAAGGCCCAGGGCAGGTCGGTGGCCTTGGCGAAGTGCTCACCGTTGATCGTGTCGCCCAGCCGGCCGATCGCCTGACCCAGGATCATGCCCGGCGCGGCGGCGTCGAGCGCCAGCCAGCGGGGGAACTCCGGCTTCCAGATCACGACGTAGACGAAGCCGCCGAGCGCGCCGCCGATCATCGCCCCGTAGACGGAGATGCCGCCGTCGGTGAGGGCGAAGATGTCGCCCACGTTGTGGATCAGGTCGGTGTGCTCGAGCACCCACAGGGCGCGGGCGCCCACGATGCCGCAGGGCACGGCGACGAGCGCGATGCTGAAGGCGTCGTCCTCGGGCAGCCCGACGCGGCGGGCGCAGCGCACCGCCAGCCAGACCCCGGCCGCGATCCCCACGGCGGTGAAGAGGCCGTGCCAGGTGAGCGCGAAGCCCCCGTCGAAGAGGTGCGGGTTGATGTGGATGTTGATGGCGGCGACGAGGTCGGGCATCAGCGGTCCCAGTCCTCGCCTTCCTCGGGCGCGGGCGGGCCGATGTCGGGCGCGCCGATGTCGCCGGCCAGCCAGCGGAACTCCCGCCGCGTCATATCGACGCCGTGCGTGGCCAGCCCGGCCAGTTGCGTGCGGTCGTCGCTGACGCGGGCCCAGATGCGCCGCCGGGGGACGAAGAAGGTGGTCAGCAAGGCCAGCACCCCCAGCACGATCGCGACCCAGAAGACCGTGCCGCCCGGGTCGCGACGCAGGTTGAGCCCGGTGAACTCGCGCGGGCCCAGGAAAGCGTACTCGTAATCCCCGACGACGCGCGCCTGCCCCTCGTCGAGGTCGAAGCGGGGCACGTCGCCCAGCCCGATCGCCAGCCGGGCCGGGCGGTCCGCGTAGAGCCCGCTCACCGTCGAGCGGGCGAGGTCGACGTTCTCGCCGCCGAAGGCGTTGAACTCGCTGGCCGTGCGCGCCCGCCCGAAGCGCTCGATGGCGACGACGGACTGCCCGCTCGACCCCGGCACATCGTCCACCACCGCGAAGAAGACCGACTCCGCGCCGCCGTAGCCCAATTCGACCCGGCCCAGCACCTGGCTCTCGCCCGGTTCGAGGCTGCCGTGGCTGGAGTGGTCGGCGTCCTCGCCCACGTACTCCAGGCGCACGTCGCCGAGGTCGACCGACTGCCCCGCCGGGAGGAGGCCGCGACGGCTCTCGTCGGTGGGGTCGAAGTAGAAGAAGCGGCGCGGATCACCGGCGTAGCCGACGGTCAGCAGGCCGCCGCCGGGCAGGGGCAGCAGACCCAGGTGGTCGCCCTCGGCGAGACCGGTCGGCTGGAGCGGCACGACGCCGTCCAGGACGGTCGCGCCGGCGGCGTCGCTCAGCCGCACGCGCGGCGCGACGGGCGGCGGCCGGCCGATGCGCAGCGCGGCGCTGTCGAGCCTCGCCCCCTCGGGCGAGCCCGCGGCGACGGGCAGCAGCGCGTAGTGGAAGCGGACGCCGTCGCCCTCCGGAAGCAGCGCCAGCGCCACGCTGACCGTCTCGGCCAGCGGGATCAGCTCGTACGCGCCGCCCTCGACGTCGGCGACGGGGAAGCGCAGTTGGATGACCTCGTCGGTGAAGAGCACGCCCGTCGATGCCTGGGTGATGCTGATGCGCGGCCCGAAGAACTGCTGCTGCAGCAGCAGCGCCTCCGAATAGAGCAGTTGTCCGCTGCCGGCGTCGCGGACCTGTAGCGCTGCGCCGTGCTCCCAGTAGGCCGCCTGGTGGACGCGGAAGCCGGCGGCGTGCAGCGGCCCATTGACGGTCACCTCGCCCGCGCCGACCTCCTCGCCGCCGCTGGTGACGCGCACGAGGCTACGGAAGTCGAGCGCCTGGCCCTCGTCGTTGAAGCGGGCGATCGCGTCATCGACGATGACCTGCACCTGCTGCCGGTCGCCGCCGGTCGCGAAGAGCGGCCGGCTCTCCCCCTCCGCGACCCAGAACTGCAACTCCTCGCCGGCGAACTTCGTCAGCAGCGTTCCGACCACGAGCAGGATCAGGGCCAAGTGCGAGACGAACGTCGCCAGCTGCACCCAGCCGTACCGGTCGGCGAAGAGGTAGTGGGCGCCGTCGCGCGTTTCGGCGCGCACGGAGAAGCGCCGGCGGCGCAGCGCTGCCGCCAAGGCGTCGGCGGTGGCGGCCGCGGGGGCCGGGCTGGCGAAGTCGAGGCGCTGGCGGGCGCGCTCGAAGTAGCGGTCGTTGACGCGGCGCTGCGGCCGCCGCACGGTGCGCCAGATGGGGGGGAAGCGGCTCGTCGTGCAGGTGGTGATCGAGAGCGCCAGCAGCGCCACGAGGGCGAACCAGTAGGGCTGGTTGAAGAGGTTGAAGATGCCGCCGTTGGTGTCGTAGAGCCAGGGGAAGTCGGCCAGGGCGTCGGTGACGGCCAGCCCGCCGACGCCGCCCAGGCCGTCGATCACCAAGCCCAGCAGGAGCCCCAGCCCGATCAGCGACAGGCTGAGCGGCAGCCCGCGCAGCGGTCGCGGCTGCAGGGCGGCGCGGGCGCGGGGCGCGGCGACGCGGATGACGAGCCACACGCCGAAGCCGAGCAGCGGCAGCAGCAGCGTGGCCGCCGGTACGTGGTCGAAGGTGGGGCGCTGGGCGTCGATGTGCCCCGCCACGGCGGCCGGGGAGCCGAGCAACTGCGGGGGGACCTGCGGGATGATCACGCCGGCCAGCGCGAAGCCCGTCAGGATCGCGATGAGGACGATCGCGGCCCGCACCGAGGTGAGCCAGCGCCAGACGGGATAGAGGGGGTCGGGCGGCGCGATGCGGCCCGCCGGGCGCGCGGTTCCGGGTTGGAGGGCGGCCATGGGCCTCCGGCTTCCCGCGAGCGGCGAATGGCGCCCCGCGCGGGGCGCGGCTCAGCGTATCGGATTCGCGGCGGCGGGCCGCGGGCGATCAGCCGCCCTGCGAGGCCTCCACGACGCCGAACGCCTCCAGGTACAGCCCGCGCGCCTCGGCGATCGGCAGGCCCTGGCCCAGGTAGCCCTCGCCGACGCGGATCTCGAAGTGCAGGTGGATGTCGGTGCCCGGCGCGTTGACGCTCTCCGGCGTGCCCGACTCGCCCGCGAAGCCGATGATCTGCCCCGCCTCGACCGTCTGCCCCACCTGGATGCCGGCCGCGATCGCGCCCAGGTGGGCGTAGCGGCTGACGATCTCGTCGCCGTGGTCGATCCAGATCTGCCGCCCGCGGTAGCGGTCGAGGATCTCCTCGCCCTGGTGACCGGCCGCCGCGGCCGCGTCGAGCTCGGCCTGCGTGATCTCGGCGTAGTCCCAGTCGGCGCGGATCACGACGCCCCGCTTCGCCGCCAGGATCGGCGTCGCCAGCGTGACCGCCAGCTCGGGCGGGCAGCCGCCGACGGCGCCGCTGTAGAAGTCGACGCCCTCGTGGATGCCGTTGCGATACGTCCGGGGCGCGCCGGGCAGCAGCGCTTCCGAAGTCGGGACGCACGCGCCCGCGACGGGGATGCTGAACCCCAGCAGGGGCGACACGGGCGGGGCCGGCGGCGGCTCCTCATCGTCGGCGGCGGCGAGGACGGGCGCCTCGGCCTCCTGCGGCGCACCCGCGACCGCGGAGTCGGCGGGCTCGTCACTTCCGGTCCCGGCCGCCGGGGCGGCGGCCTCGGTGGGCTGCGGGGCCGTGACGCTGGGCTGGCTCGCGGGCTCGCTGCTCGCTTGCGCCGCGACCGGCGCCGGCGGCGGCGGCGCGCCGTCGTCGTTGAGCAGGAAGGCCAGGGCGATCGCGGCCACGAAGACGATCAACGCGACGAACATCCAGATCTCGGTCGCGCCCGGGAGGGTGGACGTGGTCTGCCGGCGCGCCTGCTCCAGCGCGGCGCTCGGGTCGGCGACCGTGGCCGGACGGGAGGGGCGGCGCGCCGGCTGGGAGGCGCGGGACGGGCGATCATCAGGCCGGCGGGTCGGCACGAGGCGGGGCCTCCGGCTTCGTCGGGCCGCCGCCGGCGGCGGCGCGTGTGGCTACGCCCAGAGGGTAGCGGCGGGGCCGGGGAGCGCCCACGGCGGCGCCCCTAGCGACGCAGGCCGGCGTGCAGGGCCTCGGCGTGGGCGCGGCTCTCGTAGTGGTCGTCGAGCGGGGCGAGCGCCGCCGCGCCGCCGCGACGGGCGAGCGCCAGCCCGATGAGGCGGTCGGCGAGCCGTGGGTTCTTGGGCAGCAGCGCGCCGTGCAGATAGGTCCCGAAGGCGTTGCGCACGCGCGCGCCCTCGGTGCCGTCGCCGCCGTTGTTGCCGAAGCCCGCGACGACGGTGGCCAGCGGCTCGGCGCCCTCGTTGAGATAGGTGCGGCCGCCGTGGTTCTCGAAGCCGACCAGCGTGTCGTCCTCCCACAGCGCGACGACGTTGCCCACGCAGCGCTCGAAGCGGCGGCCGGGATGCGCGGAGACGATGTCGAAGACGCCCACGCCGTCCATCACGTCGCCGTCGATGTCGCGGTAGCTGCGTCCGAACATCTGGTAGCCGCCGCAGACGGCGAGGATGACGCCGTCCGCGTCGCGGTAGTCGCGCAGCGATCCGGCGCGGGCCGCCAGATCCTGGTGGATGCGCCGCTGCTCCCGGTCCTGGCCGCCGCCGACAAAGACGAGGTCGGTCTCCTCGGGGTCCCAGGCGTCGCCGATCTCGACCGCGCGGACTTGCAGGTCGATGGCGCGGGCGGCGCAGCGCGCGCGCAGCGCCATGATGTTGCCGCGGTCCCCGTAGAGGTTCATCAGCGAGGGGTAGAGGTGGGCGAGCGTGAGGACGCGGCGGGACTCGTCGGCGGACATCACGCGCCCTCCCAGATGCGCCGCGCGCCGGCCATGCGGCCCAGCTGCTCGCGCACGTCGAGCAGGGCCGTGTAGGTGGGCAGCACGACGAGCGGCGCGCCGGGCGGCAGGCTGTCGAGCCGGGCGCGCAGGGCGGCTGCGATTGGCCGCTCGACGGCGATCGGCTCCGGGAAGCCCGCGTAGCGCAGCCGCAGCGCCATGTCGGCCGCGCGCTTGCCCCCCACGACGAGCGAAGTGGCGTCGCTCAGCAACTCCCAGTCGGTGTCCCAGATCCAGGAGACATCGGTGCCGTCGGCGAGGCCGTCGTTGAGCAGCACGAGCAGGTGGTGGGGGCCGCCGGAAGTCAGGGTGCGCAGCGCCGCGTTGACGCCGGCGGGATTCTTGCCCAGGAGGATGCGCACCGGGTGGCCGCGGACGAGCAGTTCCTCCTGCCGGCCGAAGGCGGCGGCCGTCTGGGCGAGGCCCTCGCCGACGCGGGCGGGGGTCAGACCCAGCGCCCCGGCCGCGGCCCCAGCGGCCAGCGCGTTGTAGACGTTGTAGAGCCCGTGCAGCGGCGCCTGCACGCGGCGCTCCCCGTCGCCCGTGCGCAGGCTGAAGGCGAGGCCGTCGGGCGCGTCGAGGTCGACCTCCCGCGCGGCGACGGCGGGCTCCGGCCGCGATGGGCCCTCGCCGTCGGCGCCGGGGCACGACCAGTGACCGAGGTGGGCGAGGAAGCGGCGCTCGTACACGTAGTCCGCGCCCGTCTCGGCGTCCCAGAGCGCGTCGAGCGAGCGCCCCGCGCCGAGCGGCGGCTCCGCGACGGCGGGGTCGTCGATGCCGAAGTGCACCACCGGGCCGCGGGCGTCGCGGGCGAGCGTGGCCACGGACGGGTCGTCGGCGTTGAGCACGACCGTGGTCGTGGGCGGCAGCGCGGCGATGGTGTCGCGCCACTGCTCGCGCACGGCCTCGATCTCGCCGTAGCGGTCGAGCTGGTCGCGCGAGAGGTTGCCGATCAACAGGACGCCGGGGCGCACGGCGCGGGCCGCCTCGGGCAGGGTGGCCTCGTCGGTCTCGAAGACGCCCGTCGCGCCCGGGCGCAGCGCGCCGCCGGGGTCGGCCGCGGCGATCAGCGCGGCGCCGATGCCGCGCATCAGGTTCGAGCCGGCCCGATTGTGGATCACGTGGCGTCCGTCGGCCTCGAGGATGCCGGCCAGCATGCGGGCCGTCGTGGTCTTGCCGTTGGTGCCGGTGACCAGGACGGCGACATCGAGTTGGGCGGCCAGCCGTTCGACCAGCCGATCGTCGATGCGCTCCGCGACGAGGCCCGGCAGCGCCGTGCCGCCGCGGCCCAGGCGCCGGCTCGCGCGCTGCGCCAGCTTGCCGGCCAGCAGCGCTGCGCGCGCCCGCGCCGGGCGACGGGGCGGGGCGGGGCGGGCGGCCTGCGCCGCCTCAGGCGGGGGTGGCATCCGTCTGCAGGGCGGCGACGACCTGGTCCAGTCCCACCAGGCCGAGCAGCCGCCCGTCCTCGACGACCGGCAGGATGGGGCTGTTCTCGGCCTGCAGGCGTTCCAGCGCTTCCTGTCCGGTGGCGGCGGGGTGGATGGGGGTGATGTTCGCGGCCGGGATCATCACGTCGGCCATGCTGGCGCGCTCGTAGCGGTCGGCGTCGATCAGCAGCAGGCTCGCGCCGGTCGCCATGCCCACCACCGTGCCGTCGCGGGTGATGAGGTAGGCGGTGCGGGGGTCGATGCGGTCGCGGAACGGGGCCGTCCAGCGCACGGGCGCGTCGGCCTCGACGCTGCGCAGCTCGGTCGACATGAAGTCGCGCACGACGACGCCGGCCAGGGCGCGCTGGGTCGCGACCGAGCGCAGCGTCTGGCTGGCGGCGTTGAAGAGGAAGATGCCGATGAGGATGAACATCAGCCCGCCGAAGCCGGGGCTGCCGAAGCCCAGGTCCAGGTCGAGGAAGCTGAGCACGCCCCAGACGACGAACAGGGCCGCGAAGGCCTGCCCCACACGCGCCGCCCAGCGGGTGGCCCGGTCGCGGTCGCCGCCGACGCCCCAGACGACGGCGCGGAAGACGCGGCCGCCGTCGAGCGGGAATCCGGGCAGCATGTTGAAGGCCGCGATGATGAGGTTGCCCGCGCCCAGCCAGAGCAGCAGCTCGGGCAGCAGCTCGCGGGGATTGCCGACCAGCAGGGCGGCGGCGATGAAGAGCCCGCCGACGACGGCGCTGGTCAGCGGCCCCACGATGGAGATCACGAACTCCTGCATCGCGGAGCGGGAATCCTGCGCGATCTGCGAGACGCCGCCCAGCACGAACAGGGTGATGCTCGAGACCCGCAGCCCGTACAGCCGCGCCGCGACCGAGTGCGCCAGCTCGTGCAGCAGGAGGGAGGTGAAGAAGACGACCGCCCCCAGCACGCCGAGGCCCCAGGCGACGGCGGTGCTGGGCTCGGGATACACGCGGTCGGGCAGCATGTTCGCGCCGAGCAGGTAGGTCACGAAGGCCAGGGCGAGGAAGAACGAATAGTCGAGCAGGATCGGGATGCCGAAGATCTTGCCCAACCGCACGCCGCCACCGCTGCGCATTGGGGCCTTCTCTCACCGTTGCCAACCCATCGCCGCGCTGGGCGGGCGATGCGTCCAGTATACGGATCGAGGGGGCGGCGGGATGGACCGCCGCCCCGCCGGGCGGGGAGGGCCCGCCGCGCGCGCGGCGCAGCGAAACTCCCCCGCGGGATCGCGGGAGCGGAGCGCCGCGGGCTGATGGCGGTGGCTAGGTCTTCTCTTCGCTGGAGGCCGACGGCGTCTCCGCCGGCTTCTCCTCGGCGTCGCTTTCGGCGGCGGCGCTCTCGGCGGCGCCCTCGGCAGCGCCGTCGCTGGAGCCTTCCTCCTCGCCCTCCGCGCTGTCCGGCCTCATCGAGGCCTCCTGGCGGAACTCGCGCAGGCCCATGCCCAGCGCCTTACCGACGCCCGTGAGCCGCCCCGCGCCGAAGATGACGAGGACGATCACGACGATGACGACCGCCTCAATCGGCCCGAAACTCATGCCGACACTCCCAGCGCAACCGTGGGAACAGAACCGCCGTTGACGCTGCGCGGTCGAGCGCGGCTGACGGCCCCTCGGACATCCCCCGTCTGCGCATCGGCGCACGACCGCGGGGGCCCGGTGGGTTGCCGCGTGAGTGTATCAGCGGGTCCGGGGCGGGGCTATCGGCCGTGCGGCGCGGTCGGCGGGACAGTGCGATCAGGCCGGCGTCCGGCCCCCGCGGGCCGCGTCACTTGCGCAGCAGGCGGCGCAGGGGGGGCAGCAGCAGCCCGATGATGAATCCTCCGACGGCGGAGATGAGCAAGGCGCCGGCGAGGCGGAACTCGGCCGTGCCGAGGATGAGATTGACCTTCACCGGCTCACTGTTGAGCAGGATGAAGGCGATGAGGACGCCAATGATGAAGGCGCTGCCGGCCAGCAGGACCGCATGGCGCCGGATGAACCCGGGCTCGGCCGGCGCCCGGGGCGCCGGTGGCGGCGCGGCGGCGGGCGGTGGCGACGGAGCCGGGGGCGGGGCCGGCGGGTCGGGCGGCGGCGGGTCGGATGAGGTGGTCATCGGTCAACTCCAGGTCGGCGGGGGACCGGCGGTCAGCGCCCCAGCGGCTCGACGAAGATGCGCATCACGCCGCCGCAGATCTTGTCCTCGCCGTCGGTGGGCTCCGTGAGGTCGACGGTCACGACGCGGGCCGCGCCGCCGTCGAGCACCTCCATCGCCTCTTGCCAGACCTCGGCCTCGCCGCAGCCGCCGCCGATCGTGCCGACGAAGGATCCGTCCTCGCGCACGACCATCTTGGCGCCGGTCTTGCGCGGCGTGCTGCCGAACGTCTGCGCCACGGTCGCCAGGACGGCGGGTTCCCCGGCCGTGACGGCGCTCTCGATCGCGCGGTAGACCTCGTCGCTGGGCATCGCATGCTCCCCGGCCGCGGCGGCCTGGCCGGATTATAGGGCCGAGGCCAGCCTCTGCCCATGCGCCGAGAGCGGGCGCCCGCCGCCGCCGCGGCGTACCAGCGTGATCTCGGCCAGCACGGCCAGCGCGATCTCCTCGGGCGTCTCGGCCCGGATGTCGAGGCCGATCGGCGTGAAGACGCGATCCAGCGCGGCGGCGTCGACGCCGGCGGCGGCCAGGTGCTCCAGGACCGTGCGGGTGCGGCGCTTGCTGCCGATCATGCCGACATAGGCCGCGCCGCGCCCCACGACGCGGGCCAGGCCCAGCTCGTCGACCTTGTGGCCGCGGGAGACGAGCACGACGAAGGTGTTGGCGGTGACGGGGAAGCGGTCGAGCTCCCGGGCGAAGTCGCCGCAGATCACCTGGTCGGCGAAGGGGAAGCGGTCACGGTTGGCGTAGTCCTCGCGGTCGTCGAGCACGGCGACGCTCATGCCGAGGATCGCGCCGATCTCGCCGATCGCCCGGCCGACGTGGCCGCCGCCGACGACGAGCAGCGTGGCCGCCGGCTCCACCACCTCCATCAGCACCTCCACGACCTCGGCGGCCTCGGCCACGGCGCGGCGGCCGGTCAGGCCGTCCCCCGCCGGCGTGAAGAAGGCGGTCTCGACGGCGTGGCGGGGGATCGCGGCCAGGGCCGCGTGCCGGACGGCGTCGTGCAGCGCCGGGCCGGCCAGCGCGCCCAGCGTCTCGCCGTCCTGGAAGACGAGCATCTTGTCGCCCAGCTGCGCGGGGTGGCCGGCCGGGGCCGCGATCACGCTGCAACTGACCAGCGGCGGCCCCTCGCGGCTCGCGGCGAGGATGGCCGCGGCGATCCGCGCCGGCAGCGCGGGGTCAGCAGCGGATCCATCGGGGGGGACATCGGACGTGGTCATGCCGACCCCACCATAGCGACGGCGCGCGCGCCGGGCCGACTCAGACGTCGAACAGGCTCATATGTTGAATAAGACGTGCACCACGTCGCCGTCCTGCACGACGTACTCCTTGCCCTCGGTGTGCTGCAGGGCCCGCTTCCGCGCCTCGGCCTCGGAGCCGGCCTCGAGCAGGTCCTGCCAGGGGACCACCTCGGCCCGGATGAAGCCGCGCGCGAGGTCGGAGTGGATGTGGCCGGCGGCCTGCTGGGCGCTCTCGCCGGCGCGGATTGTCCAGGCGCGGCACTCGTCCTCGCCGACGGTGAAGAAGGAGATCAGCCCCAGGATCTGGTAGGACAGCCGCACGCCGGCCTCCAGCGCGCCCTCGGCGGCGCCGATCTCGCGGCGGTACTCGGCCGCCTCCGCGTCGCTGAGGCCGAGCAGCTCCATCTCCAGCGCGGCGCAGGCCGCCGCCGTGGCCGTGCCCGCGGGCTCGTCGGACGGGCGGAACTGCGCGGCGATCTCCGCCGCCCGGCCCGCGTCGGCCTCGTCGATGTTGAGCAGCGTCAGCAGGGGGCGGTCGGTCAGGAAGCGGTAGTGGCGCAACTCCTTGCGCTCCGCCTCGCCCAAAGCGACGGCGCGCAGCGGCGTGCCCTCCGCAAGCTCGTCGTTGAGGCGGCGCAGGAGCGCGGCGTCCCGGTCGGCCTGCTCGCGCTCCGCCGCCTTCATCGCCTTCGTCTCGACCGCGATGCGGCCCAGGCGCTTCTCGATCAGGGCCATGTCGGCGAAGACGAGCTCCAGCAGCATGTCCTCGATGTCGCGCGCCGGGTCGACGCGCTCGCGCGGATGCGGCACGGCGTCGTTCTCGAAGGCGCGCACGACGTGGATTAGCGCGTCCTGCTGGCTCAGTTCGTCGAGGAAGCGCACCCCCGGCCCGTCACTGGGCCCGCCGCCGCCGTCGCCCCGGAAGGGCGCGCCGGGGAAGTCCGTGTAGCTCAGGCTGGCCGGGGTGGTCTTGCGGGGCCGGTACATGGCCGACAGACGGTCGAGGCGGTCGTCCGGCACCTTGGCAACGCCGACGTGCGAGTCCTGGTGCGTCGCGAAGCCCACCGCGTGCTCGCTGCCGGTGACGGCGTTGAACAGCGACGTCTTGCCGCTGCGCTCGAAGCCGATGATGCCGAGGCCGGGCACGGGATCCCTCTCCCCTCGTCGTTCGCTAGCCGTCGCCGGCGGCCGGCGGCGGGGCGCGCCTCGCCCAGCGGCGGCGCAGCGCGGCGATGTCCATGCGCTCCAGCTCCGGCCCCGTCCGGGGCCAGGCGTCGGCGCCGGCGATGATGCCGTCCATGTCGTCGCGCTGGGTCGCCCAGCGGAAGCGCTCGCGCGCCTCGGCCGGGGGGCGCCACTCGGCGGCCTGGTGCTCGCCGGAGAGGCGCACGGCCGCCCCCGGCGGGGCCACCGCGACGAACGCCGGGACGAGGTAGACCGCGTCGGTGGCGGGCTCGTAGAAGCTGCCCACGCGAATCAGGCGGAACCAGACCGTGGGCTCGATGCCGGTCTCCTCGACGGTCTCCCGCAGCGCGGCCTGCCAGGCGGCCTCGCCCGGCTCGATGTGGCCGTGGACGCCCTGCCAGTCGCCGGGGAAGCGGTGGCCGGGGCCGCGCTGCAGCAGCAGCACCTCGAGCCCGGCCGGGCCCTCGCGCAGCAGGTAGACGCTGACCAGGCTCGCCTTGACGCGGGCCATCAGCGCCGGCCTACGGCCGTCGGTGCGGGCATCACTGCGCCCACTTGGGGAGCTCCGCGTCGAAGGAGTCGTAGAACGAGATGTAGGGCTTGATGTCGAGCACCGGCGTGCCGTTGACGACGTCGAGGCCGACGACCTTGACGACGTTCTTCGCGACCCCCTCCATCGGCACGACGCTCACGGCGATGGGGTTGGGCCGGTGCGCCGTGCGGGTCGCGAAGACGCCGACCTCGGGCGAGCGCTCGTCGCCGGTGGGGTGGATGCGCAGCAGCGCCCGGCCGTCGTCGGTGACGCGGTCGAGCCAGGTGACCACGAACAGGTGGCTGAAGCCGTCCAGGCCGTCGAGGGCGGGGAGGAACTCGTCGCGGAAGACGAGCTCCGAGCGCACGGCGGCCCAGGTGCGGCCGCTGGTGTCGTCGATCGTGTTGCGCACGACGCCGACGGGCTCCAGATCGCCGATCCGATCGGGCAGCGCGCGCAGCGCGGCCTCGCGCGCCTCGCGGGCGCTGCGCAGGTGCAGCTTTTCGCGCCAGCCGACCATCGGGCCCCCCGCGCTTCCGCGGCCGCCGGCGGCGGCCCCGACCGGTAGTCTCGCACGGGCGCGGGGCGCCGCCCAGCGCGCCCGATGCAGGCCATCGCGGGGGCGCGCCGCGGGGGCGCGAGGGGCTGTCCCACTCCCTGGCGGCTGGTACAATCGAGGGGCGCAGCCGACCCCGACCCGGCGGGGCGGGACGGCTCGCCGGAACCACTGCATGGCCAACACGACAAGCGACTACACCGCCTCCGACATCCAGGTGCTGGAGGGGTTGGAGGCGGTCCGCCGCCGGCCCGGCATGTACATCGGCTCGACCGATGAGCGCGGGCTGCACCACCTCGTCTACGAGATCGTCGACAACGCCGTCGACGAGGCGATGGCGGGCTACTGCGACCGCGTGGAGATCACGATCGGGGCCGACGACTGGGTCACGGTGACCGACAACGGCCGCGGCATTCCGGTCGACAAGCACGAGAAGACCGGCCTCTCGGCGCTCGAGACGGTGATGACGGTGCTGCACGCGGGCGGCAAGTTCGGCGGCGGCGGCTACAAGGTCTCGGGCGGGCTGCACGGCGTCGGCGCGTCGGTCGTCAACGCGCTGGCGGAGTCGTTGCAGATCGAGGTCCGGCGCGACGGCAAGGTCACCACGCAGGCCTACGAGCGCGGGCGGGCCCTGTCGCGCCCCAAGACGCGGCGCGCGTCCAAGGACGAGCGGGCGACGACCGGCACCACCGTGCGCTGGCTGGCCGATCGCGACGTGTTCGAGCACCTGAACTACGACTTCGAGACGCTGGCGCAGCGCTTCCGCGAGGTCGCCTACCTCAACCGCAAGCTGTGGATTCGCCTGCGCGACGAGCGCGCCGCGGCCGGTCCCGGCGGCCGCGAGACCAACTTCTTCTTCGAGGGCGGCATCCGCTCCTTCGTGCGCTACCTCAACCGCGACCGGGGCGTGCTGCAGGCCCTGCCCTTCGACGTCACGCGGGAGACCGAGGGCACGTCGATCGAGATCGCGCTGCAATACAACGACGGCTTCAGCGAGCACGTCTTCGCCTTCGCCAACACGATCAACACCATCGACGGCGGCAGCCACTTGACCGGCTTCCGGTCGGCGCTGACGCGGGTGCTGAACGGGCACGCGCGGCGCAACAAGCTGCTGGCCGAGTCGGACCCGAACCTGACGGCGGAGGACGTGCGCGAGGGGCTGACGGCCGTCGTCAGCGTGAAGCTGGGCGAGCCGCAGTTCGAGGGGCAGACGAAGACCCGGCTGGGCAACCCCGAGGTGAAGGGGCAGACCGAGTCGGTGATGAGCGAGGCGCTGAGCGAGTACCTGGACGGCAACTCCCGCGAGGCGCGCCGCATCATCGACAAGTGCCAGACCTCGGCGCGGGCGCGCGAGGCGGCGCGCAAGGCGCGCGACCTGGTCGTGCGCAAGGGCGCGCTCGAGGGCGCGACGCTGCCCGGCAAGCTGGCCGACTGCAGCGAGCGCGACCCCGCGCAATCGGAGATCTACATCGTCGAGGGGCCGTCGGCGGGGGGCACCGCCAAGCAGGGCCGCGACCGCCGCACGCAGGCCATCCTGCCGCTGCGGGGCAAGGTGCTGAACGTCGAGAAGGCGCGGCTCGACAAGCTGCTGGCGCACGATTCGTTCCGCACGCTGATCACCGCCCTGGGCACGGGCATCCAGGACGAGTTCAACATCGAGAAACTGCGCTACCACAAGGTCATCATCATGACCGACGCCGACGTCGACGGCGCGCACATCCGCGCCCTGCTGCTGACGTTCTTCTACCGCTTCATGCCGGAGTTGATCGAGCGGGGCTACCTCTACATCGCGCAGCCGCCGCTGTACAAGGTGCAGAACGGCAAGAACGCCACCTGGATCTATTCGGACGCGGATTTAGAGAGCCACGTCGCCGGGCTGAAGGAGGGCAGCAAGCACTCCATCCAGCGCTACAAGGGGCTGGGCGAGATGAACGCCGAGCAGCTCTGGGAGACGACGATGAACCCCGAGGACCGTCTGATGCTGCAGGTCGACGTCAAGGATGACATCGCCGCGCACCACGTGTTCGCGCAGCTGATGGGCGACGACGTGCCGGCCCGCCGCAAGTTCATCGAGAGCCACGCCGACCAGGTCGTGAACCTGGACGTCTAAGGCGGGGGCGGCGTCCGGCCCTCGCCCAGGGAGTTGCGATGCCGGCGCTGTTCGTGGAGACCGACCCCGCAGCCGCCGCCGCGCCCCGCTTCTCGACCGACCCGCGGCCGCTGCTGGCGCTGATCTCCTTCGGCGTCGCCGAGCCGTTCGGCACGCAGCATCCGCTGACGGAGTTGATCCGCGGCCTCAAGCAGACGCATCGCGTCGACGTCGGGCCGCTGCTCACCTTCTACGACCGCGACGTGGAGGACGCCGAGGACGCGGCCAAGCTCGACGCCGCCTGGCAGCCGGCGGCGGCGCTGCGCGACTGCGTCGCGGCGGCGCGGGCGGCCATCGCGGACGACGCGGCGCTGGCCGCGCTGGCGGCCAGCGAGCCCGACCTCCTCGCGCTGCTGGCCGAGCTCGAGGCGATGGCCGTGCACGCGGGCGCGGGGCGCATCCGCCTCTCGTTCCGCCTCGATGACGAGTGATCCGCCGCCTCTCCGGCTAGCCTGGCGCTCGTGACGACGCCAGCGAACTCCTCGATGCCGCCGCCGCGCCTCCGTCTCGCCGACGGCGTGCCCGCGCCGCTGCGCCGCTGGTGGTCGGGCCGCCCGCGGCTGCTGCTGCAGGACACCGGCGCGTTCCTGCTGCCGGCGCTCCTGCCCCTGCGGGCCGGCGACCGCGTGCTGGTGCTCGACGACGCCGCCATGGCCGCGACGCTGGCCGAGCACGCCCGCCTGTCGGCCCCGCCGGTGGTGCTCCAGACGCGGGCCGGGGGCGCGGCATCCGGGCCCCGCGTGAGCCCGGGCGCGCTGCCCGTCGCCGCCGGGGCCTTCACGGTGATCGTCGCCGGGCACCGCCTGCGCGCCTGGGACGACGAGACGCTGCTGGCCTTCCTGCGCGAGTGCTGGCGGGCGCTGACGCACAACGGCATCGTCGTGCTGTGGGAGGTGGCGCCGTCGCGCTCGGCGCGCGTCAACGCAATCTGGCGCCGGCTGCTACCCGAACGGTCGCCGCGGCTGCGGCGCTTCGGCGAGGTCGGCGCCCTGGGCCGCGAGGCGGGCTTCGCCTGGATCCAGACGCTGGCCCTGCGGCCGTTCCTCTGGCCGCCCGGGCCGCGCCTCGCGGTGCTGATGCGCAAGGAGCACTACACGCCCGAGACCGTGCACCTGGCGGCGGGGGAGACGCCGCCGCCGTCGGCCGGCCCAGCGTAGGCTGATGCGCAAGGAACGCACCATGCTTGTGAGCTATGACGCCACCGTCGACGCGCTCTATATCTCGTTCCGCCGGCGCGCGGACGGCGATGTCGCGCGCACCGCGCACCTCGACGCCCGGCGCCTCATTGACTACGACGCGGACGGCCGTCCCCTCGGGGCCGAGTTCCTCGACGCCTCCGCGGGCATCGATCTCGACGGGATCCCGGAAGCCGAGACGGTCCACGCCACGCTCGGCCGCATACCCCACGGCGCGCAGGCTCAGGGATCGGACTCCGCGTAGAGCCCGCGACGGCGCGCGTACGCCACGACGGCCGGATCGGCATCGGCGCCGACCGGCCCCCCGCCGGCGATGCGGCGGCGCAGCACGGTGGCGCTGAGCGGGTCGCCGGCGAGCGCCAGCCAATCGACGCGTGCGGCCAGGCCCGGCACGATCGCGTCCAGCGCCGCCGGGTCGAGCTCCGCGCCGGGCCGCGCCGCCACCGCCAGCCGGGCCAGCGCGATGATCCGCTCGGGCTCGCGCCAGTTGGGCAGATCGGCCAGCGCGTCGCTGCCGACGATGAACCAGAGCGCCGGCGGTCCCGCCGCGACGGAGGCCTGGGCCCGCAGCGCCGCGAGCGTGTCGAGCGTGTAGGTGGGGCCGTCGCGGCGCAGCTCCATGTCGGAGCAGGCGACATCGGGCTCGGTGGCGACCGCGAGGCGCGCCATCGCCAGCCGGTCGGCGGCCGGGCTCACGCGGGCGTCCGCCTTGCGCCAGGGCTCGCCGGCCGGCACGAACAGCACCCGCGTCAGCCGCAACTGGTCCATGGCCGCGCGGGCCAGCGCGAGGTGCATCCGGTGCGGCGGGTCGAAGGTGCCGCCCAGGACGCCCAACCGCGTGGCCGGGGCGTTCAGACCTCCCACGCCCACTGCGCCTCTCCAATGCGCACGCGATCCCCCGGCTTCATGCCGGCCCGGCGCAGCGCCCCCCGCACGCCACGGCGATCGAGCCAGCGGTAGACCTCCTCCATCGCAGCCTCATCGTCGGTGTCCATCATCTCGATGAACGTCTCCACCTGCTCGCCCCGCACCCGGTAGGCCGCGCCCTCCTGCTCGACGCTGAAGCGGCGGCGGTCGGGGCGGGGCGTGATCAGCGGCGGCCCAGCTGGACGCGCGGCGGCGCGATCCCGCTCCTCGCGGCGCAGGTCCGCCAGCCGTTCCCAGACGCGGGCGACGAGCTCCTCCGTCCCCTCACCGGTCGCCGCGGAGATCGGCAGCGCCTCGACGCCGCGCTCCCGCAGCCGGCCTTGCAGGGCGGGGAGCACCTCCCGCGCCGCGCCGATGTCGAGCTTGTTGAGGGCGACGATCTGCGGGCGCGCCGCGAGGGCCGCATCGTACGCGGTCAACTCCGCGTTGATCGTCTGCCAGGCGCCGATCGGGTCGGGCCCGGCGGCGTCCAGCACGTGCACGAGCAGCCGCGTGCGCGACGCGTGGCGCAGGAAGTCGTGGCCCAGCCCCGCGCCGCCGGCGGCGCCCTCGATGAGGCCCGGCAGGTCGGCCAGCACGAACTCGTCCCAGCCCACGGCGACGACGCCCAGATGCGGCTCCAACGTCGTGAAGGGGTAGGCGGCGACCCGCGGGCGGGCGGCGCTGAGCCGACCCAGCAGGGTCGACTTGCCGGCGTTGGGCAGCCCCACCAGACCGGCGTCGGCGATCAGACGCAGCTCTAGCCGCACGCGCCGCTGACGCCCGGGCTGCCCCCGTTGCGCGACCCGCGGCGCGCGGTTCGTGGCGCTGCGGAAGAAGACGTTGCCGTGCCCGCCGCGGCCGCCGCGCGCCACGAGCACGCCCTGCCCATCGGCCGTGAGGTCGGCGAGTTGCTCGGTGGGCTCTCCGTCGCGGTCGGTGGTGCAGGCGATCGTCCCCACCGGCACCTCCAGCAGGAGGTCGGCGCCGTCGCGGCCGCGGCGCTTGTTCTTGCCGCCGGGCTGGCCCGAGTCGGCGCGGAACGTCGCGGCGCGCCGGTAGCGCCGCAGCGTGTTGATCTGCGCGTTCGCGATCAGGATCACGTGCCCGCCGCGGCCGCCGCGGCCGCCGTCGGGGCCGCCCTGCGGAATGAACTTCTCGCGGTGAAACGAGACAGCGCCGTTGCCGCCGTCCCCGCCAACGACCTCAATCGGCGCCTGATCGATCATGCCCGCAGTATATGGAGCGCGCGGCTTCGTCCCGGTTGCGGGCGTTTTCCACCGTCTGACTAATAGACCAGATCAGAGAGACGCTTGTGTCTGGAAGTCGAAGTCGTCACCGTCGTGCGGTGGACGGTGGTGAGAGCGGGGACTATCGGTCCGCCCCAGATGGGAAGCGGCGCGCGCCCCTGCACCGGCCGCCGTGGGTGGCGACGGTCGGCGCGTGGAGAACTGGGGGAACCGCCGTGCCGCGGCGCCGCAATCGAGGCGGCCCGCCGGCCCAGGCGGTCAGCGATCGGCCTCCGATGTGGAAACAGTTATCCCCGCAGCGACAGCATTATCCACGGGACTCGGTCTGGTTATCCACGGCCGGTGAGGGGCGCGCCGGCGCCCCGCGACAGGGTCAGCGGGCGGCGATGGCGGCCCGGATCTCCGTCAGATCGCGGCGCACGTCGGGGTCCGTCTCCAGCAATTCGTCGATGCGGCGGAAGCCGTGCAGCACGGTCGTGTGGTCGCGGCCGCCGAGGAGGCGGCCGATCTGCGCGTAGGACTGCTGGGCGATGTCGCGGAGCAGGTACATGGCCAGGTGGCGCGCGTAGGCGACCTGCTTCTCGCGGCGCTTGCTGGTCAGGGCCTCGACGGGGACGTTCATCACCTGGGCCACGGCGTCGAGGATGACGGACGGCATGGGCACGGCCGTGCGCGGCGTGGAGGTGATGGCGTTGAGCGCCTCGGCGGCGAGCTCCCGCGTGATCGGCTGCCGCTGCAGGCGCGAGAGCGCGGCGATGCGGTTCAGCGCCCCCTCGAGCTGGCGGATGTTGTCCTGCACGCGGTGCGCGATCAGCAGCAGCACCTCTTCCGGCGCCCGCAGCCCGTCGCGGTCGGCCTTGGAGCGCAGGATGGCGAGCCGCGTCTCGACGTCCGGCGGCGCGATGTCGACGATCAGCCCCCACTCGAAGCGGGAGCGCAGCCGCTCCTCAAGCAGCGAGAGCAGCTTGGGCGAGACGTCGCTGTTGATCACGATCTGCTTGTTGCGCGTGTAGAGCGCGTCGAAGGTGTGGAAGAACTCCTCCTGCGTCTGCTCGCCGCGGCTGATGAACTGGATGTCGTCGATGAGGAGCACGTCGACGCTGCGGTACTTCTCGCGGAACTGCTCCATCGAGTGTTCGCGCAGGGCCGTGACGAACTCGTTGGTATAGGTCTCGGCGCTGACGTAGATGGTGCGCAGGCGCGGCCCCGTCACGCGGGCGATCGCCTGCAGCAGGTGCGTCTTGCCGAGGCCGACGCCCCCGTAGATGAAGAGCGGGTTGTAGGTCTGGCTGGGCTGCTCGGCGACGGCGACCGCGGCCGCGTGGGCCAGCCGGTTGCTGCGCCCCACGACGAACGTCTCGAAGGTGTAGTGCTTGGCCAGGACGGGCCGGGTGTGCGGGGTGGCGGCGGTCGGCCCGGCGGGCATCGCCTGCGCGGGCGCGCTGCCCGCGCTGACCTGGCGCACGACCAGTTCGAACTCCAGGCGCCGCCCCACGACGCTGGTCAGCGCCTCGGAGATGGCGGGGTAGTACTGGGCCGTCAGCGCCTCGCGCACGAAGTCGGAGACGACGCCGATCTGCAGCACGCCGCCCTGCATGCCGATCGCATGGGTGGTCGCGAACCAAGTGTCGTAGGAGGGGCCGGGCACCACCCGGCGGAGCCGCTCCAGCACGCGGCGCCAGATCTCGCTGGGCGCTGGGGAGGGCGCGGGCCGTTGCGCCGCCCGGTCAGACGCGTCGCCGGGGGTAGCCGCCATGTCGGCGCGCATCCTGTCATCGCTGTCCGGGACATCCCGGCGCTCCCGGCGCTCCCGGCGCCGCTCGGCGGAGCGGCGGAGAGGGCGCGCGTGATGTCGTCGGGTGCCCGTTTCTATCTGGACCGCGGCTGGCCCGCCCGGAGTCTACGTCCGTGTTCGGGCGCGTGACAAGCCTCCTGCAATCGAGCCCATAATGACGGGGATTTTTGCGGGGCCGACGATGGCGCGCGGGCGTGTGGATCGTCCTACATGCGGCGGGCGCCGGCGCGCACACGCCGTTCGACGCGCGTTGTAGCCTTCGCGCTGCGCGCCCCGGCGCCCCATGAGCGCGCGGGAGAGGGAGCCTCCGTGACGCTGCTGGCCGTCGATATCGGCAACACAACGATCCAGGCGGGGATCTTCGACGACGGCGCGCTGGGGCCCTCCTGGCGCCTCGCGACCGACCACGACCGCCTGGCGGACGAGTACGGCATCCTGCTGTCCTCGCTGCTGCGCTCCGCCGACCTCACGCCGGAGGACGTGGACGGGGCCGTCGTCGCCTGCGTCGTGCCGATCCTGCTGCCCGTCTTCCAGGCCGTCTGCCGGCGCTTCTTCGACGTCGAGCCGGTCGTCGTGGGGAGCACGATTCGCACCGGCATGCGCATCCGCTACGAGCAGCCGAACGAGGTAGGCGCGGACCGCATCGTGGACGCGATCGCGGCCCGCGATCGGCACGGGCCGCCTCCCCTGATCATCGTCGACTTCGGCACGGCGACCGTGTTCGACGCGATCGATGCGGACGGCGACTACCTGGGCGGCGCGATCGCGCCGGGCGTGGGCATCGCGGCCGAGGCGCTCTTCAAGCGGGCCTCGCGGCTGGCGCGGGTGGAGCTGGAGCGTCCGGCGAACGCCATCGGCCGCACGACGACGGAGTCGATCCAGGCCGGCATCCTGTTCGGCTACGTGGGGCTGGTCGAAGGCATCATCGCGCGGTTCAAGGCCGAGCTGGGCGGCGGCCGCGTGGTCGGCACCGGCGGCTGGGCCGACCGTATCGCGCGGGAGACGCAGTCGGTCGATGTGGTCGACCAGGATCTGAGCCTGTGGGGGCTGCTGCGCGTCTATCAGTTGAACGCCGAGGGCACGCCGTGAGCGCCGCGCCGGGTGACGACACGGTCGCGCCGCCGCGGCCGCTCGCCGGCCGCCGCATCGTGCTGGGCGTGACCGGGTCGATCGCCGCCTATCGGGCGTTCGAGATCGCGCGGCGGCTGCAGGAGGCGGGCGCGACCGTGGACGTCGCGCTGACGCCGAACGCGAGCCGCTTCGCGCCGGCCTTCACCTTCCGCAACCTGGTGGGCGGCGTCGTCAGCGACGACCTGTGGACCACGGCGGAGGATCCGGAACTGCACGTGGCGCTGGGGCGCCGGGCCGACGCACTGCTCATCGCGCCGGCCAGCGCCACGACGATCGCCAAGCTGGCGCAGGGCATCGGCGACAACCTGCCGACGCTCACCGCGCTCGCGACGCGGGCGCCGGTCGCGGTCGCCCCGGCGATGGACAGCGTGATGTTCGCCCACCCGGCCGTGCAGGCGAACCTGGAGACGCTGAAGGCGCGCGGCGTGATGATCGTGGGGCCCGAGCGCGGGCGGCTGGCCAGCGGGCAGGTGGGCCTGGGACGGCTGTCGGAGCCGGCCGACGTCGTCGGGGCGACGCGGGCCCTGCTGGGCCGCCACGACGGCGCCCTGCGCGGCCGGCACGTGCTGGTCACGGCGGGCGGCACGCGGGAGGCGATCGACCCCGTGCGCTACGTCGGCAACCGCTCCAGCGGCCGCATGGGCTTCGCCCTGGCGGAGGCGGCGCGCGACCGCGGCGCGGCCGTGACGCTGGTCGGCACGCAGGCGCCCCCGCCCGGGCTGTACGGCGTGATCGTCGAGCGCGTGGAGAGCGCCGAGGAGATGCGCACGGCCGTCGCGCGGCGGCGGGAGGGCATCGACGCGCTGATCATGGCCGCCGCCGTCGCCGACTACCGGCCGGCGGAGCCGGCGGCGGAAAAAATAAAAAAGGCGGGCCAGGGCGGCGCGCCGACGCTGGAGCTGGAGCAGACGACCGACATCGTGGCCGAGGCGTCGGGGCGGTTTGTCAAGGTGGGCTTCGCGGCGGAGACCGAGGACCTGCTGGCCAACGCGGCGAAAAAACTGGCCGCCAAGGGCCTCGACCTGATCGTCGCGAACGACGTCGGCGCCGAGGGCTCCGGCTTCGGCAGCGAGACGAACCAGGTGACGCTGCTCGCGCCCGGCGAGGAGCCGGCGGCTCTGCCGCTGCTGCACAAGTACGACGTGGCCTGCGCGGTGCTCGACCGCGTCGCCGCCGGCATCGAAGCGCGGGCGCGCTAGTCGAGCCCCTCGGCGAGGGTCTCCTTCAGCGGCCGCTTGCCCTCGGGCAGCGAGAAAAAGTTGCAGAAGCAGGTGCCCTCGAAGTCGACGAGGCCGTTGAGGACGGGCGGGCAGACGCAGATCGTGTCGTCGTTGTTGGCGGGCTGGCAGGGGCAGTAGAACTTGCCGAACCTCAGCCGCATGTTGACGAAGTCCTCGATGGTCATGTCGGCGTTGGTCAGGACGTAGCCGCGCTCCTCGCGGAAGCGGTCGGCCAGCTCGACCATCTCCTGGCGGTACTTGTCGCGCAGCCGCGCCTCTTCCTCGGGCGGCAGGTCGGTGATCTGGTCGTCGCTCATGGCTGCGTGGCCTCCTGCATCCGCGCCCGATCGAGCGCCCAGCGCACGAGCGTGCGCACGGGCACGCCGGTCGCGCCCCTGACGGTCGTGCCGCGGTCCTTGTCGGAGTCGTCCGTGCCGGCCATGTCGAGGTGCACCCAGGGGGTGTCGCCGGCGAAGATCTGCAGGAATTTGGCGGCCGTGATCGCGCCGGCGTAGCGGCCGCCGACGTTCTTCACGTCGGCGACGCGGCTCTTGATGAGGTCGCCGTACTCCTCGAACATCGGCAGCGCCCAGATGCGCTCGCCGGCCGCCTCGCCGGCGGCGATGACCTCCGCGCCGAGCGCGTCGTCGTTGGTCATCAGGCCCGTGGTCGTGGTGCCCAGGGCGACGGCGCAGGCCCCCGTCAGTGTGGCGACGTCGATCAGCGGCGCGAGGCCCAGGTGGTTCGCGTAACAGAGCGCGTCGGCGAGCACGAGGCGACCCTCGGCGTCGGTGTTGAGCACCTCGATGGTCTTGCCGTTCATCGCGGTCAGCACGTCGCTGGGCTTGATGGCGCTGCCGCCGGGCATGTTCTCGGTCGCGGGGACGATGGCGGTGGCGTTGATGGGCGCCCCCAGGCGGGCCAGGGCGGCGATGGCGGCGATGACGGCCGCGCCGCCGCTCATGTCCTGCTTCATCGAGATCATGCTGGCCGAGGGCTTGAGCGAGATGCCGCCCGTGTCGAAGGTGATGCCCTTGCCGATCAGCCCCAGGCCGGGCTCGTCGCCGCCGCCGCGATGTCGCAGCACGATGAACTTGGCCGGCTGATGGGAGCCCTTGGCGACGCCCAGGAAGGAGCCCATGCCCATCTCCGCGGCCTCGGCCTCTTCCAGGACCTGGAACTCCAGGCCGGTGTCGCGGGCGACGGTCTGGGCGCGGGCGGCCATCTCGGTGGGGGTGAGCACGTTGCTGGGCTCGTTCGCGAGGTCGCGCGCCAAGTTGGTCGCCTCGCCCAGGATGACGCCGCGGCGCACCCCCTCCGCGACGGCCGCTGCATCGGCGCCCAGCACGGTGGCCCCGCTGATCGACTTGGGCGCCTCCTCGGGATGCAAGTGGCGGTCGAAGCGGTAGAGGCCCAGCGTGAGCCCCTCGGCCACGGCCTGCGCGACCTCGGCCTCATCGAGCCCGTCGAGCGGCGCGCCGGCGATGGCGACGTCGATTGCGCCGTCGGCCAGGGCGCGGGCGCGGCGGGCCGCGGTGGCCGTGGCGCTGCGCACCCGCTCGGGGTCGATGCTGCCGGCGTCGCCGAGGCCGGCGACCAGCACCCGCGTCATCGGCGCGCGCCCCAGCGTGTGCACGACGCACACCTGACCGCGCTTGCCGGTCAGCTCCCCCTCCGCGACGAGCGCGCCCAGGGCGCCGTCGAGCAGGGCGTCGATCGCGTGGGCGGGGCCGTCGGCAAGGACGTCGTCCCCGCTGGGGACGAAGACCAGCAGGTGGGCGGCGCGGCTCTCGGCGGCCGGGGTCGCGGCGACGGTGGTCTCCATGAACGCTCCCTCGTGGGACTCCGGCCGGGCGGCCGGCGGCGCGATCCTAGCACCGACGGGAAGCAGGGGTCTCGCCGCTACCGCGGCGCGCCCGCCCTGGCTACCGTGGGCGCGATGACGATCCTGGAGCGGTCCCGGCCCGCGCCCTCCCACTGGCGCGCACGGTTGCGCGATGCGGCGGCGTGGGCCGGTCGCCGTGCCGATCTCCGCGCCCGGCTGCGCGCCAATCTACGCGACTGGGGCCGCGAGCTGGCGCTGGTGGCGGTCGGCGCCTTGGCCTACTACCTGGTCCGCGGCGGCGTGGTCGACCGGGTGGAGGAGGCCTTCGCGCGGGGCGACGACCTGATCGAGCTGGAGCGCCGGCTGGGCATCTTTTGGGAGCCGGCGATGCAGGACTGGATCCTGGGCTCGCGGGCCCTGATCGACCTGTCGAACGCCGTCTACTTCTGGGGGCACATGCCGCTGATCGTCGCGATCGGCGTATGGCTGTTCTGGCGCAAGCGGGGCGTCTATCGGCTGACCCGCAACGCCTTCCTGGGCTCGGCCGTCGTGGCGCTGATCTGCTACGCGACGCTGCCCGTCGCGCCGCCGCGCTTCTTCCCGGAGCTGGGCTTCGTCGACACGATGGCGCTGTACAGCCAGGCCAGCTATCAGGCCCAGGAGCTGAGCGTCTTCGTGAACCCCTACGCGGCGCTGCCCAGCCTGCACTTCGGCTGGGCGCTGCTGCTGGGTCTGGCGCTCTGGATGGCGCGGCCCGGCGGACGCCGGAACTGGGCCTTCGCGCTGGGGGCGGTGCTGATCCCGCTGGGGCAGGGCGTCTTAATCGTGCTGACGGGCAACCACTTCCTCCTCGACGCCGTGGCGGGCGCCGCCGTAGCCGGGCTGGGCCTCGCGATGGCGCTGCTCTGGCGGCGATGGCGGCCGTCTGGCAGAGTGACGGTCGGCAAAGGAGTTGCAGGATGCTGACAACGACATCGGACGACGTCCCGGGCCGCGAGATCGCGGAGACGCTGGGACTGGTGACCGCCAACACCGTGCGCTCGCGGCACGTGGGCCGCGACATCCTGGCGGGGCTGAAGACCATCGTGGGCGGCGAGATCGGCGCCTACACGCAACTGCTGACCGAGTCGCGGGCGCAGGCGCTGTCGCAGCTCGAGGCGGAGGCCGGGGCCATGGGCGCCGACGCGATCGTCGGGCTGCGCATGACGACCTCGTCCGTCACGCAGGGCGCGTCGGAGATCCTGGTCTACGGCACGGCCGTCAAACTGCGCTAGCCGCCGCGGGCTAGTTGCGGTGGTGGTAGGTGTCGATGGGGCCCAGCGGCGTGTAGATCTCGGCGCTGAGTTCCTGCAGCTGCGCGCGCCAGCGGTCCCAGTCGCGGCGGGCGAGTTGCGCTTCGTCCGAGGCGAGGGCGGGCTGGACGGCGGCGTTGTCGGCGAACTCGAACATCATCAGGTGCGTGCCGGCCGGGTCGTGCGCCCCGCGGACGCGCCAGCCGCGCACGATGCCGGGGATGCCCAGCACGTGCGGGAGGTGGACCTCGCGGTACCACGCCTCGAACTCGTCCATCGCGGCGGGCTCGACCTGAACCCGGACCCAGAGGCTGGGATGGGGATTGAGTTCGCTCGTCATGGTGACGCCCCAGTCACCGCCGCACCCACGTCGCAGGCGCCATTCTCCCAGGCGGGCCGCCGGCGGTCCACGCCGATAACCGCCTCGCGGCCCGGTCGGGCCGCCCGTAACGGGGCCGACAGTTGCGAGGGGGCGCCCGCTGCGGGACGTATTGCCCGCGCCGGGGCCTGTGGTAGGATTCCGTCAACGAGCCCGTGCGCATCACCGATGCCACGGACGGCGGCAGCAGGTCCGGCCCCGGAAGCGTGGGGCGGCAGTACAGGCGGACCGCGGCCGATGCTCGTCGTCTTGCAAGCCCTAGGGAATCGATGCTGACGCAAGAGCAGAAGAGCACGATCGCGCGCGAGTACCGCGTCCACGACAAGGACACGGGCTCGACCGAGGTGCAAGTGGCGATGCTGACCCGCCGGATCAGCGGCCTGACCGAACACCTGCGGGCCAACAAGCACGACTACAGCTCGCGGCGCTCGTTGATGAAGCTGGTCGGCCGCCGCCGCCGCCTGCTGACGTACCTGAACAAGACGGACGTCGGCCGGTACCGTCGGCTGATCGCCAGTCTGGGGCTGCGGCGCTAGGCCGCGGCCGGATTGGGCAGAGGAGACCGCAGGCCGCAGGGGGACGCGCGAGCGCGCGCCCGGGACGGCCGCACCGCCGCACAGGCGGCATCAGGATGGGTACAGGCGCCTGAGCACGACGGCGCACCACAGACGCGCGGGAGCGAGCCCCATGCCGCCCCGGCGACCACGGGCCCCCGGTCGAGGACACCGGCGCCCCAACGTGACCCGACGCACATCCCCGGGCACGAGAAAAGGAAACACGGGAACGCATGAATCATCAGTACGACATGGAACTGGCCGGCCGTCCGCTCAGCCTTGAGACGGGGGAGCTGGCCCAGCAGGCCGGCGGCGCGGTCACGCTGCGCTACGGCGACACGATGCTGCTGGCGACCGTCACCGCCAGCGAGCCACGGCGCGGCATCGACTTCTTCCCGCTCTCGGTGGAGTTCGAGGAGCGGCTCTACGCGGCGGGGCGCATCCCCGGCTCGTTCTTCCGGCGCGAGGGGCGGCCCACCACGGCCGCCGTGCTCTCGGCCCGCCTGACCGACCGGCCCCTGCGGCCGCTCTTCCCCAAGGGCTACATGGACGACACGCAGATCGTCATCACGGTGCTCTCGGCCGACATGGAGAACCCGCCCGACACGCTGGGCACGATCGCGGCCAGCGCCGCGCTCACGGTCTCCGACGTGCCCTTCGACGGCCCCGTTGGGTCGGTCCGCATCGGGCACGTGGACGGCGAACTGGTCCTGCAGCCGACCTGGGAGCAGCTCGCCCAGAGCGACCTCAACCTGATCGTCGCGGGGACCAAGGACGCGATCATGATGGTCGAGGCGGAGGCCGGCGAGGTGCCGGAGTCGCTGCTGGTCGACGCGATGGCGCTGGGCCAGGAAGCCATCGCGCAGCTCGTCGAGTTGCAGGAGGAGATGCTCGACCTGGCGAAGCCGAAGCGGCCCTTCACGCCGCGCAGCGTCGACCCCGAGGCGCTGGCCCAGGCCGAGGCCGCCATCGGGGACGACCTGGTCGCGGCGTTGTCGCCCGGCTCCGGGCTGAGCAAGGCCGAGCGCGACGCGAAGCGCAACGCGCTGCGCGCGCAACTGCTCGACGGCGTCGAGGCGGAGCAGAGCGAGCCGCTGGGTCAGGCCTTCGACGCGCTGGAGAAGCGCGCCGTGCGGGCCGAGATCCTCGAGAACGGGGCGCGGCCCGACGGTCGCGGCCTGCGCGACCTGCGCCCGCTGTCGGGCAGCGTGGGCATGGTCCCGCGCACGCACGGCTCGGGGCTGTTCCAGCGCGGCGAGACGCAGGTGCTCGCGCTGACCACGCTGGCCGGCACCGGCATGGCGCAGCACCTCGACGACCTCACGCCCGACGACAGCAAGCGCTTCATGCACCACTACAACTTCCCGCCCTTCTCGGTGGGCGAAACGGGCCGGATCGGCTCCACGGGCCGGCGCGAGTTGGGGCACGGCATGCTGGGCGAGCGCGCGCTGGCCAACATCCTGCCCGACGAGGAATCGTTCCCCTACACGATCCGCGTCGTCTCCGAGGTGCTGTCGTCGAACGGCAGCACGTCGATGGCGAGCGTCTGCGCCGCCGTCCTCTCGATGATGGACGCGGGCGTGCCGATCAAGAAGCCGATCGCGGGCATCGCGATGGGCCTGATCAAGGGCGAGGGCGCGGACGAGTTCGCCGTGCTGACCGACATCGCCGGGCTGGAGGACCACCTGGGCGACATGGACTTCAAGGTCGCCGGCAGCCGCGACGGCGTGACCGCCCTGCAGATGGACATCAAGGTCAAGGGCATCGAACTGCCGATCATGGCGCAGGCCCTCGAACAGGCCGAGGACGCGCGGCTGGAGATCATCGACCTGCTCCTCGACACGATCGCCGAGCCGCGCGAGGAGATGTCGCCCTACGCGCCGCGCATGCACCGCGTCGACGTGCCGCAGGAGAAGATCGGCGCGATCATCGGCCCGGGCGGCAAGACCATCCGCCAGATCGAGGGCGACTCGGGCGCGGGCATCGACATCAACGACGACGGCGCCGTCTACGTCACGGCGGTCGATCAGGCCTCGGCCGAGAAGGCGATCAGCGCCATCCGCGCGCTGACCAAGGAGGTCGAGCGGGGCGAGAAGTACACCGGCAAGGTGACGCGCATCCTGCCCTTCGGCGCCTTCGTGGAGATCCTGCCGGGCAAGGACGCCCTGGTGCACATCTCCGAGCTGGCCGACTACCACGTGCCATCGGTCGAGGACGTCGTCCAGATCGGCGACGAGTTCGAGGTCGTCGTCACCGAGATCGACAACCTGGGGCGGATCAACGCCTCGCGGCGCGCGCTGCTCAGCGGCGAAGATCTGCCGCCCGGTGGCGGCGGCGGCGGTGGCCGCGGGCGTCGCGACGGCGGCGACGATCGCGGACCGCGTGGCCGGGGTCGCGGCGACCGTGGTGACCGCGGCGACCGTGGAGGCCGCCGGGGCGACCGCGGCGACCGCGGCGAGCGTCGCGGCCGCGGCGATCGCGAGGATCGGCCGCGCGAGGAGCGCTACCGCGATCGCTACGCCGATTCCGATCGCGACGAAGGAGACGACGGCGGCCGCGGCCGGTCGCGGGGCGCGCCGCGCTACGGCGGGCGCGACCGCGACTCCGCCGGCGAGCGTGAACCGGCGCCGGTCGCCCGGACGCCTCGCGGCGAGGACGACGAACCCCGCGCCGAGGGCGAAGGCCGCCGCCGGCGCCGGCGCCGGCGCCGCCGCACGGACGACGCCGACGCCCCGGCCGCCGAGAGCGCGCCGGTCGAGCGCCAGCCCGACAGCACCGACGGCGGTGGCCGCCGCCGGCTGCGGCTGGGCTTCAGCCGCGACCGCCGCTTCGGCGGCGGTTCCGACGAGCCGCCCGGCCCGCCGCCGCCGCCGCGCCCCGACTTCGGGGCGCCCGCCAACCACTGAGCGCGCACGGGGCCCCGACGCGGGGGCCCGGCTGAACGGGGGGCGCGGGATGCCGATTCGCGTCGCCGTGAGCGGCACCGGCAACATGGGCCGCCGACTGCTGGAGACTTTCGGCGCGGCCGACGACACGGACGTCGTGGGGGTGCTGGAGAAGTTCTCCGACGGCGACCGCTACGCGCTACCCGGCGGCGGCGACGTGCCGCTCGCCCAGGACGTATCGGCGCTGGCCGACCTCGGCGCCGACGTGGTGGTGGACTTCACGAACGCCGCCTGGACGTCGGAGCTGCTGCCGGCCGCCGTGACGGCGGGCGTGCGGCCCGTGATCGGCACCTCGGGCCTGTCCGATGCGCTGATCGTGGAGACGGCCGAGGCCTGCGCCGCGCGCGGGCTGGGCGGCGTCGTCGCGGCGAACTTCGCGCTGGGCGCGGTGATGATGATGCACCTGGCGCGCGTGGCGGCGCCGTTCTTCGACGCCGTGGAGGTCATCGAGCAGCATCACGACGGCAAGGTCGACGCGCCGTCGGGTACGGCCGTGGCGACGGCGCAGGCCATGCGCGAGGCCCGCGGCAACGACTTCCGGCGCAACGTCGCCGAGCGGGAGACGCTGCCCGCCGCCCGCGCCGCGACGCTGGGCGGGGTGACGCTGCACGCCGTGCGGTTGCCCGGCCTGGTCGCGCACCAGACGGTGCTCTTCGGCGGGCTGGGCGAAACGCTGACGATCCGCCACGACTCGATGGATCGGGAGTCGTTCATGCCGGGCGTGCTGCGCGGCGTCCGCGCGGCGATGGAACTGGACCGCCTGGTGGTGGGCCTGGACCGCGTGCTGGGCCTGCGCAGCGACTAGCCGCGCCCGGCGTCCGGGACGATCGCGACCTTGCCGTCCAGTCTGCCTAGCTTGTCACCCACGACGATCTCCGCCACGTGCATCCGAGCGTCCGGCGCCGTGGAGGATACGGCGTGGCGTCTCACCCCCGAGCCCCCTCTCCATCCTTCTGGATGGAGCGGGGGACAGGGGGTGAGGTCAGGGGCGCCGCTGACGCTGCCGCGCGCCCCGCAAAAAAAAAACAATTCGGGGGTCAAAAAACAGTCCGGCGGGGAGCCGACTGACTGTCGAGCGTCCGGCGGGCCAAAAAAAGCGCGCGGTGAAGGTCTTATCCCCTCTCCCCAGGGAGAGGGGGCAGCGGTGAACGCGTCACGGGTTACGTCCGGGCGGCGACGCCGGCCGCCGCGCGTTGCTGGGGCCGAAGGCACGACCGTATGATCCGGTATCGGCGGCGCTGCCGGGCTGCGCCGTCGGACCGAGACCCGAGGAAGATCGCATGTCCCGAGAGTTGACCGTCGCATTGGTCGGCGCGAGCGGCGTGGTGGGGACGGAGTTCCTGCGCACGATGGAGGAGCGGGCGCTGCCCGTGAAGGAGTTGCGCCTGCTCGCCACGAAGCGCTCCGCCGGGCAGACGCGCCGCTTCCGGGGCGAGGATCTGACCATCGCCGAGACGACGCCGGCGGCCTTCCAGGGAGCCGACATCGCCTTCATCTCGGCCAGCACGGCGGCCTCGAAGGAACTCTGCCCGGTCGCGCGGGACGCGGGCGCCATCGCCTTCGACGATTCGTCGGCCTTCCGGCAGCACCCCGACGTGCCGCTGGTCGTGCCGGAGGTCAACCCGGAGGACCTGCGCGACCATCGCGGCATCATCGCGACGCCGAATTGCAGCACGGTGCCGCTGGTGCTGGCGCTGTGGCCGCTGATGGCCGAGCGGCAGGTGACGCGCGTCATCGCCGATACGTACCAATCGACGTCGGGCGCGGGCACGGCGGCGATGGCCGAACTCGACGAGCAGCTACAGGCGCTGGCGCAGGAGCAGCCCGTCACGATCGAGAACTTCCCCAAGCAGATCGCCTACAACGCGATCCCGCAGGTCGATGCGTTCCTGGAGGACGGCTACACGAAGGAGGAGTGGAAGATGCTGGTGGAGAGCCGCAAAATCCTGCATCAGCCGGATCTGCCGCTCAGCGCCACCTGCGTGCGTATCCCCACCCTCGTCTCGCACGCCATCGCCGCGCACGTCGATTTCGACGCCCCGCTGGCCGCCGCCGAGGCGCGATCGCTGTGGGCCGGGCAGTCCGGCCTGACGGTGGTCGACGACCCTCTGCACGGCGGCTACCCCACACCGCTAGACTGCGCAGCCCAGGATGCGGTGTTCGTGGGGCGGGCGCGGCAGGACGCGTCGAACCCCAACGGCCTCGCCTTCTGGTGCGTCACCGACAATCTGCGCAAGGGCGCCGCCCTGAACATGGTGCAGATGGTGGAGTGGATGCTGGACGACGGCTGCCTCTAGGCCGCCGCCCGGCGGCGCCCCGCGCGGGCAGGGCAGGAGGGCTGCGATGACCGACTTCACGGAGTTCGGGCGGGTCTTCACCGCCATGGTCACCCCCATGCGCGAGGACGGCTCCGTCGATCTGGAGCAGGCGACGGCGCTGGCCGCGGCGCTGCTGGAGAACGGCAGCGACGGCCTCGTGGTCTGCGGCACGACGGGGGAGGCCTCGACGCTGGAGTTCGAGGAGGAGCGGTCGCTGTTCCGCGCCCTCCTGCCGATCTGCCGCGCGCTCGGCGCGGCGCTGGTGGCGGGCACGGGGTCGAACAGCACCCGCACCGCCATCGACAGTTCGCGGCGGGCGGAGACGATCGGCGTCGACGGGCTGCTGCTGGTCGTGCCGTACTACAACAAGCCGTCGCAGGAGGGCATGTACCGGCACTTCCGCACGATCGCGGAGTCGGTCACGCTGCCCTGCATCCTCTACAACGTGCCCAGCCGCACGGGAATCTCGATGAGCGCGGCCACGCAGTTGCGCCTGGGCCGCGACGTGTCGAACATCCAGGGCACGAAGGAGGCCAGCGGCGACCTGGACCTGATCGGCGCGATCATCGACGGCGCACCCGACGGCTTCCGCGTCTGGAGCGGCAACGACGGCGACACGCTGCCGATCCTGGCGCTGGGCGGCTACGGCGTGGTCAGCGTCGTGTCGCATCTGGCCGGCCGGCAGGTGCGGGCGATGATCGACGGCTTCCTGGCCGGCCGCCGCGACGAGGCCGCCGCGATCCACCGGCGCCTGCAGCCGCTCACCAACAGCCTCTTCCTCGAGGGCAACCCCGTGCCGGTGAAGTACGCGCTGAACCAGGTCGGGTTCCGGGTGGGGCCGACGCGGCTGCCGCTCGTCGAGCCGGGCGAGGCGGCACAGGCCGCCATCGACGCCGCCCTGGCGAACTCCCAGATCGACCTGCCGGCTCCGGTCTAGGGCCGGCCGGACGCCCCGCGTGGCGCCGCCGGCCGCCCGCTTCGACGCCTGGGACCCGCCCCAGAGCCGCCTGGAGGCGTACGCCTTCGCGCTGTTCGCGACCCGGCGGACCCTGACGCAGACGCTCGTCGGGCTCAGCGAGGCGCAACTGTGGGCGCCGGCCCGCGACGGGCGCTCGCCGGCGGCGGTCGCGCGCGCGGCCTGGGACCGCGAGTTCCACTGGCTCTGGCCGCTCGATATGGACGCGCCGGCGCTGCCCGCGACGCCGTCGCTGGTGGAGGCCCTCTACGCGCTCGTGCGGCATCGGGCGGTCAGCGAGGAGTTGCTGATGGCGGCGTCGGACGCCGACCTGGAGCGGCCGCACGTCTCGCGCGCCACGCGGGACGCGCCGCGTAGCCTCGCGCAGGTGCTGGCCTTCGTCTCGCAGTCGGAGTTGGCCGACGCCGAACGCCTCGCCGCCGATCGGCGCGCGTTGGACCCCGGCTGGCCCGGCGCGGACGAACTGCTGACCCGCGCGCGCGCCGCGGTCAGCGCGCTCGCGGAGGGCTGATGCGCGTCGTCCTCTGGACCCACCAGCGTTGAAGCGCCTGCCGGGTGGTCAAGAAGTTTCTTGACGAGCGGGCGGTGTCGTACGAGGTGCGCCGGGTGGGGGTGGACGCGGCGGCGAGCGCGGCGTTCCAGGCGCGCGGCTGGCGCCTGCCGCCCGTCGTGGAGATCGGCGGCGACGTCGTGGAGGGCTACGACCCGGAGCGGCTGGAGGCGCTGCTGGAATCGGCCGGGCCCGGCGGCTGAGCCGCGGCTACTGCGGCGTGCCCTCGCCGGGGACGATGGTGGCGGGCAGGGGCAGGGTCTGCAGCCAGGCGTGGATGTGAGCGACGTCCTGGTCGCTGACCAGGTCGGGGGGCTGCTGCGGCATCACGTCGCGCGGGTTGCGGTACTGGTCGATCTGCTGCGCCAGGGAGAAGCCCGTCTGCGCGATGGTGGGTCCGATACCGCCCTCGCCGGTCTCGCCGTGGCAGGCCTGGCAACCGTTCTGGAAGAAGAGTTGCTGGCCGAGCGTGGGGTCGCCGTCGACCAGTTCGACCGGCTCCACGGGCGTCGCGGCGACCTGTTCCACTTCGGGGGCCGCTTGCCCCTCCTCTTCGAGGCGGATGCGGAGCGGGTCCGTCTCGTCGAGGTCGGCCAGCGTGATGCGTCCCGACTCGAGTTGCGCGACGATGGCCTCTTCGGCGCCGGCACGGGCGATGTGGGCGTCCTTCTCGTCGGCCTTGTCGATGGCGAAGCCGACCAGGGCGATGATGCCCGCGCCGAGCAGCCCGAAGACCATGGTGAGCCAGAAGGACTGGGGAATCCCCCGTGACGGCATAGCGACCCTTCGCTCCGGTCCGGCGGGGCGCGCAGGACGACCCAGCGCACGCACGCGGACGGGCGCGCCTCATGGTAGCGAAGGCTCCGCTTTGCGGAAACCGTCACAATCGGGCGCGGTGGATGCAGTCGCGGCGCCGGCCGCTAGGTGGCGACGAAGGAGAACGCGCTGTTGCCCAGGAAGGCGCCGCAGCCCAGCACCAGCAGCGAGGTGAGCATGCCCAGCCCCGCGACGACGCCCGACTGCACCTGCAGGCGCCGGATGCGGCGGTCGCCGCCCTCCACTTGGTCGACGGCGCGCTGGTTGAGTTCCATCAGGCGCGGCCCCAGCACGAAGCTGTGCAGCGCGACCAGTCCGGCCATGACCAGGAAGAGCCCCATCTTGATGGCGAAGATCCAGCCCCAACGCAGGTCGTAGATGCTGTCGAAGCCGTCGTGGATCGTGGCGATGCGCTCGCCGGTCAGGGCGCCGCCGGTGAGCAGCACGATCAGCAGCGCGCCCCAGGCGAGCCAGCCGAAGCGCCGGGTGAACACGCGCAGCAGCTCCATGCGGTCGGCGCGGCTCTCGATCCGGCGCAACGTGGGAATGACCGCGTAGCCCGTGAGGACCTGCGAGCCGATCCACACCGCGATGAAGGCCAGGTGCAGCCACAGGATGATTGAGCGGACTTCTTCGGACATGGCGCCTCCCACTCGCGCCGCGGCGCGTCAGATGATCGGGTCGACGATGATCGCCTGGTCGCGCTCCGGCCCCACGCTGACGAGCGCCGCGGGCGCCCCGATCAGCCGCTCGATGCGGCGCACGTAGTCTTGCGCCTGCGGCGGCAGGTCGTCGAAGTTGCGGCAGCGGCTGGTGTCGGTCTGCCAGCCGGGCAGTTCCTCGTAGATGGGGCGGGCGGTGGTCGTGGCGCGCCGCCCCGCCGGCAGGGTGTTCGTGCGGCGCCCGTCGACCTCGTAGGCGACGCAGACCTTGAGCGCCTCGAAGCTGTCCAGCACGTCGAGGCGGGTGAGGGAGATGCTCTGGCAGCCGTTGAGCTGCACCGTGTAGCGGGCCGCGACGCCGTCGAACCAGCCGCAGCGCCGGGGGCGGCCCGTGGTGGTCCCGTACTCCTGGCCGCACTCGCGCAGCCGATCGCCGGTCGCGTCGGTGAGCTCGGTGGGCATGGGCCCGCCGCCAACGCGCGTCTGGTAGGCCTTGTAGACGCCGACCACGCGGTCGATGTCGCGCGGGCTGATGCCGACGCCCATCGCCGCGCCGGCCGCCATCGACGTGGGCACCGACGAGGTCACGTAGTCGTAGGTGCCGTTGTCGAGGTCGAGCAGGGTGCCCTGGGCGCCCTCCAGCAGCACGCGCTCGCCGCGGCGCAGCGCCTCGCGGCAGAGCTCGCCGGTGTCCGCCACGTAGCGCGCCAGGCGGCTCCAATGCTCGCGGTACTCCGCCTCGATGGCGGCGGCGTCCAGGGGCTCCAGGTCGTAGTAGCGGGTCAGCAGCCGGTTCTTGTGCTCCAGCACGAAGCGCAGCCGCTCGGCGAAGCCCTCCGGGTCGGCGAGTTCGGCGATGCGGATGCCCAGCCGGCCCACCTTGTCGACGAAGGCGGGCGTGATGCCCTTGCCGGTCGTGCCGACGGCGTTGCGACCGCGCAGCTGTTCGTCGGCGGCGTCGAGCACGGGGTGCCAGGGCATGACGAGCTGCGCCCGGTCGGAGACGCGCAGCCGCTCGGTGCTCACGCCGCGGGTCTCGAGCGCCGTGATCTCGTCGATCAGGACGGCCGGGTCGATGACCAGCCCGTTGCCGATCACGCAGGTCTTCTCGGGGTAGAAGATGCCGGCGGGCACGAGGTGCAGGGCGAAGCGGCCCATGTGGTTGATGATCGTGTGGCCGGCGTTGTGGCCGGCCGAATAGCGCGCCACGATCGACGCCTTGCGCGCCAGCAGGTCGACGATGCGGCCCTTGCCCTCGTCGCCCCACTGGCCGCCGATCACCACCACCGCGGGCATCCGGTTCCACCTTGTCCGATCGCGCGCGCCGGCCGCGATCGCTGAGCGCTCAACGACCCCGCCAGCGGGGCGGGGCCGTGCGCCTGACGTTGCCCGCCGATCGTATCACTCCCCCGGCCGCGCGTTCGTCCGGGGCGGGCGGGGTCTAGCGGCCCTTGAAGTTGGGCGGGCGCTTCTCGGCGAAGGCGCGCGGGCCTTCGACGGCGTCCTCGGTGGTGTAGAGCTGCAGCGAGAAGTAGTCCTCCAGCCGCAGGGCGTCCTGCAGGGGCATGTCGGCGCCGCGCTGGATGAGCTCCTTGGCGGCGCGGACGGCCAGCGGGCCGCGCGTGCTGATGACCTCCGCGATGCGGGTCGCCTCGGCCTGCAGGCCGTCGGCCGGGACGATGCGGCTGATCAGGCCGGCCTGCAGCGCGCGCTCGGCGTCGATCGGTTCCGCCGTGAGGATCATCTCGTTGGCCAGCGCCTGGGGGATGGCGCGCGGCAGCCGCTGCGTGCCGCCGCCGCCCGGGATGATGCCCCAGCGCACCTCGAAGAGGCCGAACGTCGCGCTGGGCGTGGCGATGCGGATGTCGCAGGCCAGCGCCAGCTCCAGCCCGCCGGCCAGGCAGTAGCCGTTGATCGCGGCGATGATCGGCTTGTAGATCGGCGGGCCCTTGATGAGACCCGCCTGGGTGATGTGCACGATGGGCTGGCGCTTCTCGCCCTTCGAGCGCGCCACCAGGTCGGCCCCGGCCGAGAAGGCGCGCTCGCCGGCCCCGCTGACGATGGCGACGCGCAGGTCGTCGTTGTAGCGGAAGTCCTCGAAGGCGGCGCGCAACTCCTCCCAGGTCTGGCGGTCCATCGCGTTCATGCGCTCGGGCCGATTGATCGTGACGCGCGCGATGAAGCCGTCGCGCTCGTAGATGATCTTCTCGAAGGTCGGCAGGGGCTCGGCGGTGGTCATCGGCTCTCCCTGGCGGGGCGCGGCCCCGGTGCGGTGCGTGTCGCAGGATAGAACGTGGGCCGGCGCCGATCGCCCCGCCGCCCGTGCGCACGCTGCCGCCGCCGATACACTGACCGGCGATCGGCGGCGGACGCGCGACGGGGGCCTGCATGGCGTCGGAGATCGACTTCGCTCCCCTGCTGCTGGTCTCGGCGCTGGCCTTCCTCATCCCCCTGGTGGTGCACCGGCTGTCGGGCGGCACGATGCCGTCCGTCGTCGGCGAGATCCTCGCCGGGGTCGTGTTCGGCTCCTCCGTGCTGGGCATCATCGAGGACAACGTCTGGCTCGAGTTCCTCTCGCTGTTCGGCTTCGCCTACCTGATGTTCCTGGCCGGGCTGGAGGTCGACGTCGCCCTGCTGATGCGGCCGCTGGGGCGGCGGCGGATGCACCCCCGCATCGCCCTGCGGCACCCGATCGTCGCGGGCGTGCTGCTGCTGGTCTCGATCCTGGCGGTCACGGCGGCCGGGGTCGTGCTGGTCAACGAGTGGGGCAAGGAGGACGACTTCCCGCTGCTCTTCCTGGTCCTCTCGGCGACGGCGGTGGGGATCATGGCGCCGGTGCTCAAGGAGCGCGGCGGCCTGGGCGGCTACGCGCAGGTGCTGCTGGTAGCCGGCTTCCTGGTGGAGTTCGTGGGGATCGTGGCGCTGGGGATCGTGGCGGCGATCGACCGCGAGGGGCTGGGCGTCGAGGCGCTGCTGCTGCTGGCGCTGCCGGCCGTCTTCGCGCTGCTGCTGCTGGGCGTCCGGCACGGCAGCCCGCGCGTGCCGGAGTTGGCCGGCCTGATGAGCGAGTTGGCGCACGCCTCCTCGCAGATCAAGATTCGCGGCGCGCTGGCCCTGCTGGTGATCTTCGTCGTGCTCTCGCAGGTCGTGGGGACGGAACTGGTGCTGGGCGCGTTCTTCGCCGGCCTGGCGCTGACGATCCTCTCGCCCAAGCACGGCTCGTCGATGCGGCTGAAGCTCGATGCCATCGGCTACGGCTTCTTCATCCCCATCTTCTTCATCACCGTCGGCGCGACGCTCGACCTGAGCGCGCTGGGCGAGGGCGCCGACGCGGCGCTGCTGATCCCGGCCTTCCTGCTGATCGGCGTGCTGGCGAAGACGCTGCCGGGCTTCCTGATCCTCTGGCCGGCGTTCGGGCCGCGGCGGGCCGCCGCGGGCGGCGTGCTGCTGAGCGCGAACCTCAGCCTGGTCCTCGCCGCGATCACCATCGCCGAGGACTCGGGCCGGTTCGAGGAGGCGACGTCGGCGGCGCTGCTCGTGCTGGCGCTCGTCACCACGGCGGCGGCGCCGCTGGGCTTCAACGCGCTGCTGCCCCGTCGCCGGCGGGCGGAGCGCGTCCGCGCGATCGTCGTGGGGGCCAGCGACACGGGCCGCTACGTCGCGCTGCGGCTGCACCGCGAGGGGCTGGCCGTCGTGGTGATCGACCTGGACGCGACGGCGCTCGCGCCGCTGGCGCAGGCGGGCTGCGCGACGGTGGTGGGCGACGCGCGCCAGAGCGGCGTCATCGCCCGCGCGCGGCCGGAGGTCAGCGAGGTGGCGGTCGTCGCCGTGTCGGAGGTCGAGCAGGGCTTCGAGATCGCGCGGGCGCTGCGAGAGGCGGCCCGCGGGCTGCGCATCGTCACCTGGCGGACGGAGGCCGACCACCGGCTGGCGGAGTTGGACGTCGATGTGTACCTGCGGGCGCGGGCGACGGCCGTCGCGCTGGCGGGGGCGGTGCTGCGCCCCGGGCTGTACCAAGCGCTGGGCAGCGAGGACTTCGGCGGGCTGGAGGAGGTCACGGTGCGCAACGTCCGCGCGACCGGCGTCGCGCTGCGCGACCTGGGGCTGCCGGGCGGCGCGCGCGTGATCCTGATCCTGCGCGAGGGGGAGATCGTGATCCCGGAGGCCGACACGCCGCTGCAAATGGGCGACCACGTCACGCTGGGCGGCGAGGTCGAGGCCGTCGCCGACGCGTTCCGGATGCTCAGCGGCCGCCGTCTGGAGCATGTGGAGGCCGGGGCGATCCCGCCGCCGGTGCTGATGCCGCACCCGCCGCAGCCCGACGCGCCCGGCCCGGCCGAACCGGGTGAGGCCCGCGCGGAGGCGCCGGGCGTGCGCGCTCCCGGCCCGGAGCCGCCCGTCGCGGACGAGTTCCTCGAAGCCGCCGACCGATGAGCGCGCCGCCCGGACGGCTGGTGGAGGTCAAGCGCAAGCTGGACGGGACGGAGCAGCGCTTCGACCTCGAGCCCTGGCTGGTCACGGAAGAGTTGGTCGTGGGGCGCTGGCTGGCGGGGCCGGACAGCGGCTACGGGCTGGCGGCGGGCAGCTACTCGTGGGGCGTCTGGCGGCCGCGGCTGCCGATGGGCGTCTACCGCCTGCACGCGCCGGACGGGGAACTGCTGCTCTACCGCCTGGACGTGATCGAGGACGTCGAGGTGCGTATGGGGGAGGTCCGCTATCGCGACCTGCTGCTCGACGCGCGCTTCCTGCCCGGCCCGTCGCCGGGCGACTACACGCTCCACTTCGAGGACGAGGATGAGGTGGAGGCGGCCGCCGCGTCGGGATGGCTGAGCCCGTCGCAGCGCTGGCGCATCGAGTGGGTGCGGGGGGTGCTGGCGGAGCGGCCGTCGGAGGTGCGGGCCTGGGCCGACCGCGCCATCGCGGCGGCCGTCGCGGCGAGAGCGTAGCACGACCTCACCCCCTTCGGCGCCGC
>CBDBNA010000012.1:0-124496 GCA_965207695.1 Dehalococcoidia bacterium | reverse complement strand
GAGCGACGCCTTCGCCCGCGCGCTGCGACCCAACGACGACCCCAAGCTGCACGAGTTGGCCGCGATCTACCGCCGCTACGAGGCGCAGATGGCGCGCTTCCTCGACCGCACCAGCCTGTACGAGGACGCCCTCGACCCGCTGCTGCCCGACGACGCCTACGCGGCGGCGCTGGGCGGCGGCCCGCTGATCGTGGCCGGTATCTACGACGTGCCGGTCGTGCAGTTGCAACTGCTGCTGCGGGCGGCGGCCGTGAGCGACCTGCACGTCGTGCTGGTGCGGGATCCGCCGCGGCCGGCGCTGGAGTTCGCCGAGGACCTGGCCTCGCAGCTGCGGGACGCGGGCGCGACGGCGGCGCCGGCGCCGGCCGGCGACGCGGCCATCGCGATCCCCGAGCGCGCCTACTTCAGCGCCCCCAGCCGCCAGGCCGAGGCGGAGGAGATCACGCGCCGCGTGCTGACGCTGGCGCACGAGCACGACGTCCCCTTCCACGAGATCGCGGTCCTGCACCGCCTCGACCACGCCGCCGACGACACGATCGCGGCCGCTCTGGGCCGGGCCGGGCTGCCCGTCTATCGGGCCGCCGGGCGGCCGCTGCGTCACACCGCCGTGGGCCGGGCGGCACTGGTCCTGCTCGACCTGCTGCTGCTCGAGCCCGAGCGGCACCGGCTGCTCGAGTTCTTCGCCAGCCCCGTCGCGGCGCCGGACATCCCGCCCGGCGTCGAGGCGAAGCCGGTGCTGTGGGAGCGGCACTCGAAGCGCGCGGGGATGGTCAGCGGCTGGGTCCGCTTCGGGGACCAGCTCGACCACTACATCCTCGGGCTGCCCCGACGCGAGGTCGGCGACCGCGCCCGCGAGACGGCGGCGGAGCTGCGCAACGTCGTGCGGGAGCTGGCCGACCGCGCGCGGACGCTGCAAGCCTGCCGCCGCTGGGCCGACTTCGCGCGGGAGTTCCTGGCGGTGCTCGACGCCTACGTCGCCGGGGAGGAGCAACTGGACGCCGACGGCGGCGACGCCTTGGCGCTGGCGCGCGCGCAGGTCGAGGCGCTGGCGCGGCTCGACGGGGTCGGCATCCCCGGCGACGCCGATCGCTTCCGCACCGCCGCCCGGCGGGCGCTGCGGCGCGCCGTCCTGAACGACCGCGACGCCCTGCGCCGGGGCGTCTTCGTGGGCACCGTCTCGGCGGCGCGCGGGGTGCGCTTCCGGGCGCTCTTCCTGGCCGAGTGCGCGGAGCGCATCTTCCCGCCGCTGGTGCGGCAGGATCCGCTGCTCCTCGACGGCGAACGCGAGGCGATCAACGAGCGGCTGGGGCACCGGGCGCTGGCGGTCAAGCGCGAGCGGGCGCGCGAGGAGCCCCTGCTGTTCGAGTTGGTGCAGCAATCGGCGGCGGAGTTCCTCACCATCTCCTGGGCGCGGCGCACCAACACGACGGGCGCGCCCAAGCTGCCCTCGGCGCTGCTGCTGCGCTCGATCCCGGGCGACGACGTGGCGGAGTTGGCGAGCGTGGAGGAGTTGCACGAGCGCGGCGCGATCCGCAAGCTGCCCGCGCGGCTGGCCGGCGCGGCCCCAGCCGAGGCCGACATCCGCGCCGGCGACTGGTCGCGCACGGCGACGGCGCTGGACGAGTCGGATTTCACACTGGCCTTGCTCGAGGCGGCGGGCAGCCCGACGGCGGCGCGGCAATTGCTCACGCGCCTCTGGCCGGATTACCAGCGCTACCAGGCCGCCCGCCTGTCGCGCGCGGACGGCCGCTTCGGCGAGTGGGACGGCGTCGTGCCGGCAGGGGAGATGGCCGAGAGCCCGCTGGGGCGGTCGGCCTCGCCCACGTCGCTGGAGGAGTACGCGACCTGCCCGTATCGCTACTACCTCAAGCAGGTGCTGGGGCTGGGCGCGGTGCCGGAGCCGGCCGAGGCGCTGCAGATGACCCCGCTCGACCGGGGCTCGATGGTGCACGAGATCCTCGAACGCTGGGTGCAGGCGTGGCGCGAGAGCGGCGGCGAGTGGGCCGCCTTCCTCGACGACGAGTCGCGCCTGCTGGCCATCGCGGAGGAGGAGTTCGACCGTCAGCAGCGCGGCGGCCTCGCGGGGCTGCCGGCCACGTGGACGATCGTGCGGCAGGAGGTGCTGGGCGACCTGCTGGCCCTGCTCGCCGAGGAGCAGCGCCGGGCGGCCGAGGGCTACGCGCCGCTGTTCGACCCGGAGTGGCCGTTCAAGGATGTCAAGGTTGAGTTGCCCAACGGCGAGACGCTCCGCTTCCGCGGGCGCATCGACCGGGTCGACCGGGGGCCGGAGGGGGCGGTCGCGATCGACTACAAGACCGGCGCGGCGTCGAAGCAGGGCAGCGATTACCGCAGCGGCGCCGCCCTGCAACTGCCGATCTACCTGCAGGCCGTCGCCGAGGAGACCGGCGCGCCGATCGAGGACGTGCGGGCCGAATACTGGTACGCGACGCGCAAGGGCAAGTTCACCCGCACCGGCATCTCGGGCCGGGAGGTCGCGGAGGACCCGCTGTACCTCGACGCCCTGCAGGTGATCAGCGACGGCATCCGCGGCGGCCGCTTCTTCCCCTACCCGGGCGAGGGCAACCCGCCGCGCCCCAACTGCCGCTTCTGCGAATACGTCAGCGTCTGTACCACCGACGTGAACAAGCGCGTCGACCGCAAATCCCGCGAGGACCACGGCGTCGTGCAGGACTTCCTGAAGCTGCAGGCGCGCCGATGAGCCCGACGCCGTCCGCCGCCGGCCACGATCGCCCGCCCGCCGACCAGGCGGTGCGCGAGGCCGCCCAGCGCGACCTCGACACGTCGATCTTCCTCCAGGCGGGGGCCGGTACCGGCAAGACGTCGGTGCTGGTGGGGCGGGTGATCGAGGCGGTGCGCACGGGCCGCGCCGAGCTGCGCGAGATCGTCGCGATCACGTTCACCGAGAAGGCGGCCGGGGAACTGCGCGACCGCGTGCGGCGAGAGTTGTACCAGGCGCTAACCGGCGCCGACGCGACGGTGGAGGGCCGGCTGCGCCGCGCCATCGGGCAGGTCGACGCGGCCCACATCGAGACCATCCACGCCTTCGCATCGAGCCTGCTGCGCGAGCGCCCGCTCGACGCCGGGCTCGATCCCGGCTTCGAGGTGATGGACGCCGTCGGTGAGCAGCTCGCCTTCGACGAGGACTGGCAGAACTGGCTCTGGAGCGAGGAGCAGGGCGCCGCCCGGCCGCGCATCGAGCGCTGCCTGCGGCTGGGCCTCCAGTTGAGCCACCTGCGCGACCTGGCCTTCGAGATCGCCGAGTTCCGCGACCTGGAGGCGCGCGACGTGGCGTCGCCGTCGCCGCTGCCCGGCGACGTGCTGGCGGGCCACCTGCGCCGCGCGCGGGCGATCCGCGAGCGGGCGGCCGACGTGTCGCAGGCGCTGGAGACCCGGGCGGCGAAGCTGGTCGCGGACCTGGAGGCGCTGGAATCGACGCCGGCGGAGGTCGTCGAGGGGGACTTGGCCTCGCTGCCGATCCGCGCGCCCAGCCTGGGCCGCGGCCGGGGTGAGGATCGGGTGCGGCTGCTCGAGGACTGGAAGCGCTTCGAGGAGGAGCACCAGGCCTACGCCGCGGGGGTGCGCGCGCAGGCCCTGGCGGAGTTCATCGACGTGGCCGCCGGCTTCGTGGAGGCGGCGGCGGCGGAGCGGCGGCGGGCCGGGCGGCTGTCGTTCCAGGACCTGCTGCTCTACGCGCGCGACCTGCTCAAGGAGCAGCCGCGCGTGCGGCGATACTTCCGGCGGCGCTACCGATTCCTGCTGGTCGACGAGTTCCAGGACACGGACCCGCTGCAGGCCGAGATCGTGATGCTGCTGGCGGCGCGCAACGACCCGGCCGGCTGGCGCGACGCCGAACTGGAACCGGGGTGCCTGTTCCTGGTCGGCGACCCGAAGCAGTCGATCTACCGCTTCCGCCGCGCCGATATCGACATCTACGCCGAGATCGAGGAGCGCTTCCGCGCCGCCGCCGCGGACGCGCCGGGCAGCGCCCGCATCGACGTGCTGAGCACGAACTTCCGCTCCCGGCCCGACCTCGTGACCTGGCAGAACGACGTCTTCGCCACGGTGATCGCGCCCGACCACGACTTCCCGCACGCGCAGCCGTCGTACCAGCCCCTGGTCGCGCACCGGCAGGACGGCGGACCCAGCGTGATCACGCTGCGCCCGAACACCGGCGCGGGCTGGCGCCGGGCCGACGAAGCCCGCCGCGACGAGGCGGCGGCGCTGGCCCGGCTGATCCTGTCGATGGTGGCGTCGGAGGACGGCGCGGTGACGGTGCGCGACGCCGACGCCCCCGGCGGGCGGCGGGCGCCGCGCTTCCGCGACGTCTGCCTGCTGGTCCGCAACCGCACGGCGATCGAGCTGTACACGGAGGCGCTCGATAAGGCGGGCGTGCCTTACCACCTCGACAGCGGGCGGGGCTTCTTCGAGAACCAGGAGGTCCGCGACGCGGCGGCCAGCCTGACCGCGCTCGACGACCCGTCGGACGAGGTCGCGGTCGTGGCGGCGCTGAAGAGCGCGCCCTTCGCGGCGTCCGACGTGGAACTGCTGCGGCTGGCCAACGCCCAGCGCGACGCCGGCGCGCGGGACGGCAAACCGGGCCGCGCCGGCTTCCAGTTGCGCCGGGAAATCCTGCCCGAGGGCTACGACGGACCGCTCAAGGGGCCGATCGAGACGCTGCGGGGGCTCGCCGCCCGCAAGGCCACCCTGCCGCTGCCGGCCTACGTCGACCTGGTCCTGCGCGAGACCCACCTGCTGGAGATCCAACTCGCGCGGGGGCGCACGCTGGGCGCGGCCAACCTGCAGATCATCGTGCAGCGCGCGGCCGACTTCGCCGCCAACGAGGTCGATTCCCTGCGCCCGTTCGTGCGCTGGCTGAGCACGCAGTCGCGCGCCGACCTGGCGGAGGCGGAGTCGCCGGTGACGGAGGTCGACGACGACGTCGTGCGGCTGCTGACTATCCATCAGGCCAAGGGACTGGAGTTCCCCGTCGTGATCCTGGCCAAGATGGCGGCGGCGGCGAACCGGGCGCGGCAGATCTCCGTCGTGAACCGCGATGCGGGCCGGATCGACTTCCAGATCGGCCCCGCCGAGCGGCGCTTCGAGACGCCGGGCTATGCCGCCGCGCGCGACCGGCAGGAGGTCTACGCGCGGGCCGAGGAGCGGCGCCTGCTGTACGTCGCGGCGACGCGGGCTCGGGACTGGCTGGTGCTGCCGGTCTTCTTCACGGAGCGCACGCTGGGCTTCCACGCCGACCTGGCGGAGGCGCTGCCGGGCTGGCTCGACCAGTCGCAGGAGGTGGGGGCGCGCGGCACGATGACCCTGCGCGTGGAGGAGCTGCCCGCAACGCCCGCGCCGGCCACGGTGCTGTACGAGCCCGACGCGGAGACCCTGCGCGACGACTGGCGCCGCCGCCACGCCGCCGCCCTCGAACGGGGCGAGCGGGGCCCGGACTTCGTGGTGCCGTCGCAGGTCGGGCACGACGGGCCCAAGCAGCCCCGCGAGACGGAGCCGCGCGCGCGCAGCCAGCCGACGTCGCACCCCGACGCGGCCGGCGAGGACGGCCGCCCGCTGGCCGACGCCGGCGGCGCCGACAGCCTGGCCTGGGCTCCGCCCACGGGGGCGGCGGCGCGGCGGCGCGGCATCGCCCTGCACGACGGCCTCTTCCTGGCCGACTTCGACGACCCGCAGGCGAGCGTCTGGCGGGTCGAACGGCTGCTCGAGGAGCGGGGGCTGGCGTCGCTGCGGGCGGAGGTCGCGCGCGACCTGCGCCGCACGCTGGCCAGCGACCTGCTGGGCCGGGCGCGAGCCGCGGAGCAGGTGGAGCGGGAGCTGCCGCTCGTCACGGCGGACGCCGATCGGGTGTCGGAGGGCTACGTCGACCTCGCCTTCCGCGAGCCGGCGGGCTGGGTGCTGGTGGACTACAAGAGCGACCGCGACCCCTCGGCCGAGGCGGTGGCCGGCTACGAGCGCCAGGTGCGAACCTACGCCTCGATGCTGCGGGCGACAGGGGAGCCGGTCGCGGCGGGCTACTTGCTGTTCACGGCCGACGGCCGCGAGCACCCGGTCCCGCTCGACGCCTAACCGGACCCGGCCTGGGCCGCGGCGCGGCCGGCGATGCGTCCGAAGACCGCCCCCGCCATCAGCCCCGATCCGCCCGCGTAGTTGTTGTAGAACAGCCCGCCGACGAGCTCACCGGCGGCGTAGAGGCCGGGGATCGGCCGCTCCTCGGTGTCGAGCACCTGCGCGCTGCGGTGGTCGATCTTGAGGCCGCCGAACGTGAAGGTGATGCCGCAGGTGACCGCGAAGCCCACGTAGGGCGGCGTGTCGAGCGGCTGCGCCCAGTTCGACTTCGGCGGCTCGATGCCCCGCGTGCCCAGCCCGTCGAGCGAGGCCGGGTTGAATGCGCCGTCCGGGCAGGCGGCGTTGAACTCGGCGACGGTGCGCTCCAGCGCGTCCGGGTCGGCGCCCAGCCGCTCGGCCAGCTCCCGCATCGATCCTGCCTCGGCCTTGGTCGCGTAGCGCACGCGGTACTCGTCGCGCAGCAGCGGCACGGTCTTCTGGTCGAAGAGCTGGAAGGCGGTGCGCAGCGGCTGCCGCAGGATGGCGCGGCCGTACTTGGCGTAGGTGTAGTTGCGATAGTCGGCGCCCTCGTCGAGGAAGCGGCGCCCGTCGACGTTGACGACGATGCCGTAGGGATAGGAGTGCTTCTGGTAGAGGTCGCCGACGCCGCGGTTGCCCGTCGGCGGCGCGTTGAGGTCCCAGGCGACGGCGTGCGCGCCCGACCAGTTGCCGAAGGGCTGCGCCCCCGCATCGAGGGCGGCGCGGATGGCGTCGCCGGTGTTGAAGCGCGCGCCCCGCACCTTCGCCAGATCCCAGCCCGGACCCAGGTAGCGCGTGCGCATCTCGGTGTTGGCCTCGAAGCCGCCGGCGGCCAGCACGACCGCGTCGGCCTCGATGGCGACGTCGCCGGCGGGGGTGCGGGCATCCACGCCCACGACGCGGCCGCCGTCGCACCGCAGCCGCAGCAGCTTGTGCTCGTAGCGCAGGTCGACGCCGCGCTCCGCCGCCGACTCGAACAGCCGGTCGGAGAGCCCGGCGCCGCCGCCCACCGCCTCGACGATCAGCCCACCGAAGAAGACCAGCTTGCCGCCCACCTCGTAGGCCTGGCGGCCCGACATCAGCACCCAGCGCCCGCCCTGCTCGCGCAGCCAGCGCATCGTGGGGGCCGCCTCGCGCACGAGCGTGTCGGCCAGGCCGTCCTCGATCAGGCCGTCGCTGACCGTGGCCAGGTCGGACCGGAACTGCGCGGCGCTGTAGCGGCCGACCTCGATGCGGGCGGCTTCGGCGTCGCTGAGGTCGGGGATCAGCGCGCGGATGTCGTCGAGGCCGTCGTAGGGGAAGCGGAAGCCGCCGCCGCTGAAGTAGGTGTTGCCGCCCCGCTCCGACCGTGGCGCCTTCTCGAGCACCGTGACGCGCGCCCCGGCCTCCCGCGCCGACAGGGCCCCGCTGAGGGCGGCGTTGCCCGCCCCCACGACCACGACGTGGGGCGTCGCCGGGCTCACCGGGCGGGCACCCGGCGGGGCCAACTGCGGTCCTGCATGCGCCCTCCCGCAGCATGCTACCGCGGCGTCGCGACTCCGGCCGGACATGGTCACGTGGTGCTACGCTCATGGTCACGAAGCGCGGAGGGAGGCCGGTATGACCTCGAGCAGCGGCGGCGAGGTCCGCACCATCAAGGCGTCCGAGTTCAAGGCCAAGTGCCTTGCGCTCATGGACGAGGTCGCCGAGAGCGGCGAGGAAATCGTCATCACGAAGCGCGGCAAGCAGGTCGCCAAGCTGACTCCCTGCGAGCAACGGCGCGGCGCCCCCTGGGGTCGCGACCGCGACATCATCCAGATCCACGGCGACATCACTTCCCCGATTGGCGTGGAGTGGGAGGCGGAGACCGGCGACAACTGGGATCTGCCGTGATCCTGCTCGATACGCAGGTCTTGCTCTGGCACCGCTTCGGGTACCGGGGTCTGGTCAGACGAACGTCCGGCGGGACATGGTCACCTGTTGCTACCATCATGGTCACGAAGCGCGGAGGGAGGGCGGCATGACCACGACAGGCGGCGGCGAGGTCCGCACCATCAAGGCGTCCGAGTTCAAGGCCAAGTGTCTCGCGCTCATGGACGAGGTCGCTGAGAGCGGCGAGGAAATCGTCATCACGAAGCGCGGCAAGCAGGTCGCGAAGCTGACGCCATGCCGGGACATCCCAACAACGCTCTTCGGCGCGGGCGGACCGATCGTCATCCACGGCGACATCACCGAGCCGATCGATGTGGAGTGGGAGGCCGAGCAGGGCCTCCTCGACGGCTCGTAGTGCTCCTCCTGGACACGAACACGCTCGTGTGGTTCTGGCACGGGGATGCCAAGCTGGGCCCCCGCGCCCGCGGGGCCATCGAAGATGCCTGGCGGACCGGGGACGCGTGCGTATCGGCGATCTCGTTCTGGGAGGTCGCCATGCTGCACGAGAAGGGACGGCTCGAACTGCCCGCCGACCCGCCCGCGTGGCGGCGTTCAATCCTCGATCACGGCTTGGTGGCGCTTCCCGTCGATGACGTCATCGCCACCCGCGCGGGCCTGCTGACCGACCTGCACGGCGACCCCGCCGACCGCCTCATCCTGGCGACGGCGCTGGAAGGGCACCAGCTCGTCACGGCCGACGTCCGCCTGCTCGATTGGCCGGGCGCCGTCGGGCGGCTCGACGCGCGCGAGTAGGCGGCCGCTCGCCGTCCCGACCGGTATCCTGGGCCCATGCCCGACGCGACGAACGTCCTCATCATCACGGGGCTCACCCTGCCCGAGGTGCCCGCGCCCCACCTCGACCGCGTCCGCGAGACGCTGGGGCCCGACGGCCAGGTGACCGTCGCCACGACGCGCGCCGACGCGCTGGCCGCCGCGCCCACGGCCGACGTCATCCTCGGCTTCCTCGACCCCGAGCTGTTCGCCGTCTGCGAGCGGCTGCGCTGGGTGCACGCCATCGCCTCGGGCGTCGATGCGTTCATGTTCCCGGAGTTCCTCGCCAGCGACGTGGTGCTGACGGGGGAGAAGGGGCTGGTCGGCGGGCACCTGGCCGACCACGCCTTCGCGCTGCTGCTGGCGATCACGCGGCGGCTGGCGGCGGCCGTGCGGCTGGGCCCGGCCGCCTGGGAGCAGCGCGTCGCCTTCCGGCGCGAGGAGATCGAGCTCGACGGCCTGACGATGGGCATCGTCGGCTTCGGCGGGACGGGGCGGGCCGTCGCGCGGCGGGCCGCCGCCTTCGGCATGCGCTGCCGCGCGGTCGACCGCGACGCCGTCGAGGGCACGCCCGAGGCGCCGCTGGTCCACCCGATGTCGCACTTCCCGCGCCTGCTGGAGCAGTCCGACGTGGTGGCCGTCTGCTGCCCGCTGACCGACGAAACGCGCCACCTCTTCAACGACGCGGCCTTCGCGCGGATGAAGCCGTCGGCCATCCTGATCAACGTGACACGCGGGGAGATCGTCGACGGCGACGCGCTGGTGCGGGCGATCGAGTCGGGCGCGATCGCCGGCGCGGGGCTCGACGTCGCCCCCGGCGAGCCGCTGCCGTCGGACCACCCGCTGTGGGGGCTGGAGACCGTCGTGATGACGCCGCACACGGCGGGCGCGAGCCAACTGCGGGCGGGCCGCAACCTCGACCGCTTCACGGAGAACCTGCGCCGCTTCCAGAACGGCCGGCCGCTGGTCGGCGTGGTCGATACGGCGCTCGGCTACTAGGGCCGCTTCACGTCGAGCACGGCGGGCCGCCCCCGGCCGCGGGGGGCAGGGGCGGCCCGGCCGGGGTCAGGGGAGGACGTGCGGGGGCCCGTCCCAAGTTCCCGGCCACCCCCTCCCCCACCCGCCCCCCACCGATCTACCCTATGCTCGCGCCGGACCGCCCCCCGGCCGCGCGAGGAGACCGACATGCGAGCCGCCATCTGGACCCCCGACGCCGACATCGAAGTCGTCGAGGAGGACGCGCCCGCGCCGGGCCCCGGCGAGGTGGTCCTGTCGATGCGCTCGGCCGGCATCTGCGGCAGCGACCTGCACCGCTACCGCAAGCCCGACGCCGACCCCGCCCCCACCGGCCGCCCCGGGCATGAGAACGGCGGCGTCGTGGCGGCCGTCGGGCCCGGCGTCGACGGCCTGCGGGAGGGCGACGTCGTGGGCGTGGAGCCCATCGTCCGCTGCCAGGAGTGCGACCGCTGCCGCGCCGGCTGGTACGTGCAGTGCCGCCGGGCGCCCTTCGCCCTCCTGGGCGAGCGCCATCCGGGCGGCATGGCCGAGTTCATGCTGGCCCCGGCCTACACCGCCTACCCCGCCCCCCCGGGCGTCGACGCCGAGATCGCCGCCCTGGCCGAGCCGGTGGCCTGCTCCGTCAACGCCATCGACCTCGTCGACGTGCGGCCGGGCGAGACGGTGCTCGTGCTGGGCGCGGGCAACATCGGCCTGACCGGCATCCTGGCGCTCCGCGCCGCCGGGGCGACGGTGCTCATCACCGCCCGCTACGACCATCAGGCCGAGGCCGCCCGCCGCCTCGGGGCCGACGAGGTCATCCCCGCCGACGAGTCGGGCGCCGCGCGGCTCGCGGAGTTGCGCCAGCAGGAGGCGGTCGACGTGGTCTTCGAGTCGGTCGGGGGCGCCGCCGACACGATGGCCGACGCCATGCGCACCGTGCGGCCGCGGGGCCGCGTCGTCATGCTGGGCGTGTTCATGACCCCCCGCGTGTCGATCAACCCCTTCGACCTGCTGCTGCATGAGATCCACCTCACCGGGGCGGTCGTCTACGGCTCCCCGCCCGGCCGCCGGCCGCACTTCGCGGAGGCGCTCGACGTCGTGGCCCAGTTCCCCGACGAGACGCGCTCCCTGATCACGCACCGCTTCCCCATCGCCGACGCCCCGCGCGCCTTCGCCACCGCCGCCGACAAGGCCAACAAGTCGGTCAAGGTGCACATCAATCCGTCGGCCTAACCGGGCGCTCCTTGACAACCGGCCGGACCGCGTCGCACATTTAATCCCCCCGGGTTCGCCGCCGCGAGCGCCGCATCGCGCCCGCCCGACGGCCTCGCGTGGGAAGAGCGCAGGATGAGCGAGCGCACCGCCTGGACGGCCGTCGGCAACCGCCGGATCTCCCGCCGCGTGATGCTGGGCCTGGGCGCCCGGGCGGGGATCGGCGCGGCCGGGCTGGCGCTGGTCGGCTGCGGGAGCGAGCCTGATGCCAGCGCCGCGCGGGCCGAGCCGGGGCCGCCGCGGACGGTCGCAGGCCACACGGTCGCGCGGCAGTGGAACGAGGAGTTGCTGACGGCGATCCGGGGCGACTTCCCCGCCCCCACGGTGCACGCGCGCAACCTGTTCCACCTCTCCGTGGCGATGTACGACGCCTGGACGGCCTACCACCCGACCGCCCTCGGCTACCTCGTGCGCGAGAAGGTGGACACCGGCGGCATGTCGGCGACGGAGGTCGCGGCGGCGCGCGACGAGGCGATCAGCTTCGCGGCCTACCGGCTGCTGCGCTCCCGCTTCAACGAGGCGGTCTGGACCCGCGCCGGCGTGGACGGGCGCCTGCGCTCGCTGGGCTACGACCCGTCGCTGACGGACACGGCGGGCGACAGTCCCAGCGCGCTGGGCAACCGCATCGCGGCGGCCGTGATCGACCACGGGCTGAGCGACGGCGCCAACGAGCAGGGCCGCTACGCCGACAACTCGGGCTACGCGCCGGTCAACCTGCCCCTGCCCTTCAAGCGGGCGGCGGAGGACGGGCTGGTCGTGCCGATGACGGACCCGAACCGCTGGCAGGCGCTGGCGTTCGATTCCCGCATCACGCAGAACGCGATCGAGCTGGGCGAGTCGGTGCAGGACTTCATCGGGCCGCACTGGGGCGCCGTGACGCCCTTCGCGCTGCGCCCGGCGCCGGGCAGCGACGTCAGTTGGAGCGCCGTCGATCCCGGACCGCCGCCGCTGTTCGGCGGCGACAGCGACGCCGCCTTCCGGGCGGGCGTGGAGGTCGTGCTGCGCCTGAGCACCGAACTGACCCTGGAGTCGGGCAACACGATCGACCTGTCGCCCTCCGTCAGCGGCAACCGTCTGCTGGGCACGCACGAGGACCGGGGTTACCCCGAGAACCCCATCACCGGCCGGCCCTACCCGCCCAACGTCATGCCCCTGGCCGACTGCGGCCGCGTGATCGCGGAGTTCTGGGCCGACGGCCCCGACTCGGAGACGCCGCCCGGCCACTGGAACGTGCTGGCCAACGGGGTGTCGGAGGATCCGGCGCTGGAGAAGCGGATCGGCGGACTGGGACCCGTCCTCGACGACCTGGAATGGGACGTCAAGCTCTACCTGGCGCTCAACGGCGCCGTCCACGACGCGGCCATCGCCGGCTGGGGCGCGAAGGCCTACTACGACTACGTCCGCCCCATCTCGATCATCCGCTACATGGCCGAGCGGGGGCAGTCGTCGGACGCGGCCGCGGCCTCGTTCGACCCGCAGGGGCTGATGTTGCGGCCGGGCCTCGTGGAGCTGATCACGCCGGAGACCACCAGCCCCGGCGCGCGCCACGCCCGCCTGGCGGGGCGCGAGGGCGAGATCGCGGTGCGGGCCTGGTCGGCGGAGGCGGGCGGCGTGACCTGGATCCGCGCCGAGACGTGGATGCCCTACCAGGCCGCGACGTTCGTCACGCCGGCCTTCGCGGCCTACCCCTCGGGGCACAGCACGTTCAGCCGGGCCGCGGCCGAGGTGCTGGCGGCGTTCACCGGCAACCCCTTCTTCCCCGGCGGGCTGGGCACGTTCACCGCCCGCCGGAACCGCTACCTGGAGTTCGACCGGGGCCCGTCGGTCGACGTGACGCTGCAGTGGGCCACCTACTACGACGCCGCCGACGAGGCCGGCATCTCGCGCCTCTACGGCGGCATCCACGTCCCCGCCGACGACTTCGCGGGGCGCATCATGGGGTCGCGCATCGGCAAGGACGCCTACGCGCGCGCCCTGGAGGTCTTCGCCGCGACGGCCACGTAGCCGCCGGCGCCTCCCCCCTGCTTCGAGGCCGGGAATTTGGTTGCCCGCCGCCGCGCGACGGGGATAGCATCGGCCCACGGCGGCGCGTTTCCGCCGCTTCCGGGGAGGCGAGATCCCATGCACGACATCACCATCCGCAACGGCCGCATCTTCGACGGCACGGGCGGGCCCGAGTTCAGCGGCGACATCGGCATCGACGGCGAGCGCATCACCGCCATCGGCGACGACGTGGGCCCCGGCAAGCGCGAGATCGACGCGGCCGGCAAGCTCGTCACCCCCGGCTGGATCGACATCCACACCCACATGGACGCCCAGGTCTCCTGGGACCCGAACCTCGACCCCTCCTGCTACAACGGCGTCACGACCGTCGTCATGGGCAACTGCGGCGTCGGCTTCGCGCCCGTCCGCCCGCCCGAGCGCGAGTGGCTGCTGGACCTGCTCGACGCCGTCGAGGACATCCCCTCCACGGCGATGTCGGCCGGCATCACCTGGGAGTGGGAGACCTTCCCGGAGTACCTCGACGCCATCGACCGCAAGCCCCGCGTGATGGACATCGCGACGCAAATCCCGCACAGCCCGCTGCGCTGCTACGTCATGGGCGAGCGCGGCGCGGACGACATCCAGCCCACCGACGAGGAACTGGCGCACATGACCCGCCTCGTGCGAGAAGCGATCGAGGCCGGCGCCGTCGGCTTCTCGTCCAACCGCCTCATGGCGCACCGCACCAAGGCGGGCGTTCCGACCCCGGGCTCCTTCGCCCGCTACCCGGAGTTGGAGGCGATCGCGCGCGGCATGAGCGAGGGCGGCGGCGGCGTCTTCCAGGTCGTCGGCGACTTCGAGGGCGACTGGATCGACCACGTGTCGCAGGAGCCGAACCTCACGGTCACGTACCTCTTCGGCGAGGGCCTGCCCGGCAGCGGCTTCGACTGGCGCGAGGCGCTGCGCCGGGCGGAGAAGGCGCACGAGATCGGCATCCGCGTCTTCCCGCAGATGCGCGGCCGCGGCACCTGCGCCCTGCTCAACCTCGAGAGTTCGTCCCACCCCTACGGGCTCAACCTGGCCTACCGCGAGCTCGTCGAGCACCTCCCCTTCGAGGAGCGCATCGCCAAGATGAAGGAGCCCGAGGTCAAGGCGGCGATCCTGGCCAGCGAGTGGGACCTCAGCAACGACGTCCGTCAGTTCCGGGACGCCGATCCCGACGAGCACATCTTCATGATCGACGGCACGCCCGGCAGCCTGCACGCGATCTTCCTCGAGAACATCCGCTCGAACCCCGACATGGTTTGGGTGCTCGGCGACCCGCCGAACTACGAGCCCGAGTACGAGGCCAGCGTCGCCGCCTACGCCGAACGCCACGGCATCGGCAGCGATGAGGCCATCTACGACCTGCTCACGCAGGGCGACGGCCGGACCATCCTGCTCCACTACCTGGAGGGCTACAGTCAGGGCAACCTCGACTACCAGCGCGAGCAGATGATGCACCCGCTGACCCGCAACGGCCTCAGCGACGCCGGCGCCCACGTCGCCTCGCTGTCGGACGTGGAGATGGCCAGTTGGAACCTGCGCTACTGGGGCTGGCAGCGCGAGCGCGGCGAGCGCGTGCCGATCGAGACGATCGTGCACAAGCAGAGCGGCGCCAACGCCGACCTCTACGGGCTGGGGGACCGCGGCGTGCTCGCCGTCGGCAAGCGGGCCGACCTCAACGTGATCGACCCGGAGCGGCTGGGCTCCCGCGCGCCGCACATCATCTACGACCTGCCCGAGGGCGCGAAGCGCTACCACCAGCGGCAGACCGGCTACGAATTCACCCTCTGCGCCGGCCAGATCACGCTGGAGGACGACGAGTTGACCGGCGCCCTGCCCGGTCGCCTCGTGCGCGGTCCGCGCGACGCCTGACGAGGGCCGCCGTCTGAACGACGCTCCGGCTGCCCGCTCCGCGCCGAATTGGGCTAGGATCAGCCCAGCGACGCTGAGCGCGCGCCCTCGACTGGAAGGCGAGACCCCATGCACGACATCACCATCCGCAATGGCCGCATCTTCGACGGGACGGGCGGGCCAGAGTTCACGGGCGACATCGGCATCGACGGCGAGCGCATCACCGCCATCGGCGACGACGTGGGCCCCGGGAAGCGCGAGATCGACGCGGCCGGCAAGCTCGTCACCCCCGGCTGGATCGACATCCACACCCACATGGACGCCCAGGTCTCCTGGGACCCCAACCTCGACCCCTCTTGCTACAACGGCGTCACGACCGTCGTCATGGGTAACTGCGGCGTCGGCTTCGCGCCCGTCCGGCCGCCCGAGCGCGAGTGGCTGCTGGACCTGCTCGACGCCGTCGAGGACATCCCCTCGACGGCGATGTCGGCCGGCATCACCTGGGAGTGGGAGACCTTCCCGGAGTACCTCGACGCGATCGACGGCAAGCCGCGGGTGATGGACATCGCGACGCAGATCCCGCACAGCCCGCTGCGCTGCTACGTGATGGGCGAGCGCGGCGCCGACGACATCCAACCCACCGACGAAGAGCTCACCCACATGACCCGCCTGGTGCGCGAGGCCATCGAGGCCGGCGCGCTGGGCTTCTCCTCGAACCGCGCGATGGTGCACCGCACCAAGGCGGGCGTCCCCACACCGGGCACCTTCGCCCGCTACCCGGAGCTGGAGGCCATCGCCCGCGGCATGGGTGAGGGCGGCGGCGGCGTCTTCCAGGTCGTCGGCGAGTTCGAGCGGGAGTGGATCCATCACCTCGCCCTGGAATCGAACCTCACCGTCACCTACCTCTCCGGCGAGGGCATGCCCAACAGCGGCCGCCCCGGCTGGCGCGAGAGCCTGCGCCGCGTCGAGGAGGCGCACGAGCGCGGCGTCCGCATCTTCCCGCAGATACGCGGCCGCGGCACCTGCGCCCTGCTCAGCCTCGAGGGCTCGGCCCACCCCTACGGCCTCAACTTCGCCTACCGCGAGCTGGTCGAGCACCTGCCGTTCGAGGAGCGCATCGCCAAGATGAAGGAGCCCGAGGTCAAGGCGGCGATCCTGGCCAGCGAGTGGGACCTCAGCAACGACGTCCGCCAGTTCATGGACGCCGACCCCGCGGGGCACATCTTCCTGATAGACGGCACGCCCGGCAGCCTGCACGCCATCTTCCTCGACAACCTGATGTCCAACCCGGACAAGGCCTGGGTGCTCGGCGACCCGCCGAACTACGAGCCGGAGTACGAGGCCAGCGTCGCGGCCTACGCCGAGCGACACGGGATCGGCAGCGACGAGGCCTATTACGACATCCTCACCCAGGGCGACGGCCGCACCATCCTGCTGCACTACTTGGAGGGCTACAGCCAGGGCAACCTCGACTACCAGCGCGAGCAGATGATGCACCCGCTGACCCGCAACGGCCTCAGCGACGCCGGCGCCCACGTCGGATCGCTCTCCGATGTCGAGATGGCCAGCTGGAACCTGCGCTACTGGGGCTGGCAGCGCGAGCGCGGCGAGCGCGTGCCGATCGAGACGATCGTGCACAAGCAGAGCGGCGCCAACGCCGACCTCTACGGCCTGGGCGACCGCGGCGTGCTCGCCGTCGGTAAGCGCGCCGATCTGAACGTGATCGATCCCGAACGGCTCGGCTCCCGCGCGCCGCACATCATCTACGACCTGCCCGAGGGCGCGAAGCGCTACCACCAGCGGCAGACCGGCTACGAGTTCACCCTCTGCGCCGGCCAGATCACGCTGGAGGACGACGAGTTGACCGGCGCCCTGCCCGGCCGCCTCGTGCGGGGCCCGCGCGACGCCTAGCGCGCGTCGCCCTACGCCCCGCCGCGCAGCGCCGCGACGGCGTCCTCCCGGATCGTCCGCTTGAGGATCTTGCCCGAGGCGGTGCGCGGCAGCGGCTCCGTCGTCAGTGTCACGTAGCGCGGAATCTCGAAGCGGGCCAGGTGATCGGCCAGGAACGCGCGCAGCGCCTCCGAGTCGAGCGGCGCGGTGGCGTACACGGTCGCGCCGACCTCCTCGCCGAGCCGCTCATCCGGGACGGCGTACACCGCCGCCTCGATCGCGTCCGGGTGCTCCAGGATCGCCGCCTCGACCTGCCCGCAGCCGATGTTCTCCCCGCCGCGGATCACCAGATCCTTGATCCGGTCCACGATGAATAGGTGCCCGTCCTCGTCGAGGTAGGCCACGTCGCCCGTGCGCAGCCAGCCGTCGGCCGTGAAGGCTTCCGCGTTGGCGTCGGGCCGGTTCCAGTAGCCGCGACACATCGACGTACCGCGCACCTGCAACTCGCCCCGCTCGCCCGTGTCCAGCGGCTGGTCGTTCTCGCCCACGATCCGCAGGTCCAGCACCGGCGCGACCCGGCCCGAGCTGGTGGGCCGCTCGAGATAGTCCGCCCCGCCGATCCCCGTCCCGATCGAGTTCGTCTCCGTCATCCCCCAGCCCGACCCCGGAGTCGCGTTCGCGAACCGCTGATCGATCGCCTGCACCTGTTCGGGCGCCCGCGGCGCCCCGCCCCCTCCGACCATCATCAGCGAGCTCAGGTCGCGCCGCGTCGTCCGCGCCGTCTGCACCAGATCCCCCGTCATCGCCGGCGAGGCGATGAACATGTCGATCCGCTCCCGCTCGATCAGCTCCGCCGCCTGCTCCGGATCCCACTTGTACATCGAGATGATCTTGCGCTGCGCCCGGAAGGAGGCCAGACACACGGCGTGCAAGCCGGTCGCGTGGAAGAGCGGCACGGCCAGCAACGTGCCCGGCTGATGTTCCGGCTCGGGCCAGACGAGGCCCGCGGCGACGCGCCCGACCTGGCTATCGAGCTCCCAGGACAGCAGCGCGCTGACCACGTTCCGGTGCGTGCTCACCACACCCTTCGGATGCCCCGTCGAGCCCGAGGTGTAGAGGATCATCGCGTCGTCCGTGGGTCCGACGGCGGCCGGCGGCATCGGTCCGGGCGGCACGGCGCGGAGCAGGTCGCCGAGTTCCGGGACGCCGTACTCGGGCCCGTCGCCGCGCCGGGCGGCGATCACCTCCACCGACACCACGTCCGAGCAGGCCGCCAGCCGCTCCAGCCGCTGCCCGTCCGCGAACAGCAGCTTCGCCCCGCTGTCGATCAGCCCGTACTCCATCTCCTCCGGCTGCCACAGCGCGTTGAGTCCGACCGCGATCCCCCCGATCGACGTGACCGCCATGAAGCACATGATCCATTCGGGGTAGTTGCGCATCGAGATCGCGACCCTGTCTCCCTTGCCGATCCCGTAGCGGTCGACCAGCAGCCGCCCAATCCGGCAGGCCGCCTGATGGGCCTCCTCGTAGCTGTAGCGCTCGTCGTCGTAGACGAAGAACGGCAGGTCGCTGCGACTGTCCGCGAACAGGTCGCCAAGCGTGGGCGGCGCGTTCTGGAACACGCGCACCTCGTAGCCGCCCTGCGTCTCGCGGACGAGTTCGTACGGCTCGCCCGGCGCCGTCAACTGCGCCAGCGCTTCCTCCCGTGTCGGCATCGCTCCTCGATTCTCGGCCTGCGTCAGGCGGGCCCGCACGAGCATAGCGACCCGCGATCGAACGTCTTCGCAGCGACCGCGCGCCGCGCCCCGCCCGGCTACCATGCCCGAGCGCGCCTCCGAGCGGGGGCGACCTGCCGCTTCGATAGAACCAGACACAGAGAGATGAGGTCTTCCATGCCACCGGTCCCCAAGGGCGGAACCATCGCCGTGACGGGCGCCGCCGGATTCATCGGCGGCTGGGTCGTGCGGCGGCTGCTCGACAAGGGCTACCGCGTGCGGGCCTGCGTCCGCAACGCCGACGACCCCGCCCGCACGACCTTCCTGCGGGAGATGCCCGGCTACGCCTCGGGCCGCCTGACGCTCCACTCCGCCGACCTCGACAACGACGGCTGCTTCGACGAGATCTTCAAGGGCTGCAACGGCGTCTGCCACGTCTCGCACGTCAGCGACTACACCGACCCCGAGTACGTGCGGCGCGTCTGCGAACACATCATCGCCAGCGTGAACAACTCGGGCAGCGTGCAGCGGGTCATCGTCACGTCGAGCATCGCGGCGATGATGGACGAGGTCGATATCTACGAGTTCAAGCGCCGCCCCGTCCTGTACGAGGACCGCTACCCGGACGAGAGCAACCCCAAGCGCGCGCCCGAGCGGGTGGGTTACTCGATCGGCAAGGTGTTCGCGCAGCGGGCCTTCTCGGACGCCGCCGCCGAGCACGGCGGCTGGGACGCCATCACCTGCTGCCCCGCCGACAACGTGGGCCCCATCCAGTCGTCCCATCAGCAGGAGATGGGCCCTTGGCAGCGGCACATCAGGGACATGCTGCGGGGCGAGTACGAGCAGAACTTCGCCTACCGGCCCTGGATGACCGTCGACGTGCGCGACGACGCGGAGTGCCACGTCCGCCTGCTGGAGAGCGTGCTGGTCGGGAACGGCGAGCGCTACATCGCCTGGGCCGCCGAGATGCACAAGGTCGAGGACATCTGCGCCGACATCGACCGTCTGCTGCCGGAACTCCGGCACGACGCGCCCGCGCCGACCGAGGTCCACCCGGAGCGGCTGCAGAAGCGCGAGGCGGAATTCCGCGCCATCTGGGCCGGCGCCGACCTTCGCAACGACCGCATCCGCACCGTCACGGGCGCGACCTTCCGCCCCTTCGACGAGTCGCTGCGCGACTGCGTGGAGTCGCTGCTGTCGGTCGGGGGGGTGGAGCCCAAGCGGCGCCCCGAGGAGGCCGACGCGCCGTAGCGCGGCGCTGGTCTGCGAGCGGGCGCTGAGCGGTTGCTCTACAGCGTCACTGTCATGCGGGCAGGCGAAGCAATCGTCAGGCTGGGGGCTCGGGCAACCGTCTCAGGATTTCGGCGACATCGCGACGCAGCGCGTCCAACTTGCCGTCCATCGTGTCGAGCCTGCCGTCCATCGCGTCCAGTCGCCGATCCTGGCCGTCCAGCCGCGCAGTGAACTTCGCGTCCAGCGCGTCGACCTTCCGGTCCAGCGCGTCGACCTTCGCTTCCAGCGCGTCGACCTTCGCTTCCAGCACGTCGAGCCTCGCGGCCAACAGATCAGTGACGTCCTTCTGCGCCCGCTGCGCGTCGACAAGGTGCTGCAGCACCTCCAGCGCTTGATCGAACTCATCGCGGCGGACCGGCTCGGCGACCATGCGCACACGCTAGCACACGCGTGGCCGGCCTCAGCGCGGCTCGTCGCCGCGACGGGCCCATCGATAGCCGGGGCCGCGCCCCCGCTCCCAGGGGTGGGCCCGCGCCACGTCCTCGTCCAGATCGAGGCCCCAGCCGGGCGCGGTCGGCAACGCGAGTTCGCCGTTCGTGATCTCCAGCGGGCCGCCGGTCAGGTCGTCCTTCCAGGGCACGTCGTCGATGTCGATCTCCATGATGCGCACGTTGGGCACGGTCGCGCAGAGGTGCAGCGCGTGCATCGAGGCCAGGTGCGAGTAGTAGTTGTGCGGCGCGACGTTCAACTCGTAGCTCTCGGCCGCCATGGCCACGTCCCGCGAGCGCGCGAAACCGTTCCAGGGCACGTCGATCATCACCGTGTCCATCGAGCGCGCCTCGAAGTAGGGGCGGTACTCGCGCAGGCCGATGAGGTTCTCGCCCGACGTGATCGGCACGGAGGTGGAGTGCTTCACCTCGGCCAGGGCCTGCGGGTCGTACATGTCGATCTCGACCCACAGCATGTCGAGCGGCTCCAGCACCCGGCAGATCTGCCGCGCCGCCGGCGGCTTGAAGTTGAAGTTGAGGTCGAGCGCGATCTCCACGTCGGGCCCCGCCCCCTCTTTGAACGCGCCGATGTACTCCTCGATGTGGCGCAGCAGGGCCGGCGTGATGTTGAGGTCGCTCGTGCCGGAGAAGCCGGGGCCGTAGACCGATGCCGGGTCGCCGGGGAAGACGATGTTGGTCTTGAGCGCGCGGAAGCCCCGCTCGTGCGCCTCGACGCCCAGCGCGCGGACGTCGTCGAGGCTGCGCAGCGGCGGCGCGCCGATCAGCGCGTGGTCGGTCGCGCGGGAGGTCCCGCAGTGCGACCAGTAGACCTGCTGCCGTTCGCGCGTCGGACCGCCGAACAGAGAGTAGATCGGCACGCCCAGCGCCTTGCCCTTGATGTCCCACAGCGCCAGCTCGACCCCGGCGATCGCCTTGCCCGCGATGCCGCCCGGGCTCTGGATCGCCATCCGGTACATGTCCCGGTAGCGCTGCTCGACGGCCAGCGGGTCCCGGCCCAGCAGGATCGGCTCAAACTCGCCGACCGTGCCGACGACCCCGAACGGGGTGCGCATGTCCGACATCTCGCCGTAGCCGGTGATCCCCTCGTCGGTGCGCACGGCGGTGAACTGCCAGGGCCGCCAGCCCGCGTCCACCACGAACGTCTCGATGCCCGTGATCTTCATCGGCTCGCGTCCTTTCCGCTGCCGGCGGCCCGCCGGGCGAGCTACCGCATGACCGCCGGCATGCCCCCGTCGATGACCGCCACCTGGCCGGTCACCGATGTCGATGTGACGTAGGTGTAGGCCTGCTCGGCGATGTCCTCGAGTTGGCCCACGCGGCCCAGGACGGCCTGCCGGCGCGCCGCCTCGGCGACGGCCTCGGGCAGCCGCTTCGCCATGCGCGTGCCCTCGACCAGCCCCGGCGCGATGCAGTTGACCGCCACCTCGGGCGCCATCGCGACCGCGAGGCAGCGCGTGAGGTGGTTGAGCCCCGCCTTGCTCGACGAGTAGGCGATGCTGCTGCCCCCCGGGGTGATGCCCCCCGCCGAGGAGATGTTGACGATGTGTCCGCCCCCATCGGCCTTGAGCATCGCCGCGCCGGCCCGCGCCAGCAGGAACGGCGCGCGCAGGTTCGTCTCCAGCACGCGGTCCCACAGGTCGGGCGTCAGCGCCTCCAGGTCGGGGAAGGGGATGCCGATGTTCCAGCCCGCGTTGTTGACCAGGATGTCGAGCCGGCCCGGATCCTCGGCGACCGCCGCCATGCACGCCTCGATCGCGGCCGGATCGCGCTGATCGAGCTGCATCGTGGCCGCCGTGCCGCCGCTCGCCTCGATGTCGGCCGCGGTCGCGGCGGCGAACTCCGCCTGGCCCACGTAGGTGACGATGACGTGCGCCCCCGCCGCCCCCAGCCGCCGCGCGATCGCCCCGCCGATGTCGCCCGACGCGCCCGTGACCAGCGCGACTTTGCCTGCCAGTTTCATGTCGTCGCCCCTTCCCTAGGTCGATCCGTAGCGGTCCGTGGCCGCGCCGCCGCCGCCGTCGGCGCCCGCCAGCGGGCGCTCCTTCGGGGCCGACTCGTAGGCGCCGCGGAAGTCGCGGAAGGGGCCGTCGCGCCACTCCAGCGCCGCCTTCAGCCCGTCCTCCTGGACGCGGCGGCTGAACTCGCCGCCGGCCGGGCGGTAGGTGCTGAGCGCCTGGATCTCCGTCCCCGACCAGAGGCCCGTGCGGATGCCCATCACCTCGTACTGCCGGTTCACCGCGCGCTTGCTGTACATCAGCATGTCGTTGTCGATGTGCGCCATCCGGCGCGCGAACGTCTCCGTGAACGACGCCAGATCGTCGGGCGGGACGGCGTAGTTCGCCCAGCCCAGCTCCTCCATCCGGCGGCCGCTGAAGCTGTCGCCCACGTAGGCGAACTCGCGCGCCTTCGCCATCGGCAGGTGCCAGGGCGCCCAGACCATGTCCACCGACGTCATGGCGCGCACCGGCGGATAACCGATCTGCGCGTCCTCGGCCACGATGCGGAAGTCGCAGATGCTGGCCAACTCCGTGCCGCCGGCCAGGCAGTAGCCCTGCACCTGCGCGACGACCGGTTTGGCCAGCTCCCAGATCACCCAGTTGGTCGCCACGACGTGTCGCGCCCACTCCATCGGGCCGGGATGCGTCGAGCCGGAGTCGGGCAGCAGCGAGCGCGGATGCACGTACGGGCTGTCCGGACTGGCCGCCCGCGCCGCCAGTTCGTAGCCGGCGCTGAAGGCGCGGCCCTCGGCCCGCAGGACGATGACGCCCACTTCCGTGGTCGCCTCCGCCTCCTTCATCGCGTGGATCATCTCGCCGCGCAGGTTGTTGCTGAGCGCGTTGAGCTTCTTCGGCCGGTTCAGGGTGATGAACGCCAGTCGTCCGTCGGTCTCGTACTTGATGTCTTCGTAGGTCACGTCGGGCCCTCCAGCCGTTGTGTGCGGAGGCTACGGCCCCGGCGGCGCTGGCTCAATCGCCGGGCCGATCCCTCCCCCCGCCCTCGCGCCGCAGTGGCTACGCTGGACCCCGCGACGCCGCGCTGTGGCGTCGCGGGAAGGGATCCCGGATGCCTCTGCTCCCGCGCCTGTTGCTCGCGACGGCCCTCCTGCTCGCGGCCTGCGGCGGCGGCGGCGGCGGCGACGCCGACGGCGACGCCCCCGAGCCCCCGCCGCCGGAGGCTGGGACGGGCGCGATCTCGATGGGCGGCGGCGCGCTGGGCGACGGGTCGATCACGGTCCCCGTCGCGCAGGGGCTGCTCGACGCCCAGCCCGGCGCGATCGTCGCTTGGACGGCCTTCACGATCGAGCTGGGCGAGGGCGACACGGTGGAGGGGACCGGCGAGGCGGGCTTCCTCTACGTCGTCGCGGGCCGCGCCGATGTCGAGTGGGGGGAACAGGAACGGGGCCTCGGCCCCGAGGAGGGTGTGCTGGTCAACGCGGGCGTGCCCTTCACGCTGCGCGCTACCGGAGGCTCCGCGACTGTCTGGGACATCCGCCTCCGCCCTCCCGCCGACGGAGCCGCCCCCGACTACGCCCCGGCGGCAACGCTCGCCTGGCGCAGCGACCCCCTCCAGGACATCCCGCCGCTGCCGCTGGCCGTGATGGCGCTCGTGACCGTGCCGCCCGGCGGCCAGACCATCGTCCACACCCATCCCGGCCCGGAGTTCATCGTCGTGACGGCCGGCCGCATCGACTACCAGAACGCGCACAAGGAGGCGCTCGCCGTCGGCGTGGGCACGGCCGAGACGATCGGCCCCGGCGTGCAGGTCCAGAAGCGCAACCCCTACGACGAGGATGGCGTCTTCCTCTCCCTCTTCCTGGTCGACGCCGGGCAGCCCTTTGCCTCGGCCGCCCGCTTCGGCGGCGCCGGCGGGGCGAACCCGGAGGCCAACCTGGCCTCGCTCGACAACGGCGCGCGCGTGGTCGCCGTCAGTTCCGCCTTCGGCGGCGCGGCCCTCGACGAGCCCTGGGGCGGCGACAGCGCCATCGACGGCGACCCCGCCACGCAGTGGTCCTCGGACGGCGACGGCGACGACGCCTGGATCGAGATCGAGCTGGCCGAGCCCGCGGCAGTCGCGCGGATCGGCTTCTGGACCCGCACCATGGGCACGTCGGCCGAGATCCGCAGCTTCCAGGTCGTCGGCGACGACGGCGAGACGCACGGCCCCTTCGCCCTGGCCGGGCCGGCCGACATGTCGTACTTCGATGTCGAGTTCACGACGCAGCGCCTCCGTTTCGAGGCCGTCGAGACGAGCGAGGGCAACACCGGCGCGGTCGAGATCGAGGTCTACGCGGCCGAGGGTCCCTGAGACCGCCGAGGGCAGCCGCGGCGCTTTGAGATCGCCGACTCGGGGCGTATCGTGCAGGCAGGACGCAGCCGGAACACGGAGGCCGCCATGGGACTCATCGACACACTCAAGGGCATGCTGGGCAGGGCGCCCGCGAAGGACGCGGCCGAGCGGGGCATGGACGTGGCGGAAGAAGTGGCGGGCGCGGCGCGCGAGGCCGCCGAGAAGGGCATGGACGTCGCGGAGGAGGTGGCGGGCGTGGCGCGAGAGGCCGCCGAGAAGGGCATGGACGTCGCGGAGGAGATGGCGGGCAAGGCGCGGGAGGCCGCCGAGAAGGGCATGGACGCCGCCGGCGAGATGGCGAGCGCGGCGCGCGAGGCGGCCGAGAAGGGCATGGACGTCGCCGGCGAGGCCGCGAGTGCGGCGCGGGACGCGGCCGAGAAGAGCATGGACGCCGCCGGCGAAGCCGCCACGGCGGCGCGCGAGCGGGTGCGCGGCGACGAGGCGCCCGACGCCGAGCCCGAAGCCGAAACAGACTCCGAGGCCGGCTAGCGCGCCTCGGGCCTCCGACGACGGCCCGCGCCTACGAGATCGCCGCGATCCGCCGCCGCAGATCCTCGACCGTGATCGCCCCGACGCGGAGGCCGTCGCGGACCATCGCATTGCCGGCCTGCTGCACGACGTCGTTGGCGGGCGTCGGCACGCCGTGCAGCCGCCCGAGCTGCACGATCTCCCCGTTCAGGTAGTCGGCCTCGATGTTGCCCGTGCCGCGCATCACGCTCTGCTGCGACGACCCGCCGTGCCGGTCGAAGCCGGGTACGTCGCCGTCGCGGACGGCGGTGCGGCGGCGCGCCCGCGTCTCCTCGACGCCCGCGCAGTCGATGCCGGCCGCCGCGTAGCAGGCCAGGGCCTCCTCGCGCAGGAGGCGCGCGAAATCGGCGGGGGCCTCGCCCGCGGCCGCGTGCACCGCGTTGTTGAGGTTGCCCAGCAGCTTGGCGTACTTCTGACGCATGATCGCCGGGTCGGGCGCCGAGGTGAACCCGGCGCGGCTGAGCGCCGCCGTGACCTCGGTGATGGTCGCGTCGACGCCGCCGGGGTAGCGGCCCGCGTCGAGCATCCCGCCCGGCCCCTCGGCGAACGTCACGACCTCGCCCGGCCGCAGGTGCTCGGCCGGCAGCCAGACGACCATGCCGTAGACGTTCGGGAAACGCCGCAGGGCGGCGCGCTCGTTGGCGACGCCGTTCTGGCAGCAGACGACCGGGATCGCCGGTCCCGGGTCGTCGCCGGCCGCCGCGGCCAAATCGCGCAGCGCCGACTCGGTGTGCTGGCTCTTCATGCACAGCACGACCACGTCGCCGTCGCGTAGCCCCGCCTCGGCCGGGTGGCCGACCGCCGGGATCGACAGCCTCTCGTCCACTGCCGGGGTGGCGAAGCGCAGCCCATCCGCCTCGATCGCGGCGAGGTGCGGGCCGCGGGCGATCAGCAGGACGTCGTGGCCGCTGCGGAACAGCCGCGCCCCGATGGTCCCGCCCACGCCGCCCGCGCCGTAGATGATGAATCGCACGAGGCCGAGGATAGCGGCGGCGCCGGCAGTAGGCCGGGAGCGCCGCGACCGCTTACCGTGAAAGCCCAGCGGGGCGGGAATCCCCGCCTGCACGGAGGCTCGTGTCGATGACCAGTTCCGCCCCGGCCCGACGGCCCGTGCTGCGCGGCGCGACGCCCAGCCCGCACGCCGCCGTGCGATCGGCGCTGGCGCTGCTGGAGGAGGACGGGGCCGCACTGCGCGCCGTCGCGGCCGAGCTGGCCGCCGGCCTCAGCGGCGGCGCCGACGACGTGCGCGTCGAGCGGCCCGACCGCCTGCTCTACGCCACCGACGCCTCGATCTACGAGATGGAACCGGTGGCCGTCGTCTTCCCGCGCTCCGCGGCCGACGTGCAGCACGTGCTGCGCGTGGCCGGCCGGCGCGGCGTCGCGGTGCTGCCGCGCGGCGGCGGCACCAGCCTGGCGGGACAGGGCGTGAACCACGCCATCGTGCTCGACTTCACGCCCCACATGAACCGCGTCCTCTCCATCGACCCCGCGGCGCGCACCGCCCGCGTGCAGCCCGGCGTCGTGCTGACGCAGCTCAGCGCCGCCGCCCGCGAGCACGGCCTGCAGTTCCCCGTCGACCCCTCGACGGCCAACCGCGCCACCATCGGCGGCGGCATCGGCAACAACTCCTGCGGGGCGCACTCCGGCCTGTACGGCAAGATGGCCGACAACGTGGTCGCGCTCGACGCCGTGCTCGCCGACGGCTCCCTCGCCACACTCGCACCCCTCGACGCCCCCGCGCTCGCCGGCAAGCGCGCGCAACCCGACCTCGAAGGCGCGGTCTACCGCGCCGCCGGCGCGCTGGCGACGGCCCACGCCGAGGAGATCGGGCGGCGCTTCCCCGACATTCCGCGGCGCGTCTCCGGCTACAACCTCGACGCCGTGCTGCGGGAGCCCGGCAACCTCGTGCCGCTGATCGTGGGCTCCGAGGGCACGCTCGCCGTCGCCACGGAGGCGACCGTGCGCCTGGTCCCCATCCCCGCGGCCACCGGGCTGGCCGCCGTCCACTTCGACTCCGTCGTCGCGGCGGCGGCGGCCGTCATGCCGGTGCTGGCGCACGCCCCCTCGGCCGCGGAGCTAATCGGCTCGACGATCATCGACCGCTGCCGGGAGCATCCCGGCCTCGCGACGCTGGCGGCGTTCGTGCGCGGCGACCCCGGCGCGCTGCTGCTGGTCGAGTTCCAGGGCGACGACGCCGGCGCCGTGCGGGAGCGGCTCGACGCGCTCACGGCCGATCTCGCCGCGCGCGGCCTCTCCGCCACGGTCGTCACGACCACCGACGCCGCCGAGCAGGCCGCCATGTGGCGGCTGCGCACGGCCGGCCTGGGCCTGCTGATGAGCGTCAAGGGCGACGCCAAGCCGGTCGCCTTCGTCGAGGACACGGCCGTCGCGCCGCAGAAGCTGGCCGGTTTCGTGGCCCGCTTCGACGCCATCGTCGAGGCGCACGGGGCCCGCGCCGGCTACTACGGCCACGCCGGTGAGGGCTGCCTGCACATCCGCCCCGAGGTCAACCTGAAGCAGCACGACGGCCTGGCGATGACGGCCGCGATCGCCTCGCAGATCGCCGACCTGGTCGTCGAGTTCGGCGGCAGCCTCAGCGGCGAGCACGGCGACGGCATCGTGCGCGGCGTCTTCATGGAGCGGCTGTTCGGCCCGGCGCTGATCGGGGCCTTCCGCGACCTGAAGCGCGCCTTCGACCCGCAGGGGCTGCTCAACCCCGGCAAGATCATCGACACGCCGCCCTTCGAGGACAACCTGCGCCTGGGGCCGGAGACCGTCAACGAGCGGCCGGCCACCGTGCTCGACTTCCGCGCCGACGGCGGCCTCGCCGGCGCGCTGGAGCAGTGCAACGGCCAGGGCGCCTGCCGCAAGTTCGACGGCGCGATGTGCCCCTCCTTCATGGTCACCCGCGACGAGGAACACTCGACCCGCGGCCGGGCGAACCTGCTGCGCCAGGCGCTCAACGGCGGCCTGCCCGCCGCCGACCTGACCGGCGACCGCGTCGCCGACGCGCTCGACCTGTGCGTCGAGTGCAAGGCCTGCAAGGCCGAGTGCCCCTCCGGCGTCGACATGGCGAAGATCAAGTACGAGGTGCTCAGCCGGCGCTATGCCGAGCACGGCGTCCCCCTGCGCGACCGCGCCTTCGCGCGGGTCAGCACGCTTGGCCGCTGGGGCAGCCGCACGGCGCCGCTGGCCAATCGCCTCGCGACGCTGCGGCCGGCGCGGGCGCTGCTGCATCGCTGGGGCGGCGTGCATCGCGACCGTCAACTGCCGCGTTTCGCCCGCGAGCCGTTCCCGCGCTGGTTCGACGCCCGCGCCGCACCCGACGCCCCCGCCCCCCGCGGCGAGGCGGTCCTCTTCCACGACACGTTCACCGACTACTTCCACCCCGAGGTCGGCGTCGCCGCGACGGCCGTGCTGGTGGCGCTGGGCTACCGCGTGCGCAGGGTCGCGGGGCGGGCCTGCTGCGGCCGGCCCGCGATCTCACGCGGTCAGTTGCCCCTCGCTCGCGAGTGGGCGCGGCGCAACGTCGAAGCGCTGCGACCGCTGGCGGCGCGCGGCCTGCCCATCGTGGGCACGGAGCCGTCCTGCCTGCTGACGCTGCGCGAGGAGTGGCTCGAGCTGGTCCCCGGCCCCGATGCGCACGCCGTCGCCGAGCGGGCGGTGCTGCTCGACGAACTCGTCGCCTCGCTGGCGGACGACCCGGAGGTCGCGGCGCGCTTCCGGTCCGGCGGGGGCGATCTGCTCGTGCACGGCCACTGCCACCAGAAGGCGGTCGCCGGCATGACGCCGACGCTGCGCGCGCTGGCGGTCGCGGGCTACCGGCCGCAGCTCATCGACGCCGCCTGCTGCGGCATGGCCGGCTCCTTCGGCTTCGAGGCGGAGCACTACGAGATCTCGCGCCGCATGGGGGCCGAGCGGCTGTTCCCCGCCCTCGACGCCGCGCCGGCGCAGACGGGCGTCGCGATCACGGGCGTCTCCTGCCGCCAGCAGATCGAGCAGTTCACCGACCGCCGGCCGCGCCACAGCGCCGAATGGCTGGCCGACGCTCTGCGCCCGCCGCCGTCCGCCTAGTAGCGCGACTTGCGCGCCTCGTGGTCGGTGTGCACGTCGATGAGCACCGTCCGGCCGGCGGCGTTGAGGCGGCGCGCCTCCCGGACGGCGGGGCCCACCTGCGCCGGCTCGGTGACGGTGATGCCCACTGCGCCCATGCCCTCGGCGATGCGCGCGTAGTCGCCCGTCATGCTGGTGAAGCCGAAGCGCTCCCGCGCGATGGGGAACAGGCCCGGGTAGGTCGCCATGCCGCTGTTGTTCAGGATGACCGTCGTGATCGGCAGCCGCTCCCGCACCGACGTCTCGATGTCCGTGCCCGACATCCCGAAGGCGCCGTCGCCCATCACGTTGACGCAGAAGCGATCGGGCCGCGCCAGCTTGGCCCCGATCATCAACGGGATGCCCATGCCCAGGTGGGTCGTCTTGCCCCAGCCGATGTAGCTGCGCGGCGTGGTGGCGGTGAAGAACGGCACCATCGAGTCGCGGATCGCGCCCGCGTCGTGCGTGACGACCGAGTTCTCGTGGTCGATGTTCTCGTCGATCTCGCGGATGGCGCGGTAGGTGTTGATCGGCGTCGCGTCCGACTCCACCACGTCGGCCCACTCGGCCTGCCATGCCGCCCGCCGCTCCGCGACGGCGGCGGCCTGGCCGAGGTCGCGCGGGGCGTCGCCCGCTTGCGCCGCGATCTCCGCGATCAGCGCCTCGATGGTCAGGCGCGCGTCTCCGACCAGCGCGACGTCGCAGGGCGTGTCCTTGTTGACGTCCTCCGGCGTCACGGTGTTGTGGATCACCGTCTTCCCGCGCGGCACGCGCAGCGTGTAGGCGTTGATCGAGAGGCTGCTGCCCAGCGCCAGCACCAGGTCCGACTCCTCGATGCGCGCGTAGGCGGGCCCGGGCGCGGCGTTGCTGCCCGCGCCCAGCGACAGCGGGTGCCGCTCGTCGAAGCTCGACTTGCCCTCCATCGTCGTGAAGACCGGCACGCCCGTCTGCTCGGCCAGCCGGCGCAGGGCGTCGGTCGCGCCCGCCATCAGCACGCCCGCCCCCGCCCAGATCATCGGGCGCTCCGCCGCCAGCAGGGCGCGGGCCGCCTCGGCGATCTCCGCCGCCCCCGGCTGCGAGCGCGCGCGCTGCGGCGACGTGTAGCGCTGCGCCGCCTCGGGCACCTCCTGGACGCAGACGTCGGCCGTCAGCTCCACCACCACGGGGCCGCCGCGGCCGTTGCGCAGGTTCTGGAAAGCGCGCCGCATGACGGCGCCGATCTGCCGCGGCGTGTCGATCGACTCCACCGACTTCGTGATCCCGCGGTAGTTCTCGGCCGCCGAGAAGTTGGGGCGCACCTGGCGCTCGGCCAGCGCGTAGCCGCCCGGCAGGTGCAGGATGGGGACGTTGTCGGCGAAGGCCTGCGACAGCCCGCCCACCGAGTTCTCCGCTCCGGCCGCGTTCTGCGTCACGACGACGCCGAAGCGCTCCCCGTCGCTCATGCGGCTGTAGCCGTCGGCGGCCATCACCGCGCCGCGCTCGTGGCGGAACATGACGGGCCGGATGCCCAGGTCGGCCGCCTCTTCGAGCAGCTGGCTGCTGGGGAAGCAGCAGATCTCCCGCACGCCCTCGTCGTGCAGGATGCGGGCGATGTACTGGTTGCCGTCCATGGGGATGAGCCTCTCGTCTGGGCGTGGGTTGCCGCGGGCAGTCCGGTCGGGAATGTGCGGCGTCACGGTATCCGGCCCGGCCGCTTCGGAATACCGCGCCACTTAACGCCGACGGACTGCAAGGCGAGGCGTTGCTATCCTCGGCGTCGCGCCGCCATCCGCCGGGCCATCGGGTCGTCCACGCATCCCACCCGGTATCGGCGCGCGTGAAGGAGAGCGGCATGAGAGGCAACGACGCGATCGCGCGCATCCTGCAGGCGGAGGGGACCGAGTACCTCTTCTGCTACCCGGACAACCCGCTGATCGAGGCCACGGCGGCGATCGGCATCCGGCCCATGATGTCGCGCACCGAGCGCGCGACGGTCAACATGGCCGACGGCTACACGCGCATGATGAACGGCCGCCGCAACGGCGTCGTCGTCACCCAGGCGGGCCCCGGCATCGAGAACGCCTACGGCGGCATCGCGCACGCCTTCGCCGACTCGGTGCCGATCCTCGTCCTGCCAGGCGGCACGGCCCGCGGCGCGACCGGCTCGCACCCCGACTTCAGCGCCCCGCTGCACTACGGCGGCATCACCAAATGGAGCGCGCAGATCAACCAGTCGGGGCGCATCCCCGAGTTCCTGCGCCGGGCCCACACCTTCCTGCGCACCGGCCGCGGCGCGCCCGTGCTGCTCGAGACCCCCGCCGACGTCGGCGCCGAAGAGACCGACGCAGCGGTCTCTGACTACCGCCCCGTCGCGCCGCATCGCAGCGCCGGCGATCCAGCCGACGTGCGCGACGCCGTCACGGCGCTGCTCGCGGCCGAGCGCCCGATGATCTTCGCCGGCCAGGGCGTCCTCTGGGCCGAGGCCAGCGAGCAACTCACGACCCTCGCGGAACTGCTCGACGCCCCCGTCGCCACGACCAACAGCGGCAAGAGCGCCTTCCCCGAGAACCATCCGCTCGCCCTGGGCGCGGCCGCCCACACGATGACCAAGATGGCCCGCCACTTCCTCGACGAGTCCGACGCGGTCTTCGGCATCGGCGCGAGCTTCACCAGCAACCTCGCCTCAAGACAGATCCCCGGCGGCAAGGTGATGGTGCAGTGCACCGTCGACGCCGTCGACCTCAACAAGAACCACCACCTCGACCACGCGATCATCGGCGACGCCCAACTGGTGCTCACGCAGATGATCGAGGAGGTCCAGCGTCAGGCCGGTGCCGAGGGCCACCGCGGCGGCGGCGCGGTGGACGAGGTGAAGCGGGTCAAGGATGAGTACAGCGAGGAGTGGATGCCGCTGCGCGCCTCCGACGAGACGCCGATCAACCCCTACCGCGTGATGTGGGACCTGATGCACACCGTCGACCGCGACAACACGACCATCACGCACGACTCGGGCCACCCGCGCGACCAGCTCGTCCCCACCTGGGAGTCGACGGTGCCGCGCGGCTACCTGGGCTGGGGCAACTCGACCCAGCTCGGCTACTCGCTGGGCCTGATGCTGGGCGCGAAGGCCGCCGCCCCCGAGCGCACGATGATCCACTTCATGGGCGACGCCGCCATCGGCATGGCCGGCATGGACATCGAGACCGGCGTGCGGCTCAACCTGCCGGTGCTGACCATCGTGCTGAACAACCAGGTGCTGTCGGGCTACCCGGCGCGCTATCAGTCGGCCGTCGAGAGCTACGGCTTCACGGAGCTCTACGGCGACTACGCCACGCTCGCGGTCGCCCTGGGCGCCTACGGCGAGCGCGTGCACCAGCCGCAGGAGATCGTCCCCGCGATCCGCCGCGGCTTGGCCGAGGTCGAGGCCGGCCGCCCGGCACTGCTGGAGTTCATGACCAAGGAAGAGAACCGGCTGGCCTACTACCGCTGATCCCGCGCCGGCGCGCCGTCAGGACGTGCCGATCGACAGCAGGTTCTCGACCGGCTGGTACAACTCCTCCAGGTAGGTCACGTCGTCGGGCTCGAGCCGGATCTTCGTCGCCGCGACCAGCTGCTCGATCTGCGCGATCTTCGACACCCCCACCACGGGCGACGTGATCTCGGGCTTGTTCATCATCCAGGCCAGCGCGATCTGCGCCGGCGTCTTGCCGTACCGCTCCGCCACCTCCACCACCCGCTCCGCGATGTCGAACGTCGCCGCGCCCCGGTAGAGGCCCTCCGTGCGCACCCGGTCGCGCCCTTTTGAGCGATCCGTGCCGCCCTTGTCGAAGCCGCCCCGGTACGACCCGGTGAGCACGCCCCGCGCCAGCGGCGACCAGGGCATCAGCGCCACGCCGCTGCGCGCGCAATACGGGTTCATCTCCCGCTCCTCCTCGCGATAGACGAGGTTGTAGTGGTTCTGCATCGAGACGAACGGCGTCCAGCCGTGCAGCTTCGCCGTCAGCTGCAGCTCGGCGAACTGCCAGGCGAACATCGACGACGCGCCCAGGTACAGCACCTTGCCCGCCTTGACGACGTCGTGCAGCGCCTCCAGCGACTCCTCGATCGGCAGCTCGCCGTGGCCGCGCACCCCCTGCGGGTGCCGGTGGATGACCAGATGGTCGATGTAGTCGAGCCCCAGCCGCTGCAGGCAGGCGTCGACGCCCTCCATCACGTGCTTGCGCGACAGCCCGCCCTGGTTCGGGTTTTCGCCCATCGGGTTCGAGATCTTCGTCGCGATGACGAACTCGTCGCGCGGCAGCAGTTCGCGCAGCAGTTGCCCCACGACCCGCTCGCAGGCGCCCAGGCCGTACACGTCGGCGCAGTCGAAGTAGAACAGCCCCTGCTCGATGGCGGCCTGGAAGATCGGCCGGGCGTCGTCGAGGCCCAGCGTCCAGTCGCCCTGGTGCCCGCGCCCCGGCTCGCCGAAGTTCATCGTGCCCAGGCACAACTCCGAGACGCGCAGGCCGCTGTTGCGGCCCAGCTGCACGGCGTCAAGCGTGTCTGCGGGCATCGTCGTCCACTCCCTGCCTCAGGCCCGGCGGCCCGTCCTGTCCTGCCGCGGCGCCTACTGCATCGCCGAGCGGGGGGTGGGCAGCATGCGCGTGATCGTCATGTGCTCGCGGTCCATCATGTCGGGCAGCAGCGGCGCGACCTCGTTCTGCCACTTGTCGCTGTCGTAGACGGCGGCGTAGAGGCGCTCGCGCTCCTCCTCGCTCTGGAAGGCGCGGATCCAGATGAACTGGGTCTCGTCCTCCTCCGCCACCCAACTGCCGCGGATGTCCATACCCATGGAGGTCTGGAAGGGGATGATCACCTCTTCCATCAGCTTCACGAAGTCGGCCTGCTTGCCGGGCCACAGCGTGTATTGGCGCAGTTCGAAGAGCATGGCGGCCAGTCCTCACCCGACGCCGCGCCCGACGGCCGGAGTCGCCGCCGCCGCGTGACGTCTCGACGAAAGATAGCGCCGCGAGCGGCTAGTAGTGAATCGCGCGGCCCACGCCGCCGCCGACCGCGATGGCGTCGCCGGAGATCGCGACCGACAGCGGCGAGGCGAGGAACGCCACCACGTTGGCGACGTCGCTCGCGTCGATCGGGCGGCGCACGGCGTTGCTCCCGAACATCTCCGCGCGGATCTCTTCGATGGGGCGGCCCGCGCTCTCCGCTCGCGCCGCCAGCACGCCGGGCGTGGCCTCGGTGACCGTCAGGCCGGGATGCACGACGGTCACGTTGATGCCGTCGCGGCCCAGCGTGTCGGCCAGGTTCTTCGCCATCGCCGCGACGGCCACGTTGCGGATGCTGCCCACGACCGCCGCCGACTGGCGCGCCGCCAGACCGCTGATGTTGATGATCCGCCCCCAGCCCCGCTCCCGCATGTGCGGCGCGACGGCCCGCGCGCAACGGATATAGCCCAGCACCTTGACGTTCATGTCCTCCCAGAAGGCCTCGTCGAGCGTGTCGAGCGTGGGCGGCGCGGACTGGCCGGCGGCCTTGGCCGCGTTGTTGACCAGGATGTCGATCCGGCCCAACTCCGCCGCCGCCCGATCGACCATGCGCCGCACGGCCGCGTCGTCGCCGGTGTCGCAGACGATCGGGATCGCCCGCCGGCCGCTCGCCTGCGCGATCTGCTCGGCGGTGGCCACGAGCGGCGCCTCGGTGCGCGCCGCCAGGACCACGTCGACGCCCTCGGCCGCCAGCGCCGCCGCGATCGCCTTGCCGATGCCGCGGCTGCCGCCGGTGATGATGGCGCCCCGTCCCTCGAGTTGCAGATCCATCGTGTGCCTCCTCGCCGATGGCGGCTGGGATTACTTGGTCACTCCTCTGCTCGTTCCACCTCTGGTCCGAGCGCGCCGTCGAGAAAACCGCGCCGCAGTGCGATCTTGTCTGCCTGCCGGATATCGTTCCCCAGGATGCGATTCGCCTGGTGCAGGAGTTCTCCGTCTATCTCTCTTGGGATCGGCTGCTTCGGGTGCTGCAAGCGACGCTGGCGGAGCCTCTCAACGGCTTCGGCTCCTGCTCTGGCCTTCCACTCTTTCCCAAGATCGACACCAACTTCGATGGCTGGGCGTTGGGGCTGGCCGGCTGGTGGCGAATAGGCTCCCCGCAACCGAAAGTGCGGCGACAGTTCCTTCTCTCCAACAATGACGATCTCATCCGCTTCGCGGACGAGGGTTGTCGCCTGATTCTGTTCACCGAACGGTTCGATTCCTACCAGGACGACGCGAACGCCCACCTCTTGCGCCTCCACGACGCCTTGACGTAGGTCATCGTCCCCACCAAGAAGATAGGCCGTGCTGATGGCCCGGTTCTGCGAGAGGCGAATGAGGTCCCGAACGATCAGCGAGTCAACGCCTTTCTGGACGAAGCCTGCTTTCGTGAGAACCGTCCGTCCCAGGCGCAGTTTCACGCCGGGCTGGATGGCAATGGTGTTGTGTGCCGGTGTGGGAATCCCATCCCTCGCGCCGTCGTACCAGTAGGTTCGGAGGTGACGCTCGCTTGGTTCTCGCCCTGTGCCGAGCGTGCTGAACATCTCCGTGACAGTCCCAAAGGCGATGTCGATTTCAGGGCGGTCCCTGGTTCCCAGGCAGAGACTCCCGCCTGCTGCGTAGAGGTACCCCGCGTCCACGAACCACGCGAACTGGTTCATCGGGTCTCTCCACGAAAAAAGGCCCCCTAAGGGGGCCATTGGAAATGTGCGGGCGGGATACGCCCTGCGCTGACAACCCTACACCCCTGCCAAGCAGCAGCGCAACATCTGGCTGCCCCTCGCTGCACGTCAGGCGCCCCGGTGCACCTGAGCCAGCGCGGGGCGCATCCGCGGCGCCACGGCCGCGGCCTTGCGGTACCCATCCCGATGCGCCCGCCAGACCCTGGCCTCCCGGTCGGACAGGGTGCTGCGCGCCTCCGTGGGCACCTGCATGCCCACCAGCATCGACATGTAGCCGCCGTAGCCGAACATGCCGCCGCCGGGGAGCAGGTTGCCCAGCAGCCGCGACGGCCCGATCTGGCCGTACGCCTCCACCATGTCGGCGGCGCCGCCCAGCGGCGTCTCCTCGCGGCAGTGCCGCCAGAACGGCGTGTCGGAGTGGTGGTTGAACTTGTAGTGCAGCGCCAGGAAGTCGCGCACATCGTCCCAGACCAGCGCGAAACGATGGTTGAGCAGGTCGTGCAGGTCGGGGCCGGGCCGCGCGTCGGCGTCGGTCATCGCCCAGCAGAAGTTGTAGAGCTGCTCGATGATCAGGTGCAGCGACGTCGCCTCCAGCGGCTCGACGAAGCCCGACGCGTTGCCCACCGCCAGCACGTTGCGCACCCAGTTCCGCTGATAGCGCCCGCTCGGGAATCGGAGCACGCGCAGGTCGGGGTCGTCGCCGAACTCGGGATTCTTGCGCTTGAGCTCCTCCGCCGCGTCCTCGTCCGAGCAGAACGCCGACGAGAAGACGTAGCCCCGCGTCACGACGTCGGGGAAGTCGATCCGCCAGGCCCAGCCGTGGTCCATCGTCGACACCGTCGTGTAGGGGCGGATCAGGTCGTCGCGCTCCCAGGATCCGATCACGGCGCGGTCGCAGTACAGCGTGTCCTGGTAGCTCAGCCAGGGCTCGTCCAGCGTCTTGCCCAGCAGCTGCGAGCCGAAGCCGGAGCAGTCGATGAAGAGGTCGGCGCTCAGGTCGCGGCCGCTCTTCAGGCGCAGGCTGGCCACGTCGCCCGACTCCGCCTGTGTGACGCCGACGACCTCGTCGGCCAGCAGCGTCGCGCCGGCCGCTTGGGCCCTGCGCTGCAGGAAGTCGATGAAGCGGGTGTTGGGCAGGTGGTAGGTCGCCCGCGGGTCGAGCGACACTTGGCCGCCCCGCTGCAGCGTCGGGGCCTTGTCCCGATCCATGCGCGCCTGGAAGTCGCTGGAGTCCTGGTTGTCGGCCAGACAGTAGAACGCGGCCCACTTGCCGAGGCCCCGCACCTGCTTGTCGAGGTACGTATCGAACGTGTAGTTGAAGTGCGGCAGCCCGGACGCGCCCCACTCGAAGCGCAGCCCCATCTTCCAGCTCGGCCGCACTTCGCGGTGGAACTCTCCCCGGTCGATGCCGAGGATCTCGTGCACGTGCAGCGGTGTCGCGGGCGTCGTCGACTCGCCCACCCCGATCACCGGGATGTCGGGCGAGTAGACGACCGTCAGCTTGACCTGCGGCAGCATGCGGCGGAACGTCGTCGCTGCCAGGAAGCCGGCGCTGCCGCCGCCGACCACCACCGCGCTGCGAATCGGCTCACTCATCCGCGGCTCCCCAATCGCCGGTTCCCGCCCTGCGTCGTGCCTCCCGGCGGCCCCGGATCGGGGCCGGAGGCAAGAATACCCCACGCCGCATCCGGAGCGTGTCGGGCGACACCGTACCCCGCGCCGACTGCGCGGCGGAGGTGGCACACTGTCGATCAGCGAGGCGCCGCGTCGGGACGAGCGAGGTGAGCATGGCCGACGACTCCCGCCCCCCGGCCGGGGGGGCGCCCCCGGCCGCGCCGGCCCGGGCCACGCCGCCCGACCTGCCGCCCGGCCTCTTCCTTCCGCACCGGCAGAAGATCTTCATCGTCAGCGCGATCATGCTGTCGCTGTTCCTGGCGGCGCTCGACTCGACGATCATGTCCGTGGCGATGCCGCGCGTCGTGTCCGACCTCGGCGGCCTCGACCTCTTCGCCTGGCCGTTCACCTCCTACCTGCTCGCCTCGACGGTGATCGTGCCCGTCGTCGGCAAGCTGTCCGATGTCTACGGCCGCAAGCCGTTCCTGCTCGCCGGCATCGCAATCTTCCTGCTCGGCTCCGTGCTGGCGGGGCTGTCGGAGAGCATGACCGCGCTGATCGGCTTTCGCATGGTGCAGGGGCTGGGCGCGGGCTTCATCATGGCCAACGTCTTCGCGACGCTGGGCGACCTCTTCTCGCCCGCCGAGCGCGGCCGCTGGGTCGGCGCGGTCAGCGGCACCTTCGCGCTGGCCAGCGTGATCGGGCCGCTCGTCGGCGGCGCCCTCACCGACGAGTTGAGTTGGCGCTGGGTGTTTTACATCAACGTGCCGGTGGCGCTGGTCGCGCTGCCGGTGGTCGCGATCTGGATGCCCTGGTTCCGCAGCTCCCGCGAAGCGCGCATCGACTACGTGGGCGGTGCGGCCGTGATCGCGGCGGGCGTGCCGCTGCTGCTGGGCTTCTCCTGGGCGGGTAACCAGTACGCCTGGACCGACCCGCGCGTCGTGGTCTGCTTCCTCCTGGCCGCGGCGTTCATCGCCCTCTTCGTCTGGGCCGAGCGGCGCGCCGGCGACTGGGCCGTCCTGCCGCTGGCCCTGTTTCGCAACCGCGTCTTCCTCGTCTCCTCGCTCGTCACGATCACCCTCGGCTTCGCGATGTTCGGCGCGATCCAGTTCATGCCGCTGTTCCTGCAGGGGGCGCAGGGCGTCTCGGCGACGAACTCCGGCACCGTCACGATGCCCATGATGATCGGCATCGTGGTCGGGTCGGTGGCCGCGGGCCAGTTCCTCTCGCGCGGCCTGGGGCTGCGCCCGATGGCGCTGGCCGGCGGCGCGCTGATGGTGGTGGGGCCGCTCCTCATCTCCACCCTCGACGTCGATTCGTCCCGCCTGCTGACGCGGGGCTACATGGTGGTCATGGGGCTGGGGGTCGGCGTCGGGCTGCCGCTCTACGGGCTCGCGATCCAGAACGCGCTTCCGCACCGGCTGCTCGGCGTGGGCACGGCCTCGACGCAGTTCTTCCGCCAGATCGGCGGGTCGGTCGGCGTCGCCATCCTCGGCTCGCTGATGGCCAGCGGCTTCAGCCGCGAACTGGGCCGCGCCTTCCCCGACGGCATGGAGACCCTCATGCGCCGTCCCCAGACGCTGCTCGACCCGGAAGCCCTCGAACGCTTCCGCGCCTCCGTCGAGGCGACCGACCCCGGCACCGCCGACGCCGTCATCGAGACCGCCCGCGGGGCGCTCGCCGGCACTCTCACCGAACTGTTCCTGATCGGGGCGGGCGTGATGGCGCTCGCCCTCGTCATCGCTGCCTTCCTGCCCTCCGTCCGCGCCCGCACCAGCGCCGAGCTCGTGCGCGACGCCGGAGAACCGGGCGGCCCCGACTCCCCGTCCGAGTAGCGCGCCGCTCTCACCGGTCGAAGAAGACCTCCGCGATGGCGATGCCGCTCTCCCCGGCCACCGCGTAGAGCAGGTAGGTGCGCCCGTCCTCCACGTAGACGGCGGGGTCGCGCAGTTGGTTCACCTGCCCGTAGGCGGTGCTGCGCACCGACGGCTCGATCGGCGCGCCGACGCCCTCCCAGGCCCGCTCGGGGCGCAGCACCTCCACCGCCTCCGACTCCCGCCACCCCTGCCAGTCGCCGCGCAGGTCGATCGTGCTCAGCAGGATGCGCTCCGGCGCATGACCCACCTGCGTCCAGAAGACGTGCAGCGTCCCGTCCCGCACGCATAGCCCGGCGTGACGCATGTCCGGGTTGAACAGCCGCGGCCCGGTCTCGAAGTCGCTCAGCCCGTCGCGGGAGCGATAGAGCTGCCCCGGCATCGCGAGGCCGTACGTCCACCCGTCCCAGGCGAAGACGCGCAGGTAGGAGCGCGACAGCACCTCGGCGTTGGCGGCGAAGCGCACCCCGTCGGCCGACTGCGCCACGCGCGTCACCTGCCGCCCCACGTCCTCGAGCCCGTGGTAGTACATGCGGATCCGCCGCCGGGCCTCGTCGACGTGCACGTCGGGCGAGGCGATGTGCGGCGCCGTCGCCTCGGTCACGGGGTCGTGCGAGATGCGCACGCCGCTCGCGGCGTAGCGCGCCTCGACGTCGGCCCGCTGCGCGGCGGAGAGCGCGGGAGGCTGGGTCGGGAAGTGCGACCCCGCCAGGTGCAGGCTGCCGGGCACGTGCACGCGCCACGGGCCGAGCAGGTCGTCGGCGTAGGCCAAGCGGATGTACGACCCCTTGTGATCGGCGAAGTACAGGTAATACCGCCCCAGCGGCGCCTCGACCCACTCCGGCACGCGGATCAGCGAGGGCCCCTGGATGTTGCGGCCGATGCTCGGGTCGAGGTCCGGTCCGATGATCGGCCGGTCGAGCAGCCGTTGCACGCGCGTCACGGGGACCTCCTTCCGGAGTGCGGATCGCCGGCCGGCCCGGACGCGGCCCGCGCAGCCGCCCGCTGACCTAGTATCGGGCTGCCCCGCCCCGGCCGCGAATCGAGGGGAGCGACGCCCTGACCATCCCTTCCGACCTACCCACCGACCGTCCCTGGCCGGCCGCCGTGCCGGAGACGATCGGCGTGGACTCGGGTCAACTGGCGACGCTGTGCCGGCGCGTCGTGGAGATCGGGCTGCCGATCCACAGCCTGCTCGTGCTGCGGCACGGCCGCGTCGCCGCCGACGTGACCTTCCACCCCTTCGCCGGCGGCCTGCACGACCTCGCCTCCTGTACGAAGAGCGTGACCTCGACCCTGGTCGGCATCGCCATCGACCGGGGGCATATCGCGGGCGTCGATCAGCCCGTACTCGACCTCCTGCCCGGCCGCCCCGTCGCGAACGTGGATGAGCGCAAGCGCGGCCTGACGCTCGCCCACCTGCTCAGCATGTCCACCGGCCTCGCCTGCTACCAGGACCCCGGCGAGATCACGCTGCAGGAGATGCGCCGCAGCGACGACTGGGCGCAGTTCGTGCTCGACCTGCCGATGGTCGAGGATCCGGGCGCCCGCTTCGAGTACTGCAGCCCGGCGACGTACCTGCTCTCCGTCATCCTCCAGGAGGCGACCGGGCGCACGGCGCTCGACTTCGCGCGCGAGACCCTTTTCGGGCCGCTCGGCATTGAGGAAGTGGTGTGGCCGCCGAGCCCCCAGGGCGTCACGACCGGCTGGGGCGATCTGCACCTCACGCCCCACGACATGGCCAAGATCGGCGCGCTCTTCCTGCAGCGCGGCCGCTGGAACGGCCGGCAGGTCGTCTCGCCCGAGTGGGTTGGCGCCGCGACGCGCAAGCACGCGACCCCGCCCGGGCGCTACGGCTACGGCTACGGCTGGTGGTTGGAATCGCCCGAGGTCTACGCCGCCATCGGCCGCGGCGGCCAGCAGATCATCGTGGCGCCGGCGCTCGACGCCGTCGTCGTGCTGACGGCCGGCCTCGCGTCGGAGCAGTGGGCCGTCCGCGACGAGTTGGTCGACGCGCATCTGCGCCCTGCGCTGCACGCCGACGGTCCCCTCCCTCCCAACCCGGCCGGCGTCGAGCGGCTGCACGCGGCGGCGGAGGCGGCCCGGCGGCCCCGCGACGATCCTCGCCCGCCCGGTCCAATCCCCGCCCTCGCCCACGATGTCGAAGGCCGGGAGTACCGCCTCGACGCCAACGACTTCGGCCTGCGCGCCCTCTCGCTGGCGCAGGCCGGGGAGGACGAGGCCCGCCTGCGGATCTCCGGCCAGGGCGCGTGGGAGTTGCGCATCGGCCTCGACAACGTGCCGCGCTACACCGCCGCCGGCCGGATCGGCCTCCGCGCCGCCTGCCGCGGCGGCTGGCAGACCGGGGATGTCTTCTCCCTCGACTGGGACGAGATCGGCAGCATCAATCGATGGCAGGTGTCGCTTCGCTTCGATGGCGACGAGGTCACCCTGGAGTTGGCCGAGGCGACCGGCCTCGGCACGGCGACCATCCACGGCCGGCGCGTCTAGCCGCGGCGGCCGCCCTGGAGTGCGGGCGATGAAGGTCGGACTCTTCCTCACCAATCAGCAGCGCCTCGACGTCGACATGGTCGCGGCGCTGGACGAGCAGATCGCGATGGCGCGGCTCGCCCGCGACCGCGGCTGGGACTCGCTGTTCTCGGGCCAGCACTACCTCAACGAGGGCGACAACCAGCAGCTGCAGCTGGTCCCGTTCCTCGCCCGGCTGATGCCGGAGGCGGGCGACATGCGCGTAGGCCTCGGCGTCCTGCTGCTCAACCTGCACAACCCGGTCTACGTCGCCGAAACGGTCGCCACGCTCGACGTGATCTCGGGAGGCAGGCTGATCTTCGGCGTCGGTCTGGGCTACCGCGACGTCGAGTTCGACGCCTTCGACGTGCCGCGGGGCGTCCGCGCCGCGCGCTTCGAGGAGTACCTGGCGCTCGTGCAGCGGCTGTGGACGGAGGATTCCGTCAGCCACGACGGCGAGACCTGCCGGCTCGACGGCGTGCGCATGAACATCCGGCCCGTGCAGCGGCCGCGGCCACCGATCTGGATCGCCGCCAACAACGACCCGGCGATCCGGCGCGCCGCGCGCCTCGGCGACGCCTGGTTCATCAACCCCCATTCGACGGTCGAGACGATCCGCCGCCAGCTGGCCATCTATCGCGACGAATTGGCCCGTCGCGGCAAGCCGCCCCCGCGCGAGCTTCCCGCCATCAAGGAGGTCTTCTGCGCCCAAGATCGCGCCGCCGCGCTGGAGCAGGCCGGGCCTTTCCTGCGCGGCAAGTACGCCGACTACGCGCGCTGGGGCCAGGACGAGGCCATGCCCCAGGACGAGACCTTCGACCAGGAGTTCGCCGACCTGCTGCGTGATCGCTTCGTACTGGGCTCACCGGAGGAATGCTTCGAGCAGTTGCGTCCCTACTGGGAGGAGTTCGGCGTCGATCACCTCGTGCTGCGCACCCACTGGGCCGGGATGCCCGCCGAGACGGCGCTCGACAGCATGCGCCTGATCTCCGACGAACTGCTGCCCGCCCTGCACGCGGTCGAGCCGGGCGCGACGGCCTGAGGGCGCCGGCGCCTACTCCGCGCCCAGCAGGCTCCGGATGCGCTCGATGGCGGCGCGGATGTTCTCGGCGCTGTTGGCGTAGGAGAAGCGCAGGTAGCCCTCGCCCAGCCGCCCGAAGCTCGTCCCCGCCACGACGGCGACGCCCGCCTCCTCCATCAGCCGCCGCTGCAGGGCGCCCGCGTCCATGCCCGTCCCCTCGATGTTGGGGAAGACGTAGAACGCGCCGCCCGGGTCGGCGCAGCGGATGCCCGGCAGCGAATTGAGCCCGGCCACGATGATCCGGCGCCGCTCGTCGAAGGCCTGCCGCATCTCCCCGACGGCGTCCTGCGGGCCCTGCAGCGCCGCCAGCCCCGCGTGCTGCGCGACGGCGCTGGGGCAGGAGTAGGAGTTCACCGCCAGCCGCTCGGCGTGCGGGAACAGGTTCGCCGGCCAGATGCCGTAGCCCAGCCGCCAGCCGGTCATGGCGTAGGTCTTGCTCCAGCCGTCGATCACGATCAGGCGGTCGCGGATCTCGGGATAGCGCAGCAGGCTCACGTGCGTGCGCTCGCCGTAGAGGATGCGGCTGTAGATCTCGTCGCTGAGGATCGTCACGTCGGGGAAGGCGGCCAGCCCGTCGAGCAGCCTCTCGATCTGCTCCGCCGGCACCACGCCGCCGGTGGGGTTGGCCGGGCTGTTGAGGATCAACAGCCGCGTGCGGTCCGTCACGCTGGCCAGCACCTGCTCGGCGTCGAAGGAGAAGCCCGCGCTCTCGTGCAACTCGATGGGGACCGGCGTCGCGCCGGAGTAGGCGATCACCGACTCGTAGATCGGGAAGCCGGGGTTCGGGTACATGATCTCCGCCCCCGGCTCGCCGAACAGCAGGATCGCGAAGTACATGATCGGCTTCGCTCCCGGCGTGATCAGCACCGACCCGGGGTCGACCTCGGCCTCGTGCCGCGACGTCAGGTCCTGCGCCACCGCCTCGCGCAGGGCCGGCAGGCCGGCGGCGGGCGTGTAGCCGTGGTGGCCGTCGTCGAGCGCCTGCTTCGCCGCCTCGACGATGTGCGCCGGCGTGCGGAAGTCGGGCTGGCCGATGCCCAGGTTGATGATGTCGCGGCCCTGGGCGCTGAGTTGCTGCGCGCGCGCCAGCACCTCGAAGGCGGTCTCGGTGCCGAGGCGGTCCAGCGCGGCGACGGGGTGTGGCATGTCGGCGATCCTCTCCCTGTTATCTCCGCCTCCCAGCGCGGAGGGCAAACGGTTGGCAAACGGCCGTCCGTTTGCCAGTATCGCACCATAAGACCCGCAGCATCCGGCGCGCGACCGGCGTCGGCGATGAGGAGAGCATCATGACACTGCGACTTGGCGACACCGTGCCCGACTTCCAGGCCCAGACCACGGAGGGATCGATCAGCTTCCACGACTTCCTGGGCGAGAGTTGGGGCGTCCTCTTCTCGCACCCGGCCGACTTCACGCCCGTCTGCACGACGGAGCTGGGGGCCGTCGCGAAGCTGAAGCCGGAGTTCGAGAAGCGCAACGTGAAGGTCGTGGGGCTGAGCGTCGACCCGATCGAGAGCCACAGCGAGTGGGTGAAGGACATCAACGACACCCAGAACACGACGGTGAACTTCCCGATCATCGCCGACGGCGACCGCAGCGTGGCCGAGATGTACGACATGATCCACCCCAACTCGGACGACAAGACGCCCGTGCGCTCGGTCTTCATCGTCGATCCGGGCAAGAAGCTGCGGCTGACGCTGACCTACCCGCCCTCGGCGGGCCGCAACTTCGCGGAGATCCTGCGCGTCATCGACTCCCTGCAGCTCACCACCTACCGCAAGGTGGCGACGCCGGCCGACTGGCAGCAGGGCGAGGACGTCGTGATCCTGCCGACCGTCCCCGATGACGAGGCGAAGGAGCTGTTCCCGGCCGGCTTCACGACCCACCGGCCCTACCTGCGCACGACGGCTGCGCCGAAGTAGCGCCGCTCGCCGCCTAGGGCCCGTCCCGGCCGGGTTCGCCGGCGGCGAGCCGCCGCGCGTAGTCGATCGCCGCCCGCATGTTGGCCGGGTTCGCGACGCCCTGCCCCGCGATGTCGAACGCGGTGCCGTGCTCCACCGACGTGCGGATGATCGGCAGGCCGACCGTCACGTTGACGCCGTCCTCGAACGCGATCAGCTTCATCGGCACGTGCCCCTGGTCGTGGTACATCACCACCAGGATGTCCCACTGGCCCGCGTAGGCCTGGCGGAAGGCGGCGTCGGCGGGCAGCGGTCCGTCCACGCGGACGCCCGCCCGCGCCGCGTCCTCGCAGGCGGGACGGACGCGCTCCTCGTCCTCGAGGCCGAACAGCCCGTGCTCGCCGGCGTGCGGGTTGAGCCCGCACACGCCGATCCGCGGCGCGGCGATGCCCAGCTGCCGCATGTGATCGTGCGCCGCGTGGATCGCCGCCAGGACGCGCTCGCGCGTGACCCGCTCCACGGCTTCGCGCAGCGCGAGATGCGTGGAGACGTGGATCGCGCGCAGCCGCGGCGAGCCCAGCAGCATGAAGTAGTGCTTGGTCCCGCAGAGGTGTCCCAGCAGCCCCGTGTGACCGTCGAACTTGTGGCCCGCGAGGTGCATCGCCTCCTTGTTCAGCGGCCCCGTCACGATGGCGTCGATGCGGCCGGCGAGCGCCATCTCCGTGGCGCGCACGACCGTGTCGTAGGCCGCCTGGCCCGTGTAGGCGTCGACGGCGCCGACCGCGACGCGAGCCGGGTCGCAGTTGCGCAGGTCCAGCACGTCGATGCGGCCCTCCGCCGGGCCGGCCTCCGCCGGGTCGGCGACCACGCGCACCGACCAGCCGTCCAGCCAGCGCGCGGCCGCCTCCCGCACGACGCGGGCGTCGCCGAGCACGATCGGACGGCTGTCGCCCCGCGCGATCGCGGCAGGCAGCGCCTTGACCGTCACTTCGGGGCCGATGCCGGCGGGGTCGCCCAGGGTGATGCCGAGGATGGGGCTGGTGGTCACGCAGGCGTGCCTTCCGGGTGCGGATTGAGCCGGTGGAACAGTCGCACGAGCGTGCCGTCGTCGCCGAACGCGCCGGCCTTGGTCGCGATGGTGACGCCGTCGAGCGGCCCCCCGGCGATCGCGCCCACCGGCGTCCCCGGCTCGACTTCGCCCGCGAGCACGATACCAGCGGCCTCGATCGCCGACAGGACCGCGCGGGCCGTGTCTCCGCCCACCAGAACCAGGCCGCCGATCGGGTGCTCGGCAGCGAGCCCGGCGACGATCGCCGCGAGTTCTTGGGTGATCGCGTCGGCGGTGGTCCGGGTTTCCGCCGGCGATGGGGCGCCGCCCTCCGTATCGGTCTGCAGTGCGACGCCGCGGCGCGCCGCGAGCGCCTCGGAGGCAGCCTGCCGATCGAAGTGCGCGCGGATCGGCCGCCCGCTCCCGTCGATGCGGAAGCGCAGCGCGTGGACCTCGGCCAGGCGCCGCTCGGCGAGCTGCGCGATCTGGCGGCCGGCCAGCGCGCGCTGACTCGCGCTGACCAGGAGAACCGGCGGCGCGGCCGTCGGCGTCCCGGCGGCAGGGGCGTCGCCGCGCGACGTCGCCCGCGCCAGGGCCGATGCCAGGCCGGCCGATCCGGCGAACAGGATCGGGGCGGCCGGGCGCTCGCACTGCAGCGCGCCCGCGACCAGCCTGTCGAGGTCGGCGTCGGTGGTCGCATCGCACACCAGCAGCGAGGGCCCTTGCGCCCCGGCCGGCCCCATCACGGCGGCGAGCGTGTCCCGCAGGCGCCGGGAGCGGATGTCGTCCAGGGGGCAGGTGCGCAGCGGCAGCCGGCAGTCCCGCCGCAGGACCTCGGACACGAGGCTGGTCGCGACGGGGCTCAGGGGGTCCCGGCCGACCTCGGTCTCCGCCAGCGGGACGCCGTGCACCAAGAGGCGGCCCTCTTCCACCGTCCGCCCCGTCGCGGGGAAGGCGGGGGTGACGACGACCAGCGCGGCTCCCGACGCCTCTGCCGCCGCGCCGATCTCGGCGCCCGGGTGCCCGCGCAACGTCGAATCGATCTTGACGTACCGGAGCCGGTCGGCGCTGCGCGCGCCGGCGACCGTGCGCGCGACCACGGCCGCCGCCTCGCGTGCGGGCAGCCGGCGCGTGTCGAGGTTCACCGACACGACGCCCGCCCGCGGCGGCCCGGCGATGTCGCGGCCCACCGACACGAACGACGACACGCCCCGGCCCGCGAAGGCGGCGGCGCAGTCCAGCGCGCCGGTGAGGTCGTCGGCGATCAGGACCGTGCGTGCGTGCTGGTCCGGTCCGCGGCCATCCTGCCGCTGCACGTCCAAGCGACGTCCCCGTCCCTGTGCCCGGCCCGGTTCATGCCATCGGCTGGATGACGACGCGTCCGCCGTCCCGCACCTGGATGCTCAGGTCATGCATGTCGAGCAGGGACATGCCCACGAGGGGCGTGGCGTCGGCTACGTAGGCGTAGACATCTCTGGGCTGACCGTCCCATATCACCGACACATCGTGAACGTCGAAGGACTCCTCGCTGCCGTCGGCCAGGATCACTGGACTACTGGTCACGAAGGGAAGCCCCAACTCCGTCACCAGTGCTGGAGGCAAGATGAGAAAGCGGTTGAAACCTGTGTCTACCACGGCCTCCACTTGCCGGGTCTGGCCTTCCGGGCCACGCACCGGGACGGTTATGACGGCTTCATAGTTGGCGTTCACGCTACCTGTGATCACCGGGTTCTCCGCGGGGATCCGCCCCCAATGCTGGCTGTCGCGCGGTACCCAACCCGCACGGTCCAGACGTCGACCGCCTCCGGGCGCATCTCCCGGAGGCGCTTCGCCGCGGCCAGAAGGTCGTCGGAGACCGCCCAGTCCCGGCTATCCACGTCGATGGCGACGTACTCCCCATCGTGCTCGTCTTCGACCTGCGGCCTGATGTCCCGCTCGTAGATTTCATCTCCGAGGCGGGCCGTCTCCTCGCGCGGCCGGCGCGTGGGCGCTGTCATCTCTCAGTCCCTGCCTCTCAAAGCATCCCGTTACGGGCCTCATTTTACTCCGGCGGCGACCGCCCCGACAACGAGACGGGGCGGCCGCAGAGGTCCGGCCGGGTCCGATCCGGCCCCTTCCCCTAGACTCCCGACGACGCGATCGGTGAAGGGAGCACGACGATGAAACTGGCAGCGGAATTCCCCAGCGTTGTCCACCGCGAGGGACCGGAGGCGATCTCGCGCTTGGTGGCGGGCATCGAAGCCATCGGCTACGACCAATTCGAGATCTTCGACCACGTCGCGATGGGACACCCCATCGAGGGCCGCGCGCCGCAGCCCTACCCCGCGAACATGCCCCTCCTCGAGGCGCTCATGCTGCTGGCCTACGCGGCCGCCGCGACGAGCACCATCGGGCTCGGCACGGAGGTGCTGGTGCTGCCGCAGCGCCACCCCACCCTGGTCGCCAAGCAGGTCAGCACGCTCGACACGCTGTCGGGCGGGCGCCTGCGGCTGGGCGTCGGCGTGGGCTGGCAGGAATCGGAGTACGACGCCCTGGGCATGCCTTTCCACCAGCGCGGCCGCATGATGGACGAGGCGATCGCCTTCATGCGCGCCTGGTGGGGCGACGCCTCGGTCGACTTCGACGGCGAGTTCTTCCAGGCCCGCGCGATGGCGATGGAGCCGAAGCCGCCGCAGGGCGCCGCGATCCCGATCTGGGTCGGCGGCGCCTCCCCGGCGGCGCTGCGGCGGGCGGGCACGGTGGGCGACGGCTGGCTCGCCAGCGCCGGCATGGGCGACAGCGGTGTCCTGGCGGGCTTCATCGAGCAGGTGAAGGAGCACGCCGCGGCCGCCGGCCGCGACCCGTCGAGCCTGGGCTTCCAGGCGCAACTCAGCCCCCCGCCGCGCAGCGACGACCCCGGCGGGCGGGACTTCTACCGCCGCCCCGACGACGTCGTGGCGGTCGCGCTGGCGGCCAAGAGCGCCGGCTTCGACGCGGTCGCGATCAACGCCACCGGCGTCTTCCTGGCCGGCGCGCGCAGCGCCGACGCGATGCTCGAGGCGCTGGGCGCGCTGCACGACCGCCTGCGGGCGGAGCTGGGATCGGATTAGCGGCGGACCCACGGGACGCAGGGCTGCCCGGCGGAGACGGGAGCAGCGGATGAAGGTCACCGGGCTCAGGACGATGGTCGTCGAGGCGGAGGAGCCGTACATCGGCGGCCGCTACTTCCTCTTCCTCGAGCTGCAGACCGACGAGGGCATCACCGGCATCGGCGAGCGCATCGCCGGCAGCTCCTACTCCGAGCACCTCGGCGACCTCAAGTCGCAGGTCAGCCTGATCGAGGAGTTCGTGGGCCAGTTCGTCATCGGCGAGAACCCGCTCAACATCGAGCGCATCTGGGACCGCATGTACGGGACGCGCCACGACCTGCGCCACCCCAGCCTCTACGCGACGCCCGTGATCAGCGCCATCGACATGGCGCTGTGGGACATCGCCGGCAAGGCCGCCAACCAGCCCATCTACAACCTGCTCGGCGGGAAGTACCACGAGGAGTTGCGCGCCTACGCCTACATGCCCGGCGGCGACCTCACGGAGCACCCGGAGAAGGCCGGCGACGTGGCCGCCCAACTCCTCGCCGAGGGCAACTCGGCCTGCAAGATCGACCCCTTCATGCCGCTGCACCCCATCCGCGACATCCCGCTCTGGGAGATCGAGCGCGCGGGCAAGATCTTCGAGAGCATCCGCAGGGCGGTGGGCAACCGGCTGGAGGTCGGCATCGGGACGCACGGCCAGATGCCCACCTACAGCGCCATCCGCGTCGCGCAGTACCTGGAGCCGTACCACCCTTTCTGGTTCGAGGAGCCCGTGATGCCGGAGAACATCGAGGAGATGGCGCGCGTCGCCGCGCACACCAGCATCCCCATCGCGACGGGGGAGCGGCTGGTGACGAAGTACGAGTTCGCCCGCGTGCTGGAGAAGCAGGCGGCGCAGATCATCCAACTCGACGTCGGGCAGTGCGGCGGCATCACCGAGGCCAAGAAGATCGCCGGCATGGCCGAGGCGCACTACGCGATGATCGCGCCGCACATGTACTGCGGGCCGGTCGCCGCCGCCGCCGCCATCCAGATCGACACCTGCTCCCCCAACTTCCTGATCCAGGAAGCGAACCAGGGGCCGCTGCACAAAACGATCTTCAAGCAGCCGCTCGTGGTCGAGAACGGCGTCATCATCCCGCCGAGCGGCCCCGGCCTGGGCGTCGAGTTCGACGAGGACGTGCTGCGAGCCCACCTCGTGTCATAGGTGGCCGTTGGCGGTCGATCTCCGCCGGCCGACGCTACACCTCGACCGGCGGCACCAGCAGTTCGGCCGGCTCCAGGCCGAACTCGGCGATCATCTCGTCGGCGTAGGCGATGCGGCCGGAGACCTCCGAGGCGGGACCGTAGGCCAGCCGCAGGCAGGCCTCGGCCATGTGCTCGACGGGGGTCACGCGCTCCCGGTTGTCGTCGCTGATCAGCTTGTGGAACAGCACGCCCGGCGTCGCGACCAGCCCCGGCGAGATCGCGCTGATGCTGACGCCGTCGGCGAAGACCTCGGCCGCGAGACCGGTGCTGTAGCGCTCCAACGCCGCCTTGCACATCCCGTAAACCGTCCCCCCGCTGGGGCCGCTGTCGAGTTCCGGGTGCAGCGCCGCGTGCGACGACACGTTGACGATCCAGCCGGTCTTGCGCTCGCGCATGCTGTCCAGCACCAGCTGCGTCAGGTGCAGCGGCCCGTAGACCTGCACCTCCTCCATCAGCTTGTAGCGCTTCTCGGGGAACTCGGCCGTGGGGATGAAGAACGTGACGGCGGCGTTGTTGACCAGGATGTCGACCGGCCCGTATTCCGCGACGGCCGCCGCGACCAGGGCCTCGCGGTCGGCGCCCTGCGAGAGGTCGCAGCGCACGGCGTGGGCCGCGCCGCCCGCGTCCCGGATCCGCTGCACGACGCTGTTGATGCTGCCCGGCAGCGGATGGTCGCCGTCGTCGACGGTGCGCGCGGAGACGACCACCTTCGCCCCCTCCTGCGCGTAGCGGTAGGCGATCGCCTCGCCGATCCCGCGCGACGCGCCCGTCACGATCGCGACCTTCCCGGCCAGCAGGCCGTTGGGGTTGACTGTCCCGGTCATGGCTCCTCCTGTGTGCTCGCTGCGTGTTCGTGCGCGGTCAGCCGAGGGCGCCGGCCGCGCGCAACTCCGCGATCTCCGCGGCGCTCAGCGCCAAGTCCGCCGCCAGGACTTCGTCGGAATGTTCGCCCAGCAGCGGCGCGCGACGCAGCGGGACGTCGCTCTTGGACAGCCGCGGCGCCCAGCCTAACAGCCGCACGCGGCCGTGGTCGGGGTGCTCCATCTCGTGCACGAAGCCCCGGCTCAAGAGATGCTCGTCGTGGAAGAGGTCGACCGTGTCGAAGACCGCGCTGCAGGGGATCCCGGCCTCCCCCAGGGTCTGCATGACCTCCCACTTCGTGCGCTGCTTCGTCCACTCCCCGATCAGCGCCGCCAGATCGTCGCCGTGCTCCTCGCGGCCGGCGGCGTTCTCGTAGCGGGGGTCGTCCGCCAGCTCCGGACGGCCCAAAACGTCGCACAGCGTCCGCCACATGCGGGGCGTCGTGGCGATCACGTAGGCGTAGTCGTTCGGCCCGAAGGGTCGGCAGGCATAGAGGTTCACCAGCGGCCCGTGCCCGTTGCCGTTGCGCGGCGCGACCGCCTCCCCCCACTGCGAGCCGCCCGCGATCCGAGAGCGCATGTAGTAGGTCGCCGCCTCCTGCATGGAGATCTCGATCAGTTGGCCCTCGCCGGTGCGCTGCTGCTGGACGTACGCCCCCAGCACGCCCAGCGCCAGCTGCACGCCGGTGCCGGAGTCGCCGATGGTGGGGCCGGGCATGGTGGGCGGGCCCTCGGGCTCGCCGGTGACGGAGAACGCGCCCGCCGCCGCCTGCGCCACCATGTCGTAGCACTTGTAGCCGGCGTAGGGGCCGCTCACCCCGAATCCCTTGACGCGTGCGTAGATGATGCCCGGGTGCGCGGCCTGCATCGCGTCGTAGCCGATGCCCAGCTTCTCCACGACGCCCGGGCCGTAGTTCTCGACGAAGACGTCGTAGTGCGGCGCCATGTCGAGCAGCAACTGCCGGCCGCTGGGCTGGCGCAGGTCGATCACGATGCTGCGCTTGTTGCTGTTCCAGTTCAGGAAGTAGGGCGAGTTGCGCGCGCCGCGCATCGCGCCCCGTCCCGGGTCGCCGCCGCCGGGCGGTTCGACCTTGACGACGTCGGCCCCCATCCAGGCCAGCGCCTGCGTGCACGAGGTGCCCGCCTCGTACTGCGTCATGTCGAGGATCCGCATTCCATCGAGGGCCGGCATGGCGTGACTCCGTCCAGGTGCGCCGCCATGCTACCCCGTTTGCGAGGGCGTTCGCCCGGCGGCTACGGTGGACGGCGTGCTCGGACCCACCAGCGCCGACGCGGGACGATCGCGCCGCCTGCGGCGGCTGCGCCGTCGCGCCGTCCGGCTGCCCGCCGCACTCGCCGACGCGCTGCGCCGCGTGCGCGATTTCGTGTCCATCGACGACATCACGATCGACCTCTACGAGCGGGGCGCCCGGCGGCGCGGGCCCAAGGTCGGCCGGCTGCAGTTGCGGCGCTCCGCCCCCGCCAAGTCCGGCGACCCCGACGCCTGGATGGTCGTCGCACGCGAGGGGGATGGACCGGCGGAGCGCGACGCCGCACCCCCCGGCCCGGTCATCGAGCTGGAGGCGGGCGCGAGTCCCCCCGACCCGGAGCCGCCCGATCCGCCCTAGGGTGCTCACATGCAGACGGGGCGGTGCGTTGAAAGTGATGCAGATAGTAGGCTGCTGTTTGGTTGCGAGGTCTATTCTAGTGCCCTATACAGCGCACGGCTGCGTCATCAGCCACAGGGAGTGACAGGACGGACCATGCACAACTACTGGGACGAGGGCGTCGATGCCTGACCGCGTTGTTCGCATTCAGGCGGAAGTGGTTTGGGAGGTCGTGGAAGACAAGGAGGCTGGGCTCTGGGTCGGTGTCTGCCGCGACCTGGGACTCAACGCCGACGGCAAGACGTTCCGTGCCTTCCAGCGCTGTGCCGATGAAGCCACAGATTTTCTGTTCAGTGACCTCTGCGCTGAGGGGGATCTGGAGGCGTTCCTCGCTGCTCGCGGTTGGAAGATCGAGGAGGAAGACCTGGCGTTCGCGGAGAACGAGAAGCTGACGTTCGACTTCCCGGTGAAGATGGAGCCGATCCCGGCGTGAAGGTCCCGCGGCGCCTCTTGGTGGGCTACCTGCGAGAAGCCGGGTATTCGTTCAAGGGGCAAACCAGACACAGTGAGTTCTACCGGCGTGTCGGGGGTACGGAGCGGGTGCGGATGCCCCGCCGGAAGACGCTAGAGCATTCGGTCGCGGTGGCGGTGCTGCGCAGCATGGGAATGTCTCGTGAAGCAGCAGAAACCCTCCTGGAGCAGCTGCAGGAGAACGACGTGAATGCCGGCAAGCCCTAGTCCGGGCCGTACAGGCGGCTCTCGCCCACGAAGTTCGCGACCGCGAACCAGAAGGCGTTGCTGCCGTTGACCCGCGGCAGCGTTTCCCCAGCGGGCCCCGTCAGCGCGTCCTCCGCGACCGTCCAGCGCCCGCCCGACTCATCCACCAGCGCCCCGACCTGGCCCGCCGCGCTGAACGACCGCCCGCCCCGCTCGAAGGCGCGCGCGCCCATGCCGTCGGCCGTGGCCACCACGACGATCGGCAGGTCGCCGACGCGGTCGTTCACCACCGCCGACGAGCCCAGGTCGGCGATGGCGTACGCGCTCACCCCGTCTGCCGTCCGCACGACGAACACCTCGTCGCGCGGGGCCAAGCGCCCGTCGTCCATCGGCACGGCGAAGATCAACTCGTCGCTGGCGTTGTACTCCGCGTAGGCCGCGCCGGGCGCGTAGCCGTACGGGTAGCCCGTCTCGATGTCGAGCACCGAGGTCGCCGGGTTCGCGGCCAGCCAGGCGGCCCAGGTCGTGTACGTCGAGGCGATCGGCCGCAGGCGCAGCCCCTGCCCGGCCAGTTCGCCCCAGGCCGGCTCGCCGGTGAACTGATTCCACAGCGTCCGCGTGGTGCGGTCGTACATCAGCTTGTTCGACCGATAAAGCAGCCCGCTCGTCCCGAAGCGGTAGACCTCCCCGCGCAGGCGGCCGTCGTAGGCGATGGCGCTGCCGCACAGCGTGCAGTAGGCCAGCGACACCGGCACGCCGCCGATGGTGTCGTTGACCATCTCGTGCCAGGCGATGATCCGCACCGGGAAGGCCCGCGCGTCGCCGTTGATCGAGACGCCGACGACCTCGTCGTCGGCCCGCAGCCAGGCCGCGGCCTCGTGCGCCGTCACGTAGGCGGGGAACTCCAGCGGCGGGATGACGTCGACGCCGACGCCGCCGTAGCGCACCTCCCGCGCGTCGATCGTGCGCGGCCAGCGCTCGCTGAGGAAGAGCGCGAACGCGGGGTCGATCGAGCCGAAGAGCTGCCGCTTGAACTCCAGGTAGGCCGCGGTTTCCCGGTCGTCGGGGGGCGGCAGCGCGAGTTCCGGGAACTGCGACAGCCGGTCGGCGCCGGGCCGCCCGAAGCGCGTCCGCAGGTGGTCGACGATGCGGGTGGCGTAGGGCGTCGGCACATTCGCCAGGTCGACGAGGTACTTGTCTGCCCCCGGATGCGCGGACACGGCGAGTTCGTCGAGGCTGCGCAGTAGGGGCTCAGGGGCGGTCAGGAAGCCTTCGCCGCTCAGCGAGTCCCAGAAGATCAGGTTGCGAAGATCGGCGGCGTCGGGGTCCAGGGGTGTGTTGCCGCTCGCGCAAGCGGCCAGGACGACGCCCAGCAGGACGGGCAGCGCCCGCGCCCACCGCGCCGGTGTCACTGCAGGAGGCCGTCGGCCGCCAGATCGGCGATCTCCGCCTCCGACAGCCCCAGCACGTCGCGCAGGACCTCCGCCGTGTCCTCGCCGATCAGCCGGCTGCGGCGCAGCGCGCAGGGGGCGTCGGGCAGCCGGAAGGCGTGCCGCGGCGCGTGGTACCTCCCGATCGTCGGGTGATCGAGGGGCTGCCAGAAGCCGCGATGCCGCAGTTGCGGGTCGTGCTCCAGCAGATCCTCGCCCCGCTGCACGACGCCCGCCGCCACGCCGGCGCCTTGCAGCGTCGTCATCACCGCCTCCGGCGTGCGCTCGCGCGTCCATGCCTCCACCAGTACGTCCAGCGCGTCCTCCTGCGACTTCCGGCCCGCGTGCGTGGCGAAGCGCTCCTCCCGCGCCCAGGCCGGATCGCCGATCGCCGCGCGGAACGCCCGCCACTCCGCCTCGTCCCGCACCGCGATGACGCACCAGCGGTCGTCGCGGCTGCGATAGGCCCCGTGCGGCGCGGCGCCGGGCTGCCGGTTGCCCTGCCGCCCCGCGACGCGCCCGTTGACGCTGTAGTCGAGCAACGACGGCCCGAGCCAGTGCATCGAGGCCTCGTACTGGGACACGTCGAAGCTCTGTCCCAGCCCGGTGCGGTCGCGGTGGTCGAGCGCCGCCAGGAGCAGCGCCACGTTGAAGCGCGGCGCGATGAAGTCGGTGTACGCGCTCAGGTAGCCGGGCGGGTCGCCGGGACGGCCGGTCAGGTGGTTGAAGCCGGCCAGCGCCGCGTAGTGGCCGCCGCCGCCCTTGCTGTGGCGCTGCGGCCCCGTCGCCCCCTGGCCGCTGCAACCGAGGTAGATGATCGACGGGTTGCGCGCGCGGAGCGCTTCGTAGCCCAGCCCCATCCGATCCATCGCGCCGCCCGAGAAGTTGTTCACGACCACGTCCGCCCAATCCGCCATCCGCAGCGCGACGTCGCGCCCCCCGGGCTGGGCGATGTCGAGCGCGATCGAGCGCTGGTTGGTGCGCACCTGCGCGTAGTCGGCGCAGAGCTCCGGGTCCCGCACGCCGTCGCGGAACGGCCCCGACGTGCGCTGCCCGTCGATGCGCACGCTGCTCTCGACGTGCACGACGTCGGCCCCGTAGTCGGCCAGCACCTTGGTCGTCATCGGGCCCACCATGAACCAACTCAGGTCGAGCACCTTGACCCCAGCCAGCGGCATCGGGACGCGGGACGTCGCTACGCCGACCGGGGCGTCCGGCGCGCGCTCCGGCTCCGGCGGCAGTTCGGCCAGGATCTCCGCCGTGTGCTCGCCCAGCCGCGGCGCCGGACGGGGCGCCCGCGGCGGCGTGCGCGTCGCGCGGGCGAAGGGGCCCGGCAGCCGGATCGCGCGGTCCAGCGCCGGATGCGCCACGTCGCGCCAGAAGTCGCGCGCTTCCAACTGCGCGTTGGCCATCGTGTCGGCCGCGGTGTCCACGGGGAACAGCGAGAACCCGTACGTCATCGCGGCTGCGTACAACTCGGCCTTGGTGTACTTGGCGAAGACGGCCGCCGTCGCGGCGACCACCGCCGACCAGTCCGCCGGCGGCTCCTGCCACGGGACCATCGCCTCCCAGTCGAGGGCGAGGAGGTCGGCCCCCTCCCCTTCGTCGCGCAGCCAGGCGAAGAAGCCCGCCGCCCGCGTGGTGGAGTACGGGCCGACGGCCTGCAGCCAGACCACGTAGCCGTCGCGGCAGCGCCAGGTCCAGGACATCGGCGTCTGCGACGGCCGATACGCCCGGGGCAGGTTGCGCCTCTCCATGTCCCAACTGGCCGCCACCTGGAAGCTGCTGCGGATCACCGACTCCTGGGTCGACACGTCGACGTGCTGACCGCGGCCGCTGCGGCGCCGCCGTTGCAGCAGCGCCAGCAGCGCCCCCACGGCCGCGTCGCCCCCGGCCGCGAAGGAGGACTGGGCGTTGTCGCTGATCTGCGCGGGCGGACCGGACGGCTCGCCGCAGATCGACATGAGGCCGCTCATCGCCCAGGTCACGATGTCCGGCCCCCGGTAGTCGCGATGCGGCCCCCGCTGCCCGAACGGGCTGATCGAGACCAGCACCAGTCGGGAGTTGATCGCCGCCAGACTCGGGAAATCGAGCCCCCAACCCGCCATCCGCCCCGGCGCGAACGACTCGACGACCACGTCCGCCGTCGCGACGAGCCGGCGGAACCGGGCCCGGCCCGCCTCCGTCTCCAGGTCGGCCGCGACGCTGCGCTTGTTCGCGTTGCAGGCCAGCCAGTACAGCCCGCGATCGGGCCCCGGCTCGTCGCCCACGAAGGGCGGCCGGCGCCGCGCCGGGTCGCCGCCGGGCGGCTCGACCTTGATCACGTCCGCGCCCAGGTCGGCCAGGATCTTCCCGCAGGACTGCCCCGTCTCGTCCGAAAGGTCCAGCACGCGGTACGCGGCGAGCATGCCCGCGGACGTCATCCGCCGGCCGGGACCACGGGCTCGCCCTTGGTCTGCGTCCGCCACATAAAGCGGACGTCATCGTTCGCGAGCGGGTGGCGCATGTGCATCAGCATCCGGTTGTCCCACACGACCACCTGCCCGGCGCGCCAGCGGTGGCGGTAGCAGAAGCGCTCCTGCGTCGCGTGCGCCCACAGCTCGTCGAGCAGCCGCTCGCTCTCCTCCAGCGGCAGGCCGACGATGTAGCCGTTCGTGCGCCGGCCGAGGAACAGCGCCTCCTCGCCTGTGCTGGGCACGCGGCGCAGGATGGGGTGCGCGTGGCCCAGCGCCTCCACCGGCGACGCCGGGGCGTCCATGCCCTCCCGCATCACGCCGCTGCTGCCGTAGGTCGAGTCGTGCTTCGCCCACAACGCCCCGGCCCGCCGGCGCAGCTCGTCCGGCAGTTCCCGCGCCGCCATCACCTGGCTGCAGAAGCCCGTGTCGCCGCCCTCGTCGGGGATGACGCGGCCGTGGAGCAGGCTGAACGTCGGCGGCACCGCGATGTACGACATGTCCGAGTGCCACTCCCACTCCCCGTAGAAGCGGCCGTCGACCGGCTTCGCCTCCAGCGTCCCCGGCGTCAGGTTGCCGATGAACGCCAGGTAGGGATCCTCGCCGCGCGCCCGCAGCGCCGCGACCTGCTCCTCGACGGTCAGATGCTCCTCGCCCTTCGGCGTGCCCTTGCCGATCCCGTTGATCATCCCCGGCGCGAACTCATTTGTTCCGAACACGGCCGTCAGGGCGTGCAACTCGTCCGCCTCCAGCAGCCGGTCGAAGGAGAAGCAGAGCAGCCCGTGCCGCCGGGCGTAGGCGTCCCAGATGACGGCCCGCTGCTCCTCACCGATCCGCAGGGGGTCGAGCCCCGTGATCTCCGCCCCGAAGCGCGCGCCGGGCAGCGCCCGCACCGTCAGCCCCGCGACCGTCGTCGCCGTCTGCTCATCGATCATGGCTGTGCCACCGCCCCCTTCGCGAAGAATTTTTTTTTTGCTGCCGATCGGACGGCCACACAGGCCGGCCCCAATCATCGCACGCGGCTGCGGGATTTGCCCCGACCGACAGCCCCTCCGGACAACGCGTTGAACAGCATCACCTGGTCGCCGTCCCGCAGCGACGCCGTCTCGTCGGTCTGCGCGCCGTTCACGCCGACCGTGATCTCCGTCGTCGCCGGCAGTCCGATGGCCTCGCGCAGTTGCGCGATCGTCGCGCCCGGGGGCAGGCGCAGGTCCATCGCGCCGCCGGCCCCCTCGGGGGCGAAGCCGCGCAGCGTCCCGAAGAGCGTCACTCGCACGTTGATCGCGTCGGCCGCCACGACGCCACGGTAGCCCAGCCGCGCCGCGGCTGCCGCCCGCTCGCTAGACTGGGCGGCGCGGCGCGATCCGCCCGCCGGACGGGCGCCGGGCCGCCGGAACGGGGGCGCACGGTGCGGCTATTCCACGACATCGACCTCGGCGACCGGACGGTCGCGACGCGCGAACTGCACGGCGAGGACATCGTCTACTGCGGGCGCTACCTGATCGCGAAGACGCTGCTGGAGCGCGACGCCGCCCGCGTCGACCCGCTGGGCCCCGGCAACCCGCTGATCTTCTCCGCCGGCCCCTTCGCCGGCACGAGCTTCTCGAACGCCAACCGCACGAGCGTGGGCTGCAAGAGCCCGCTCACCGGCGGCGTCAAGGAAGCCAACGGCGGCGGCACGCTGGGATACGGAATGGGCCAGCTCAAGATCGCGGGCTTCACGCTGCTGGGCGCGTCCGACGACTGGACCGTCGTCCACCTCACCCGCGACGGCGGCATCGAGTTCGACGACGCCTCCCCCTACCTCGGCCTGCGCAACTCCGAGGCCGCGGCACGGCTCTTCGCGCACTACGGCAAGAAGGTCGCCTTCGCGCTCTGCGGGCCCGTCGGCGAGTACCAGGGGCTGATCGCCGGGATCGCCATCAGCGACAAGGACGGCCGCCCCTCGCGCCTCGCCGCCCGCGGCGGCGTCGGCGCCGTGATGGGGTCGAAGCGCGTCAAGGCGGTCGTCGTCGACCTCGACCGCATGCCGCCGTTCAGCGACGCGCCCAAGGTGCGCCAGTCGGTGCGCGGCTACGCCCAGAAGGTGCAGAACGACGAGGTGATCCAGACGACCTACAAGCCGCTGGGCACGATGGCGATGGCCGACGTGCAGAACTACCTGGGCGGCCTGCCGGTGCACAACTTCAGCGCCGGCCGCCTGTCCGACACCGAGGCCGGCGAGACCTTCCGCATGGGCGCCGAGTTCATCGCGCCGCTCATCGCCGAGCGCGGCGGCGACCAGTCGCACGCCTGCATGCCCGGCTGCCTCATCCAGTGCAGCAACGTCTACAACGACGCCGACGGCAACGAGGTCGTCTCGCCCGTGGAGTACGAGACCCTCGCGCTGCTGGGCTCGAACTGCGGGCTCAGCAACCCCGACGACCTGGCCGACATGAACGCCCTGGCCAACGAGCTCGGCGTCGACACGATCGAGACCGGCGCGACGCTCGCCGTGCTCATGGAGGCCGGCGAGGCGGAGTTCGGCGACAAGGCCTTCATGACCGCCTGCATGGACGAGATCGAGCGGGGCAGCGAGCGGGGCCGCTTCCTGGCGCAGGGCACGGCCCGCGTCGGCGAGCAGCTGGGCGTGCACCGCGTGCCCGTGATCAAGCGCCAGGCGATCAGCGCCTACGACCCGCGCGTCGTCGAGGCGACGGGCGTCGCCATGATGGCGACCGCCCAGGGCGCCGACCACACGACCGGCAACCTGCCCCGCCTCGTGACCACGGAGATGTCGCTCGACGAGATCCTCGAGCAGAGCCTCGCCCACCAGACGCGCGTGGCGGCCGTCGATTCGCTGGGGCTGTGCGTCTTCGGCGGCAGCGTCACCTACGCCAACATCGAGTTTCTGACCGACGCGATCAACGCCGCGCACGGCACCACTCTCGACACCGGCTTCTTCGAGCGCCTGGGCCAGCGCGCGCTGCGGCAGGAGCGCGACTTCAACCGTCGGGCCGGCTTCGCGGCCGGCGACGACGAACTGCCCGCCTTCTTCTACGAGGAGGCCGTGCCGCCCACCAACCGGCGCGCCCGCTTCCACGGCGCCGACGTGCACGATATGTACGACGCCCTGCCCACGGCGTGACGGTCGCCGGGACCTCACCCCCTGTCCCCCTCTCCATCTGAACGATGGAGAGGGGGAACGTGGGCGCGGGCGCTGGTTCCCCCTCACCCTAACCCTCTCCCCAGGGAGAGGGGATCGGAGTCCCCCCTCTCCATTGCTCGGCAATGGAGAGGGGGTTAGGGGGTGAGGTTCGGGACGCAGAGGGGGGCAGCGGCTACGCTGCCCGCGAAGCCATTCAGCAGGTGAAGTGAGGGAACTCATGCCGGACGACCCCGCCCTGTGGCCGGCGACGCGCCAGGCCGCCGCGATCCGCGCCGGGCAGTTGCGCAGCGCGGATCTGCTCGAGCGCTACGCGGAGCGGATCGCGCGGATTAATCCGGGCCTGAACGCGGTCGTGACCCTGGACCTCGAGGGCGCATGGGCGGCGGCGCGGGAAGCGGACGCCGCCGTCGCGCGGGGCGACGACCTGGGCCCGCTGCACGGCCTGCCCGTGACGATCAAGGACGCGATCGAGACGGCCGGGATGCGGTCGACGGGCGGGGCGGTCGAACTGCGGGACAATGTCCCCGCGCGCGACGCCCCCGTCGTGCGGGCGCTGCGCGAGGCGGGCGCGATCATCTTCGGCAAGACGAACGTGCCGCGCTGGTCGGGGGATGGCCAGACGTTCAACGAGATCTTCGGGACGACGGTCAACCCCTGGAACAGCGATCGCGTGCCAGGCGGGTCGTCCGGCGGGGCCGCCGCCGCGGTGGCCGCCGGCCTGACGTCGTTCGAAGTTGGGACGGACATCGGGGGGTCGATCCGGCTCCCGTCCGCGTTCTGCGGGGTCTTCGGACACAAGCCGAGCTTCGGCGTCATCCCGACCCGCGGCTACCTGGATCACCCGCAGGGCGGCACGACCGAAGCCGACGTGAACGTCTTCGGGCCGATCGCCCGGTCGGCCGAGGACCTGGACTTGCTGCTCGAAATTCTCCGGCGCCGCGAGCCGCCCTGGACGGCCGAGTTGCCGCCGCCGCCGGACGACCTGCAGACCCTTCGCGTGGCGGCCTGGCTGGACGATCCGTTCTGCTCGATCGATGCCGAGATCCTTGAGGTGACGCGGGCGGCCGTCGCCGCGTTGGAGGCGTCGGGCGTCCAGGTCGATCACGAGGCGCGGCCCGATCTCGACCCGGGCGAAGCGTTCGACCTGGGCGGCAGGCTGATCGGCGACGCGGCCATGTCGCACTCCCGCCCGGACACGGCGGACGGGCCCAGCCACCGCGAGTGGCTGGACCTCAACGTCGCCCGCGCGGCGCTCCGATCCCGCTGGGCGGAGTTTTTCGCGCGCTTCGACGCGATCCTGATGCCCGTCGCCTTCGTGCCGCCCTTCCCGCACGATCACGAGGGCGACGTCGCCACGCGAACCGTGATCTGCAATGGGGAGACACGCCCCTTTCTCGATATCGCGGGCTGGACCGTGTTGACGGGCTTGGCCTACCTGCCGTCCACCGTGCCGCCGATCGGGCTGGGCGCTTCGGGCCTGCCAACCGGGATGCAGGTGGTGGGCCCCTACGGCGCGGATCGGCGAACGATCCGGCTGGCGGCGCGGATCGCCGAGTGCAGCGGCGGCTATCAAGTGCCGCCGATCGCACGGTGACGTCCCCCTCACCCTCACCCTCTCCCCAGGGAGAGGGGATCAGAGCCGCGCCCCCTACGCCAGGACGCCCGCCGCGACCAACTCCGAGACCTCGTCGTCGGAGTAGCCGAGGATGCGCGTGGCGACCTCGTAGGTGTGCTCGCCGAAGAGGGGCGCGGCCCAGCGCAGGTCGCCCGGCGTCTCGCCCAGCCCGACGACCGGGCCGTCGTAGGCCGAGAGCCCCGTCTCGGGATGCTCCAGGCGCCGGTAGTAGCCCCGCGCGCGCAGGTGCGCGTCGTGGTCCAGCATGTCCTCGGCGTCCTGCACGAGGTGCGCCGGCACGCCGGCGCCTTGCAGCCGCTCCTGCAGCGACGCCGCCTCCTCCCCCGCCGTCCAGCCCGCGATCGCCGACTCCAGCGCGTCCTCGTGTCGCTTGCGCCCGGCGAAGGTCGCGAAGCGCGCGTCGCCGGCGAAGGCCGACCCCGGAGCCGCCGCGCAGAGCGCCGCCCACTCGTCGTCGTCCCGCACCGCGATCGCGATCCAGCGCTCGCGCACGTCCGGATCCTGCCCCACCGCCGCCGGGTGCGACCGCGCCTGGTCGCGGCAGCGGAACACGCCGTGCGGCGCCATCCCCCGCGAGCGATTGCCGGTGCGCGCCGCCACGCGGCCGTTCACCGTGTAGTCGAGCAGCGCCGGCCCCAGCGTCGCCGCCACCGACTCGATCTGCGCCAGCTCCACCATCTGGCCGGCGCCGGTCCGCTCACGGTGGCGCAGCGCGGCCAGGATCGCCGTCATCGTGTGGCCCGGGTTCAGCGTGAAGTCGGGGTAGTTCGTGCCCACGCCGATCGGCGGCCGGGCCGGGTCGCCGCTCAGATGGCTGAGCCCGCTGACCGGCGTCAGCACCGCCCCGAAGCCGATGAAGTCCTTGTGCGGCCCCGTCGAGCCCTGCATCGGCTGGTAGGCGGCGATGATGCGCGGGTTGACCGCCCGCAGCGACTCGTAATCCACCCCCCACTTCGCGACGACCCGTGGCGTGTGGTTGGTCAGGAACACGTCGGAGCGCTCCACCAGGCGGTAGGCGACGGCCCGTGCTCCCTCGGCGTTCATGTTGAGCAGGAACGAGTGCTTGCCCGCGTTGAAGTTGTTGAAGAAGCCGCCCGTGTTGTAGGTCGCGGGCCGGTCGGGCGGGACGGGCTGCGTCAGCCGCAGCGCGTCGATCTTGTACTCGCTCTCGATGCGCACCACCTCGGCCCCGAAGTCGGCCAGCGTGCGGCCCACGATCGGGCCCGCGCCGAACCAGGAGAAGTCGGCCACGCGGATGCCGTCGAGCGGCCGCTTGCCGCCCCCCTGCGACGTCATATCGCCCCCTCCGCCATCAGCGCCTCGAATTCTTCGGGCGCGATGCCCACTTCCTCCAGCCACACCTCGCGGTTGTGCTCGCCGATCGCCGGGGCGGCGCGGCGCACCGTCGCCGGGGTGGCGCTCAGCCGGTAGGGCGGGCCGGGCAAGTCGGCCGCCGCGCCGTCCTCCCCGACGGGCAGCCGCCAATCGCGGGCGCGGAGCTGCGGGCTCTCCATCAGCTCCTTCGGCGTCGAAACCATCCCGATCAGCAGGCGCCGCCGCTGGCCCTCCTCATAGATCTCGCGGCTGGTCCGCGTCGCGAAGAACGCCGCCAGCGTCTCCCGCGCGATCGGCATCAGCGCGCCGAACTCCGCCGCCTTGGCGGGGTTGCGCAGGGCCTGGACGGCCGTCTCCATGTTCAAGGCGCGGAACGCCGCCTCGTGCCCGGCGACCAGCTCTCCCCCCGCGCCCTCCTCGATCAGCCAATCGACCAGTTCCGACCACGACGCCCCCGCCGGCCCGCCCACCATCGAGAAGACGTAGCCGTCGCGCGTCGCGTAGGTGCCCAGGCCGGGCAGCGTGGGGATCTCGCCCTGGCGCTCCCGCGACGTGCGCTGGAAGTCCCACTGCTGCATCGCGGTCTCCTGTGCGATCGACAGCGCCTCCTGCATCGAGACCTCGACGAGCTGGCCCTCGCCCGTCCGCTCCTTGTGGAAGACGGCGAGCAGCGCGCCCTGCGCGGCCGACAGCGACGCCGTGATGCAGGCCTGGTTCGCGCCCAGCATCTGCGGCGCGCTCGCCGGGTCGCCCGACAGCGTCAGCACGCCCGAGGCCGCCTGCGCGATGAGTTCCGTCGCCTGCCAGCCGGCGTGCGGCCCCTCCCGCCCGAAGCCGCTGATCGAGACGTAGACGAGGCCGGGCCGCACCGCGCGCAGGGCATCGAAGCCCACGCCGCGCGACTCCATGTAGCCCGGCCCGTACGACTCGAGCACCACGTCGGCGTCGCGCGCGAGTTCCCGCAGCAGGCGCCGGCCGCCGGGCAGGTCGAGGTTGCAGGTTACCGAGCGCTTGTTGGCGTTGAAGTAGCGCCAGGTCAGGCTCGACTCGGGGCCGACGGCGTCGCCCTCGAAGGGACCCACGAGGCGCATCGCGTCGCCGCCGGGCGGCTCGACCTTGATCGTGTCGGCCCCCAGGTCGGCGAGCAGCCGCCCCGCATACTGCCCCGGCTGCGTGCTCAGGTCGAGGAGGCGAATGCCGTCCAGCGCGCCGCCGGTCGGGTCGGTCATCGCTCGCTCTCCGTTCGCCATCAGCCCTGTCCCGGTGCAGGCTCCCACCGACCGCGGCGGGTGTCTACGGCCTGCGGCGCGACGTCAGTCTCACCCCCCGGCGGCGCGGGGCGCTACGCTCTGCCTCTGCATGCGGCCTCTGCACGGGGCCTCTGCACGGGGCCTCTGCACGGGACCGGGGAGGTGGAATATGTTCGAGGGCTTCACGGAGCGCCGCATCGCGACCGGTGGGGCGGAGATCCACGCGGTCGTCGGCGGCGACGGCCCGCCGCTGGCGCTGCTGCACGGCTATCCCCAGACGCACGCGATGTGGCACCGCGTCGCGCCAAAGATGGCGGAGGCGTTCACCGTCGTCGCGCCGGACCTGCGCGGCTACGGACGCAGCTCGAAGCCGCCCGGCGGCGAGGGCTCCGCCAACTACGCCAAGCGCGCCATGGCCCGCGACATCGTCGAGCTGATGGCCGCCCTCGGGCACGAGAGCTTCCACCTCGCCGGGCACGACCGGGGCGGCCGCGTCGCCTACCGGCTGGCTCTGGACCACCCGGACCGCGTGCGCCGTCTGGCGACGCTCGACATCATGCCCACGCTCGAACAGTTCGAGCGCCTCGACCGGCGGGGCGCGCTGGGCAGCTTCCACTGGTTCCTGCTCGCGCAGCCCGCGCCGCTGCCCGAGCGGCTGATCGGCGGCGATCCGCTGGCGTTCCTGCACGACATGCTGGCGCGCTGGAGCGGCTCGGACGCCTTCGCGCCCGAGGCGCTGGCCGACTACGAGCGCAGCTTCGGCGACCCCGAGACGGTCCGCGCCACCTGCGACGACTACCGCGCCGGCGCGACGATCGACTGCGACCTGGACGCGGCCGATCGGGCCGCGAGCCATCGCATCACCTGCCCAATGCTGGCGCTCTGGGGCGACCGGCGGGGCGATCGCCGGGAGGGCATGATGGAGGTCTGGGGGCGCTGGGCGACGGACCTGCGCGGCGCCGCCATCCCCTGCGGCCACTTCCTGCCCGAGGAGGCCCCCGACGAGACCGCCGCCGCGCTGCTGGAGTTCTTCGGCGAGGGCTGACGGCCGGGCGCGCCGCTCAGACCACCGGCGACGCGCCGCCGTCGATGTTGACCGACGTGCCGGTGAGGTAGCTGGCGCGCGCCGAGGCCAGGAAGCAGATCACGTCCCCGGCCTCGCGCGCCTCGCCCACCCGGCCGATCGGGATCGCGGAGCCCAGGCGCTCGTAGTAGCCCTCGGCCGTGAGCGAAGGGTCGTCCTCGCGCATGCGCTCGAAGCGGGCGTGGATCTGGCCGCTCTTGATCAGGCCGATGCAGACCGTGTTGACCAGCACCCCGTCGCGGGCGTAGTCGCGCGACATGGCCTTGGTCAGGGCCAGGCCGGCCGCCCGCGCCGCCGACGTCGGCAGCGACCCGCCCGCCGGCGCCTTGCCGCCGTGCGTCGTGATGTTGATGATGCGGCCGCCGTCCTCGGCCGCCTTGAGATGCGGCAGCGCCGCCCGGCTGCAATAGATCGCGCCGTAGAGCTTGAGTTGCAGGTCGCCAACCCAGACCTCGTTGCTGACGTCCTCGAACTTGCCCGCCGCCGACGTGCCCGCGTTGTTGACCAGGATGTCGAGCCGGCCCCACTCCGCGACGACCCGCGCCACCATCGACTGCACCTGGGCCTCGTCCGTCACGTCGCAGGGGATGGCGAGCACCTCGCCGCCGGAGGCCGCGCGGATGTCCGCCGCCGCCGCCTCGAGGAAGCCGGGCCGCCGGGCGCAGATCGCGACCCGCGCCCCCTCCTCGCTCAGCGCCGCCGCCGCCGCCTTGCCGATGCCGTCGCTGCCGCCCGTCACGATGGCGACCTTGCCGCGCAGTCCCAGGTCCATGATCCCGCCCCTCGCGCTGTGGCCCGTCCGGCCGCCGACAGTCTAGACGGCCCGGGGCGCGACGCCGGGACGGCGCGGGATGGTACGTAGGGCCCGGCGGCGCGACGATCGGCGTCGGCCGCGGGCCGCGACGCAGGCCCGCACGCGCGGAACCAGGATCAGATGACCGGACGCCCAGGAGGCGAAGACGCACGGGTTCGGGGACCGGACGTGCTCGGCGTCCCCTATCCCTGGCTGGCGCTGAGCCTGGTCTGCCTGGGCGTCCTCCTCGCCAACATCGACACGTCGATCATCACCATCGCGCTGCCCACGCTGGCGCAGGAGTTCGGCGTCGCGCGGGACGAGGTGCTCTGGGTCAGCCTGATCTACATCCTCGTCGGCACCGGCCTGAGCCCGATCATGGGCCGCCTGGGCGACCTCTACGGCCGCAAGCGCCTCTACGTCGTGGGCTTCGCCTGTTTCACCATCGCGACCGGCCTCTCCGCCATCGCCGGGTCGCTGCCCGAGTTGCTCGCCGCCCGCATGGCGCAGGCGGTCGCCGTCGCGACGGTGATCGCCAACGGCGCCGCCATCGTCACCGACACCTTCCCCGCCGCGCGGCGGGGGCGGGCCTTGGGCATCATGATCAGCATGGTGGGCGTGGGGGTGGCGATCGGGCCGGTGCTCGGCGGCGTCCTGATCGACATCCTCGACTGGCGGGCCATCTTTTGGACGCGCATCCCGCTGGGCGTCATCGGATCGCTGCTGGTCCTCGCCCTCCTGCGCGACACGCCCGCCCACCAGCGTCCCACCGGCTTCGACCTGCCGGGCTCGTTCACCCTCTTCTTCCTGCTGGGCGCGTTGGTGCTGGCGGTCAATCGCGGCGCCGCCTGGGGCTGGGGCAGCCCGGCGATCGTCGGGCTGTTCGCCGCGACCGCCGGGCTGATCGTCCTGTTCATCCGCATCGAGCGCCGCTCCCGCAGCCCCGTCGTCGACCTCGGGCTCTTCCGGCGGGTGCCATTCAGCGGCGGCATCCTCTCCGTGGGGCTGCAGTTCTTCGGCCTCACCGGCGCGATCACCATCATCCCCTTCTACCTGGTCGACGCGCGCGGCTTCAGCACGCTCGAGGCCGGCGCGGTGATGGTCGGCTACCCCCTGGCGATGCTGATCGTGTCACCGCTGTCCGGGCGCCTGGCGGAGCGTGTCGGTCCCCGGCAGGTCGCCGTCGCCGGACTCGTCGTCGTGGCCGCTGGGTTGCTGTCCCTGGCGACGCTCAGCGCCACGACGCCGGTCGCGGGCATCGTGCTGCGCATGGCGATCATGGGGACGGGCACGGCCATCTTCTTCGCGCCCAACACGGTACTGATCATGCAGAGCGTGGGGCGCGACCGCGTCGGCACGGCCGCGGCCGCCCAGCACACGGCGCGCACGATGGGCAACGCCATCGGCATCGCCGTCGGAGGGGCGCTCTTCACCTCCCAGGCCGCCCGCTACGCCCTGGAGCGCACGCCCCTCGGCCTCGACGACCCGATCGTCGCGCCCGACGCCCTGGTCAGCGGCATCCAGCTGGCCCTCCTCGTCGCGGGCCTGGTCACGGTCCTCGCCATCCCCGCCGCGCTCGCGCGCGGGCGCGCCCGGCCGCCCGACCCCTGATCGGCGGCGGCCCGGCCGGGACGGCGCGGGATGGTACGTAGGGCGCGACGGGGCGACGATCGGCGTCGGCCGCGGGCCGCTCCGCCGCCCGCCACACGTGAACCGGGACCAGATGACCGGACGCCCTCGAGCCGAAGACGCGCGGGTCCAGGGACCGGACGTGCTCGGCGTGCCCTATCGCTGGCTGGCGCTGGGCCTCGTCTGCCTGGGCATCTTCCTGGGCACGCTCGACACCTCGATCATCAACATCGCTCTGCCGACCCTCGCCGACGAATTCGGCGTCGCCCGCGACGAGGTGCTCTGGGTCAGCCTGATCTTCATCCTCGTCAGCACCGGCCTGGGGCTGGTCATGGGCCGCCTGGGCGACCTCTACGGGCGCAAGCGGCTCTACGTCGTGGGCTTCGCCTGCTTCACCGCCGCGACGGGGCTCTCCGCGATCGCGGGGTCGCTGCCGGAGCTGCTGGGCGGCCGCACCGTGCAGGCCATCGCCGCCTCGATGGTGATCGCCAACGGCGCCGCCATCGTCACCGACAGCTTCCCCGCCTCGCAGCGGGGGCAGGCGCTGGGCATCATGATCGGCACCGTGGGCATCGGGGTCTCCATCGGCCCGGTGCTCGGCGGCGTGCTCATCGAGATCCTCGACTGGCGGGCCATCTTCTGGACGCGCATCCCGCTGGGCGTCATCGGATCGCTGCTGGTGATCGCCCTGCTGCGCGACACCCCCGCCGACGAACGCCCCACCGGCCTCGACCTGCCGGCTCGTTCGCGCTGTTCTTCCTGCTGAGCGCGGCGGTGCTGGCGGTCAATCGGGGTCAGGCGTGGGGATGGGGCAGCCCGGCCATCGTCGGCCTGTTCGCCGCGACGGCCGTGCTCGTCGTCCTGTTCATCCGGATTGAACGCCGCTCCCGCAGCCCCGTCGTCGACCTGGACCTCTTCCGGCGGGTGCCGTTCAGCGGCGGCATCCTCTCGGCCGTGCTGCAGTTCTTCGGCCTGACCGGGTCGTTCACGCTGATGCCCTTCTACCTGATCGACGCGCGCGGCTTCAGCACGCTCGAAGCCGGCGCGATCACCGTCGGTTTCCCCCTGGCGATGCTGGTCGGATCGCCGCTGTCGGGGCGGCTGGCCGACCGCGTCGGGCCGCGGCGCGTCGCCGTCGCCGGACTCGTCGTCGTGGCCGCCGGGCTGCTCTCCCTGGCGACGATGAACTCCGAGACGTCGGTCGCGGGCGTCGTGCTGCGCATGATCGTCGCGGGTGCGGGCGCGGCCATCTTCCTGACGCCCAACACGATGGTGATCATGGCCAGCGTCGGCCCCGAGCGCGCGGGCACCGCCTCGGCCGCCCAGACGACGGCGCGCACGATGGGCAACGCCATCGGCATCGCCGTCGCCGGGGCGCTGTTCACCTCCCAGGCCGCGCGCTACGCCCTGGAGCGCACGCCCCTCGGCCTCGACGACCCGATCGTCGCGCCCGACGCCCTGATCAGCGGGATCCGCCTGGCCTTCCTGGTCGCGGGCATCGTCGCGGTCGTGGCGATCCCGCCGGCGCTGGCGCGCGGGCGCGCCCAGCCGCCCGATCCCTGATCGGTCGCGGCGCCCTGCCGTATACTTCGCCGCGAGTCAAGGAGGCAGCGATGACGATTGCAGAACTCGGGACGGCCCCGGCCACCGACAGCGTGATGCTGGAATTGGAGAAGTACGGCCTCGTCCAGTACGCGCTGGAACTGACGGCCTACGGCGTGACGATCGTCCCGCCGGAGAAGATGCGCTCGGCGCCGGGCTTCGTCGATCGGCTGAAGAGCGCCATCCTGCGCGCCTGCGAGCGGCGCAACAACCTCGAGATCGGCGACCCCGACACCTGCACGATGCGGTTCAGCACGCTCAACCAGCGCATCTGGAACCTGCTCAAGGAGGACGAGGTCTTCGTCGAGGCCGTGACCAACCCCTGCACGCTGGCGATGGCCCGCTGGCTGCTCGGCAGCAGCTGCGTCCTCTCGTCGACGAACTGGATCATCAAGCCGCGCAACCGCGCGCCGCTCAACCTGCACAGCGACGCCCACGGCATCCCGCCCGGCGGCGGCCACATCGCCCACACCGCGAATCTCTCCTGGCTCTGCACCGACTACACCGGCGCCGACGACGGCCCCACCGTCTTCGTGCCCGGCAGTCACCGCTACGGCCGCGCCACCCTGCCCCACGAGCGCGACCTCGAAACGACGCCCTTCAAGACGATCTCGCTCAACGCGAAGGCCGGTTCGATGGCCATCTGGCACGGCGGCACCTGGCACGGCGCGATGCCGCGCGAGGAGATCGGGCTGCGCGTGACGCTGGTGCTCAACTACATGCGCCGCCACATGCGCCCGATCCACGAGTGGACGGCCGACGACTTCTCGCCCGAGATCCGCGCCAAGTACCCGGAGATCGAGCGCATCCTGCCGCCGCGCTTCTACCCCTGGGAGGACGAGAACGAGCACCCGGAACGCGGTGAGGCCCTCATCCGCACCGGCACCGACCCGTTCGAGTAGCGTCCCGTCAGACGCGGACCCGGTCCTCCTCCGGGTCGAGCGCCCCGATCGACGCGGCCATGTCGGCCGTGCCCTCGGGCGGGGCGGGCAGGCCAACGACCGCCGCCTCGCTGGTCATCGCCGGGCGGGCCGTGGCCGGCAGCGGCGTGTCGAACTGGTAGCCGGGATGGGTCTGTTGGCGCTTCCAGGCGGCGCGCATCTCGCGCCATGCGCCGAGCAGCGAGCGCGGCGCCGGATAATCCGTCGCCACCTCGCGACCCAGCTGCTTGAGGTTGTAGCAGGGCACGCCCGCGAACATGTGGTGCTCGATGTGGTGCTCCATGTGCCAGTACAGGAACGAGGACAGCGGGTCGAGCTTGATCGATCGCACGCAGAGCCGGTAATCCGGCACGTTGTCGCGCAGGCCGGCGTGCTGCGTCTTCGCGACGGCGTACAGCCATGCGTTGGCCACGAAGAAGCCGCCGCTGAGCAGGATCATGAGCCACCAGAGCTGGAGCACGATCGACAGCACGATCACCCCGCCGTGGAAGAGCAGCAGGAAGCGCGCAAAGCGCACGGCGGCCCGGTACGTCTCGGGATGCACCTCCGAGAGCGCCGACGTCCACTGCGTCGTGTGCACGCCGCTGTATGAGCTGACCGTCTGCATGTCGAAGCGTCCCAGCGCCATCAGCACGACCGAGCGCAGCATCCGGAACATGCCCCGCACGTTGACGGTGCACATCTCCAGCAGGAGCAGCGGGTGCAGCGACGCCTCCATCGGCAGGAGAACCTCACGGTCCCCGGCGGGGAACAGAGTGTAGCGGTGGTGGTACGTGTGGCTCATGCGGTATTCGTTGTAGTTCCACCACCCGACGACGCTGAACAGCCGCATGAAGAAGCGGTTGAGCGCTGGCGTCCGGAACACGGTGCCGTGCGCCAATTCGTGCGTCGCGGCGTGGAGGAAGGCGATCACGGCCCCGTAGAACCACAGCGCGACGCCGAACACCGCCCACCAGCCCTGCTCGAACGCCACCGCCGTCAGCGCCCCCAGCGCCACGAGCAGCCCCAGGTGGCCCAAGGCATGGGTGAGACCCTTGCGGTCGCTGCGCTCCATCAGCTCCCAGAGCGTCGGCTTGTCGATCGGCGAGCGGTACCACTTGACGCGCAGGCGCTTGCGCACGTCGCTCAGCGGCTCCCAAGTGCGAGTCGCCGCGGTCGTCGTCATTGCCGGGTCTCCTCTCGGTCTTGGCCCGTCCTCACGGGTCGGGACGGGGATAGCACGTTCCCTCAGCGGATGTTCCGCAGGCGCGGGTCGAAGGCGTCGCGGACGCCGTCGCCGACGAAGTTGAAGGACATCACCATCAGGACGATGGCGATCGCCGGCCCGGCGAGCGGCCAGGCGCTGCGCGTCAGGATGGTCTTGTTCGCGTCGGCGGCCATCCGCCCCCAGGCGGGCGCGGGCTCCTGCACGCCCGCGCCGATGAAGCTGAGCCCCGCCTCGACGAGGATGATGCCGGCGGCCGAGAGCGAGGCCAGCACCATGATGGGCGCCACGACGTTGGGCAGCAGGTGGCGCGCCATGATCCGGGCCGGGGTCGCGCCGACCGCGCGGGCGGCGTCGACAAAGACCTCCTGCCTGATCTGCAGCACCACGCCCCGCGTCAGGCGCGCGTAGCCGGGCGACCAGACGATCCCGATGATGATCATCGTGTTGGTGATGCTGGGCCCGACGGCGCCCGTGAGGGCGAGGATCAGGACGAGGCCCGGCAGCATCATGACGGCGTCGACGAAGCGCATGATCACCAGTTCGTCGAGCTTGCCGCCCACGTAGCCCGCCAGCAGCCCCAGCGGCACGCCAAGGCCCACCGCGACGCCGGTCGCCACCAGCACGACCTGCCAGGCGATGCGGGCGCCGAAGATCGTGCGGCTGAGTACGTCGCGGCCCACGGCATCCGTGCCGGCGAGGTGATCCCATGTGGGCGGGTTGAAGACGCCCTCGCGCGTTGTTGCGGTCTGGAACGGGTCCGCGGGGGCGACCAGGGGGGCCAAGCCGGCCACGAGCCCGAAGCCGAGCAGGAGCACCGCGCCGAAGACGGCCGGGCGGTTGCGCGCGTAGACGCGCCCGATCGCGCGCGCTTCGCGGTACCAATGGCGCTCGCGCAGTCCCGCGCGCGCCAGCGCGGGCGGGACGGCCGATCCGGCGGGCGTCTGGTCGCCGCTCATGCGCCCGTCCCGCCCGTCCGGATGCGCGGATCGATCAGCGTGTAGGAGACGTCGACCAGGAGATTCACGACCAGGGTGGCGATCGCGAAGAACATGACGATGTTCTGGATCATGTTGTAGTCCTGCTCGATGACGACGCTCTCGACGAACAGCCGGCCGATGCCCGGGATGTTGAAGACTTGCTCCGTGATCACCGCGCCGCTGAAGATCAGCCCGGCCTGGAAGCCAAAGACCGTGATCACCGGGATCAGGGCGTTGCGCAGGCCGTGGCGGACGACGACGGCGCGCTCGCGCAGCCCCTTGGCGCGGGCGGTGCGGATGTAGTCATCGCTGAGCACGTTGATCATGGCCGAGCGGGTCTGGCGCATCAGCAGCGTCGTCGCGGTGAGCGAGATGGCCAGCACCGGCATCGCCATGCGCTTCAGGTTCTCGATCGGATCGTCGATGAAGGCGACGTAGCCCCCGACCGGCAGGAGGTCGAAGCGCAGCGCGATCACGAGGATCAGCACGATGCCGGTGAGGAACTCCGGGATCGAGTTGCCCACGATCATGGCCGTGCTGGCCGCCACTTCCCGCTTGGAGCCGGGCTTCAGCGCCGCCAGGACGCCGATCGGCACCGCCACGGTCACCACGACGAGGAGGCTCAAGATGCCCAACTCCATCGTCGCGGGGATGCGCCGCGCGAAGACGCTGCTGACCGAGACGCTCTGGGCGCCCTGGGCGGTGCTCACCCCGAGATCGCCCTGCAACGCGTGGAACAACCAGTCACCGTAGCGCTGCGGCAGCGGATCGTTCAGGCCCAGCTTGTCGCGGAAGAGCTCGCGCTGCTCGGGGCTCGCCTCCAGCCCGGCGCCCGTCAATGTGGGATCGCCGGGCAGCAGGGTCATGAGCAGGAAGACAAGCACGCTGATGATCCACAGGATGATCAGCGAGGAGACCAGCCGTGTGGCGATGTAGCGCGCCATCGAACGTCCTCACAGCCGCGGGGGCCTCCGATCCCCTCTCCCCTCGGGGGAGAGGGTTAGGGTGAGGGGGACACGGGCGGTCGCTGCCCCTCACCCTCTAGCGACCGCCAGAACCTCACCCCCTAGCCCCCTCTCCATTGCCGGGTAATGGATGAGGAGATCTGATCCCCTCTCCCCTCGGGGGAGAGGGGACCGGAGCCCCCTCTCCACCGTTCGGGTGGAGAGGGGGACAGGGGGTGAGGTCAGGGCGAAGCTAGGTGCTCCACCACAGGCCCTTGAAGCCGTGCCCGGTCGGCCCGCACGCCCAGCCATCGACGGGTCTCATCCTGAACCCTTCGAGATTCGACTGGGCGGCCGCGCCCGCCCCCTGCTGGATCCAGTGGTATGTCCAGCGGTGTCCTTGGATGTCGGGGTCGGACCAGGAGTTGCCGTCGGCGAAGCTGGCGAACGCCTTGTCGTAGGGCTCGATGCGATCCGCTTGGCTGCCGCGTCGCGAGGCCGCGAGGGTGTACTCATGGGTCTCCGCGATGTCCTGCAGCACCTGGTCGTTCGGGTTTTCCGCCAGGCTGGCGCGTCCGGTCCCCGCGCCGTCTGCGGGCGAGCCGTAGAACCAGTTTGTGAGGAGAAGCGTAACTGTCGGGTTCATCGTCGCGGCGGGGTCGAACGGCGAATTCCAGGTGAGGGTGGAGGTGACCCAGTCCCCTGGCCCGAACAGCCGCTCCAGGATCGCCGACTCAGAGCCTTCAACGAACGTCAAGCCCTCCCAGCCGGCTTCGCGCAGCTGGTTGAACACCGGAATCGCCGTACGCAGCTGATACGGCTTGTTGTAGGAGAGGGCGTCGCCGGTGACGGGGTTGTCGTCCCCGAAGCCCGCGGCGTCCCGCAGCTGGGCGGCTTTCGCCAGGTCGGGCGGGTCGTAGTAGTTCGCGCCCTCCCGGATGGCCCAGCTCTCCGTACTGGTGTTGCACACGGAGGGCTTGCCCAGGCCGTCCTCGGACAGATCGTTGACGACGTTCCGGTCCACGCTGAGGCCGATCGCCCACCGCAGGCGGGGGTCGCGGAACATGTTCTTGCCCTCGGCCGCCGGATTGAGTTGGAAATACTGTGCCTGCCACTGCTGCGAGATCCCCGTGGCCACCTTGAACCCGTCGGCCTCCAACTCCGCCGCCAGATCCGCTGTCATTGCATCGGGGGGGGTCTTCCAGCTGATCTCCCCATCAAGGAACTGGGCCCAGGCGTTGTTCCCGTCGAGAATGATCCGGACCTCGAACTGGTCGGCGAAGACGTTGTCGTTATCCCAGTAGCCGTCCCACTTCTCCGCGAGCCAGTACTCCCCAGTGACGTGCTCCACGAGGCGCGCCGGCCCGGCGCCGGCGGGATGTTCATGGGCGGTTTCGAGGGAACTCGGTGAGATCAAGTTGCTCGATTGTGTCGGGGTGAAGAAGGACGCGAGAGTGGGCCCGGCCGGCACGCTGTTGACCAACCGCCAGGTGACGTCGTCCACCGCTTCGAAGGATGCCGCGTTGGCGAGGCCCGAATTGGTGATGCTGTTGAGGGAGGCTTCCTCGTCGGTCTGCAGAAACTCCATATTCGCCTGCATCGCGTTGGCGTCCACCGGCGCGCCGTCCTGGAACACGGCGCGCCCGGGCGCGAAGTTGAAGAGGTAGGTGACGTCGTCCGGGGTCTCCCAGCTCTCGGCCAGCTCCGCTTTCGCTGAGCCGTCGTCGGTGTACCCCAACACACGGTCGTAGAAGTACGTCAAGTGGAACAAGGAGTCCGCGCCCGAGGTGGCGCGGTGAGGGTTCCAGCCCTGGTCGATGTCGAGGGCGGCAAAGCTGACGATCTTGCCGCCGTACACCGGCCCGCCCGCCGCGGCCGGCTCGTCCTCTTCGTCCGCCGCCATGGCCGCGCTCTCGGCGGCCTCCTGGGCCGCGTCGGCGGCCTCTTGCGCCGCCGCGACGGCGGCGGCGGCGGTTTCGGCCGCGGCTTCGGCGGTCTCCTGGGCGGTGGCGGCGGCCTCGCCGGCGGCGGCGGACGCCTCCCCGGCGGCTTCCGCGGCGGCAGCAGCGGCCGCGGCGGCTTCGTCGATGGCGGCCTGGGCGGCCTCGGCCGTGGCCGTGCCGGCCTCGACCGCGGCGGCCGCGTCACGGGCGGCCTGGGCGGCGGCCTCTGCGGCCTCCGAGGCGGCGGCGGCGACGGCCGCGGCAGCCTCGTCACCCGCGGCGGACGCGGCGGCCGCGGCGTCAGCGGCGGCCTGGGCGGCGGCCTCGGCGGCGGCGGCCGCGTTGGCGGCGTCCTCCGACTCGGCCGCCTCGGCGGCCAGGGCGGCGGCCGCATCGGCGGCGTCGGCGGCCTGTGAAGCGGCGGCGGAGGCCTCGGAGGCTGCCGCTGCGGCTTCGGCGGCCGCGTCGGCGGCGGCCTCGGTCTCGGCGGCGCGCGCTTCGCCCGCGGCGACGGCCGCGGCGGCGGCCTCTTCCGCGGCCGCGGCGGCGCGTTCGGCGGCCGCGGTCCCGGCGTCGGCCGCATCGTCGTCGTCGCCGCAGCCGACCAAGGCTAGGCCGGCCGCGCCTACGCCGGCTTTGGCGCTGGCTCCCAACATCGTGCGGCGCGAGATCTTTCGCTGTCGCAGGGTCTCCCAATAGTTGCTCATGGCGTCATCCTTTCCGTGGATGTGACCGCCCCATCCCCCAGGGATGGGGTCGTGATTCGAGAGCGGAGACATTATGACGTCTAGGGGGGGGGGGGCGGTCAAGGTTTTTGGATGTAAAGTTTCCACAGTTGACGTAATGGTGTGATGGGGAGGACGGTCCCCCCCTCGCTGTGAGGGAGGGGAGAGGGCGTCGCGCAAAAAAATTCCGCGCGCGGGCGGTGGGGCGGGCGGGCGTTGCCCCTCACCCTAACCCTCTCCCCACGGGAGAGGGGATCAGAACCCTCTCCATTGCCGAGCAATGGAGAGGGGGGACCGGAAGAAAAACCGCCCAGGCGCCCGCTTTCGCGTTCCCCCTCTCCACCGTCCAGGTGGAGAGGGGGACAGGGGGTGAGGTCAGGGGCACCCCTAGCGGCCCCCTACTGCACCCCTTGCGTCCCCCTCCCGCACTCCTTGCGGCCCCCTCCCGCACCCCTTGCGGCCCCCTCCCGCACTCCTTGCGGCCCCCTACTGCACCCCTTGCGTCCCACTCCCGCACTCCTTGCGGCCCCCTCCCGCACCCCTTGCGGCCCCCTACTGCACCCCTTGCGGCCCCCTACTGCACCCCTTGCGGCCCCCTACTGCACCCCTTGCGGCCCCCTTGCGGCCCCCTTGCGGCCCCCTACTGCACCCCCTGCGGCCCCCCTCCCGCACCCCTTGCGGTCCTCCCCTGAACCCGCACACCCCGTAGCCCCCCTCCCCATCGTTCAACCGGGGAGGGGGAACTGGCAGGAGCGGATCGCGCTACCATCGCTCCCATGACGGCCATCTCCCCCGACGCCGAACCGGCGGCGCGCATGGACACGCTGTTGTCGGAGTTGGGCCGTGCAACGGAAGGTTAGGAACGCGATTCGCCTGGTCGAGCGGGACGGCTGGTACCAGGTGCGGATGCGTGGCAGCCACCGGCAGTTCCACCATCCCGAGAAGCGAGGCACCGTATCCATACCGGGTCACCCGGGGGAAGACCTGCCGAAGGGGACCTGGGTCGGTATCATGAGGCAGGCAGGCCTGCGCGGGAGGGAATGATGAAGCTGACCTACGCCGTCGTCATCGAGCAGACCCCCAACAACTACGGGGCCTACGCCCCCGACGTGCCGGGCTGCGTCAGCACCGGCAAGACCTGGGACGAGATGCAGGCGATGATCCGGGAGGCGCTCACCTTCCACATCGAGGACCTGCTGGAGCAGGGCGAACCGCTCCCCGAACCGAAGATGTCCATCGAAGAGGCCATCGCCTATCACAGCGAAGCCCTTGCCGAGTACGACGAGCAGGACATGGTTGAGTATGGCGACGACATCCCCACGCTCTCGACCCGGTTCGAGTGGGTGGAGGTGGAGGTGAAGGTCCCGGCGCCGCAGGCGGCGCGCGCGAGCTGAGAGCGCCGATCGGTCCGGCCCCGGACGACGGACGCGACGCACCGGCCGCCTCGACATCGCGCCCGGACTCCGCTATCATGCGATCACAGACCGCGTCTCGCGTGTGCCGCAGGGAAGGCGATCCGCGCAGCGGCCAGCCGAATCCGGGGCCACCCCCCCTCGAATCGGCCGTTTTCCTGCAAATTCCTGCAAATTCGTGCAAGTGGCCGCCTCCCGGCCCCTCCCCTGACCCCCCGGTTGGCTCCCGTTACCCTCCGGTTGACCGCCGCGAGGGGCCCCCGTCCCCCGCGAAGAACTCCCGCGCGGCCTCGATCACCAGCTCCGGCGCGTCGTGGTGGACCCAGTGGCCCGCCCCCGGCACGACCAGCGCCCGCGCGTTCGGGAAGTGCTCGACGGCCGACTGCATGTTCTGCTTCGCCCCCGACTCCCCCCCAACGACGTACAGCACCGGCCGGTCGATCCGGGCGAAGAAGGCCTTGGCCTCGTCGAGGCTGACCTCCTCGTTGCGCACGCCGGGCCGCGCCCAGTTGTCGAACTTCCACACGTACCCGGCCTCCCCCGTGTCCGACTCGACGGGCCGCACCGCGTGCTCGGCGATGTGCCGCGCCAGCGCCGGGCCGAGGCGCGGGTTCTGCTGGGAGAGGCGCTTGCGGGCGGCCTCGATCGACGGGTAGACGCGCGGCGTGCGGGTCTCCAGGCCGCGCCGCGTCACGACGGCCTGGCGCAGCAGGTCGGGCGAGAAGGGCCGCCGTTGCGTCCAGCCGGCCAGCCGCCCCTCGATCGCGACGATGCTGTGGAAACGCTCCGGGAAGGCGCCCGCCGCCATGAACGTCACGTGCCCGCCGAACGAGTGCGCCAGCACCCGCACCGGCCCGCCCAGCCGGTCGATCAGCGCCATCAGGTCGACGACGTTCTGGGAGGTGCTGTACTCCCCGCCGATGGCCCACTGCGAGTCGCCGTGGCCGCGCAGGTCGGGCGCGACGACGTAGTAGTCGTCGCTGAGCGCCTCCGCCATGCGGTCCCAGCTGCGGGCGTGATCGACGCCGCCGTGCAGGCAGATGCAGGGCGGACGCGCCGGGTCCCCCCACCCCCAGTAGGCCAGCCGCAGCCGCTGCGACTCGAAGAAGTGCTGCCGGGGCTCGCCGGTCGTCATGCCGTGCGGATCGCGCCGCTGTCCTTCAGCGCCTCGATCTCGTCCCAGCCGTACCCGACGGACTGCAGGATCTCCTCGGTGTGGAAGCCCAGGATGGGGCCGCTGCCCTGCACGCGCGGCGGCGTCGCGCTCATGCGGATGGGCGGCCCGGGCACCCGCATCGGCCCCAGGTGCGGCGTCTCGATCTCCTGCAGGTACCCGTTCGCCCAGTACTGCGGGTGGGCGCTCATGCCGGCGTAGTCGAGGACCGGCGCGTGCGGCACGTCGTGCCGCTCCAGGGGCTCCAGCCAGTCGGCCAGCGGCCGCGTGCGGAAGATCGCGTCGAGCGCCTCGACCAGCGCGTCCTTGTTGCGATCCCGCCCGAAGGGGTCGGCGAAGCGCGCGTCGCTCTTGAGCTGCGGCGCGTCGAGGGCGTCGCAGAGGCGCTCCCACATGTCCTGCGCGTTCGCGGCGATGGCCACGTGGCGGCCGTCGGCGCAGGCGTAGTTGGTGTACGTCGCCGCCCGGCGCCGCTGGAAGCCGCGCTGCACGCCGCTGCGCAGGAACTCCATGATCTGCTTCGACTGCATCGCCACCATGCCGCCGATCAGCGAACCGTCGATGTGCTGGCCGACCCCGTCGCGCTGGCGCACGTACAGCGCCGACGCGATGCCGAAGGCCAGCAGCATCGCCCCGACCTGGTCGGCGAAGCCGCCGATCAGCGCCTGCGGTTCGCCGCCGGGGCCCTCGCCCTGCTCGTACATCACGCCGCTCAGCGCCTGCGCGACGTGGTCGTAGCCCCCGCGCGCCGCCCAGGGGCCGTCCCGCCCCCAGGCCGACGCCGAGGCGAAGATGATGTCGGCCCGCAGCCGCCGGCAGTCCTCGTAGCCGATGCCCAGCCGCTCCATCACGCCCGGCCGGAAGTTCTCCACGACCACGTCGCAGGTCGGGACCAGCCGGCGCACGACGTCGACCGCCCCCGGCCGCTTGAGGTCGAGCGTGATGCTGCGCTTGCCCCGGTTGTGCCCCTCGAAATACGAGGAGAAGCCCTCGGGATTGAGTCCGCTGGCGCGGCCCATCTCGCCGCCGGGCGGCTCGACCTTGATCACCTCCGCCCCCATGTCGGCCAGCAGCAGCGTCGCGAACGGGCCCTGCTGGGCGCGCGTGAAGTCGAGCACCCGCACCCCCGTCAGCGCCGACGCCGGGGCGTCGTCCGGGGACGGGATGATCGTGTCGGCGTGTGTGTCGAGTGTCGTCATGGCGCGGCTCCGTCCCGGCAGGGTACCGATCGATCCCCCGCCCATCCCAGCCCGGCCGCCGTCGGGCTGACGCCGGCCCGGTTCGTGGCTACCGTTGGGGCGGCGCCGGACCCACCCGGCCTCAGCCGAACGAATAGGAGACCCCCCATGCAACTCGACGGCAAAGTCGCGGTCGTCACCGGCGCCGGACGCGGCATCGGCCGGGCGATCGCCATCGCCTACGCGAAGGAGGGCGCCAAGGTCGTCTGCTCGGCCCGCTCGGTCGATGAGATCGAGGCGGTGGCCGCCGAGGTCGGCGGCACGGCCATCCGCTGCGACGTGAGCGACGAGGCCGACATCCGCGCCCTCATCGACGGCGCGCTGGCCGCCTACGGCCGCATCGACATCCTGATCAACAACGCCGGCGCGGTCACCCGCCTGCCCCTGCACGAGCTGCCCACCGAGGACTGGGACCACGTGATCAACGTCAACCTGCGCGGCGTGTTCCTCTGCACCAAGTACGCGGTCCCGCCGATGCTCGAGCAGGGCGGCGGCTGCATCATCAACATCAGCTCCGGCGCCGGCGTGGTGGGAGGGGGAGTCAACCGCTCCGCCTACACCGCCTCGAAGCACGGCGTGATGGGCCTGACGAAGGTCTGCATCCAGGAGTACCTGCACCGCGGCATCCGCACGCACGTCATCCTGCCCGATGCCACCGTCTCCCGCATGCGCCACGAGGACTTCCCCGACGAGGACCCCGAGTCCCTCATCCAGGCCGAGGACATCGCCGACGCCGCGGTGTTCCTGGCGACCCAGCCCGCCACCGCACACACCTTCGAACTGCGCGTCAGCCAGGGACTGCCCACCCGCTTCGTCTGATCGACGGGCCGCAGCCGCCCGATCAGCGGATCGGGATGTCCACGTAGGGCATGTTCTTCGCCGGGTCGAGCGGACGCCGTTCGAGGAACGCCGTGCGCCGTTCGCGGCACTCGTCCGACGCCAGGAAGTCCGGGATGTGCTCGGCGACCGGGCTGCGCTCGGGCTTGACGAAGTCGTCGTGCTGGTTGAAGGAGATCTTCTGCATCTGCAGGATCACCGGGCTGACGTTCTTGATCGCCGCGACGTAGCGGTCGACCTCGGCCCACAGTTGATCCGGCTCGACGACGCTGTTCGCCAAGCCCATCTCCAGGGCCTCCTGGCCGCTGTACTGCTGGCACAGCATCCAGATCTCCCGCGCGCGCTTCTGCCCCACCCGCGCCGCGAGCATCGCGACGCCGTGGCCGGCCGCCGGGCTGCCCACCCGCGGCCCCGTCTGCCCGAAGCGGGAGCGCGTCGTGGCGATGGTGAAGTCGCTCTCGTAGGCCATGATGTTGCCCGACCCGATCGCGTAGCCGTCGACGGCCGCGATGACGGGCTGCGGCATCTGGCGCAGCACCTGGCTGTAGGTCACGCCGGCCGTGCCCGCGTAGGCCGCGTATTCCTCGCTGGGGTCGTAGCTCTGGTCGTTGCCGGTGCAGAAGCCGTTCGGCCCCGCCCCGGACAGCACGACGGCGCGGATGTCGTTGTCGCCGGCGGCGTCCAGCAGCGCGTCGGCCATCTCGTCCATCGTGACGCCGCGCTTGGCGTTGAACGTCTCGGGCCGGTTGAGCATCAGCCAGGCGACGCCGTCGCGCTTCTCGAAGACGATGTCGGAATAGCGCGGCGGCCCCAGCACGCTCTCCCGGTACTCGCTGAACTTCTGGTCGATCATGTCGATGGCCGCGTGCGCGACCTGGAGCAGTTGCGCGGCTGAGAGACCTTCGCGCGCGGTCCCCGTGATCGCGTCCTCCCCGCGCGTCGCGGTGATGCCGCGCGTGGCGAGCCAGCGGGTGTAGCCGCGCGTGAAGTCGTGCAGGGCCGCGCAGACCTCGTGGTCGAACGACAGCCGCTCCCCGCTGGCCAGGTCGTCCGCGCTGAGCGCGAACTCCGCTCCTCCACCCCCCTCCGCCCCGCCGAGCGAAACCTGAAACTGCAAGCCGGCCGTATCGTACGCAACCGTCGTTTGGAAATCGAAGCGTGCGGACATGGTTCCCTCCCCGCATGGTTTTCGATCCTGGCTTTGCGGGAGTCTAGGGTGTCGCGTGCCTGTCGCGCGGTAGCCTGTGCGCGGGGGACCCGTCCCCATCGTGCCGGGCGTTGATGGAGCCGAGCCGTGACCTTCTCTCGCACCAGACTCGCGGCGCTGCTGCTGCCGATCGCGCTGTTCGCCCTGATCGCCGCCGCGTGCGGATCGGATGACCCGAGCCCGGATCCGGCCGACCCCCCCGCGCCCGCCGCCGACGAACCCGCCGCGGCCGAGGCGGTCGAGGACACTGCGGAAGCCCAGGTCGCCCCCGCCGATGAGCCGGCCGAGGACGAGCCCGCCGCCGAGGCGGTCGAAGACACTACGGAAGCCCAGGCCGCCCCGGCCGATGAGGCCGCCGACGAGGAACCCGCTGCGGCCGAAGCGACCGAAGACGCCGCCGACGAGGAACCCGCCGCCGCCGAAGCGACCGAAGACCCTGCCGACGAGGAACCCGCCGCGGCCGAAGCGACCGAGGACGCCGCCGACGAGGCACCCACCGCCGCCGACGCGACCGAGGACGCCGCCGAGGACGAGCCCGCCGTCGCCGATGAGCCCTCCCCCGCCGACGATCCCCCCACCTCCGCTGCCCTCCTCGCCGACGGGTCCATCGTGCCACCGGCGCCCGCGGTGCCGGACGGCCCGCTCGATCCCCGGATCGCGGCCGACCTCGACCGCGTCTTCGACATCGACGGCGTCGATCTGGACGCGCTCGCCCGCGTGGGCGGGTACGGCGACGCGCGCGTCGCCTGGCTGCTCTCCGATCTGCTGCGGTTCCTTCAGGTCGGCGAGGCCTCCGACACGGCGGTCCTGGCGTTCGAGCGGCTGACGGGCACCGAGGTGCCCCGCGGCTTCGCCTGGCCCCTCGTCACCAACTGGCTGATCGCCTGGGATCTGCCCGCCCCGCCCGACTACGTCCGCTGGAAGCGCCTCTACTTCGAGTTCATCGAGCCGGACTGGATCCCCTTCTTCAGCGACGCCGACGCCGACATCGATTGGCGCCTGCTGAGCTGGGGCGGCGTCTTCATGGACGACCGCCAGCCCCACCAGGTCGACTGGCCCTGCATCCGGGGGTGCATCCCCGCGATCAACGACCCCGCCGTCACCGACGCGGCGGGCGGGGACTGGTACCCCGACGAGCGGCTGGTCTTCGGCGTCGTCGTCAACGGCGAGGCCCGCGCCTACCCCAAGAACATCATGGAAGTGCACGAGATGGTGAACGACACCGTCGGCGGCCGGCGCATCGGCATGCCCTACTGCACGCTGTGCGGCTCGGCCCAGGCCTACTTCACCGACCAGCCGCCGCCCGGCTTCCGCAACATCGAGCTGCGCACGTCGGGCCTGCTTTCCCGCTCGAACAAGGTGATGTTCGACTACAACACCATGTCCGTCTTCGACACGTTCAAGGGCATCGCCGTCTCGGGCCCGCTGCAGGACGAGAACTACGTCCTGGAGATGCTCACGGTGGTGACGAGCACCTGGGGAGAGTGGAAGGCCGCCTACCCGCACACCACCATCGTCGCGCCCGACGGCGGACTCGGGCGCTTCTATCCGTTCGACCCGCTGGGCGGCCGCGACGACGACGGCCCCATCTTCCCGGTCGGCGGGGTCGACATCAGGCTGCCGGTGCAGGAGCAGGTGCTCGGCATCGAGACGCCCGACGGCCAGCACGTCGCGTTCCCCGTCGCGCAGGCGCGCGCCGCGCTTGAGGACGGCGCCGACGTGATGCTGGCCGGCATCCGCGTCAGGATCGACGCGGGCGGGCTCCGAGCGGAATTGGCGGACGGCACGCCCATCGCCAGCCATCAGGCGTTCTGGTTCGCCTGGAGCCAGTTCCACCCCGACACGTTCGTCTGGACGCCGCTGTCGTAGGGAGCCTGCTACTCGGCGTCCTTCACGGGAACGCTGTCGGCCTCCGGCCGCGGGTGGTTCGCCCAGTGGCCGCTCGGTTCCACGCCGCGGCACACGATCGAGTGCTGGTTCCAGCCCAGCGACGCCCGCACGTCCGACGAGAGGAAGCGCATCGCCAGGCCACAGCGCCGCCGGTTCGACTCGTTGGGCTCGGAGCCGTGCAGGATCCAGTCGCTGTGCAGCGAGATCTGCCCGGCCCGCAACTCCAGCGCCACCGGCGGGTCGCCGTGCGCCTGCGGATCGGGGACGGTCTGGTCGAGCACGTTGTGCTCCTCGGGCGCGCTGTCGGCGAACGCGATCTGCGCGTCGCGGTGCGAGCCGGGGATCACGTGCATCGCCCCGTTCTCGACATCGACGTCGTCGATCGCCAGCCAGGCCGAGACGACCTTGCTCGGCGACAGCGGCCAGTACGACGCGTCCTGGTGCCAGCTGACCCGCTTGCCGTCCCCCGGCAGCTTGGCGAAGAAGTGGCTGTGCCGCAGGATCACCGTCTCGCCCAGCAGATCCTCGATGCAGTCCAGGATCCGGCTCTCCGTCACGATGTCCCACACGCCCCGGCAGTGCTTGTGCCAGTTCGTCATCTCGTAGCTGTTCCAGCCCGCCGCGAGCGCCGACTCGAGCAGGCCGTCGAAGTAACGCCGGATCTCCGCGATCTCCCCAGCGGAGAAGATGTCGATCGGGTAGACGTAGCCCTTGTCGTTGTAGTGCGCGATCTGCTCCCGCGAGAGGGTCCGGGGATCGTCGACCCCCAGGGGGAAGAACCGCAGGTCCCGGCCGAGATCGGCGTAGGCGTCGGTGTGTAGCGTCATCAATGCTCGTCCATCTCCCGGGGAGCGTCGCCCCCCGTCGTTCAGCCGGTCCCCATCTGCTCCCGCACGAGCGCCAGCAACCGATCGTGTTCCGGATTGCCGACCTCGCGGAGACGCGCCGCGCAGACCACGGTGCGCCAGTCGCGCCGCTCCTGTGGGTCCGGCCGGGCCAGTTGCCGGTAGCGGTCCGCGTAGACCTCGGTGCAGTATCGGCGACCTCGCTCCAGCAGCGCGCGCTTCCACGCGCGCACGTGGTCGGGCATCGTTCCCGCGGCGAACAGCACCGTCGTGCGGCCGAAGTCCGCCACCGGGTTGCCCGCCTGCGCCTGGATCCAGTCGATGATCACCGGACCGCGCTTGGTGATGATGATGTTGTCGGGGTGGAAGTCCCAGTGGCAGAGGCGGTCGCCCGCGGGCAGGCGGTCCAGCAGGTCGAGCACGCCCGCCCGATCGGCATCGCTCAGCGCGGCGCCGCGTTCGATGTCGTGCCGCAGCTCGCGCTTCTGGTCGCGCAGCCCCGTCGCACGCAACTGGTGCAGATCCCACTGCATCTCCGCCAGCAGGCGTGAGTACCCGCGCGTCCGCCAGGGCTTGCGCACCATCAGCGTCAGCATCGACTCCCCCTCGACCCGCTCCATCACGACCCCCGGCCGCCCCTCGACCTCCTCGATGCCGAAGACTTCCGGGGCCGGCGCGCCGCGTTCTCCGGCCAGCCGCGTCGCGGCGTGCTCCTCCTCCACGTCGTGCGCGTGGTCGGGACGGAACAGCTTGAGCGCCCGCCCCGGCTCCCAGGCATAGATCTCCGCCGTGCGGCCGCTGCCGATCGGCGCTCCCAGGTCCGCGATTGATCGTCCCATGCGCACCCCCGCCCGGCCCGGTGCGCCGGGGAGTGCTCCCAGCCTATCTCTCCGCGCCGGCCGACGACGGCTGTCAGCGGCGGCAAGGACGCTCCGGCGCCAGCAGTTGCAACGGCGCGATCGCGCGGAACGCCGGCGAGAACGTCCGCTCCACCAGGCAGATGCCCTCCCGCGCGGCCCACTCCGTGGCCACGATGTGCGCACCGTGCTGGTTCCGCTCGATCTCCATCCGGCCGGCGAGCAGCGCCAGCGTCTCCAGCAGGGCCGCGTGCTCGGCCTGGAACTCCGGCGGCGGTTGCAGCACGCGCAGCGTCGTCCGGGCGCGGCGCAGATCGGCGGAGCGCGCCGCGAGCCGGGCCTCGGCCAGGGCGCGGTCCTCCTCGGGGGTCAGGTGCGGCAGCGGCGGCGGCTCGTCGCCCGGCAGCCGCGGCGCCGCGAGCTCCCGGATCGCCGCGTTGACCGATGCGCCGTAGGCGCCGCCCGGGATGGTCGCCGGCTGCCAGCAGAACGGCAGCGGTCCCACGAACGTCTGGCAGGCCGCCTCGCTCAGCCGGGCCGCGCTGATGCGCTCCAGGCGCTGCAGATCGACCCCGGCCAGCAGGAAGGCATGTCGGTCCCGCCCCTCCCCGGTTCGCGGGCCGATCCGGCTGCGATCGATGGCCGCTGCGTAGTAGCCCTGCAGGACGGCGTGATCGGCCGCGAAGCGGTCCGGCGGCGTGATCGCCGCGAGCGCGTCGAGCCCGTACTGCAGCGCGACGCCGCTGTGCGCCAGCGGCCGCGCGAAAACGCGGTCGTCCCGCCTGGCCCAGTGCCAGCTGCCGCGGCCGGGGTACCGAAGTCCCTCCTCGAAGATCGACTCCAGCTGACCGCGCACCTTCCACGAGACGTCGTGCACGGCCTGCAGGTACTGCGCCTCGGCCTCGGCGGTCGTGACGGCCGGCGGCGCGGTCGTTCCGTCGGCCGGGGCGGCGGCGGCCGTTTGCTCCTGCGACGCCGTGCCGGCATCCGCCTGGGCCGGCGGGGCAGCGACGCCGGCGGGCGCCCCCTCGGGAGCGACGACGGACACCACGGTCAGCGCCGCCGCGACCACCCCGCACGCGGCGGCCACGCCCAGCACCATGCGGCGCCGCAGCACGCGCCGAATGCCCAGTCCCGGAACCCGCTCCAGCGGATCGAGCCGCTCCGACGCGCCGTCGTCCCGCGCGACCGCCCGCTGCGCCCGCGGGCGGGGCCCCGCGGCCACGGCGCCGCCGGACTCGCGCAGCGCCTGGAAGCTGCGCGGGTCGGCGGGATTCCAGAGGTAGTCGCTGCGAGGCGGCGGCGCGGCGTCGTTCCCGCGCCAGCGGCGACGCAGCTCGCGCACGAACCTCACGCGCCGTCCTTACGGCAGGATGATACTCCGCGCGACCTCGCCCGAGAGCATGTCCTCGAAGGCCTCGTTGATCTCGTCGAGCGGCCGGAAGCGCGAGTACAACTCGTCCAGCTTCAGCCGTCCCTGCTGGTACAGCTCGATGAACCAGGGGAAATCGACCCGCGGGCTGGCGCTGCCGGACGAGGATCCGATCAGACGCCGGTCGAGGAAGAGCGGCTCCATCGGGATCGACACTTCGCTGCCCGTCGGCGGCACGCCCACCGCGCAGGCCGTGCCCCCCGGCCGTGTCGCCTCGAACGCCTGGCGGACGGTCGGCGCCTTGCCGATCACCTCGAAGGCGTACTCCACGCCGCCGCCGGTCAGATCGCGCACCGCCTCCACGGGGTCGACGTCCGAGGCGTTAATCGTGTCCGTCGCGCCGAACTGGGTCGCGAATTCCAGCTTGCGCGGCGCCAGGTCGATCGCGATGATGCGGCTCGCCCCGGCGATCGCCGCCCCCTGCACCACGTTGAGCCCCACGCCGCCGCAGCCCCAGACCGCCACCGTCGCCCCCGCGTGGACCTGGGCGGTTCGCACCACCGCTCCGACCCCCGTGGTCACCGCGCAGCCGAGCGACGCCAGCCGCTCGATGGGTACCGCGTCCGTCACTTTGACGAGTTCCCACTCCGGGACCACCGTGTACTGCGAGAAGGTCGCCGCCCCGTGCAGCACTGGGTCGCCGTCGAGCGTGTGGAAGCGGGTCTTGCCGTCCATCCGCCGCCCCGGTGGCGCGGTGATGCCGTTGCAGAGGTTGGGGCGACCGCTGCTGCAGTACTCGCACCAGCCGCACATCGGCCGGATCGCGAACACCACATGGTCGCCGGGCTCGAACCCGCTCACGCCGGGGCCGAGCCCTTCCACGACTCCGGCTCCCTCGTGTCCCATCACGAACGACGTGGACATCGTGAGGTGGCCGTCCACGGCGTGGTAGTCGCTGTGGCAGGCGCCCGTCGCCGCGACGCGGACCAGCAGCTCGCGGTGCTGCGGCGGGTCGAGTTCCACCTCCTCCACCCGGATCGGCTCGTGCGCGGCGTAGAAGATCGCGGACTTGGTGCGCATGGCTCTCCCCTTCGATTGGCGGCGGCAGTCTGCGCGCCACCGGGGACGGGCCGCAAACACCAGGCGGCGGTGCGGTGGGGGCCGACAGGGGCCGCCCCCATCATCCTGGGCTAGACTTCGCCGGCCGGGCGCGCATCCCAAGTCGCGCCCGGCGAGCGCGCCGCCATCGCGGCCGGCGCACTGGAGGATGCCGTGCGGATCACGAACGTCACCGTGCAGGTCGTGAACTGGCCGGTCGATGCTTGGCAGGTCGGGGCCGGCAGACGCTTCGGAGGGAACGACCAACTCGGCGTGGTCACCGTCTCAACCGACGAGGGGATCAGCGGTCACGCGTTCCTCAGCCGGCCCCAGTACCACGCCCGCAGCCTGATCGCCTACGCCAAGCCCACGGTCATGGGCCGCGACCCCCAGGACATCGGCGCGATCTGGCGCGACCTCTGGAAGATGAGCTACTCGCTGCACACGTCCGTCATGGGCGCCATCGATATCTGCCTGTGGGACATCAACGGCAAGATCGCCGGCCAGCCCATCCACCGGCTGCTGGGGACCTGCAAGGAGTCGGTGCCCGCCTACTCCAGCACGGCCTACTGGGAGACCCCCGAGGAGTACCAGGAGGAGGCGCTGCGCTTCCGCGACGCCGGCTGGATCGCCCACAAGATCCACCCCCACACCGAGCCCCGCGCCGACGTCGAGATCTGCGCCGCCGTGCGGGAGGCCGTCGGCGACGACATGATCCTGATGCTCGACTCCATGTGGTCCTACCAGTACGAGGACGCGCTGCGCGTCGGCCGCGCCATCGAGGATCTGGGCTTCTACTGGTACGAGGATCCACTCGTCGCGGAGGACGTCTACAACTACGTCAAGCTGCACCAGAAGCTAGACATCCCCATCATGTCGACGGAGAACGCGCCCGGCCGGTTCTACGGTATGGCGCAGTGGATCACGCAACAGGCCACCGACTACCTGCGCGGCGACGTCGCGGTGACCGGCGGCATCACGCCCACGGTACGGCTCTGCCACCTGGCCGAGGGCTTCAACATGAAGTGCGAGATCCACCACGGCGGCAACTCGCTCAACAACGTCGCCAACCTGCACGTCACGATGGCCGTCCCCAACTGCGAGTTCTTCGAGTTCTTCCCCTGCACCGGCGACATGCAGTACGGCCTCGCCGAGGAGATCGACATGACCGGCGGCGTCGTGCACGCCCCCACCGAGCCCGGCCTCGGCTACGAGATCGACTGGGAGCGCCTGCGGCGGGAGCACATCGAGACGCTTGAGTAGCCGGCGGAGCCGCACCGCGGCCGGGAGAGCGCAGCGACCCATGATCTCGACCGACGACCGCCTCGCCATCCTCGATCTCTGCGCCCGCTACAACTACGCGATCGATACCGGCGCCTCGGAGGCCTGGGCCGACACCTTCACGGCCGACGGCGTCTTCGACGGCCCCGCCGGCCACGCCGAGGGGCGCGACGCGCTCGTGGCCTTCTGCGATCAACTCGCCGAGCAGTTCCCCGGCGCGATGCACTTCACCGACAACCACCTCTTCGAGCGCACGGCCGACGGCGTCCGCCACCGCTGCTTCCTCAGCTTCCAGGTGCCGGTCGAGGGGCGCACCGACATCTGGCTGCTCGCCTACGAGGACGACCTGGTCAGCGTCGGCGAAGAGTGGCGCTTCCGCAGCCGCCGCGTGGCGCCGCTGCGCTAGCCTGCGGGTCGGATTCCCGGGAAGGGAGCGTGCCATGCCGGACGACGGCTTCACCTACATCAGCAAGACCCGCCTGGAGTTCCAGGGCGGCCTGCGGCACGCCTACCTGGGCGAGGTGCCGGAGCCGGTGCCCTACGGCGTGCAGGGCGCCCTGCGCGAGTACTACGGCGTCGGAGAGGGCCCGCCCATCGCCGCGACGCTGGACCACATCGTGGCGGCGGTGGGCGGTTGAATGTACGGCACGCTCGCGCGTGCGCTGAGCGCCCGCAAGGTCGAGTTCGACCGGTCCAGCTACACCGCCGACGTCGAGGGAACCATCGAGGGGACGGGCAACGACACCATCCGCATCACGAAGATCCACGTGACCTACCACGCGTCCATCCCGGCCGGGCAGCGTGAGGCGTTCGATCGGGCGCTGCGCGTGCACCCGGCGGCCTGCCCGGCGCACGAGAGCGTCAAGGACGCGATCGACGTCACGTGCTCGGCGGAGGTGACGGAGCGCTAGCCGCCGGGCGTCACGACGCTACGCGGACCGCAGCCGCACCACGGCGCGTCAGTCGAACATCAGGACGGTTCGCGAGACCTCGCGCTGCCGGATCGACTCGAAGGCGTCGTTCAGGTCCTCCAACCGGCCGCGCTTGGTCACCATCTCGTCCAGCTTCAGCCGGCCCTGGCGGTAGAACTCGATGTAGTTCGGCATGTCGACCTTGAAGTGGTTCGAGCCCAGCGCGGAGCCCACCAGCGTCCGCTGGTAGATCCACTCGGCGGGAATCTCGAGCTTCTCGCCCAGCGGGACCATCCCGATCGACGTCGTCATGCCGCCGTTACGGATCGACTGGAAGGCCTGCTCGACCGTGCGCTTGAGCCCGATCGCCTCGAACGAGAAGTCCACGCCCCCACCGCCCGTCAGATCGCGGATCTGCTCGACCGGGTCGCCCGCCGTGGCGTCGACGCTGTGCGTGGCGCCCAGGTCGCGCGCCGTACGCAGCTTGTGCTCCTCGACGTCCACGGCGATGATCATCCGCGCCCCCGCGATGCGCGCGCCCTGGATCACCGAGAGGCCCACGCCGCCCGCGCCGTACACGGCGACCGTCGAGCCCGGCTTCACGCGGGCCGTGTTGAGGGCCGCGCCCACCCCCGTCGTCACGCCGCAGCCGATCAGCGCCGCGATGTCGAACGGCACGTCCTTGTCGATCGGCACCACGCCGCTTTCGTGCAGGAGCATCTGCTCCGCGTAGCCGCCGACCTCCGCGAACTGCGCCACCGGCTTGCCGTCCAGCGAGAGGCGCGGCGGCTCCTCGGGCGATCGCGTCGGGCGGCTCTCGCAGATGTACGTCTCGCCGGTCAGACAGCGGTCGCAGCGGCCGCAGAAGACCGACAGACAGGCGATGACGTGATCGCCCGGCTCGACCTCGGTCACGTGCGGCCCCACGGCCTCAACGATGCCGGCCGACTCGTGTCCCAGGATCGCCGGACCCTCGATGGGCCAGAGTCCATCGACGAAGTGCAGGTCGGAGTGGCAGACGCCGCTGGCCACGGTGCGCACGAGCACCTCGCGCCCAATCGGCTCCGCGACGTCGACCTCTTGGAAGACCTGCTCCTCGTGTGGTGCGTGGTAGACGGCGGCTCGCATTGCTCTGCTCCCTCGGCTGGCCCGCGCGCGCGGTCGGCCCGCGGGGGCCGCAGTCTAGCAGTCTCAATTGCCCCCGCGCGAGACTTCAGGCTCGGGCGGCGTCAGTCGAACATGAGGACGGTCCGTGCGACCTCCCGCTGCCGGATCGACTCGAGCGCGTCGTTCAGATCCTCGAGCCGGCCGCGCCTGGTCACCATCTCGTCCAGCTTCAACCGCCCCTGCCGGTAGAACTCGATGTACTTCGGCGTGTCGGTCTTGAAGTGGTTCGAGCCCAGCGCGGAGCCCACCAGCGTCCGCTGGAACAACCACTCGGCCGAGATCTCGAGTTTCTGGTCGAGCTCGATCCCCCCGATCGCGGTCGTCATGCCGCCGTTGCGGATCGAGTCGCAGGCCTGCTGCAGCGTGCGCTTGAGCCCGATCGCCTCGAACGAGTAGTCCACGCCCTGGCCGCCCGTCAGATCGCGGATCTGCTCCACCGGATCCCCCGCCGAGGCGTCGATGCCGTGCGTGGCGCCCAGATCGCGCGCCGTGCGCAGCTTGTGCTCCTCGACGTCCACGGCGATGATCATCCGCGCCCCCGCGATGCGCGCCCCCTGCATCGCCGAGAGGCCGACGCCGCCCGCGCCGTATACCGCGACCGTCGAGCCGGGCGAGACGCGGGCCGTGTTCAGGGCTGCGCCCATCCCCGTCGTCACGCCGCAGCCGATCAGCGCCGCCGCGTCGAACGGCACGTCCGTGTCGATCCGCACGACCCCACTCTCGTGCAGAAGCATCTGCTCCGCGAACCCGCCGACGTTCACGAACTGCGCCACCGGCTCCCCGTTCAGCGAGAGTCGCGGCGGCTCCTCGGGCGAGCGCGACGGTGGCTTCATGCAGAGGTACGTCTCGCCGGTCAGACAGCGGTCGCAGCGCCCGCAGAAGACCGACAGGCAAGCGATGACGTGATCGCCCGGCGCGACTTCGGTCACGTTCGGCCCCACCGCCTCCACGACGCCCGCCGACTCGTGCCCCAGGACCGCCGGAGCCTCCAGCGGCATGAGCCCATCGACGAATTTCAGGTCGGAGTGGCAGACCCCGGCGGCCGCCGTGCGCACGAGCACCTCGTACCCAATCGGATCCGCGATATCGAGTTCCTCGAAGACCTGCTCCTCGTGTGGTCCGTTGTAGACGGCGGCTCGCATGGATCTGCTCCCTCAACTGACCCGCGCGCACGGTCGACCCGCGGGGGCCGCAGTCTAGCAGTCTCAGTTACCCTCGCACGAGACTCCGAGCGCCGCGTCGAGCCCGTCGATCACGCCGTCGACGTAGAGGATGCCCAGCGTCGTGAGCAGCGGCGCGCCCATCCGTCCGGCCCGATCGGCGGGGAACTCCGCAACGACGTCCTCCAGCGCCCCGGCCACGCTGCGCCGTCCGTCCAGCGCCGCCAGCAGCCGGGCGACCAGGGGGCTGATCGGGGTTCCTTCCGGGCGGCTGCCGCTGACCAGCACGTCGCCCCAGAGGAACTCGCCGCCCTCCAGCACCGGCTTGCGTTCCACTCGCACGCCGGCCGTCGGCCGGGCGATCGCCGCCAGCAGCGCCGCCGGCGGATGCCCGCCCGACAGCGCCGCGTCCCAGGCGCGGCGGCGCGCCGCCCGCTCCGACTCCAGCGCGTGCACGTCGCCGGCGAAGTCGGCCGGGGCGTCGCCGCGCTCCAGCACGACCCGCTCGTAGCCCTGCGGGGGCTGCCCGGCCACCGCCCGCACGAAGGCCTCGCGGGGCGTGCTCGCATCGTCACCCACGATGCGGCGCGCCTCCCAGAAGTACGACTCGACGGAGCGGTTGCTGGCGTAGAACAGGCGCGCCAGCTCCCGGAAGTGCCCGTACTGCTGGAGGTAGAGCTCGGCATAGACGGCCGCGGCGGCCGCGCCCATCTCGGGGCGGCGCAGCGAGGTCGTCACGTAGGCCGCCGCGAGCACCGCCGACGACAGCGCCAGGTGCACGCCCGACGAGAACAGCGGATCGACGAAGCAGGCGGCGTCGCCCACGAGCACGTGGGCCTCCCCGGTCAGCCGCCCGGCGACGTACGACCAGTCGCGCGCGACGTGCGGCCCGTCGACGCGCCTCGCCCCGGCCAGCAGCGCCGTCGTGCGCGGGGCCAGGGCCAGTTGCGCCTCGTAGAAGCCCTCCGTCCCCAACTCGGCGATGCCGCGCTGCCCCCGCGCGCTGTCGACGACGGCGCCCACGCTGTTGCGCCCGCCGCCCAGCGGGATCGTCCAGCACCAGCCGTCGCGCGTGGACTCGATGAAGATGTTGCCCGCGTCGGGGGGCGGCAGGTGGGCGGCGCCCTCGTGGTAGGCGTAGACGGCCAGGTTGCGGAAGGCGTCGTCGTAGCGGCGCAACGACCGCGCGCGGGCGATCAACCCCGCCTGCCCGCTGGCGTCCACGACGAAGCGCGCCCGCTCCTCCGCGCTGCCGGCTGCTTCTCCGGCGATGCGGACGCCGATCGCCCGCTCGCCGTCGAAGAGCACTTCCGCGACGCGGCAGCCCTCCCGCACCTCGACGCCGGCGGCGCGCGCGTTGTCGAGCAGCAGTTGATCGAAGCGGGGGCGCCAGACCTGGTACGAGTGCGAGTGTGTCCGATTCGTCTCGCGGAAATACCACGACCACGGGGCCGTGTCGCGGCCCCAGACCATCGTCGCGCCGGGCTTTTCGACGAAGCCCTCACGCTCGACCGCCTCCAGCACGCCGAGCGCGTCGAGGATCGGCAGCGACGCCGGCAGCAGCGATTCGCCCACGTGCGGCCGGGGGAAGCGCTCGCGCTCGCAGCAGAGCACCCGCCATCCCTGCCGCGCCAGCAGCGTGGCCGCCGCGGCGCCACCCGGCCCGCCCCCCACGACGATCACGTCCCAGGGGTCGGGCGCGTCGGACTCGTCGGATGGGGCGTCGCTGGGCATGGGGCGCCTCGCGGGCAGGGGCTGCCGTCGCGTACCGCCGGCGACCGAGCGTCCCCGAGGCTAGTCGCCGGCGGGCGCCACGACGGTCTCCGCCTCCGTCTTCTCCTCCACCGGAGCCAGCGTGTACGGGTCCATCTCGAACGGGCCCGGCAGGTCCAGCTCCTTGCCCATCTCGCGCACGGCGGGGATGACCTCTTCGCCCATCAGCCGCAGCGAGCGCATGGAGTCCTCGTGCGTCATCGCGCCGTCGCCGTCCCAGAAGAAGATCGAGCCCGGCCGCAGCGTCTCCAGCACGTGCCGCACCTTGGGGATCACGGTCTTGGGCGTACCGGTGATGATCGTGTAGCGCTCCTTCTGCGACTGGTAGGCGCCGAACGGGTCGCCGAGGTCCTTCTTGTCCAGTTCGGCCTGCGTGGCGGTCCCGCCGCCCTGCTTGACGTGGTCGTCGGCCCGGCCGCGCGACTGGAGGGCGGCGAAGCTGGCGCTCGTGGGCAGCACCTGCGTGCGGGAGGTCAGGCCCGGCAGGTTCTGCAGGTTGCTGAGCACCGTGCCCTGGTTGCCCTCCAGGAAGGGGTTGCTGGGCCCCTGGACGTACTTGCGGCCCACCTCGTCGGCGAGTTCGTCGGTCTCGTCCACGTGCACCTTGAACAGGTAGCCGTGGTGCTGCGTGCCGGCCTCGTAGCCGCGCTCCCGCGCCTGCTCGTCGTAGTACTCGAACGACTTCTTGGTGGGCTCCAGGTCCGTCGCCAGCATGATGTACGGGTAGCGATGCTTCGCCGCCCAATCGACGGTGTTCCGCGAGAGGATGCCCGGGATCCAGATCGGCGGGTGCGGATCCTGGTAGGGCCGCGCCCAGGGGTTCACGTAGCGGAACTGGTAGTGCTCGCCCTCCCAGCGCCAGGGACCGGGCGTCGTCCAGGCCTTGACGATGAAGTCGTGCGCCTCCTGGAAGCGTTCCCAGTTGTAGGGCGACTGGGCGTTGTGTGCCACGCTCTCCCGGCCCGTGCCGCGCACCCAGCCAGTCACCAGCCGGCCCCGTGAGATCATGTCGATCTCCGCCAGCTCCTCGGCCAGCCACAGGGGGTCGTCCCAGATCGGCAGCACGTTGCCCAGCAGCACGATCTTCGCCCGCTTGGTGATCCGCGCCAGGATCGCCGCCTCGACGTTCATCACGCCGCCCATGCAGAACGGCGTGCTGTGATGCTCGTTGAGCATCAGCCCGTCGAAGCCCATCTCCTCGGCGTAGATCTTCTCGTCGAGGTAGCGGTTGTACAGGTCGGCGCCCAGCTTGGGGTCGTAGTCGCCGTTCGACATGGCCAGGTCGGTGATCTCCCGGCCGGTCGAGCCAAACCAGCCCGTGCGCGGATCCTGATACGGGCGCTCGGTGAAGTAGCCAATGAACATTGCGTGGGACCTCTCGCTCGCGGGCTACGCGCCCGCGAATTCCGTGATCAGCGCCGCCAGCGCATCCGGCGCTTCCAACTCGACCAGGTGGCCGGCGCCCGGCACGATCTCCAGCCGGGCGTTGGGCATCGCGGCCGCGTACTGCCGACCGCAGTCTAGGGGCACGACGCGGTCCTCCGCTCCCCAGACCAGCAGCGTTGGCACGTCCACCTCGGGCAGCAGCGGCGCCAGCTGGCGGTTGAACATCCAGGGCTTCCAGGTGAGGCGGCTGGTCATCTCGCGGCTGAAGTCCCAGAGCTCCTTGTGCTCCTTGGACCCGTCGGCGCCGAAGAACGCTTCGAAGGCGGCGGCGGCGTGGAAGCCCTCCTTCACGTAGTCGCTGAACGTGAAGAAGATATGGTCGATGATCTCGCCCTCGTCCGGCTTGAGGCCGGCGGCGCCCACGAGAACGAGGCCGCGCAGCGCCGAGGGGTTCATCGTCGCCAGTTCCGCCGCCACCCAACCGCCGAAGCCGTGCCCGATCAGCAGCGTGGGCTCCAAGTCCAGCTTCGCGATGGCCCGGCCCAGCAGCACCGCGATGTCGCGCGGATGCCGCGCCCAGACGGGCCGCTCCGAGCGGCCGTAGCCGGGCAGGTCGGGCGCGCTCACGTGCAGGCGCTCCGCCAGCCGTTCGTGCAACGGTAGCCAGCCCAGCGGCCCCGTCGAGTGGTGCAGCCAGACCGCGCTGGGCCCGTCGCCGCCCTGCATCACGTGCATCGAGAGGCCGGCCACGGAGACCGTGCATTCGCTGAAGGTCGCCTGGGTCGTGGTCACTCCAGCCTCCGTCGTTGCGCCCGCCCGGCTGTCCCCGGCCGGCGCCGAATTGTTTCCCTCTGCGGGCCTGCGGGCGATTGCGGAGGATCGTAGCGGCGTCCGGCCCCCTTGCATACCCCCGAGCGGTACGGGCGAGACTTGGCGCTACCCTGCCCACACGCGCGGACTTCGACGAAGGGATGCAGCCATGCGCATCGGCGCCGTCCTGCCCACCACGGAGATCGGACCGGACCCGGCGGCGCTGCGCGACTTCGCGCAGGCGGTCGAGGCGCTGGGCTTCTCCCAACTCCTCCTCTACGACCACGTCCTCGGCGCCGATCCCGATCGTCCCGGCGGCTGGGATGGCCCCTACACCATCGACCACCCCTTCCACGAGGTCTTCGTCACCATCGCCTATCTGGCCGCCGTGACCACCTCGCTCGAACTCGCGACCTGCGTGCTGGTCCTGCCGCAGCGGCAGACGGCGCTCGTTGCCAAGCAGGCGGCGCAGCTCGCGGTCCTCTCCGGCGACCGTTTCCGGCTCGGCATCGGCAGCGGCTGGAACTACGTCGAGTACGAGGCGCTCGACCAGAACTTCCGCAACCGCGGGCGGCGTCAGGAGGAGCAGGTGGACCTGATGCGGCGCCTCTGGAGCGATCCCGTCGTCGACTTCCAGGGCGAGTTCCACACCGTCGCCAAGGCCGGCATCGACCCGCGCCCGCGCCGGCCCATCCCCGTCTGGTTCGGCGGCAGCGCCGAGCCCCAGCTCAAACGCGCCGCCCGCATCGGCGACGGCTGGTTCCCCGTCTCTCCGCCCACGCCGGAGGCCGCCGCGCAGGCCGATCGCATCCGCGGCTACCTGCGCGAGGCGGGACGCTCCCCGGACGACTTCGGCATCGGCCCGCAGTCGCAGTTCCGCGGCGGCAACCCCGACCTCTGGCGGGCCCACATCCAGCGCTGGCGGGAGATCGGCGCGACGGAGATCTCGGTCGCCACGATGAACGCCGGCCTCCGCGATGTCGGCGACCACATCGACGCCGTGCGGCAGTACAAAGACGCCGTCGCGGCGGGGGAGTAGCGTCGCGCCTGCTAGCCTCCCGGAGCGGCACCGCCGGGGCGCCGCCAACCCGAGAGCGAGGCAGGCGATGGAGATCCACGGAACCTACGCCGACGCATTCCGCCCCGTGCGCGACCGCTTCGAGCAGAACTTCCTCGACGGGCTGGAGGCCGGCGCCAGCGTGGCCGTGACCGTCGACGGTGCGCCCGTCGTCGACCTCTGGGCGGGGGAGGCCGGCCCCGACGGCGCGCCCTGGCAGCGGGACACGATCGCCAACGTCTGGTCCTCCACCAAGACGATGGCCGCCGTCTGCATGCTCATGCTCGCCGACCGCGGCCAGCTCGACTTCGACGCGCCGGTCGCCGACTACTGGCCGGAGTTCGCCCAGAACGGCAAGCAGGGCGTGCTTGTCAGGCATGTGATGAGCCACAGCGCCGGCCTCTCCGGCTTCGACCCGCCGATCCGCCTCGAAGACCTCTACGACCGCCGCGGCGTAGCCGCGTCGCTGGCCCGGCAGGCTCCGTGGTGGGAGCCGGGGACGGCCTCCGGCTACCACGCGATCACGCAGGGGCAACTGCAGGGGGAGATCCTCGAGCGCATCACCGGCGTGTCGATGGGCGAGTTCTTCCGCCGCGAGGTGGCCGAGCCGCTCGGCGCCGACTTCCACATCGGCCTCGACGCCGCGCACGACGGCCGCGTCGCCGAGTTGATCCCGCCGGCCCCGGATCCCGCCGTGGAGGAGCTCGACCCCAACTCCATCGCCGCGCGCACCATGGCGAGTTGCCCCCTGGACGCCACCGTGACCCGCACCCGAGACTGGCGCGCCGCCGAGATCCCGGCCGCCGGCGGGACGGGCAACGCGCACTCCATCGCCCGCGTCCACTCGGCGCTGGCCTGCGGCGGCGCCGTCGACGGCGTGCGCCTCATGTCCCCCGAGACGGTCGAGCGGGTGCGGGAGGTCCAGACCGACGGCGTCGACGTCGTGCTGGGCAAGCACGTCACGTTCGGCCTCGGCTTCGCCACCTACATCGAGGACACGGTCGCGCCGCCCAACCCGCGCCACTTCCGCTGGGGCGGCTGGGGCGGCTCCATCGTCGTCATCGACCTCGACGCGCGGGTCTCCATCGCCTACGTGATGAACCGGATGATCACCGGCGCGCTCGGCGATACCCGCAGCGGCGACCTTCTCCGCGCCGTCTACGAATCGCTCGGCTAGCATCGCACGGGAACGGAGGTCCGCCATGGGAGTCCTGGAGATCGCCGACGCCGGCGCCGTCCGCACGGTCACGCTCAACCGGCCCGACAAGCGCAACGCCCTCAACTCCGAGATGCTGCGCGAGTTGCTGGCGGCGTTCTCGGAGACGCCCGCGCCCGAGGCGCGAGTCGTCGCGCTGCGGGCGGCCGGACCCGTCTTCTGCGCCGGGATCGACCTGCGGGAGCGCCTCGGCGAGGGCGCCCCGAACAACGACAGCTCCCTCGAGAAGGCCCTGCAAGCGATCGAGGCCTATCCGCTGCCGGTCGTGGGCGTCGTCCAGGGGCCGGCGATCGCCGGCGGCAACGAACTGGCGCTCCACTGCGACATCGTCGTCGCCTCGACCCAAGCATCGTTCTGGATGTCGCTCGCGCAGATCGGGCTCGCCCCCACCTGGTACCTCGCCAAGAAGCTGCTCGAGGTCGGCGGGCCGGTTCTGGTCAAGGAGTTGCTGCTCTTGGGCGACCCGATCCCCGCCCAGCGCATGTACGACCTGGGCGTCATCGCGCGCGTCGCCGAGCCGGACGACTTCGACGCGGCCGCCGACGCCGTCATCGACCGGCTGGCCGCCAACGCGCCGCTGTCGATGCGCGCGATGAAAGCGCTCGTCACGCGCGGCATGGCCTACCGCGACGCCATCCCCCACGAGGACGTCGACCGGCTCGCCGCTGCCGCGCGCGACAGCCACGACGCCCGCGAGGGGATGGCCGCCCGACTGGAGAAGCGCAACCCCGAGTTCACGGGCCGCTGACGCGCTCCCCGCCCAGCCGTCGCGCCTGCACGACGTAGAGGGGGTCGCTGCGCCGTGGATCGGGCGACAGGTCCAGCGTCTCCGCCTCGCCGAACCCGCCCGCGTAGTGGAAGTACGCGGTCACGACCTGCGCGTGCCCCCTGTCGCCCGTCGCCGACCAGAGCGCGACCACCTTCGGCGGGAAGCAGCGGTTCGAGAACGCGACGCTGCAGATGCCGCCCGGCTTCAGCACCCGGCCGATCTCGCGGAAGACCGCGACGGGCTGCCGCAGGTACTGCACGCTCACCGCGATCGTGACCACGTCGAAGCCCGCGCTGTCGTAGGGCAGCGCCGGATCGGTGTTCAGGTCGTGCACGACCCACTCCGTCAGCGCCGGGTTCGCCGCGAGTTCCTCGGCGTTCATCCCCAGCCCGGCCGCCCGCGACGGCGCGAAGCCGGCCGGGAAGTGCGACACGTGGCTGCTCATCAGGTCGACCACCGCCGCGCGGGCCGGGAAGATGCGCGCGTAGTGCGCCCGCAGCGCCGCGATCGCCGCGTCGTCGATGTGCGTCACCAGGCGGGGTTCCTGGTAGAAGAGGGCGTCGTCCCGCTCGTCGTCGCAGCGGAAGTGCGCCGCTACGAACGGCGACTCGTCGGGCCAGCCGCCCGGTGGCGCGTCGGTGGGCATGGTGTCGCGCCCCGGTCAGCGCTCGAAGCCGGCGGCGCGGTACTCCGCGAACGCCGCGTAGAAGTCGTCGATGGTGATGCCGAAGGCGCCCTCGAAGGCGTCCTGCCAGTTGGCGGCGGACTGGCGCAAGCGGTAGTAGTCGAAGATCGCCCGCTCCCCGGCTCGCGCCACCAGCCAGTCGGCCGCCAGGAAGCTCAGCGCCTCGGTCTCGTGATCAGGAGACCGACCCGAATCCCGGTAGGGCTCAAGGTCGTACAGCGTGCCCTCCGCCCAGATCGCGAAATTCGCCGATCGGCGGCGACTCCGGTCGAGATCCTCAAGCTCCAGCGAATCGAGGAAGGCGCGATCGGCGTATCGACGCAGCCCGACGTCAAGCCAGTAGGACCCCTGCAGCTTGTAATCGGAGGGCCAGTACTCCCAGGCGCCCGGAGGCGTCAACTGCCGCAGCACGCTGGCGAAGTGGAACTGTCCCAGGATGTCCACGGGGGATAGGATGCAGCGTCGTAGCACTATGACCGCCGTGGTCCAGGGACGCTGTGCAAAAAAGCACGCCCCGGGCGGGATCACATCAATGATGTCCTGGTGCGCTGCCGCCTCGGGGCCGCTGGCCACGACGTACACCGCGTAGTCGACCGGCTCGCCACCAAGACGATCGCCGAAGAACGCCTGCGTGGCCTCGAAGTACGCACGCACTCTGGCTGCGTCCCAGGCGGGGATCTCACTCAGCAGCACGAGTTCTGGCGCGTCGCGCTCCTCGGGCGGCCGCGCCGGCGCCGCCACGGCCCGGTACGCCGCGAACTCCTCGTAGAAGTCGTCGATCGTGATCCCGAACGCGCGCTCGAACGCCGCCTGCCAACTGTCGTTGGACCCCAGCAGCCGGTAGTACTCGAAGATCGCCGGTTCCCCGGCCCGCGTCACCAACCAGTCGCCTGCCAGGAAACTGAGGGCGGCAGTCGCCTCGTCCGGAGCCTCCGGCACGGGTGGATATGCCGTGACGCTGCGCAGCGACGCCGCCGTCCGGGCCGCGATCTCCGCTTGCGTGCGGCGAGCTTCATCGAGTGTCTCGATTCCCAGCACTTCCCGATACGCATGCTCGGCGTAGCCGCGCGTTGCCAGCCGCAACCAGTAGGGACCGGGAGAGTTGTATCCCGGCAGCAACGGCGTGAGCACATCCGTCGGCGCGACCCGCTCCAGAACCTCCTCGAAGTGATACTCCCCGAGTAGGTCTCCGATCGGCTCCGCTGGGCAGTTCGCCAGGACCACGAATAAGGTGAATCCTGTAGTGCTCCTGCTGCATTGTGCGATGGGGGAGATGTCTTCCCCCAACCAGAAGGACGCGGACCCGAAGACGTGCTGGTACGTGGGCTCCGCCGACCGGTCGTTGGCTGCAACGTAGACCGTGTAGTCCACCGGCCCGCTCCTGAACCTGTCGCCGAAGAGTTCCTGGGCTGTGTCGAACTGGTCGCGGAGGCGGGTCTGGACGTCGGACGGAATCTCGCCCAGTAGCACGAGCTTCGGCTCATCGCGGTCGTCGGCCAAGTGCGGCAGGTACTGCGCGCCCAGCGCGATCCGATACTCCTCGAACACCTCGTAGAAGTCTTCGACCCCGATGCCGAAGGCCGCCTCGAACGCCTCCTCCCAGGTTCCCGACATCGGCAGCAGGCGGAAGAACTCGAAGTGGGCGTTATAGTCCGGCCGGGTAACCACTTCCGGCGGCTCCAGCGGATCGAAGCGCGTCCCCGCGGACAATGCCGCCGCTCGCCTGACCAGCCAGTCCGTCGCCAACGCGCCCACGAAGTACCCTGCGGTGATTCGCTGATCTCCCTGTTGCCCGTGGTCGTAGACCCAGTGGTCCAGCGGTAGGGATCCTACGCCGCGCCCGATCGTGCGCCGCCACCAATCCGCGCGCACATCGGCCCCCGTCTCGCCAAGTCGTTGCTCGTAGTACAGACCCTCCATGTACGTGGCCGTGCCTTCGATCAGCCAGTTCGGCGTCTCGAATTGGTTCGGCGAGAGCTTCGCCCACTCGAATTGCAAGACATGGAAGTACTCGTGTGGGATGGCGAAATCCGGCAGTGGGTTGCTGTACCTCCGCTTGCTGATGTTGATCTCCCCTGCCCACGCACTGGCGCTGAAGTCGAGGCGTGGATAAGTAGCTACCGAGAGATCGACCGGCTCCAGCCCATAACTCTCGTAGTAGAACGCCAGCACGCTGGCGACTTCCGCACGCAGCGCCGCCTCTGTCTCCGGATGCAGCGGTTCCTCGAAAACGAACTCCGTGCCCGCCGTGCCCGACTGCCACCAACTCGCATCCTCCGATAGCCGCACCCACAACGCGTCGCCGTGATTCAGCGTGCGCAGCGTGTTGGCGGCGGTGGATGCACCGGGGCGGTAGCGCTCGCTCTCCCGCATGCCCGCGTTCCACCGCGACGTGCTCATGACGGCGTCGCCCAGCCAGTCGAGCGCCTCCTCGATCGGCGTTCCGTCGGGTCCGCCCCAGGTCACGAGGTTGTTTCCCGCACGCAGCGGGAGCAGCACGACGCCCTCCGCCACCGGGCGCGTCCACTCGACGGCGGCCTCGCCCCCGATGTGCAGGGCCAGCCCTTGGCCCCGGCTGACGCCCCGCAGCCCCCGCGACCCGACCGCCGGGCGCCACGCCCAGCGGTGCCGCTGCGCCTCATCGTCCCAGGCGACGATGAGGTTCAACTCCGGCAGGGCGTCGAAGAGCGCCCGGGTGGTGGTGTCGGAGCCCATCCAGCCCACGAGATTCCAACCGGGTTGGAGCTCCGTCGTGATCGTGCTGGCCGCCGGCGCCTGCGCCGACGCAGTCCCGTGCGATGCCCACATCCCTGCGGCCAGCGCCAGCAGCGCGACGCCCACGACGAGCGCGCGGCGGAGGACCGGCAGCGGCATCGCCTGCTCCTCTGGTCCCCCTCGCCATCGTCGAGATGGAGAGGGGGTTCGAGGGTCAGGCTAGCCCATCGGACAGCGGCCGGTGGCCTCCGTCGAGCCGCCTAGACTCGCGTGGAACCAGCCGCTCGCAGCGAAGGGAAGCCCGCAGTGCCCGCAGCCCCGGACCGCTCCGCCGGCGAGGAGGCCGGCTCAACCCCAGTGAAGATCATCTCCTGGAACATCGCTCACAGGCACGCGCCTTGGCGTTCGCTGTTGGAGATGGATGCGGACGTCGCCCTCCTGCAGGAGGCCGGCAAACCGCCGTCCGACATCGCCGAGCGCATCACCACCGACGCCGCGCCCTGGCGCATCCCTGGGCAGGACTCCAACGCTCCCTGGCGGTCGGCGGTGGTGCAACTCTCGGATCGCATCGAAGTGGATTGGATCGAGGCGGAGCCCCTGGTCGAAGCGGCCTGGAATGAGCTCGCCGTCAGCCGGCCCGGATCGCTGGCCGCCGCTCATGTGAAGCCACAGGAGGGCGAGCCCTTCGTCGTGGTATCCCTGTACGCGATCTGGGAGGGCCCCCATACCTCCGCTGGCGGCGACTGGATCTTCGCCGACGCCTCAGCGCACCATCTCATCTCCGACCTCTCGCGCTTCATCGGCCGCGAGCGAAAGCACCGAATCCTCGCTGCCGGCGACCTGAACATCCTCCACGGCCACGGGGAGCACGGCAGCGCCTACTGGGCGGCGCGCTACCAAACGGTGTTCGACCGGGTGGAGGCGATGGGGCTGACCTTCGTCGGGCCGCAGTTTCCCCACGGGCGTCAGGCGGAGCCGTGGCCGGACGAACTGCCCCCGGAGAGCAAGAACGTTCCGACGTTCCACCACAGCGGGCAAAAACCCGCGACGGCGACCCGTCAACTGGATTTCGTCTTCGCATCCCAGGGAATGACGGACTCGATCGCAGTGCGCGCCCTGAACAAGCCGGAGGAATGGGGGCCCAGCGACCACTGCCGCGTGGAGATCGAGGTCTCCTGAGCGGCCGCCCCTACCGGATATTGCGCAGGCGCGGATCCATCGCGTCGCGGACGCCGTCGCCGACGAAGTTGAATGACATGACCATCAGGATGATGGCCAGCGCCGGCGCGAGGATGGGCCAGGCGCTGCGCGTCGTGATCGTGATGTAGGCCTTCGCGACCATGCCACCCCAGGCGGGCGTCGGCGGCTGCACGCCCGCGCCGATAAAGCTCAGCCCCGCCTCGACGAGGATGATGCCCGCCGCCGACAGCGATGCCAGCACCAGCACCGGCGCGACGACGTTGGGCAGCATGTGGCGCAGCATGATCCGGCGCGGGCCCGCGCCCACCGCATGCGCCGCGTCGATGTAGACCTCCTGCTTGATCGACAGCACGACCCCCCGCGTGAGCCGCGCATAGCCCGGCGACCAGACGAAGCCGATGATGATCATCGTGTTCTGGATGCTCGGACCCAGGGCGGCGGTGATGGCCAGCACCAGCACCAGCCCCGGCATCGCCATCAGCGCGTCGACGATGCGCATGATGACCAGCTCGTCGAGCTTGCCGCCGACGTAGCCAGCCAGCAGCCCCAGCGGCACGCCGACGGCGATCGCCAGGCCGATCGCGGCCAGCACGATCTGCCAGGCGATGCGGGCGCCGAAGATCGTGCGGCTGAGCACGTCGCGGCCCTGGCCGTCGGTGCCGGCGATGTGGTCCCAGGCGGGGGGCTGGTAGATGCCGTCGAGGCTGAGGTTGGTCTTCAGGGGGTCCGCGGGCGCGATTGCCGGCGCGAACGCCGCCACGATGCCGAAGCCCAGCAGCAGCACCGCGCCCAGCACGGCCGGCCGGTTGCGCATGTAGGCGCGCAGGATCGCGCGCGCCTCGCGGTACCAGTGCTGCTCCCGCATCCCCGCGACCGAGAGGGCGGGCGGGGCGACGCCTTCCGGGGGAGCCGTGCCGCCGGCCATCAGCGCCGCCCCTCACGGATGCGTGGGTCCAACCACGGGTAGGAGAGGTCGACGAGCAGGTTCAATGCCACGACGCAGACCGCGAAGAACATCACCACGTTCTGCACGATGTTGAAGTCCTGGCTGTGGACGACGTTCTCCACGAAAAGCCGGCCCATGCCTGGGATGCCGAACACCTGCTCGGTGATCACGGCGCCGCTGAAGATCAGCCCGGCCTGGAATCCGAAGACCGTCACGATGGGGATCAGCGCGTTGCGCAGTCCGTGCCGCACGATCACCACTCGGGTGCGCAGCCCCTTGGCCCGCGCCGTGCGGATGTAATCCTCGTTGAGCACGTTGATCATCGCCGAGCGCGTCTGCCGCATCAGCAACGCCGTGGCGGTGAGCGACACGGCCGTCACCGGCATTGCCATGTGCTTGAGGTTCTGGATCGGGTCCTCCCAGAAGGGGACGTAGCCCACCACCGGGAGCAGATCGAGGTGCAACCCGACCAGCAGCACCAGCCCGATGCCGGTGAGGAACTCCGGGACCGAGTTACCCACGATCATCAGCGTGCTGGCCGTTACCTCGCGCTTCGAGCCGGGCTTCAGCGCCGCCAGCACGCCGATGGGCACCGCCAGGCCCACGACGACAATCAGGCTGAGGATGCCCAGGTTGAGCGTGGCCGGGATGCGCCGTTCGAACGTCTCGGCGATGGGGGTCTGATGGATCGTGCTGTCACCCAGATCGCCCTGCAGCGCGTGGAAGAACCAGCTCGCGTAGCGCTCGTGCAGCGGCTCATTCAGGCCGAGCCGCTCCTTGGTCTGCTCGATCAACTCCGGTGTGGCGTTGATCCCCACGATCCGTGCGGCCGGATCGCCCGGCAGCACGTTCATCAGCAGGAAGGCGAGGATGCTGATGAGGATCAGGATGACGATCGAGGAGAGGACCCGCCTGATGCTGTAGCGAAGCATATGCGCGACTCCGGCGCAGAGCGGCGACCGCCCCGGCGGTCGGCCCGCCCGGCCCGGCGAATGATAGAGGGCTGCGGGATGGGCAGCGCGGGCTGAGGTGGTCGCGCCGGCCGCCGCCTAGCGGATGTTGCGCAGCCGCGGGTCGAAGGCGTCGCGCACGCCGTCGCCGACGAAGTTGAACGACATCACCATCAGGATGATGGCGATGGCCGGCCCCAGGATCGGCCAGCCGTTGCGCGTGATCAGCGTCTCGTAGGCGCTCGACACCATGCCGCCCCAGGCCGGCGTCGGCGGCTGCACGCCGGCGCCGATGAAGCTGAGGCCCGCCTCGACGAGGATGATGCCCGCCGCCGAGAGCGACGCCAGCACCATGATCGGCGCGACGACGTTGGGCAGCAGGTGCCGCAACATCACCCGCGCCGGGCCCGCCCCCACCGCGCGCGCCGCTTCGATGTAGACGCCCTCCTTGATGGAGAGCACGACGCCCCGCGTGAGCCGCGCGTAGCCGGGCGACCAGACGACGCCGATGATGATCATCGTGTTCGTGATGCTGGGGCCCAGCGCCGCGGTGACCGCGAGGATGAGGATCAGCCCCGGCAGCGCCATCACGGCGTCGACGATGCGCATGATGACCAGCTCGTCGAGTTTGCCGCCGATGTAGCCGGCGAACAGCCCCAGCGGCACGCCGATGGCCATCGCCACGCCGATCGCGGCCAGGACAATCTGCCAGGCGATGCGCGCGCCGAAGATCGTGCGGCTGAGCACGTCCCGCCCCAGCGCGTCCGTCCCCGCGATGTGCTCGAAGCTGGGCGGGTTGAACACGCCGTCGAGCGTCAGGTTCGGCTCCAGCGGGTCGGCCGGCGCGATCAGCGGCGCGAACGCCGCCACGACGCCGAAGCCGAACAGCAGCAGCGCCCCCAGCACCGCCGGCCGGTTGCGCATGTAGACGCGCAGGATGCCCCGCGTCTCGCGGTACCAGTGCTGGTCGCGAATCGCGCTCAGCGAGAACGTGGGCGCCGCCGCGCGGCCGGAGGGGGTCGTTTCGCTGCTCATGTGCCGGCCGCTCCGGCTCGGATGCGAGGGTCGAGGAAGGGATAGGAGAGGTCGACGACGAGGTTGACCAGCACCACCGCCGCGGCGAAGAACATCACGATGTTCTGCACGACCGCGAAGTCCTGACTGATCACCACGGCGTCGACGAACAGCCGGCCCATGCCCGGGATCGCGAACACGCTCTCCGTGATCACCGCGCCGCTGAAGATCAGCCCCGCCTGGAAGCCAAACACGGTCACGATGGGGATCAGCGCGTTGCGCAGCCCATGGCGGACGATCACCGCCCGCCCGCGCAGCCCTTTGGCGCGGGCGGTGCGGATGTAGTCATCGTTGAGCACGTTGATCATCGCCGATCGGGTCTGCCGCATCAGCAGCGTCGTCGCGGTGAGCGCGATCGCGATCACCGGCATCGCCATCAGCCGCAGGTTCTGGATCGGATCCTCCCAGATGGGCACGTAGCCGACGATGGGCAGCAAGCCCAACTCCAGGCCCAGCAGCAGCACCAGCCCGATGCCGGTCAGGAACTCGGGGATCGAGTTGCCGACGATCATCAGCGTGCTGGCCGTGACCTCGCGCTTCGATCCGGGCCGCAGCGCCGCCAGCACGCCGACTGGAATCGCCACCATGACGACCACGAAGAGGCTCAGCAGGCCCAGCTCCAGCGTCGCGATCACGCGGCGCTCGAAGATCTCGTTCTGGGGGATCTGCGTGACCAGCGTCAGGCCCAGGTCGCCCTGCAGCAGGTTGAAGATCCAGTTCCCGTAGCGCTCGTGCAGCGGCAGGTTGAGCCCCAGGCGCTCCTTCGTGAATTCGATCATCTCGGGCGTGGCGTTGATGCCCGTGACGGCGAACGACGGATCGCCCGGCAGGACGTTCATCAGCAGGAAGGAGAGGATGCTGATCACCCAGAGGACGAAGATGGAGGAGACGACGCGTGTGCCGATGTAGCGGACCATCAGCCTTCCTCTGACGAACGCCCCCCGTGCCAAGACCCCGCCGGGCGGCAACGGCAGGCAGCGCGACGGCCGTCAACCGACGGCCGTCGTGGTGAAAGCCGGCGGCGGAGGGGCGCCAAGCCCCTCCGCCGGCAATGCGCGCCGGTTACACGTTGTCGAACCAGTGGTACTTGAAGCCCATCCCCTGGTCGAAGCCGAAGAACGGCACCATGCGCATACCGCCCACGTAGCCCTGGCCGACCGCGCCGGCCGGCCACTGCACGATGTGGTGGTTCCAGCCGTGCTCCTGGAAGACGGTGTAGGCGTCCTGGTAGAGCGGGATGCGCTCCGCCTGGGTGGGCGGCGCCGCCGCCTTGTTGAGCAGGTCTTCCGTCTCCGCCAAGCCGACCAGGATGTCGTCGTCCGGGTGCAGGTTGACGTCCGCGCGGCCGGTGCGGGGCCCGTCCGCGGGCGATCCGTACATCCAGTTCTGCAGGCCTTCCAGCGACTGGCGCAGCACCGGGTCCGGGTCGAAGGGCGACTCCCACGACAGCGTGGCGATCGTCCAGTCCTGCACGGCGAGCAGCCGGTCGATGATCGGCGGCTCCTGGCCGTGGACGTAATCCAGGTCGATCCCGATGCCCGCCCACTGCGCGTGCGCGGGCTCCGTGATGATGCGCTGGTACTCGGGCGAGTAGGCCAACTGCACGCCCTGGATGCCGTCGGCGTGGCCGGCCGCGTCCATGAGCTGCCGCGCTTCCTCCAGGTTGGGCGCGTCGGAGTAGAAGTCGACGCCCTCCGGCAGCGACCAACTCTCCACCGACGTCGGCCCCCGCGAGGGCTTGCCCAGCCCCTGATGGGCCACATCGGTGATCGCCTGGCGGTCGAGCGCCAAGTGCACGGCCCGGCGCATGCGCGGGTCACGGAAGACGTTGAAGCCCGGCTGCGAGTTCGGGTTCATGTTGTACCAGGTCTGGGTCCAGACCTGGTGGGAGCCGGTGATGACGTTGAACCCGTCCGCCTCCAACTGCTCCTTCAGGTCGAGCGTGATGCCGCCGGGAGGTCCGCCGGTGTCGAAGTCGCCGTTGAGGAAGGCGTTCCACGACGTGTTGGCGTCCGGGATCACGCGCAGGTCCATGCCGTCCAGCCAGACGTTGTCGTTGTCCCAGTAGTCGTCCCAGCGCTCCCCGACGAAGGCCTCGCCCTCGGTGTAGGAGACGAACTTGAGGTGCCCGGCGCCCACGGGGTCGGTCAGCACGTCGTCGAAGTTGTTCGGCGAGATCAGCATGCCCGTACCCGGGAAGGACTGGAAGGAAACCAGCGTGGGGCCGAAGGGCTCCGAGTTGACCATCCGCCAGGCCGAGTCGTCCACGGCCTCCATGCTGACGGCCCGCTTGATTCCCTCCGAGTTGCGGCTGCCGCCGCCCACGTCCACGAGGTCCTGCAGCCGCTCCATGTTGAGCTGGACGGTGGGGGCGTCGACGGGGGCGCCGTCGTGGAAGACCACGCCGGGGCGCATGTTGAAGACGTAGGTGACGTTGTCGGGGTTCTCGACGCTCTCGGCCAGCATCCCCGTGACCGCGCCGTTGTCTTCGAAGCCCAGCATGCGGTCGAAGACGTGGTTGATGTAGCCCAGGTTGTCGAGGCCGGTGGCGGCGGTGTGCGGGTCCCAGCCCGTGAAGAGGTTGTCGGCGATGGAACGGCGCATGATGCCGCCGCGCATCGGCCCGCCGGCGGCGGCCGCCGCCTGCTCCTCCTCCATCTCATCGTCGTCCATGGCCTGTTCTTCGGCCTGGGCCTGCGCATCCTCCTCCATCGCCTGTTCTTCGGCCTGCTCTTCGGCCTGGGTGGCGGCGGCTGCGGGTGCGGCGGGCGCGGCGTCGTCATCGTCGTCGTCGCCGCCACAGCCGACCAGCGCCAGCCCGGCGGCGCCTACGCCGGCCTTGGCGCTGGCGCCCAGCATCGTGCGGCGCGAGATGCGGTGTCGTCGCGCGCGCGTCCAATAATTGTCGTGGCTCATAGCGGTCCCTTCGCGGATTGGGATCGCCCGACCAGTCCGGGGGCCGGGTCGATGCGCAATGATTAGCCCACGTCAGAAGGAATGTCAAGCAATGGTGGATTGAGACTGGCCCGGCGCGATCTCCCGCCCGCGCCGGCCGGCGGGGCCAAGCTACGTATCGAACCAGAGGTACTTGACCCCGTCGCCGACGATCCAGCCGTCGACGTCGCGGAACTCGAACCCCCGCAGGTTGGGCTGCCCGGCCCAGCCCGCGCTGTACTGCGCGATGTGGTAGTTCCAGCCGTTGTCCGTCCAGTTCTGGAACAGCGCGTCGTAGTGCGGGAGGCGGTCGTCCTGGCTGGGCCCCACGGCGGCCGCCTCGACGAGCTGGCGGCTCCCCTCGAGCGCCTGCAGCACCTCGTCGTCCGGGTGCAGCGCCGGGTCCGACCGGCCGGGCTCGCCGCCGTACTGCCAGCTCATCAGCGCCGAGATGGAGTTGCGCAGCACCGGGTCCGGGTCGAAGGGGGACTCCCAGGTCAGAACGGCCATCTGCCATTCCTCGGTCCCCAGCATCCACTCGATGATCACCGCCTCGGTGTTCTCCAGGAACTCCAGGTCGAAGCCGGCCTCGCGCAGCTGGTTGTGCACCGGCTCGGCCATGCGCCGGTGGAACTCGGTCGCGAAGCTCAGGTAGACGCCGGGGACGCCGTCGGCGTACCCGGCCGCGTCCCGCAACTGGTACGACTCCTCCAGGTTGGGCGCGTCGGCGTAGTAGTCCTTGTCGGGCTGCAGCGCCCAACTCTCCTGCGAGACGGGCCCGCGCGACGCCTTGCCCAGGTTCTCCGTCGCGATCTCGTTGATCGCCGCCCGGTCGATGGCCAGGTGCACGGCCCGGCGCAGGCGCGGGTCGCGGAACAGGTTGATCTCCGGCTCGCGGCTGGGATCGATGTTGAACCACGTCTGCTGCCAGGTCCGGGCGCTGCCCGTCAGCACCTGGTAGCCGTCGTCGACGAGATCCTCCTGCAGCCGCTTCGTCATCCCGCCCGGCGGGGCCGCCCACGAGACGTCGCCCGCGAGGAACGCGTTCCACTGCGAGTTCCCGTCGGAGACGATCACCTGCTCCACCTCGTCCACCCAGACGTTGGCCTCGTCCCAGTAGCCGTCCCAGCGCTCCGCGGTCCAGTTCTCGCCCTCGTGATAGCCGGTCTGGCGCAGCGGTCCCGCCCCCACGGGGTCCGAGGCCGCCGTCTCGAAGTGCGCCGGGGAGATCAGCATGCCCGTGCCCGGCGAGGAGAAGAAGTTGACCAGCGTGGGCGCGAACGGCTCCGCGTTCACCATCCGCCAGGACAGGTCGGTGATCACCTCCCGCGACACGGCCTTCGAGACCCCCGCCCGCGCCGTGCTCAGCCCCGCGATGTCCGGCGTCTCCAGCACGTAGTCCATGTTCGCCTGCATGGCGTGCGCGTCGACCGGCGCGCCGTCCTGGAAGATCGTCCCCGGTCGCAGGTTGAAGACGTAGGTCAGGTCGTCGGGCAGTTCCCAACTCTCCGCCAGCTCGGGCTGAATGCGGCCCTGATTGTCGAAGCCCAGCACCGAGTCGTACAGGTAGCCCAGATACCCAAGGTGGTCGGACGCAGTGATGGAGATGTAGGGGTTGAAGCCGCCGGAATTCGACTGCGCCCAGGTCAGGGTGAGCTTCCCGCCCGCGTTCGGTCCGCCGATGCGCCGCGGCACGGCTTCTTCGATCGCCTCTTCGCCCTGCTCCCCGTCCTCCGCCGCGGCCTCGTCGGCCTCCTCCTCCTCGGGAAGGAGGAGCACGAGCGTATCGTCGTCATCGCCGCAGCCCGCCAGCGCGAGCGCGGCCGCGCCGATGCCGGCCTTGGCGCTCGCGCCCAGCATGGCGCGGCGCGAGATCCGGCGGCGGCGCGCGCTGCTCCAGTAGTTGCGGTCGCTTGTGACGGGCCCTGCTCCCACGCGTCACCCTCCGGCCGACCCGGGGTCGGTGGCTGATGCGAGGAATATTGCCAAGCCCGCCGCGGATGTCAAGCGGATGGCAGAAGCGGCACCCGCCCGCGCCGGCGCCGCCGGGGTCTGCCGGACGGTCTCAGGCGTCGCCGAAGCCGCGGCGGGGGAACAACTCCCGCGGCGACCGCGCCAGCGCGGCCTCGTCCAGATCGATGCCCAGGCCCGGTCGGTCCGACAGCGTGATGTGGCTCTCCTCGACCTCGAACGGCGGCGTCGCGACCTCCCGGCCCCACGGCTCCAGGTTCATGAAGTACTCGGTGATGATGAAGTTCGGCATCGTCGCCGCGGCCTGCAGCGTCGCGGCCAGACCCACCGTCGTGCTGTTGTAGTTGTGCGGCGCCACCGCCACGAAGTAGACCTCGGCCATCGCCGCGATCTCCTTCAACTCCAGGATGCCCCCCACGTTGCAGACGTCCGGGTTGATGATGTCGGCCGCGCCGCGCTCGAAGACCTCGCGGAACTCGAACTTCGTGTAGAGCTCCTCGCCCGTCACGACCGGCAGGTCGATCTCCGCGCGGGCGTCGGCCAGCGCGTCGATGTTCTCGGCCAGCACCGGCTCCTCGAACCAGTAGGGCTCGAACTCCTCGACCTGCCGCGCGATGCGCACCGCGTGCATCGGCGCCAGCCGCCGGTGGATCTCCAGCAGGATGTCCACGTCGGGGCCGACCGCCTCGCGCACCACGGCCACCCGCGCGACGGTCTCGTCCTCCTGCTCGCGCGTGATGAACGACCGCCAGGGGCCGGGCACGGGGTCGAACTTCAGCGCCGTGAAGCCCCGCGCGACCACCGCCCGCGCCCGCGCCGCCAGCTCCTCGTGGCTCGTCGTGCGGGCCCAGCCGTTGGCGTACACCCGCAGCCGATCGCGCACGGCGCCGCCCAGCAGCTCGTACACGGGGACGCCGGCGCGCTTGCCGGCCAGGTCCCACAGCGCCTGCTCGATCCCGCTCACCGCCGAGTAGTAGTCCATCGCGCCGCGGCGGGCGGCGAAGTCGTTGTAGGCGGCGTCGGTGAAGGGCTTGATGCGGCGCGCGTCCCACCCCACGACGTAGCGCTCCAGCTGCCGCAGATGCGCTTCGATTTGGGTGTCGCGGTCGGCCTGCGTGTAGCACTCGCCCCAGCCGTGCAGCCCGTCCTCGGTCTCCAGTCGCACGAAGAGCAGGTTCTTGGCGGCCGTGTAGACGTCGGGGATCGCGGCCGGGTCGACGGCCGGCCGGACGAGGAAGCTGCGGAAGTCGGTGATGCGCACGGGGGGCTCCTGACCGGCGACTGGGCGTCGCGACGCCGACTATCGCACGCCGCCGCCGTCCGTGACAGGGCGCCGGCGCCAGCGGACGCTCTCCGTCGCTCCCAAGACTTCCCGGCGGGCCACGCCGAATAGATAATGTGCGCCGTGCCCCTCCCGGCCGGCACACCGCGAACGGAGCCTCCGCATGTCCCAAGCCCTGCACGACCGGGTCGCCCTCATCACCGGCGGCGGCACCGGCATCGGCCGCGCCACCGCCGAGATGATGGCCGCCCAGGGCGCGACCGTGATCGTCGCCGGCCGCCGCCAAGCGCCGCTCGACGAGGCCGTCGCCGCCATCGCCGCCGCGGGCGGGCCCCCGGCCGCCGCCTTCACCGCCGACCTCGCCGACCCCGACTCCGCCGCCCGCCTCGCCCACGACGTGCTCGCCGGCCACGGCCGCTGCGACATCGTCGTCAACAACGCCGGCTTCTCCTCGAAGGTCCGCAACCCCCGCTATATCGGCGCCGACGAGTGGCGCTCCGTCATGGACGTCAACACCACCGGCCCGCTGGTCCTCACGCGGGAACTGCTGCCCGGCATGATCGAGCGCGGCGACGGCGACGTCATCCTCGTCTCCTCCATGGCCGCCCACCGCCCCGGCATCATGGCCGGCGTCGCCTACTCCGCCGCCAAGGTGGCCGCCAAGTTCTATATGGACGTGCTCCGCGAGGAGGTCCGCGGCTTCGGGATCCGTTGCACCACCGTCTACCCGGGCGAGGTCGACACGCCCATCCTCGACAACCGCCCGCTGCCGCCGGGTCCGGCCGAGCGCGCCACCATGATGCAGTCGGAGGACATCGCCGAGGCGATCCTGCTGGCCTGTACGCTCCCCCGCCGCGCCACCATGCTCGACGTCACCATCGGCGCCACCCAGCCCCGCGACTTCACCGCCGACAACGCCGCCGCCCGCGAGAAGCGCACCCCGTAGGGGCCTCGACCGGGGCTCCGCCTACGCGCAGGCCGGGTCGTCGGACGACCAGCGGTTGTACGTCGGGTCGTCCTCGCCCGCCAGCCGATCGCGCGCCGCCCGCCACGACTCCTCCCAGGCCACGGGATCGTGTAGCTCCGACGCCGGATTCGCCCGGCTCCGCGCCACGAAGCCCGGGAAGGCGTCCCGCCCCGTCGGCTGGCCGATCGGCTGGTAGCGCAGGTCGAGGCTCCAGCGGATCTCGTCGCTCACGTTGGGCAGGGCGCCGTGGATCGTGCGGCGGTGCATGAAGAGCACGTCGCCGGCCCGCATCGGCAGCGCCCGCCCCGACTCCTCGTCGAACAGGGCGCTGGGAATCTGCAGGCCCTGCGCGCCGCCGCAGTGCGTCAGCACCTCTCCCCGGTGCGTCCCCGGCACCACGTGCAGGCAGCCGTTCTCCACGCCGGCGTCGCGCAGCGGGAACCAGACCGTCAGCGTCTCCGTGTCGTCCGCCTCCTCCGTGACCACGCCGCTGTCCTGATGCCACGGCGTCGCGCCGCCGATCACGTCGCCCGCTTCGGTCCGCGGGCAGTCGCGCTCGGGCACCTTGATGCGCACGTGCTGCACCGGGTTCGAGTAGATCTCCGGCCCGATCACCGACTCCACCGCGTCGAGCAGCGGCGGCGCCGTCAGCGTGCGGAAGACTGCCGGGCCCGCCCAGAACGGCGTGTCGGCCTCGATGCCCTTCTGGGGCAGCGAGAAGTCGAAGTACTGGTGGTGGGCGGCGCCGCTCTCGGCGTAGATCCGCGTCACGCGCGGCCCGAAGGGCAGATCCTCGTAGGTCGACTCGATCGACCCCGCCGCGACGAGGTCGCGCGCCAGCCGGTCGAGCACGCCGTGGTACTCGGCCGTGATCGGCCCCAGGTGCGCCTCGGGGTCCAGCAGCCCCTCCGCGACGACGTAACCGTAGGTGTCGAGGTGGTCCAGTTGCGTGCTCGTCAGTGGCATGGCGTTCCCCCTGTGAATCGCGCCGATGGGCGCATGCTACCGCCTGCGGTCCGACCCCGCTAGGCTCCCGCTCCCAGCTCGGCGCGGAGGAAGGCCAGCGTCCGGAACCACGACCCGACGGCCGCGTCGTACCACTCGTGCTCCGGGTCGAAGGCGGAGTGGCGCATGAAGCCGTGGCCCACGTTGGGGTAGATCGTGTAGTCGAACGTCACGCCGCGGTCGGCCAGCGCCCGCCCAAAGCGCTCGACCGGCTCGACCCCGACGAGCGCGTCGTCCGCGCCGAAGAAGCCCAGGATGGGGCCGTGCATCGCGTCGACCAGCTCCAGCGGAACCGGCGAGGCGTGCTCGCCCTGCCCCGATCCCTGCGGGAAGCCGTAGAAGCAGACCGCCGCGATGTCGGCCCGCCGGGCCGTCAGCACCAGCGCGAACGTCCCGCCCATGCAGAAGCCCACCGCGCCGACGCGGTCGCCGGCCACGGCTGGGTGGGCGAGCAGCCAGTCGGCGGCGTGCGAGAGATCGTCGATGGTCGTGGGCATGTGCAGATGCCGGGCGCGGGGGCCGGCGTGCTCCAGCGTCAGTTCGGGCAGCGGGCCCTGCCGAAAAAAATATTCCGGGTCCAGCGCCACGAAGCCCGCCTCGGCGAAGCGCGCGGCCAAGTGTTCGTAGTACGGACTGCGCCCCACGACGTCGTTGCCGATCACGACGGCCGGGGCCGGCAACTGCGGTGGCAGGGCCAGGAAGGCGGGCATCCGCTCCCCGGCGCCCACCGGCACCAGCACCTCCTCCACGGCGACGTCGGGCGGGATGGCGTCGGTGGGGGCGTCGAGGTGGCACATGGGGGCGCTCTCCTCCGGGTCGGGCGGACGGCACTGGGGACCATAGCAGCCGCGTCCGGCTTGACCCTCGTCCAGCCCGGCGATAGACAGAATCCCGCATCCGATCCCTTCGCCGAGTGTCCGCCGGCGGCCGGTTGTGACGCCGGAACCGCCCTCGAATAGGAGCCGTAAGTCCATGCCCAAGATCGTCGCAGTCGACCCGTTCGCCGTGAATCTGGGACGCGGCAACATGGTGATCGTGCGCATCCGCTGCGACGACGGGATGGAGGGCTACGGCGAGGGCACGCTGCCGCACAAGGCGCGGGCCATCATGGGCGCGGTGCAGGACTTCGCCGAATACCTCGTCGGCCAGGACGACAGCCAGATCGAGCGGCACTGGCAGGTGCTCTACCGCAACAGCTTCCAGCGCGGCGGCGTGATCCTCTCCACGGCGCTCAGCGCCATCGACCAGGCCCTCTGGGACATCGCCGGCAAGCGCCTCGACCGGCCGGTCTGGAGCCTGATGGGCGGCGCCGTCCGCGACCGCATCTGGCTCTACACCCACCCCGGCAGGCGGGCGAACGACCCGAAGGGCCTCGTCGAGAACTGCCTCGAACGCGTCGACGAGGGCTACACCGCGATCAAGCTCGGCATCCCCGGCACGCCGGAACTGGTCCGCGACCCCCGCAAGGCGGCGGAGACCCACGACAACATCGCCGCCGTCCGCGACGCCGTGGGGCCCGACATCGCGTTGATGGTGGACGCACACGGCAAGTCGACCCCCACCGTCGCGCTGGAGATCGCCCGCGCGATCGCCCCGCTGGACCTGCTCTTCTTCGAGGAGCCGGTGCCACCCCGCAACGTCGACGCGCTGCTGCAGGTCAGCCGCTCCTGCCCCATCCCGGTCGCGACCGGGGAGCGCATGTACAGCCGCTGGGACTTCCGCACGACGATCGAGTCGCAGGCCGTGTCGATCCTGCAGCCCGACCTCGGCCACGCCGGCGGCATCTCGGAGACGCGCCGCATCGCCGCCGCGGCGGAGACGTACTTCATGCAGATCGCGCCGCACAACCCCCGCGGCCCCGGGGTGACCCTGGCCAGCCTGCACATCGGCGCCTGCACGCCCAACTTCCTCATCCAGGAGAGCCTCATCCCCCCCGGGGGCCAGTCGGAGATCTGGGACGAGATGCTGGTCGAGCCGCTGAACATCGTCAACGGCTACGTCGACCTGCCGCGCGCGCCCGGGATCGGCATCCGCTTCGACGAGTCGCTGGCCGAGCGCTTCCCCTTCCGGCCGGCCGACACCCAGCACCCGGTGCTCAAGGACGGGGCCGTCGGTGATTGGTAACGGCCCGCCCGGCCCGGAGACCCGCCTCATGGTGTTCGGCGCCCACGCCGCCGATTGGTGCTTCCGCGCCGGCGGCACCGCGACCCGCTACCTGCAGGCCGGCGCGCAGGTCAGGGTCGTCTGCGCGACCTTCGGCGAGCGCGGCGAGTCGGCTCCCCAGTGGCAGAATCCCGAGGCCACCGTGGAGTCGGTCAAGGCCATCCGCCGGGCCGAGTCGCAGGGCGCCGCCGACATCCTCGGCGTTGACATCGAGTTCCTCGATCTGGACGACAACCCGCTCGTCATCGACGCACAACGCATGCAGCTCTACGTGGACCGCATCCGCGACTTCCGCCCCGACATCATCCTCACGCACTGGAACTACGAGCCCACCAATCGCGACCACCAGACCGTGAGCGAGACGGTCGTGCGGGCGACCAGCCTGGCCCGCGTCGCCGCCGTGCAGGCGCGCGAGGCTGGCATCGGCCGCGCCCGCATCTTCCTCTTCGAGCCCGACGTCATGGCGCAGCCGATCCTCGGCTTCGCGCCCGATACGTACATCGACATCACGCCGGTCTGGGACCGCAAGATCGAGGCGCTGGAGTGCTACCGCCCCACGCAGCCGGGGCTGCTGGAGCGCTGGCCCGAGCGGGGTCAGTTGCGCGGCGTCGAGGCGCGGGCCATCGGCGGCATGCCGAGCTGCCAGTACGCGGAGGCGTTCCGGCGTTTCCAGCCCTACGCGGGCGAGTACTTCGTCTAGCCCCGCGCCGGGTCAGCGCAGCCGCGCGGCGTGCAGGGTGTACCAGCCGCTCCAGGTCGCGCCCGGCGCCAGCACGACCAGGCCCGGGTCGGGCCGCCCAGGGCCGGTCAGGTTGAAGGCGTTGGGGATGCAGGTGTGCGGCTCCAGCGACGCCGTCGCGATGCCCGGCGGCGTGTAGAACACCATCGCCGGGAAGTCCGGGCTGCACGTCACGACCGCCTCCAGGCCGTTCGCGCGGTCGATCAGGCGGCCCGTCGCGCCCCGCCCCCCGTCGGGCCCGCGGCGGAAGAAGGTCGCATTGCGGCTCACCCCCGCCTCGGTGCGACGCACGGGCGCGATGTCCGCCAGAGGCAGCGGCCGGCGCGGCCACTCGTCCTCCGCGACGGGCGTCACCGTGGCCGGCGGGTCGATGAAGTCGCGCCAGCGCTCCGTCGCGTCGATCTGGATCTCGCAGGCATCGGCATCGCCGCGCGGGCCGAGCGGCGTGGGGACGTAGGGGTGGAAGCCCAGGCCGAAGGGCATCGCCGCGTCGCCCGTGTTGACGAGGGCCACGTCGCTCCGCAGCCGTCCCCCGCGCAGCGTGACCCGCAGCGACAGCCGGAAGGGGAAGGGCCACTCCGCCGCGGTCACGGCCTCCTCCCGCGTCGCGATCTCCGTCGTGACCCAGGCCCCCGCCTCGGGCGACGCGCCCATGTCGATGACCCGCCAGGCGCGGCGGCGCGCCAGCCCGTGCATGGCGTTGCTGGTGGCCGGGTCGGGCGGCAGATCGATGCGCCGGCCTTCGAAGTCGAAGCCATCACCCCCGACCCGGCCGGGGTAGGGGAAGAGCACCCCCGCCCCGTAGCGAGTGGGCAGCGCCCGCAGGGTTCCAAGGTCGGGCGGCGCGCCGATCACGTCGATCGGCTGGCCATCGACCAGCGTCCGGAATCGGGTGATGTTGCTGCCCAGGCCGGGCACGACCTCGGCCGTCGAGTCGGTGGCGGGCTCCCGCAGCACCACGATCCGCTCCCCCTCTCGCTCGGCGAAGTCCGCGGATGGGGGTGTGGAAGGGTCGGGGGACGTCGCCTCAGGGGACAAGATCACGCCAGCTGTATTGCGGCCGGTAGCCCAGGACGCGCTTCGCTTTCGCGCAGGTGATCGGCCCCTGCGTGCCGGTGAGGTGTGCGCAGACGGCCTCGCTGCCGGGGAAGCGGCGCGGGAACGCGACGCTCAGCGGCTCGCGGCAGAGCGCGTCGTCGGCCGTGATGAAGAAGCGGTCGTGCTCGATCGTCTCGTCGGCGAGCGCCAGGCGCACCGCGTGCGCGTAGTCCCGCGCGTCGACGTAGGCGAAGATGCCGTGTCCGCCGGACCGGTCGAGCGCGGCGGGGACGCGCTCGGCGTAGTCGTCGGGTTGCAGGACGCTCGTGGGCCGCAGCGAGATCGTGCGGATGCCCGTCCGGCGCGTGGCGGCGGCCAGGATCTCCTCGCCTAGCCATTTCGAGAGCCCGTAGGCGTCCTGGGGCAGCAGCGGATGCTCCTCGTCCATCGGCATGTACGCGGGGACCATGTCGCGGAAGCGGAAGGCGAAACCCAGCGCCGAGCCGCTGCCGCTGTAGATCACCTGCTTCGCGCCCGCCCGCATCGCCGCCTCCACGACGTTGAACGTGCTCAGCATGTTGTTGGCGAAGACGTGCTCCGCCGGGTGGTTGCGCGGCGAGGGGATCGCGGCGAGGTGCACCACGGCATCGACGCCGGCCGCCGCCGTCGCCACCGCCTCGGGATCGGTCAGGTCGACCTGCAGGGAGCGCGGCCCCCCGGCGCCGCCGTCCGCCGGCCCGGCGGCCATGTCGGCCACGAGGATCTCGTGGTCGGCCTTCAACTCCTCGACGACCCAGCGGCCGAGGCGGCCGTTGCCACCGGTGATCAGCAGACGCCTCATCTGTCCGCCATCTCCGTCGAGTCAGTCCCCGGCGATCAGTCGAAGTGGAAGCAGATCTTGCCGCTGGCCGCCTCGTCCGCCAACTCGAAGCCGCGCGAGCCCTCCTCGATGCTCAGATCGTGGCTCACGACGGCCCCCAGGTCGATCGACTTGCGCTGCACGAAGTCGCACAACTCGTCCCACATGGTCTGGGGGTAGATGGTCGAGCCGAAGAGGTTGATGTCCCAGCGCGTGATCCCGTTGAGCGAGGTCTGGAACGGCTCCGTGCCGAGCCCCACCAGCGCCGCCGTCCCCCGCGGCCGCACGACCGCCGGGATCGCCTCGTGCGCGGGGGTCGCGCCGGAGGCCTCCACCAGCTTGTCGGCGCTGCGCGGCCAGATCGCCTTCAGCGCGGGCCCCACCTCCCCGGCCGTCGGATCGATCGTGGCGCTCGCGCCCAGCGACTCCGCCAGCGCCCGCCGCTCCGCGACCGGGTCGATGCCCACCACCTCCGCCCCCATCGCGCGCGCGAACTGCGTGGCCAGCAGCCCCACCGGGCCCAGGCCCGACACGGCCACCCGGTCCCGCCCGCCGACGCCCAATCGCACGAGCGGCGCGTAGGCGGTGCCACCCTGGCAGGCCAGGATGCTGCCCTCGCGGGCGCTCAGACCGTCGGGCAGGCGCATGCTGGCGCTGGCGTCGGCGGTCATCAACTCGGCGTCGGAGCCGTGCGCGCCGAAGCCGTAGCCGGGGCGAATGACGGCGCAGACCTGGTTGTTGCCGCTGCGGCAGTCGTCGCACTCCCAGCACGTGCGCCGGAAATAGACGACGGCCCGGTCGCCCGGCGCCCAGCCCGTCACGCCCTCGCCGACGGCGACCACGTCGCCGCTGCCCTCGTGGCCGGGCGTGATCGCGCGGTCGATGTACGCCTGCGGCGCGCGGCGGTAGAGGTGCAGGTCGCTGCCGCAGATCGCCGAGGCCCGCAGTCGGATCAGCAGTTCGCCCGGGCCGGGATCGGGCTCGGGCTTGTCCTGCACCGCGATGGTCCGTTCGCCGGTCAGGCTCAGTGCGCGCACGTCGACTCCATTCCGCGGGCCGGGGGAGTTGCGAGGGAGTGGGGCTCACCCGCCGGCCGGCCGCCAGCCTAGGCGACCCGGATGCGAGGATCGACGAAGCCGTAGGCAATGTCGATCAAGATGTTCGCCAGGATGAACGAGAGGGCGTAGAGGAAGACGAGGCTCTGGATCAGCGTCCAATCCGCCGACTGGATGCCCTCCACGAGCGAGAGCCCCAGGCCCGGCACCGAGAAGGCCCGCTCCACCGCGACCGCTCCGCCGATGAGGCCGCCCAGGGCCAGCCCGGAGATCGTCAGCACGGGCAGCAGGGCGTTGCGCAGCACGTGCACGACGAGCACGTTGCGGCTGTTGAGACCCTTGGCCTGCGCCGTGCGCACGAAGTCGCTGCTGAGCACGTCCAGCACGGACGACCGGGTGATCCGTGCGAAGACCGCCCCCAGCCCGACGCCCATCACGAAGGCCGGCCCCAGGGTCATCTGCAGGTTCTCGATAGGGTCCGACCAGAGGTGGACGTAGACCAGCGGCGGGCGCCATCCCAGCACCAGCACGGTGAAGAGGATGATCAGCAGGCCCATCCAGAAGCCGGGCACGGCGAGCAGGAACACTGCGACGAAGCGCGACGCGTAGTCGCTGGTCTGGTTCTGGCGGACGGCCCCGAAGATGCCCAGCGGGATGCCGATCAGCCAGGCGAGGAGGATGGCCATGATCGCGATCTGGGCGCTCACGGGGCCGCGGTTGCCCACGATCTCCGTGACCGGCGTATCGGCGATGAACGAAGAGCCGAGGTCGCCGGTGACGATGTCGCCCACCCAGTCGAGGTATTGCTCCGTCAAGGGGCGATCGATGCCCATCTGCTCGCGCAGCCGGTCGCGCTGCTCCTGCGTGAAGACGTAGCCGCCGGCGTCGTTCTGGATGGCCGTGGGGTCGCCCGGGATGATGCGGATGGCGGCGAAGATCAGGATTGAGATCCCGATCAGGACGGGTACGCCGAGCAGCAAGCGGCGAAGGATGTACTTCAGCATGATCCGGCCGCCAGGGTAGCGCCCCTGGAGGAACTGGGAAGTGCGTCAGGCCGGGGAGCGTCGTCTGCCGCAGCCCGGCGGAACGAGAGGCTGGAAGGGAAGACCGCAGCCGGGCGACGGACGCTCCATGCGGATGGAGCCCCCGCCGCCCGGCTGCCGATCGTGCGCCTCTGGGCGCCGGAACCCTAGGCGTCGACCCAGAACAGGTCCCAGGTGCCTTCCTCGGTGTAGCCGCGGATCTCCTCCAGGTGGCCATGCAGCCGGTTCGCCCACATGGCGTTGTGCTGCGTGAAGGCGACCAGGTAGAAGGGCGGATCCTGGTCGAGCAGGTCCATGCCCTCCGCGTAGAGCTCCTTCTTCGTCTCGAAGTCGAACTCGGCGTCGATCCGGTCGATGATGTCGTCGACCTCCGGGTTCGAGTAGAGCTCGAAGTTGTTCGAGCCGCCGGTGCGGATGCACGACTTCCAGGCGGTGACGAACTCACTCACCGGCGCCCGGAAGATGACGCCCAACAGGAAGTCGTAGGTGCCCTCCTGGTAGGCCTCCGTGCGCCCGGAGCCGCCGCGCGGGTCGAGCACCGTGTCGATGTTGAGTTTCTCCTTGAGCTCGGCCTGGAAGGCCGGGGCCAGGATCTCGGAGTGCGCGGGGTTGGTGTTGCTGACGATCTGCCCACCGTCGAAGCCGTCGCCCAGCCCCACGGCGTCCAGCAACTGCTTCGCTTCCGCGATGGCCTCGGGATCCTCGCCGCGGTAGCCCGGAATCTGCTCGAGTTCCCCGATCGGCGTGGCGACGGGGCTGGAGTTCGACACCCAGCGGGAGCCCGCGAGGCTCATCGACTCGGTGTACACGTCGATCAGGCCCGGCCGGTTCGGGGCCAGGAAGATCGCGCGCCGCACACGCGGGTCGTTGAACGGCTCCTTCTCGTTGTGGATGTAGAACTGCAAGGAGGCGCGGGTGCCGTCGTGGCGGGCGACGCCGGCGACGTCGGCGAATTGGTCCCGGGTGTCGTAGAACTCGGCCGGCACGATGTTCGCGTAGTCGGCCTGCCCGCCCAGGATGGCGGTCGCGCGGTCCGGCCAGGGCCGAACGTGGAGCATCTCCAACTCGTCGATGTAGGGCAGCGACGGGTTCCAGTAGTTCGGGTTGCGGGTGAAGCGGGTCAACTCCTCGGCCCGGTGCTCCTGGAACAGGTAGGGACCGGTGCCCGGCAGCGGCTCCGCCTCGATGTTGCTCGTGTCCTGCAGGTGCGTCTCGGAGTAGATCGCCTTCTCAGGCCCGGCCAGCATCTCCAGGAAGTAGGCGCGCGGCGCGTTCAGCTTGACCACGACCGTCTGGTCGTCGATCGCGTCCGCGCTCTCCATGTAGTCGAGGTCGGTCGCGTAGCGGCTCGTGTAGTCGCTGAACTCGCCCAGGTTGCGCATGCGGCGCAGCGAGGCGGCGAGGTCGCCCGCGACGAAGGGCGTGCCGTCGTGGTAGGTCACGCCCTGGCGGACGGGCAGCGTGTACGTGAGGCCGCCGTCCGAGATCTCCCAGCCCGAGGCCAGACGCGGGATGATCGTCTTCAGCCCGTCCAGCGGGTTCGCGCGCACGGCCGTCTCGTACATCTGCGAGAGAATGCCGCGGTTGCCGGACACGTGCTGGTCGAAGTTCGCGATGCGGCCCCAGAAGACGGTTCGCACCTTGCCGCCCAGCTGGGTGTCGGGCAGCCCAATGATGCCGCCCTCGGGGTCCAGCCCCAGCCCGACCCCGCCGGTCGCCGCTTCCGCGGCCTCCTGGGCGGCGGCGGCGGCGGCTTCCGCGGCGGCGGCCGCATCGGCGGCCGCGGCGGCCGCGGCGGCGGCCTCGGCGGATCCC
>CBDBNA010000011.1:0-70264 GCA_965207695.1 Dehalococcoidia bacterium | reverse complement strand
CCCGTGGCGGAACCGGCGACAGAACGAGAACGCCCGGATGACAGATCGCCAGAGGAGCGCCGCCTCCTGCGCGACGCCGTGCGCCGCTTCGTCCGCCGCGAACTGTGGCTGTGGGAGAAGCGCATCGACGCCAACGCGTTCGCGCTGCCCCCGGAGGTCGCGGCCGACCTGCGCCCCAAGGCGGCCGCCATGGGCCTCGCGCTGCTGCGCGAGCCGGAGGCGCTGGGCGGCCCCCCCATCGACGGCGCGACGCGGGCGCTGGTGCTCGAGGATCTCGCCCAGCATCGGGCCGGCGTGCTGGCGCCGGGCTACGGCCTCTTCGGGCCGCAGGTCCCGCCCGCCCTCTACGCGGCCACGCCCCGGCAGCGGGAGCGCTTCCTGCTGCCGCTGCTTCGCGGCGAGCGGCGCTGCTTCGTCGGGCTGCACGACCCCTGGCTCGGCGATCCCGACGACGCCGGCGCGATCGGTAGGCTCCGCATCCGTGCGCGGCGCACGCCCGAGGGATGGCTGCTCGACGGGACAAAGCTCTTCGTCGCCGGCGCCGGCCGGGACGGCGATCCCGGCGCCGCCGACTTCGGCGTGGTCTACGCCCGCGGCGAGGACGAGGACGGGCGGCCGCTGGGCGTCGCCTGCTTCCTCGTCGAGACGGACCGCCCCGGCTTCCAGCGCTGGCGACCCTACCCCACCCTGGCCACGGGCCGCGACACGCAGGAACTCAACCTCAGCAACCTGCGGCTCCCGCCCGAGAGCCGGCTCGGCGAGGGCTCGGTGCTGGCGCCGGCCGCGCACGCCCGCCACGACGCCTTCCTCGCGGCGCAGTTGACCGGCGTCGGCCGGGCGGCCCAGGTGATGCTGCGCGAGCGCGTCCGCGGCGGAGGTACGGAAATCGCTCGCCGCGCGCTCGCCGACGCCGACGCCTCTCTGCAGGCCGCCGGCGCCCTCGCCCGCGACGCCGCGGGCGGCGCGGTCGCGGCCGGCGACGGGGACTTCCAGGCCCCCACGGCCGCGACCGCCGCCGCGGCCCGGCTCGCGGCGCAGCAGGCGGCGGAAGAAGTGGTCGACGCCACGATCGAGGCGATCGGGCCGGCCGCCCTCAGCGCCGACCTCCCCCTGGAGCGCTGGTTCCGGGAGCTGCGCGTCATGCGCGAGTCCGACGGCGGCATCGCACGGCTGCGCGCCATGGGCGCGCGCTGACCGCATCGCGCCCGGCCCGCCGACGGGCCGACCCCACCTCTCGGCACGCCGCGCCCGTAGACTGGACGACGATGCACGCCCACCCCGACTCCCGCGCGCGCCTGCTGGACGCGATCACGCCGCTGCTGCCCGCCTTCGCGGAGCGCGCGGCGGAACTCGACCGCAGCGGCGAGTTCTTCTTCGAGAACTTCGAGGCGCTGCGCGAGGTCGGCTACATGGCGGCCCCCCTGCCCGCCGAGGCCGGGGGCGGCGGACACGGCCTGACCGACATCGTCCACGCGCAGCGCGCGATCGCCCGCGCCGACGGCTCGACCGCCTATGGCGTGGGCATGCACCTGATGACCGTCGGGCAGGAGGTTGCGCGGGCCACCTGGCCCGGCGCCCTGCGGGCCCGGGTCTTCCAAGCGGTCGTGCGGGACGGCGCGACGATCAACTCCGTCGTCACGGAGCCGGAACTCGGCTCGTTCCAGGGCGGCGGGCTGCCCACCTCGGCCTTCCGGCCCGACGGGGATGGGCGCTGGCTGCTGAACGGGCGCAAAACCTTCTCGACCCTCGCGCCGGTGCTGACCTACTTCCTCACCGCCGCCCGCTTCGACGACGGCAGCGGCGAACTCGGCCGGGCCATCATCCCGCGCGACCGCGGCGGCATCCGCATCGACGAGACGTGGGACGCGCTGGGTATGCGCGCCACCGGCTCCCACGACGTCCACTTCAGCGACACCCCCGTCCGCGCGGACGACCTCCTGCTTCGCCACGCCCCCGGCCGGGGCGGTCAGGCCGAGCACGACTTCGCCTGGTTCGCCCTGCTCGTTTCGGCCGCGAGCCTGGGCGTCGCCGAGGCGGCGCGCGACTACGCGGTCGAGTTCGCGCGCACGCGCCGGCCGACCGGTCTCGGCGCGCCGATCGCGACCGTGCCGTACGTCCGGCACGAGGTCGGCCGCATCGACGCCGACATCTTCACCGCCCAGGCGCTCCTCTTCGCCACGGCCGAGGCCTGGGACGCCGCCGCGGGCCCCGATGCCTCCGCGCGGCGGGCCCGGCTCGCCCCCCGCGTCGCGACCGCGAAGCTGCGTGTCACCGACCTCGCCGTCGCCATCGTCGATCGCTGCATGCGGGTGGTCGGCGGCGTCTCCCTGCAGCGCAGCGAGCCCCTTGAGCGGTACTACCGCGACGTCCGCGGCCCCCTGGCCAACCCGCCCATCACGCCGCGCGGGCTGGAGATGATCGCCCGCGCGGCCCTGGACGACCCGTAGCCCGGCCCGCCGCTCGTCGGCCCGGTAGGATGGCCGGCCCGGTAGAATGGGAGCGCGCCCCGGGTCGCGTGATCGGGGCGCGGGCGCGGGGAAGGAGGCGGCGGTGGCCCAGCAAGAGAATGTCCGGCTGACCGACCTCACCACCTGCGGCGGTTGAGCGTCGAAGTACGGGCCCGCGGCCCTCGCGCAGGTCGTGCGCGCGCTTGGACATCAATTCCCGGAGCATGAGCATCCCGAACTGCTCGTCGGGCTGAACAAGGCCGACGATGCGGCCGTGTATCGCCTCAACCCCGATCAGGCGATCGTGCAGACGCTCGATTTCTTCGCCCCCACCGTCGACGACCCGTTCCAGTTCGGTCAGATCGCCGCCGCCAACGCCCTCAACGACGTTTACGCGATGGGCGCCGACGTGCTCTTCGCGCTCAACATCGCCGCCTTCCCCGACGATCTGCCGGTCGAGACCATCGTGGCGGTGCTGGAGGGGGGCGCGAGCAAGGTGCGTGAGGCCGGCGGTGCCGTCGCGGGCGGGCACACGATCGTCGACCGCGAACCCAAGTACGGTCTCTGCGTCACCGGGATCGCCCACCCCGAGGCGGTGCTCCGCAAGGCCCGCGCGCAGCCCGGCGACGCCATCCTGCTGACCAAGCCGCTGGGCACGGGCGTGCTGCTCAACGGCATGCGCGGGGGCGAGGTCCCGGCGGCGCACGAGGCCATCGTGGTCGCGCAGATGTCCGAGTTGAACAAACGCGCGGCCGAGCTGGCGCGCGAGTCGCCCGTGCACGCCCTCACCGACGTGACGGGCTTCGGACTCGCCGGGCACGCCGTGGAGGTCGCGATGACCAGCGGCGTCGGCGTCGAACTGTCGCTCGGCGCGCTGCCGGCCCTGCCAGGCCTCGAGGCCGGCGTCGCGCAGGGCCTCATGACCGGCGGCCAGGCGAACAACCGCGACTATTTCTCGGCCCGCGTCGCGACGGCCCGCGCGCTCACCTCGCTGGAGGACACCCTGCTCTACGACCCGCAGACGACCGGTGGGCTGCTCATCGTCCTGCCGGAGTCCGCCGCCGCCGAGCTCGGCGCACGGCTGCAAGCGGCCGGCATCGGCAACTGGCGCGTCGGGACCGTCGTAGCCTCGCCAGACGCCGAGAGCGGCGGCGTCCGGGTGACCGATTGAGCCGGGTTCGCCGCCTCACGAGTCGGGCCGCCCGATAGCATGCCTGCATGAACGACGCGACCTCCCCCGGCGCCCCGATCACCCCCGGCGAGGGGGCCTGCGATGTCGCGGTCATCGGCGGCGGCATCATCGGGCTGGCCACCGCCCTGGCGCTCGTCCAGCGCTTCGACGGGCTGTCGGTCGTCGTGATCGAGAAGGAGCCCGACGTCGGCCAGCACCAGACCGGGCACAACAGCGGCGTCATCCACAGCGGCCTCTACTACCGGCCCGGCTCCGCCAAGGCCCGGCTCGCCGTGCGCGGGGCCGAACAGATGCTGGAGTTCTGCCGGGAGCACGACATCCCCCACGAGCGCTGCGGCAAGGTGGTCGTCGCGACCGATGAGTCGCAGACGGGCCGCCTGCGCGCCCTGGCCGAGCGCGGCCGCGCCAACGGCGTCCCCGGCATCCGCGAGATCGGCCCCGGCGAACTGGCCGAACTGGAGCCTGCCGCCCGCGGCGTCCGCGCCCTGCACGTTCCCTCGACGGGCATCGCCGACTACGACGCCGTCACGCGGCGCTACCGCACGCTCGTCGAGGCGGAGGACGGGGTCGTTCGCACGGGCGTCGCGGTCACCGGGCTGCACGCCGGGGCCGATGGCCTCCGCATCGACACCACCGCCGGGCCGATCGAAGCGCGCCACCTCGTCAACTGCGCCGGCCTCATGGCCGACCGGGTCGCGCGGCTGGCCGGCTTCCGGCCCGGCCTGCGCATCGTTCCCTTCCGCGGCGAGTACTACACGCTGCGACCGCACGCGGCGGGACTGGTGCGCAACCTCATCTACCCGGTCCCCGACCCCAACTTCCCCTTCCTGGGCGTCCACTTCACGCGGCGGGTCGACGGCACGGTGGAGGCCGGGCCCAACGCCGTCCTCGCCCTGCGCCGCGAGGGCTACCGCTGGCGCGACGTCGACGTGGGGGACGTGTGGGACGCGCTCAGCTCCCCGGGCTTCCAGCGCCTGGCGCTGCGCTACTGGCGCACCGGTCTGGGCGAGGTCTATCGCTCGGTCAGCCGGCGCGCCTTCACCCGGGCGCTGCAAGAGCTCGTCCCCGGCGTGCGTGCCGGCGACCTCGTCCGCGCCGGGGCGGGCGTGCGCGCGCAAGCCCTCGACGCCGACGGGGGCCTCGTTGACGACTTCCGGCTCATCGCGGAGGCCGGCATGATCCACGTCCTCAACGCCCCCTCCCCGGGCGCGACCGCCTCCCTGGGCATCGGGCAGGAGATCGCGGCCATGGCCGACGACTGGTTCCGCATTCCGCGCCCCTCCCGGCCCGCCCGCGCCGGGCGCTGAGGCGAGGCGCCGTCCGTGTACCTGCGCGAGCTGGAACTCGATCGCTTCCGATCCTACGAGCAGCTGCGGCTCTCCCTCGGCCCGGGCTTGACGCTGCTCGTCGGCGACAACGCCGCCGGCAAGTCGAACCTCCTGGAGGCCGTCGCGCTCCTGGCGATGACGCGCTCGCCCCGTGCCTCCACGGAGGGGGAGATGATCGGCTGGTCCGCGCTCGCCGCCGCCAGCCTCGAGGAGCCCGCCGTCGCGCGCGTCGGCGGACGCGCCGAGCGCGCCGACGGACCGGTCCAGGTCGAGATCGCCTTGGTCGCGCGCGCCGACGCCCAGGGCCGCCCGGCGCCCACGCGTACCGGCGCGCCGCTGACCAGCAAGCGTCTCCGGCTCAACGGCGTCGCCCGCCGCGCGACGCAAGTCGTAGGCCGGATCAGCGCCGTGCTGTTCACCACGCTCGACATCGAGATCCTGACCGGCCCGCCCTCCCGGCGGCGGCGCTTCCTCGACCTGCTCATCGCGCAGTCGGACCGCGGCTACGCCCGCGCCTACGGCCGCTACGACAAGGCCGTCACCCAGCGCAACGCGGTGCTCAAGCGTATGTCCGAGGGAGCCGCCGGCGCCGGCGAGCTCGCGCCCTGGGACGACGTCCTGGCGGAGGCGGGGGGAGCCGTGCTGGCGGCGCGCGCATCGGCCGTCGCGGCGCTGAGCGACCTGGCGCCGGCGCGGCACCGCTTCCTGGCGCCGGAGCCGGGCGCGGAAGCCGGGCCGCTGCGCCTGGACTACCAGCCGGCCCTGCACACGACGCCATGGCTGGCTGGCGACCGCCCCGACCCAGCCGACGCCGGCGCGCTGCTGCGCGATGCGATGGCGGCCGCGCGCCGGCGCGAGGTCGCCGCCGGCGCCACGCTCGTGGGGCCCCACCGCGACGACGTGGCCCTGCTGCTCGGCGATCGCCCGGCGGGCCGCTACGCCTCCCGCGCGCAGCAGCGCTCGATCGCGCTGGCCCTGCGCTTGGCGGAAGCGGACCTGTTGCGGCAGCGCGCCGGCGAGGCGCCGATCCTGTTACTCGACGACCTCTTCTCGGAGTTGGACGCCGCGCGCCGCGAGGCCACGGCCGCGGCGCTCGCCGAGGCGCTGCACGACGCCGGCGGCGGCCGCGCGGGCCCGGCGACGGAGCCGGGAGTCGGCCAGTTGCTGGTCACGACGGCCGACGCCGCCGCGCTGCCTCCGGGGCTGCCGCCGCCGGCGGCGAGCTATCGGATCGTCGACAGCGCCCTGCGTCCGCTGACGAGCGCCTAGCCGCGCACGTCCCGCGACGCCGGCGCCGGCGCCGGCCGCGGCGGGGGCCGGAACAGCGGGGAGTCCGGGCGCGGCACGGGCATGCGCACGGCTCCCTGCTCGACCGAGAGCGTGATCGGTCCCGGCGACGGCTCCATGCCCACCTCGCCGTCGAGCTGCACGTGCGGCAGCAGTTCGCCCGGCGCCGGCGTCATCCGTCCCGTCGCCGCCCGGCGGAACAGCACGCTCCGGTTCCCCAGATGCCGCCGCGCGAACAGCCGCGGCAGGTGGAGCGTCCGCTTGAGCCACCCGTGACCCAGGAAGGCGACGTAGTCCAACTCCCCGTCCACCACCGACGCCTCGGCCGTGATGTAGGCCAGCGCCCCGTAGTTGCGCGTGTTCCCCACTACCAGCATGGATCCGTGCGCCCGCTCCGCCGTCGCCCCGTCGAGCGCCAGGTCGATGTTGAAGCCGGGATAGCCCCACGACGTTCGCAGCCCGGCCCAGATGTACGCCAGCTGCCCCACTCGCCGCTTGAGCGCGGGATTGACCGTCGCCACCGACTCGGCGTCGAAGCCGAAGCTCGCCATCAGCAGGAAGCGGCGACTGTCGCCGTCCGCCTCTCCGTCTCCGAACGCGATCCGACCCAGGTCCACCGTCAGCAGCGCGGCGTCGAGTTGCGAGCGAATCGCCGCGGCGGGACTGCGGCGCGGGATCCCCGCCTCGCGCGCCCAGACGTTCGCCGTTCCGCCCGGGACGATCCCCACTGCGGGGGCCGCCTCGGCCGCCACGCCGTCGAGCCCGTTCAGCACCTCGTTGAGGGTCCCGTCGCCGCCGCAGGCGAAGATCAGATCGACACCCGCCCCGTGGGCCTCGCGGGCCAGCGAACCCGCGTGCCCTGGGCGCTGCGTCCAGACCAGTTCGGCGTCGATCCCGGCTTCGGCCGCCACCGTCTCGACGGCGCTGTCGAGCCGCTTGCCCGCGGCGAGACCCCGCGCGCCCGGGTTCGCGATGCACAGGACGCGCCGTCCGGGCATGACACTTGCCTCCACGGGTCTTGCCGCGCGCGGCATCGTTGACCGGCCCCCGGCCGGAGGGCATCATGCGCGCGCGACGGGGCGCACGCGCATGATCGCGAGCCCCCACGATATCCGGAAGTCGGCGCAGAACGCAGGCCGCCGCCGCCGCGGCGGTGGACCGGGAAGGGGGAGCGCGCATGGCGAAGTCGCTGGGCTGGGTACGGTTCGACCACTACTCAATCGCGGCGCCGGACGCGGAGCAAGCGATCGCGTTCCACGAGAAGCTGTTCGGACTGGAACGCGACCACGTCTTCCGGTCGCCCAGCGAGGGCTTCCGCGGCGCGCTGCTCAACATGCCGGACGGGCAGGGCCAAGTGGAGATCCTGGCCCCCTACGGCGACGACTCCTTCGTGCAGGACTTCCTGGAGAAGCGCGGGCCGGGGCTGCACCACATCACCATCGAGGTGGAGGACATCGACGCCGCGGTCGAGTACCTGCGCGACGAGTTGGGCATCGAGCCCTACCGCGGCATCTGGTCGGACGGGCAGTGGCGTCAGACCTTCATCCACCCGCGCGACAGCGGCGGCATCCTCTACCAGCTCTTCGAATGGCTGCCCGGCCACGGGCCGGACAACCCGCTGACGGACTTCGGGGCCGCGGAGTAGCACACTGTCGGGAGCGACGCGGCCACGTCGCGCTAGGCCCGGACGGGCGGAGACGGCGTGCGGAGACGGCGATGGCGCAGGCCCAGTCCCCATCCATGACGCCCCCCGAGCCGACGATCGTCGACGGGAAGTTCGTGCCCACGCGCGACGTGCCCTTCAGCGAGGCGCTGGACGCCATGATCGCCGAGGTGCGCGCCGGCAACGCGCCCAACCTGGGTCGCTTCTGCGGCTACTGCTACACCCCGCTGGAGGCGGGCCGCCGGGTCTGCCCCACCTGCGACACGTCCGCCGACGACGTCCCCGCGCGCGACAAGATCTCGCGCACGGTCGCGCAGGTCTACACCGCGAAGCGCAAGCGCGAGGGCCGCTACGTCCACGGCGCCGCCTGGGCGGGCATCCTGTTCGGGACCGCGGTGTCCACAGGGCTGATCGTGATCCTGCCCGACTGGACCAAGATCTTCGCGATCATCTTTCTCATCGTGGGCTCGTACTACATCGCCTCGTACCTGGGCAACGTCGCGATCCAGGACTACGCCTACCGGCGCGGCCTGCGGCAGTTCTCCGCGGCCTGGCAGGACTTCCTGGCCCTGCGCGCCCAGGGCGCGACCGACGAGGAGGAGCCCCCGGAGCTCGACCCCTGACGCGCCCCGCGGCCGGCTCGCCTACAGCTTGACGGCGCAGCCCCCATCGACGTTGATGATCTCGCCGGTCAGGAACTTGGCCTCGTCGGAGACGAGGAAGAGCACGACGTTGGCGACGTCCTCGGGCAGCCCGGGCTGCTCCAGGATCTGGTGCAGGTCGAAGCCGCGCTTGAACCAGTGCTCACCGGTGTCGGGGTTGGTCGCGCCGGGCGTGAGGACCTGTCCGGGGCGCACGCAGTTGACGCGGATCTTGTGGCGGCCACCCGCGCCGGCGGTCCAGCGGGTGAACGCATCGACGCCGGCCTTGGCCGCGTAGTACGACGCCGCGGCCGTCCCCGGTCCCAACTCCTGCTGCGCCTGGCTGAAGCCGCGCGTCGCGGCCAGCGACGACATATTGACCACGGCGCCGCCGCCGCGGGCGATGAGGTGCGGCCAGACCGCCCGCGACATGAGGAAGGTGCCCGTGAGGTTGACGCCGATGATCTCCGCCCAGTTCTCCTCCGACTCGTCGGGGAACGCCGCGCCGGAGCCATAGCCGGCGTTGTTGAAGAGCACGTCGATGCCGCCGTAGGTATCCACGGCCTGCGCCACGGCGGCGTTCACCGAGGCGCTGTCGGAGATGTCGCAGCGCACGAACGTGGCCTCGCCGCCGGCAGCCCGGATCGCGTCCTGCACCGCGACGCCCTGCTCCTCGCGACGGGCCATCAGCACCACGCGGGCGCCCTCGCGGGCGAACGTGTGGGCGGTCGCCTCGCCGATACCGCTGTTGCCGCCGGTCACGATCGCGACACGGCCATCGAGTCGTCCAGGCATGGGGGATCCTTTCGGGTGGGAAGAATAGGTCGGTGGGGAGGGTAGCCCTCGCCGGTGACCCCCGCTATCGCGCCGCCGGACCGCTCAGGCGCTGGAGAGGCTCTTGCGTTTGTTGCTGACGAAGTCGACCAGGATGTACTCGCCCAGTTCATCCGGCGTCGTGTAGAACACCCGGCCCCGATTGATCCGGGCGACGCGGGAGACGAACTCCTTGAGGTAGTAGTTGCGGTCCAGCATGAAGATGTTGATCACGATGTCCTTCTTCGTGCAGTTCTGGACCTCCTTGAGCGTCTCCCGGATCGTCATCTGGCTGGGTGGGTACGAGAAGTGGCTCACCCCGTCCTGCAGGTGCGCCGTCGGCTCGCCATCGGAGATCATGATGATCTGGCGCGTGCCCACCTTGTGCTTGGCGAGCAGCCGCTGGGCGATGAGCAGCGCGTGGTGCATGTTCGTGCCCAGCACCGTCTCGTCCCAGCGCGCGTAAGGCAGATCCTCGGTCTTGAGCTCGCGTGCGTAAGCGCTGAAGCCCACCAAGTACAGGCTGTCGCGGGCGTACTTCATGCGGATCAGGTTGTTGAGCGCCAGCGCGACCTTCTTCGCCGCCTGGAACGACCCGCGCAGCGCCATCGACCAGGAGAGGTCGAGCATCAACACCGTCGCCGTCTGCGTGAGCGTCTCGGAGCGATAGACCTCGAAGTCGTCCGGGTCCAGCGACACCGGCACCTGCGGGCCCTCGCGGTACATCGAATTCATCAGCGTCTGCCGCAGGTCGAGGTGGAACGGGTCGCCGAACTCGTAGTGCTTGCTGTCGTCGGCGCGCTCCCCGTAGCGGCCGAACTCCGCCACGTTGTGCTTGCCGAAGTCTTGCCGTTTGAGGTTGGCGTAGATCTCCGCCAGCGCCCCCTCGCCGATCTTGCGGTTGCCGCGGGGCGTCAATTCCCAGGAGTTGCCCTTCCTGCGGATGTAGCCGGCGTCCTCCAGGATCTGCAGCAGCTGCCGCAACTGCTCCAGCGTCTCTCGCGCCTCCTCGCCCAGCAACTCCTCCAGCTTGTCCGCATCGATCTCGTCCAGGTCGCCGCCGTATTGCGTGCGCTCCAGCTGGCGCTCGACCTGGTCCATGTCCTGCATCTCGCCCATCAGGCGCATGGCCGCCTGCAGGTCGAGTTCCTCGCCGCCGCGGAACGGATACTGATTGCGCAGGTCGCGCATCGGCATCAGCGCCTCCAGGTTCGACGCGAGTTCCGCCAATTGCTGCTGCATCCCCGGATCGCCCAGCCGGTCGGCGACGAGGTCCTGCAACTGCTGGCGCATGCCCCCCGGCAGTGAATCCATCAGGTTCTGCATCGCCGCCGCCTGCTGCTGCATTTGCTGCAGCAGCTCGTCCAGCGACTGCGGCGGGTCGTCCCCGAACAGATCGCCGTACTTCTCCATGAACGCCTCGAAGTCCGGCTCCTCGCCGGACAGACGTTGCTGCATCATCGTGTTCAGGTCGCGGACCATCTCCTGCATCCGCTCCATGTCCTGCGGCGACATGTCCTGGATCGACTGGGACATGTCCTTGAAGAAGGCGTTGAGCATCTGCTGGCGCAGCGAGTCGACCAGTTCCTGGTACTTCTGCGCCGCCTCGGGGTTCATGAACTCGTAGTCCTGCAGCGCCCGCATGCGGCCCGGCGCGTCATCGGGCAGATCGTCCAATTGGGCCTGCTTGCGCTCGACGATCGCCCGCAGCATGTCGCCGAACTCGGAGGGCGCATCGGGCGCGCCGGCCTGGGGCGACCCGCTCCCAGCTTCTCCGCCCTCGGACTCGTCCGCCCGCTCCGATGCCGCATCGCCGCCGGCCTCGTCGGGATCCGATTCCCCGTCGCCGGGCGCGGGCGCAGGCGCGGGCGGCGGTCCGGCCTCTTCCAGCCGCTCGTCCAGCGTGTCGCGCTCCAGATCGACGATCTCGTCGATCTGCCGCTGGATGTCGTCGAACACCGACCCCAGGTCGAAGCGATCGAGCGCCTGCCGGCGCTGCTGGCGCAGCCGTTGCAGCAAGTCCCGCAGGCCCTGCCGGCGCGCTCCCTCGGGCGAGCGCATGCCGCGCTGCATCAGGTTGCGCAGTGCGTGCTGCAGGTCGCCGAAGTTCATCAGGTCGTCGGTCAGGCCCGACAGCACCTCGTCCGCGTCCAGATCGGCGACGTCCTGGCTGCCGTCCCAGCGGCTGTAGCGATAGCGGAGCGCCATGGCGCCTCCCATGTGCGCGGCGGCGGCGAGCCGCTCAGCCCCGATACTGGATCCGCGCGCCCACTTGGTCCTTGTTGAGGCGCTTGTTCAGGTGCAACCCCTCGAGGACGAACTCCACGGCGGCCGCGAGGTCGGCCGGGTCTTCGCCGACCTGCATGGGCTGCAAGGCCTCGCGGAGGCCTTCCACCGACGTCAGCAGGGCCGGGTAGTCGGCCGCGGGGACGGCCTCGCCCACCTCCACCGACGTGCCCGTCTTGAACACCGTCACGACCTCCTCGAGATCCACGACGTTGAAGCGGCGGTTGAACACGGCGGCGACGCCACCTTGCAGCATCTTCTCCAAGACCTGCGCGTCCTTGTCGTCGTCGACCGTCTCCATCTCCATTTTGCCCTGGATCGCGGGCAGCACGTGCGGCAGGTCGCTAACCCGCGGCACGACGTGCGATTCCTCGAGCGCGATCGCGCGCCGCACGGCGTTCGCGACCAGCGTCTCCATCGCCGCGATGGACGCCCGCACCGACACGCCCGAGCGCTGGCTGATGTCGGGGCTGCGCCGCGCCAGCCGCGTCACCTCGGCGACGACCTCCTCCATGTAGGCAGGCACGTCGACGCGCAGTCCTTCGACCGAGATCGGCGCGACCTCCTGGCGCATGATCGCGATCTCGGTCTCCACTAATTCCGGGTAATGGGTGCGAATCTGCGCGCCATAGCGGTCCTTGAGCGGCGTGATGATGCGCCCGCGGTTGGTGTAGTCCTCCGGATTCGCGCTGGCGACGATCAGGATGTCCAACGGCAGCCGCACCCGGAAGCCGCGGATCTGTACGTCGCGCTCCTCCATGATGTTCAGCAGCCCCACCTGGATGCGCTCCGCGAGGTCCGGCAGTTCGTTGATGCAGAAGATGCCGCGGTTGGTGCGCGGCACCAGCCCGAAGTGGATCGTGAGCGCGTCGGAGAGATAGCGCCCCTCCGCGACCTTGATCGGGTCCACCTCGCCGATCAGGTCGGCGATCGTGATGTCGGGCGTGGCCAGCTTCTCGCCGTAGCGTTCCTCGGCCGCCAGCCAGCGGATGGGGGCCTCATCCCCCTGCTCCGCGACCAGGCGCTGCCCCTGCTCGGAGATCGGGGCGAAGGGGTTCTCGGGGATCTCGGGGCCGTCGAGCACCGGCGCCCAGTCGTCGAGCAGCGAGACCAGCGCGCGGATGATGCGGCTCTTCGCCTGCCCGCGCTCGCCCAGCAGGATCATGTCCTGCCCGGCCAGGATCGCGTTCTGCAACGCCGGCAGCACGGTCTCGTCGTAGCCCTGGATGCCCGGGAAGAGCGGCGCGCCCGCTCGCAACCGCGCCACGAGGTTCTCCCGCATCTCGGCGCGCAGCGGACGCGGGCGGTAGCCACTGGCGCGCAGCGCCCCCAGCGTCGTCGGACGGGGCGCGGCGTCGGTCGGAGTGTCGGCGGGAGTGGCCACTGCCGGGTCCCTTCGGCGCGCGGCTGCATCCGCGCCTGGCTCGCAGCCCGGGGCTGAAGATCAGCCTTCCGGGCTGAGGACCCGCAGCGCTTCATCACGCGTGAACCGGGGGAGTGCGCGGGGCCCCGTTGACGCCCGGAGTATAGCGGGTCGGCCCGGGTCGCCTTGCGAGGCGGTGAACCGGCCGATGCGACACGCGGACTCCCCCGCGGCCCGCAGCCGCGCCACGAACGCATCCGCCTCCCGCGCCTCCACCGCCGCCAGCAGGCAGCCCGACGCCAGCAGCCCCCGCCAATCGATCCCCAGCGCCTCCGCGACCACGGTCGTCAGCGGGTGCACGAGGGCATCCGCCTCATCGACCTCGACCCCCAGCCCGGCCGCGAGCGCCATCTCCCAGCAGGCCGTCGCGACCCCGCCCTCCGTCGGATCGTGCAGGCTGTGCAACCCCGGCGCGTCCCAGGCCGCCCGCGCCATCCCCACGACGCTGATCCCCGGGTCGTCGGCCAGGGCCGCCGCGGCGGCGATGGTCGCCGGTGCGAGGCCCGCCCGCCGAAGCGCCCCCGCGGCATCGGCCGCCAGCAGCGCCGTCCCCTCAATCGCGGCCGGGCCGATCTGGACCAGGGCGTCGCCGGCCGCGATCCGCGTCGGCGCGTAGAGCCTCTCGAGCGGCGCCTCCCCCACCATCGTGCCCGCCACCACCAGCCGCGACACGGCCTCGCTGACCTCCGTATGCCCCCCGGCGAGCGTCGCGCCCACCGCCGCGCAGGCCCCCCGGATCCCATCGAACAGGCCTGCAAGGTCGTCGGCGTCGCCATCGTGCGGGAGCAGCACCGTGGCGAGGAACCAGCGGGGCTCCGCCCCAAGGCAGACCACGTCGTTCGCGTTGACGTGCACCGCCGCCTGCCCGACCCGCGCCGCATCCGCCGCGCCTGACTGTCCGGCGAACGTGATCGGGTCGGCCGCGAGCACGAGGTAGCGGTCGGGCAGGCGGATGGCGGCCGCGTCGCGGCCGGCGCCCGGTCCCAGCGCCAGCGCGCCCGCGGCGGCATTCCCGGCGGCGGGCGGGGCTAACGCCGCCGCCAGCAACGCCTCCAGCAGTGCCGGGTCGAGCTTGCCGCTGCGCACGCCGTCTCCCTCCCCGATCGACCGATCGGTCGCCATACGGCGCGCGACCATCCTACGCCCCGGCGGGCGCCGGCCCATCGACCGCCGCGCCGAGTAGCCGGGGCGCGGCAGCCTGGGTAGGCTCCGGGCGTCACGCGCGCCGGCGCGCGCGACGGATGCATGCCACCACGAGGACGCGGTGCCCGAGTCGATCCACAGCTTCACGGAAATCGGCGTCGCCCAGACGCTCGACTGGCTGCGGCGCGAACGCGGCCTCCCGGCCGATCCGCGGGAGTTGTCGTCGGCCGAGGGCGTCGGGCTGGCCCGGCTCGCCCTGCCGGACGACCGCGACGCCACGCTCGCGGTCGTACCCCTCTTCAGCCCGGACGAGGAGACCGACGCCCGCTGCGCGGCCCTCGCGCAGGCCCTCTCGGACGCCGCCGGCGCCGAGCTCGACGGCTTGGTCCTGTGGACGCCGCCCGGCGCGCCAATCCCCGAGCCGGACGACCACGCCGCGCTCCAACGCATCCGCGAGGCCGCTGCCGGACTCGCTCCGGGCGACCGCGCCGAGGTGGGCTTCCCCGTCACGCTGGGCATTCGCAAGGTCGGCGACGAGGGCTCCTACTTGAGCGTGCAGGGCGGGCTGTCGCCGCACTGGGCGCGCTTCACCAACCAGGTGTTCGGGCAGTTCCAGCTCGACAGCACGGCGCTGCATCGCCTGCCGGAGGACTCCGACAAGGTCACGCAGCTCGTCGACTTCCTCGTGCTTGTCGCGAACGGGATCCGCACCGCCGGCAACACGACCACCGCACCCGCGGAGGACGCCTGGAGCCTGCAGCGGCTGCCCGGACTGGCCGGCCCGCGCGTGGTCGCCGCCGCGCCCGCGGCCGAACCAGAGCACGGCGGCCCGGTGCGCAAGATGCTCCGCGCCGGCACGCGCGCGGCGATCGCCGCGCTGGGGCGGTTCCCGGAGAGCGTGCGGCTGATCACGTACGTCGGCGTCTTCCGCGCCATCCAGGAGGAGACGGCCTCGATCGCCCTGCGCGGCCTCGACCCCGCCAGCTTCGCCCACTTCGATGCCGCCTGCCTGGTCGCGGACGCGGAGTTGCGCGTGCTGTTCGGCCCCACGCCGGAGTCGCGGCTGGGCTGAACCGGCAGCGCCGGGGAATCGATGCGGAACTAGCGGGGGCGGGCCTTGATCGCGGAGCGACGGCGGCGGCGCGCGGCGCGGCGCTCCGCCTGGCGCTGCTTCTCGCGGTTCGAGATGAAGTGCCGGCGCCGGCGCGCCTCCTGCAGAACCCCATCGCGCTGGACCAGCTTGTTGAAGCGGCGCAGGAGGGCCTCGCCGTCCTCACCGTCCTTGCGCGTGACCTGCAGCACTCGGGCACTCTCCGGAAACTGCGCCGTCCAACGGCGGCGCGCGGTCGCGTGAACGGCGAAACGGTAACACCCCCGACCGGGGGCGGCAATCAAGCGCGGCGGGCGGCCAACGAGCGGCAGCGGCGCCGGCGGGTGGGCGCGACGCGTCGTTAACGACAACAGCCCGGGGGTCGCTCTTGGGCCTTCGGCCGAAGCCCTTGAGCGCCCACCGGGCTGCGCGTGGAGTGCCCGACGTCCCTGCGTTTCGCCGGGGATCGACATCCATCCCCATCGAAACGGAGGGCCGATGGCCGGGGCGCCGGATAGGCGGCACAGCGGCGGATCTCCAGTCCGCCTCTCAAGACCCCAGGCGGCTCCCGGCAAATTCGGTCCTCACGGACCCCAAGTGCCGGGACGGCCGGTTCGCGGTCGCTGGCTGGAGGCGCTATCTCGGCTGCAGCCGACACCCCCGGGCCTTGCTCCGCGTCCCGGGCGGATGCATGCCACATCCGCGTCCTGGGCCGCTTGCCCCTCGGGACTTCAGTCCGGGCTTGCGCCCCTCCCGAAGCCAGGAACAAGTTAGCACCCTTGAAAACCATCGATCATGGCGATTCCGAGCGCGTTCGGGAGATAACGCGAGATCCAAAGCTGATCGATGGCAGCCTGCACCGGTCGATCGCGGTGGACCCGACAGCATTGGTTCGGACGCGAACAGCCATCTTCTGTCGACGAGCGAGGGACCATTTCTGGTGGACGAGCCGCCATGCCTCGGTGCAGAAGCGGGGGACAAGCGGTGCACGCATCTGGCGCGATGCCCCGTCGCGGCGGCTCAGACCTCGAAACCCAGGTAGCGCAGGAAGCCGGGGCGCGTCTTGCGACCCTTGCGCCGCCGATTCCAGCGCTGCACGTCGTCCAGGTACGCGTCGGACTGGCGCTGGTTCCAGCGTGCGACCGCCACCAAGTCGCGGCGGCTGATGCAGCCGTCCCAGTCGTGCGGGCACTCGACGATGTCGCTCAGCGCGATGAACTCCAGCGCGCCCCCGGCCGACACCTCGAGTTCGAACGGGTGCTCGCGACAGGTCACGGGCCGGTGCTCGTAGATCGTGCAGCGGTCGGCATCGTCGAGGAAGACGCAGGCGCCGCCCGGACGGTGCCGCAGCGTCATGGCCGCCCGGCCGCCGCTGAAGCGGATCCACCAGGGGCTGCGCTTCTCGAGCGCCATGTCCTCCTCCGGCACGAAGCGCACGAACTCCGACACGGGCCGCCCCGCGCCGCGCTCGATGCGCCGCACGTCGTCCTCGGTGATGAGCACGTGCGTGCGGCGGCAGCAGTTGCCGCAGCCGGTGCAGCGAAAGTTCAGATAGCGCTGCCAGTCGTCGTCCGGGCCGGGGCTCGCCATACCGCACTCCTGCCGCGCAGCCTATCGTCCGCTGCGGCGGCGCGCGGTAGCCTCAGGCGGCGGTTGGAAAATCTCGCGCCGTCCCGGCCGGTGTGCCGGCGGCCGAGCCCTCATTACTGAAGCCACAGTGCGGGAGTATGCGATGTCCTGGGAACCCGAAGTCGAAGAGATCCGGCGACGCCACGAGTTCGCGGCCGGCATGGGGGGACCGGAGGGCATCGCCCGGCAGCGCCGCCGCGGGAAGCTCACCGTCCGCGAGCGCATGGACGGTCTGGCCGACCCCGGCTCCTTCCAGGAATTCCGCAGCTTCATGGGCACGGGAACTTACGACGAGGACGGCCAACTCGAGTCGTTCCTGCCCAGCGGCAGCGTCGAGGGCACGATGCGGCTCAACGGACGCAAGGTCGTCGTCTCCGCCGGCGACTTCACGGTGCGCGGCGGCTCCGGCGGCAGCGGCGAGGGCATCGGCCAGGAGATCCGCGCCAGCGACCGCGCCCGCCGCTGGCGCCTGCCCTACGTCCGCCTGCTCGACGCCGCCGGCGGCAGCGTGGCCCACTTCGAGGAGATCGGGCGGACCTACTTGCCCGACGGAAACGAGTGGTCGCAGATCTCGGTCGCGCTGCTGAGCGAAGTGCCTGTCGTGTCCGCCGTGATGGGGTCGGTGGCGGGCCTGCCGGCGGTTGACGCCTGCCTCGCGCACTTCAATCTCATGGTCTCCGGCATCAGCCAGCTCTTCCCCGGCGGGCCGCCCGTCGTCAAGGCGTCGCTGGGCTACGACATCACGAAGGAGGATCTGGGCGGCGAGGACGTCCACATCCACCAGGCCACGGGCTCCGTCGACAACCTCGCCGAGTCCGAGGACCACGCCTTCGCCATGATCCGCGACTTCCTGGGCTACCTCCCGCCCAGCGTCTGGGAGATGGCCCCGCGCCAGGAGATCGGCGACGACCCGATGCGGCAGGACGAGTGGCTGCTGGAGGCCGTGCCGCGCAACCGCCGCCGCCCGTACGACGTGCGCAGGATCATCAACAGCGTGATCGACGAGGGATCTTTTTTCGAGATCGCGCCGTTCTACGGCAAGGCGCGGGTCACCGGCCTAGCCCGGATCGACGGCTACCCGGTCGCGGTGATGGGCAACAACCCGCTGCATCAGGGCGGCGCGACCGGCCCGCAGGAGGGCGACAAGGTGATCCGCCTGCTCGCCCTCTGCGACACGTTCCACCTGCCCATCATCTCGTTCGCCGACGAGCCCGGCTTCCTGGTCGGGTTGCAGTCGGAGCTGATGGGCATCGAGCGGGCGGGCGCGCGCCTGGTCGCCGCCGTGTGCGAGAGCCGTGCCCCCTGGCTGGCCATCGTCCTGGGGCAGTTGTTCGGCGTCGCCGGGCAGTGCCAGCACCGGCCGACCGGCATGTTCGAGCGTTTCGTCTGGCCGTCCGCCTCGTGGGGCTCGATGCACATCGAGGGGGGCACGCGCGCCGCCTACCGGCGCCGCATCGACGAGGCCGACGACCCGGCCGCCGAGGAGCGCCGCATCGAGGCGATGCTGAAGTCGCTCGCCTCACCGTTCCGCACGGCGGAGAATTCCGGGCAGGAGATCATCGACCCCCGCCGGACGCGCCCGCTGGCCGTGGAGTTCGTCCGCGACGCTCAGGCCATCCTGCGCGACCAACTGGGCCCGCCGCCCGCCCCGTACCGGCCCTGAGCGCTGGGGGCGCGCCTCAGCTGCCCGCCGGCGCCTCGGCCGTCGCGCCGTTCCCCGCCGCGGGCGTGACCGCCTCGTACGTGTCGAAGTAGCGCGCGGCGGTCCCCTTCTGGTTCTCGTAGATCGAGCCCCCCTTGGGCGCCGGCGGCAGGGGCAGCTGCACCGGCACCGCCGCCAAGCGAGGCCGGAGCGTGGGCTCGCCCGTCACCATCTGCGCGTTGAACGCGGCCAGATCGAAGGCGGGGCCGACACCGCCGGTCAGCGGCCAGGCGTCGGCGGCCGTGTAGCCGTAGAGCAGCAGCCGCCGCGGATGGTCCGACCGATTCAGCGACGACCCGTGCACGGTGCGCACGTGGTGCAGCGTGATCGTCCCCGCCGGGCCGGTTAGCGCCACCGCCTTGGCGAAGTCCACCTCCCGCGCGCGGGGGTCCATCGCCCCGCAGAAGTAACCGCCGGCGTGGTGGTTGTAGGCGGGGCCGGTGTGGCTGCCCGGAATCACCAGCAGCGGACCGTTCGCCTCGTCGCAGTCGTCCAGCAGCATCCCCACCTCCAGGACGTCGTCGTTCGTGTGGGGATAGAACGCCCAGTCGGTGTGCCACTCCACGGGGGCGCCGTACTCCGCGTGCTTCATGTTCATCTTGCCGTGGTGGAAGCGGATGTCGTCGCCCAGCAGCGGCCGCAGGATCGCGCAGATCGTCTCGCTGGCCATCAGGTCCTTGAACACCGGCGAGGCGTTCACGGGATCCTTGATCCGACGCACGCGTGGCGCCTCCGGCGTGTGCGAGTCCTCCAGGTCGTAGCTCGCGTCGCTCTCGGTCAGCGAGGCCGCCTCCGCCACGATGCGGTCCGTCTCGGCGCGCATCGCCCGCAGCATCTCGGCGGGCAGCGCGCCCGGCAGCACCACATACCCGTTCTCGCGGTAGAACCGCACCTGCTCCGCGCTCAGCGTCTGCGACATCGGCTGCGCTCCCCATCGTTCGCCCGAGGGCGTGCCCGGTCCGGCGCAAGTCTATCGCGTCGGCGGCCCGGATCGCCAACGGGCAGGAGGGCTGGCGCGCCCGGAGGGACTCGAACCCCCGACCCTCAGATCCGAAGTCTGATGCTCTGTTCCACTGAGCTACGGGCGCCTGCCGTCGTGCCGGGGCGTGACGTCCCGGTCCTCGCAATCGTAGCGCCCGGGGGCCCGCCGCGGCCGGGTTAGGAGTCGGTCTCCCCCAGGTCGAGGTCGGCGATCAGGATCACGACCGCGCGGTCCTCCTGATTGATCCGCAACTCCCCGCTGAAGCCGGGGTTGTCGGCGTCGCGGAAGCGGATGAAGTCGATCCCGCGCACGCGCGGATCCGCCTCGATCGACCAGGGCTCCTCGCGCAGCGCGTCGTTGTAGAACTCGAAGAGCGCGTCGGCGTCGGTGTTCGATTCCCAGCCCACGATCAACCGGCGGCGCTCGTCGGTGTCGGTGAACGCCGAGCCCAGCAGGGTCATGTCCTCCGGCAGGGGGAAGTCGGGCGGCAACTCATCGACGAAGCCCTCGATGCGCACGTCCGCCTCGGCCGTGGCGTCCTGTTCGAGCAGCAGGTTGCGGAACAGCCGCTGCGCCGCCAGCCGCTCCGAGTTGTCCGACGAATCGCAGGCGGCGGCCATCAGCAGCAGCGGCGCCAGGACGATCAGCGCCACGACCAGGAACACGGTCGGCGCCCAACGACGGCGGATAGGCAAAGCTCGCGGCATGGGAACTCCCGGCAGACTCGCGCCGCTCCGGCCGGATGGTCGGTGCGCTCTGCTGAAGGTACGTGTGGGGTGGACGGCGGGATTCGAACCCGCGAATACCAGGGCCACAACCTGGCGCCTTAGGCCTCTAGGCGACGCCCACCACGCCCCCCGCGCCTGCGGGGCAATCTCACGATTCCCATGGCCTCGGGGCGATAATCAGGCTACCCACGCGCCCGCGCGGCCGTCAACGCAGCTGACGCCATTCGGCGGGCGCCTCGACTCGCAGCCACAGGAAATCGCCTCGCTGCAGCGTCGTGGGCGCCGCGCCCGGCCCGACCGGGAACACCGTCTCGAAGCGTTGCCCGCGCGGATCCCAGCGGAACGCCGTCGCCAGTGCGTCCGCGATCGACGCCAGGCCGTCCCGCATGCCGATGGGATCCCCGCTCCAGCGGACGAAGTTCAGGCCCGGCTCCAACAGGACGGGGGCCGGCGCACGGTCGGCCGCGCCGTGCGGGGGCGCCGCATCGGGCTGGACCCAGGGAACGTCGGGGCCGGGACCCAGCAGCAGCCACAGGACGTCGCCCGGCTGCAACACCTCCACGTTCGAGAGCCGGGGCAGCCCGGGCCGGTAGCTCGACCACGTCTGCGGCGCGGCGTCGAAGCGGAACACGGCCTGCAATCGCTCCCCCAGCCACCCGAGCGCCTCTCCGACCGGCAGCGCGGGCCCGAGCCACGCCGCCGGGGTGAAGCCGGCCCTCAGCAGCGCCGGCGGCTCCGTCACGACGTTGCGCCCGAACTCCGACGTGTTCCCGAAGCCGTCGATCGCGACCGCCGTGAGCACGGCCCCCGGCGCGATCGGGTGCCGCGCCGTCCAGGCGCCGTCGGCGCCGGCGCGCACGACCGTGAGCAACTCGACGCCGGGCCCGTGGCCGCTCTCGTGCGGCAGCAGCGACGGCAGGGCGCCGCTGCCCACGCGGTACAGCGCCACCCGATGCCGGCGCCCCGCCTGCCCGCTGATCTCGGCCTGCGCGCCGTCGTGCACGACCGTGTCGATCACGGGCGCGTTCAGCAGACGGTTGGGGCCGTTGTCGCGATCGCCGCGATCATTCGGAGTGGCGCCGTCGCCGCCGAGGTCGATGCCCAGCCCCCCGTTGGGCAGGAACACGTTGTCGTGCAGGCCGTTGCGCACCGACCCCTCCCCCAGCACCACGATCCCGGCCCCGACGTTGCCGCCGATGCGATTGCCCCGCACGGCGTTGTCGCGCGCCCCTTCGCCGCCGCGCTCGCGCAGCAGCAGCCCGACGCCGTTGCCCGCGGGCGAACCGTCGCGGGTCAGGCCGATCCAGTTGCCCTCGACGATCACCTGCGCGACGCCGTCCAGCAGGATGCCGGCCTCCGCCGCGCGCACGACGACGTTGCCGCGCCCCTCCCCCGCGCGGCCGATGGTGATCCGGGCGCCGTCCGACACCCGCACCCCCACGTCGCTGCCCTCCAGGTGGTTGCCCAGCAGGCGCACGTCGCGGGTGGTGAGCTCCGCGATGACGACGCCGTTGCGCCCGCCGACGATGCGATTGCCCTCCCCCGGTCCGCCGCCGCCCACCTGCACGACCCGCGTTCCCTCGATCACGGATATGCCATCCTCGCTGTTGGGGGCGGGACCGCCGTCCGGGGTCAGGCCGATGCGGTTGCCCAGCACGCGCACGTCGTGGGCGCGGTTCTCGATCGCGACGCCCACCCGGTTGGCGGAGATGACGTTGCCCGCGCCGGGCCAGGGCCCGCCGATGTCGATGCCGGCCGAGTCGCCGTGCACGAAGACACCCACGTCGTTGGGGGCGGGACGGCCGGCCTCGTCGAGGCCGATGCGGTTGCCCATCAGCCGGACCGGCGCCGACGCCCACGTCTCACGCAATTCGACGCCGGCCACCCGCGACGCGCCCACGACGTTGCCCTCCCCGGCCGCGACGCCGCCCACGATCGCATGCGCGCCATCGACGATCAGGATGCCGTCGTCGTTGGGCAGGGGGCGGCCGCCGGGGCCCAGTCCCACGACGTTGCCCCGGACGCGGACCCCCAGCGTGCCGGCCCCGCCGACGAGGATGCCGTGCCCGGTGCGGCCCTCGACGCTGTTGCCCGCGACGCGGTTGCCGCAGCCCGCGCAGGCGTCGCCGATGTGCGCCCCGCGGGCGCCGCCCACGACGGCGATGCCGCTGAGGGCGTTGGGATTCGCCGCCGCGCCGTCGGGGCTGAGGCCGGCCCAGTTGCCCAGCAGGCGGTTGTCGCGCGCGGTCTCGCCGATGACGAGGAAGCCGAACTGCCCGAAGCCGCCGGCCGCCAGGGCCCGGATCTCCACGTCCGCCGCCCGCGACTCGAGGCCGCTGCCCGCGGCCAGGGCGCCGCCCTCGAGGTAGATCAGCGGCGCGCCGTCGTAGCCGGGCTGAGTGCGGCCGTCGATGGACGTGCCGGGGGCCGTGAGGGCGGGGAGCGGGGCGTCGAGCCGGATGACGACGGGGCCGCTGCCGATCGCGAACACGATCCGCGCCGGCCCCGACCCCGCGTTGGCCGCGTGGATCGCGTCGCGCAGGGTGCAGTCGGCGTCGCAGCGGCCATCGCCGGTGGAGGCGGCGGAGGTGACGACGAGCGTCGTCGTCTGCGCCCCGGCGGGGGGCGCGCCCATCGGCCCCGCGAGCAGCGCCGCCAGCACGATGAACCCGAGCCAGGCGGGAAGCAGACGACGAGCGCGCACGGCGGTCCTCGCGTCGGCCCCGCCCGGCCGGCCCGCGCACTCTAGGCCCGCGCCCGGCTAGCGGCCAGGGCGCGACTTAGGGGGGCGCGCCGGCCGCTTCGACGTTGGGCAGGAGGACGGCCTGCGTCACCCGGATCCAGAGGGTGTCGCCGGGGGCGACGAGGTAGTCCTGCCCGAAGCCCAGGCTGGGGAAGTAGCCCTGCCAGCCCGCGCCCTGGTCGAGCCGCCAGACCGAGGCGACGACGCGCGCGATGGGCGCGACGGCGGCGCTGATGAAGCTGTGGGCGCCGTCCCAGGTGAGCACGTTGAGGCCGGCCTGCAGCGGTGTCCCGCTGGCGGGCAGCGGCGTGGGCAGCCGCACGGCGGCCGCGACCACCGGATCGCTGCCCACGACGACCGCCTGCACGGTGACCGACGCCGGCGGGTCGGTCGTGACCGTGGCGACCGTGGTGGCCGCGCCGCCGCGCGACAGCGACTGCGCCGGGGCGAAGCTCACGGTCCCGCCGGCCGGGACGTTCAGCGCGCGCCACTGCACCTCGTAGCCGGTCGCCACGGGCTCCCCGGCGGCGTCGCGGAGCAGCGCGCGCAGGGCGAAGTCGGCGCCGCCCAGCTCGCCGAGGAAGAGGATCATCGAGGCGGGCGGGCCCGCGACGCGGACCTCGGCGCGGCGCTCCAGCCCCGCCGCGCGCGCCGTGACGGTGATCAGCCCCGGCGCCGACCCCGCCCCCGACGACAGGTGGGCGCGCACCGCCCCGGCCGCGTCGGTCTGGAAGGAGCCGCCGGCCGCGTCCGACACGACGCTCACGCCCGGGGCGTCGATCTCGAACGTCACCGGCACGCCGGCCACGGCCTGCCCGATCTCGTCGCGCACGACGACCACCAGCGAGCGCGGCGGCGCCGGGAAGGGATCGTCGTGCAGGTTGATGGTGGGGCGCAGGGCGGCCAGGTCCATGCTGACCGGCGGCCCGACGAGCCGCAGCGTGACCGCCGCGCTCGCGAAGCCCGCGCGCGCTTCCAGGCGCACCGGCCCCAGCGGCGCATCGAGCTGGGCGGCGGCGCGGCCCCGCGCGTCGCTCGTCACGGTGATCGTCGCCCCCTGCGCGCCGCCGCCGCTGAGCCGGCCCTGATCGGCCGAGAGCGTGATCGCGGCGCCGGGGACCGGCGTGCCGACCGCGTCGTAGACCTCCACCGTCACGTCGCGGGCCTGCTGCGCCGGCTGCACGCCGGCCGCCGGGCCGATGAACGTGAGGAAGGCGGGCTCGCCGATGAAGCGCACGCTGACGCGGCGCGAGACGCCGGGCGACGTCGCCGTGACCGTGGCGCGACCCGCGCTGCCGTTGCCGACGAGGACCGCCGTGACGACGGCCGACCCATCGCTGCTGGGCGTGACGGGCAGCACGATCCGGGTGGGGCCGGCGGCCGCCCCGAACGCGCCGCGCGTCGTGGCCAGGGTGATCGACTCGCCCGCGGGAGCGACGTCGGAGACGGAGACGGTGATGGTGATGCGCCCGCCGTCGGCGGCGGCCTCGCGGGGGCTCGCGCTGAGCCCGTCGATGCGCAGCGGCGCCGCCTGCGCCGCCTCCGGCGACCACGCCAGCAGCAGCGCCAGCAACGCGAGGACGAGGGTCGCCAGGGGGCGGGGAGTCATGGGCTGCGCCCCAGTTCGCGTCGCTCATGCGCGCCGCGCACCGCACGGCGGCGCATCGCCGATCCTCGCCCCGGCCGGTATAATCCCCGCGCAGGCAACTTCGCCTCGCAGTGAGTGGAGTGCATCGTGCCGAGGGACGGATGGACCCCGATTGGGGACACCGGGTGGTACCAGGTCGGCGACGTAGAATCCGCGGAGTTCCAGGAGTGGATGCAGGCGTTCTTCGCCAACGCAGAGGCCCTTGAGGCGATGCGCCCGGACCTCCTGCGCGAGCATCCCGGCGAGACCGTGCTGGTGACCGACGGCGGCGCCACGGTGCGGTTCTTCCCCGACCGGGACGCCCTCAATGCCGCGGTTCCGTTCGAAGAGCGCCAGCATGGGGTAGACGAGCTGCTGGTGGAGCCGCCAGAGGTCATGATCGTATGACCATCCGGGGGGCGTTCGATACGGATCATCCCCGGGTCTCCCCGATGCCCACCGTCCGCGCCCGGGTTACGTTGACACCGGGGCGTCTTGTGGAGGTTGTGTTCCTGATCGACACGGGCGCCGACTGCACCATGCTCAACCCCGGTGACACGGCCGAGGTGCTCCCGCCCGGCAGCGCACTCGACTGGGACAACGACCCCTCCCTGCGCAGCGTGCGCGGGGTGACGGCCGGGGGCCGGCGGGTCATCACCCGCGACGGGGCGATCGTCTTCAATGACGACCGAGTGGGTTCGGTCGCGAAGCGGGGCGTGCGCTTCTTCCTGGCGGAGCCGGCGACCGAGGCCCAGCTGCCGTCTCTGCTGGGCCGTGATGTCCTGGAGGACTTCCGTTTGACCGTGTCCACGCGAGAATCCCGAGTCACACTCGAACTGGTCTGATCGGCCCGCCCCCACCGCCCCTCAGGGCGTGAGGTTCCCCGAATAAATCGAGGCGGGGGAGGCGCTTGCGCGCCCCGCCCCGCCCCGATCGCACGCTCGGATTGAGCGTCCGCTTACGCCTTAGGCGCGGATGCGACGCACTGCCAGCACGCCACCCAGGGCCACCGCGATGCTGATCGCGAGAGCCAGCGGGAGGGCGGGCAGGCTGCTGCCGCCGGCCAGACCACCGCTACCGGTGTCGGGCAGGCCGTCCGGCATGTCGCCCATGTCGTCGGCGGGCATGTCTTCGGCGTCGTCGCCGGGCATGTCGTCGCCCATGTCGTCACCGGGCATGTCTTCGGCGTCGTCGCCGGGCATGTCGTCCTCGGTGTCACCCATGTCGTCTTCGTCGGCCATGGGGGACGTGAGAGCGAGGCTGACCTCGGTCACGCCGGCACCCTCGACATCGTACGAGTCACTCGGGTCCGACCCGTCGATGCTGAACGTGACGCTGTCCGCGTCGGCCGCGTCGACGTTGATGGCCCATGCGCCCATGTCGATCGAGGACGAACCGACGGCCTCGCCGTCCTGGTTGGTCGCCGTGACGGTGCCGTCGGACGTTTCGCCGTCGAGCGTCGCGCCGCTGCCGTAGAACTGGTGCGGCGGCGCCGGCGGCGCCTGCGCGAAGGCACTGGCCGCGATGGCGAGCGCGAACGCCGCCGCGCTCATCACCGCCAGCCAGCGCCACTTCGAGCTTGCTTTCATCATGTGGGGCTTCCTTTCCGATGCTTCCTGATGAGGAGCGGGGCGCCCCCTGGTGAGGCGCCCCGCTGAGGCTCCGTTCGCCTAGTAGATCGTGATCGTCACCGCCCCGTTGGCGATGACGTAGAGAACATCGGCGGGGCCCACGGTGAAGTTGGTCTTGGTCGCGGCCGGAGCGGTCGGGCTGGAGGTGTAGCCGATCCACATGGTGCCGGTCCACTTCCAAACGACCACCAGACCCGCGACGTTCTCGAAGGTCGACGAGGACACCGTGCCCCAGTCGTCACTCCAGGCGACGTACGTCGAGGCCGGGCCGTCCGTCAGTTCGATCACGGTCGGGCCGGTGTCCTCCGGCTCGCCGATGGTGAGCATCACGCGCTGGCTGACATCGCCGGCGGTGATCAGGATCTCCGCCGTGCCCGCGCCGGACGGGGCAATGAAGGTGAACGCGGACTGGCCGTCGACGGTCATCTCTGAGCCGCCGTCGCCCTGGTCCTCGATCAGACCGCCGCCGTCGACCTTGCGGACCTTGACCTCGGTAATGCCGACGAGCACGTTCGTGTCGTCCCACACCGAGACCGTGATCTTGGTCACGCTGGCCGGGTCAACCGACGCCGGAGCATCCGTCGTGATGCTGTTCGGCGAACCGGCGACGTCGATCGTGGCCGAAGCCTTGATCGTGCCGATCGCGAAGTTGAGCGTGTGCGCGCCGCGCGTCGCGTCGTCATCGGTTCCGTCCTCGTCCGGAGCCGTCACGTGGACGACGCACTTGCCGTCGGCGTTGGTGCCGTCGGTGGCGAACACCTCGGTGGACGGGCCCGCCAAGTCGCCGACAGCGTCGTTACCACACGCCGGGAGGTTCTGCGACGCGTCCGTCGCGTGGATGAAGTCCTTGCTGTACCCCACGCCCACGCTGTCGGTGGTCGAGTCCGCCGCCGGCGTGTCCTTCGTGGCCACGACGAGCACGGCGTCGTCAGTGGGACCTTCCACTTCCTTATCCGGCGACGTGACAGGTGCGACCACCTGGCCCGCGACGGGGTTGCCGGCGTCGTCGGTGACGGTCAGCACGACGTACACTTCGCCGCCGATCTCGATGGAGCCCTGCTGCGGCTCGGCCGTCAGGTTCTTGGCCGTGCCGTACATCGTCACCTCGAGCTGCTCGGTGAGGCCGCCCGTGGTGACCGTGACGGTGGCCACGCCCTCGCGCTTCGCGCCGTCCAGCCTGACTGTGGCGAAGCCGTCAGCGGCGTCGGTGTCAGCAGTGAGCGGGTTGTCCTGGTTCGTGGTCCAGACCGAGCAGACCTGCACCCCAGACACCGCCGCAATGGTGTTGGCACCGTTCGCGTCCGAAGACCCAGGACAGGCCAGGGTGCCGAGCGTGGTGATGAAGGTCACCTGCTGGCCGTTGAGTCCACCCGCCGGCGACGAAGCGTTCTTGACCGTCGCCAGGATGTCCGCCTCGTTCGGGCCGCCGTCGTCCGCGGTGGTGTTGTCGTCGTTCGCCGCGATCGTCTTGCTGCTCGTCGCGACGTCGAGCGAACCCAACTGCGTCGCCTTGGAGACAGTGATAACCTTGGTGACCTGGGCCGTCGGGGTGGTCCCGGCGACGCCCGCGACGCTCAGCAGGATGTACCCCTCGGCGGAGTCATCGGCGACATTCAGGTCGATCTGGATTTCGTTGGCGGTGTCGTTCTCGTCGCACGACGTGTTGTCGGCGCACGAGATCGACTGACCGTCGTTGGCGGCGAAGCTCGCGCTGACGCCGTCGCCCGTGCCGGTGATGCTGACCTGCGCGAGCGCGCCGAGCACCGCGATCTGGACCGTGTCGCCCGGCGCCGCGGACACCGAATTAGTGTCAGCGGCCAGCGGGATGTCAGCGGCCTCGGCCGGCCGCACGACGAGGAAGGCGCCCAGGGCGACGACCGCCGCCAGGACGACCAGCATCAGGGCCCGCCGCCCCAGTCCTCTCTCCATGATTCCTTGCTTAGTCAAAGCTGTTCTCCCCTTTGTTGTGAGAGCCCGGCCGTTGGCGGCCGGCATGGTCCGTTTCCTGTTGAGCTGTCGCAGCAAGCTCCTTCCTGGTCGTCGCCCGCGGTGGTCCTCACCGTGGGCGTTGCGGACGCGGCACGCGCCCAGCGGGGGCCCTCACACGGGCCCCAGGGATGATTCCCAGCAAAGATAGGCTCCCCCCGAGCAGGCGGGCAATGCACCGGACGCACTTTTCGGGGGGTTTACTAGAGTTTTACGCCGCTCGGGCGGCCGTCGCGGGGCCATGGGGTCGAGGGTCGCGGGCGGTCGCCGGGGAATCAACGGTCGGGGGGTAAAACGTCGGGGGGCCGGAACCTCACCCCCTGGCCCCCTCTCCATCGGGGATGGAGAGGGGGGACGTGGAGGCGGCTAGCTGATCTGCATCGCGCCGATGATGAGCCCCGTCGCCAGCGCCACCACGAGGTAGATGCGGCGTTCGAGTTGGTGCATCTCGGCCCGCAGGTCGACGCGCATCTGATAGATCGCCTCGGTGAACGAGACTTCCTGGCGGGCTTGATCCGCGTCGAGTTCCGCTCGGCTGATCGCGTCTTGGGCCATGGGTGCGCCTCCGGGTCGCTTGTGGGGCCATCATACAGGAGCGGGGACCGGACCTCACCCCCTGTCCCCCTCTCCATCTGGACGATGGAGAGGGGGGACGTGGCGGCGGGATGCTAGGCTGCCCGCCCGGGGGAAGTCGAAGGAGTGCCGATCGTGACGGTGGGGGACGCGTCCAGCCCGCTGGTGACGCAGGAGATCCTGCGCGCGGAGTTCGCGGCGTTCCGGGCGGAGTCCGCGAAGTTCCGGGCGCAGCTTCGGGCGGAGCGCGCGGCGTTCCGGGCGCAGCTTCGCGCCGACACCAAGGAATGGCGCGCCCAGCTCTACCGGGGGATGGTGATTCAGTCCGTGGTGTTCGCCGGGATCGTCGCCGCCATCGTCGCCCTGCTGACGCGCCTGTAGCGCGGCGCCGCCCCAAACCTCACCCCCTGTCCCCCTCTCCATCTGGACGATGGAGAGGGGGGACGCGGCGGCGGCGTCAGGGGGCAGGGCCGAGGGCTACGAGGGTGATTCCGCAGCGAGGACCTGGCGGAACTGCAACTCCGAGTCGATCCGGAAGACGAACGGACGCGGCGTGCTCTCGAAGAGGGCCTCCATCTTCGCGAGGGTGGCGGAGATGATACGCCGGTACTCCGCGGCCGTCGGATCCCGCTTCTGCGCGATGATGAACGCCCCGACGGCGTGATCCCGGATCGCTTGCCGCTCGGCCGGCCGCCTGACGATCCTCTTGTCCCGTGTGATCACGAGCCAGCCGTTGACGCCGGCCTCCATGAGCCAGATCGTGTCCTCGGTGCCGCTCGGGTAGATGTCGGCGCCCGACAGCACGTCGCCGCGAGCCTCGCCGAGTTCCCGCGCGACGCGCTGCGCGACCGACGCGTCGATCAGGATCATGCGGGCTCGGGAGACAGTGACGCCTCGAAATCGATCGCCGCGGTGATCGATCGCACGGGAAGGCGGTAGTCCGCCGCGATCGCCGCCGCCGTCTCGCCGGCGCGGAACTGCTCCAGCACGATCTCGGTGCGCAGGAGCGTGCGCAGCCCCGAGCACACCACCACCGGCAGCCCGAATCCGTAGTCGGGATCGATGGCGACCGGAACATCCCTGCCACGGGGCCACCAAGCCGAAACGAAATCGCCCTCGTAGTCCAGGGTGTCCACAAAGGCCCGCATCGTCTCCCACGCCTGCTTGCGCTGCCGGGGGGACAGATCGGCGAAATGGGCGATCGCGTCCGCGAAGACGCCTGGGGCCTCCCGCTGGAAGCGCTCCGTGATCAGCGGCCGGTCGACTCCGAAGATCTGCCGGCATCCTTCGGCGACCTTCCGGATCGTGGGAGGGGGCCATCGCAGGTCTCGCCAGCGCTTGAGCGCCGCGATTTCCACGAGATCAGCGAACGAGACGTACCCATCCGCATCGTCCAGTCGTTCCCCGGGGATCACGGGCGCACGGAACCGCGGCTCGCCATCCGGCCCGCGGTGGTGGTAGCCCCTCAGCCACCGCTTCGCGGTCCCGCGGGAGACGCCGGCCAGGCGCTCCGCTTCCGCGTACGAGTACCGCGGCGCGAAGACGGGCGACTTGGGGTCGATCTTGGCGGCGGTGACCATGCCGTCCTGCCTTACTTCGTCCGGTGACCGGGCGCCCGGGTGAGCCACACTAGTCTACCCGACCGGCGGCTCCGCCGCGTCGCCATGGGCGAGGGCTTGCCTTCCCTGGTGCCATCCACTATATTGCGTTCATGGAACGCATATCGCGTGTTCTGACACCGGCCCGGCGCGCCCCCCGCGGACTCGCCTGAGCCCGTGAAAGAACGTGAAAGAACGTGAAAGTGCGTGAAAGTGCGTGCAGGTTCGTGCTCCCCAATGCTCCCAAATGCGCGCCGGTGCACGCCAGTGCACGCCCATGACCGCCGATGCTCCAGCGTGACCGAGCAAGATCGCCAATGAACATGGCGGTTTTCTCCTCGCAGCCTCTCGCCGGGCGCCCCGCAGAAAAAAAACTCCTTGCATTTCGAGGCCCATGACCCCCCCAGCGGCCCGGCTTCGCCCTCATCCGCGATGCCTGGCGCGGTTGTGAACAGGCTCTAGAATGAGACGGACGGAGCGATCATGCGTCGCCGGGTCGGCGGGAAAGCGATCCGATCGATGCCTTGGCGTGCCCTGCTGCTCCTGATCGGCGCCGTTTTGGCCGGCGCGGCGCTCTCGCCCGCCGCCGTCGGGGCCGTCGGGCCGCCCGTCGTCACCGGCGTCACGCCCGACACGGGCCTCGCGGGAACCGTCGTCACCATCACCGGGGAGCACTTCACCGCCGCGACCGCCGTCACCTTCGAGGGACGCCGGGCCGAGTTCAGCGTCCGCAACGACCGGGCGATCGAAGCCACCGTGCCGACCGTCTCGCGGGCCGGCCTCATCGACGTCGTCGTCACCAGCCCCGACGGCGTCAGCGCCGGCGCCGGCGTGGGCGCCTTCACCTACGTCGTGCCCAGCCTGACGTTCGGGGGGGTTGCCGGCCTCCGCCTCACCGAGCGCGGCACCTCGGGCGTCTACACCGTCGCGCTGAGCATGCGCCCCACCGGCCCCGTGACGATCGCGATCTCCGGCGCCGAGCACATCGAGATCTCGCCCCACACGCTGCGCTTCTCCGCCGCCGACTACGCCACGCCCAAACGGGTCACGCTGAGGGCCCGCGACGATCCGCGCCGCGCCGGCACCCGCGACATCGTCATCACCCATGCCGCGACGGGGGGCGGCTACACCGGCTCCGGCAACCACCCGCTGTCCGTCACCATCATCGGCGACGACAGTTTCACCATCATCGTCACGCACTCCGGCGGCAGCACGGAGTTGATCGAGGGGGGCCGCCCCGACTTCGTCTCCCTGCGTCTGAGCGCGAACCCCGGCGGCGATGCGACCGTGACCGTCACGCCGGACGACGAGCTCACCGTCTCCAGCTCGGAGTTCCGCTTCGACGCCTCCAACTGGAACAGCCTGGTCGAGTTCGCCGTCTTCGCGGTCGATGACGACGATCCCGAAGGCGATCACACCGGCGTCCTCACCTTCACGCTCAAGACCGGGCCGCGCAGCGCCCCCGCGGTCGAAGTCCCCATCCCCATCGCCGACGATCATTCGCCCGCGGTGCACATCACGGAGTCCGGCGGCGGCACGGCCGTCGCCGAGGACGGCGGCCACGACACCTACACCGTCGCGCTGCGCCGGCGTCCGTCCGTCCCCGTCACCGTCTCCATCCAGGCCGAGGACGACCTGCGCGTCAGCCCGATCCGGATCGTGTTCCAGCCGCGCGACTGGGCGCAGCCGCGGACCGTGCTGGTCGAGGCGATCGATGACGACCGCGACGAGGGCGAGCACGTCCACCACATCCACCACATCGCCACCGGCGCGGGGCTGGGCGTCGTCACGCTCGACGTCACCATCACCGACAACGACCACCTGAACCAGGCGCTGGTCCCGCTGCCGGCCGGCTTCTCGCTGGTCGGCTGGTTCGGCACGCCCAGCAGTTCCCGCGCGATCATCGACGGCAACCCGGCGATCGTCCGGATCTGGGTCTGGGATCAGGTCAACGGCTGGCGCCTCGACAGCCCCGGCTTGCCGCCGCGGCTGCGCGCCGACATCGCCATCGTCCGCGGCGACGCCTTCTGGGTGGTCACCTCGGCGGACACGGACCTGGTCGTGCCGCTGCCCTAGGGCCCGGCCGAGGCCGCCTCGACGGAGGCGGTGATGTCGTCGAGCCTGGAGGGCAGGTCGGGCTGCCAGGGGATGGGCCCGGCGGCGCGGGCGCTGATCTGGGCGGCGAAGATGAGCGAGCGGCCCACCTGCCGCCAGTAGACGGTCATGCGGCTCTCGACGGTGTTGCGGCGGAATTCGAGGGCGAAGGCGAAGGTACGCGCGTCGTCGGTGGGGAGCACGGTCATACCGAGCACCTGGTGGTGGGTGGGCTCGACGTAGGCGGCGGTTTCGGCGGGGGTGGCCTCCCGCAGGCGCGCGAGGGCGGCGGCGGCCTGGGCCTCGTCATCGCCGATGATGATGCCCGTGCTGATGTCGATGCGCGCGGCGGGGTCGCTGGAGGCCCAGCCCTGGCCGCCACCCGAGGGGGAGTCGGCGAAGGCGGTGGCGGCGCCGAGGTTGCTGCGGCGCAGGTTGACCCAGAGGCCGAAGCCCAGGCCCGTCGGGCCCCAGTCGGCGGGCAAGTCGGCCGGCGCGACATCGATCGACCGCGCGAGGGACAGTTCCGCTAGCGCCCGCTCCTCGCGCGCGGTGGGGCCGTCGTCAGTGCGGGGGAACAGCAGCACTACGGCCACCAGCACCACGGCCAGGCTGGCCAGCGCGCCGAGTTGTACCAGCAGCCGGTAGCGCCGCCGCCAGGGCAGCGTCGTCCGACGGGACGCCGCGGGGTCGGGGCGCCGGACCAGCCGTCGCTTCAGGCGAGTGGTGCGAGCCATGCCCCCCGATCCTCCCGGGGAGGCGGGGCAGCGTCAAACGGCTGCATCGGGCTCAGCCGTCGGAGACGCCGACCTCGAGGTCGACCACGGCCGTCAGGGCGGCCAGCCACTGGGCGCGGGCCTCGGCCGTCCAGATGCCGTCGGCCGGCAGCCGGCTGACGATCGCGTTGACGACGCCGTAGTCCTTCGGCGCGGCGGGCGGGGCGGGCGGCTCCGGAGCGGGCGGGGGCGGGGGGGCGGGGGCAGGAGCCGCCGGCGCCTTGCGCGCCCGGCGCTTGCGGCCGCGCTTGGCCGCGGGGGCGCGCTTCTTGGCAGCCTTCTTCGCGGCCTTCTTCCCGGCCCGCTTCACGCCCGCGTCGCTGCGCCGCTTGCGGGCGCGCTTCGAGACTTCGTCCTGCATCTCGATGCCGGCGGCCTTGGCGGCGTTGATGAAGAAGGGCAGGGCGCGGCGATGGGTGGCGTCGGTCGTGCCCAGCGCGCGGATCGCCTCCTCGACCGATGCGAGGCTCATGCCGGCGAGGTTGTCGACGAGGTCGTCGCCGTAGGCGGTGCGCAGGACGGCGCGCAGCTGTTCCTGCCTGGCGTCGCCGGAGGCCTTGGCCAGGTCGACGAGGGCGGTCGTCGGCGCGCCGCCGTCGAGCAGGCCCAGCGAACGCAGGCCGACCAGCAGTTGGGCACCGCTGGCGCCGCCGAAGCGCGCGCTCCACTGCGGGCGGTCGATCTGGGCGGGGACGGGGTCCATGCCGCCCAGCCAGTCGAGGCAGGCCTCGAACATCGGGTAGCTGACGTATGCGGGCTGCCGGGCCTTAGCGGCGGCGGTCGATTCGGATTGCGTATCGTTCACGGTGACAACATCCATTTCTGCGTTTGCCCAGCGCGGCTTACGCCAAGGGGGACGGAGTCGCGCCGGACGTTTCACTGCCGCGCGAATATACCACGCGCTTGACGCAGGCGGGCGGTCGATACGAAAACGCCGCAACAGGAACGGCGGATCAGATCACACCCTCGTCCTTGAGCGCGGCGATGTCGTCCCAGTCGTAACCGAGGCCGAGCAGGATCTCCTCGGTGTGCAAGCCGAGTTCCGGGGCGGTGGCGCGCGGCCCGGTCGGCGTCTCCGACATCTTGATCGGCGTGCCGGTCACGCCGATCGTGCCCAGCGACGGATGCTCCAGCGTCGTGATGTACTCGTTGGCGAGCACCTGCGGATCTTCGGTCACGGCGGCGTAGTCGTGCACGGGCGCGACCGGGATACCGGCCTCGCGCAGCACCTGCAGCCACTCGTCGCGGGGGCGCTCGGCGAAGACGGCGTCCAGCTCCGCCATGAGCACGTCGCGCTGCTCCTGGCGCGCGAACGCGTCGGTGAACCGAGGATCATCGGCCAGGTGGGGGCGGCCCAGGACCTCGCAGAGCGGCCGGAACCAGCGCGGGTCCAGGATGGCGATGGTCAGGTAGCGGTCGTCGGCGGCGCGGTAGTAGTTGAAGATGGGCATCCGCCGCTGCGGCGTGGGGCCCTGCTCGCCGCGCCGCAGGAAGTCGGTGATGTACCAGGTTTGCAGGCTGATCTGCGCGCCCAGCAGCGACGACTCGACGTGCTGGCCGACGCCCTGGCGGTCGCGGGCGACGATCGCGGACACGATGGCGAGGGCGAGGCTCATCGCGCCGACCTGATCGGCGAAGCCGAGCTGCACGGTCTCCGGCGGCCGGTCGGGGCCGCCGCCCTGCGAATACATGATGCCGCCCATCGCCATGCCGTTGATATCGAACGAGGGCTCCTGGGCAATCGGTCCGCGTTCGCCGTAACCCGTCCCGCTGGCGGTGATGATCATGGGGTTATACGGACGCAGCGATTCCAGGTCGATGCCCAACCGCGCCGATACGCCGGGCCGGAAATTATCCACTACGACATCGATTTCGGGGATCAACTTTTGCAGGATGTCCAGACTCCGCGGCGCCTTGAGGTTGAGCGTCATAGAGCGTTTGTTGCGGTTATGCGCCTCGAAGTACGAGCACCAGCCGTCGGGTTCGAGGCCGAGGCTGCGCCCGAGGTCGCCGCCGCCGGGCGGCTCGACCTTGATCACGTCCGCGCCGAGGTCGGAGAGCATGACGGTGGCGGCCGGCCCCTGCTGGAAGCGCGAGAAGTCGAGAATGCGAATTCCGTCGAGCGGCCCGGGCACGGCGTCTCCTCTCGTCATGGCCTTGGTATCGGCGCTGCTTGCGTCGGCCGGGGGTCAGACTAGCCGACTTCCGAGTAATCGAAGATGCCGCGTCCGGTCTTGCGCCCGAGGCGCCCCGCCGACACGAGGCGGCGCAGCAGGGTGGGCGCGTTCCAGCGAGCGTCGCCGGTCTCGGCCCGCATCGCGTCGGCGACGTCGAGGAGCACGTCGAGGCCGGAGAGGTCGCACGTCGCCAGGGGGCCCATCTTGTGCGCCACGCCGAGCTGGCAGGCCCGGTCGATGTCCTCCGCCGAGGCGACGCCCGACTCCAGCAGCCGGATCGCGTCGAGCGCGAAGGGGACGAACAGCCGGTTGACGACGAACGCCGGCGTGTCCTGGACGCGGATCGGCGTCTTGCCGGTCGCGCGGCAGTAGGCCTCGGCCGCGTCGACGGCGGCCGGATCGACGGTCATCGGGCTCACGACCTCTACCAGGGGCAGAACCTGGGCCGGGTTGAAGTAGTGCAGGCCCAAGACGCGCTCGGGACGGGCCGTGCTCGCGGCGATGGCCTGCAACGACAGCGACGAGGTGTTGCTGGCCAGGAAGATCGCCCGCTCGCAGAGCGCGTCCACCCGGGCGAAGATCTCCTGCTTCAGCGCCAGCCGTTCCGGCGCGGCCTCGATGACGGCGTCCGCGTCTGCCGCGGCCTCCAGGTCGGTCGTGGCGTGGAGGCGGCCGAGCGTCGCGTCGCGCTCATCGGCGCTGAGGCGGTCGCGCGCGACCATTCGCGCCAGGCCGACCTCAATGCCGGCCACGCCCCGGTCGACGGCGGGCTGGTCGACGTCGTGGAGGATCGTCGTGATGCCCGCCAGCGCGGCCGTCTGCGCGATGCCATGGCCCATGCTGCCCGCGCCGATGACGGCCAGCGTGCGGACGGGGGGGACAGCCGCGGAGGCGGCCTGTTCGGTGTCGGACATGGGGGCTCCTAATCCGCCGTGCATCGTAGGGCAACCCGCCCGGCAGCCGGGGCCCCTTCACATCGGCGTCGGCGCATCGCGGAGGGGGATCCTGGGCCCCAAAACGAACGGTTCGAGCCGCGTTTTTTTTCTGTGGGGCGCCCGGCGAGAGCCGGAGAGGCAGAAAACCCCATGTTTACTGGGGATCTTGGTCGGGCACGATGAGTCATCGGGGGTCATGGGCTTGCACCGGCGCGCATTGGGGAGCATCGGAGAGCAGAAAACCGACATGAACTTGCCTGATCTTTCACGATCTTTCACGATCTTTCACGGGCTCATCCGAGTCCGCGAGGGGCGTCGGTCCGGTGACAGAATACGCGGTGTGCGGTCCATAAACGCAGTTTAGCGGGTAGAGCGAAGGGAAGTCAACCGTCCCGCCAGAACGCCCATCACATGTGAACAGGTCCTAGGGAGCGGCCTCGAAGAAGCCCTCGGGCGGCAGCGGCTCCGCGGCGGCGCCGGCCAGCGTCACCTCCGAGTGCGGGGCCAGGGCGTCCCAGACCGCCGCCCGGATCTCGTCGAAGGCGGGCCGCGTCTCGGCCTCAATGCGCAGCGAGAGGTAGGGGCTGGTGTTCGACGCACGGAGGTGGAACCAGCCGTCGGGGAACTCGACCCGCGCGCCATCGACCTCCAGCATCTCGTAGCGACCCCGGAACGCGTCGGCGACGGCCTCGGCGACGCCGAACTTGGCGGCGTCGGGGCAGGGCAGCTTGATCTCGTTCGAGGTCACGTAGCGGGGCATGCCCGCGAAGTGCGCCGAGAGCGGCTCCGGGCCGGCCGAGACGATGCGCGCGATGGCGCAGGCGGCGAAGACGCCGTCGTCGAGGCAGGGGTAGTCCTCGCCGAAGATCATGTGCCCGCTGGCCTCGCCGCCGAAGACGATGCCCTCGTCGCGCATGCGGCGGCGGAAGATCGAGTAGCCGGTGCGGGCCAGGACGGGCTCGCCGCCGTGGCCCCGCACGTCGGCGATGGGGGAGCGCGAACTCTTGAGGTCCATCAGGATGCGCGCGCCGGGGTGGCGGGAGAGCACATCGCGGGCCAGCAGCGCCGCAATCCAATCGGGGTCGTAGCGGCGGCCGGTCTCGTCGACCAGGCCGACGCGGTCGCCGTCGCCGTCCCAGGCGATGCCCAGATCCGCCCCCTCGGCGACGACGCGGACCGCCAGCTCCCGCATGCTGCCCGGCTCCTGCGGGTCGGGCAGGTGGTGCGGGAAGCCTTCGAGCAACTCCGTGTGCAGTCCGACGACCTCGGCGCCCAGCGCCCGCAGCGCCGGCGGCCCGGTCAGCGTCGCGACGCCGTTGCCGGGGTCGGCCACGATCTTCAGGGACCGCTCCAGGCGAAAGCGGCCGCGCAGCATCTCCAGGTAGTCGGGGGCCGGGTCGCGCTGGATGGGGGGTGCCGGATCGAGGGTCGAGGCGGTGAAGTCGCCCGCCTCGGCGAGGCGCCGCACGGCCTGGATCTCGTCCGGCAGGAGGGGCATCGCCTCCTCGCGGAGCAGCTTCAGGCCGTTGAACTCGACGGGGTTGTGGCTGGCCGTGACGACGATGCCACCGCCCAGGCCCCAGCGGTGCAGCGCGTAGTAGAGCAGCGGGCTGGGCGCCAGACCGAGGGCGGTCACCCGCAGGCCGCACTCGCGCAGCCCGCGCAGCGCCGCGTCGTACAGCGCGGGGGAGCTGGGACGGCTGTCGCGCGCCACGATCGCGGTCTGGGCCTCGAAGCGTCGTTGCAGGAACGTGCCGTGCGCCCGCGCCGTGCGATAGACGACGTCCGCCGTCAACTCGTCGCCGGCGAGGCCGCGCACGTCGTAGGCGCGGAAGATGTGCGCGGGCAGCGGGGGGTGTTCCACCGTCCCGATTGTACGCTCGATCGCCCGGCGGTGCGCCCGCGGGATCGCTAGGCGGGCGGGTCCGGGGCGAGCAGGCCGCGCAAGGCCTCGGGCGTGGTCACGGGCGCGCTGCAGGCGAAGCCGTGGCAGACGTAGGCCGCCGGCGCGCCGTCGAGCGGGGCCTTCCCCTGGAGCTGCGGGACCGCGCTCTCCGCGCGCCCCTCCTCGGCCGCATGGCGCATGACAAGCGTCGGGCCGGGCGGACCCTCCCAGACGGCGCGCACGAGGGCCTGCGTCGCGGGGTCCGCATCGTCGCCGACGATCGCGACCGCCCGATGCCGGTCCAGCCAGTCGAGCGCGGCGACGAAGCCGCTCATCATCACGGGCGCGCGCGTGAGGATGACGCCGAACGCGCCCGCCATCGCCTCGAGCCGGTCGGCGTAGAGGCCCCCGCCGGTCATTGCGTAGAGCCGCGCCAGGACGCGGGCGGCCTGGGAGTTGCCCGAGGCCGTGGCCCCGTCGTAGGTGGGCTTCTTGCGGCTGACCAGCGCTTCGTTTCGCGAGCCGGTCGTGAAGAAACCGCCCGCGTCCCGGTCCCAGTAGCGCGTGAGCATCGCGTCGGCGATCTGGCGCGCCTCGACGAACCAGCGCTCCTCGCCGGTCGCCTCGTAGAGCGAGAGCAGGCCGTCGGCGAGGCCGGCGTAGTCCTCCAGGAAGCCCGGCACCGACGCCCGCCCGCCGGCGAAGATGCGCAGCAGCCCCCCCGCGTCGCCGTCGGGGCGCATCGTTCCGAGCAGGAAGGCGGCCGCCTCGCGCGCGGCGTCGATGAAGCGGGGCGCGTCGAGGATCGCGCCGCCGCGGGCCAGGGCGTCGATGGCCATGCCGTTCCAGGCGACGATCACCTTGGTGTCGGTCGCGGGCGGCACGCGCCCGGCGCGGGCCGCGAGCAGCGTCGCGCGGGAGGACGCGAGCCTCTCCGCCGCGGCGTCCTCCTCCTGCTGGTACCAGGCGGCCGCCTGCGCCAGGGGCATCCGCGGATGCAGGATGTTGCGCCCCTCGAAGTTGCCGTCCTCGGTCACGTCGTAGTAGCGCGCGAACAGAGGCGCGTCGTCCCCGAGCAGCGCCGTCACCTCATCCAGCGACCAGACGAAGTACTTGCCCTCCTCGCCCTCCGAGTCGGCGTCGGTCGAGGCGTAGAACGCGCCCTCCGGGGTGCGCATCTCGCGCAGGAGGTAGTCGAGCGTCTCCTCGGCGATGCGGGAGAAGAACGAGTCGTCGCTGAGGCGCGCGGCGTCGAGGAACAGCGGCACGAGGAGGGCGTTGTCGTAGAGCATCTTCTCGAAGTGCGGCACCAGCCAGCGCTCGTCGACCGAGTAGCGATGGAAGCCGCCGGCGAGTTGGTCGTAGATGCCGCCCTCGGCCATCTGGCGCAGCGTCGCGAGCACCTGGTCGCGGGCCAGCGGGTGGTTGTCGGCGACGGCGTGCTGCAGGACGAGGGCCAGGAAGAAGGGCTGGGGGAATTTCGGCGCGCCGCCGAAGCCGCCGAAGCGCTTGTCGTAGCTCTTCATGATCTGCGCGACGGCGGCGCGCCGCGCGGCGGCGGGATCGGCCCGCTCCTCCCCGGGCTCCAGCGGGCCGGGCGCTTGCTCCAGGTGCGCGACGATCTGGGCCGCCTGGCCCTCCAGGTCGGCGCGCCGCTCCCGGTAGGCGGCGGCGACGGAGTCGAGCACCTGCCGCCAGGACGGCATCCCCTGCCGCGCGACGGGCGGGAAATACGTGCCGCCGAAGAACGGCCGTCCGTCGGGCAGGCAGAAGACGTTGAGCGGCCAGCCGCCCTGACCGCGCATGAGTTGCACGGCCTCCATGTAGATCTCGTCGACGTCGGGCCGCTCCTCGCGGTCGACCTTGATGCTAACGAAGAGCTCGTTCTGGCGGGCCGCCAGCCCCTCGTCCTCGAACGACTCGCGCTCCATCACGTGGCACCAGTGGCAGGCCGCGTAGCCGATGCTCACGAGCACGGGCTTGTCCTCGTCTCGGGCGCGCTGCCAGGCGTCGTCGCCCCAGGCCTGCCAATCGACCGGGTTGTGCTGGTGCTGCAGCAGGTAGGGGCTGGTCTCGTCCGCGAGTCGGTTCGTGTGCGGCGGCGGGTTCCGCGGGGCGTCGTCGGGGGGAGCCATGCGCATCCTCTCGGGGCTGGGAATCGAGCCTAGCAGCGGTGGCGCGACCTGCACCGCACGTGCCTGATGCTTCGGCGGAAGATCGCGCGATGTTAACCGGCCGGTGCTTTCCCTGCCGTGACGGACGTGGTTTCTTGTCCCGCAACGCGGAGAGGAACGCCATGACCCTACACACACCACGACTGATCCAGGACGGCCTGAGCGCCATCGCGCGCCCGCTGCCCCGCCCGCTGCGGCAGTTGGCGGCCGAGATGTTCGGCACCTTCGGCCTGGTCTTCCTGGGCGCGGGGGCCGCCGTCGTCGATTACGCGACCGACGGCTCGCTGGGCCGCGTGGGCATCGGTCTCTCCTTCGGCCTGGCCGTCTTCACGATGGTGCTGGCGTTCGGGCGGGTCAGCGGCGCGCACATCAACCCGGCCGTGACGATCGGGCTGTGGCTGGCGGGCGAGTTCCCGGGGCGGCGCGTGCCGGGCTACATCGCGGCGCAGATCGTGGGCGCGCTGATCGCGGCCTCGGTGCTGCACGGCCTGTTCCGCAACAGCGGCGGGGAGTTGGGCTCGACCGTGCCGTCGGGGACGTGGGAGCAGTCGTTTGGCATGGAGTTCATGCTGACGTTCTTCCTCATGTACGCGATCCTGGCGGTCGGGCATCAGTGGCGCGCGTCGCTGCCGCTGGTGGCGGCGACGGCGGGGGCCGTCGTGGGGCTCGAGGCGACGTTCGCCGGCGGCATCTCGGGCGCGTCGATGAACCCCGCGCGGTCGTTCGGCCCGGGCGCGATCGCCTGGTTCTGGGAGCACCACTGGATCTACTGGGCGGGACCGATCCTCGGCGCCGTCGTCGCGGCAGTCCTGCACCTCGTGATGCGGGAGAAGTCGGAGGAGGACGAAGCGCCCTAGCCGGTCTCGGCGGGGCGCCGCCGACATTCCCCGCGCGGCCACACCCCCTATCCTCCGGGCATGACGCCTCCCGAACCGGCCGAGCCCGCCGCCCTCTCCGGGATCCGCGTCGTGTCGCTGGGGCAGGTGCTGGCGGCGTCGTACTGCGCGACGCTGCTGGGCGAATTCGGCGCGGAGGTGATCAAGGTCGAGCGGCCCGGCAGCGGCGACGGCCTGCGCGGCAGCATCGCCTTCCCGCAGGACAACCGCGGCCAGCTGTCGGTGACGTGCAACCTCAAGTCTCCCGCGGGCATCGCCGTGCTGAAGCAGCTGATCGACACCGCCGACATCCTGGTCGAGAACTTCCGTCCGGGGACGCTGGAGCGGCTCGACCTGGCGCCCGAGGGCCTGCGCGCGTCGAACCCGGGGCTCATCGTCGTGCGGATCAGCGGCTACGGGCAGACCGGCCCCTACCGCGAGCGGGCCGGCTTCGACCGGGTGGCGCTGAGCTTCGGCGGCCTCACGGCGCTGACGGGCGAGGCGGACCGCCCGCCCGTGCGCCCCGGCTACATGATCGCCGACTACGGGGCAGGTACGTTCGCGGCGCTGGGCGCGCTGCTGGCGCTGCAGGCCCGGCAGCGCACCGGCCGCGGGCAGGACGTCGACCAGGCGCTGTACGAAGCGATCTGGCGGATGAGCGGCACCCACGTCGGCGCGTTCGGGCAGACGGGGCGGAACCGCGAGCGTTCCGGCAACTACTTCCCCGGCGTCGTGCCGGCCGAGCAGTTCCAGACCGCCGACGGCGAGCACCTGATCATCAACGCCACGACCGACCGCGTCTTCGCCCGGCTGGCGGCGGCGATCGAGCGGCCGGATCTCGCCGACGACCCCACCTACGCCCGGGGGGAGCAGCGCCGCGAGCATCACGAGGAGTTGCACGCCATCATCCGGGCCTGGGTGGCCGAGCGCTGCCTGGCCGAGTGCCAGGCGACCTTCGACGCGCACGGCGTGCCGGCGGTCAAGCTCTACACCACCAGCGACATCGCCGCCGATCCGCACTACGCGGCGCGCGAGCAGGTCTTGGAAGTGGAGAGCGCCGATTTCGGACCGCTGCTGCAGCCGGGCGTGGTGCCGCGACTGACCGACACGCCCGGCCGGGTGCGCCGACGCGCGCCGCTGCTGGGCGAGCACAACGGCGAGATCTACGGTCGGCTCGGGCTGGACGCGGACGCCCTGGCCGAACTGCAGGAGAGCGGCGCGATCTAGCGCCAAGCGCGCGCGCCGAACGGAGGAGGACCGATGTCTCTCGACTTGACCGGACTGATGGTGGCCCAGGTGACGCCGTTCGGCGAGGGCGGCGCCGGCGTCGACCTGGACTGGCTGCCCGCCCACATCGCCTGGCTGGAGGGCCAGGGCGTCTCGTCGATCCTGACGCTGGGCACCAACGGCGAGGGGCCGTCGGTGGGGCTGGCGGAGCGGCGGCGGGTCGTGGAGGCGGTGGTGGCCCAGCGCGACGCGCTGGGAGGCGGGCTGGGCGTGGTCGCGGGGGCGGGCTGCCTGGCGCTGCCCGACACGATCCGCGCCGCCAACGAGGCGCTCGACGCCGGGGCGGACGCCGTCGCCCTGCTGCCCTCGCACTTCTACGACAACACCGATGCGGCGGGGCAGGTGCACTACTTCGGCAGCGTCATCGAGGCGCTGCCGGCGCAGGCGCGGGTGCTGCTCTACAACATCCCGCCGCGCACGAAGATGGACATCGCCGACGAGGTCGTGCTGGCGCTGCTGGAGTTGTTCGGCGAGCAGGTGATCGGCATCAAGGACTCCTGCGGCGACGTCGCCCGCACGCAGCGCTACATCGACGCCACGGCCGACGCGGAGTCCTTCGTCGTGCTGGCCGGGGCCGACCACGTCCACGCCGAGCTGTACGCCGCGGGCTGCGGCGGCGGCGTCAGCGGGATGGCGAACGCCGTCCCCGCCCTGGCGATCGCGATCCAGTCGACGTTCCGGCGGGGCGGCGACGCGGGGCGGGCGCAGCGCCAACTCAACGCCGTCAAGGACATGGTGCAGTCCTTCCAGCCCGTCGGGGCCCTGAAGTCGCTGATCGGGATCACGAGCGGCCTGCCGGTCCCGCATTGCCGGCCGCCGAACCGCGATCTCTCGCCGCAGGAATCGGCCGCGTTCGAGGAGGCGATCGGGCGATTCCTGGCGGGGGCGCCGGCCTGAGTCCAGATGGCGGCGGCGGCGGAGCGGACACATCGGCGCGGGCTGAATTCGCGGCGCGATATCCGCGCTTCCGCAGGGCTATACTGCGATGGGGCGACGGCGACCGATGCCGGGGGCGCGGGCCGTCGGCGAGTGGCGCCCCGTGCGGCGCGCGGGCCCGTCGGACCCCTGATCCACGTTGCCCCGGCAACGGTCCGGAGTGAGGCCCCGATGCGCATCCTGGTCGCAGACGATGAGCCCAACATTCGCGAACTCGTCCGTCTCTACCTGTCGAAAGAGGGGTACGACCTGGAGTTCGCCAGCAACGGCCCGGAGGCGTTGGAGAAGGCGCTGCAGACGCAGCCCGACCTCGTGCTGCTCGACCTGATGATGCCGAAGCTCGACGGCTTCGAGGTCACCAAGGGCATCCGGGAACGATCCGACGTGCCGATCCTGATGCTCACGGTGCGCAAGGAGGACACCGTCAAGGTCGCCGGGCTGGAACTGGGGGCCGACGACTACCTGACGAAGCCGTTCAACCCCAAGGAGCTCGTCGCGCGGGTCAAGGCGATCCTGCGCCGCTCCGACGGCATCCAGCGCTCCGGCACGACCGTGCAGGTGGGCACGCTGCAGCTCGACCGGCAGCGGCGCGAGGCGAGCCTGGAGGGGCGCCCCCTGACGCTGCGCACGAAGGAGTTCGACCTGCTCTTCGCGCTGGCCCAGAACGAGGGCATCGCGATGTCGCGCGAGCAACTGCTGTCGCTCGTCTGGGGCTACACGTTCAGCGGCGAGACGCGCACGGTCGACGTGCACGTCAACCACCTGCGCCAGCATTTGGCGGGCAGCGCCGTGAAGATCGAGACGCTGCGCGGCGTGGGTTACAAGCTCGTCGCCGGTCCCCGCGACGCCCTCGACGCGTGAGGGGCGGGCGGCCCCGACCATGGCCACGGATAGCGTCCGGCTCGAAGGCGCCGCGCTGCCCGCGGGGAGCGCGGAGCAGCAACGGCGCGCGCGCCGTCGCGGCGCCGGCCTGCTCTCCACGCTGCAGGCGCGCATCTACGTCACGCTGGGCTTCCTGATCCTGCTCACCCTGGGCATCGCCGGGGTCGCCTTCTTCTTCCTGCTGGGCGGCTACCAGGACCGGCTGGCGGCCTCCACGCTGCGCCAGATCGGCGGGCCGGTGTACCTCTCGGTCGTCACGCCGCCGGGCTCCGACTTCCAGGCCTTCGAGGTCAGTCGCCAGCTGGCGACCGGCGCAACCGGGGGCGGCATCCCGCTGGACCCCGACGTGCGCATCCTCTTCGTCGACGGCGACGGCGCGGTCGTCAGCGAGGCCAGCGGCTCGCCGCGCTTTCTCGGCGAGCAGCTGGACATCGACTTCAGCGGCGCCACCACCGACACCTTCATCGAGGGCCGCCTCACGGCCGGCGACGAGACCCGGCTCGACTACCTGGCGGCGGCGCTCTCCGGCGAGGCGGCGCGGCGCTTCGCGGCCGAGTTCGTTGTGCTCGCCCTGCCCGTGGAGGACCGGCAGGCGGTGCTGGGCGACCTGACGCGGCAGTTGCTCCTCGCCGGGGGCGTGGGGCTGCTGGCGGCGATCGTCGTGGGGCTGCTGTTGTCGCGCTCCATCTACCGCCCGCTGCAGGCCACGACGGCCGCCGCCCGCAGCGTCGCGCGGGGGCGCTTCGATCAGAAAGTCAGCGTGGAGGGCACGCGGGAGGCGCGCGACCTGGCCGAGTCCTTCAACCAGATGACCGAGGAGGTGCAGCGCCAGCAGGGGGCGCTGCGTGACTTCCTGGCCAACGCTTCGCACGACCTGCAGACGCCGTTGACCTCGATCAACGGTTTCTCCCAGGCGCTGCTGGACGGCACCGTGGACGAGTCGGTCGCGCGGCGCAACGCCTACCGCATCATCGAGGAGGAATCGCGGCGGCTGCTGCGTTTGGTCGAGGGGCTGCTCGACCTCTCGCGGATGGAGGCCGGCCACGTGCAGGTCGACCTGCAGCCCGTCGACGTGAACGACGTGCTGGAGAACGTCGGCGAACTGTTCGTGCTGCGGGCGCAGCAGCTCGACGTCCGGCTGGAGGTGATCCCGGCCGACCTGCCGGCCGTCTCGGGCGACGTGGACCGCATGGAGCAGGTGCTGGCCAACCTCGTCGACAACGCGCTGCGGCACACGCCGCCGGGGGGCAACGTGGTGCTGAGCGCGCGCCGCGAGAGCGAGATCTCCGTGGGCATCGCCGTCTCCGATACGGGGGCCGGCATCCCCGAGGACCAGGTACCGCACCTCTTCGATCGCTACTACCGCGCCGATCGCCCGGGCTCGGAAGGGGGCACGGGGCTGGGCCTGGCCATCGCGCGGGAGCTGGTACGCGCCCAGAAGGGCGAGATCCAGGTCGACAGCCGACAGGGCGCCGGCACGACCTTCCGCATCCTGCTGCGGCTGCATCAACCGGTGGAGGCGGAGCCGGTGGAGCCGTTCGCGTGACAGGGCACGTCGGTCCGTCGCGCCCGCGCGCGCCGAGTTCCCGGCCGCGATTCGCCCTGGCCGTGGCCGCGATCGCGCTGTGCGCGCTGCTGCCGACGGCCTGTGGCGGCGAGGGCGACGGCGACGGGGTGATCGTCCCGCTGCAGGAAGGCGACGGGGCGTCCGGGCAGGATCCCCAGCAGATCGAGGTGGGAGCCGGGGAGGCCCCGGCAGCGGCAGCCGCCGCCGCGGCGGCGAAGGCGGCGGCGGCAGAGGCAGAGGCGGCCGCGGCGGCGGCGGAGGCGGCCGCGGCGGCCGCGGCGGCCGCGGCGGCGGCGGAAGCCGAGGCGGCGAAAGCAGCGGCGGCAGAGGCGGCACGAGCAGCGGCGGCGGAGGACGCGGAGGCCGCGACGGAGGCGGAGGCGGAAGCCGCGGCCGAGGCGGCGGCGGTCGCGGCCGAGGCGGCGGCGGCAGCCGCGGCGGCAGCGGCCGCCGCGGAGGAGGCGCGAGCGGCGGCGCAGGCGGCCGCGGAGGCCGAGGCGGCGGCCGCGGAGGAGGCGCGGGCGGCCGCCGAAGCGGCCGCCGAAGAGGCGCGGGCAGCCGCGGAGGCGGCCGCGGCTGCCGAAGCGGAGAGGAACGGGCCCGGGGACGAACCCGGAACCGGGGAACCGGACCCGCCGGACGCCCCGCCCGACCCGGATCCGCCCGGCCCGGTCGCCGCCATCGTCGATGTCGTGCCCGGCGACCTGCCGGCCGGCTTCGACGCCATCCCCTTCTACAACGACATCCCCGGACTGCTGCGCGAATCCCCGGACGGGGATCTCGCCGCGCTTGGGCAACGCGCCGGCGCGGCCGGGGCGCCGAGCGGGCAAGGCTTCCACAACGACGGCACGGGAGAGTTCATCTTCGTCGTCACGATCATGCTGGAATCGGCGGACGCGGCGCGCGCCGCCGTCGACTACATCGCCACGCGAGAGTCCATCCAGATCAAGGAGCTCGTCGAACCGATCGACACGCTGTTCGAGAGCGAGCGCCGGCCCGACCCACTGCTGGGCAGCCGGGCGATCCGCTACGCCTTGCGCTACGGCGTCGAGGATGGAGGGCGCCGCACGCGCGACGTCGCCACGGAGTTGGTCATCTTCGCGCAGGACGGGAGTCTGGTCTTCCTGCAGCGATCGGTGAACGTGACCGGCAGCGACTCCGCCGGCGCCGGGGAGACGGACGTCGATCTGCTGGCGCTCGGGGCGGCGTTGGCGGAACGCATCGCCGACGTGGTCGCGGCGGGGACGCCCGCGAGCGACGGCTAGGCGCGGCCCGGCCGGGGCTCAGGACCCGGGCCAGAGCAGTTCTCCGTCCTCCACGAACAGCCACACGGGATCCAAGTGGCGGGGCGCGTGCGTCGCGTCCGGACCCGGCGCCACCCGCGTGAAGGCCCCCAGGCCCGCCGACGTCCTCCCCCACAAGAAGACCGTGGCCCGGCCGTCCAAGAGCGCCGGCAGTTCGACCGCCGCGCCCGTCTCGCCGGCCCAGGCGACGAGATGCCAGCCAGCCGCCAGCGTCCGCGCCGGGATGGGCGCCCGACGCTGGAGCCAGACGGCGGGCTCCGATCCGCCGAGCAAGACCCACAGCGCGTCGCCCGCGGCGATCCGATCGATCTGGAAGCGGGCGTCGCCGGGGACGGCCACGCGCCAGCCGCGCGCGTCCCAGGCGAAGACCCGCTCCACGGCGGCCGGAAGATCGGCGAGCACGGTGGCGCCCAGCCCAGCCGCGCCCGGCCAGGCGACCAGGTTCCAGCCCGGCGCGAGCGGCACGAGCCGGGGCAGCGCGAAGGTCGCCGGGCCCGCGGCGGCGGAGAGCCGCTCCGCGCCGTCCGCTTCGCTCGCGACCGCCCACGCCGTGATCGTCAACGAGGCGAGGCGCTCGGGCACGTCCGCCGCCGGCAGGCCGATGCGGAAGCGGCCCTCGGCATCGGTCGGGGCCGACGCCCGCGTTTCGCCCGGCGAGACCAGCAGGTCGACCCGGCTGCCCGGCCGCGCCAGGCCCTGCACGATGAAGTTCCCGTCCGGCGCCTCCACATCGATGCCGCGCAGCACGGGGGCGCCGGGCGGCGCGCGGCGCAGACGCTCGATGGCGGCGCCGACGTTCAGCCGTCCGGCCCCGTCCCAGCCGGGCTCCGCGCCGTCCGGCAGCGGCGTGGCGGTCTCGGTCAGCAGCCGCAGCACCGCCGCCCGGTCGAGACCCGGCTCCAGGCTGAGCGCCAGCGCCACCGCGCCCGTCACGAAGGGCGCCGAGTAGGAGCTGCCCGTCTTCCAGGCGAAGCCGGGCGCGGCGGATTCGGCAAGCACGTCCGTCGTGAGGATCGCCGAGCCCGGCGCGACCAGGTCCACGCCCGGCCAGCGGGGCGAGAACGGCGCCCGCGCATCGGCCTCGTCGCCGGATCCGTGCGACCCGACGGCGATGACCTCGGGAATCGCGGCCGGGAAGGCCACGAGGCCGCCGTCGTTGCCGCCGGCCGCCACCATGATCACGCCCGCCGCGGCGGCGGCCCGGACGGCGGCCTTCGCCGACTCGGGAAGCAGCGTCGCGACGAGGCTGATGTTGACGATGTCGGCCCCGTTGGCCGTCGCGTACTCCAGGCCCCGCACGAACGACGAGTAGAAGCCGCTGCCTTCCGGGTCGGTCACGCGCACGGGCATGATGCGCACGCGCCAGGCCATGCCCGCCACGCCCTGCGCGTCGTCGCCGCGCGCCGCGATGATCCCCGCGACCCGCGTCCCGTGGCCGACGGCGGAGTCGGCGGCGCCGTTCTCGTCCTGATCGATCCCGTCGCCGGCGGCCGGGTCGCCCGCGAAAACGTTGGGGTTGTTGTCCTCCGTCGGCGACCCGTCGCCGCCGGGGAAGTCGCCCACGAAGTCATAGCCGTGCACGTCGTCGACGTAGCCGTTGCCGTCATCATCGACGCCGTTGCCGGGGATCTCGCCGGGGTTCGTCCAGATGTTGGCGGCCAAGTCGGGGTGGTCGAGGTCGACGCCGCCGTCGAGCACGGCCACGACGACTTCCCGGCTGCCGGTCGTGATCGCCCAGGCGTCGGGGGCGCCCAGCAGGTTCCAGGTCGGCGCTTGCTCGCCGTAGCGGGCGTCACTGGGGACCAGTTGCGCCGCGCGCAGCCGCCCGTTGGGCTCCGCCCAGGCCGTCAGGCCGGAGGCTCGCAGCCGGGCGATCGCGGCGGCGAGATCGGTCTCCGCCGCGCGCAGGCGGGTGACGTTCGCGGCGGGGGAATGGTCGACGAGGGTCAGGCCCAGCCGGTCCAGCGTCCGCGCGCTGGGGAGCGTGTGAAATGCGGCCAGGATCTCGCCGGGGGCGGGGCGACCGTCGGGCGCGGCGCCGGCGCCCGCCGTGCCCGGGGCGAGGCCGCCCGTCGTCAGCGCGGCCGCGGTCACCAGAACGGCCAGCGCCAGCAGATGGATCCGGCGGCGCGTCGGCGGTGCAAACGGGGCGGCGATCGGCATACGCGCAGTCTACGAAGCACCAGACGCGACCGCCGGACCTAGACTACGCGGAATGGACACGACGGCCGGACACGAGAAGTGCGCCGCGGCGAGAGCGGCGCAGGCGCCGCACTGGCGGGCCGCGCTGCGCGCGGAGTGGAGCCGCCCCCGCTGCCGGCGCGACGTCGTGCGCCTGCTGGCCTGGGTCTATCTGTTGGTGGCGCTGACGATCCCGATCATCCGCATCACCTCGTCGTTCCCGCCGTTGGCGCTGCCCTTCGCGCTGGTCCCGGCGCTGGCCGTGATCCTCTGGGTCGCCCCCCGGCAGGACCACTTCCGCACCTGGCTCCTCTACGCCGTGGGCATGATCTTCTTCACGCAACTGCGCGACGCGGCCGACGAGACCCTGATCCCGGCCAGCACTGGCTACGTGCTGCACTGGGAACTGTGGATGTTCGCCGGCACCACCCCGTCGGCCTGGCTGCAGGAGCACCTGGGGGGCGCGAGCGGGGATCCCGGCGCGCTGGCCTACCTGTCGACCTTCCTGCACTGGAGTTGGTTCATCTTCCCCCACCTCACGGTCATCGCGACCTATCTGTGGGCACGGCCGATGTTCTTCCGGGTCGCCGCGATCATGCTGGGCGTCTTCTACACCGGCGTCGCGATGTACTACCTGATCCCCACCGTGCCGCCCTGGCTGGCGGTCGAGGAGGGCGACACCACGGGCATCGTGCGGATCATGCGGGACGTGGGACCGCGCGTGTTCGGCCAGGCGCTGTGGGACGACCTGTACACGCTGGCGGCGGAGGCCAACCCGCGCGCCGCCATGCCGTCGCTGCACTTCGCCGCCGCATTCCAGATCTTCCTGATCGCGCTGATCCTGCGGCGGGGGCGTTTGGTCTGGGCGGGTGTGGTCTATAGCGTCGGCCTGGGCTTCGCGCTGGTCTACCTGGGCGAGCACTACTTCGCCGACATCATCGTGGGTGGGCTGGCGGCGCTGGTGTCGTGCTTCATCGTGGAGCGGATCGTTCGCGGGCCGGGCCTGCGCTGGTCGGTACGACGCCGCTGGCGCCTCCGGCCGCCGCGGCGGCGCTGGCGGCGGTCGGGACTGCGACTGGCCCGGCAGGCGTGGGACTTGCTGCGGAGCGGGCCGAGCCGGGCGCTGGCGCGCGAAGGCCCGTGATGCGACGCCCCTCGGCCGTCCTGTCGCACCTGACCGCCGGGCCGGCGCGAACGCTGCTGGGGCTGGGCGTCAGCGCGATCTTCGTCTTCCTCTTCCTGCGCGATACCGACTTCGGCGCGGTCAGCGAGGCGTTCACGAGCGCCGACGTGGAACTGATCCTGATCGCGATGGCGGTGTTCTTCGCCGGCGTCTGGTTCCGCGCCGTGCGCTGGCACATCCTGCTGCGCCCGATCGCCGACGCCTCCCCTCAGCGCCTGTTCCCGATCATGGCCGTGGGCTACGCCGGCAACAACATCCTGCCCCTGCGCGGCGGGGAGATCGTGCGGGCGCACACGCTGTACCGGCAGTTCGGCGTCCGCCACACGGCCGGCTTGGCCAACGTCTTCGTGGAGCGCGTGCTCGACGGCGTCATGCTGACGCTCTTCCTCGTGCTGGGGGTGGTGGCGGGCCTGGTGGGGCTCGGCGGCATGGCCCCCGCCGGCGACGTCCTGACCGCGACGATGGCCTTCCTGATCTTCGGGGTCTCGGTCACGGTGGTCGCGCTCTACGTCATCGCGCGCCATCCCGAGCGCGCCCAAGCGATCATCGTGCGCGTGCTGCGGCGCATCCCCGTGCTGCGGCGGCACGACGGCGCCTGGGTATCGGGGCTGATCGACGGCGTACGGCCAGCGGGCGACCCGGCCCTGCTGACGGCGGCGTTCTTCGCGAGCGCGGCGGCCTGGGGGATGGAAGCGCTGATGTACTTCCTCGTCGGCGAGGCGTTCGACCTCGATCTGCCCCTGCCCGTCTACCTGCTGGTGGCGGCGGCGGCGAACGTGATTATCAGCGCCCCCTCGACGAGCGGCGGCGTGGGCCCCTTCGAGTGGGCGGCGAAGGAGGTCGTGCTCATCTACCTCGTGGCGGCGCACGCGCAGGAGAGCGCCATCGCCTACGCGGCCTCGCTGCACGGGCTGGTCCTGGTCCCCATCACGCTGGTGGGCCTGGCGTTCCTCTGGTACTACCACGTGCCGGTGCGCCGCCTGCTGCGCGGCGCCGCCCCGGACGAGGAGGCGCCGCCCGCAGGCGCCGACTCCCAGCGCTGAGGAGCCAGGAGATCAGCCTCCGGCGGCGCGATGTCCCGACGCCGTCCGCGACGCGAGATATTCCGAGACGGCGCGCCGGATCACAACGCTGGGGCGCACGCCCTCAAGGGCCGACGCCGCGCGCAGCCCCGCGAGGTCGTCTGGGCCGAAGCGGACGGAGAAGATGGCGCTCAGCGGCGTCTTCACGGCGAGTTCTACCTCGTCGGTGAGATCCGCGGTCGCAGGCTGCTCTTCGTCGGTCATATCTGCATCGTAGCGCGCGGCGTCGGAGCCTAGCGGGGCATGAACTCCAGGACTTGGACGTAGTTGCCGTCGGGGTCGGTGATGGTGGCGACGAGGCCGCCCCAGGGCTCCGCCTGGGGCTCGCGCACGAAGACGACGCCCTCCGCGCGGAGGCGGCGCCACTCCGACTGGACGTCATCGACGAAGAGGTTGATCTGCATGCGGGCGGGGTCGCCGTTGGGGCCGTGGATGCCGGAGTGATCGAGGATGCGGATGTACGACCCGGCGACCTCGAAGACGGGATCGTGCGACTGCGTTCGCCGGGGCAGGCCCAGCACGTCGCCGTAGAAGCGGGCCAGCGCCGCGGGCTGGTTGGTGCCGATCATGAGGGTCAGTTCGTGGACGCGCATCACTTGGTGGGGCCTTCCGTGTGCGCCGGCCGCGCCGGCGGCTCAGAGCGATTCGAGGAACTCCAGCACGGCCGCGTTGACCGGTCCCGCCGCCTCCATCACCAGACCGTGGCCGGCGTCGGGCAGCACGCGGAGCTGAGCCCCGGCGATGTGCTCGGCCAGCAGCGTGGCGTTGCCGGGCGGGACCATGCGGTCGCGGGCGCCGTGCAGGATCAACGTGGGCACGCGCAGCGACTTGAGTGCGGGCAGCGGGTCGAAGGCGGCGACCGACTGCAGCGGGCCCAGCGTCGCGATGAGCGGCGCGGTGTTGGCCTCGCGCTTGGCGATGGCGCGCTGCAGGACCTCGGGATGGCGGCGCGGGTAGTCGCCGGCGAAGACGATCTCCTGCGCGGCGGCGGCGGCCTCGACGACGGGCAGGGCCGAGGCGCGGAACATCTCCGTCTGGGTCTCCGGCGGCATGGGGGGGCCGGCGGGGCCGGCGTCGGTCGCGGCGAGGATCAGGGCGCGCACGGCGGCCGGCGCGCGCAGGGCGGCGGCGATGGCGACGGAGCCGCCCAGCGAGTTGCCGAACAGCACGCAGGGGGCGGCCCGGAGCGTGGCGATGAGCGCGATGGCGTCGTCGGCCAGTTGCTCGATCGTGTAGCCGTCGGGGGGGCCGTCGGACGCGCCCACGCCGCGCGGGTCGAAGCGGATCGCGCGCCGGCCGGGGGCGAAGGCGGCCATCTGCGCGTCCCACTGATCCATGTCCATCGCACCGCCGGCGACGAGCAGCACGGCCTCGCCGGCGCCGCGCTCCTCGCAGGCCAGCCGCACCTCACCCGCAGGCACGAGAGCGACGGGCGGGGCCGGCGACACGGACGGGCTGGGCAGGTCGGGCATGGGCGTTCCTGGTGTGGGGCCGCGCTGGTCCGAGCGCGGACGGCGGCGCCGGACGAAATCATCGCAGGCGCGGCATCTACGCGCCCTCGATCTGCTGACTCTCGATGATCGCGAAGTCGTCGGCGTCCAGGGGCGCCAACTCGCCCCGGCGGTAGGCGTTGTAGAGCTGGAAGAGCTCCTCCTTGTGCGGGCGCTTGCGGCCGATGGGGCAGGCCTCCCAGGCCGCGTAGTCCTCGTCGCAGTAGCCCATGCGCAACTCGCCGCACTTGGGCTGCAGCATGCGCCCCAGCTCGGGCGCGGCGCGCAGCACCTCGGCGCGCATCAATGCGACGACGCGGCGGAATTCCCACTGGGCGCGGGTGCAGAGCCGCAGGTCGGCGATGTGCAGCAGCGAGGCGAAGTTGACGGTGATCTTGAAGTTGGTGCTGGTGGCGTTGGGCAGCAGGAAGCGGGCGTCCTCGGCGGGCACGCCGGCCTGCACGAGGCGCTCGTAGAGGTCGCCGACGTCCCGGAAGAGCGCCTCCATCTCGTCCGCCATGCCGGCCGCCTCGACCGTCTTGGGGACCGTGTAGGGGAAGTCGCCGCCCTTGTAGGTGACGTAGCGCTGGCTCTGCTGCTCGAACGAGATGCCGATGCGGTGGCGCACGAACTGGTGCGAGAAGGCGCGCGAGACGCCGCTGATGCCGAACTCGAAGTGCACTTGCTCGAGCGGCGAGACGTGGCCCGTCTTGAGCCGCTCCTCCACGAAGGCGGTCATCTTCTCGCGCGGGATGCGCTCGTCGGCGATCCGGTCCAGCACCTGGTCGGGCGTCAGGGCCGAATAGCAGACGCGGTAAGCCATGTAGAGGGCCCGAACGGGGTCCTCCGTGTGATCGATCAGCCTGACCTGGATGGCCACCGGACGTCGCTCTCGTGCCGACCCGACCCGTACGGTTCGGGCTTCTCACGGTACGCCATGAACGGGGTCGATATCGACCTCGTTCTGTCTGGAGGCCAGATCTAGGCGCCGAAGGTCGTCTCCAGCTTCGCCGAGCCGTCGAAGAAGTCCTGCAACGTCTGATTGAAGCGATAGAACTTGTCGCGCCGGTGGTAGTCCTCGCCGCGCGCGAAGTTCTCGGGATCGTTCAGGTCGAGCGTGTTGAGGGTGTGATGCAGGTCGGCGCCGCCGTGCTGCGCGATGTTCTCCACCATCTCCCGCCAGGCGTCGGGCGACATGCTGAGCACGAAGTCGAGCTCTCCGGCGGCCTCCGCGTCGATCGGCGCGACCTCCGTGACCTCGAACGCCTCGAAGACGATCTTCCACATTGCCGGCCCGATTTCGACGCCCATCTCGCAATCGATCGTGCCGAACTTGCGGAAGGCGGGGTCGTCGTTGGCGAGGCCGGCCAGGGCCTGGAACCACTCGGTGGAGGGGAAGACGGGCATGGGGGCATCCTCGATCCGCGGCGCCGCCCACGGATGCGGCACGATCGCTCGCCCGAAATATACCGGCCGTCGCCGTTACGCGGCGGGGGCGGCCGTCCGGCCTATCGCCGCTTGGAGTCGCGGAACGCATCGACGCCGCCGGGCCGCCCGCGGCGACGGCGGCCGGGCACGCCGAATCCGAATCGCCGCTTCCTCCCGGCCGGGGCGGGAGTGGCCCGCCAACTCTCGGGCAGTTCGACGTCGTCGCCCACGGCGGGCGGCTGCGGCGGGGGGTCGCTGCGCAGGCGGCCCTGGCGGGGGATGCCGCGCCGCGCGCCGAAGCCGAACCCGAACGAGGTCGGCATCGACCAGCTGGGCGTCACCTCTTGCTGCGGCGCCCGCCAGCGCCCAACAAGAAAGGGGTACACCAGCAACATCCCAGCCAGGAAGCCGCCGATGTGCGCCCACCAAGCCGTACCCGCCCCCGTGCTCTCCATCACGACCGAGCCGACGCCGGGCAGCAGGTTCAGCAGGAACCAGATTCCGATCAGCAGCGGGGCCGGCACGACGGCGGGGATCAGCAGCACCAGCGGGATCAGCACCTGCACGAGGGCGCGCGGGAACAGCAGCAGATACGCGCCCAATACGCCCGAGATCGCCCCGCTGGCCCCGATCATGGGCAGCAGATCGCCCGCGTCGATGTAGATGTGGGCCGCGGCGGCCAGGTAGCCCGTCACGACGTAGAAGATCAGGAAGCGCAGCGACCCCAGGCGGTCCTCCACATTGTCACCGAAGACCCAGAGGAAGAGCATGTTGCCGGCCAGGTGGAAGAAGCCGCCGTGCAGGAACATGGCCGTCAGCGGGGTGAGCAGGATCAGGAAGCCCGGCAGCAGGCTCACGCCCTGGCTCTCGACGGCGTCTTGGGAGCGGGTGTCGTCGGCGAGGTAGCCGGTGATGAATTCCGGCACGGCGCCGAGGGCGAGGATGGCCAGGTCCTCCTCCGAGTTCAGGTACTGCTGGATCTCGCTGCCGTCGGCCTTGGGGATGAAGACCAGGCGCGTAGGGACGTCGCTGAGGACGTAGGCCGTGAAGCCCCAGAGCAGGATGTTGATCACGATCAGGGCGCGCGTGACGTGGGGCGTGCCGACCCGGTAGGTGCTGTCGCGGAGGGGGATCACGCCGCGACCCGCGCCGGCCGGGGGCCGGCCGTCGGGGACGCCGCCACTGTGGCGGCGTCCGCCATCGCGGGCGGCAGTGCTGCGGCAAACGGCATGGGCCGAGAATAGGCCATCCCCCCTGCGAAGCCCCTCTGACCCACCAGCCGTTAACCGATTGTAAATCCCATCACAACCGGGCCGCCGAAGGGGCAGATGGACGCCGTTGAGCGGTTGACAGCCCGATCGCCATCCCTCAAGAATGTTCCAGAAGTCACAAAGTCGGTGGCGGTCGGCAGGGGCGACTGCGAACCATCGCGCGTCGCCGCTGTAGCAGAAGGCAGGAGTCTCCTCACGATGACCGTCGCGACCCCCATCCAGTGTCCCCGGTGCTCCGGTGCGATGCTGGCCGAATCCGATACCCACGGCACGTTCAGTACCTGCCTCGCCTGCGGCTACGTCTACGAGAGCCGCGTCATCTCCGTCTTCGAACTGGAGCAGGAGCAGGCCGTCGAGGAAGGCCGCCAGCGACGCCGGCAGCCCTCGCACGGCAAGCTGCGCCTCTAGGCTCCACCCCCGTCCCTTCCCGCATCGTCCGGCCCCGCCGCCGGCGCGAGTCGCCGTTCGTCGATCCCGCCATCACCGCTCCGTAGACTGAGGGCGCTGTGTCGAGCGCCTGGGTCATCGCGGTCTTCTCCGCGTACTTCTTCATTCTCATCCTCATCGCGGCCGACGGTGCCCGCCGCATGAAGAACATGTCCGAGTACGTGCTCGGCGGCCGGCGGCTGAGCAGCATCACAGCCGCCCTCAGCGCCGGCTCCTCCACGACGAGCGCCTGGACCATGCTCGTGCTGCCGGCCTTGGCCTACGTGGGCGGCCTCGTCGAACTGTGGATCCCCATCGCGCTGGTCGTCGGCCTCTGGCTCAGTTGGACGTTGATCGCCAAGCGCCTGCGCCGTTACACCATTGCGGCGGGCGACGCGCTCACCATTCCCGAGTTCTTCGAGGTCCGCTTCGGGGACACGACGGGGATGCTGCGAGCGCTGACGGCCGCCATCACCATCCTCTTCGTCGTCTTCTATGTGAGCTCGGGACTGCTGGGCGGGGCCAAGCTCCTCGACACGATGTTCGGCATCGAGACGACCGCCGGCATTCTGCTGACCTTCGTGACCGTGAGCTCGTACACCCTCCTCGGCGGTTTCCTCGCCGTCTCCCGCACGGATGTGTTCCAGGCCCTGTTGATGGTCGTGAGCCTCCTCCTCATCGCCGCCTTCCTCATCGGATCCACGGACAGTCCGTTCGCCGACGCGACCGATTCGGCGCAGGGCTTCTTCAACCCCTTCACCACTCGCGAGGGCTCGCCCATCAGCGCCGTGTTCGTGCTCTCGGCCGCGGGATGGGCGTTCGGCGCCTTCGGCGCCCAGCGAATCCTGCAGCGCTTCATGGCCGTGGAACATGAGGAGCAGATCCCGCGCAGCCGCAACCTGTCCTTCGTCTGGATCGTGATCGTGTACGGGCTCGCCCTCACGGTCGGGTTGGTCGCGCAGAGCGCCCTGGCCGAGGGGGCAGCGCTGCACCAACTCACCGATGCCGAGCGCGTCTACCTCGTCGTGTCCGAGGTCTTCTTCCACCCGGCCGTCACCGGGTTCCTGCTCACCGCGGTGATCGCGGCCGTCATGAGCACCGCCGATTCGCAGCTCCTGCTCGCCTCCGCGGTCGCCGCCGACGACTTGCCCCTGCTGAAGCGCGTCTCGTATGCGCTCAGCGAGAATCGGCGGGTCTGGCTCGGGCGCCTGCTGCTGGTGGTCATCGGCGCGGTCGGGGTATTCGTGGCGCTCTCCCTCCCGGAGTCCGTGGGCGATCTCGTCGCCTACGCCTGGGGTGGCATGGGGGCGGCCTTCGGGCCGGTGACCCTCCTGGCCCTGTTCTGGCGACGCTTCAACCTGCAGGGCGCCGTTGCCTGCATCCTGGCGGGGACCCTGGTCGCCACCATCTGGGCCTTCAGCGACGGCGGCCCCTCGGGGATGTGGGACATGCAGCCGGCCACGCCCGGCTTCATCGTCGCCTCGGTCGTGGCCGTCATCGTCACCCTCGCCACGCCGCCGCCCTCCCGCGACATCGTCGACCTCTTCGACCGGGTCAACGCCCGCTAGCGACGCTCTCAGGCCCTTCCGACGGGGGCTGCGCCGGGGCGCACGCGTCGTAAACGGGGTGTGAACGACGGCCCGCGCGGCGTCGGCTTCGCGTTGCCGTTACGGAAAGGCGGGCGGTAGAGTGGCGGCCCTTCGCCGCCGATCGGGTCGGCGCCCCGCGAGAGGCCCCCGATGCCGCAGCGCGCCGGGCGGCCGCCCGGCGATGCGTCGCGCCGCCACCGGCGGGCCCGCGGGCGAGGACTGGGGTGAGGTCGTGCAGGAGTTCGTCGAGCCGCAGTTGTATACGCCGGACGGCGCGCCGCCGCCCGGCGGCTGGCTGCACCAGCAGCTCGATCGCCTGCAGCGTTTGCTGGCGCTGCGCGACGCGCACGAGGCGCATCTCAACGACGAGGGACGCCGCCTGCTAGACCACGCGATCTTCACGACCTTCGTCGACTGCCGCGACCTGGGCGGCGAGGAGCGGGCGGCGGCCCTGCTGGCGCCGGCCGGGAAGAACGCCTCGGCGGCGCTCGCGACCGGCGATGGGGAGTCGCCGGGCGGCGACTGAGGCCCGCCGGGCCGCCCCCCGCGCCGCTAGACTGAGGCGACCCTCGGCCGGTCGAAAGCGTGCGTGGTCGCGATGATGCGGGAGTACAAGCGGGCGCGGCGATGCGAACGACGCGTCTTCGGCCTGGGCTGCCGGAAGCCGCTGGCCGGCCAGTGTCAGTACTGTGCCCGCGGCTTCTGCGCGGACCACGGCGACCGCTTCGGCGACCGCGAGGAGGTCTGCCACCGCGCCGCCTGCCAGGCCAAGAAGGCCGACCTCGAACAGCACCACGCCTTTCTGCGCGCCGCCCGAGCGCGCAACGCCGACGGCCGCTGCGGCATGCCCGACTGCGACGCCGCGCACGACGCCCACTGCGAGCGCTGCGGGCCGCGCTACTGTTTCGCGCACTTGCAGGACACGCTGGTCGCGGCGCTGCACCAGGGCGAGCGCGGATCGGACGTCCTGCGGATGTGCGTGCACTGCCTCTCGCGGATCGACCTGTGGGCGGAGGAGTAGGGGCGGCGGCGACTGCTAACGAGACGCGGACACCGCGACGCCGAACTCGGCGGCGAAGGCCGCGACGAAGCGGCGCTTGACGACCGGCATGGCGCAGGCGGCGACCGTGGCGGCATCCGCGGCCGCGAGTTCGGCGCGCAGGGAGGCCGCCCGGACATCGGCCTGACCGCAGGGGTCGATGCAGGCCCAGTGCTCGGCGCTGGGGTCGACGTTGACCGCGATGCCGTGCCGCGTGACCCCGCGCGAGACGTGCACGCCCACCGAGGCGATCTTGCCGCCGACGGTGAACACCCCGTGCATCTCGGGGTCGCGGCGGCCTTCGAGCCCGTAGGAGGCCAGCAGGCGCAGCGCGGCCCCTTCGAGCGCGCCGACGTAGGCCCGCACGTCGAGCCGGAAGTCGCTCAGCCGCAGGACGGGGTAGGCGACGAGCTGGCCGGGGCCGTGGTAGGTGACGTCGCCGCCGCGCTCACTCTCGACGATGGGGATGCCAAGCCTTCGCAGCCGTTCCGGCGCGCGCACACCGTCGCGCAAGCCGCGGCGTCCCAGCGTGACGACGGGGTCGTGCTCGACGAGGAGCAGCAGGGCGCGCTCGTCGCCGGCCACGACGGCGGCGTGCGCGGCCCGCTGCTCGGCGAGGGCGGGCGGGTAGGCGAGCCGGCCCAGATCACGGACGCGCAGCGGGGACGCGGGGCGGCGCGGGGCGGTCATCGGCCGGCGCGCCAGCGGCGCAGGATCTCGGGGTCGTGGGGGAAGGCGGGCGGGGGCAGGCCGTCGAGCGGGAAGAAGCGGACATCACGCGCCTCCGGGCCGGCGCGCAGTTCGCCGCCGACGGCGCGGCCCGCGAAGGCGATGAAGACCAGCGGGTCGCCGGCCCGGGAGTACGCGCCCAGCAGCCCGTCGATAGCCGCCTCGACGCCGGTCTCCTCGCGCACCTCGCGGGCCGCGGCGGCGCGCAACTCCTCGCCGCGGTCCACGTAGCCGCTGGGCCAGGCCCAGGCCCCCATCGCGGGCTCGTGGTCCCGCTGCGTATAGAGCAGGCGGCCGGCCGCGTCCTCGATCAGCGCGCCGACGGCCAGCTTGGGGTCGTCGTAGTGGACGAAGTCGCAGTCGGGGCAGGCGGGGCGCGGCGCGCCCCCCGCCTCGCTCGCCCGCAGCGGCGCGGCGCAGAGGGGGCAGTAGCGGGGCGGGGGCTGGAACGCGGGGTGCGGCATCGCGGCGGCCGCCTCTCTCGGCGGGTCAGATGGGCAGGTCGACGCGCAGGAACCGCTCGTAGAAGTGGCCGTCGGCGTCGCGGAAGCGCTCGCGCATGCCGGCTGCGAAGTCGTCGCCGCGCGAGCCGAACTGCGTCTGGTGCTCCATCAGCGCGGTCAGCTTGCGCTCGACGCTGTCGCCGATATCGACCTTGAAGTTCGCGTCGGGATGGCCCCAGATGAAGAGCTGGCCGACCTTGTGCGTCTCCAGCCCCTCCTCGTCGATGTGTTCGGGGAAGTTCATGTGGTCGCGGGCGGTGGGGTAGACCGCGTCGACGGCCATCGTGCCGGTGTTGCGGTGGTCGCGATGGTTGACGAAGCCCACGAAGCGGTCCTCGTCGTCGCGGACCGGTGCGCCCGGGCGCCGGTGGATCATCTGGTCGCTGTGGGTGAACACGGCCTGGGGCTTGAGCCGGCGGATCTCCCGCACGATCTCGCCCAGCATGGCGCGGGAGTAGTCGAGCTCCCCGTCCTCGCCGCCCAGGAAGGTGCAGGAGGAGACGCCGAGGACGGCGGCGCAGGCGCGCTGCTCCCGCTCGCGCGCGGCGATGAGGCGGTCGCGCGTCATCTTCGGGTCGTCGGACCCCTTGGCGCCGTTGGTGACGACGATGTAGTGGAACTCCCAGCCCTGCTGCGTCCAGAGGGCGGCGGTGCCGCCGGCGCCGAAGTCGGCATCGTCGGGGTGCGCGGCGATGACGGCGGCGATTTTCGGCGGGGCCGGGGCGTCGGGGGCTGGGGCGATGACGGGCTCCTTCCGGGTGGCCGAGGCCGGCGCGGCGCCGCGGCGCCGGACTGATCCTGCGGCTCCGAGCATACGGGCCTCGCCCGCGAAGGGCCGCCGGACGTGTCTCCGACGCTGCGCTCGCGCCCCTCGGAGGCCGCCCGTTGACACCGGCGCGCGGATGCGTGATAGTACCAGAACACCCGTTCCACCGGTGGACGGATGTGGACAATGTGGACGCGTGCCGCCACGCAGACGGCCGGGCGAGCCGGCCGGAGGGGCATCCGGGAGTCGGCGGAGGAAGCAGGTCATGAAGCGACGCTCCGACAAACAAGAACGCATTTTGGACTTCCTGCGCGAGTTCCTGGCGCGGCACGACTACCCGCCCAGCATTCGCGACATCCAAACGGGCTGCGCGATCTCCTCGACTTCGGTGGTCGACTACAACCTCAAGGCGCTGGAAGCGAAGGGGCTGATCCAGCGCGACCGCGAGGTCTCGCGGGGGATCAAGCTGGTCGGCGAGGAGCGGCACGGCGAGCCGGCGGGCACGATCCGCCTGCCGCTGCTGGGCACGATCGCGGCCGGGCGGCCGCTGCCCGTCCCGACGGACGAGGGCGTCGACGCCGCCCACGCCGACGAGACCATCCCCGTGCCCCCGCACGTGCTGGGGGGGCGCCGGCGGGAGAACGTCTACGCGCTGCGCGTGCAGGGGACGTCGATGATCGACGCGCTGATCGACGACGGCGACATCGTGATCATGGAGCCGGCGGAGACGGTCGACGACGGGGAGATGGCCGCCGTCTGGCTGAAGGACGCGAACGAGGTCACGCTGAAGAAGTTCTACCGGGAGGGCGCGCGGGTGCGCCTGCAGCCGATGAACACCACGATGGCCCCCATCTACCACCAAGCGGACGACGTGCAGGTGCAGGGCCGCGTGATGGGAGCGATCCGGGCGATCTAGCCCGGGCCCTCGCGACCCCGGCCTGCGGCCTAGACTGACCCGGACGCCGCCGCGACGCGGCGTCGGGAGGCGCCGTGCCGGCCATCCTGCGCATCGAAGACCTGTCCGTCGAGTACCGCACCAAAGAGGGGACGGTCCCGGCCGCGCGCGCCGTCCACCTGGAGATGGAGCGCGGCCGGGTGACGGCGCTGGTGGGCGAGAGCGGGGCGGGCAAGACCACGGTGGCGCTGAGCATCCTGCGGCTCATCCCCGAGCCCGGCGTCGTGACGTCGGGCGCGATCCGGCTGCTGGGGGCCGACCGCGAGCGCGACCTGGCGGCGATGCCCGAGAGCGAGCTGCGCACGGTGCGCGGCAACACCGTGTCGATGATCTTCCAGGATCCCGTCGCCGGCCTGAACCCGGTGCTGGAGGTCGGTCGGCAGGTCGAAGAGACGATCCTGACGCATCGCGACGTGACGCCGGCGGACGCCCGGACGATCACGATGGACGCGCTGACGCGGATGCGCCTGCCCGATCCCAGGCGGGTGGCGCGGTCGCTGCCGGGGGAGCTGTCGGGCGGGATGTGCCAGCGGGTGATGATCGCGATCGCGACGGTGCTCGACCCGGCCGTGCTGATCGCGGACGAGCCGACCTCGGCGCTGGACGTGACGGTGCAGGCGCAGATCCTGGACGAACTGGACACGCTGCGGGAGGAGCGGGGCACGGCCATCCTGTTGATCACGCACGACATGGGCGTCGTGGCGCAGATCGCGGATGTGATGGGGGTGATGTACGCGGGGGCGCTCGTCGAGATCGGCGATACGCGCGAGACGTTCCGATCGCCGCGCCACCCGTACACCTGGTCGCTGCTGGAGACGCTGCCGCGGCTCGATGGACGCCGCCGGCGTCTGCTGCCGCAGATCCGCGGCGCGCCGCCCGACCTGCTGGCGCTGACGGGCCACTGCAGCTTCATCGAGCGATGTCCGAAGGCGCTGACGATCTGCCGGGAAGCGCCCGAGCCGCCGCTGGTCGCCGCGGCGGAAGACGGGGGAGCCGCGGGCTTCGCGCCGGCGGCGCAAGCGCGGGTCGCCTGCTTCAACCCGATCGAGGCGACCGAGCTCGGCTAGCCGCCCGCCAGGTCCACGACCAGGAGCTCCAGCGCCACCTCGTCGCTGAGGCCGCCGGGGAGGTCGCGGCGGAAGCGCTGCACGGCGGCGTCGCAGTCGCGGATGAGGCGGGGGGCGACGGCGGCGCGGGCGGGCGGGAAGCGGCGCGCCTGCTCGGTGAGTTTGCGGGCAGGGAAGGGGTGCCGCATGCGAAAGTGCTCTCGCACGGCGTCCGCGTCGCCGCCCCCGTCGATGATCTCTCGCGCCACGATGATGCGCCGCATCTGATTGGCCAGCGCGCCAAGCAGCGCCGCCGACGGCCGGCCCTCGGCGCGCAGCGTCTCCAGCGCCCGCAAGGCCGCCTCCGGCCGCCCCTCACCGACGGCGTCGGTCAGGTCCCAGATCTCGGCGTCGAAGTTGCGGGGGCAGATCAGTCGGATCGCCGCCTCGTCGACGGTGCGGTCGCCGGCGTAGAGGCGCAGCTTGTCGATCTCCGAGGCCAGCGCCCCCTGGTCCTCGCCCACCCAGTCGATCAGGGCGCGGGAGGCGCGGGGGCTCAAGTCGACGCCCCGGTCCCGCGCGCGCTGGTTCACCCAGCCGACCAGCTCTCTTCCGCGCGCGGGGCGGAACTCCTGCACGGTGGCGACCCCGGCGAGCAGTTCCTTCATCGGATTGCCGCGGTCGACCTCGCCGTCGACGAAGACGAGCAGGGTGCTGGGGGGGAGGCGGCCCAGCATGTCGGGGAGGGCGGCCCAGTCATCGGACGGGCGCTGACGGCGACGGCGCGCGGCGGCGGCCCCGCGCGGCAGGTTGTAGGGGCGGCAGAGGTCGTCGACGCGCACCAGGCGGTACTCGGCCATGAACGGGATCGTCATGGCGGCCGCGACGACTTCGTCCGGCGTGGTCCGTGGCCCCTCCAGGACGAGCGTGTTGTTGGCCAGGGCGCCGTCGCCGTCGTGGTCCCGGCGAAGCGCCTCGCAGGCCTCGCGCAGGGAGAGGGCATCGGCGCCGAAGTAGTGGAAGACGGGCACTGGGGACGGCTCCAGCCGCAGCCTAGCAAGGCGGGGGCGGCTACTCGTCGATGGCGTAGGTGGGCTGACGGGTCCAGGTGTCGGTGGGGGGCTCCTCCTGGCGGCGCCACAGTTCGCGGCGCTGGGCGGCCTCGAAGCGCCTGGCGCGGCGGATCACCGCCCGGCGCTCGCGCTCCTTCGCCTTGCGCCGCGCGACGACGTCGGCGCGGGGCTTGCGCTTGCGCCCCGGCGTGACGCGAATCCGCCCCTCGCCGCGCAGCTGCTCGAGGTGCGCCCGCACGTTGCCGTCGGCGGCGGCGCGCAGCCGCTTGTCGATGTCCGGGTACAGCTTCAGCATGATCTCCCAGCTGGTCCGCGGGCCGCCGCGCCGCAGCACCCGCAGGATCTGCTCCTCGCGCATGTTGCGATGGTCGATGTAGGTCTGCAGGCGCTCGCGGGCGTCGTGGACGAGGGGGCCGTGACCGGGGCAGAGCACCCGCAGGTTCGGCAACTCGACGAGCCGCTGCAGCGAGCGCCGATAGTCGCCCAGATTCCCCACCGTGGTCGTGCCGACGCCGAGCAGCGTGTCGCCGGTGAAGAGCACCCCGTCCTCTTCGATGTAGTAGCAGAGCGAATCGACGCTGTGCCCGGGCGTCGCCAGGACCTGCACCCGCACGTCGTCCAGGTCGATGGTGGCGCCGTCGTGCAGGGTCTGGACGCCGTCGGCCGGGAGGCGGCCGCGCAGCAGCCCGACGCCGTTCTCCGGTACCGCGACCTCGGCCCCCAGCGCCGCCCGCAGGTCCTTCAGGTTGCCGCTGTGGTCGTAGTGGTGGTGGGTGACGGCGGCGACGCCGATCTCGGAGCGCTCCACGGCGGCCAGGTAGCCGCGCAGCATCCAGCGGAACTTGTCGATCGCCTCGCCGGAGTCGATGGTGAGCGTCTGGCCGCTGCCCACCAGGTAGATGTTGGTGGAGCCCGGACGCATGGGCTCGTCCTCGGGCACCTGCACCGCGCGGACGTGGGGGGTGACCTGCATGGCGCGCGCCGGGGCTCTAGCCGCCGCCCTCCTGGGCGCTGGCCGGCGCGCCGCGGGCCGTGACGTCGTAGGCCATGACGAGCAGGTCGCGCTCGGCCCCCTCACGGTCGACGACGAAGCCGGGCAGCAGCGCCACGGGCTCGAAGCCCAGGCCGCGGAAGACCGACTGCGCGCCCAGCTGGTCGTGCGACATCTGCGCGGCGAGCTTGCGCAGGCCGAACAGCTCGGCGATGACGAAGATCTCCTCGGCCAGGTAGTGGCCCAGACCCTCGCCGCGGGCCTGCGGCGCGACGATCATGCGGATGTCGGCGCGATGCCGCGTCCAGCCGGCGCCGCTCTGGATCAGCGATGCCTCGCCGATGAGCCTGCCCTGCTCGAGGGCCAGCACGGTGACGATGTTGAGGCGCTCCAGTTCGCTGATCCAGCCGTCGACCACGTCCGGGTCGGTGATGTCGCTTCGCAGGTAGAGCAGATCGTCGGCCGGCAGGGCGCGGGCGAAGGCGAGGACCGCGTCGCGGTCGTTCGCCTGCATCAGGCGAACGTCGAAACTGCGCCCGCCTCGCAGCGTGCCGCTGCGGGGATAGCGCTGGCGCACGAATCCGGCTTGCTTCTCTCGGCGTTCGGCGGCGGATGACATGGCGGCACTCCCGTCTGCGCGGATCGGTCGCTCTGTATTCGCGCATCCGGGCGGCTGTGTCAACGGGTTGGGGAGAACTCGGGCCGCGACGGGCTGTCCCCAGGCGGGGCTGCGGGTATTATGGGGCGGCTGAGTGCGACGGGGAGGGAAGCACGTGCAAGGAATTCTGCGGTCCATCGTGCAGGGGGCGCGGGTCTTCGCCCGGCCGCCGGTGACGGTCCACTACCCGGACGAGAAGCGGGAGTTGCCCAAGCGCGCCCGCACCTTCCCCTACCTGATCTGGAACCACGACCTGGAGGAGCCGAACTGCACCGGCTGCGGCAAGTGCGCCAAGGCCTGCCCGGTGGACTGCATGACGACGACGCTGCAGAAGAACCCCGCCTTCGGCGCCGGGACGAGCAACCACAAGTCGGTGATCAAGGACTTCTACATCGACTTCGGGCGCTGCATGCGCTGCAACATCTGCGTCGAGGTCTGCCCCTTCGACGCGATCGCCATGCTGCCCGAGTGGGAGGGCCACGAGCAGTCGAAGTTCGACCGGCGGGAACTGGTGATGGACCTCGACGACCTGCTCGCGCCCAGCCGCGCCCGCGCCGACCTGCCGTTCTGGATCCCGGAGACGGTGCTGGAGCAGACCAGCAAGGAGCGCGACGGCCGCAAGCGCTTCATCGCCGAGCGGGCCGCCGCCGAGGCTCCCGCCCAGCCCTAGCGCCCGCCCACATCGCGTCGGCCGCGACAACCCCGCCTAGCGCACGTTGCGCAGGCGCGGATCGAGGGCGTCGCGCAGCCAGTCGCCCATCAAGTTGCCGGTCAGCGAGATAATCAGCAGGGCCAGGCCGGGCAGCCAGATCGGCCACCAGGCGACGTTCATGAAGTCGCGGCCCTCCGAGATCATCACGCCCCACGAGGGCGTGCCCGGCGGCGCGCCGACCGTCAGGAAGCTCAGCGCCGCCTCGGCCAGGATCACCAGCGCGACCTCCAGCGTCATGATGATGACCACGGTGTTGACCACGTTGGGGAACAGGTGCCGCCGCATGATCCAGACCGGCCCCGCCCCGGTCGCGCGGGAGGCGGTCACGAAGTCGCGTTCCTTCAGCGACAGCACGTCGGCCCGCACCAGCCGCGCGTACGAGGGCCAAGTCCAGATCAGCAGGATGATGATCACGTTGCGCAGGCTGGGACCAACGAGGCTCGCCAGCAGCACCGCGAAGAGGATTGCCGGCATGGCCAGTTGGACATCGACCAGGCGCATCAGCAACTGGCCCGTGAGGCCGCCCGCCCAGCCCGCGATCAGGCCCACCAGCGTGCCCAGCAGCGCCGCGCCCGGCACGACGATGCCCACGACGATCAGGGAGATGCGCGCGCCGTAGAGCAGCCGGCTGAAGATGTCCCGCCCCACGTCGTCCGTGCCCAGGAAGTAATCCCAAGTGCCGCCGGCGAAGATGGGCGGCTCCAGACGCCCGCCCAGGTTGATGTACTCCGGGTCGTGCGGGGCCAGCCAGTCCGCCCCCACGCCCGCGACGAGCAGCGCCAGCGCGATCACGCCCGGCACGGAGAGCCCCAGCCAGCGCCGCCAGCGGACGCCGCGCCGCTGCGCCAGGGGCGCCTCCACCGCTTGGCCCGCCGCTTGGCCCGCCATCAGGCGGCTCCCGCCCGGATGCGGGGGTCGACCAGCCGGTAGGAGACGTCGACCAGCAGGTTGACCAGCGCGATCGACGCCGCCAGCACGATGATCGAGGCCTGCACCATCGGGAAGTCGTTCTTGAAGATGGAGTCGATGATCAGCCGGCCGACCCCCGGCCAGGCGAACACCATCTCGATGATCACCGAGCCGCCGATCAGGCGGCCCAACGACAGGCCCAGCATCGTCACGACCGGCAGCAGCGCGTGCCGCACAGCGTGCCGGCCGATGACCACCCGCTCGTTCAGCCCCTTGGCCCGCGCCGTGCGGATGAAGTCGGTGTCCATGACCTCGATCATCCCCGAGCGGGTCAGCCGCATGATCGCGACCAGTTCAAACAGGCCGAGCGCGATCGCCGGCAGGATCAACGAGCGGAAGCCGGCCTCTTCACCGCCGGTCGGGAACCAGCCCAACTGGACGGCGAAGAAGAAGATCATCATCAGGCCCAGCCAGAAGCTGGGCGTGGCCTGCCCGATCACCGCCACGAAGCGCGCCAGCCAGTCGAGGATCGTGCCCCGCTTTAGCGCCGCGAGGATGCCCAGCGGCACCGCCAGCGCGAGCGCGAACACCACGCCCGCCACCCCCAGCTTGAGCGTGCTCACCGCCCGGTCGCCGATCGCGGCGAGCGCCGGCGTGCCCCCACCCAGCCACGAGCTCCCGAAGTCGCCTTGCACCAGGTTCCACAGGAAGATGCCGTACTGGACGTGGAGCGGGTGGTGCAGCCCCAGGTCCTCCCGCAGGCGCTCGACGGCTTCGGGCCGTCGCTGATCGGGCGCCAGCAAGGTCGACTCGGGATTGCCCACGAGGCGCGAGACGAAGAAGACGGTCGTCGCGACGATGAAGACGACGAAGACCGCCTGGACCAGCCGGATCGCGAAGTAGCTCCAGAACTGCATCAGTCCCCCTGCGCTGCGGGCGCTGGTGGTCCCGCGGCAGTGTAGCGGCGGCGCGCCCGAACCTCACCCCCTAACCCCCTCTCCATTGCAGAGCAATGGAGAGGGGAACTCCGATCCCCTCTCCCTGGGGAGAGGGTTCGGGTGAGGGGGACCCAGCGCTCGCGCCCACGTTCCCCCTCTCCATCCTTCTGGATGGAGAGGGGGACAGGGGGTGAGGTTCCGAGCGTTACGCCTTGCGCCGCTGGATGGCGTAGGCCGAGCCGCCCCACGCGAAGCCGGTGCTCCCGCCCTTGGGCCAGTTGACGTCCGCCGGGGTTATCACCGCGTCCGGCGCCTCGACGATGAAGATGAGCCACGCTTGGCGCGCGTGCTCCAGCATCAGTTCCGCGGTCATCGCGGCGCGCCGCTCGGGATCGAGCTCGGCGCGCTGTGCGTTGTACAGCTCGTGCAGGGCCGGATCCATAACCCCCTCGCCGCCGAGCTTCGTGAAGTAGGATTCGGGCCCGACGCAGCAATCCCACATCGATCCGATGTCGCGGACGATGTTGGCCCACATCCAATAGAGGCCCACCGGGCGGTCGGGGCCACCGACGAGGTAGGCGTCGGAGAAGTACTCGGCGACGATGGCCGCCTCCGTCTGCGTGCGGATGCCGATCGCGGCCAGGTCCTGGGCCACGGCCGGCACCATGTCCGACATGGCCTGGCCGCCCCAGTCGGTCGTCCAGTACAGCGGAACCTCGAAGCCGTCCGCGTAGCCGGCCTCCGCCATCAACTGCCGCGCCAGCTCGGGGTCGTAGTTGTACTCGACCTCCGCCCGCTGCTCCGGGGTCGGGTAGCCGTACACGCCGGCGAACGTGAACAGAGGATAGTGGCCCTGGCCGAGCAGGAGGTTGTCGATGATGGCTTGGCGGTATGGAGGTGGGAAAAACTGTACCTTCAGCAGATCCTGCTACACCAATGTCTGTAGAGGCTGCTATTTTGCACAGTTCTTCATTGTCAGGTACCGTTGTGAAGTAATCATCTGGGTTGTAGCGTGTAGGTAGTCATGCCTCCTCTTCATCTTCGATGTAGTCTCCAATGACTAGTGCATCAAAGATGAGGTTGATGTCCTCGTTCAGGATGGTCTGAATCTCTGTAATGGACATTGTGGCAATGTTATCTTCACTAACCTCGTCAACAGTTCTGTTGACAAATTTGGGGAGCCTTCTTGCTGCTTCCCTGTTTTGTGCACCTTCCTTCATGTAGTTGATTGTTCTTCTAAGGTTGCCCATCATGTTCTTGTCTCTCAAGTTGTACTCGAACTTGATGTCATGCTTAGGCCATCTGGACTGGTGCCTGTACCTCTGGAGCCTGCATCTGTTGAACTTGTCCTGTTGTGGGCTCCAGTTTTTGCTGAAGTTGTCAGAGTTGTTGTAGTTGCCGTAGTTGCCTTGTTTGTTGCCTGGAGAATAGTTCTGGTAGCCGTTCTTCATTGTACTGTTGAACTTGCCATCGCCTCTCCTTGTCTGCATGAAGTTAACTGATTCGTCTGTAAGGGAAATGTCATTGATGGAGTCGGATACCATGGTGTCTCGGATTGAGTCTCTCTTAATCTGCGATATTTTCTCCTGTCTGGATTGGGAGCCCAGTATTTCAGCTTCCTCCATGGCATCTTTTAGGGTTTTGATGCGGGAGCCTCTCCTGACGATTTTCCTGTTGAGTTTTGTTGTTGCATAGTTACACAGCGTGTTGGCATAGGCTCTGAGGATTTGTTCGTCATTTTGTTCTTCTGCGGAAATGCCATATGCTACTGTGTGTACTGCTTCGTATTCAGCATTGTGGGCTGTGAGTGTGTCATTACTGTCCAGTCGCATCAGTTTTAGGTAGTGACTGGCTTCAGTTCTTGTTCCTACGTTGGAAAAGTTTTCTAGGA
>CBDBNA010000010.1:0-116878 GCA_965207695.1 Dehalococcoidia bacterium | reverse complement strand
ACGCGCGCGCCGACCACCCGGGGCCGGGATCGCGAAACCAGAGCGGGAGCAGTATGACGGACTGTGGGGGGGGGGGGTCAAGGTTCTGGCGGAAGTTCTTGTTTCCGCACTGTGGATAATCGGGATCGGGGCAACCGGTCCCCCTCCCTACTCAGAGGGTGGACCGGGAGACAGGGGGCGGGCGCGCGGGGCCCGAACCTCACCCCCGAACCCCCTCTCCATTGCTCTGCAATGGAGAGGGGGAACCCGAAGGAGAGTCCCCAGCGGTCGCTTCCACGTTCCCCCTCTCCATCCTTCTGGATGGAGAGGGGGACAGGGGGTGAGGTCAGGGGCGCGGCGACGGCTGCGGAGCGCCCCGCGAAAAAAAAACTTCGGGGGTCAAAAAACAGTCCAGCGGGGAGCCGGCCGACTATCGAGCGCCCGGCGGGCGAAAAAACGCGCGGGGGGAGGGCCTGGTCCCCTCTCCCCTCCTTGGGGGCGAGGGGACCAGAACCCTCTCCATCGGCTAGGTGTAGAGGGAGGACAGGCCTGTCCTGAGCGGCGCCGAAGGGAGGTGAGGTCGGGCTAGCTGCCGCTGACGGTCAACTTCGACATGCGCAGGGTGGGCGCCGCCGCGCTGCCGAACCACTGCACGTCCGTGCCCACGGCGTCGATCGACGCGAGCATCTCGATCAGGTTGCCGGAGACGTTGATCTCGCTGACGGGCTCCGCGAGGCGGCCGTCGCGGATCCACAGGCCCGCCGCGCCGCGAGAAAAATCGCCGGTGGTCAGGTTGATGCCGAAGCCCATCAGGCTCGTCAGGTAGAGGCCGTCCTCCACCTCGGCGATGATCTGCTCGGGCGGGCGATCGCCCGCCTGCATGATCAGGTTGCCGGCGCCGACGCCCGGCAGGCTGCCCACATCGCGGACGGCCGAGCCGGTGCTGGTCCGGCCGAGGCGGCGGGCGTTGTAGGTGTCGCAGAGGAAGGTCTGGAAGACGCCGTCCTCGAACAGCACGTTGCGGCGCGTGGCGATGCCCTCGCCGTCGAAGGGGCGCGAGCCCAGCCGCGCCGGCGATCGCGGGTCGTCGCTGACGCCGACGAGCGGCGAGGCGACCGCGTCCCCCTCGCGCCCGGCGAGGAACGTGCTGCGGCGGTAGAGCGCCTCGCCGTCGGCCGCGTTCGCGATCGTGCGCAGCAGGCCCGCGGCCATGCGCGGCTCCCAGACCACGGGCGCCGTCGTCGTGCCGGCCTTGCGCGCGCCGAGTTGCCGCAGGGCCCGGGCCGCGGCCTCGCGCCCCACGGCGGCCGCATCCTCCAGCCGATGCAACTGCCGCTCCGCGCTGAACCAGTAGTCGTTGCGCAGGCGGCCGTCGGGCTCGGCGGCCATGACCTCGACGCCGAGCGAGGCCGACGTGCCCAGGTAGCTGCCGGCGAAGCCGTTGCTGTCGGCAAGCGCGACCTCGGCGACGCGGGTGCTGCAACTGCCGCCGCCGCTGTTTTCGATGCGGCGGTCGGCGTCGAGCGCGGCCTGCTCGCAGGCCAGCGCGCGGTCGATGCGCTCGCGGGCGTCCATCGCATCGACAGCCTCGTCGTAGAGCTGCAGCTCGTCACGGGCCGTGGCCTGGTCGGCGGGGTCGGGCAGGCCGGCGTGCTCGTCGGGCTCCGAGATGGCGGCCAGCCCCAGCGCATCGGCGACGATCTGATCGAGCGCCTCGTCGGAGATGTCGGCGCTCGACACGACCGCCTGCCGCCCGTCGACGATGACGCGCAGTCCCACCGCGCGCGAGGCGGCGTCCTTGACGGTCTCCAGCTTCTGCAGCCGCACCGTGACGGAGGAGTCGCGCGAGGCGACGACCATCGCGTCGCACTCGAAGCGGCCGGCGCCGCCCGCGGCCGCCCGCGCCTTCTCGACGACGCGCCGGGCCACCTCCAGCGGCGCCACGGCGGGCGTCGCCGCCTCCGGCGCCGCGCCGTGCCCGGCGGCGCTCATGCGCGCATCCCGCCCTGGACCTGCGTGCCCCCCACCGTGACGGCGTCGATCAGGACGGTGGGGATGCCGACGCCCACCGGCACCGACTGCCCGTCCTTGCCGCAGGTCCAGCGGCCGTCGCTGAGCGCGAAGTCGTGCCCCACGCCGCTGACCTTGGAGAGCACGTCGGGACCGTTGCCGATCAGGTTGACGTCGCGGATCGGCGCGGTGATGCGTCCCCCCTCGATCAGGTAGCCCTCGGTGACGGAGAAGACGAAGTCGCCGTTGCTGATGTTGACCTGGCCGCCCGAGAAGGCCTTGCAGTAGACGCCGAAGTCCACGCGCCGGACCAGGTCCTCGGGGTCCGACTCGCCGGGCGTCATGTAGGTGTTGGTCATCCGCGGCATGGGGTAGTGCCGGAACGACTGCCGGCGCCCGTTGCCGCTGGAGCCGACCGCGTAGTGCCGGCCGCTGATCCGGTCCTGCATGTAGCCCGCCAGGACGCCGTCCTCGATCAGCAGGTTGCGGCGGGCGGGGTTGCCCTCGTCGTCGATGTTGATGGAGCCGCGGCTGCTCTGGACCGTGGCGTCGTCGATCACGGTGACGAGTTCCGACGCGACGGGCTTGCCCACGCGATCGGTGTAGTTGCTGGTCTTCTTGCGGTTGAAATCGGCCTCCAGGCCGTGCCCGACCGCCTCGTGCAGCAGGATGCCGGAGTCGCCGGCCGCGAGCACGACGGGGAAGCTGCCGGCCGGCGCGTCGCGGGCGTCCTGCTGGAGAACGGCCTGGCGGGCCGCCTCCTCGGCCAGCGCGGCCGGCGTGTGCGTCTCGAAGTACTCCATGCCCAGCCGGCCGCCGCCGCCCCAGCGGGCCGTCCGCCGCGACTCCTCCACCTCGGAGAGGCAGCCGACGTTGAAGCGCAGCAGCGGCTGCAGGTCCGAGACGAGCGCCCCGTCGCTGGTGGCGACCATGACCCGCTTGTCCTCGTCGGCGAAGCTCACATCGACCCGCGCGATCGAAGGGTGATAGCGCCGCGCGGCCTCGTCGGCGCGGCGGATCAAGTCCACCTTGTCGGCCAGCGGCGCGGCGCTGGTCGGCGCGGGCACGGCGTAGCGATCGGCCTCGTAGTCGCGGGCGGTGACGTCGACCGGGCCGGGGGCGCCGTCGCCGTCGCTGATCTGCGCGGCGGCCGTGGCGGCGCGGCGCATCGCGTCGAGCGAGAGGTCCTCGGTGAAGGCGTAGCCGATCGCGTCGCCGCGCACGACGCGCACGCCGACGCCCTGGGAAAGCGCCGCGTGCGATGACTTGACGCGCTGGTCCTCGAAGTTGATGGCGCCCGAGCGCTTGTGCTCGAAAAAAAGCTCCGCGAAGTCGCCGCCGCGCGCGAGGGCCGCGCCGAGCAGGCTCTCCATCACGGCTTCGTCGATCGAGAAGCGGTCGTTGAAAAACTGCGCCACGGAGCGGTCGGCGGGGGAGTCGGCGGTCACGGGCGTTCCTCCAGGTGGCGAGGGATCCTCAGTGTACCGGCCGCCGGGGCATCGAGAGGGCGGAGTCTCGCGCGGCCGCTATCCTGCGGCGGGCGATGCCGTAGCGCGCCCACCAGCCCGACAGCGTACGGGCCCAGGACGCCCGCAGACAATGGAGGAGACGATGGCACTCACGACGGCGGACCGGCTGGCGATTCTCGACTTGGCCGCTCGCTACAACTTCGCGATCGACGAGGTCGACGCGGAGGGCTGGGCGGCGACCTTCACGCCCGACGGCGTCTTCGACGGGGGACGCGGCGAGGTCGCGGGCACGGAGGCGTTGGTGGCGTTCGTGCACGCCTTCCAGGAGCACATGGCCGGCACCGAGCACTGGACGAACAACCACGTCATCGACGGGGACGGCGAGCAGGCCACGCACCGCTGCTACCTGAACCTGATTCGGGGCGAGAGCGGCGAGAGCATCATCCGGGCGAAATACAGCGACACGCTCGTCAAGGTCGACGGGCAGTGGAAGTTCTCGCGGCGCGTCGTCCGCTAGGGCCGGCCTGCCTACTCGATCGGATCGAGGAAGCCCCGCGGGATCTGCAACACCTGCCCGATCAGGATCGGGTCGGCCGGGTCGATCCCGTTCAGCGCCGCGATCGCGTCGACGGTCGTGGCGAGTTCCTGGGCGATCAGGAAGAGCGTGTCGCCCGAGGCGACCGTCCACTCGACGACGTCGGTCCAGCCGAGCAGCGCCTCGGTCGCCGCCGGGGCATCGTCCGGGGCGGTCTCGTCCGCGCCGTCTTCGGTCCCACCGTCGGCGTCGCCGGTCCCGGCTGGCGCCTCGGCGCCGTCTCCCTCGTCGGTTCCGTCGTCGGCGGCGCCGTCCTCCTCGGCAGGCGGGGCCTCATCCGTGGCGGTCGCGGCCGGCGCGGCGGGCTGGAAATCCAGGGTCTCCGTGAACCCAATCGGCACGCCGAGCACCTGCCCGACCGAGATGGCGTTCACGTCGGCGATACCGTTGAAGACCGCCAGCGCCTCGACCGTCGTGCCGTACACGGCGGCGATGGCGCCCAGGCTGTCGCCGGCCTCGACGACGTGCTCGGTCAGGTCGGTCCAGTTGAAGAGCCGCTCCCGCGCGGTCTGAGGCGTCTCGGGCTCTCCTGCCGCCGCCGATGGCGCCGCGGCCTGCTCCCCCGCCTCCTCACTCGCCTGCTCCCCGGCCGCCTGATCGCCGGCCGCTTGCTCCCCAGCGGCCTGCTCCTCGGCCGCCTGCTCCCCCGCCGCGGCCGGCCCCGCGCCCTGCTGCGCGGCGGCCGCCTGCCCCTCCTCGGCCGACGGGGCGGTCCCCTCCCCGGCTGGGGCCTGCGCGTCGCCGCCGGCCTCGCTGGGCTGTGCCGACTGCGCCGCGGCGTCGCCGGCGGAGCCGCCCGCGTCCACGACGGCGGCGGCCTGCTCGGCCGTGGGCTCCTCATCGTCGTCGAGGATCGCGAAGCCGACCCCGATCGCGGCGGGGATGAGCATCGCGAAGAAGATGAACGCCAGCCCCTGGGGGGAGGTGATCAACCCGAACAGACCGCCGCCGAAGATCCGCTCGCTGAGCGACGGACCGGGCGGGTGCGCGACCACGCCCCGATAGACCGGACAGCGCTGGTAGCGGGCCGAGAGGCAGAAGCGGCCCTGGATGTCGGAGCGGATGCGGTGCGGGCTGGGCGGCTTGTAGCAGCGATGCTCGCCGTCCGGCGCCGCTTCGACCAGGGCCGGGTCGCTCTGGCGCCCCACGAAGGGACAGACGGGCATGGCGACGGCGTCCGTGCCGCCGACCTCGCGCGGCTCCCCCATCGGATCATTCATGAGTCGGACCTGGGCATGCTGGGATCCCGTACGGCGTCATGGGGCGCATCTGCTTCCGCATACTCTACTGCGCATCCTGTGTATGGGGCCTGCCGGCGCTTCCGCGCGCCGCGCAGGCCTTGCGCTGGGCCGACGCGCGCACGATCGCACTACCGCCCGCTCGTAGTAGCGACGCGCCTACTCGCCTCGTACAGTGGCGCCGCTTCGGCGTCGTCGAGCGGCGGGGACTGACGCGCCATGAACGGCATTCCCTGGAATGTTCGCTGCTCGGCGAGCCCTCGCCCCCTTTCTGATCGCCACCATCCTGTTGCTGGCCCTGCCCGGCACGATCCACGCGGACGTGTACGTCGTGCAGCCGGGCGACACCCTCTCCGGGATCGCGGAGCGCTTCGGCACGACCCAGGCGGCGCTCCTGGCCGCCAACCCGCACGTCACCTCGCCGGACGTGCTCTGGGCGGGCGCCGAACTGACCATCCCCGATGATGCGTCCGAAACCGAAACGGCCACGACGCCGGAACAGGCCGAGGCGGCGTCCGCGTCTTCGACGGCGCGGGGGGGCGTGCGCCTGACGCACCTCGTCCAGCCGGGCGACACCCTGTCGGAGATCGCGGAGACCTACGGCACGACCACCACGGCGATCCTGGCGTTGAACCCCGGCTACACGGCCGACTACCTGATCGCCGGGGTCGTGCTGGTCATCCTGGATACGACCGGCGCCGATGCGACCGTGTCGAATCCCCTCCGCGCGGGCGCCGGCACGCCCCCTTCCATCGCGGAGATCCTGCCCGGATCCAGCGGGGAGACCGTTCGCACCACGGCGCGGGTGGGCGATCAGGCAGTGTCGCTCTACACCGTTGCTCCCGGCGACACCTTCAGCGGGCTCGCCGAGCGGGCCGGTGTGACGCAGCTGCTGCTGGCCCGGCTGAATCCGCACGTGGACCCCAATCTGCTGTACGTCGGCGAGACGCTGTTCGTTCCACTCGCCGGCGACGGCCCCGCAGCGCGCAGCGCCGCGACCGCCGTCACCACCACCGCCTCGTACGAGGTGGCCCCGGGCGACACGGCCACCGGCATCGCCGAGCAGTTCGGGATCACCCTCGCCACGCTGCGGAGCGCGAACCCCGGCATCGACCTCTCATTCGTGTTCGTGGGCCAGGAGATCCTCGTGCCGGGCGCCCCCGCCGATCGCGCCGACGCGGGATCGTCGCTCGACTCCGAGGCGGAACTCACCACCTACATCGTGCGCGCGGGCGACTTCGCCGAGGAGATCGCGAACCTGCACGGCATCACCCTCGACACCCTGGGGCAACTCAACCCGCGCCTGGACCTGAACTTCATTCGGGTGGGACAGGCCCTGGTCGTGCCGCTGGTCGACCTGCCGCCGCCGCCGCCGGGCACGGTGGGCGCGGGCCCGCCGCCCCAGTTGACCTACACCGTGCAGCCGGGCGACACGGTCAGCGGGATCGGCCTCCAGTACGGTGCCGACGCCGCCGCGATGGCGCTGCTCAACCCGGGGCTGAACCCGAACCTGATCAGCGTGGGGCAGTCCCTGTTCGTGCCGGGCACCGTGCCGATCCCCACGGTCTCGCGGACCTTCGTGCCCGACTTCGGCGACTCGATCGAGTACGTGGCGGCGGCGGCCGGCGTCACGCCCCACACCCTGCTCGCGAACAACGCGGGGCTGACGGCGGGCTACATCGGTCCGGGTACCGCGCTGCGCGTGCCCGACCGCGAGGGCGTGATCGTGGACGTACGCACCGGCGACACGCTGCAGGCGATCGCGGCCCAGTTCGGCACCACGGTGGCGGCGCTGGTCGAGGCGCCCTTCAACGGCGTGACCGACCCGAACGGCCTGATCGCCGGGCAGGAACTGCTGATCCCCATCCTCGTGCCGACCTTTGTCTGGCCCGCGCACGGCACCCTGACGGATGGCTTCGGCGTCTGCCGATCGTGGGACTGCGGCGTGCGCCACCGCGGGGTCGACATCGCGCAAAACGGCGGCGCGCTTGTCGCGATGGCGGACGGCGTCGTGACGGCCGTCGGGGGGAGCTGGTGCTGCGGGCTGGGCTTCTTCGTGGAGATCGACCACGGCAACGGCTGGGTCAGCGTCTACGGCCACCTGAACGGGCCGGCCTGGGTGTACGTGGGGCAGGTCCTCGAGGCGGGCGACCCGATCGGCGAGGTCGGCACGACGGGCTTCAGCACCGGCGTGCATCTGCACCTCGAGCTGTATCACAACGAGTGGGCGCTGGACGCCCTGAACTACCTGCCCTAGCGCCGTCCCGCGGTCGCCCGGTTGCGGCCCGGCGTCACTCGCCGGCCGCGCGCACCTCGTGCAGGACGTGCCGCAGCGCGGCGACGTCACAGCGGCCGTACAACTCCGACGCGCGCTCCCGGTAGCCGGGCGACCGCCGGAAGCCCGGCGAAACCGCCGTCGCCGCCTGATCGACCACGAGGCCCGTGACGACGGCCGCGAACGCCGCCGCCTCGGGGTCATCCCGCAGCACCGCCACCGAGCGTCGCCCCTTCTCGATCGCGCTGGCCCAGTCCGGCAGCAGCCCACTCACCGCGTCGGCGTGGGTGGCGCGGATGTGGGCCTCCGCCAGGTCGCGCAGGTCTTGCGCGTGGCGCAGGGCCTCGGCGGCGTCGCGCTCCGGCAGTGCGAAGGCCGCGGCGACCTCGCCCGCCAGCGACGGCATGCGACGGACGCGGGCGGCGGCGCGGAAGCGGGGCAGCAAGCGGCGGCGCGCGGGCGGCTCATCGACCAGGTGGCAAAGCGCCGGCCCGATGCCGAACACGAAGGCTTCCCACGCCTCGGCTTCGGGATCCGGCCGGGCGACCGCGCCGCGATCGATCAGCGCCGCGGCGCGGTCGCAGAGGCGGCGCACGCGGGCGGCCCGCTCGTCGGGGGCGAAGTAGCGGTCGCGGAAGTCGCGCAGGACACCGTCCAGCGTTGGGTCGTACGAGAGCAGCGGCTGTGCCGTCGCCAGGCGGTGGGCGCGGACGTCGTCCTGAAGCGCCGGCTCGATCTCGACCAGGAAGGCGGTGGTCGGCCAGTCCAGCGCGACGGGCAGCCCGTCGAGCGCCTGCACGGCGCCGAGCGTGTAGTCGGGCCGCCAGTCGGGGAAGAAGGCGATGCAGGTGAGGACCGAGTCGGCGGCCTGCACGCCGTGCGCGTAGTCGCCCGCGACGAGAAACGCCCGCACGGCCGGCTGCCGCCGGTGCAAGCGCTCGCAGATGCGGAGGAGGCGGGGGCGCCAATCGGGCTGGGGCGTCCAGTCGATGTTCATGGCGTCGGCGTCGGGCGGCGCTGCGCGGCTTCAGAAGCCGCGGTAGGCGTTGGCGATGGGGAAGCGGCGATCCTTGCCGAAGGCGCGCGGCGTGATCTTGAGGCCGGGGGCCGCCTGACGGCGTTTGTACTCCGCCCTCGTCACCAGGGTCATGACGCGGCGCACGTCCGCCTCGTCGAAGCCCCGCGCGACGATCTCGTCCAGCGTGCGGTCCTCCTCGACGAACGCCTGCAGGATGGGGTCCAGGCGGTCGTAGGGCATCAGCGAGTCCTCGTCCCGCTGGTCGGGACGGAGCTCCGCGCTGGGCGGCTTCTCGATGACGCTGCGGGGGATGCGCCCATCGCCGTTGGGCTGCGGGCCGGCGACGGCGTTCACGTAGCGCGCGAGGCGGTAGACCGTCGTCTTGGGAACGTCCTGGATGACGGCGAGGCCGCCTGTCATGTCGCCGTAGAGCGTGGTGTACCCGGTCGCCGACTCGCTCTTGTTGCTCGTGGTCAGCACGAGCCAGCCGAACTTGTTGCTGAGGGCCATGATCAGGTTGCCGCGCAGCCGGGCCTGCAGGTTCTCCTCGGTCACGTCCGGGTTGCGCCCGGCGAAGGCGTCGTGCAGGACGTCCAGGTGGGCGGCGAAGGGGCCCTCGATCGGCAGCGTCAGGAGGTCGATGCCGAGGTTCTCGGCGAGGGCGCGGGCGTCGGCGATAGAGCCCTCCGACGAGTAGCGCGACGGCATGGCGACCGCGGTCACGTTCTCCGGCCCCAGCGCGTCGGCGGCGATGGTGGCGGTCAGGGTCGAGTCGATGCCGCCCGACAGCGCCACCACGACCTTCTCGAAGCCGGTCTTGCGCACGTAGTCCCGCGTGCCCAGGACAAGCGCCCGATAGATGGCCGCGACGTCGTCGAGGTGGGGTTCGTTGGCGGGGGGATCGAGCGGCGGACGCGAGCCGTCGCGGGCGGCGCTCACGGGGACGGCGTGCGGCGGCTCCGGCGGCAGGCGGCGCAGGCGTGGGTCGTGCAGGCGCACCTGACCGACCGCCCCCACATCGAGGTCCGAGATGAGCAGGGTCTCCTCGAACATGGACGCGGCGGCGGTGCGTTCGCCGCGGGCGTCGAAGATGGCGGAACCGCCGTCGAAGATGAGCGCATCCTGCCCGCCGACCATGTTGCAGTAGCAGACGATGACGGCGTTGTCGGCGGCGCGGGTGGCGAGCATCCGCTCCCGCTCGTCGATCTTGCCGGCGTGGAAGGGCGAGCCGTTGAGGTTGACGACCACCTCGGCGCCGGCCAGCGCCTGGGCCTGCACGGGGCCCGACGAGTACCAGATGTCCTCGCAGATGGAGACGCCCACGGGAACGCCGGCGATCCGGAAGACGGGCGACTCGGCGCCGGGACGGAAATAGCGGCTCTCGTCGAAGACGCCGTAGTTGGGCAGGTACTGCTTGTGGTAGACGCCCGCGCGCCGGCCGTCGTGCAGGACCGCGGCGGCGTTGTGGGCGTCGGGAGCGAGGTCGACGAAGCCGACCACGGCGGTCACGTGCAGGCCGCGGGTGGCGTCCTGGATGCGCTCGAGGGCGGCGAGATTCTCCGAGACGAAGGGGCGGCGCAGCAGGAGGTCCTCCGGCGGGTAGCCCGTGACGGCCAGCTCGGGCAGCACGACGAGGTCGCAGGCGGCGGCCTCCGCGTCGCGGATGGCGGCGAGGATGCGATCCACGTTGCCGTCGAGGTCGCCGACGGTGGGGTTGATCTGGGCGAGAGCGACGCGAAGGCTGCGCATGGGGCGTCTTCCGGGCCGGGCGCCGTGGAAGGACTCGGCGGCGCCGTCCGACCGAACTTCGACTTCGTGTCAGAATGACACGAAGTCACGGCCACTGTAGGCCCGGCCACGGCGGCGGGTCAATTCGGGCCGGATTCGCTTCCGATCGCGGCTCGCCCGCCGATCGGGGCGGCGATACACTCGCCGCGGCCCGGCGACGCCGGGCCGGGGCCGCAGCGGCGATCGGGTGAGGGGTGCGATGGCTGACGAGATCACGCTGCCGCTCGCGCTCGAAGGGGTGTCGTACCGCTACCCGGCGGCGATGACCGCGGCCGACGACGCGGTCAGCCGGGGGGTCGAAGACGTATCGCTGTCGCTGGCGGCGGGGGAGGCGCTGGGGCTGCTGGGCCCCAACGGAAGCGGTAAGAGCACCATCCTGTCGCTGGTCGCCGGGCTGCTCACACCGCAATCGGGCTTCGTGCGGCTGCTGGGCGAGCCCGTCTCCGCCCCGGTGCGACGCCGGCTGGGCGTGGTGTTCCAGGAGCCCAGCCTCGACCCCCTGATGACCGTGGCGGAGACGCTGCGGCTGCACGGGCTCCTGTTCGGCCTGGGCGGGCCTGGATTGCGGCGACGCAGCGACGACCTGCTGGCGCGGATGGGGTTGGCGGAGCGGGCCGGCGACCGGGTGGAGACGCTGTCGGGCGGGCTGCGGCGTCGCCTGGAACTGGCGCGATCGCTCCTGCATGCCCCCTCGCTGCTGCTGCTCGATGAGCCGGCCCTCGGCCTCGACCCCGACTCTCGCGGGGCGCTGTGGGACCTCCTCGACGACGTGCGGGGCGCGGGCACGGCGCTGCTGCTCGCGACCAACGATGTGTTTGAGGCGGAACGCACCTGTGACCGCGTCGCCTTCATGCAGTCCGGCCGCATCATCGCGACGGGCGCGCCGGAGGAGTTGCGCCGCGAGCTGCGCCACGACTCCGTGCGCGTGGAGTGGCCGTCGGCGCCCGCCGACGCGGCGTCGAGGCTCGCGGTCATCGAGGGTGTGGGCTCGGTGCGGATGGCGGCCGGGGCCGGCGCGGGCACCGTGCTGCACGTCACCGTCGACGATGCGTCGGTTTTCGTGCCGGCGCTGTTCGCGCTCGACGGCGCGAACCGCACGCCGGGCGGGATCGCCGGCGTTCGCATCCACGAGTCGACGCTGGAAGACGCGTACTTCCAGCGCGTGGGGGAGCCCCTGCGCCCGCCGGACGCCACGGACGACGCTGCGCGACCGGCGAACGGCCGCTTGTCGTGACGGCGGCGGTCACGACCACGACTCCCGTGGGAGGCCGCGCGGCGGCGCTGCGCGGCGGCGCGTGGGCCTGCTGGGCGCTGCTCGAGCGCGACCTGCGGGCCTTCGTGCGATCGCGCTCGCAGGTGTACTCGTCGCTGCTGCTGCCGCTGATGCTGCTGGCGATCCTGGGCACCGGCGTCTCGGACGGGCTGGAGCCGACATCAGCGATCATCCGCGACGGCGACTACGTGAGCTACCTCGCGCCGGGCATGATCGCGATGACGGCGCTGTTCTCCTCGACGTTCTCCAGTGCCTCGTTCTACCGCGACCGCGACAGTGGGTTGCTGCGCACGCTGCTGGCGTCGCCGCACCACGCGCGGACGATCCTGCTGGGCAAGTCGCTGGCGGCGGTGCTCATCGGGTCGCTGCAGGCGCTCGCCGTCCTGGTCATCGCGGTGCTCATCCCCGGCATCGACTTCGCCTGGCAGTACGGCTGGCTGGGGGGCGCCGGCCTGGTGATCGCGGGCGTCGTCGCGCTGAACCTGCTGCTGTCGGGGTTCGCCCTGGCCGTCTCGACCCGCATCCGCTCGATGCAGGGCCTCCACCTCGTGATGAACCTGGTGCTGTTCCCGCTGCTGTTTCTCTCGGGGGCGTTCTTCCCGCTCGACAGCCTGCCCGACTGGCTGCGCATCCTGGGCTGGATCAACCCCCTGACGTACGCCGTGGACCTGCTGCAGACATCGGCCTACGCGGCGAGCAACGCGGGCTTCTTCGGCCCCTGGATCGACCTGCCGGTGCTGGGCGTGCTGGCGGTGCTGCTGTTCGGCCTGGCGCTCGGCCGGGCGCCCAAGGCGGCCTGAGCCCGTAGCTCGGCCCGCGAGCGTCGCGGCAGCGCGGCGCTAGAGCACCAGGACGTCGACCATGGCCGCGAGGAAGAGCAGCGGCAGGTAGAGGATCGAGAAGAAGAAGAGTTGCATCGGGGCGGCCCGGTCGAGGTGGACGCGGGCGGCTTCGACGATGAACGCCAAGCCCAGGACCGCGGCGGACCCGAGGTAGATCCACGAGACATCGCCGCTGAGGGGCAGCAGCAGGCTGACCGCCGTCAGCAGGACCGCGTAGATGAGGATCTGGCGCTTGGTCGCCGCCCCGCCCCGCACGACGGGCAGCATGGGCACGTTCACGCTGGCGTACTCGTCGCGGTAGCGCAGAGCGAGCGCCCAGAAATGGGGCGGCGTCCAGAAGAACACGATCAGGAACAGGATGAGCGGCGCGACCGCGACGTCGCCGCGCACGGCCGCCCAGCCGACCAGCGGCGGCACGGCGCCCGCCGCCCCGCCGATGACGATGTTCTGCACGCTGCTGCGCTTGAGCCAGACGGTGTAGACGCCGACGTAGAACGCGACGGCGGCCAGCGCCCAGACGGCGGCGAGCCAGTTCACGGTCAGCAGCAGCTGCACGCCCCCGGCGGCGGCCAGAGCCACTCCCCAGGCCAGGGCGGCTCGCGGTGGGACGACGCCGCTGGGAATCGGCCGGCCGGCCGTGCGGGCCATCACGCTGTCGATGTCGCGGTCGTACCACTGGTTGATGGCGTTCGCCCCGCCGGCGGTGAGGACGCCGCCCAGCAGCACCAGCGCCACGATGCCGAGCCCGGGCCAGCCGTCCTGCGCCATGACCATGGCGGGCACGGTGGTGACGAGGAGCAGCCAGATGATGCCGGGCTTCGTCAGCGCGACGTAGGCCCGGGCGAGGGTCCGCAGGTCCGCCGCGGCCGGCCGATCGAGGGCCGGCGAGGCGGGACGCGGCCGCGCCGCGATGATGAGCCGTCCCGAGCGCGTGATCACCGCTTCGTCTCCCCCAACCCGGCGCGCCGCGGACGCACCGAGGGGAACGGCCGCGGCCGGTGCAGGGAGTCGCTGCGGATGGCGTCGTAGCAGGCGAAGGCGGTCATCGCGACGAGGGTACCCCAGGTGACCGATCCGGTAACTAGGTGCAGTACCCGCGACCACTCCGCCAGCGTTGTCCACATGACGACCGCGCCCAGGATGATCTGCGCCGCGTACAGGCCGCCCACGACGAGCGCCAGCCGGAAGACCGTCGGGGCGCTCCGGCTGCGGCGCTCCGCCATCCAGACGGTGGCCAGCACGAGCAGCGCGACCGCGGCGGCCAGGAAGCGGTGCGAGACGTGGATGAGGGCGTTGCGCCCCTCGGGCAGGACGACTCCGTTGCAGAGCGGCCAGTCGCCGCCGCAGAAGTAACCGGCCTCGGTGCCGCTGACGTAGCCGCCGAGCACGATCAGGACGTACGTCCCGAGCGCGGTCAGGCAGGCGAGCAGCGCCATGCGGTGGTCGGAGGGGCCGGCCGGCCCGGCGCGCGCCGCAACGCGCTCCCTCTGCTCGGGGGAGCCATCGGCCCGCGGCACGAACGTCGCCAGCCAAGCGACGATGATCAGCAGCACGATCAGCATCGCGGTACCCAGGTGCGCCGCGACGATGGCGGCGTCGAGATCCTCCGTCACGGTGAGGCCACCGAGGACCACCTGCACGGCCAGCGCCAGCGCGCCCAGCAGCGCCGGCACGACCACCCAGCGCCGGTCGCGGTGGCGGCGCAGCGCCCCGATCACGAAGGCCAGGATGACGAAGCCGAAGACGCTGGCGGCCAGGCGGTGCGTCCACTCGAGCCAGACGTGGTAGTCGCCTGCGGGGATGACCTTGCCGTGGCAGAGGGGCCAGTCGGGGCAGGCCAGGCCGGAGTCGGTGACGCGCACGGTCCCGCCCAGCACGACCAGCACGATCAGGCCGAAGATGGTCACGAGGCCCAGCCGCTGATAGGCGCTGAGGGACCGCCACTGGCGCATCACGGTCGCCGCCTCCCCTTCCGGGCGATCAGCGTCGGGGCCGGACGGGCGCGGGTCAATCCGACCGGGGACGGGCGCGCGCGTCTCATCGGTGCGTGGGCCGATCGGAGGGCTGCGGGTAGACGGGCCGCCCCGCGCGCTCGTCGAGGTCGCGCAGCAGGTCGGCCCGGCGGGAGCGGAAGGCCTCGTGCTCGGCCCAGTAGTAGACGATGATCAGCACCGCGACGGCGAACATCATCGTGCCGGGAACCCACATGATGCCGGCGCCGATGCGCTGGTCGGTGAGCGCGGACGGCCCCCACTCGCGCAGCCCCTCCAGCCGCGCGTAGCTCTCGTAGACGGCCTCGCCGAGGCTGGTGAGGATGAGCCCGAGGGCGAGATTCTGGAGGATCGCGACGATCAGGATGGCGACGCGCGCGATGTGCCCGGGCCGCAGATGGGACGCGTCGACGCCGATGATGAGCCACCAGAAGAGCAGGCCGCCCGAGAGGAACGTGGCGTGCTCGAGGAAGTGCAGCGGTTCGCTGTCGATGGCGGCGTCGTAGAGCGCGGGGATGTGCCAGATCCAGATCGCGCCGACGAGGATCAGGATGGCGACCGGCGGGTAGAGCAGGACTTGCAGCAGGCGGCTGTTGAGCAGCGGCACGACGTATTGCCGCCGCACGCGCGGGCTCGATGCCCGCAGCGCCAGCGTCGCCGGCGCGCCGAGCAGCAGCAGGGGAGCGATGACCATGACGATCAACACGTGCTGGAGCATGTGCGCCCAGAAGAGATCGTCGGAGTAGGTGTCGATCGGGGAGACGAGCGCCAGCAGCATCAGGCCGATGCCCGCCCCGAAGGCGGCCGGACGCCAGCGGGAGAAGTGGAAGCGCTGCGCGCCCGCCGGCGCGGGATCGGCCGCGGCCGCGGCGCGCAGCCGCCGGTAGCCCCACCAGTAGACGCCGCCGGCGATCAGCGTCAGCACGACGCCGGGCGCGTCGAAGGACCAGGTCGTGAGCGCGACCAGGATGTCGCCCGACTCGGCCGCCGTGCCGTCGTGGGCGCGGGCGGCGGCCGGCGCCAGCGCGGCGCCCAGCCCCGCGAGCGCGAGGGCGGGAAGCAGACGGGCGCTGCGCGCGGGCATGGGCGCCCCGATTCCGTGTGGTCCCGTGGCGGGCGTCGCGCGGGGCGCGGGCCTCAGGCCAGGAAGAGGAGGCTGAAGACCAGAATCCACACGGCCCCGACGAAGTGCCAGTACATCGTGGCGGCCTCGACGGCGGTGTTGCGGTGGGCGTCGAAGTGCCCCAGGTACGAGCGCATCCACAGGAAGGCGATGAACAGCAGGCCGCCCAGCACGTGCGCGCCGTGGAAGCCGGTCAGGAGGTAGAACGTCGCGCTGTAGGGGCCGTCGCCGATCGCGAACTCGGCGTGCATCCATTCGAAGCCTTGGTTCACCAGGAACGCCGTGCCGATCACCATCACGACAAACATCCCGGCCTTCATGGCGCCACGGTTGCCCTTGCGGATGGCGAAGGCGGCGAGCTGCATGGGGATGCTGCTCGCGACCAGCAGGATCGTGAAGAAGATCGGCCGGAACTCCGCCTCGAGGATGGCGTGGTGGTCGTAAACGCCCTCGATCAGGGGGGCCCACTCCAGCGCGTCCTCCCGCAGGGCCAGATAGGCGGCGATGAGGCCGGAGAAGAACATGATCTCGGAGAAGATGAAGAAGACCATGCCCCAGAGGCCGTTGGTCATGGGCTCGTTGCCCACGAAGAAGCTCTTCAGGGGGTTGACGGGCTGCCGGGCGGCGGTGCGGGATGCCATCGCTGAGGTATCCGTTTCCTAGGAGGATGTCTGCGGCGGGGACTCGCCCTCGGAGGCGGCGTAGGCGCCCAAGCCGTGGCGCTCGTCGAAGACGGGGCGCTCCGAGCGGACGCGGGGCAGCCGGTCGAAGTTGTAGACGGGCGGCGGCGACGTCGTGGCCCATTCCAGGGTGCCGGCGTCCCAGGGGTTGTCCTCTTCGCACTTCTCGCCCCAGTAGATCGAGTGCACGACGTTGAAGAGGAAGAGCACCGCGCCCACCATCGCGACGAACGCGCCGACCGTCGCGATCTGGTTCATCAACTCCCAGCCGGGGTTGTCGGCGTAGTCGTTGATGCGGCGCGGCATCCCGTCGAGGCCCAGCATGAGCTGCGGCCAGAAGATCATGTTCGTGCCGATGAACATGCTCCAGAAGTGGATCTTGCCCAGGCCCTCATTGAGGAAGCGGCCGAACATCTTGGGGAACCAGAAATAGCAGGCGGCGAAGATGCCGAAGGCCGCGCCCGTGGCGAGCACGTAATGCAGGTGCCCGACGACGAAGTAGGTGTCGTGCAGGGCGAAGTCGACGGGGACGGCGGCGTGGAAGACGCCGGTAATGCCGCCGATGAGGAAGAGCATCACGAAGCCCACGGCGAAGAGCATCGCCGTGTTGAAGTGCAGCGACCCCTTATGCATCGTGGCCATCCAGTTGAACATCTTCACCCCGGTGGGGATGCCGATCAGGAAGGTCGAGGCCATGAAGAAGGGCAGGAAGACGCCGCCCGTCGTGAACATGTGGTGCGCCCAGACGATGAAGCTGAGCAGCCCGATGCCCACCGTCGCCATGACAAAGGCCCGATAGCCGAAGAGCGGCTTGCGTGAGAACACGGGCAGCACCTCGGACACGATGCCCATGGGCGGCAAGATCATGATGTAAACGGCCGGGTGCGAGTAGAACCAGAACAGGTTCTGCCACAGGATCGACTGTCCGCCGGTGGCGGGGTCGAAGAAGACGCCGCCGGCGCCGTTGCGGTCGGCGAAGAGCAGGATCAGCGCGGAGGCCAGCACCGGCGTCGCGAGCACCACCAGGAAGGCCGTGACGAGCACGGTCCAGGTGAACATGGGCATGCGGAACATCGTCATGCCCGGGGCGCGCATCTTGAAGATCGTGACGAGGAAGTTGAGGCCGCCGGCGGTGGAGGCGACGCCCAGAGCAATCACGCCCACAATCCAGAGGTCCATCCCGACCCCCGCCGGCTGGATGTTGCCGGCCGTGTTGCTGGAGATGGGCGGGTAGGCGGTCCAGCCCGCGGCGGCGGCGCCGCCGTCGAAGGCGAAGGCGCTCAGCATCAGGATGCCGCCGAAGAGGAAGATCCACAGGGAGAGCGCGTTGATGCGCGGGAAGGCCATGTCCAGCGCGCCGATTTGCAGCGGCACGACGTAGTTCGCGAATCCCGTCGCCACCGGCATGATGAACAGGAACAGCATGATGCTGGCGTGCATCGTGAACATCTGGTTGTAGGTGTCGGCCCCCATGATGGCGCCGGTCTCGATCAGCTCCGTCCGCACCACCAGGGAGAGGGCGCCGCCGACCAGCCCGAACACGCCGGCCGCGACGACGTACATGATGCCGATCTTCTTGTGATCGACCGTCGTCAGCCAGTCAAGCAGCACCTGGGCGCGCCCGCCGCCGTACCCGGTGGGGACGGTTCCTGCGAGAGTGGCCATGCGTTCTCCCGTTCGTTACCCCGTCGCCGGGGTGTCCGCCGCTAGAGCGCGCCCGCGCGGGGCGCCGTCAATCCGGCCAGTTGCGTTGGTAGCCCGGCGGGCGCCGGGGGGCCGCCGTAGCGGCTGGTCCCAGGCTCCGCGGCGGGGTCGGTCTCGGCACCGATCTCCGCGGCCCCGGCGTCGCCCGTGTCGTCACCGGCGGTGTCGTCTTCGGGCGCGGCCTCACCGGCGTCGTCCGCGGGGGCGGCCTCTTCCGCCGGAGGCGGCGGCGCCACGAGGGCCGCCAGCCAGGCGTCGTACTCGTCGAGCGGCAGGGCCCGGACCGAGAAGAGCATGCGGGCGTGCTCGCGGCCGCAGAACTCGGCGCACTGACCCTGGAAGAAGCCGGCGTCGGTGACCTTGAGCCAGAGCGCCTGCGTGCGGCCCGGCATCGCGTCGAGCTTGTAGAGGAACTGCGGCGCGTAGAAGGAGTGGATCACGTCGAGGCTGGAGATGTTGAAGCGCACCGTCTTGCCCACCGGCACGGTGACGATGGGCGTGTTCATCGTCGTGACGACGCCGCTGCTGGGATCGATGCTGTCGGTCAGCTCCCCCCGGTCGTCCTGGGACACCTCCGTGCCGTTGGAGATGCGCAGAATCTCCTCGCCGGCGGGGTGATCCTGCACGACCGTGCCGTTGACGCCGCGGGCCACCGTCAGGGTGTTGCCCTCGATGCTGTCCACGCGAATGTGCTCCACATCGATGCGATACGTCTTGAACGGCTCGAACAGCGCGCCGTCGGAGACGCGCAGTTTGACGTCGGCGGGATCGTCGGAGATGCGGGCGCGGACGGTCGCGTCCATGGGCGTGGCGTAGTAGAAGCTCCAGGCCCATTGCTGCGCCGTGACGTCGATCACCTCGACGGGCTCGTACTTGCTGGGCGCGGATTCGATGTGGTCGAGGACGACGAACGAGACGATGAACAGCACCAGCACGATGATGCTGGGGATCACCGTCCAGAGGACCTCGACGCCGCGGTGACCGTGGATCTGCGGAGGCAGGCTGTCGTCGCGGCGGCGGTACTTGATCGCCAGCCAGATGATCCCCGCCTCGACCACGACGAAGACCACGGCCGCGAGGAAGAAGACCAGCAGGTAGAGGTCCCGGATGTCGGAGCCCTCTTCGCTGACCGCCTCGGGCGGGAAGGCCTGCGCGCCCGCGATCCCGGCGCTGAGCAGCAGCAGCCCGGTCACCAGGGCGGCGGCCGCGGCGATGCGCCAGCGCAGGCGGGTGCGGCGGGGGGACGGCATGGGCATGCGGTTCCTCATCGTCTCAGGACCCACCATGGTCCGGGGCGTGGTGCGGGCCCGCGGCGAAGTCGCGGATGTCCTCGGTCGTCCAGCCGATCACGCCGAGCGCGGTGAGCACCAGCCCCGCGCCCAGCAACTCCGCCGGGAAGACGACGCCGAACGCCGTCAGCACCAAGCCCAGCCCGATGACCACGGGCGAGAGGCTCGGCGGGGGCATGTGGATATGCGAGGGGGCCTCGGGCGTCTGCATCTGCGGATAGTCCTGGCCCGCTCCATGGGCGTAGTCGCGCACGTCTTCCAGCAACCAACCAATCAGGCCGTACACGGTGGTCGCAAGGCCCGCGCCCAGCAGTTCCGCCGGGAACACGACACCGAAGGCCGTGAGGATCATGCCAGCGGCGATGACCAAGGGGAAGAGGCTGGGGGGCGGCAGGTGGACGCCCTCCGGCAGGCCGGTGTCGTGGGCCGGCGCGTCGGAGGGCCCGTGCGATGGCGCAGTGGCCGTGTCGGCCGCGGCGCCGGCCTCGAGCGCGGGCGCCGTTTCGGCCTCGGGCGCGGGCAGCAGCGTGCCCCCGCGCTCGGCCGGGGCGGGACGGTCGTAGGAGCGGTCGATGGTCTGCCGCTCGGGGCGGTAGGCGCGCGGGCGCAGGATCGCGGGCAGCAGCGAGAAGACGGCCGCCAGCGGATCGGGGCCGCTGTAGGCCGACACGATCTCCAGACCGAAGGCCGGCGTCCGGCGCCAGGTGCGAATCCCGGCCACCTTGATGCCCAGCGACTGGCAGATGCGGTTGGCCGCGGTGGCCTGTCCGGCCGGCAGGAAGAGGTAGCAGGGGCCCGCCTTGGAGAGCGGCAGCCAGCGCTGCATCGCCTCGGCCTCGGTGACCTCGTGCCGCAGCACGACGATGCCCAGCATACGAATGAAGTGGCCGGGCTCCTCGGTGACGATGAGGTCGGGGTAGATCCAGCCGCCGCCGCGCAACTGCACCCCCATCTGCGGATCGGGGTGGTTGACGACCGTCTCCCAGTCGGGATGCTCCGGCGACGGGAAGGCGAACCGTTGGGCCGCGAGTTGCTCCAGGATGTCGGCCCGCTTCGTGCGATCAGACGCCAGCGTCGGCATTCGTCCGTCCGCCCCCTGCCGCCGGGCCCGTGCGCGTCAGCGCGGGGCCCCTGCTCGATCCTGAACCGCTCCCTGGCGCTTCACCGTTGGACAGTTTCGCCCTTCGTGCGTTCTGGCACAAGCGGGGACCGAGGTCGGAAATGCGTGGCGCTAATCGTTGACGGAACGCGGGGGCTGATTGACGCCGATGAAGCGCGGCCGGTAGATGGGCACGCCCCGGCCGTTGCGGAAGCTCTGCCGCTCGTCGACGATCTGCGCGCCGATGCCGGCGATGCGGGACCAGCCGAAGAGGGTCGTGTAGTAGTCGGGGTTGGTCAGCCCGCCGGCCGCCAGCAGGCTGCCCGAGACGAGGTCGACATTCGGGTAGGGGTTGGAGACCTTCGGGTTCTCCTTGAGCACGTTGACGGCCCCGATGCGCAGCGCCTTCACGACCTTGAACCAGTGGTCGTCGGGGTAGAGCTCGTCGCCGACGTCGAATTCGACCTTCGCCCGCGGGTCTTCCTGGCGCAGGACGGCGTGGCCGAAGCCGAAGATCAGCTCCCCGCCGGCGAGGCGGGCGCGCATCAGCTCCTCCACCTCCGCCGGATCCTCCGAGTCGACCTCCTTGACCATCGCGAAGCAGTCCTGGTTGGCGAGCCCGTGGCGCGGCCCGGCGAGGCCGTTCATCGCCCCGACCATCGACTGGTACATGTCGGCCAGGCCCGAGGCGACGGCCTTGCCGGTGAAGGTCGAGAGGTTGCCGCCGCCGTGGTCCATGTGCAGGACGTAGTAGATACGCAGCAGCTTCGCCAGGGCGGCTTCGTCGGTGCCGGGCACGCCCAGCATGTGGACGAAGTTCTCGACGTAGCCCAGCGACGGGTCGGAGTCGATCAGATCCCCCCAACCCTCGCGGATGCGGAAGATCGCCGCCAGGCAGGCCGGGACGCGCGCGATCATGTTGAGCGCGTCCTCCCGGTAGTCGCCGTCCTTGCCGGTCATGCTCAGCAGCGTCAGCGCGACGGCCAGCCAGTCCATGGGGTGCCCCTGCTTGGGCAGCGTGCGCAGCACCTCGAACACGAGCGGGTCCACCGCCGAGCGGGCGGCGAGGTCGGCGGCGAAGGCGCGCGCCTCGTCGGCGCTGGGCAGTTCCTTGTTGAAGAGCAGGTAGATCACCGACTCGGGCGGCATGTAGGCGAGCTCGGCGATGGGGTAGCCGACGTAGGTGACGCCGATCTGAGGGTCGACCTGGCTGGTCCAGCAGGTGCCGACGGGGAAGCCGCGCAGACCCGAATCGAGCTGGGGGTTGCCGATCGTGAACTCGACCGCGGGGACGCTGCTGCTGGTCATGGGCCGACACTCCTCATCGCCGGGCGCCCGGCCGCGGGCGGCGGTGGGCCGCCGGGTCGGGTGACCCGGCGTCGCGCACGCGCGACGGCCGGGCCAAAGTACCCGGAAGGCTAGCCGGAAACCTCGCCCACGAGGAAGCGGATCGTCCCGGACGGGGCTTCCACTTCGACCTCGTCGCCGGCGGCGGCGCCCACGAGCGCCCGCCCGACCGGGCTGGCGATGGAAATCCGCCCGGCCGCCGCGTCCACCTCGTTTTGGCCGACGAGAGTGTACTCAACGGTCTTGTTGCTTACAAGATTCGTCGCGCTGACGCTGCTGCCTAGGTGCACGCGGCCGTCGTTGGCCTGCGACGAGGCGTTGCTGACGCGCGCGTGGGCGACCTGGTGCTCCAGGTCGCGGATGCGGGCTTCCAGGTGGGCCTGCTCGTCGCGGGCCGCATCCAGCGGCGCGTTCTCGCGGAAGTCCTTGTCCAGCATCGCGGCTTCCAGCTTTCGGGCGATGTTGGGGCGCTCGCCGCGCAGGCGGTCGAGCTCGCTGCGGGCGAGCTCAAGCCCCTCGGCGGTCATCTCGACGACGTCCTCGGCGCTCGGCTGGGCGGCGCCGTTGGGATCCGTGCGCCGCCGCACGGGGCGCTTGACGCGCAGGTGCACGCTGAGATTGGTCTCCATCCAGTCCTTCTTCTTGGCGTAGGAAAGGAAGGCCTTGACCGGCTGCAGCCGGTCGCTCAGGTCGGCGACGTTCGCGCCCTGCGCCTCCTGGAAGAGGCTCATCTGATGGGCGGTGAGACTGTCCAGGTTCCGGTCACTGCCACCCCAGGAGACGAAGCGGGTGACGGCGACGCGCTGCCGCTGATTGAGCTTCTTGGCGTTGGCGCTGAAATACATCGAGGCGGCGCGGCCGAGCGTGACGGCGCCGGTGTCCGCGTCCCCGCCGGGTTCGCCCTCGATGATCTCTTCCTCGAGCCCCTCGGGGGGCGCCCCTTCCACGTTGGCGGTCTCGGGGGCGTCGGCGTCGGCGACACGGTCCATGTCAGTCATATGTCTCCCTCGCGTGCGTGCGCTCCTACCATCGTAACGGACGTTATGGGGAGCAGTTCAATGCGACGGAGCACGGACGCGCCCGGTTGCCCGAGTCCGGCCACGGCGCCCGCCGGGGCGGACGCCGGCGCGCAGCTCGACGTCGGGCAGGCGGTTGACGAGGCGCTCGCCGCCGTGGGCCTCGACGGCGACGCGGCCGGCGCGAGCCGGACGCCCGGCCAGCTGGTGCACTTCGTCGCGACGCTGCTGCGGGAGAACGACCGGCTGGGCCTGACCACGATCCGCGACCCACGCGAGGCGGCGCAGCGGCACGTCGCCGAGCCGCTGGCGGGGTGGCGGGCGATCGCCGCGACGGTCCCGGACGGCCCCATCGCGGAGGTGGGGTCGGGCGGCGGCGCCCCGGGCCTGCCGATCGCCATCCTCGCCGGCGACCGCGAGGTGACGCTGGTCGAGGCGCGGACGCGCCGGGCGGACTACCTGCGGGCCTTGGTGGACGACCTGGGATTGCGCAACGTGCGCGTCGTGGAGGAGCGGGGCGAAGTCTTCGCCGCCGACGGCGACGAAGGGCGGGAGCGGTACGCCTGCGCGATGGGCCGGGCGCTGGCCAAGCTGCCCGTCGCGCTGGAGATCCTGCTGCCGCTGGTGCAGGTGGGCGGCCTGGCGGCCGTGTTCGCCGGGCCCGGCGCGTCACGATGGATGCCCGACGCGGCCCGGGTCGCCGCCGCCCTGGGGGCGGAGCCGCCCGCCGCGCAGGCGGTGACGTGGCCGGGCGCGCCGCTGCAGCTCTCGATGGTGACCTGTCGCAAGTCGTCCCGGACGCCCGCCCGCTTCCCCCGGGCGGTGCGTCGCATGCGGCGCGAACTGCCGCCGCCGGCCTGAGCCGGCGCTCAGCCGCGGGCCTCGCGCCGCGCGCGCCAGCGATTGAGCCGCTGCAGGGTGCGCGCGGCGGCCGGGATGCTGCCGAACGCCGGGTAGCCGGCCGCGACGATCCGTTGCATCAGCTCACCGTTCAGCCGCGCGCTGGCGGGCTCGTGCGACGAGGGGACCACCACCGCGACCGGCTTGCCGATCTCGGTCAGCCGGGGCGTGGCCTGCTCCAGTTCGGACAGCAGACGCGCTTGTCGCTTGTGGGCATCGCCGGGGCTCGAGACGGCGCCCCAGCCGTGGCCGGCCTGGACGATCAGCGCATCGAGGTGGTCGTCCGCGGCGATGGCTTCCAGCGTCGGGGCGAGGCCCACGCCCCGCCACAGCGCCTGCGTATCGACGGGGTTGCGGATGCTGGTCCCCGCGATCGGCGTGATCTCGCGCAGGGCCTCCGCCGTGGCGGAACTGAGGTCGGGCAGGGTGAGACCGGTGGCGGCGATGTCGTCGGAGCCCTGCACGGACACCCCGCCGCCCCCGACCACCAGGGCCACCCGGCCGCCCCGCGGCACGGCGCCGAATCGCCAGCCGACCAGCATGTCGATCGCCTCCTCCATGCGGTCGACGAGGACGGCGTTGACCTGGGCGGCGGCGGCCCGCCAGATCTCGGCGCTGCCGGCCAGGGAGGCGGTGTGCGACCGGGTGGAGCGCGCACCGGCCTGCGTCATGCCGCCCTTCAGCAGCGCGACCGGCTTCTCGGCGGCCAGCGCCCGCAGCGCGGCGAACAGGTCGCGCGCGTCGGGCAGCCCCTCGATGTACGTCCCCACGATCTCGGTCTCCGGGTCGGCGAGCGCGTAGCGGCAGAGCTCGGCCGCGTTCACGTCGACGGCGTTGCCGAACGAGACCACCTTCGAGAAGCGCAGCCCGCGCAATTGGCCGTCGTAGATGGCCGTGTTGGCGTTGGTACCGCTCTGCGCCCAGAACGCCACGGGGCCGCTCTCCTTCGCGCAGCCGCCGGCGAAAGTGAGGCCGCTGGCGGGCACGTAGAGGCCCAGGCAGTTGGGGCCCACGAGGCGGATGTCCAGCTCCTTGGCGCGCCGCACGATGCGGTCCTGCAGGGCCAGCCGATCGGCCTCGCCGGTCTCGGCGAAGCCCGCCGTGAAGAAGTGGATGCTGCGGACGCCCTTCGCGCCGGCCTCCTCCAGCATCGGCTCCACCAGGTTGGCCGGGATCGACGAGATGACGTGGTCGACCGGGCCGGGAATGCTCGCCAGCGTCGGGTGGACGGGCAGGCCCGCGATCACGCCGCCCCGCGGGTTGACCGGATACACCCGCGGGCAGCCCTGCTCGATCAGGTGATCGACGAAGCTCGCCGGACCACGTTTGCTCGACGCGCCGACGACGGCCACGGAGCGGGGACGAAAGATCGGGTCCAAGGGGTGCGGCGCCACGGGGAACTCCTCTGGGGTCGCACGGGAGGATAGCGGGGCGGGCGATTGGGCGGGGCGGAAGCGGCCCATACGATGGGCCGCATGTCCTCGCGCGCCCGCGTTTCGCCGCCCCCGCCCGACCTGCGCCGCGCCTATGAGCGCAACCTCCGCGTCTACTACGTGTTCAAGCTGCTCTCCGAGATGTGGCTGCTGATCCCCATCTTCGTCGCGTTCCTGCTGCTCGACCGCGGGCTCAGTGTGGGGCAGGTCGCACTCATCGAGTCGCCCTTCTGGCTCATGGCGACGCTGGCCGAAGTGCCGACGGGCGCCGTCGCCGACCGCTGGGGGCGGCGCGTGTCGCTGCTCCTGGGCGCGGTGACGACGACGGTCGCCATGTTCGCCTTCGGCCTCGCCGACACCATCCCGCTCATCCTGGGCTCGTACATGCTCTGGGCGACCGCGCTGACGTTCACCTCGGGCGCCGACGCCGCCCTGCTCTACGACACGCTGCGCCAGTTGCGGCGGGAGCGGGAATTCGAACGCATCGCCGGGCGGGGCGCCGCGCTGAGCGCGGCGGGCGTGCTCGCCGCCACGCTGGCCGGGGGGCCGGTGGCCGGCGTGGTGGGGATGCAGGCGACGATCTTCCTGAGCGCCGGCACGATGGCGCTGCTGGCGATCACGACGGCGCTGTTCCGCGAGCCGCCCCATCACGAGACGGGCGCGGCGCCAGCGTCCTACCTGCGGGGCATCCGCGAGGCGGCGCGGACCATCCGCGAGCGGCCGGCCGTGCTGGCCCTGATGCCGCTGGGAGGCGTCCTGACCACCTGCCCGATGGTGATGATCATCCTGATCCAGCCGTTCCTCCTCAGTCACGACGTCACGATCGGCTGGGAGTTCTCGCTGCTGCAGGTGCCGATGTGGCTGGGATCGGCCTTGGGCGGACTGCTCGCCTTCCGGCTGCTGCGGCTGGGCGGCACGCCGGGGGCGCTGGCCATCGTCGCGCTGCTGGCGACGATCGGCTTCGCGGGCGCGGCGGCGTGGGACCACATCGGCGCCCTGGCCTTCATCGCGCTGATCCCGCTGGCCCGGTCGGTGAGCGGGCCGCTCACGATCGGGTACATCAACCACCGCGTCCCGTCGGACCAGCGCGCGACCGTGCTGTCGCTGAACCTGATGGTCTACAGCGTCGCGCTGGTCCCCATCATGCCGGTGCTGGGACTGGTGGCGGACCGGATCGACCTCCCGGCGACGTTCGCGGTCGCGGCGGCGCTGGTCGGCGGGCTGTCGCTGATCAGCGGGCTCCTCTGGCTGCGCGTACACCGGGCGCACCCGCTGGCGGCCGAGCCGCTCGGCCTGCCGCGCATGGCCGAGCACGCCCTCGGCGGGCCCCTGGAGTCGGGCCTGGAGGGCGGCCCGGACGCCTGACCGCCGACCGCTCAGGCCACGGCCCCCGACTCCCGCAGCGCCGCGATTGCGGCGTCATCCATGCCCAGATCCCGCAGCACGGCGTCGGTATCGCGGCCGGGGGTGGGGGCCGGGGCTCGCACGCGGCCGGGGGTCGCGCCGAGCTTCGCGGCGATCCCGACCTGACGCATCGTCTCGCCGGAGCCGTCCGGGCGGGGCGCGTCGAGGATCATCTCGCGGGCGAGGTTGTGTGGATCGGCGGCGGCCTCCGCCGGGGTGAGCACGGGAGCGGCGCAGACGTCGGTCTGGTTCAGCAGCGCGAACCACTCCTCGGCCGTGCGAGTCCGGAAGATGGCATCCAACGCGTCGCGCAGCCGGGAGCGGGCGGCGGGATCGTCGTCGTTCTGCAGCGGGATCAGATCCTCCCGATCGACCGCGGTGCAGAGGTTGGCGAAGAACTTCGGCTCGACCGCGCCGAGGCTGAACCAGCGGCCGTCGGACGTGCGGTAGACGTCGTAGTAGGGCGCGCCGCCGTTGAGCACGTAGCTGCGCGGCGCCAGGTCGGTTCCGATCGCGAAGTGCGCCGCCATCGGCGCGGTCAGCAGCGACAGCACGCCGTCCGACATGGCGAGGTCGATGTACTGTCCCCGGCCCGTGTGCTCGCGCGCGACGACCGCGGCGAGGATGGCGAAGGCGGCCATCAGGCCCCCGCCCGCGAAGTCGGCCAGGAGGTTGAGCGGGATCGCGGGCCGGCCGGGCCCCTCGGGGCCGGGCGCGTCGCTGCCGGAGGCCGCGAGCGCGCCGCTGGTCGCGATGTAGTTGATGTCGTGGCCCACGTGGGCGGCGTAGGGCCCGGTCTGCCCGTAGCCACTCAGCGAGCAGTAGATCAGGCGCGGGTTGCGGGCGGCCAGGGTGTCGTAGTCGACGCCCAAGCGCTTCACGACGCCGGGCCGGAATCCCTCCAGCACGATGTCGGCCTCGTCCGCCAGGCGGTAGAAGACCTGGCGGGCGGCTTCGGTCTTGAGGTTGAGGGCCAGCGATCGCTTGTTGCGGCGCAGGGTCGCGTCGGAGGCGGCGCGGCGCAGCGCGGTCTCATCGTGCGGCGCGGCCGCTGGCTCCGCCCGGACGTCGCGTGCGTCGTCGATGACGAGGACGTCGGCCCCCAAGTCGCCCAGCAACATCGTGCAGTAGGGGCCGGGCGCGAGCCGCGACAGGTCGAGGACGCGGAGCCGCGACAGCGCCAGCGGCGGGCCACCTGCGCTGTCGGGGGGGATCGCGTCCGTCATTGCCGGCCTCCGGACTCACCGTCCCGCCGATGCTCCGCTGCCCCCGGCGGGGGGTCAAGCGCCGACCGGCCGGCCGCCGGATTGCCGGTCCCCGGCGGCCGTGTCTACGATGGCCCCGCTGTCTGGGGCTGTAGCTCAGTTGGGAGAGCGTCTGACTGGCAGTCAGAAGGCCGGGGGTTCGAGTCCCCCCAGCTCCACCACACTTCACGGTAGACAGAACTGAGCCGATCCGCCCGCCTGGTGCGGACCTCTCGACGCGGGCAATGAGTGCTAGAATGCAGGGGAAATCGGGCCGATGAGGGGCGAGAATCGTGAAGATCCCATCGGCCTACACGACGGGCTACGAGGCGGCCCGGGCGCTCGATCCGGAACGGGCGCGGAAGTACATCGCTCATACGGTCGTCGGCGACCCTGAAGCCGACGAACTGCTGGAGGAGCTTGCCCCTCTCGGCCAGGAGGAGTTGGGCAGGCTGATCCAGATCGGCATGGACGGCGACGAACGCGCGCTGCGGGACGCGCCGGCCGTCCTGCGGGCGTTCTTCGAGTCCTGCGCGGTGCCGCCCGACTGGCTCGACCTGCCCGGGCACCGCCCCGGCATCCGCATGTTCCACCGCAACTCGCAGTTGGTGCTGGGGGCGATGGTGGGCGGCACCTTGGTGGAGGGATTCGCCACGAATATCGCCAAGTCCTTCTTCATCACGGGGAAGGTGCGAGATCAGGGCATTCGACGGCTGAGACAGAACAACCGCCACATGGTGGAAATCTTCCTCCCCGGCGGCCTCGACAGAGACGGCGATGGATGGAAGCTGTCCGTGCGCATCCGGCTGGTCCATGCGATGGTCAGGCGCCTGCTGGACGCCTCGGACGACTGGGACCATGACGCCTGGGGCACGCCGGTCAGCGCCGCCCACACGGGCTTCGCGATCACCGCGTTCTCCGCGAGGTCCCTGAAACACCTGGAGCGCCTCGGCGCCCAGTTCGACGACGAAGAGCGCGCCAGCTTCATGCAGGTCTGGCGCTACTCCGGTCATCTCATGGGCATCCCCGAGACGATCCTGTTCCACGAGGAATCGGATGCCCTGGAGACCTTCGAGATCGGCCTGGCCTGCGAGCCCGATGCCGAACTCGAGTCGATTTCCCTGGCGAATGCGCTGGTCAACTCCTCTCCGTTGATCGCGGGGATCACCGAACCGGCCGCCCGCCGGAAGCTGGCGCACTACGTCTTCCGGGTCTCGCGCGCGCTCATCGGACCGCAGGTCGCCGACCAGCTCATGTTCCCGCGCTACCCGACCTTCGGGGTGCTCTGGTGGTTCCGCATGCAGAACCGGTACGACGACTACATGAACCGGCTGTTCAAGAGTCGCGCCCGGAGAACCAACAAGCTGAGCGCCATGCTCGATGTCTCGACGGTCGACGAGGCGGGGATCACCTACCGGCTGCCGGACCACGTCCATGCGGAAGAGTCCTCCAGGTGGTGAGCCGGCGCCGTCATCGCGTTCGGGTCGCCGCGACCTTCCCGGTGGCCGGATTCACATCCTCGCGGCCGTCGGGGCTCAGGCTCTCGCCCGCCGGGTCACGATGAACACGTGCGACTGAGCTTGGCGGAACGCCGCTCAACTCGAGTCCAACGGTCAGCTGTCTACTCCCCGCCCGGCGGGAACGGATCCTGCTCGCTCACCAGGGCCTGGGACTCACTGATCGAGAATCCGAGGTCGGTCTTGTCCGCCCAGAGGCTCTTCACGTAGGTGAGCACCGCGATGATCTCCTCGTGGGTCAGCCGATCGCCGAACGCCGGCATGGCGCTCTTGAAGGCGGAGGAATTCGCATCTTCAAACAGATTCCCACCCTCGCTGACGATGCGATACAGGAGCCCGTCGGCGTGGTGCCACGTGTGCCCGTCGCCGTTCAGCGGTGGCGCCGGCAACGTTCCATCGGGCTTCCTGACCCGCCAATCGCGTTGCCCCTCACCTCCCTGTCCGTGACAGACGGCGCAGTTCGCAACGAACAACTCCTCACCTGCTTGAGTAGTTTTCGCAGCACCGGAGTCGGCGCCACAAGCCAGCGTGGTGAGCAAGAGCACCGACACAATCAGGGGGACGAACCATCTGGAATGTCGCACAACCACTCCGATTGGCGCCGGAGAACTCAGCCCCGTCAGGCCGCCCTTCGATCGTGGCGTGCCGGGCTAAGGCTTCCGTGTCATTGTACGTGCGGCGGCCCTCTCCCAACCGTCCCCGGAGCGGGAGTACGACGCCACGGCGCGACGCTCGCTACGGCGCCTGCTGCTCGCAGTCGAACTGCCAGTTGATGCCGAACTTGTCGGTGCAGGCGCCGAAGTACGCGCCCCAGAACATGTCGGCCAGCGGCATCGTGACGACGCCACCCTCGGAGATCTTGGCGAAGAGGTCGTCGGTCTCCTCCCGGCTGGTGGCGGAATACGTGATCGCGAAGTTGGTCCCGATCTCCGTGGGCGGGCCGAACGTCGCGGGCATGTCGCTGCCCATCAGCACGCTCGACCCGATCGGGAACGACACGTGCATGACGTTGTCGCGCTCATCCTCCGGGACGCTCACGTCCGGGGGCATCTCGGCGAAGGTGGAGAGCATCTCGAACTCACCGCCGAAGACCGATCGGTAGAACTCGAACGCCTCGCGGCAGTTCCCGTTGAAGTGCAGGTAGGTGCTGAGGGTCATGATCTCTCTCCTTGCCTCGCGCCGCCCCGGCTAGCCGTCGGTCCGATAGAGGTAGCGCACATCCCACAGCCCGTAGAGGGTCGGCGTCGTGTTGCCGAAGACGTTGCGCACGGCGCCCAGACGCTCCGGCAGCGTCGTGTAGACGACGGGCACGTTCTCGGCCGCGATCGCCTGCGCCCGGTGGTACAGCGCCACGCGCTCCGCGCGGTCCAATTCCTGGCTGCCGCGCACGTACAGGTCGTCGATCTCCGCCTCCCAGTCCGTGGCCGGCTCGGCCTGGTTGGGATGCCAAAGATGCAGGTCCTCGCTGCTGTGCCAGAAGACGATGCCGCCGTACGGGTCCGTCCCGCCGGTGAACCCCACGACGAGCGTCTCCCACTCGTAGGTGCTCACCAGCGCCGTCACCATGTCGCCGAACTCGACGGCCTCGTAGTCGGCCTGGATGCCGATCGCCTCGAGGCCCTGCTGGATGCGCACGGTGACCTGTTCCCGCACGTTGTTGCCGCTGTTCGTGATCAGCGCGAAGCGGATGGGATTGCCGTCGCCATCCTCGCGCACGCCGTCGCCGTCGCCGTCCACCCAGCCCAGGTCGTCGAGGATGGCGCGGGCCTGGTCGGGGTCGTACTCGTAGCGGCGCACGTCGGGGTTGTGGAAATCCCCCGCCGCGGGGCTGACCGACGCCCACTGCGGATAGCCCTGCCCGTGCAGCACGTCCGCGATGATGGCCTGCTTGTCGATGCTGTAGGCCACCGCCCGCCGGAAGTCGACGTTGCTGAACCAGGCCAGCTTCTCCGGCGCGACGTAGGCGGCGCCCGATTCCGCGTTGGCGCCCGGGTTCATGTTGAACGCCAGGAAGGTGGTCCCGAATGCCGGCCCGCGCCGGTAGATCGTGAAGTTGCCCTCCTCCTGGAGCGCCTCCAGCTCCGCGTACTCCTCCCCCAGCACGCCGTGATAGTCGGCCTCGCCGGACTGGAACACGGCCAGTTCCGCGGCGAGGTCGGGCACGATGCGGTAGTGCACCGTGTCCAGGTACGGCAGCGAGTTGCCCTCGGCGTCCCGCATCCAATAGTGCTCGTAGCGGCGCAAGGTGATGTGGTCGCCTGGCACGTACTCCTCGATGGTGAACGGGCCCGTGCCGATGATCTCCGACGGCGGCGTGTCGAGCCCCCACGTCTCATTGAACGTGCCGGCGTCGACCGCCTCCTGCAGGAGGTGCTTGGGGAAGATCGCCTGGCCCATGGAGCGCAGGAACGGCGCGAAGGACACCGGCAGCACGTACTGCACGGTGTAGTCGTCGATGGTGGTCACCGTCATCGGCGCCTCGCGCCACTCCCCGGTCTCCGGGTCGGGGAAGCGGAAGGTGAAGGCCGCGCGACTATTGGCGGGGATGTCGTCGTTGTAGATGATGCGGTTGAACGTGAACTCCACGTCGGCGGCGGTGAACGGCTCCCCATCGTGCCAGGTGACGTCGCGGCGCAGGTGGAACGTCCAGGTGAGCCCGTCGTCCGAGTGCTCCCACGACTCCGCCAGCGCCGGCTCCACCTCGTCCGTCAGCCAGGAGATCTCCGTCAGCCCCTCGAACAGGTAGCCCAGGTACGAGGCCGACCCCGCATCGTTCGCGAGGGCGAGATTGAAGGTCAGCGGATCCGCGATCGTGGCGTACGTCAGGCGGCCGCCCGGCGTGCCGATGCCGTACTCGAACGCCGCCGCGTTCGCCCGCAACTCCGCCACGACGTCCGGCTGGGAGGCCTCCGGGTCCGGCTGGTCGGCCTCCGCGTCCGACTGGTCGGCCTCCGCGTCTGGCAGGGCGGCCTCCACGTCCGTCTCGGTGACAGCCACCTCTGCCTGGGCGGCGGCCTCGTCCGCCTCGGGGGCGTCGTCGCGGCACGCGACCGCGAACATCGCCGCCAGGATCGCCAGCGCCGTCAGCGTCCACCAGCCGGTCCGGATCGGGCGCCCTCCCGGCCCCTGCCTTCGGTGATGCGAACCCGAACCGCTTCCCGGCAACCGTCGCGAGCTTCCCCACATGGTCCATACCCTCCAAGCACTGCCGTCGCGGGAGCAGCGTATCCCCACCGCGTCCCAATGTCGTAGCCTGCGGAACAAGTCCGCCGGGCGGAGGAGGCCGCTATGTCGCGTGATGAGATCCGGGTCGAGCCGCTCACGCCGACGATCGGCGCGGTCGTGGACGGCGTCGACCTGACGCGGCCGAGCCCGCCCCAACTCTTCCCCCACCCAGCCCAACGCGGTCGCCTGTCTTGATCGCGGGGTCGGCTGGGCGCGGTGAGTGCGCTGGGCTCGGAGAGTCCCGGTCGCGCCCCCGCGGTGAACCCACGGCCGTCGGCGCCGTCGTGCCACCGCGTTCGCGCGCACGCACGGGCTCAGTGGATGGAGCAGGTGACGCATGGTCGTGATGAGCGGCGGCGAGGCCTTGGTCAAGTCGCTCGCCGGGGAAGGCGTCGAGGTCGTCTTTGGCATCCCGGGGATCCAGATCTACGGGATCGTCGCCGCGCTGCGGGAAGAGCCGGGCATCCGCCTGGTCACGACCCGGCACGAACAGGCCACCACCTACATGGCGGACGGCTATGCGCGCGCGTCGGGGAAGCCCGGCGTGGCCCTGGTCGTTCCGGGCGCGGGCGTATACAACACCGCCGCCGGCCTGACGAACGCCTACTCCCGCTCCACGCCCGTCCTGCTGATTGCGGGGCAGATCCCACGGGCCCTGATCGGCAAGAACCTGGGCGCCGTGCACGAAATCGCCGACCAAGGCAGCACGGTGCGCTCCGTGACCAAGTGGCAGCGGCAGGCCGCCAGACCCCGCGAAGTTCCGGATGCCGTGTTCGAAGCGTTCCGCCAGATGCGCACGGGCCGCCCGCGCCCCGTTCTGATCGAGATGCCGCCGGAGGCCGGCGTGGAGCGGGAGGAAGTCCAATTGCGGACTCCCGCGCGCGCGCCGCGCATCGTGCCCAACCCGAACGATCTCCGCGAGGCCGCCGCGATCATCGCGCGGGCCAGTACGCCCGTCATTCTCGCCGGCGGCGGCGTCGCGCGGTCGGACGCGGAGGCGTCCCTCGTCAAGCTCGCGGAAGCCACGAATATCCCGGTCGTTACGTCCAGCGGCGGGAAGGGAACCATCCCCGACGACCACCCGCTGTCATACGGCTCCTGCTTCAGCCCCCGGGGCGAGAGGCAGGAGATGAACCAGTTGTTCGAGGTGATGCAGGCGGCCGATGTCGTGATCGGGATCGGTGCGCGATTCTCGCTGGGGAATCCGGCCGGCGAGGCCTCCACGCTGGTCAACATCAACATCGACGACAGCGACCTCACCCGGGTGCAGGCCAACACCATCCCCCTGCACGGCGACGCCAGAGCGACGATCGAGGCGTTGCTCCCGTTCCTCATCGACGCCGGGGCGAACGAGCGCCCGTCACCGGCGGAAGCGGTCGCCGCGGCCCGCAGCCTCATCGCCTACTACGACATCCGGCTCAAGGAGCCCCAGTTCGCCGTATTGGAGGCGATGCAACGCGGCATCCCGGGGGACGCGTTCATCGTCTGGGATGTGACGCAGTTCGGCTACTACGCGCGCACCCACTACCAGGTGAGCCAGCCGAAGACCTACATCGACTCCGGGTACTCCTTCAACCTCGGCTACGCGTTCCCGACCGCCCTGGGCGCGAAGGTCGCGCAGCCCGACCGGCCGGTCATCTGCATGGCCGGAGACGGCGGGTTCATGTTCAACGCCTCCGAACTCGCCACGGCGATGCAATACGGGATCAACGTCGTGACCGTGGTCTTCAGGAACGACTCCTACGGCAACGTCGCCCGCGACCTGGACGACGGGTTCGGCGGCACGTACGGGACCGACCTGCACAACCCGGACTTCGTCAAGTTCGCCGAGTCCTTCGGGGCGGTCGGCATGCGGGCGGACGACCCCGTGCAGCTGGAGACGCTGATTCCGCGGGCGCTGGAACGCGAGGCGCCGGTGATCATCGATGTGCCCTTCGGTGAGATGCCGATCCCGCGCGCGCCGCAGTTCGCGCCGTTCTACAATCTGCCCTGGACCATGCCCCAAGAGGGGCTGATCGGCTCCTGAGGCGCCGTCACGGCGAGTGGGCAGCAGCCACCGCGCGAGGGGGACCGCGATGTCGCGTGATGAGATCCGGGTGGAGCCGCTCACGCCGACGATCGGCGCGGTCGTGGACGGCGTCGACCTGACGCAGCCGCTCGACGACGCCACCTTCGCAACGATCAACCGGGCCTGGATGGACCACCTGGTGCTGTTCTTCCGGGACCAGCCGATGACGCCCGAGCAGCACCTGGCCCTGGGGCGCCGCTTCGGGCAGCTGCACATCCACCCGGCCGCGCCCTACGCCGGCGGCGACCCGGCCCTGATGGTCATCCACACCGACGCGGATTCGCACCGCGTCAACGGCGAGCGCTGGCACTCCGACGTGTCCGCCGACGAGGAGCCGCCGATGGGCAGCATCCTCCACCTGCACCGCGTGCCCAGTCGCGGCGGGGATACCTGCTGGTCGAACATGTACGAGGCCTACGAGGCCCTGTCGCCGGCCATGCAGGCCTTCCTCGATCCGCTCACCGCGCGGCACGTGGCGAACTACGAGGGCTACTACGGCGCCCACCCGCCGCAGCGCGAGTCGCCGCGCGCGGTGCATCCGGTCGTGCGCACCCACCCCGTGACGGGGCGCAAGGCGCTGTACGTCAACGAGGGCTTCACGAAGCGCATCATCGAGCTCTCCCGGCGCGAGAGCCGCGCCTGCCTCGACTTCCTCTTCGACCACGTGCAGGACGTGAACTTCCAGTGCCGCTTCCAGTGGGAGGCGAACTCCGTCGCGATGTGGGACAACCGCTGCACCCAGCACATGGCGGTCTGGGACTACCACCCGGAGACGCGCAGCGGCATCCGGGTCACGATCAAGGGCGACCGCCCCTTCCGCTAGCCCCGTCGGGGGCCCGCCTACTGCCCCTCTCCGCCGGCCGGCGGCCCGGCGCTGTGCCGCATGACGATCACGTGCCTTGGCCGGCCGCCGGCCGTGATCGCGCCGCCGTGGAGCATCGCCGCCGGCACGAAGCCCAGGCGCTCGAGCACCGATCGCGCGGCGGGCTGGCCGCTGGTCACGCGCGCCTGCACCTCGGGCAGACCCAGCCGGTCGGCGATCCAGAGGCACTCGCCGGCCAGCACGGCGCCGAGACCGCGGCCCCGCATCTCCGTCGCGACGACGAATTGGATGTCGGCGGGCGGGCGCTTGTGGTTGCGGCCGCGCGGGGTGGGATCGGCGTGCAGGTGCGCGAAGCCCACGATCGCGCCGCGCCGCTCGGCGACGACGGCCATCGTCCAGAAGGCGTCGGCGTCGGCGATCCAGTCGATCGTGAGCCCGTCCTGGGTCAGGTAGGCGCGCGCGAAGAGCAGATCGTCGCCGGGCAGCCGCGCCACGACCTCGTCGATGGCGGCGCGGTCGCCGGGGCGCGTCAGGCGCAGCGTGACGCGCTGGACGTGGCCGTCCTTGGCCCGCAGCGTGACCCGGCGCGGGTAGCGCCGCAGCGCGTCGAGCGTGGCGCGGGGATCGTCGGCGGCGGCGATGGCGCGCGCTCCCTTCTCGCACACGTCCGGCGGCCGGACCGGCCACGGGGCTGGCTACGATGCGGACATGCAACCCGACTATACGTCGCTCCGCTTCCCGATCCCCAGCGGCCTGGGCCGCCCCTACGTGATCACGAACATGGTGATGTCGGCCGACGGCAAGGTCGTGCTGGGCGAAACCGAGCGGGGGCTCGGCTCCGCGACCGACCAGCGGCTGATGCGGGAGTTGCGCGTGCACGCCGACGTCGTGCTGAACGGGGCCGGCACGCTGCGCGCGAGCGGCACGTCGTCGCGGCTCGGCTCGCGGCGGCTGACGGAGCTGCGCCGCGAGCGGGGCAAATCGCCGGCGCCGATCGCGGCGGTGCTGAGCCGCTCGGCCGACCTGCCCCTCGACCGGCCCTTCTTCACGGCGCGCGACTTCGAGGCGGTCGTGTACCTGTCCGACGCGGCGCCCGACGATCGGCGGCGGGCGGTCGCGGCGACGGGACGCCGTGTGGTGGTCGTCCCCGATGCGTCGGCGGCGCCCGCGATGGTGCGGCACATGCACGACGACCTGGGGGCGACGCTGCTGCTCGCGGAGGGCGGGCCCGCGATCCTGGGCCGCCTGTTCGAGCACGACATGGTCGACGAGTACTTCCTAACCATGAGCGGCGTGATCGTCGGGGGCGGCGCGCCGACGCCCGTCGAGGGCCCGCGCGTCTCGACGCCGGAGTCGATTAAGCGCTTCGGTTTGGTGTCGGCGATCCCGAACCCGGACGACGGCGAGGTCTACCTCCGCTTCCGGCGGCGATCGGGCTGATCCCTATCCGGCCTTGCTGGGGTCGGGGTTGTCGAGGATCTGGCGGGCGCGCTTGGCGCGGTAGGCGTCCAGCGCCTGCGCGACGCCGGCGTCGGTCACGGCGAGGATCGCGGCGGCCAGCAGGGCGGCGTTGGTCGCGCCGGGCTTGCCGATCGCGACGACGCCCACGGGGATGCCGGGCGGCATCTGCACCATCGAGAGCATCGCGTCCTGCCCCTTGAGGGCCCAGCCCTCCATCGGCACGCCGATCACGGGCAGGGTGCTCTTGGCGGACACGGCGCCGGGCAGGGCGGCCGCGCCGCCAGCGGCGGCGATGAGCACACGCAGCCCCCGCTCGCGGGCCGTGGCGGCCCACTCCGCCGTCTCATCGGGGGTGCGGTGGGCGGAGAGGACGCGCGCCTCCCAGGCGATGCCGAGCCCGTCGAGCGTGTCGGCGGTCGCCTGCATGGTGGGCCAGTCGGACTGCGAGCCCATCACGATGCCCACGAGCGGAGCGGCTTCTTCGGTCATGTGCGGTCTACCTCCTTCGAGCGGCCCGATCGGGGGCGCGCTGCGGCCAGACTAACGGCGTCGCACGGCTACGGGCAGCGCCCGCGCCCCATGTGCTGCCGGCCCGGCCGCCGCCTCGCATGCATTGACCATCGATCCGGGGGCTCCGCATAATCGCGGTACCCCACCGAACGCCCGGCCGGGGAGCGGAGCGCCATGACGAGTTCGACGCCGGCGGCGACGCCGGACCGCTACGACCCCGCCGCGATCGAGCCGAAGTGGCAGACGCGCTGGGCGGCGGATCGCCTCTACGAGACGCCCGACGCGGACCCGCGCGAGCCCTACTACCTGCTGACCATGTTCCCCTACACCAGCGGGGACCTGCACATCGGGCACTGGTTCGCCATCGCCCCGCCCGACGTCGCCGCGCGCTACCAGCGCATGCGGGGCAAGAACGTGCTCTTCCCCATCGGCTTCGACGCCTTCGGGCTGCCGGCCGAGAACGCCGCCATCCGCGACGGCACGCACCCGCATCGCTGGACCTACGCCAACGTCGATCGGATGCGCGCGCAGCTCAAGACGATGGGCGCCAGCTTCGACTGGTCGCGGGAGATCATCACCTCGGACCCCGAGTACTACCGCTGGACGCAGTGGCTGTTCCTGCAACTCCTGAAGCACGACCTGGCCTACCGCGCGATGGCGCCGGCCAACTGGTGCTCGGGCTGCCAGACGGTGCTCGCGAACGAACAGGTGCTGCGCGGCGACGACGCGGTGGGGCACTGCGAACGCTGCGACGCGATCGTGGAGATGCGCGACCTGGAGCAGTGGTTCTTCCGCATCACGCGGTACGCCGAAGAGCTGCTGGACTTCTCGCAGATCGAGTGGCCGGAGCGCATCCGCGCGATGCAGACCCACTGGATCGGCCGCTCCGACGGCGCGGAGATCCGCTTCCCGCTGGAGTCGCCCGTCGAGGCCGGCGACGCGATCACGGTCTTCACGACGCGCGCCGATACGGTCTTCGGCACGACGTCGATGGCGCTGGCCCCCGAGCACCCGCTGGTGGCGCAGATCACGACCGACGCCCAGCGCGCGGCGGTGGAGGACTACGTCCGGCGCACGCGCCTCGCGTCGGAGATCGAGCGGCAGTCCACCGAGCGCCCCAAGACGGGCGTTGCGACCGGCGCCTACGCGCTGCACCCCTTCACCGGCGCCCGCATCCCCATCTGGATCGCCGACTACGTCCTGCTGGGCTACGGCCACGGCGCCGTCATGGGCGTGCCCGCGCACGACGACCGCGACTTCGCCTTCGCGGAGCACTACGGGCTGGAGATCCCGGTCGTCATCGCCGGACCGGAGTGGGACGGCGCACCGCTGTCGGAGGCCTACGTCGGCGACGGCCGGCTGGTGAACTCCGGCCCGTTCGACGGGCTCACGGTGGCCGAGGCGCAAGAGGCGATCCCGGCGGCGCTCGCGGAGCGGGGAGCGGGCGGGCCGTCGGTGAACTACCGGCTGCGCGACTGGCTGATCAGCCGGCAGCGCTACTGGGGGGCGCCCATCCCGGTCATCCACTGCCCCTCCTGCGGCGCCGTGCCGGTGCCCGAGGAGCAACTGCCCGTCCTGCTGCCCGAGGTGACGGAGTTCCTGCCCACGGGCCAGTCGCCGCTCGCGACGAACGAAGACTTCCTCAACGCGGAGTGTCCGGGCTGCGGCGAAGCGGGCACCCGCGAGACGGACACGATGGACACCTTCATGTGCTCGTCGTGGTACTTCTTCCGCTACATCGATCCGCACAACGACAGCGCGCCGATCTCGCCGGAGTTGGCGAAGCAGTGGCTCCCCATCGACCAGTACACCGGCGGCGCCGAGCACGCCGTGATGCACCTGCTCTACGCCCGCTTCTTCACGCGGGCCTGCCGCGACATGGGCCTGGTGCCGGTCGATGAGCCGTTCACGCGGCTGTTCAACCAGGGCACGATCACCAAAGACGGCGCGAAGATGTCGAAGAGCCGCGGCAACGTCGTCAACCCGGACGAGTGGGTGGCCAAGCTGGGCGCCGACGCGGTGCGCCTGTACCTGCTGTTCCTCGGCCCCTGGGACCGCGGCGGCGACTGGGACGACTCCAGCATCCAGGGGCACTCGCGCTGGCTGAACCGGATCTGGACGCTGGTCCGGTTGCAGCCGGACCGCGCGGCGGACGCGGACAGCGCCGAACGTATCGGGCGGCTGCGGCACGCGATGGTCGCGAAGGTCACGGAGGACATCGAGGCGTTCCGCTTCAACACCATGCTCGCGGCGATGATGGAGTTCACCAACGCGCTCGCGAAGGAGCCGGAGCGCGGCCCGGTGGACGGGGCGGCCTGGGACGACGCCGTGACGGCGCTGCTGCTCTGCCTGGCGCCGGCCGCCCCCCACGTCGCGGAGGAGCTGTGGGAGCAGCTGGGCCGCGAGTACTCCGTGCACGCCCAGTCCTGGCCGTCGTACGACGCGGCCCTGCTCGAGTCGGAGACGGTGACGTTGGTGGTCCAGGTGAACGGCAAGGTGCGGGGCCAGCTGCAGACGGCCGCCGGGCTCGACGCGGCGGCCGCGCAGGCGGAGGCCGCCGCCGCGGACGGCGTGCAGCGGCACCTGGCCGGCAAGACGCTGCGCAAGGTCGTGCACGTGCCCGACCGGCTGGTGAACTTCGTCGTGAGCTAGGACCTGTCCCCGTCGGCGCCGGGGCATCGGCGTGGAGCGAGGAAACCGGCGCCGAGGGGGATCCTGGGCCCCAAGACGCAAGGTGCTTGTTCTTCCCGCGTCCGCCGGGCGCCCGGCCGGAGGCGGCGAGGCGAAACCCGCCAGGTTCATTCGGGATCTTGACCGGTCACGGCGAATCATCGGGCGGCATGGGCGCGCATGGGGGAGCATCGGGGAGCGAAATCCGTCACGAGCTTGCACGCACTCAGCCGGGTCTGCGGGGCGTCGGTCGGGTTGACTGACACGCGATGTGCGGTCGTTGAATTCAATTTAGCGGATCGTATGAGGGGAGTCAAGCCGTCCCGCCGGAGCTCCCGTGCCATGCGAACAGGCCCTGGAGGGAGGCGGGGCGGTCAGGCGCGGCCGCGTTCGCGCTCGCGCTCGGCGATGATGCGGGCGTCGCGGGCGTCGGCGCCCGCGATCTCTTCCTCGCGTTGGATCTTCTGGTCGAGCTGATCGATGCCGGCGCGCACGCTGGACTCGATCGACGTCAGTTGCGCCTCCAGGCGGCGCAGCATGTCGAGCGAGTAGCGGTCGGCTTCCAGCGCCTGCTCGACGGCCTGGGTGGTGGCGTCGGAGCGGATGCCGGCGGCGTCGCCGCGGGCGGCGGCGCGCAGGTCGCGGGCCTCGGTGGCGGCCTTCTCCATGACGTCGGCGGCGCGGCGCTGCGCCTCGATCACGAGGTCGTGCGCGTTGAGCCGGTGCTCGGCCTCGTCGCGGGCCCGGTTCGTGATGATGAGCGCTTCCTCGTCGGCCTTGTTGAGCACGGTCTGCCGCTCGCGCAGGATCGCGCGGGCCTCCTCGACCTCCCGCGGGACGGCGGCGCGCATGCGGTCGACGACGTCGAGCAGCACGTCGCGGTTCACGATCCAGCCGCCGCCGAAGCGGGCGGCGCGGCCGCTGAGGACGGTCTCTTCCAGGCGATCGATCAGTTCCAGGAGGTCGATGACGGCAACTCCGCTCGGGCGGGGGACGCCCCCGCGACCCGCCGTCTCCAGCGTAGCGCCCGCGGGCGCGCGCCGCGCTAGCCGTCCACGGCCTCGCCGAAGCGCTCCGCGAGCGCGCGCGCGACGTTGGGCGGCACGAGATCGGTGACGGAATGCCCCAGCGACGCGATCTCGCGGATGCGGCTGGCGGAGATGAAGAGGTGCTCCAGCGAGGTGATCAGGTAGACCGATTCCACCTCCGGGGCCATCTTCTTGTTCATCAGCGCCATGTCGAGCTCGGCCTCGAAGTCGGTGACGGCGCGCATGCCGCGCACGAGCACGGTCGCCCCCACGCTGCGCGCATAGCTGACGACGAGGCCGCTGAACCCCTCGACGCGGACGTTGGGCATGCCGGCCGTCGCCTCGGCGAACATCGACACGCGCTCCTCGAGGCTGAAGAGATCGTTCGCCCCGCGGGGGTAGACCGCGACGATCACCTCGTCGAACAGCGAGGCGGCGCGGGCGACGATGTCGAGGTGGCCGTTGGTGACCGGGTCGAAGCCTCCGGGATAGACGGCGACGGGCATCACGGGCCTCCTCTCCCGCCCTCCGGCGGCGCGGCATGGCCGTCGGCGGCGGCGAACGTATCGAGGACGGCGTCACCATAGCGACGCTGGTCGACCCGGACCAGAGAGTGCCCAAGGACATCCACCGGCGCGGGGCGCGCCCGAGGATAGCGCCAGAGCAGCAGCCCGTCGGGGTGCAGCAGCCCCCGCCGCAGCAGCTCCCGGAGCACGGGCGTCGCATCGACGGCGTAGGGCGGGTCGGCGAAGCAGAGCGTGTAGCCCGGCGGCAACGCGGCCAGCGTCCGCTCGGAGGAGCGGCAGTGCAGTTCGGCCCGCGGCCCGCCGCCCAGGCTCTCGAGGTTCGCCCGGATGACGGCGCAGGCCGCGCGGTCGCGCTCGACGAAGTCGACGCGCGGGGCGCCGCGGCTCAGCGCCTCGAGGCCCAGCAGGCCCGCCCCCGCGTAGAGGTCGAGGACCGGGCCCCCGAGCGCGGCCTGCACGTCGGGGCGGTCGAAGATCGAGCGGCGCAGCCGGGCCGTGGCGGGCCGCGTCGCCCCCGCCGCGCCGCGCAGCCGCCGGCCCCCGTACGCGCCGCCGGTCAGCCGCACGATGGGCGTCACCGCCATCGCTCAGGGCTCCAGCGTGACATCGATCTGGCTGCCGACCCGCACGTCCCCGTCGGAGACGATGAGGCGCGTCGCGTAGTCGCCGGGCACGGTGGGCGTGTTCCAGACGACCCAGCCGGCCACGCCAGACCCCGTCAGGTCGCCGGCCTCGACCTCCCAGATCGGCACGAGCAACTCCGCGTTGGGGCGCACCAGATTGACCGTCCCCGCCTCCAGGAACTGCGTGATCACGGGCCAGATGTTGGCGTGTCCGGGGTTGGCCGAGACATCGTCGATCGCGATGCCGCCCAGCCGGAACTCCTCGATGAGGTCGAGCTTGAAGGCCAGGCTGAAGCGGTTCTCCACCCAGACGGTGACGTTGTTGCCGGCCGCGTCGGGATACACGTAGGAGACCATGTTGGCGAAGCGGTCCCAGAAGAGCCCGCTCGCGCCGCCGTCCTGGAAGATGTTGTCGCCGACGAGCCGCACGCGCTGCCCCGCGATGAGCGGGCCCGTCTCGCGCACCGCCAGGCGCGAGGCCAGCCCCAGCGCGACGCGCTGGGTCAGCGCCTGCGTCCCGCTGATGGTCTTCTGGACGCTGTGCGGCGAGACCGTCAGCAGCAGCTTCTCGCGCGGGACGCGGTTGAGGACGGCGGGCAGCGTCGCCACGAGGGACTCGCGGAAGATCGACTGGTCCTGCGGCGGCACCAGCTTGATGCGATCGACGGCCGCCCCCAGCGCGGCCAGGTCGTACGCGCCCAGGTTGAGGCCGCTGGCGTCGCGGGTGGGCATGGGGACGCTGATCATGATGCCGCGGTCGTCGCGGTGGAGCTGGTCGGCGAGTTCGGTGATGAACTCCGTGAACTCCTCCCGCAGGGGGGCCGCGATGTACTGGTAGTCGATATCCACGCCGTCGAAGCGGCCGGTCTGGACCATCAGCAGGATGTTGTTCTTGTGCTGCCGGCGCAGCTGCTCCGACGCGAGGACGGTGTTGATCGTGTCCGCGTCGGCCAGTTGGGCCAGCACGACCGGATAGACGGCCTGCGTGATGCCGGGCGGCAGGCTCTCGACCTGCCCCAGCGACAGCAGCGAGCCGTCCTCGGCCGGGACGTAGCTGATGGGGTTGATGATCGTGATGGTGTTCGCGGCCTCGGGGTGCAGCTCCTGCCCGGCGGGCAGGCGGCCGGTGACCATGTCGCGGAACTGCAGCCGCCGCAGGATGGCGATGTTCGCCGGCGGCGAAATCAGTTCGACGCTGGCGGCGGCCCCGTCGGGCGTGAGCAGCGCCGGGCCCAGGCGGTGCCAGCCGCCGTCCTCGTAGGTGTAGGCGCCCAGGTTGCGCTGGTCCTGGGTCTCGGCGTTGAGGCGCAGGGTGAGGACGTAGGGCCCCAGAACGGTGACGGGGATGTCGACGCCGTAGATCGGACTCATGGGGCGCAGGCTGTCCGGCACCTCCGGGATGGTTTCGAGCAGGCTGACCGCGACGCCGGTGCCGGGCGTCAGCGCCGTGACCACGGGGGCGGCCTGCGCCTGGGCCGCGGCGGCCTCCTCATCGGCCGGATCGGATTCGTCCTCCAGCAGGGCGAGCGGCGGCAGGAAGAGCACCACCAGCGCGGCGGCCAGCCCGAGCACGGCGAGGCCGACGAGCAGCAGCCCGAAGTCGGGGCCGCGCCGCGACCCGCCCCGGCGCCCCGAGGGCCGCACGCCGATGGGCCCGCGGCGCAGCAGGGGCTCCGCCGGGGGCGGCGCCTCCTGGGGGGACGGCGCGTCACGGCCGCCGCCGCGGCGGCGGCGCCGCCGGGCGAAGGGACCGTCGCTCATGGAGGGGCCGTCGCTCATTATGTCCTAATGTCCCTGCGCGGGGCGGCGGCCCCGTGATGGTGGAGGGCGCGGCCGCCGCCGGATCAGCCTACCGGCAACGGTCGCGCGGGCGCGGACGATCAGCGCCGCCGCCGCACCGGCACGACCTCGACCGCGCGCTCGTCGCCGTCCTGATCGACATAGACAACGTCCACGGGCTGCCCCGGTTCCAGTTGCCGCAGGACGTGGAAGTAGGGCGTCTCCGGCGTGACGCTGAAGCCGTTCAGGCTGAGGATTACGTCGCCTGGACGGATGCCGGCGTCGGCGAAGACGCTCGAGCGCAGCAGCTCGATCAGGAGAGCCCCCTCCGCCACGGGCGCGCCGAACTGCTCGGCGACGAACGCATCCAACGAGCGCTGCCGCACGACGCCGAAGTCGGGGCGGGGGAAGTCGCCGCCCTCCGCGATGATCCGCTCGGCCACCGGCAGGACGCGGTCGCTGGGCAGCGCGAAGCCGACCCCCTGCACCATCTGCCCGTCGCGGGTCTGCGTGACGACCTGGGTGACGATGCCCACCACGGAGCCGTCGTCGGCGAGGAGCGGCCCGCCGCTGTTGCCGGGGTTCACGGGCGCGTCGGTCTGGATGAAGTCGTGGCGCTCGCTGTCCGCGTTGATGAAGCGCGCCCGGGGGTTGCTGACGACGCCGCGCGTGAGCGAGACGTCGTTGCCCAGGGCGTTGCCGAAGGCGAGCACCGGATCCCCGATCCGCAGGTCGCTCGAGGAGGCGAACCGCGCCGGCACGAGGCCGGCCGGGTCGGTGCGCACCACGGCCAGGTCGGTGAAGGGGCTGTCGCCGCCCACGAATTCCGCCAGCCGGATGCTGCCGTCGGCGAAGCTCAGTTCGATCCGGCTGGCGTCGCGCACGACGTGCGCGTTCGTGACGACGTGGCCCCGGTCGTCGAGCACGACGCCGGTGCCGATCGCCCCGCGCGAGCCCGCCGTATCCTCGTACTCCGTCGTGATCAGGACCACCGAGGGCGCGACGGCATTCAGCAGGCCCTGGACGTCCTCGCGCAGCGCGGCGGCCTCGGCGGCCAGCTCCTGGGCGCCGGCGATGCGGTCGAGGTGCGCTTCGAGGGCGGCGACGGCCTGCTCGGTCTCCGCGTCGTCGCCGCCCACCGCAAGCGTGACGACCAGCGCCCCGACGACGCCCGCGAGCAGCCCGACCAACAGCGAAGCGAAGATGGTGAGTCGCATGCCGTTCTCGCTACGACCGGGCCGCGCGTCCGGTTGCCCACCCCGCGAACGCCCGCGGCGCCCGCCCCATCTTATGCAGCGCCATCTTATGCAACGACGGCGCCTCAGGATCGGCATACCGGGCCGATCGGACCGCCCCGCCCGGCCGCGGCGCGCCTCGGGTATAATTCTGGCACTCAACAGCCGATCAGGCGGAGCGTCACGCCGACGCGGCGACGCCGCGGCGTGATCGCCCCGCTCCGTTCCCGCCGGCGCGCGCCCGCGCGGGCCGCCGGGAACGCTGCATCGTGGGGAGGAGCCGCAGATGGCAGCCCGCAAACCGATGCCGGTGACCGCGGCAGGGATGGAGCGCCTGCGCCGCGAACTCGACGACCTGCTCACCAACAAGCGCCCCTCGGCCGCGGCGCTGATCCACGACACGCTCGAGGAGTCGCCCGGCTCCCAGACCGACGGCGAGTACGAGGGCGCCAAGAACGAGCAGGCCTTCATCGAAGGGCGCATCCGCACGCTGGAGGACATCCTGGCCAACGCGACGCTGATCGACGAGGAGGGCGCGCGCGCCTCCGACGTCGTGCACGTGGGCGCGACCGTCTCGGTGAAGATGGGGCGCAAGTCGCAGCGCTTCACCATCGTGGGCGCGGTCGAGGTCGACCCGGCGCACGGCTTCGTCAGCGACGAGTCGCCCGTGGGGCAGGCGCTGCTGGGCCACCGCGCCGGCGACACCGTCGAGGTCGCGGCCCCCGCCGGCCAGATCAAGATGACCATCGAGTCGATCGACTGACGGCGGGCTTCGCCCCGGCGATGCACCTGGGCGCCGCGGGGCGCCCGTCGTCGTTCCGGCGGGGCTTGTGCTCGATGCGGCCGGGGAGCAAGGTAGGTCCATGGCAGCGTCCCATGTCTGACGATCGTCCCCAGCCCGGGCAGCCCAGCGAGCGCCTGCTGGAATTGCGCCGGCAGCGCCTCGAAAAGGCCGACGCGCTGCGCGCGGCCGGCGTCGATCCCTACCCCGCGCGGGGCGGCGGACCGCCGGCGCGCATCGCCGAGGCGCGCTCGCGCTTCGAGGCGTTCGAGGCCGCCGGCGCGGACGCGGAGGCGCCGTCGGTGCGGGTCGCGGGCCGGATCACGAACCTGCGCCGGCTGGGCAAGCTGGCCTTCCTCGACCTGCGCGACGGCTCGGGCGCGGTGCAGCTCATGTGCCGCCGCAACCAGCTGGGCGACGGCTGGGCCCTGCTGGCCTCCCTCGACCTGGGCGACTTCGTCGAGGCGGCCGGCGCGATGCTGCGCACGCGCACGGGCGAAGTGTCCGTCGATACGGCGGAGCTGCGGCTGCTGACCAAGGCGCTGCGGCCGCCGCCCGAGAAGTTCCACGGCCTGCAGGACGTGGAGGCCCGCTACCGCCAGCGCTACCTCGACCTGCAGGCCAACGAGGACTCGCGGGCCGTGCTGGTGCAGCGGTCGCGCATCGTCGCGGCGGTGCGGCGCTTCATGGAGTCGCGCGGCTTCCTGGAGGTCGAGACGCCGGTCCTGCAGGCCGAGGCCGGGGGCGCGGCGGCGCGCCCCTTCGCGACCCACCTCAACGCGCTCGGCGAGGACCGCTACCTGCGCATCGCGCTCGAGTTGCACCTCAAGCGCCTCATCGTCGGCGGGCTCGACCGCGTCTACGAGTTGGGCCGCATCTTCCGCAACGAGGGCGTCTCGACCCGCCACAACCCCGAGTTCACGATGCTCGAGTCGTACCAGGCCTACGCCGACTACCACGACGTCGCGCGGATGGTCGAGGACCTCGTGGCGGCGGTCGCGCAGGAGGTGCTGGGCGCCACCTCGGTGCGCATCCGCGGCGAGCAGCTCGACCTCGCGCCGCCCTGGCGGCGGCTGACGATGCGCGACGCCCTGCGGGAGTACGCCGGCGTCGACTTCTTCGACTACCGCGACGCGGCCTCGATGACGGCGCTGCTGCGGGAAAAGGGCGTCGCCGTCCCCGAGCAGGCGAACTGGGGCAAGCTGCTCGACGCGCTGGTCACGGCGACCGTGCAGCCCCATCTCATCCAGCCGACCTTCCTGCTCGACTACCCGGTCGAGATCTCGCCGCTGGCCAAGCGGCACCCGGACGATCCGTCGCTGGTGGAGCGCTTCGAGGCCTTCGCCGCCGGCTGGGAGATCGGCAACGCCTACAGCGAACTCAACGACCCGGTCGACCAGCGCGAGCGCTTCGACGCCCAGCTGGCGCTGGCCCGCGCCGGCGACGACGAGGCGGAACTGGTCGACGAGGACTTCCTCGTCGCGCTGGAGCACGGCATGCCGCCCACCGGCGGCCTGGGCCTGGGCATCGACCGCCTCGTCATGCTGCTGACCGACTCGGAGTCGATCCGGGACGTGATCCTGTTCCCCTTGCTGCGGCGGCGCACGTAGGGGGCCGCGGCTCGTCCCGCCGCGCTACTCATCGTCTTCGAAACCGACGGAGACCCCGTTGCGGCTCGCGCCGCCGCCGTCGCCGCCCTGCAACTGGCGCAGGAGTGCGACATGGCTGCTCATCTCCTTCAAGCGGCGCTCCAATGCCTCGGGAGCGACGTCGGCGTCGACCGCGAGTTCCAAATCCGCCAGGCCGGTGTTGATCTTGCGGTACACGGCCAGTTCGGGGTCGTCGGCCAGCTCGGGGTCGTCCTCGGGCGGGTCGTCCTCGTAGGGCAGCAGACCGAGGACGACCTTGTCCGGCGGCTGGTAGCGTTCCTCCAGCGCTTCGCGCATGCGCAGCGGGGTCATGGGGTCCTCGTAGCCCCAGTAGTCGTGGGGCTGGGGGGGCCGGGCGTGCTTGAGGAGCATGCGGATCTCGCGCGCGACGCCCGTGAGGTTGCTGATGACGCCGCTCAATTCCGGAACCCGATCGCCGTCCGCATAGTGGGAATCGATCTGCCGCCAGCAGAAGCGCTCGGCCTCGCGGAGGCTGGCGAGGGAGCGCAGGCGCTCGGCGTTGGCGAGGTGGGCGTGCTCCTGACGCCAGAGGAGATGCAGGCGCCGCAGGTCGCGCGAGACGGTGGCTTCGGAGACGCCGAGCCGGTTGGCGATGGCCGTCTGGCTGAGGCCGCGCTGGCGCAGGCCGGCGACCTTCATGAGGCGCTCCCGGATACGGGCCGAGTCGCGCCAGCGGTTGGCGGACACGCGCTCGGCGATGGGCGTGGGCTGCGGCTCGGGATTCGGGTCGGGATTCGGGGTTTGGTTGGGGGTGAGAGTGGTCATGTGTAGGCCTCGATTTTTTTCTCCCGTGCGTCGGGAGGAGCGGTCGATGAGGAAAACCCCATGGTCATTGGGGTTCCTGGCAGGTCAGGGGCGGTCAAGTGGGGTCACGGGCGTGCATGGGGGCGCATGGGGGCGCATTGGGGCGCAGGAAGCTGCACGAACTTGCCTGATCTTTCACGATCTTTCACGATCTTTCATGGGCCCCGTCGGCTCGCGCGGGCGGGACGGCGGGTTGCTGTGACACGCGATATGCGTGCCATGACTGGACAATAGCGGTTAGCACATCCGTTCGTCAAGGGGTGTCGATGGCTTCGAGTGATCATCACGACACGCGCCCAGCGAACATAGGTCGCGGCGCGGCGCGGCGCGTGGGCGCGCTGCTGGCCGCGCTGATCGTGCTCGCGGCGATCGCGCCGGCCGGCTGCGGCGGGGACGATCGGGCGCCGCAACTCGAGTCCGACCCGGCCGGCGTGCAACGCGAGAGCGAAACGGCGCAGCGCGACACCCGCGCCGCGGAAGACCGGACCGCCGCGGCCACGTCGGCGGCGGACGACCCGCCGCCGGCGCCCGAGCCGGCCCCCAAACCCACACCTGAGCCTGAGCCTGAGCCTGAGCCTGAGCCTGAGCCTGAGCCTGAGCCCGAGCCCGAGCCCGAGCCTGAGCCTGAGCCTGAACCCGAGCCCGAGCCCGAGCCCGAGCCCGAGCCCGAGCCTGAGCCTGAGCCTGAGCCTGAGCCCGAGCCCGAGCCTGAGCCCGAGTCGGCGCCCGAGCCGGCGCCCGCCGACCCGCCCGACGCGCCCGACGCGCCGCCCGAGGCGACCGCCCCGGCGTCGGGGGCGGCGCTGGCCGCGCTGGCGCTGAGCGCCGCCGACTTCGGGCCGGAAGCGACGCTCGCCGAGGAGCGGTACGAGGTCAACGCGGAGGCCGGGCTGGCGGAGCTGCGGCGCCGCTTCGAGGGCGCGGCGATCGGGCCGGGCGGATCGCGTCCGGCGGGGCTCGGCGTCTCGACCGCCGCCTACACCGACGCGGCGCGGGCGCAGACCGTGCTCGCCGCGGCGCGGCCGTTCGTCGAGGAGAACGCCCAGGCGTCCTTCGAATTCACCCTGGCGACGGCCACCGGCGCCGACGCCGAGGGCCTCACGCTGCTGTCCGCCGAGGAGATCCCCTTCATGGCCGGCGACGGGGCGCTGGTCTGGACGATGACGGGCGAATCGGCGGCGGGCCCCGTCGCGGCGCTGTTCGGGATGGTGGTGGTGGGACGGCTGGCCGGGGCGGTCAGCCTGATCGGCCCGGTCACCCTGCTGGGCGGCGAGGGCGAGGTCGCCCTGGGCGATGTGCTATCGCTGATGGGATGGATCGCCGAGCGGCTGCGCGCCGCCCCGGTCGAGCTGCGGGAGGGAGCCCCCGCCCCATGATCCGCCACTTCACGGTCTCGGCCTTCGTCTCGCGCGACGGCGCGACGCTGCTGCACTGGCACGCGGGCAACGGCATGTGGCTGCCGCCGGGCGGGCACGTCGAGGCGGACGAGGATCCGGTCGAGGCGGTCCACCGCGAGGTGCTGGAGGAGACGGGCCTGACGGTCGCGCTGCTGCCGTCGCGGGCGCGCTTCGACTACGCGGAGCCGCCCCAGCTGCCGCCGCCGGTCACGATCATGGTCGAGGACATCCCCGGCCACCCGATCGACGGGCCGCACCAGCACATCGACTGCATCTACTTCACGCGCCCGCGGCCGCCCGATCAGCCCGTCCGCGACGGCTGGGTCTGGGTCACGGCGCGGGACTTGCGGGAGAACCGGCCGCTGCCGGCGCCGCCCGATGACCGAGCCGTCGAGATCGCCGAAGATGTACGGGTGCTCGGCCTCGCCGCGATCGCGCGCGCGCAGGACGGCTGAGGGGAGGTCGACGTGCTCTCGCTGCAGTGGATCCGCGAGGCGCCCGACGAGGTGCGGGAGATGCTGGCGCGGCGCGGCGCGGCGGCGCCGGTCGACGAGGTGCTCGCGCTCGACCGCGAGCGGCGCTCGATCCTGACGGAGGTCGAGCAGCTGCGGGCGGAGCGCAACCGGGCCGGCAAGGCGATCGGCCGGGCGCCCGACGCGGCCGCGCGCGAGGCGCTGATCGCGGCCCAGCGCGCCGGGGCGGGGCGCATCGACGCGCTGGACGCGCGCCGCCGCGAAGTCGACGCCGCGCTGCACGACCTGCTGGCCCAGTTCCCCAACCGGCTGCACCCCGACACGCCCGTCGGGGCCGGCGAGGCCGACAACCCGGTGCTGCGCACGGTGGGGCTGCCGCGCGCCTTCGGCTTCGAGCCCAGGCCGCACTGGGAGGTCGGCGCGGCGCTGGGCATCCTGGAGATCGACCGCGCGGCGGCGATGGCGGGCACGCGGATGTACGCCCTGCGCGGCCAGGGGGCGCGCCTGCAGCGGGCGCTGATCAACCACCTCCTCGAACAGAACGAGGAGGCGGGCTACGAGCCCTGGTACCTGCCCAACATGGTGCGCGAGGAGGCGATGTTCGCCTCGGGGCAGCTGCCGAAGTTCCACGACAACCTGTACCGCGACGCCGAGGAGGACTACTACATGGTCCCCACGGCGGAGGTGCCGCTGACCAGCCTGCACCGCGACGAGATCCTCGACGCGGCGTCGCTGCCGCTGCGCTACACGGCGCATACGCCCTGCTTCCGCCGCGAGAAGATGAGCGCCGGCCGCGACGTGCGCGGCATCAAGCGGGTGCACCAGTTCGAGAAGGTGGAGATGTACCAGTTCACGACGCCCGAGGGGTCGGCGGCGGCGCTGGAGGAGATGGTCGCGCACGCCGAGGGCCTGCTGCGCGACCTGGGCCTGACCTACCGCGTGCTGCAGCTCTGCAGCGGCGACCTCGGCTTCGGCGCGGCGATCTCGTACGACCTCGAGGTGTGGGCGCCGGGCGCGGCCGAGTGGCTGGAGGTGAGCAGCATCAGCGACTGCCTCGACTTCCAGGCCCGGCGGGCCAACACCCGCTTCCGGCCCGAGGGCGGGTCGGCGACGTCGTTCGTGCACACGCTGAACGGCAGCAGCTTCGGCATGACGCGCGTGCTGGCGGCGATCCTGGAGACGTACCAGCGCGAGGACGGCGGCGTGAACGTGCCCGACGTGCTGCAGCACCGGATGGGGCGGCTGATGCAGATCACGCCGCCGGCGGACGCGGGCGAATAGCGCCGCCGCGAAGGACGGGGCCACGATGATCCTGCGCCGGCTCTTCCAGCGCGCGGCCCCGGCGCGGTCCTCGCTGGCCGAGGGGCTGCTCGCGCCGCTGGCCGGGGCCGGTCTGGCGGCGGAAGTCGTCGCCGGGGACGCGCCCGAGCGGGCCGCCGGGCTGCGGGCCCACGTCGCCGACCGCGGCCTCGTGCGGGTCGGCGAGGGTGGCCCGCCCGACTTCGTGCGCGTCACCTCGGAGGGCGGCGGCGACGGCCACTTCGTGCGCTCGGCGGCGGTGGGCTTCCACTTCCTCGTGCGGCGCGAGGGGCGGCCGGGGTCGATCGCGGCGGGCTGGGGGCTGCCGGGCAAGGTCGTCGCGCAGCGCGAATTCGGCGGGCTGGGGCGCGCCCACGCCTTCCACTGGCAAGCGACGATGGACGAGTCGGACGTCGCCGCGCCGCAGGCCGTCGCGGCGGCGGACGCGCTCAACGCGATGCGGCTGCTGCGCGACCCCATCCTGGAGCTGCTGCAGGATCCGAAGACGCTGGTGCTCGAGGTCGCGACGGCCGTGTTCGGCGGCGACGGCGAGGCGTCGCTGCTGCGGGCGTCGGTCTTCTTCGGCGGCCGGGAGGAGATCGCCGCGGCCGAGGTGGAACTGATGCGGTCGATCTGCCGCGCCCTGGCCGGGCTGGTGTAAGATACCATGCCTCAAGTCTCGCGCTTGTGGTTGCGCGGCGGAATCCAGGAGCACCAGTCAGCGCACGGGAGACTCCGAAGATGTCCCTAGTTGGTCCGCGACTTGGCAGCAATCGCCCGTTCCTAGATGACCTGAAGTGCTTTCTTGAAGCGCCACCGGATGTTCTCGCGGCATTCACAGCACGCAACCGGTCGGAGCTTCGGAGTGTTCCCGAGTCTGAGTGGGAAGACCTCGCGGAATCATCCGGCGTCACGGTTGACGAAGTGTCGGACGCTGCAACTGTCGCATCGTTCCTCTTCCTCCGGCGGTTGGCCAGGCGAGTCACTGACGAAGAAGTCGTGGGTGAACTTCGCGAGCATGCGGAGCGGCTCAACGTCGACTCAGAGGCACTCGATTCTCGAATCGCCGCGCTTCTCGAGTTCTTCAGTCCGACGGAGGCAGATGAGGTCGCGATCGCTGAGGAGACTGCGAAGAGTGCGATCGGCGCCGGGTTCATGGACATGCGCATCCAGTGGAACGTTCGACCTGTGATTACAAGCGCGGACACCGTTGTTGCCCAGCACGCGATGGGACAGCTTCAGATCGACTATGTCACTGATGATGGGAGCCCTGATTCTCTTACCCTCGAGTTCAACTCTCAGGAGCTTCAGGCGATTGCCGACGTCATTGGGCGCGCGCGCGAGGAACTTGAGCTCCTTCGCGCTGCCTTCAACTCTGAACGCTGGATCGAGTAGTGGAAGTTCTAGCCGAGACGGGGAGATTCGGCTTCAGCGATGCTGGCGGCGTCCTGGGGTTCTTCGCCGTGTCGTGGATCATCCTCGACCGGATCTTGCGCCACCGGGGAAACCCGACCGAGCGAGCTAACCTCGCGTTGATCGCTGAGTTGAAGGAACAGCGCCGTTCGCTCGACAGAAGGTACGATAGACTTCTCGACCAAATCGACGAACTCCAACAGGTGGTCAAGAACCTGAGCGAGTCACCAAGACAAGAGGCCTGATGTGGAAGTCTTGTGGATCGCGGTAACCGTCGTGGTCGCTGCTGCGGCTCTCCTATCGCTGGGATTGCGTCGGCCGAAGGTCGTGCTTGATGACGACGGGATTGCAGAGACCGATCGTGCGATCGACGCAAAGGCGGACGTTCTGGACGCGCGCCTTTCGGCACTCAAAGCTGCAGTCGAGTCTCTCTCGGCCAACTCGCAGGGCGCCAGTGACGAGCTTTCACCGATCAAGAAGGCGGTCATCGAACGAGTGGCCTCACACTTGGCCGAGCAGGAGGCCGCTCGGATCGCGATGGACGTTTGGCCAGACAGAGCCGAACTCCTTTATGGCTCGGGGTGCCTGACGACTTTCGTTACGCACCGCGGCCATGTGGCGATGACCGAGTGGGGCAATGTCCGCCACATTCATGTGCGCCCGGGCCGACGAGGGTGGGAAGCAGACGTGAGGGAACTGATGCGGGCAGCCGAGCGTCGACCCCGTCGCTCACAGCCCTACCTGGGCCTTGACTTTGAAGCAGAGACTCGACGGACTGCCGAGCGGCTCTAGGACTCGCTTAACGTGAGAGTCGCGCCGACGGCGGCGCTCCGTCCGCCCCGACCGGGGGCTAGCGCTCCACCATCGCGCGGATGCGGTCGCGGTTCGCCGCGATGTCGACGGCGAGGTTGAGCCCCTCCACGTCGTCGCCGCCCGACGTGATGAACGAGATGATCACGCCGACGACGCGGCCGTCGGCGGTGACGAGCGGGGAGCCGCTGCTGCCGGTCACGACCGAGACGTCGGTCTGCAGCACGGGGAAGTCGCGGAAGTTGCGCTGGTGGGCGGCGACGAGCCCGCCCGCCACGCTGACGCTCGTCTCGGCGCCGAAGACGTCGCCCAGCGGGAAGCCCCAGGACCAGACGTCGGTCATCGGCTCGGGGCTGGCGGCCGTCTCCCAGTCGAGCCGGGTGACGCCGTCGGGGACGCCCGCGACCTCCAGCACGGCGATGTCCATCGGGCCGTCGGCGGCGACCACGAGGGCGGTCCGCTCCTCGCCGCCGGGGAAGATCACGCGCACCGTGCGGTCGTTCTGGACGCCGTGCGCGGCCGTCATGATGCGGTTCTCGCCGATCAGGAAGCCGGTCGACTCGCGCGTGCCCTGCTTGAGGAACACCGTCGCGGCCCGCGCCTCGGCGACGCTGCGCGCGACGGGCGGCGCGCTCACCGCGGGCTGCGGCCAGGCGGCGGGTGCATCGAGCCGGAGCCAGACCGCGTCGCCGTAGTCGAGCGTGCGGGGCGCGTCGGGCGGCGCCGGCCGGCCCGGGGCGTAGGTGCGGTAGTCCTGCGCGTCCGCGTCCCAGGTGTACAGGCCCCGCAGCGCCTCCGCGATGGGGTGCACCGCCTCGGCGATCGGGGTGCCGCTGGGGCCGCTCCACATCACCAGGTTCCATCCGGCCACGAGCTCCTGCACGCGCGCGGCGGCGAAGCTCGGCCGCAGCCAGCGGGCGCCGGTGAGGTCGTCCACCAGCAGCCAGAGTCCCTGCCCGAGGCGGATGCGGGAGTCCTCCCCGGCCGGAGTCGGCCGGTCCGGCGCGTACGCGAAGTAGCTCCCCGCGGGCGCGTCCCAGGCGAAGATGGCCGCGATCGGATGGCCCTCGGTGGAACTCGCGGCGGCGATGGCCGAGTCGGACGTCCACCCTTGCAGGCTCCAGCCCGGCGGCAGCTCGACGGTCTCGCTGCGCGGCAGCAGCGTGAAGGCCGCCTTGCGCTCGGTCCGGCCCTCGTCGCGACGCACGATCACGTCCAGGAGGAACGGCTCGTCGGAGTCGGGCCGCGGCGCGAGCAGACGGACTTCGCCGGGGCGCGAGCTCAGCCGGGTCGGAATCAGGAACTCGCCCTCCGCGTCGCGGAACAACACGATCGCGCCGGCCAGCCCGTGCCCGCGGATGCGCAGCGTCGACCCCGGCGGCGCGTGGCTCGGCACGACGGCGCCGATCACCGGGTCGCGGTCCGCCCCGGCGAGGAAGGCGACCGCCCCGCGCGGGCTGCCCTGGGGCGCCCCGGCGACGACGTCGGCCAGCCCGTCCCCGTCGAGGTCGGCGATGGCGAGCTGCGCCCCGAACCCGACCTCGGCCGGGCCGGTGAGGCGCTCGTGGTCGATGCGGCGCAGCGGCGTCGGGCCGGCGGGCGGGATCGCGAAGCCGCTGATGATCGAGACCCGCCGGTTGCCCTCGAAGCCCACCAGGATGTCGGGCGCGTCGTCGAGGTCGGCGTCGCCGAAGGCGATGGCGTGAGCGAAATCCACGTCGGTGACGGTGAAGCGGACGTCCTCCTCGTCGCCGAGGTCCAGCGTGCGATCCTCGCGCGCGAACGGCCCGGCGACGGCGAACAGCACCGGATCGTCGTCGTCGTCGAGGGCGGAGAGGAGGAGGTCGGGGGCGCCGTCGCCGGTGAGGTCGGCCGCCAGGATGGCGTGGCCCACGCGCGTCGCCCCCTCGACGCGCAGTTCGACCCGCCGCGCGGGGCGCAGCAGCGGCGATCCCGGCGTGTGCGGCGTGAACGGGCCGAAGCGGATGGCGATCCCGTTGAACGCGGGGCCGAAGCGGACGCCGCCGTCCGCGTCGTCGGGCGAGCCGGTGATCAGGTCGTTGTGGCCGTCGCCGTCCAGGTCCGCGACGCTCAGCGCGCGCACCGGCTCCGGGGGGGTGAGGACGATGTGGGGTGGCGCCGTGGCGCCGCCGCCGGACGGCTCGAAGAAGCCGGGGCCGCCGAACCGCACCTGGATCCGGCGCGGGCCCGTGGCGCTCCAGATCAGGGCGTCGGCGATGCCGTCCCCGTCGATGTCGCCGGCGGCGATCGCGGCGCCGAAGCCCTGCCCCTCCGCGCCGCGGTCGAGCACGGGCGCATCGCGCAGGCCGAGGGGCGTATCGCCGGCGAAGACCGGGCCGCGCAGCCCGTAGAGGACGCCGCCGCCCGCGCCGGGCGCGCCGAGCAGGAGGTCGTCGGCGCCGTCGCCGTCGAAGTCGGCGCTGGCGAGCGGGCCCAGCCCATCGCCGGGAAAGACCCCCTCGACGACGGCGGTCGCGCCGGGGATGTCGACGGGGGATTGCGCCCGCCCGGGGGTCGCGAACGCGGCCAGCGCCCCGAGCAGGGCCAGCGAGACGAGCGCGCGCGTCCATAGCTTCGTCATGCGGCGACCGGGGAGTCCTGACTTCGTTCGCGCGGGTCCGATGAGTCTATCCCAGGCGGCGCTACGAGATGCGGACCGACGCCGGCCAGCGCATTATCCACAGGAGCAGCACGGCGATCCCGGCGGCGGCGCTCGCGGCGATGGCGGGTCCGATGCCGATCGACTCCGCGACCACCCCGAGCAGGAGGCTGCCGAACGGCACCACGCCGATGACGGTCGTCATGAGCCCCAGCGCCCGACCGTGCCCCGACGGCCCGGCCACGGTGACGACGAGCGTGAACTGCATCGAGGCGAAGGCTCCCAAGCCCAGACCGCCCAGGAGCAGCGCCACGAGCGCCAGCGGGTAACCCCCGGCCAGGGCGAAGACGGGCAGCAAGGCGAGGGCGAACAGCGCCCCGCAGACGTAGGTGAGGCCGCGGCGCGGAATGTGCAGCGAGGCGATGACGAGGGTGGCGATCATCGAGCCGATCATGCTCGCCGCGGCGAGCAGGCCCGTGGCGAAGGCGCTGACGTGCAGGTCCTCGGCGAACTCCGGCACGAGGGAGAAGTGCGGGAAGAAGAACATATTCATCACCAGCGTCACGCCGAGGACGCTGAGCAGCGGCGGGAGGCGGAACGGCAGGGCGAGGCTGGCGAGCAAGTCCTCGCGCCAGGACCCATCCGTGGTGTGCATCCGGGGCGGCGATTCGACCGAGAGCAGCAGCGCGATGGGGACGACGAGCAGGACCACGATCGCGACGTAGGCCTCGCCCATGCCGATCAGGGTGATCACCGCCCCGCCCGCCAGCGCCCCGACGGCGCCCCCCAATGAACTGCTCCACGCTTCCAGCGAAAAGGCGTTCGTCACGTGCTCCGGGCCGACGATGTCCGCCACGAGCGCCCGGCGGGTCGTGAGGTCGACCACCCAACTCGACCCGGCGACGACGCTGTAGGGGTACAGCATCCAGAAGCGGATGCTGTCGGTGAGGATGAGCACGGCGACGGCGGCCGTGATCGGCGTCAGGATGAGCAGGTAGCCGACCGCCGTGAGGCACCGGTCGAAGCGGTCCGACACGACCCCGCCCAGCACGCCGCCCACCAGGAAGGGCGCGAACAGCAACGCCCCGATGATCTGCAACAGCAGGGGAGAGTCGGTGAGTTGGGACGCCAGGAAGAGGACGAGGAAGAGGTTCATCCAGCGGGCGAAGTTCCAGATGACGCCGCAGAAGAAGAGTTGCGGAAAGTCGGGGACGTTGAAGGCCGCGAGCGTCCGCGGCCACGCACGGCCGGAGGTGGGTGGGCGATGGCGGCGCGTCACGCGGGTGGACTCACTGGGCGTCCGCGTAGACCCGGAAGCCGTAGTCGTTGTAGCGGAAGCCGGGGCGCAGGCTGGAGCGCGCGCCGACGCGGGTGAACTTGACCCGGTGCCGCCAGGAGCCGCCGCGGCTGACGCGCCGCCCCTCGGGGTCGATGCGGGCGGGGTCGATGGGCAGGGGCTCCCCTCCCCGCGCGGGGGAGTAGCGGCGCTCGTACGCGTCGAGGCACCACTCGTGGACGTTCTCGGCCATGCAGCGCAGGCCGTAGCCGTTGGCGCAGGCCGGCGCCGGGACGTGCGGCGCATCGGAGGCGGCGATGAAGGCGAGCCGCGGCAGCGCGCCGGGGTCTGTATCGCCCCAGGGCCAATCGACGGGGCCGTCGCGGAGGTCGCAACCGCCGATGGCGGCCCACTCGCGCTCCGCCTCGCTGGGCAGGCGCAGGGGCAGGCCGGTCGCCCGCGCGAGCCAGGCGCAGTAGGCGCGGGCGTCGAACCAGGAGACGCCGACGACGGGCTGGGCCGGGTCGCGGAAGGCGGCGGCGTTCCAGAAGGGCGGCGGCTCGCGCCCGGCGTCCTCCACGAAGCGCGCGTACTCGGCGTTGCCGACGGGCGCGGCGGCGGCCCGGAACGGCGCCACCCGCACGCGATGCGGCGGCCGCTCGTCGGGCCGCCGGTCGGCGCGGCCCATGGTGAAGCTGCCGCCCGGGATGTCGAGCAGTCGCGGCGGCGCGATGGTCACGGATGTTTGCATCGCCGTCAGTCTAGGCCGCCCGCTGCGCGCGTCGGCGCCTATCCTGCGGGCAGCCCCGTCCGCGCGGCGCCCCGGCCGATGAGCCGACGCCGCCGCCGGAGGCCGTGAGGAACGTCATGCCCGAGAACCGCCAGATGACCATCGCGTCGATCCCCGCCGGCCCGCTGCAGGCGAGCCACTTCGCGCTGCGCACCGGTCCGGCGCCCACGCCCGGCGACGGGCAGGTGCTCTGCCGCACCCTCGCGATCACGATCGGGGCCGGGCAGCGCGCCCGCCTGCAGGGCGTCAGCTACGCGGCGGCGGCCCGGGAGGGGGAGGTCATGGACGGCTCGGGCGTGGCGCGGGTCGAGGCGTCGAACGCCCCGGCCTACGCCGTCGGCGACCTGGTGGCGGGCCGCACCGGCTGGCAGGACTACGCCGTCCTCGACGCGGCCGACCTCGAGCCGGTCGAGGCCGGCACCGACCCGGCGCTGCAACTGGGCGGGCTGGGCACCAACGGCCTGACCGCCTACTTCGGCCTGCTCGACGTCGGCGCGCCGCAGCCGGGGGATACCGTGGTCGTCTCGGCCGCGGCGGGGTCGGTGGGCCACATCGTGGGGCAGATCGCGAAGCTGCGCGGCTGCCACGTGATCGGCGTCGCCGGGTCGCCCGCCAAGTGCGCCTTGCTCACCGACGAGCTGGGCTTCGACACCGCCCTCGACTACAAGGACCCCGGCTTCCGCGGGGCCTTCCGCGAGGCGACGCCGGACGGCGTCGACGTGTACTTCGACAACACCGGCGGCGAGGTGCTGGGCAGCGCCCTGCGCCGCATGAATCCCAAGGGCCGGATCGTCTGCTGCGGCGTCGTCAGCCAGTACGACACGGCGAACCCCGCGCCGGCCCCGCGCGGCATCCCCGGCCTGCTGATCAGCAGCCGGGTGCGCATGGAGGGCTTCCTGGTCTTCGATTACGCGGACCGCTACGCGGCGGCCCGCCGGGACATCCGCGAGTGGGCCGGCAGCGGCCAACTGAAGCTGCTCGTCAGCGAATTCCAGGGTCTCGAGGCCGCCCCGCAGGCGTTCGTCGACCTGCTCGCCGGCGCGACGACGGGGACGACCATCGTCCGGCTGTGAGGGCCGCCTTGGGGTAGGATCACGGCATGGGAACCTTCACGTCGCCGCTGCGGGTCTCCGGCATGGACGAGCGGAAGACGCGGGAGATCGAGGCGACCGTCGACACCGGCGCCGCCTACACCACGCTGCCCTCGTCGCTGCTGCGGGAGGTGGGCGTCGAGCCGGCGGGCCGGCGCCGCTTCCCGCCGGCCGACGGGCGCCAAGTCGAGCTGGACTACGGCAGGGCCTGGGTCGCCATCGACGGCGAACGCGAGGTCACGATCGTGGTCTTCGCCGACGACGACGCGCCGCCCTTGCTGGGGGCCTACACGCTGGAGGGCCTCGGCCTCGCGGTCGATCCGGTGCGGCAGCGCCTCGTCCCGGCCCAGCTGATCATGTACTGACGGGCACGAGGCAAGCGGCGCCCCGCCCCGGCCGGTCGCCCTGGGCCGTCCCTCTGTCGACATCGCGGGCGGCGCCACCGGGCTGCTACAATGCGCAGGCCGGAGCCGGCGGGGAGGTAAATCCCGCAGCGGGAGTGGTAGACAAGCAGTGGCCGCCCCCCGGCTGGTGACCGGGGCGACTCCGAGCCCGCGCCCCCAGAGCCTAGCGCCGGGGGCGCGTCGTTTGTACGGCCCCCGGCCGCGCGACCCCCCCGTCCGTCTGCTAGGATGCTGGTGGAGCGCGGGAGCTACCCCGCGATTTATGGCCGCGACGCGTTGAGGCAGTGGGCCTAGTGCTGCGTCGCGGCCGTCTCCACCAGCGCCCCCGACACTAGCAGTGAGTCGGGGGCGCATTGCGTGTGCGGCCCCATCGCCGGGCTGCCCACGCGCCCGACCCGCAAGGACTCGCAGGCCGTATACTGACCGGCTCCCGGGAGCCGGCGCGCCGTCACGCACGCCGTCCTCCGGGCTGCCACGACCCGTACCGCAGACCGATGGAGGAATCCCATGGCGAAGAACGACGACTGGCTGGCGCGCACCGTTGAAGATGCAATCGAGACCGACCTGCCGATCATCGATCCGCACCACCACCTCTGGGACCGGCCCGGCGGCAGCCGCTACATGATCGAGGAGGTCGTGGCCGACGCCGCCACCCACAACGTGCGTCAGACGGTCTTCATCGAGTGCAACTCGATGTACCGCGCCGGCGGCCCCGACGCGCTCAAGCCGGTGGGCGAGGCGGAGTTCGTGCAGGGCGTCGCCGCGCAGAGCGCGAGCGGCCGCTGGGGGCCGGCGCGCATCGCGGCCGGCATCGTCGGCTCGGCCGACCTGTTGCTGGGCGACGCCGTGCCGGGCGTGCTGGAGGCGCTGATCGCCGCCAGCCCGCAGCGCTTCCGCGGCGTCCGGCATCGCGCGGCGGGGCCCGACGACCACCCGATCCCCGGCCAGCCGGAGTACCGCCCGCACCTGCTGATCGACCCCGACTTCCGGCGCGGGTTCGCGCACCTGCGCCGCTACGGGCTCTCGTTCGAGGTCTGGATCCTGCACACCGACCTGGCCGACGTCGCCGACCTGGCGGCCGCCTTCCCCGACACGCCGCTGGTCCTCAACCACCTCGGCGGCCCCATCGTCGCCGACGCGGACGCGGACGAGGTCTTCGCCGCCTGGCGGCCGAAAATCGACGCCATCGCGGCGCATCCGAACGTCGTCGTGAAGCTGGGCGGCATCCAGATGCGCGTCAACGGCTTCGGCTGGCACGAGCGGCCCGACCCGCCCACCTCGGACGACCTGCTGGCGACGAACCGGCGCTGGTACGAGTACGCCATCGAGCAGTTCGGCCCCGACCGCGCGATGTTCGAGAGCAACTTCCCGGTCGACAAGACGTCGTGCAGCTACGGCGTGCTCTGGAACCAGTTCAAGAAGCTGAGCGCGGGTTTCCCGGCCGACGAACGCGTCGCGATGTTCCACGACACGGCCGCGCGCTTCTACCGGCTGCCGCTGGCCGCGGAATCCGACGGCTGAGCCGGCCGCGGCGTCGCCCTGCGCGGTCGCCCTACTCGCGTTTTCCGTCGCCCGCCCCCGCAGGGCGATCGTCGTCTGCTAAGCTGTGCTGGCGGGCCCGGGTGGTGGCTCGGGCTTCAACGCCGGGCAGGGTAGACGACTGCCCGGCGGCTACCGCCAGCGCCCCCGACACTAGCAGTGAGTCGGGGGCGCGTTGCGTGTACGGCCCCATCGCCGCCCCGCGCCGCTCAGTCGTCGTGGACGGCGCCGGTGACGCCGGCCGCGAGGAGTTCCTCGTAGGCCGCGTCGCCGAGGCCGAGCTCCTGGGCCAGGATCTCGCGCGAGTGCTCGCCGAAGCAGGGGGCGGGCGACGGCGCGGGGATGGCCTCGCCGCCGATGCGCCAGGGGACGAGCGGCATCCAGTGCGTGCCCGACTCCGGGTGCGTGACGCGCTGTAGATAGCCACGCTCGAGGAACTGCGGGCTGGGCTCCCCGAAGCACTCGCTCAGGCGGGCGGCCCGCGCGGCGCAGACGCCGATCGCCGCCAGTTCGGCCTCGGCGCGGCGGGCGTCCTGGCCCGCGCACCAGGCGCCGACGATCTCGTCGAGGGCGGCTTCGTTGGCCTTGCGCGCCGGTTCGGTGGCGAAGCGAGCGTCCCCCGCCAGTTCGGGCCGGCCGATGTGCGCGGCGAGCGCGGCGAACGCCGCGTCCGACTCGGCGGCCAGCGCCAGCCACTCGCCCTCCATCGCGGCGTAGAAGTTGTGCGGCGCGTGGCGGGGGTGCCGGTTGCCGCCGGGGCGCCGCACGACGCCGTTGGCCTCGTACTCCAGCACCGCGTCGCCGACCTGCAGCGCGACGATCTCTTGCATCGCCGCGTCGATGCGGATGGGGCCGCCCTCCCGCTCGCGCCGGCACAGCGCGCCGAGGATGGCGGCGGCGAAGTAATACCCCGTGGCCGGGTCGGGGAGCAGCGCGCCGGTGTTGGCGCCGGGGTCGCCCTCGTAGCCGTGGATGGAGGAGAGGCCGGCCATCGGCTCGATCGTCGCGCCGTTCGCGCCGTACTCGGCGAAGGGGCCGGTCGCGCCGTATCCCGAGACGGAGGCCCAGATGATCCCGGGCCGTTTGGCGTTGAGCGTGTCCAGGTCGATGCCCCAGCTCGGCATCACGTGCGGGCTGAAGTTGTCGGCGACGATGTCGAAGTTGGGCAGCAGCCGCCAGAAGATCTCCAGCCCGCGGGGCTGCTTCAGGTCGAGCGTCAGAGAGCGCTTGTTGAGGTTGACGGTGTTGTAGCCGGCGTTCGTGTTCAGCCGGTGCTGCCGGACGTCGGGATCCCGCACCGCCCTGGGGACGGGCGCCCCGGCGCCGCGCCAGACGTCGGGGCGGGTGGGGGCTTCGATCTGCACGACGTCCGCTCCCAGCAGGGCGAGTTGGTCCGTCGCCCAGGTGCCGGCCCAGGCCTGCGTGAAGGCCAGCACGCGCACGCCCGCCAGGGGAAGGTTGGCCGGGGCCGCGCCCGCCGACGGGGCCGGGCGGGGCGGTCGCGCCGCCGCCGGGCCGATCTCGCCGTCGTGCTGGCCGAGGCGGGGGGCGGGCCGGCGCAGGGTCGACGGCATCTGCGGCATCCGCGCGATGGGGCCCGGGGCGTGCGCCGGCCGCCCCTCGACCTCGGTCGCCACGAAGTACTGTCGCGCGTTGAGTTGCTCGTCGCCGCGCAAGGCCGGCATGTCGCGCATCACACCGGCGATGCAGCGCATCTCGAGCAGCCCGTGCAGCAGTTCGTCGCAGGACCGGTCGGCGATCACCTCCCCGAGGCGCAGCCGCAGCCGCGTCTGATCGGTCCCGTGGCGGCCCAGCAGGGGGGCGTACTCGGGGTCGTCCACGAGGTCGGGCGCCCCCAGGAAGCGCATCGCGTCGGCGTAGCGGGCCCAATCGCCGACGCCGAGGTTCATCAGCCCGTCGGCGGCCTGGGCCAGTTGCGAGGGCTGCCCGCGGTGCTTGCGCCCGCCCCAGCCGTAATCGAGTTCCGGATGCCCGGAGAAGATCGCCCCGAGGCCGATGGGGGCCGTCGTGACGCAGACGGCCTCGAGTTCGCTGACGTCGGCGCGCAGCCCGCCGCCGCCCTGCGTGCGCCGGAAGAGCGCCGCGGCGGCGGCGTTGAAGCCGGCCACGCCGCCCAGGTAGCCGGTCTGGCGCACGGGCAGTTGCAGCGGCGGCTCCTCGTCGTAGCGCGTGATGTGCGACCAGCCGCTGCGGGCGCAGGCCGTGAGGTGGTCGCCCGGCGCGGCGGCCAGCGGCCCCTCGAGGCCGTGCGCGGTGATCGACAGGTGGACGCCCGAGCCGGGCAGCGCCGCGACCGCCGCGGCCACGGGCGCCGGCCAGGGCGCGACCTGGGTCGTGACGAGGACGTCGGCGGCGGCGGCGAGTCCCGCCGCGTCGGCGTCGCTCCGCACGACCTGGGAGCGCTTGTTCCAGTTGGCGTAGGCGTGCAGCAGCGAGCGCTCGGGCCCCGGGCGGTCGTCGAGGAAGGGGGGCTCGCGGCGCAGCGCGTGGCCCTCCGGCGGCTCCGCGAGGACGACGTCGGCGCCGAGATCCCCGAACAGACGGGCCGCCCAGGCCCCGGATAGTCGGTCGGAGAGATCGACCACCCGCAGCCCGTCGAACGCAGCGCTCATGGCGATCCGGCCCCCCTCCGCGTCGCCGCCCCAGTATCGGGGCGGCGGCGGCGGGGCGGAAGTCGCCCGCGCGGCAATCGACAGGCGCACGGCCGGGGGCGATACTGAGCGCCGCGTTCAACGGGCGGGAGTGCGGCATGGCCGAGGGCAGCGTCCCGGAACCCCTGCGCCTCGCCGCGGCGATCGCTTGGCGGTTGCTGTTGGTGGGCGCGGCGATCGTCGTCATCGCCTACGTCGTGGCGCAACTGCGCATCATCGTGATCCCGTTCTTCGTGGGGCTCCTGGTCGCGACGCAACTCAACCCCCTGGTCGATTGGCTCCACTCGCGGCACATCCCCCGCTGGATCGCGGCGCTGGTGGCGGTCGTGCTGGGCCTGTCCGTGATCGCGGGGCTCACGGCCGCGCTCGTCGGCACGGTGATCGCCGACTTCGACCGCCTGGACATCAACTTCGAGCGCGGCGTCCAGGAGGTCGGCGACTTCGTGGTCGATCGGCTCGACATCCCCCGCGAGGACGTCGACAACACGATCGACAACCTGCTCGACAACCTGCGCAACAACACCAACACCATCCTCGGCGGGGTGTTCAGCGGCGCGTCGGTGGCGATCGAACTGGCCGCCGGGGCGATCCTGGCGCTCGTCGTGCTGTTCTTCGCGCTCAAGGACGGCCGCCGCATGTGGGAGTGGACGCTGCGGCTCATCCCCGAGCGGCGCCGCACCGACGTGCGCCTGGTCGGCGGGCACGCCTGGTCGATCCTGGGCCACTACTTCCGCGGCACCGCGACGGTCGCCTTCTGCGACGCCACGTTCATCGGCATCGCCCTGCTGATCATCGGCGTGCCGCTGGTGCTGCCCCTGGCGGTGCTCACCTTCTTCGCCTCGTTCATCCCCATCGTGGGGGCGGTGGCGGCGGGCATCGTCGCGATCCTGGTGGCGCTGGTCTCGGAGGGCTTCACCAGCGCGGTCTTCGTCGGCGTGGCGGTGCTGGCGGTGCAGCAGTTCGAGGGCAACGTGGTCGCGCCGGTGCTAGTCGGACGGCAGGTGCAGTTGCACCCGATGGTGATCATCCTCTCCGTCACGACCGGGGCCATCGTCTGGGGCGTGCTCGGCGCGGCGATCGCCGTGCCGATCGTGGCGGTGGCGACGGGGCTGGTGGAGTACATCAACAGCCGCCCGCGCGAGACCGGCGGCGACGCCGAGGGGATCGACGGGATCGAGGGAGAGGCGCCGGCCAGCGGCACCTGATCGGGGCGGCGCCGCCGCCCGCGGCTCAGCCGCAGACGATGCGGCGGTCGGGCCCGATCTCCAGGCCCAGGAAGCGCAGCGCGTTGAGCCCCAGCACCTGAGCGCGCTCCTCATCGCTGAGGTGGCCCATGGTGCGCTCGATCGCCTCCGCCGAGTGCGGCCAAGTGCCCTCGGCGTGGGGGTAGTCGTTGGCCCACATGTAGGTCTGCATCAGCCCGAACTCCCGGCCCAGCGCCAGCCCGGGCGGGTCCTCGCCGAAGCTGGCGAAGAAGCTGCGCTTGAAGTGCTCGCTCGGGAGGCTTTCCATGCGTGGGAAGGCGTACATGTGGTGCTTGAAGTAGGCCTCGTCCATGGCCGTGCAGGCCCAGGCGATCCAGCCGATGCCGGCCTCGATCGTCGCGAAGCGCAGGCGGGGGTACTTCTCCAGCACGCCCGAGGCGCAGATGTTCACCACCGGCTCCAGCGACTGCCCCAGGGCGTGCACGGCGTAGTTGATCACGGCCCCGCCGCGCCCGCGCGCGCCGCGCGGGTCCTTGCCGGTGGAGATATGGATCGCGACGGGCAGATCCGCGTCCTGCAGCGCGTCCCAGAGCGGCTCGTACTCCTTGAGGTTGTAGTTCGACTCCGATCCGTCGCCCGCCCCCCAGATGGGGCGGTTGGGCATCGTGACGCAGCGGAAGCCCCGATCGACGGCGCGCTCGATCTCCTTCAGCGATCCCGCCATGTCGGCCGGGCTGATCGCCGCCACGGGGACCATGCGGTCGCGGTAGCCCGAGAAGGTCTCGTACGCATAATCGTTCCAGATGCGGCACTGCGCCTGCACCAGCAGCGGGTCGGGCGTGGCGTACATGGCGAGGCCGCGGTTGGGGAAGATCAACTCCACGTCCACGCCGTCCTCGTCGAGGTCGCGGATGCGGTCGGGGATCGCGTAGCCGGCGTCGGTGCGGAGTTGGTCCTCGCCCTCCAGGTGGAGGTCGCGCACCTTGACGGGCCGGTAGCCCTCGGCGACCTGCCAGCGCACGCCGTCCTCATCGACGATCTGCCGCGGGATGCGGTCGCGGTATTGCGGCTCGATGCGGGACGCCCAGAGGTCGAGCGGCTCCTGCGCGTGCGAGTCGGTCGAGAGGAGGAAGTACTTGTTGGGGTCGCCCGCGCGGGCGGTGCGCGGCCAATCGGCCGTGCCGGGCGTCTCGCTGCGCCAGGCGTTGGGGTCGGCGATGGGTGTGGGGGCTTCGACGGTCGTCATGGGATCCTCCCGCTTCCGCCCGCAGGCTACTCCACGGCCGCCGATCTCTCCAGCGCGGCCCCGCGGCCCGGCCTTGCGACCGGCCGAGCGGTCGTCGAGGATTGGGCGAGCGCCGCCGTTGGGCGCGGGAGAGGCGGGCTTCGCGATGGACATCGGTCTGATGGTCGAGGGGCAGTTCGGGCTGACCTGGGAGCGCTGGCGGCACATCCTGCAACTGGCCGAGCGGCTGCAATTCCCCAGCGTCTTCCGCTCGGACCACTACATGATCCGGGCGCCCCACGACTCGCTGGAGGCCTATCTCTCGTTCGTGATGGCCGCGCAGGAGACGACGTCGCTGCGCTTCGGGCCGCTGGTCACGCCGATGACGTTCCGGACGCCGGTCGACGTAGCGCGCATGGCGGGGCAGATCTCGCTGCTCAGCGGCGGCCGCTTCGTGATGGGGCTGGGCGCGGGCTGGCACGAGCCCGAGCACGTCGCCTACGGCATCCCCTTCCCGCCGCTGCGCGAGCGCATGGACCGGCTGCAGGAGTCGCTGGAGCTGATCCGGGCGCTGTGGCAGCCCGGTCCCACGACCTACGCCGGCCGCTACTACCAGGTGCGCGAGGCCGACTGCCTGCCCAAGCCCGACCCCGCGCCGCCCATCCTGATCGGCGGGATGGGCGAGCGCCGCATCCTGCGCATGGTGGCCGAGCACGCCGTCGAGTGGAACAGCGTCGGCCTGTCGCCGGAGGAGTTCGGGCGCAAGCGGTCGGTGCTGGCGCGGCACTGCGAGACCGTGGGCCGCGACCCGGCGACGATCCGGCCCTCGATGATGATGTTCGCCATCACGGGGCCGTCCGCGGCCGTGCAGGACCGCGTCACGAGGCGGGTCATGGAACTGAACGGCGTCGACGGCGACCCGGCCGCCTACCGCGAACAGGCGGCCGCCGAGGGCCGCTTCGTCGGCGGGACCGACGAGTTCGTGCAGTGGCTGGGCGCGCTGGGCGAACGGGGCCTGCGCGAGGTGCAGATGGAGCACTTCCTCTACGACGAGGACGACATCCCCACCTGGCTGGCGGAGGAGGTCGCGCCGCAGGTCGCCGGCGTCTGAGCGACGCGGCTAGCGCATGAACGCGCCGTCGATTATGTATTCGCCGGCGGAGACGTAGCTGCTCTCGTCGGAGGCGAGGAAGAGCGCCAGCCGCGCGACGTCCTCCGGCTCGCCCGCCCGCCCCAGCGGGATGGTACGGATGATCGACTGTGGGTCCGCGTCGTACTGCGCGAAGTTGTGGATCATGGGCGTCTCGATGATGCCGGGGTGGATGGAGTTGACGCGGATGTTGTCCGGCCCCAGGTCGTGCGCGGCGGACTTCGTCATGCCGCGGACGGCCCACTTGCTCGCGCCGTAGCCGAACGCGGTCGGCGTCGCGGTCATGCCGGCGATCGACGAGATGTTGATGATCGAGCCGCCGCCGGCGTCGCGCATGGCCGGCACGACCGCCCGCATGCCCAGGTACACGCCGACCTGGTTGATGTCGATCACGCGGCGGTAGTCCTCCAGGCTCGTCTCCATCAGCGACTGGACGGGGAAGATGCCGGCGTTGTTGATCAGCACCGTCAGGCTGCCTTCCTGCGCCACCACGTCGGCCACGACTTCCGCCCAGCGATCCTCGTCGCGCACGTCCTGATGCAGGTAGCGGCAGCCGTCGATCGAGGCGGCCGTCGCCCGGCCCTCCGCGTCGAGTACGTCGGTGATGACGACCGCCGCGCCCTCCTCGGCGAACAGCGCCGCCTCGGCCGCGCCCTGCCCGCGCGCGCCCCCCGTGATCAACGCCACCTTCCCGTCGAGCCGTCCGGCCATGTCGCACCTCCGTCGCGGCAGGGTAGCGCCATCGTCCGGGGTCGGGAACACGCTGGGGCAGGTGTGGCGTCGCGAGGCTGGTAACCTGACGCGGCGCGCCGACCTCTCGGAGGCGGCGGGCCGAGCGAGGGGAGGCCGCATGGCGGAGGCGGGATCCCGATGGGAGGCGCCGGCCGCGAGCGCGGCGGCATCGGCGCAGAGCGACGGCGCGACCGCCGCCGGCGGTGAGACGGCCGCCGCGCCCGAGTTGGCCGCGGTGGCCGCGGCCGCGGCGCGCATCCGCGAGAACGTGGCGCGCGTCATCGTCGGCAAGGACGCGGTCGTGGAGCACACGATCGTGGCGCTGCTGTCGGAGGGGCACATCCTCCTCGACGACGTACCGGGGCTGGGCAAGACCGTGCTGGCCAAGTCGTTCGCGCGCTCGCTGGGGCTGGGCTTCCGCCGCATCCAGTTCACGCCCGACCTGACGCCCGCCGACGTGACCGGCAGCAACATCTACAACCAGGCGACGGGGGCATTCGAGTTCCGCCCGGGACCGCTGCTCGCCCAGTTGGTGCTGGCCGACGAGATCAACCGCGCCAGCCCGCGCACGCAGTCGGCGCTGCTGGAGGCGATGGAGGAGCGGCAGCTGACCGTCGACGGCGAGACACGGCACATGGAGCGCCCCTTCCTGGTCATCGCGACGCAGAACCCGGTCGAGCTCGAGGGCACGTTCCCGCTGCCGGAGGCGCAACTCGACCGCTTCATGCTGCGCCTGCGCATCGGCTATCCCAGCGCCGAGGAGGAGGACGACATCCTGGCCCGCTTCGAGCGGGCGCAGCCGCTCGACGCGCTGGAGCCCGTCGTCGAGGCGGGCGCGCTGCGCGACCTGAGCCGCGCGGTCGAGCAGGTGCAGGTGCACGAGCGGGTGCGCGGCTACATCGTCGACCTGGTGCGGGCGACGCGCGAGGAGGACTCGTTCGAGCTGGGCGCCAGCCCGCGCGCGTCGCTGGGGCTGCTGCGCGCCAGCCGCGCGCTGGCCGCCATCCGCGGCCGCGGCTACGTCCTGCCCGACGACGTGCAGGAGATGGCGCGCGTCGTGCTGCCGCACCGGCTGCTGCTGGGCGCGCAGAGCCGCCTGCGCTCGCGCACGAGCGCCGACGTGCTGGAGGCGATCATCCGCGGCGTGCCCGTGCCCGTGGAGCGCTGAATGGCGGCCTTCGGGGGTCTGGGCCTGCGATCGGAGCTCCCCCAGGAGACCGCCGGGCGACAGCCCCCGCGCCCGAGCGACCCCGGCCGCTTCGTCCGCACCAGCGAGAACCGCCTGCTGCGCGAGTCGTGGATCGCGCTCTCGCTGCTGACGGTGATCCTCGGCATCGCGGTGGGCGAGATCGTCATCTCGCTGGTGGGCTCGGGCGTCTTCGTGGCGGGCTGGCTGGCGCGGCTGTGGGGGCGGCTGGCGCTGACCCGGCTCGACGTCGCGCAGGAGTTGTCGCAGGACCACGCCTTCGTCGGCGAGTCGATCCGCTACCGGATGCGCATCTCCAACCGCAAGCTGCTGCCCCTGCCCTGGCTGTCGCTGCGCACCGAGGTGCCCGAGGCGCTGCCCCCCCTCGGGCGCAACCTGGAGCCCATCGGGACGCCCAAGATGGGGCGCCTCGACCGCCTGACCGGCCTGCGCTGGTACGAACGCCTGACCTGGGAGTACACGATCCCGCTGAACCATCGCGGCTACTTCGCCTTCGGGCGGACGGCGCTGCGCGCGGGCGACCTGTTCGGCTTCTTCACGCGGGAGCGCGTCGTGCCGACGGCGCTGAGCCTGTGGGTCTACCCGCCGATCCTGCCGATGGAGCCGCTGGGCTTGCCGACGCTGCGGCCGATGGGCGAGGAGCGCGGCGCCGACCCGCTCTTCGACGACCCCGCACGGCTGCGCGGCCTGCGCGACTACCAGACCGGCGACCCGCTGCGGCGGGTCGACTGGCGCGCCACGGCCCGGCGGCAGCGCTTGCAGACGCGGACGTTCGACCCGGCCAGCTCGCCGTCGCTGCTGCTGGCGCTCAACGTCGCGACGATGCCGGAGGCCTGGCAGGGCTTCTACGGCGAGCTGTTCGAACGCGCGGTCGCGGTCTGCGCGTCGCTGGCGACGGCCTACGCCGACGCGCGTGTCCCGTTCGGCCTGGTCGCCAACTGCACCTACCCCGGCCGCGACGGCACGATCCGCCTGCCCATGGGCCGGGCGGAGTCGCAGATGATCCGCGCCCTGGAGGCGCTGGCGATGGTCGACGTCTACGCCGTGGCGCCGATCGAGCGGGTGCTGCAGGAGGAGAGCCGCCGCGTCCCGCAGGGCAGCAGCGTGGCGCTCGTCACGGCGATCATGACGCCGGCCCTCGTCGTGGCGCTGGCCGACCTGCGGCACCGCGGGCTGCCGGTGTCGGTCGTCTGGGCCGGGACGGACGATCCGCCGCGCCTGCCGGCGGGCGTCCCGGTTCACGACGTGCGGTCGGCGCTGACGGGCCGCCGCTTCTACCAGCCCTTCGCGCCCGGGATCCCGGCCGACGCGCCCGAGTTGTTCGACCGCCCGCCCGGCGACGGCGCCGAGGGGATGCCGGAGCGCCGGGAGTCCCTCGGCAGCCGCTCCGCCGTCGCCGACCCCGCGTCCCGTCCCGCGGGCGCGAGACCGCGGGCGCGGACCAGCCGCTGGCAGCGCCGCGAGGAGCCGCCGTCGTGAGCGCCGCGCTGCGCCGGCTGGTGGGAGAGGACGCCGACGCGCGGGGCGCGGTCGCGGCGGGGGCGGTCGTGCTACTCGAAGGGCTGCTGCTCATCGTGGTCGCGGGCTTCGTCCCGCGGGCGGTCGGGGCGCACGGTGAGGTCCCCTCCGGGGCGGCGGTGCTGGTGCTGCTCGGGGCCGGCGCGCTGTTCGCCCACCGGCTGAGCGAGGCGGACCTGCCCGCGGAACGGCGCTGGCTGCTGGGCGTCGTCGTATCGATCGTGGCGCTGCAGGTGGTCGGACGCGTGGACCTGTCGGAGACGTGGCAGGTCTGGTCGTTCGGCTGGGCCGCCGACGTCAGCGACCCCGAGAGCGGCGCCTGGAGCGGCTCGCGGCGCCTCGACCACGTGCTCGCGATGGCCGTGCTGGCCTTCGCCTGGTTCCGGGGCGTCGCCCTGGGCGCCTCCGACCTGGCGGGGCGATCGCTGGCGCAGCTGCTGCCGGTCGCCGTGATCGTCTTCGCGGCCGGCTTCCTGATCGGCGACGGGGCGCAGATCCTCGATCGCGTGCGCATCGCCGCGATGGCCTTCCTGGCCGTCGCCCTGCTGGCGGTCGCGTTCCGCAACGCCCAGCGGCTGACCGCCGGGGGCAGCTTCGGCGCGGTCGGCCTCACGTTCGCCTCGACCCTCGGCGCGATGCTGGTGGCGGCGGTCGTGTTCATGCTCGTCGTCACGCTGCTCGTCGCGGCCGTGGCGGGCAGCGGCGCCGCGGAGCCCGTGACCGACGCGCTCGGCTGGCTGCTGCGCAACGTCGCGATGGGCGTGGCGTGGGTCGTGTGGACGCTGCTCTGGCCGCTGCGCCAGTTGATCGGCTCGGGGGCGCCGCCGATCCCGCCGCAGGAGGTCTGCTTCATCAACGAGCTGGGCGAGCTGGAGTGCCTGGCCGAAGGGCAGCGGGCGTTCGACTTCGAGCGGGAAACGGGCGACGGGAACGGCGCCGGGGCGGTGGTCTTCCGGGTGTTCGCCGGCATCGGCCTGGTGCTGGGCGTGACGATCCTGGCGGCGCTGCTCTTCCGGCAGGTCTGGCGGCGGCGGCGCGCGCCCGACGAGGAGCGCGAGTCGCTCTGGTCGGAGGCGGACCCGGTCGGCGACCTCTGGTCGGGGCTGCGGACGCTCGGCCGGCGCCTGCGCCCGCGGCGGAGCGCGGAGGCGGAGCCGGGCATCGGCGGGCTCTACCTGGAGATGCTGGCCGACGCGGAGCGCCGGGGGACCAAGCGCCCGGCGGCGCGCACGCCGCGCCAGTTCGCGCCCCTGCTGGAACGGCTTTACGCCTCGCCGCTGCCGGGCGAGATCTCGGAGCGCTTCAACGAGCAGCGCTACGCGGGCCGGGAGCCCCCGGCCGCCGACGTCGCGCGGCTGCGGGTCGCGTTCGAATCGCTGCGCGACGGGTCGCCCGGCTGAAGCCGCCCTTTAGCGCTCGATCAGTTGCAGGCGCGCGCCGTGCGCGTTCTTCGGGCTGACGAACGAGATGCGGTGCTCGTCGCCCGAGGGGTCGGTGACGACGCAGCCCTTGGCGCGCAGGTCGGCCACGGCGGCGTCGAGGTCGTCGACGCCCAGGGAGAGGATGAACAGCCCCTCGCCCTTGCGATCGATCTGCAGGCGCACGGGGTTGCGCGGGTTGTCGTCGATCGGCTGCACCAGTTCGAGCAGGCTGTTCGCCATCGGGAAGAGCGCCGCCTCGAAGCCGCCGGGGCTCTCGTGGCGGTCGCTGAGCGTCAGCCCGTACGTGTCCTGCCACGTCTCGATGGCGGCGTCGAGGTCGCTGACGGCGAGCACGACGTGGTCCACAGTGGTGATCTTGTATCCCATGATCCTTGCGTCCTTTCGGCTGTGTCCCCGGATGGGGTCGGGCCTGCCACAAGTAACCGAATCGGGCCGCTGTGGCTACCGCCGGGCGCGCAGAGGGGCTTCGGAATCCCCTCTCCTTCTCCCTCCGATCCCCTCTCCCCGCGGGGGAGAGGGTGAGGGTGAGGGGGAGGGGGATCCGGCACGCGCGAACTCTCACCCCCAAACGACCGCCCGAACCTCACCCCCTAACCCCCTCTCCATTGCCGAGCAATGGAGAGGGGGGACCGGAAGGATCCCCAACGATCGCCTCCACGTTCCCCCTCTCCATCCTTCTGGATGGAGAGGGGGACAGGGGGTGAGGTCCGATCCCCTCTCCCTGGGGAGAGGGTGAGCGTGAGGGGGACCGGCGCCCAGCCGGTGATACGCTGATCCCGCAACGGTTCGCGGAGCGACGATGAACAGCGTCTTCATCTACTGGGACAACTCGAACATCTTCCACGAAGCGCAGCGCCTCGCCGAGGAGCGCGAGAGCAGCCCCGGCGCGCGCTACTTGGTGCGGGTCAACTTCGACGCGATGCTGCGCTTGGCGCACGCGGGGCGGGAAGTCCAGCATGCCGTTGCCGTCGGCTCGATCCCGCCGGAGATGCGCCAACTCTGGAACCGCCTCGAAGGCTCCGGCGTGGAGGTGCGGCCGTTCGACCGCGGCAGGCCGGAACGCGGTGAGCAGGAGATGCCCGACCGCGTGCTGCAACTGCGGATGCTGGAAGACGCGCTCGATCACAACGGGAACCCGGGCATCGCGGTGCTGCTCACCGGCGACGGCGCGGGCTACCTCGAGGGGGCCGGCTTCCACAGCACGCTGGAGCGCATGCACAAGCGCGGCTGGCGGGTGGAGATCCTGTCCTGGGCGCACTCCTGCAACCAGCGCATGCGCCAGTGGGCGGAGGAGAACGGCGTCTTCGTCGCGCTGGACGACTTCTATGACGCGGTCACGTTCGTGGAGCCGTCCAGGCCCGGCTTCGAGTTCGCGCCCGGACGGGAGTCCGCGCCGCTCGATCTGGCGCAGCGGACGACTGCCTAACGCCGGATCCCCCTCACCCGGACCCCCCCTAACCGTCTCCCCAGAGGTGAGAGGGGATCTGACTCAGGGAATATCCGCGTCGAACTCGGTTCCCGCGTCGCCGGCGGCGACGATGGCCTGGTACTCGGCCGGGGAGAGGCCGATCAACTGCGTGTAGACGTACTCGTTGTCCTGCCCCAGCGCGACGGGGGGGCGCGCGTGGCGCAGCGGCGTGGCGGGGAACCGGTAGGGCGGGTTGTTGAACAGGTAGGGGCCCAGGCCGTCGGGCAGCATCTGCGGCGAGTTGAGCTCGCGGGCCTGGACGTGCGGGTCGTCGAAGACGCGCGAGGCCTCCAGGATGGGCGCCGCCGGGACGCCCGCCGCTTGCAGCCGGTGGAAGAGGTCGTAGTCGTCCTGGTCGCGGGTCCAGGCGGCGATCTCCGCGTCGATCTCGTCCTGGCGGGCGAGCCGGGCAGCGGTCGCGTCGAGCGAGGCGTCGGCCCAGGGCGGCGAGCCCATCTCGGTCCGCAGGGCGCGCCACTCGTCGTCGCTGGTGACGGTGATGGCGATCCAGCGGTCGCCGCCGTCCGTCGCGTCGCCCGGGGAGCGGCAGGGATAGACGTTGTGCGGCGCGAAGCCGTAGATCGAGTGGTTGCCCACGGGCGCGGGCGGCGAGCCGTGAAAGGCCTGGTGCATGTAGGCCTGCGCGACCATCGGGGCGGCCGCTTCGGCCTGCGCCAGCTCGATCAACTGGCCCTCGCCGGTGCGGCGCCGGTGCCGCAGCGCCGCCATGATGGCGAACGCCCCCTGCGACCCCGCCATGTGGTCGCCGGCGAAGATGGCGCTGGTGTCGGAGGGGTCGCGATCGGGGTAGCTGCGCAGCAGCGTGTGGCCGGTCACGCTCTCCAGGTGCGCGCCCAGCGTGCGCGCCTCGCGATAGGGTCCGGTCAGGCCGTAGCCCGGCGCGCGCAGCATGATGATGTCGGGCCGGATCGCGCGGAGCGACTCGTAGTCCAGCCCCAGCTTCTCGGCCGTGCCGACGGCGTTGTTCTCGACGAAGACGTCGGCCCCCTCGATCAGCGGGCGCAGCAGCTCCTTGCCCCGCGCGCTGGTGAGGTCGATCGTGACGCTCTTCTTGTTGCGATACAGCTGCACGAAGGTGGGGCAGTAGTTCCAGGGGCGCGGGCCGGGCTCGTTGTTGGGGTAGCCCGTGCCCCAGGCGAGGTGGCCCGCCATCATCGCTTTCGGCGGCCGCGCCCGCCCGCCGCGGGTCATGGGCGGGAAGACGTGCACGTTCTCGAGCTTGATCACCTCGGCGCCGAGGTCGGCCAGGATGCAGGTCGCGTAGGTCCCGGCCCAGACGACGCAGAGGTCCAGCACGCGGACGCCCTCCAGGGGCCGCGGCGCGCTCACGACGCCGCCGCTCCGTTGGTCGGGGACGGCGCGGCCGCGCCGGAGGCGATCAGCGCCTCGACCTCGCCGCCGTCGAGGCCGGCTTCGCCGAGAACCTCGCGCGTGTGCTGGCCCAGCCGCGGCGCGGGACGGCTGATCCGCCAGGGCGTCGCGCCCATCAGCACGGCCCGGCCGGGCACCTCGACGCGTCCGACGTCGGGGTGGTCGAGGGCGGTGAACAGACCGCGGCCGCGGAAGTGCTCGTCGGCGTAGAGCTCCTCGACGGTGAACAGCGGCCCGCACAGCACGCGGTGCTCACGGGCCAGCGCCCAGATCTCGCGCTTCGTGCGATCCAGGCACCAGGGCAGGAAGTAGGCGTCGAATTCGCCGATGACGTCGGGGTCGAACTGGGCGGCGGGGTCGTCCCACTTCGGATCGTCGAGCCAGGCCGGGTGACCGAGCATCGCGCGCACGCGGTCCAGGTGCTGGTTGGCGCTGACGAACAGCACGTAGCCGTCGGCGCAGTGGTAGACGCCGCCGAGGATCAGGAAGGCGCCCCCGCCCGACGCGCGCAGTGACTTGCGCCCGGAGAACTGGTTGCCGATCTGGGCCGCGTGGCGGCGGTCGGTGCCGTTGAACTGGAGGTCGGCCAGGGCGAGGTCGACGTGCTGGCCCAGGCCCTGCGTCTCGCTGGCCGTCAGGGCGCCCATGGCCGCGGCGGCGGCGGCGGCCCCGCACTGCACCAGGGCCGCGGTGCCGTACATCTTCATCGGCTCCGCCTCCGCGACGCCCATCGAGTACATCTCGCCGCACATGCCGAACAGCGTCAGGTCGGTCAGCTTGTAGTCGCGGTAGGGGCTGTCCTGCCCGAAGGGGGCCAGCGAGACCAGCGCGATCTCGGGCTTGCGCGCGTGGATGCGCTCCCAGCCGACGCCGAGCCGGTCGAGCACCCCCGGGCGGTAGCTCTCCAGGACGATGTCGGCCCGGTCGACGAGGCGCAGGAAGGCGTCCCGCGCCGCCGGCTGCTTGAGGTCGAGGACGACCGAGCGCTTGCCCGTGTTGAAGTAGAAGAACGTGCCGCTCTTCTCGCGGTGGGGTGTCCCGCCCGCGAACGGACCCACGCCGCGGCTGGGGTCGCCGCCGGGGCGCTCGACCTTGATCACGTCGGCGCCCGCGTCGGCGAAGAGCTTGCTCGCGTAGGGCCCGGCGATCCACTCGCTGAGGTCGAGGACGGTGACGCCGTCGAGGGCTGCGGGCATCGCGCGCTCCCCGTCGCGGTCGCGGCGGCCGGTCCATCCGGCCATCCCGAGACGCGCTGGCGGGATGCTACCCCATGCCGCCGCTCGCGACGGGGCAGCGAGTATCCGCGCTTGCGAGTATTACTAGGGGAGCATGACCGCTCGACCGCGCGGCGGGGCGTCCCAGAGGACCGCCCGCGCGCCGGAAAGGACGACGCGACCCGTGGATACCGCGCCCGCCGGCCACTCCCCGGTCTGGCACCCCTTCACGCAGATGGCGATCTTCGACGCCGACCCGGCGCTCGTCGTCGAGCGGGCCGAGGGCAACCGGCTGATCGCGACCGACGGCCGCTCCTACATCGACGGCGTGGCCTCGCTGTGGTGCAACGTGCACGGGCACGGGCGCCCCGAGATCGTGCGCGCGATCCAGGAGCAAGCGGCGACGCTGCAGCACAGCACGCTGCTGGGCGTCAGCCATCCGCGCGCGATCGAGCTGGCGGAGCGGCTGCCGTCGCTGCTGCCGCCCGGCCTGACGCGCAGCTTCTTCAGCGAGAACGGCGCCAGCGCCGTCGAGGTGGCGCTGAAGATGGCGGTGCAGTTCTGGGCCAACGCCGGGAAGTCGGAGCGCCGCCGCATCATCGCGCTGGAGCACGCCTACCACGGCGACACGATCGGCGGCGTGAGCCTGGGCGGGCCGGGCCGCTTCCGCGACCCCTACGCGCCGCTGCTGTTCGAGCCGCTGCGCTTCGACAGCCCCTACGCCTTCGGCATGGCGCCGGGCACGACGCGCGCCGAGGCCACGCAGCGATCGCTGGACTCGCTGCGATCGCTGCTCGAGCGGCACGCCAATGAGAGCGCGGCGGTCATCATCGAGCCGCGCGTGCAGGGCGCGGGCGGGATGATCGTCTCCGGCGAGGGCCACCTGGCCGGCGTGCGCCGCCTCTGCGACGAGTTCGACGTGCTGCTGATCGCCGACGAGGTCGCGACCGGCTTCGGGCGCACCGGCCAGATGTTCGCCTGCGACCTGGAGGGCGTCACGCCCGACATCATGGCGCTGGGCAAGGGCATCACCGGCGGCTACCTGCCGCTCTCGGCGACCGTCGCGACGGAGCGCGTCTACGCCAACTTCTACGACCCCGGCAACCAGCGCACCTTCTACCACGGGCACACCTACGCCGGGAATCCCATCTGCGCGGCGGCCGCCCTGGCCAACTTCGACGTGTTCGCGAGCGAGGACGTGCTGGGCCGGGCGCGCGAGCGGGCGGGCCAGCTGGAGTCGCTGCTGGCGGAGCGCGTCGCCGGCCACCCGCAGGTCGGCGAGGTGCGGCAGCAGGGGCTGATGGTCGGCATCGAACTGGTGGCCGACCGGGCGTCGCGCACGCCCTTCCCGGCGGCGGCGCGGATGGGCGCGCAGGTCTGCATGGCCGCGCGCGATCGCGACGTGCTGCTGCGCCCGCTGGGCGACGTCGTGATCCTGATGCCGCCCCTCTCGATCGAAGCCGGCGAACTCGCCCAGATCTGCGAGGCGGTGGCCCATGGGCTCGATGCGATCCCCGACGCGCTCCGCCTGGGCTGAGCCCCTGCGGGCCGAGCTGGCGGCGCTGGAGGCGCGATCGCTGCGGCGCTCCGTGCTCACGCCCGACTCGGGGCAGGACGCGCAGGTCGAGATCGCCGGCCGCCGTTATGTGCACTTCACGTCGAACAACTACCTCGGCTTGGCCACCGACCCGCGCGTGAAGGCGGCCGCGCAGGAGTCGATCGAGCGCTACGGGGCGAGCGTGACGGCGTCGCGCCTGCTGGCCGGCTCGACGCCGCAGCACGACGACCTCGAACGCCGCCTGGCCGCGCTCAACGGCCACGACGCCTGCCTGCTCTTCAGCGCCGGCTACCTCGCCAACCTGGGCGTGATGAGCGCCCTCGCCATCCCTGGCTGCGAGGTCTTCAGCGACGCCCTCAACCACGCCTCGATCATCGACGGCTGCCGGCTGGCGCGGGCGCAGGTGCGCGTCTACCCGCACGGCGACACGGCGGCGCTGGCGGCGCTGCTGGCGGCCAGCGACGCGGCCCGCAAGATCGTCGTCTCGGAGACGGTCTTCAGCATGGACGGCGACATCGCGCCGCTGCCGGAGTTGGTCGAGATCGCGGGCCGCTACGACGCGGCGCTCGTCCTCGACGAGGCGCACGGCGTGGGCGTCTTCGGCCCCGGCGGCGAGGGGATGCTGGCGCACTTCGGCCTCGACGCGCCGCAGACCATCGTCGTGGGGACGCTGTCGAAGGCGATCGGGTCGGTGGGAGGATTCGTGGCGGCGGAGCGCGACGTGGTGGAGTACCTGCTCAACCGGGCGCGGCCGTTCATCTTCAACACGGCGCTGCCGCCGGCCGCGATCGGCGCCGCCCACGCCGCGCTCGACATCGTGGCGGCCGAGCCCGAGCGGCGCGCCCGCCTGCGGGCGCTGGCCGACGACCTGCGGGGCCGCCTGCGCGCGCTGGGCTTCGATCCGGGGCCGTCGGCCTCGCCGATCGTGCCGGCGATCGTCGGCCCGGCCGAGGAGGCGCTGGCCGTCGAGGCGCGGCTGCGCGCCGGCGGCGTGCTGGCCAAGGCCGTGCGCCCGCCGACCGTGCCCGAGGGGACGTCGCGCATCCGCTTCAACGTAATGGCGACGCACCGCGACGCCGACGTCGCCGCCGTGAGCGCGGCCCTGGGGGCCTCGTGAGCGGCGAGCTGTACTTCGTCACCGGCACCGACACCGACGCCGGCAAGACCGTCGCGACGGCCTGGCTGGGCTGGGCGCTGCAACGGGCCGGGCGGCGCGTGGCGCTCGTCAAGCCGTTCCAGACCGGCGCCACCGACCCTGCCCGCGAGGGCGACGAGGCCATGTACCGCGCGGCCCTGGGCGATGCGGCCACGCTGCGCACGCTGTCGACCCTGCCCGAGCCGCTCGCCCCGTCGATCGCGGCGCGTCGGGCGGGCGTCACGCTCTCGGTCGAGGAGGCGCTGCGCGACTGCCGCGCGATCGGAGAGGCGCACGACGTGACGTTCGTCGAGGGCGCCGGCGGGCTGCTCGTCACGATCACCGACGAAACCGACATGGCCGATCTGGCGGCATCAATGCCGGCTCCGCTGGTGCTGGTCGTGCGGCCGGCGCTGGGCACGCTCAACCACACGCTGCTGAGCGTCGAGGCGGCGGAGCGGCGGGGCCTCGACGTGGCGCTGATCGTCGTCAGCGGCTACGCCTCCTCTCCGGCGCTCGCCCCCGCGGTCGTCGAGGCCGAGAACCTGCGCTTCCTCCAGGAGCGCCTGCCGGCCATCCCGATGCTCGTCCTGGGCCGGCAGGAGCCCACGGCGGCCGACTTCCCCCGCGCGATGCCGGCCTGGCGTCTGGGCGCGCCGTCGCCGTTGCTGGCCCCGCTCGGCCTGGAGCCGCTGCACCTGGAGGATGAGATCGCCCGCGCCCGCTGGCCCTGATCGATCGGGACGGGAGAAGGGAGCGCCGCCGTGCGCCGCATCTGCGTCAGACTGGACTGGGATCCCACGCGGATCGACGAGTTCCTCGCGCTGGCCCGCGCCGCCGACGAGGCCGGCGTCGAGTCGCTGTGGTTGGCCGAGGGCTTCGGCCACGACGCCTTCTCGGGGCTGGCGCTGCTGGCCCGCGGGACGCAACGCGTGAAGCTGGGGACCAGCGTCGTCAACGTGTACTCGCGCACGCCGGGCGCCCTGGCGCAGCACTTCGCGACGATCGATGAGCTTTCGGGCGGGCGGGTCATCGTGGGGCTCGGCGCGAGCGGCCCGGGGATGATCGAGCGCTTCTACGGGCTGCCCTTCGAGGCGCCGAAGGCGCGTATCCGGGAGACGATCGCGCTGCTGCGCGCCTACTGGTCGAAGGAACGCTTCGACCATCCGGGGCCGCGCTTCCCCGTCCGGCGCGCGCTGGTGATGGGCGCGCGGCCGGTGCAGCCGTCGCCGCCGATCTACCTGGCCACGCTGCACCCCGGCATGGTGCGCATGACGGCGGAGGAGACGGAGGGCTGGCTGCCGAGTTGGATCCCCCGCGACCGGCTGGCGGCCGAGATCGCCGCCGCGCGCGGCTGGGCGGCGGCGGCCGGACGCGACCCGGCGGCGTTCACCGTGCGCGCGCCCGGCATGGTGACGGTCGTCGAGGATGCGGAGCGGCTGGCGCGGTCGCGGGCGCAGTCGGCCGCGGGGCTGGCCTTCTCGGCGGCGCGCAACGGGCCGCTCTACGCGCGGCAGTTCGTCCGGCAGGGCTTCGGCGAGGAGGCGGCGGCGATCCAGCAGGCCTGGCGGGACGAGGGGCCCGCCGCCGCGGCCGAGCTGGCCGCGCCGATCGCGCCCGAGTTCCTCTACAGCGGCTCACTCGACGACTGCCTGGCGCGGATCGAGGCGCAGGCGGCGTCCGGCGCCGACCTGCACGAGGTGCGGGTGGAAGGCGCGACGCCCGAGCGCCGGATGGAGATCCTGCGCGCCCTGGTCGGGTAGCGCCCGCGCGGTGGGCCGGCGCGCGTCACTCGTCGCCGTTGAAGGGCGGGTACTCGTCGGTCAGCAGCAGCAGGTACGCGTTGACGCGGGTGCACCAGCGCAGGACGTACACGAGGATTCCCGCGAGCCCCGCCGGCCGCCTGCCCGTGATGACGATCACGACCCAGAGCACGATCACCAAGAGCTCCACGAGGATGCCGACCACGTTCAGCACGATGAGGTGCGGGATCGCCAGGAGGAGCCGGAACAGGGTCGTGAGCCGGTTGCCGCGCTCGCTGAGATCGATCTGAAGTCGGACGGGGTACTGTTCGGTCGCGGCGTCCATCGGGCGGTCCTCCCCTGGCGTCGTGCCCTCGCGTCCTGCGCGCGGCGGCCGTCATGAGGATAGGGCGCGGGCGAACGCGACGTCCGCCCCGGTCAGGGGATCAGGCCGCGGTCCTTCAGGCCGATGATCCCGTCCCAGTCGTAGCCGAGTTCGAGCAGGATCTCCTCGGTGTGCTGGCCGAACTCCGGGGCCGGACCGCGCAGCGCCCAGGGCGTCTCGCCGAAATCGACGGGGGAGGCGACGACCCGCGCATCACCCTCGGGTCGGGGCTGCGACGCCCAGGCGCCCGCCTCGGCCATGCCCGGATCGGCGATGACCTCGTCCATCGTCTGGACCGGGGCCCACCAGACGCCCTCGCGGTCGAAGATCGCGGCCCATTCGTCGCGCGTCTTCTGCGCCATCACCGCGGTCATCGCTTCGTCCAGCGGCACGGCGTTCTCGGCCCGGTCGGCGAGCGTCGCGAAGCGCGGGTCGTGCTCCCACTCGGGGCGCGCGACGGCGCGGCAGAACTGCGGCCAGAAGCGGTCGCCCTGCATCATCAGCAACTGCATGTAGCCGCCGTCGCGCGTGCGGAACGGGGCGATCAGCAGGTTGGGGTGCTGGTCGCGATGGAGGGGCATGACCCCCGCGCCGGTCAGCGCCGAACTGATGTCCCAGCCGATGGTGTAGGCGCCGGCGCGCAGCAGCGAGACGCGCACCTGCTGCCCCTCGCCCGTGCGCTCGCGGTGGTAGAGCGCCGCCGTGATGCCGGCCAGCGCCTGCATCGCGGCGGTGTGGTCCCCCAAGCCGGGGCGGATCCCACCCGGCTCCCCGCCGGGCCGCCCGACCAGGTGGGCGATGCCCGCGCGCGACCAGAACGCGCCGATGTCGAAGGCGGGGCGGTCGGCCTCGCTGGAGTGCAGGCCGTAGCCGGTGACCGACGCGTAGATCAGGCGGGGGTTGCGGGCGCGCAGCGTCTCGTAATCGAGGCCGGCCAGGGCGAGCCCGCCTGGGCGCAGGTTGGTGACGAAGACGTCCGCCTGGTCGGCCAGCCGGCCCACGATCGCCGCGCCTTCGTCGCTGCGCCAGTCGATGGCCAGCGCGCGCTTGCCGCGGTTGTCCAGATCGAAGGCGGCGGAGAAGTCGGCGACCTCGGCGAGGGCGCCGCGGAAGGGGTCGGCATCCAGCCCCTCCACCTTGACGACGTCCGCGCCCCAATCGGCCAGGACGCCGCCGACCGCGGGGCCCGCCACCCAGACCCCCAGCTCGACGGCCGTGACGCCGTCCATGATGCCCATCGCTCGTCTCCTCCCGCCGCGCTGTGGCGGCTCAGCCCTCGAAGAAGCGGCGCGGGTTCTCGACGGTGAGCTGCTCGCAGACCGCCGCGCCGACGCCGCGCTCGCGCAGGCCGGGCAGGAAGCGCCGCTGGATGAACCGGATGCCGTCGGGGTTCATCGGGCCCCACTCCTCGTCCCGGAACGCCGTCGGCGCCAGCTGGATGTCGAGCGGGTAGTCGTGCGAGAGGACCAACTGGTCCGCGTAGCCCCGCTCGATCAGGGCGGCGCAGGTGCCGGCCCGGACGGCGAAGGGCGGGTCGTGCATGGGCAGGCGGTCCAGGCCCACCCAGTAGCCCCGGTCCATGAGGCCGGTGAGGTAGTGCATCGAGTCGGTGTCGTCGCTGTGGCCGATGATCACGCGGCCGGGGTCGACGCCCTCCTCCTCGAAGACCTCCGCCTGGCGGAAGCCGATCTCCAGCTTGGCGCCGGCGTGCGTCGTGATCGGGACGCCGGTCGCCAGATGCGCCCGCGCGACGGCCCGCGCCGCCTTCTCGCCGAAGCGGGAAAGCTGCGGCGTGTCGTCGTTGGCGAGCTTGAGGATGCCCGCCTTGATCGTCGTGCCCTCGATGCCCTGCTCGATCTCCTTGACGAACAGCGCCATCAACTCCTCGACGGTGCGGGCGGCCATCGAGCGCGACGGATCGAGCCAGTGGCCGGTGCAGGCGACGATGTTCATGCCCGAGCGCTCGGCGACGTCGCGGATCAGGCGGATGTCGCGGCCGAGGTCGATGGTCGTCACGTCGACGAACGTCTCGACGCCGCCGGCCTTGGCCTCGGCGAGGATGCCGCCGATCCGCTCGATGCACGCCTCGCGCCCGCCGAACAGCTCGGGCCAGGCCTGCCAGAAGCCGGCCGAGGCGACGGCCACGTGCTCGTGCATCAGCGTGAAGCCGAGATCGGCGCTGTCGATGGGGCCGAGAACCCCGTTGACCGTGGACATGGCTGCCATCCCTCCGCGTGCGGACCGCCGCCGGGGCGGTCGCGCCGCCGTGTGCCCGGGGCGCAGTCTAGCCCTAGCATTGCCCAATGGCCGCGACCACCGGGCCCGGGGGGAGGTAGCGATGTCGGGCTGGCAGCAGCGACTGCGCGCGCTCCTGGGCCGGCCCGAGGCCGAAGCGGGGCCGGACTCCACGGATTACCTGTGGGATCCCGGCGACGCACGCTCCTTCGAGGCGCTGCGCCGCTCCGGGGACGGCGGGCCGGCGCCGCGTCCGCGTCGCTCCCGGCCGGCCCAGCGCGCCGCCGTGCAGCCCGAGGTCGGCGGGGGGGCGGCCTCGCTGGAGGAGTTGCCCGAGGCCCCGCCAGAACCGTCGTCCGTGCTGCGACGTCGATCGGTGGTGCTGGGCAGCTCCTTCGTGCTGGGCGTGGTGCTGGCGCTGCTGCTCGGCACGACCTTCGGCGCCTTCGACCCGGAGGCGACCGAGGCGGAGGTCGATGCGTCCTTCGCGGAGGGCTTCAGCGACGGCCAAGCCGCCGCCGAGGATGCGGCGGAGGGCGGCTAGCCCCCTATCGGCCGTGTGCCGGCTACTCCGTGAAGTAGCCCCCGTCCGGGTGCAGGATCTCGCCGGTGAAGTAGGATGATTCGTCGCAGGCGAGGAAGAGCGCCGCGTCGGCGATGTCGCGCGGCCGGCCCAGGCGGCCCATGGGCACGTCGGCGAGCAGGCTGCGCATCAACTCCTCGCTCTCCTGGGCGGCGAACGTCATGTGCGTCTCGATGTAGCCGGGGCCGATCGCGTTGACGCGGATCCGATCCTTCACGAGTTCCAGCGCCGCGACCTTGGTCAGCATCCACACACCGGCCTTGGAGACGGCGTACGCCGAGCTGCTCGCGGGGGCGCGCTTCGCGTAGATCGAGGCGATGTTGATGATCGACCCGCCGCGGCCCTGGTCGATCATCCGCCGCGCGACGGCGCGATCGGTCAGCATGACGCCGGTCAGGTTGACGTCGAGCACCTCCCGCCAGTGGTCCAGCGACTGCCGCGTGACGTGCCAGTCGGCGGGCGAGCCCTCTCTGCGCCATTGCTTACCGCTCACGTAGCCGCCAAAGCCGATGCCCGCCGCGGCCACGCAGACGTCCACGCCGCCGAACGCGTCGACGGCGGCCTGCACCATCGCCAGACAGTCCGCCTCGCTGGTCGTGTCGGTGCGGACGAAGCGGGCGTCGCGGCCGGCCGCGCGGACGAGCCGCACCGTCTCCTCGCCCTGTTCGGCGTCGAGGTCGGCGACGACGACATCGGCGCCCTCCTCCGCGAAGCGGACGCAGCAGGCGCGACCGATCCCGTTCGCGCCGCCGGTGACGATGGCGACTTTGTCCTGCAGGCGACCGGCCATGATCGTTCCTCTCTTCGCACGCCGGGGGCGATGCCGCGGCGATGCCGTGCTATGCGGTGATGCGCGCCACCTCGTCGTGGACGCCCTCAAAGATGGCGGCGGCGGCCTGCCGGCCTTCCATCGTCAGCGTGCCCGCCTTGATCGCGGCGCGGGCGAGGTCGCTCAGCTCCTTGGCGCGCGCCGGGTCGCCGCCGACGACGTAGCGCGCCAGCTCCCGGATCGTCTCGTAGGTTCCGACGATGCGGTAGTCCACATCGTCGGCGGGCCGGCGCTGGAACTCGAAGCCATCGGGGCCGACGCGGACGGTGAAGCCGAGCGTGCCGCCGGGGGCGAGATGCGCGGGCGCGTCGGTGTACGCCTCCGAGATCGAATGGGGCGTGGCGAGCTGCTCGGGCGTGGCCGCCTCCACGCGCCGTCGCATGGCGCGCTCGAGGGCGTCGATCCAGGCCGGGCTGGCGAACTCGACCAACTGCGTCGTGGGCGCGTCGCTCATGATTCCTCCTCCGGATCGGTCGCGGCGCGGTGCAGCCGGACCACGCGCAGTCTACGGCACGCGGGGCGGCCAGGCGGCGGAGACTTCCCAGCGCGCGCCGCCGCTCCTAGCATGGGCGCGCCCGGCGATCGCGCCGGCGGCCCGAATGCGGCCGAGGCGCGGCGCCGCGGGACGGGAGTCATGATGTCCACTCCAATTCGCGCGCATGTGATCGTGGGCGGCTTCCCGCCGGGGCAGCACGCCGGCCACGACATGGACTACGCCCGCCTGCGCATCCTGCAGGCCCTGCAGGCCAACGAGAACGTCCACGCGACGGTCAGCTCGGACTACACCGACTGCCACCGCTGGATCCGCGACTGCCAGCTGCTGGTGACGTACGTGGCGGGCCCCTACGCCGACGACCACGAGGCCGGCGTCATGCGCGACTGGATCGCGGACGGCGGGCGCTGGCTGGCGCTGCACGGCAGCACCGGCGGCAAGGCGGCGCGGCTCAACGGCGATGGCACGCGCCGCCGCATGGTGAAGGCCTCGTACCACGACGCGCTGGGCGGCTTCTTCCTGACCCACCCGCCCATCCGCGAGTTCCAGGTCGACGTGCCCGACCGCGACCACGTCCTCACGCACAACCTGCCGGAGTCGTTCCGGATCCAGGACGAGCCCTACATGATCGAGGTGCTGCACCCGGAGACGCGGGTGCTGCTCTCGACGGCCGAGGTGCCGCCGCCGCCGGCGGAGACGCAGGAGTTGTACGGCGGCGACACGTCGCTGCTGCCCGACGGCAAGTCGCGGGCGCTGGGCTTCGTGCGCGAGATCGGCGTGGGCTCGATTGCGTACGTCGCGCCCGGCCACTGCCACTCGCCGCTGACGAACATGCAGCCCTCGGTGGACGTCAGCATCTCGCCGGACGGGGCGCCGCCGCTGCGCTTCCGCGGCCCCTGGGAGACCGAGCCCTACGAGACGCTGGTCGGCAACGCCATCGCCTGGGGCACCGGCGTCGAGGGGTAGCTTTCGGTTCGACAGATGACGTGGCGGGCCGTCGAAGCTCACCCTCTGATCCCCTCTCCCTGGGGAGAGGGTTAGGGTGAGGGGGGCCCCCGCTGCAACTCCAACCGGATGGCATCGACGACGGACTCCAGATCGTCGAATACGTCGTGGTTCCAGAAGCGCAGCACCCGATAGCCGAGGGTTTCCAGGAACTCGGTGCGCTCCTGGTCGGAGTCCGCCCGCTGCTGATGCTGGCCGCCGTCCAGTTCGATGACCAGGCGCCGCTGCATGCAGAGGAAGTCGACGATGTACGGGCCGATCGGCGTCTGGCGGCGGAACTTGTCGCCGCCCAGTTGGCGATCACGCAAGACGCTCCAGAGGCGTTGTTCCGCGTCGGTGGAGTCGCGCCGCAGTTGCCTGGCTCGGGAGGTCCGGTTCATTGGCGGTCGTTGCCCCTCACCCTAACCCTCTCCCCACGGGAGAGGGGATCGGAGCCTCACCCTAGCCCTGCCCCCAGGGGAGAGGGGACCGGAGCCCCCAGCGACCGCCCGAACCTCACCCCCCTTCGGCACCGATCAGCGCTGCCCGCGGTAGACGACGGGCAGTTGCGTGATGTCGGTCACGCCGATGTCCGTGTGGTGGACGATCTGGATGCCGCCGCTGCCGCAATCCCCGAAGGCGTCGCACGAGAGGGCGCCCGTGAGCCCGCCGAAGCCCGCCGTGTCGCTCAAGGCTTGGCGCAGCGCGGCGCGGTCGATGACCAGCGTGCCGCCCACCTCGACGGCCACCTGCTCGATCGCCGTCAGCAGGAGCGTGGCCGCGTCGTAGGCGTGGGCCCAGTAGCTCGTCGCGGGCGGTTCCCCGTACGCCTGTTCGTAGGCGGCGAGCAACTGATCGGCGCTCTCGCTGGTGGCCGCGTTGGTGTTGCCGCTGAAGTCGAGGTTGGGCGACGCGATGTAGAGCCCCTCCGACTCGGGCAGCTGGAGGAACTCCGCCTCGAGCATGCCGTCGGCCGAGATCAACGTCGCGCCGGCCAGACTGGCGGTCGCCGCGATCTCCTGCGCGACGGCCGCGCCCGCCTCCAGGAAGAGGGGGAAGAAGATTCCGTCCGGATCGCCCGCGACGACCTCGGCCACGGCGGCGGCCGCATCGGCGGCGTCCTTGCTGACGACGCTGACGGCCACGACCTCGCCGCCGAGGCCGTGGAATGCCTCCTCGAAGGCCGTCGCCAGACCCGAGGTGTACGGATCGCCGTCGTGGATGGCGGCCATGCGCCGCAAGCCCAGCTCTTGGTAGGCGAATTCGGCGACCACCCGGCCGGTGATCAGGTCGTTGTGGGCCGTGCGGTAGTAGCCCGGGAGCTGGCGGGATCCGCGGTTGCCCTGCAAGTCGGACGTCAACGCGGGCGCGGTGTTGGTCGGCGAGATCATCACCATCCCCGCCTCGCTGATCGCCGGGATCGCCTCCACCGCCGTCACGGAACATTGCGTGCCGATGACGCCGACCACCCGCGCATCGGCCGCGATCGTCTGGCTGCTCGCCTGCCCGCCGCCCGGCTCGCAGGGGTCGTGCATGCCCACCAGCGCGACCGCGCGCCCCTTGATCGGCCCGTAGTCGTCGATGGCGAGCGCGGCGGCCCGGTAGCTCGCGCCCGGGCTCTCACCGCCGAGGTTGCTCACCGATCGCACCTCGATGAACCCGCCCGGGCCGACCTCGACCACGCCCAGCGGCCCCGGCTCGGGCGGGCCCACGGCGCAGGCCGCGGCGGCCAGCGCCAGACAGACCGGCAGGACGATGCGCTTCATGCCTCGAACGATCCCTCGCATGATCTCCCCCTCCGCGTTGCGACGGCGTCGCCGCATCTCTCGCAGATAGATGTCTCGTACATAGATTAATCCGCGCAGGGGATAGGGGCGTCGGGGCGCTTAGCCGCCGCCGCGCTGCAGCTTCGCCATCAGCGCCGGCTCGAGCGCGGCGATGGCGGCGGCGTCGCCCTCCAGGAGAATGTTCAGCTGCGTCAGCCAGAGCGTGCCGCCGGGCAGCGGCGCCCGCTCGGCGCTCCAGGAGACCGCGTAGCCGTCGCCGGTCATGCGGGGGGCGTCGCCGTCGTCCGAGACCGCTCCCAGTTCGGCCAGATAGGCGCGCAGCAGCCACTCGGGCACGCCGCGGATGCGCAACTCGACGCGGCTCACCCCGGCCCGAACCGGATCACGTCCCGCCGGCCACGGGCGGGAAGATGTCGATCTCTGCGCCGGCCGGCACGGTGGCGCTCAGGCCGCCCACGTGGCGCACGTCGCGGCCGTCGAGCATGACCGCGACGTAGGGGCGGATCTCGCCGGCCTCGGAGAGCAGCCGCTCGCGCAGGGCGGGGAAGCGCGCGATCAGGTCGTCGATCACCTGCGCGACGGTGGCCCCGTCGCGGTCGGGCAGCGACACGCTGCGCCCCCCCACGATGGGGCGCAGCGTCGCGTAGACGCGAATCTCCACGGCCGCGTCCGGCCGCCGCGCCGGCTCAGCTGATGCTGAGCTCCTGCAGCTTGGCCGCCGGCACCACACCGTCCTCCCAGCCGCGCGCCTCGTAGTACTCGGCCTTCATCTCGTCCAGCTCACAGACGGAGTTCGCGGCGGCCCCGGTGCCGGGCTCCTTGAGGAAGCGCTCCGGCAGGGAGTCGTCGCTGCCGTCGAAGCCGGCCAAGTTGTTGAAGCGGCGCTCGAGGTTGTAGATGCGCTCGCCCGTGGTCATGACGTCTTCCTCGCTCAGGGCGATGCCGACGATGGCCTCGTACTGCTGCGCGTACTCCGCGGCGCCCTCGGCGAAGGCGGAGAACTTGCAGAGGTCCAGCGAGTCGCTGAAGGCGTGCAGGTCCTGGAAGATCTTGAGCAGCGCGCCCTTGCCCTCCCAGGCCAGGGGGTCCGTCTTGACGGGGATGCCCAGGATCTCGGAGGCGGGCGTGTAGCCGCGCAGGTGGCAGGCGCCGCGGTTGCTCGTGGCGTAGCCGATGCCCTCGCCCTTGATGGCGCGCGGGTCGTAGGCGGGGACGGCCTGGCCCTTGACGGCCATCGCGATCTCGGGGTGGCCGTAGGCCTCGGCGGCCTTCGCCGTGCCCAGGCCCAGCGTGTCGCCCGGGCCCTCGCGCATCGCCATCTGCTCGGCCAGCTTCACCATGCCCGCGCCGTCGCCCCAGGCGAGGCCCGGCCCCGGCACGTAGCCCTTCTCGCTGGCCTCCATGTACATCGAGATCACGTTGCCGATCTCGATCGCGTCCATGCCGTAGTCGTTGCACTGGTCGATGATCTTCGCGACCACGCCGGCGTCGTCGTTGCCGCAGTTGGCGCCCAGCGACCAGGCCGGCTCGTACTCGAAGGACTCCATGCGCAGGCCCTTGTAGGGGCCCTCGGTGATCTCGACTTCCTTCTTGCAGGCCACCGGACAGGCGTGGCAGGTGGGCTCGTCGACGAGGATGGTCTCGCGGATCGTCTCGCCGCTGAGCTTCTCCGCGCCCTCGAAGGTGGTCAGCTGGGAGTTCTTCGTGCCCATGCCGCCCATCGCGTTGACGACGTTCGTGAGGACGTTCGTCCCGTAGACCGAGAGCCCGCCGGTCTTGGGGCCGGTGACCTCGCTGTCGATGATGGTCTTGAGCGCGACCCGGTGCGCCTCGCGCCACTTGTCGCGGTCCTCGGCCTTGGGCATCGTGCTGCGGTCGCCCTTGACGACGACCGCCTTGAGGTTCTTCATCCCCGCGACGGCGCCGGTGCCGCCGCGCCCGGCGACGCGGTCGTCCTCGTTCACGAAGGAGGAGAACAGCACGCCGTTCTCGCCCGCCTGACCGATCGCCATCACGGAGAGGTTGTCGCCGTAGCGCTCGTTCAGGATCGCCAGCGCTTCGTGCACGCCCTTGCCCCAGAGGTCGCCGGCCGGCCGCAACTCGACCGTCCCGCCCTCGACGTAGGCGTAGACCGGCTCCTCCGACTTGCCCGTGAAGAGCAGCGCGTCGAAGCCGGCCCAGCGCAGCCGCGCCGCGCTCCAACCGCCCATGTGGCTATCGACCACCGTGCCGGTCAGGGGCGACTTGGTGACGAAGGCCAGGCGGCCGCTCATTGTCGCCTCGGTGCCGGTCAGCGGCCCGTTGACCAGGCCCAGCAGGTTATCGGGGCTGTTGGGGTCGGTGGCCGGGTCGTTGTCGTAGACGTACTTCACGCCCAGGCCGCGGGCGCCGATATAGAGCCGCGCGTCCTCCTCGTTGATGCCCTCGTACGCGACGCTGCCGCTCGACAGGTCGACGCGCGCGACGTGATTCGCATATCCACCCAGTGCCATGATGATCCCCCGTTTCGGTTGCACGGTCTGCCTTTGCACCGTCCGCCGGTGCGGTTGCTGCGGGGATAATAGCGCGCCCGCGCGCTTCTTGCGCGCCGACCGGGCGCGCCGCTAGACGCGGTAGCGGTGCGGGCCGAAGTCGGCCTCGTAGAAGGGCGAGACCATGCGCCCCGGCGGCACGATGGCGTCGATGCGGGCGCGGTCCTCGTCGCCGATCGTGACGGCGGCGGCGCCCAGGTTGTCCTGCAGCTGCTCGACGGTGCGCGGCCCGATGATCGCGCTGGCGACGCCGGGCTGCTGCTCGCACCAGGCCAGCGCGAGCTGCGCCAGCGTGCAGCCCTTCTCCTGGGCGATGGGCGTGAGCGCGTCGACGACGTCGAAGAGGCCGTCGACCCAGCGGGCCTTCTGGGGGCCCCGCAGGTCTCCCTGGCCGAAGCGGCTGTCGGCGGGGGGCGGCTCGCCGCGCGAGTACTTGCCGGTCAGCAGCCCGCCGCCCAGCGGGCTCCAGGGGATCAGGCCGATGCCGTAGGTCTGCGCCATGGGGATCAGCTCCCGCTCGATGCGGCGGTCGAGGATGTTGTAGGGCGGCTGCTCGCTGACGAAGCGGTTGAGGCCGTACTCCTTCGACGCCCAGAGCGCCTCGACGACCTGCCAGGCGGCGAAGGTGCTGCTGCCGATGTAGCGCACCTTGCCGGACGTCACGAGGTCGTCGAGGGCGCGCAGCGTCTCGTCGATGGCGATCTCCGGCCGCGGGCGGTGCAGCTGGTAGAGGTCGATGTAGTCGGTGCCCAGGCGGCGCAGGCTGGCCTCGCACTGCTGGATGATGTGGCGGCGGCTGGTGCCCTGCATGTTGGGGTCCTCGGCGTCCATCGCGCCGTGCACCTTGGTCGCCAGGACGACGCGGTCGCGGGCGCCCAGCGCCTTCAGCGCGACGCCGGTGGCCTCTTCGCTGCGGCCCCGGTTGTAGACGTTGGCCGTGTCGAGGAAGTTGACGCCGGCGTCCAGCGACCGGGCCACGATCTCGTTCGTCGCCGCCTGATCGGTGCGGCCGCCGAACGTCATGCAGCCCAGGCAGATGCTGCTGACCTGCACGCCGGTGCGGCCGAGCGGTCGGAATTCCACGTCGTCTGCCTCCCTGCTGCGCGGCGGCGCCCTGCCGGCGAGGGCGGCCCCGGACTCAGATTCTAGTCGCAGGCGCCGGGATGGTGCGCTAGCGTCGCCTCATCGGCGGCGGCCGCGGCGATCGGAGCGGACGGCGATGGCGATCGAGACGGCCCCGTTCGGCCGCACCGGGCACGAGAGCACCCGCGTGCTCTTCGGCGCGGCCGTCCTGTCGCGGGCCGACCAGGCGACGGCCGACCGCGCCATGGGGCTGATCCTGGAGCACGGCGTCAACCACATCGACGTCGCGCGCGGCTACGGCGAGGCGGAGCGCTTGCTGGGCCCCTGGATGGAGACGCACCGCGACCGCTTCTTCCTCGCCACGAAGACGCCGTCGCGGGACTACGCCGGGGCGCTGTCGGACATCCGCGAGTCGCTGGCGCGGCTGCGCACCGACCAGGTGGACCTGATCCAGCTGCACAGCCTCAACCACCCCGACGAGTGGGATCAGGCGCTGGGCCCCGGCGGCGCGCTCGAGGCGGCCCAGGAAGCGCGGTCGCTGGGCCTCGTGCGCTTCATCGGGGTGACGGGGCACAACTGGACCATCGCGGCGCAGCACTACCGCGCGCTGCAGCGCTTCGACTTCGACTCGGTGCTGCTGCCCTGGAACTGGTTCATGCGCGGCTCGCCGCGCTACGCGGCGGACTTCGAGCGGACGCTGGCGCTGTGCCGCGAGCGCGGCGTCGCGGTGCAGACGATCAAGGCGCTGGCGCGGGGCGCCTGGCCGGCCGGCGGCGATCGCACCCACTCGACCTGGTACCAGCCGCTGGAGGACCCGGCCGACATCCGGCTGGCCGTGCGCTGGATCCTGGGGAGGCGGGAGGGCGCGGCGGGGCCGTTCCTCAACTCGACGGGCGACGTCGGCCTGCTGCCGGTCCTGCTGGAGGCCGCGGCCGAGGGCGGCCCCAGCCCCGGCGACGACGAGATGCGCGCCCTGGCCGAGCGTGTCGGCATGGCGTCCATCTTCGGCATCTGAAGCCGGGCGGCTATCGCTGGACCGGCGCCATATAGAGCCAGATCCCTTCCTGGGCGCCCTGCCGCTTGATCTCCGCCCGCGCGGCCAGGACCAGCGCGCCGGCCTCGGTCTTCTCGAAGAACCAGGCCTCGGCGGCGCGCGGGCCCGGGGCGGGCCCGTCGGCCAGCTCCAGCGCCGCTTCCTCGTAGTAGGAGCGGATGTCGAGCGTCACCGCCACGGTGTTCTTGCCGGGCAGCCGCACCGACTTCCAGTCGGCCCCGTCGGCGATCTGCTTCAGGGCGGCTAGCGCCTCCGGCACGGTGTCCGGGTCCATCGCGCGGCCCACGTTCGTGACGCCGCGGCGGGCCCGCGAGCGGTCGTACGCGCCGCGGATCCCCCGCGCCTCGTCGACGGCGGGCGGCAGGTCGGGGTCGAAGCGCGCCGGCATCGGGCAGCTGATCGGCTGCTCGTCGGCGACGATGGTCTCGGGGTGGTCCTCCAGCACCGGGCCGGAATCGCGCTCGAGCAGCGCGAAGGCCCGGCGCAAGACGTCGTGCTGGAAGGCGGCGTCGCCCGGCTTGCCCAGCGGACGCCCGATGGGGAACTCGCAGTGCAGCGCGCGGGGGGGCCGCATCCGTTCCGGGATGGCCCGGATGACCGAGATCGCGACGGTCGAGAGGCCGGCGGCCTCGAAGACGTGCGCGAGCGTACAGACCGTACGCGTGCACAACGGTCAAACGGGCGTCAGCAGCACGACGTCGACGCCGTCGGCCTTCAGCGCGGCGGCGCAGGCCGGGCCGCCGTCCAGCCGCACCGCCGAGACGTCGTCGGGCTGGTTGCCGGCGAAGGCGAAGTGCCGCGGCGCGACCGAGCCGATCGTGCCGTTGGCAGCCAGCTCATCGAGCCGGTCCAGCGGATAGACGACGTTGGGGTCGATGGTGAAGGCGGAGCGATCGAAGTTCTGACTCCAGTGCCCCAGGACCAGCTTGCGCTGGCTCGCGTCGAGGGTGCCGTAGGTGGTCGCCCAGGGGGTGAGCGCCTCGCCGCCTTCGGGGTGCAGCGCGGCCGTCGTCACCACGGCGACGCGCGCCTCGGACAGCGGCGGCGGCGGCGTCCAGGCCGTCTCGGCGAATTCGGGCACGGGCAGCGCCGACACGTGCGCGCGCAACATCGTGTCACCGAGGGTTTTGGGGGGCATCGGGGGCTCCAATCGTCAAGTGGCTCGCGCGCCGGCGAGCCGCGGCGCCGGGGCGGGGATTACTCCAGCGCCCCGCAGGCCGAGAGGTCGGCGACCTCATCGTCGTCCAGGCCGAGTATATCGCGTAACACTTCCGCCGTGTGCTGGCCGATCATGTGCGCCGGGCGCATCTCCAGGGGCGCGTCGGACAGCCGGAAGGCGTGCGCCAGGGCCCGGTAGGGGCCGATGTCGGGGTGCTCCAGGGTGTGCCAGAAGCCGCGGTGGGCGAGCTGCGGGTCCCAGTCCATCAGCTCCTCGCCGCGCGCCACCTCGCCGGCCGGGACGCCCGCGTCCTGCAGCAGGCGGGTGATCTCGTCGGGGCGCCGCCCGCGGGTCCAGGTGGCGACGTGGCGGTCGAGCTCGTCCTCGTGCTGCTTGCGGCCGGCCAGGGTCGCGAAGCGGGGATCGTGCGTCCAAGGCGGCGAGCCGATCACCCGCACGAAGGCCTGCCACTCGTCGTCGCTGAAGACGGCGATCGTGCACCAGCGCTCGCCGCTGCACGCGTAGGCCCCGTGCGGCGCGGCGGCGACGTGGCGGTTGCCCAGCCGCCAGGGCACGCGGCCGTTCGTGAAGTAGTCGAGCATGATCGGCGTCGTCATGGTCACGGCCGCCTCGAACTGCGAGACGTCGTAGTAGCCGCCCCGGCCGGTGCGGCGGTGATGATCGACGGCGGCCAGCAGCAGCGTCGTGTTGAAGCGCGGCGAGATGAAGTCGGTCAGCACGCTGACGTCCTGGGGCGGCGCGTCGGGCGGGCCCGAGAGGTGGTGCAACCCGGCCAGCGCGACGAAGTGGCTGCCCCCGCCCTTGACCGCCCGGTGCGGCCCCGTCTCCCCCTGCCCGCTGCAGGTGAGCACGATGATGTCGGGCTTGATCTTGCGCAGGTCGTCGTCGCCGAAGCCCATCCGGTCCATCACGTTGGCGCCGAAGTTGTCGAACACGATGTCGGCCCAGGCCACCAGCCGCCGCGCGATCTCCTTGCCCTCTTCGCTGCGCAGGTTCAGCGTGAGGCCCAGATGGCTGGTGCGGCGCTGCGCGTGGTCGCCGCCGCGGTTGATGCCGAAGACGCCGTCCTGGTGCGGCCCCACGAGGCGGATCGAATCGGGCCGGGTGACCGATTCGATCGTCACGACGGTGGCCCCGTAGTCGGCCAGCGGCCGCGTCGTGACCGGCCCGGTCATGAACCAGCCGAAGTCGAGCACCTTGATCCCGGCCAGCGGCTTCGGGTCGGGCGTCGCGGGGGGCGGCGCCGTGCCGTTGGCCGGGGCGGCCGGCGACGGCAGGCGGGACAGGATCTCCGCGTTGTGCTCGCCGATCCGCGGCGCGCGATGCCGCAGCGTGGGCGGCGCGCCGTGCCCCACGGTCCAGGGGCCGGGGTATGTCAGTTCCTCGCCGAGGTCGTCGTGCTCCAGGGGCTGCCAGAAGTCGCGCGCGAGCAGCTGCGGGCTCACGGCGAGGTCGGCGGCGTCCTGCACCGGGATGATGCCCATCCCCGCCGTGGCGCTCCACTCGTACAGCTCCGTCTTGGTGTGGGTGCGGAAGAAGCGCGAGGTGAGGTCGACCACCGCGTCGAACGTTTCCTGCGTGATCGTGTCGACCGTCAGCAGTTCCCAGTCGATGGCGGTCACGAGGGGGTCCTCGAAGCCCTCCTCGGCCATCCAGGCGAACAGCGGGCCGGTGCGCTCGTTGCCCATGTTGCCCGACCAGATGACGTTGACGACGTGGCCGTCCTTGCAGGGCCAGGTCCAGGGGAAGTTGAGCGCGAGCGGGCGCTGCCCCATGGCGCGGTTGACGCCCAGCATGTCCCAGGTCGAGAGGATCTGGTAGGTGGACTGCACCACCGAGTCCCGGATCGCGACGTCGACGTGCTGGCCGCGGCCGCTGCGCAGCCGCTGATGCAGCGCCACCATCGCGCCGACCGCGGCGTCGCCGCCGGCCAGCATGCACGACATCGAGTGGTGGCTGATGTGGTAGGGCGGGCCCTCGGGCGGGCCGCAGATCGACATGTGCCCGCCCAGCGCCCAGGCCACGATGTCGGGGGCCTTGTAGTCGCGGTAGGGGCCGGTCTGGCCGAAGGGGCTGATGGAGACCAGGATGCAGCGCGGGTTGATCCGCTGCAGCGCGTCGAAGCCGAAGCCCAGCGCCTCCATGCGCCCCGGCGCGAAGGACTCGACCACGATGTCCGCCGTCGCGGCGAGGGCGGTGAACTGCTGCTTGCCCGCGGGCGAGTCGAGGTCGATCGTCACGCCGCGCTTGTTGGCGTTGTAGGCGAACCAGTAGAGGCTCTTCTCGGGGTCGGGCTCGTCGTGGTAGTAGGGCGCGATGTTGCGGGCGGGATCGCCGCCCGGCGGCTCGACCTTGATGACGTCCGCGCCGAGATCGGCGAGAATGCGGCCGGTGAGGAAGCCGGCCTCGTTCGTCAGGTCGAGCACGCGGTAGGGACTGAGCATGCCGTCGGACATGGCGCCATCGGACATGGCGGGAGTGTAGCGCCCCGCCGGGGACGCTTGCCGTGCCCCCGGCTCGGTGGAAGACTCAGCGAGTCCGGCCAGCGGGTTCAGACCGTGCCCCGCAGCGGAGGGATCCCCCGATGGAGACGGCCAACGCGCCACTGGAAGCCCAAGCCGCGGACGTGACGACCGTGGACGCCGTGATCGTGGGGGCCGGCTTCGCCGGCATGTACATGCTCTACCGGCTGCGGCAGGAGGGGTTCACGGCGCGGGTCATCGAGGCCGGCGGCGACGTGGGCGGCACCTGGTACTGGAACCGCTACCCCGGCGCCCGCTGCGACGTCGAGAGCCTGGAGTACCAGTACTCCTTCTCGGACGACCTGCAGCGCGAGTGGAACTGGACCGAGCGCTACGCGCAGCAGCCCGAGATCCTGGCCTACTGCTCGCACGTCGCCGATCGCTTCGGCCTGCGCCGCGACATCCAGTTCAACACGCGCGTGACCGCCGCCGCCTACGACGCCGCGCGGCAGCGCTGGATCGTCGACACCGACGCCGGCGACCGCCTCTCGGCGCAGTTCTGCATCATGGCCACCGGCTGCCTGTCGAAGCCGAAGTGGCCGGAGATCCCGGGGCGCGATTCGTTCCGGGGCGAGGCGCATCACACGGCGCGCTGGCCGCACGAGGGCGTCGACTTCGCCGGCAAGCGCGTGGGCGTCATCGGCACGGGCTCGACCGCGGTCCAGGCGATCCCGCGCATCGCCGAGCAGGCGGCGCACGTCACGGTCTTCCAGCGCACGCCGAACTTCAGCGTGCCCGCGCAGCAGGAGCCGCATGACCCGGCCTACGTCGAGCGGTACAAGGACGAGTTCCAGGCCGTCCGGCGCGAGGCGCTGCGCACCGGCGGCGGCGTCACCTATCTGCAGCCGCCGCAACTCTCGGCGCTGGAGGTCGAGCCGGAGGAGCGCGAGCGACTCTACGAGCAGTCCTGGGAGAAGGGCTCCGGCGTGTTCCCCGTCTTCAACGATCTGCTCACGAACGAGGCCGCGAACGAGACGGCCGCCTCGTTCATTCGCGCCAAGATCCGGCAGATCGTGCGCGATCCGGCGGTGGCGGCGGCGCTCTGCCCGACCGACCACCCCTACGGGACGAAGCGCCCCTGCCTCGACACCGACTACTACGAGACCTACAACCGCGACAACGTGCGGCTCGTCGACGTGCGCAAGACCCCGATCGAGACCATCACGCCGGACGGCCTGCGCACGCCCGACGAGGAGTTCCACTTCGACACGCTCATCTTCGCCTGCGGCTTCGACGCCATGACCGGGGCGATCCTGGCCGTCGATATCCGCGGGCGGGAGGGCCGGCCGCTGCGCGAGAAGTGGGCCGGCGGGCCGCGCACCTACCTGGGACTGTCGATCGCGGGCTTCCCCAACCTGTTCACGATCACCGGCCCCGGCAGCCCCTCGGTGCTGTCCAACATGATCGTCTCCATCGAGCAGCACGTGGACTGGATCGCGGACTGCATCGCGCACCTGCGTGAGCGGGAACTGGCCGCCATCGAGGCGACGCCGGAGGCGGAGGACGCCTGGGTCGATCACGTCAACGAACTCGGCGAGGGGACGCTCTACCCGCGCGCCGACTCCTGGTACGTGGGGGCCAACGTGCCCGGCAAGCCGCGCGTGTTCACGCCCTACGTCGGCGGGCTGGACACCTACGTGAAGCGGTGCGAAGCCGTCGTCGCCAACGGCTACGAGGGCTTCGCGCTGTCCCCGCGAGCGACCGCCGCGGCGGCCGGCCCGGCGCTGGAGGCGTAGGCGTGGGACCACTCGAGGGCCTCCGCGTCGTCGAGTTCGCCATCGCGGTGCAGGGACCGCTGGCCGGCGGCTTCCTGGCCGACATGGGCGCCGACGTCATCAAGGTCGAGCCGCCCGGCGGCGACCCCAACCGCTGGCACACGGGCGTCAACTGGACTCACCCCCCGGAGACCCCGGGGGCGCAGTTCCTCTCGGTCTCGCACGGCAAGCGCTCGATCGCCGTCGATATCCACACCGACGTCGGCCGCGAGGTCGTCTACCGCCTCGTCGACGGCGCCGACATCTTCTTCAGCAACTTCCGCGAGCCCTCGCTGGAGCGGATCGGCATGGGCTACGAGGCGCTCGCGGCGCGCAACCCGCGCCTGATCTACGCCATCGCCAACGGCTTCGGCCATCGCGGCCCGGACCGCGACAAGCGCATGACCGACCAGTTCTCGCAGTCGCGCAGCGGCATCGCCCGCGTGACCGGGGAGCCGGGCAGCGCGACGGTGCTCCCCGGCACCGTGATCGCCGACACCGGCGGCGCGCTCGGGCTGGCGCTGGCCATCATGACCGCCCTGGCGGCGCGCGAGCTGCACGGCGTCGGGCAGAAGGTGCGCACCTCGTCCTACGGGATGATGGTCTGGATGCAGGCCTGGGAGATCAATCACACCTCGGTAACGGGGACGCTGCTGGGACGCGACGGCGGGCATCACGCCAACGTGCCCGGCATCGTGGGGCTCTACGACACGGCCGACGGCGGCGCGTTCTGCGTCGGCATCAACGGCAACGAGGCCTGGCGGGAGTTCTGCGACTTCGGCGGCATCCCCGAGGTCGGCGCCGACCCGCAGTGGGACTCCTACGACAAACGCACGCCGACGACGAACTTCCAGCACGCCGACCACGCCGCGGAGTTGCGGCCGCACGTCGCGCGGGCGATGCGCAGCCGCACAACGGCCGAGTGGGAGCAGTTCTTCGACGCCCGCCGCGAGGACATCATGTACCAGCGCGTGTTCGACTACGAGGACGTGCTGGACGACCCGCAGGCGCTGGAGAACGGCTACATCGTCGAGAAGCAGATCCCGCACGTGGGGACGCGGCGCATGGCCGGCCATCCACTGCAGTTCAGCGAGACGCCGGCCGTCGCGCAGCCCTGGTACGCCGAGCTGGGCCAGCACACGGCGGAGGTCATGACCGAGCTCGGCTTCTCGGCGGGTGACATCGCGGCGGTCGAGGCGCACAAGAACCCGCGCCAGCCGATGTCGCGCCGGGGGCGGGCGCGGGCTCGCTAGACTGCTCTCCGCGTGCCCGTCACGCCCGAGCCGCCCCGCGGAGGAGCGCCCATGGTCTGGCAGCCCGAGGTCGACGAACTGCGACGCCGCCACGCGCTGGCGGAGGAGATGGGCGGCCCCGAGGGGGTCGCGCGGCAGCACGCGCGCGGCAAGCTGACGATCCGCGAGCGGCTGGCCCGGCTCGTCGACGAGGGCTCGCTGCGGGAGATGGGCAAGCTGCAAGGCGGCGCCCGCTATGACGACGACGGCGCCCTGCTGGGCTTCACGCCGATCGGCAGCGTGAGCGGGACGGCCCGGATCAACGGGCGGCGCGTCTACGTCACCGGGCAGGACTTCACGGTGCGCGGCGGCTCGGCCGGCGGCTCGGCCCGCCGCGACGACGGCGGCGTCGATATCGGCCACGGGCATCCCGGCCCGACCGAGCTGCTGCTGCCCACGGTCAACCTGCTCGACGGCGCCGGCGGCAGCGTGCAGGAGTACTCGGACCTGAGCCGCACCTACATCCCCGACGGCGAGTTCTGGGAGCACCTCTCGAACATCGTCAGCCTGGCGCCGGTCGTCTCGGCCGTGCTGGGTCCGGCGGCGGGCGGGCTCGCCCCCTTCCCACCGATGAGCCACTTCAGCGTGATCGCGAAGGGCACCGGGCAGGTCTTCCCGGGCGGCCCGCCGGTCGTCAAGGCCGCCCTGGGCATCGACATCGACAAGGAGACGCTGGGCGGCTGGAAGATCCACACTCGCGTCAGCGGCGTCGTCGACAACGCCGCCGAGGACGAGGACGACGCGATCGCGCAGGTCAAGCGCTTCCTGAGCTACATGCCCGACAACGTCTACGAGATGCCGCCCCGCGTCCTCAGCGGCGACGATCCCAAGCGCCGCGACGAGCGCCTGCTCTCGATCATCCCGCGCGACAACCGCAAGACCTACGACCCGCGCGTGATCATCGAGGGCGTCTTCGACACGGGCTCCTTCTTCGAGATCGCGCCCGACTACGGCGGCTCGCGGATCATCGGGCTGGCCCGCGCCGACGGCTATCCCGTGGGCGTGATGACCAACAACCCCAAACGCCTGGGTGGCTCGATGGACGTGGCCGCGGCCGAGAAGTCGACCCGCCTCGTCCAGATCTGCGACACCTTCCACATCCCCATGGTCGTGATCATGGACGAGCCCGGCTTCCTGGTGGGGGTGGAATCGGAACGGCGGGGCATCGAGCGGGCGGGGGCGCGGCTGGTCCACGCGATCTGCCAGAGCAAGATGCCCTGGATCTCGTTCCTCTCGCGGCGCACCTTCGGCCTGGCCGGGACGCTGCAATACCGGCCGGGGCCGCACCTCTTCCGGCGCTACGCCTGGGTCTCGGGGCGCTGGGGCTCGATGCACATCGAGGGCGGCACCGACGCCGCCTTCCGCCGCGTCATCGCCGAGGCCCCCGACCCGGACGCCAAGCGGGCCGAGATCGAGGACGGCTTCCGCCGCCTCGCCTCCCCCTTCCGCACGGCCGAGGCCAGCGGCCTGGACCTGATCGACCCGCGCGACACGCGCGCCATCCTGTGCGACTTCGTCGACATGGCGCAGGGCGTGATCCAGACCCAGCTCGGGCCCACGGCGGGCCCCTCGTTCCGGCCCTGATGAAGCGCTTCGAGGAACTCCAGGTCGTCGAGATCGCCGGCTCGCAGGCGGGGGCGCTGACCGCCAAGCTGTTCGCCGACTACGGGGCGCGCGTGGTCAAGGTCGAGCCGCCCGGCGGCGACCCGCTGCGCGCCAACGGCGAGCCCTGGGCCGGCATGGGCTCCGAGTTCGCCTTCTTCAACACGAGCAAACGCTCGCTCGTCCTCGACATCGGCAGCGACGCCGGGCTGGACCGCCTCGCGCCGCTGATCGACCGGGCCGACGTCGTCGTCGAGAGCGCCGCGCCGGACCCGCTGCGCCCGCGCACGGCGTCGCTCGGCGACGAGCAGCTCGTGCGCGTCCACGTCTCCCCGTTCGGGCTTGGCGATGCGTCCCGGCCGGACGGCCCCTACGCCCGCTATCGCTCGAACAGCTTCACCGACGACGCCATCGGCGGGCACCTCTGGGTGGGCGGCGACATGGACCGGGAGCCGCTGCAGCGGCGCGGGCTGCATACCCACGTGCAGGCCGGGCTGCACGGCTTCATCGGCGCGATGGCGGCGCTGCTGGCGCGCGAGCGGATCGGACGGGGCCAGACGGTCGACGTGTCGCACCAGGACGGCATGGCCAGCATGCACCAGCACACGACGACGATGTGGACGCACGGCGGCCACATCATCGAGCGGGCCGGCAACGCGCAGGCGGGGCCGTGGCATCCGGCCGGCGTCTATCCCTGCCGCGACGGCTACGTGTTCCTGGGCCACGCCACCGGGGCCAAGCTGGTCCCCTTCGTCGAGGTGCTGGGCTACGGGCATCTGTTCGACGACCCGCGCTTCGCGACCGACCCGGCCCGGGCGCAGCACAAGCGGGAGTTCGACGCCGCCCTCACCCAGCGGCTGCTGGAACTGACCGCCGAGGAGATCAGCGAGTTGGGCCGGGCGGTCTTCTCGCCGATCGGGCCGGTGCCGACGATGCTCGAAGTGTTCGAGGACGAGCAGTACCAGGCGCGCGACTTCTGGGTCTGCCTGTCGCCCGAGCCGGAGGACGCCCCCGCGCTGCGATTCCCGCGCGGCCCCTTCCTGATCGGCGACCGGGGCGCCCAACCCACGCCGCCGCCGCCGGGACCGGACGCGGGGCCGTCGGAAGACATCGCATCGGACTGGACGCCGCGACATGCGCCGGCCGGCGGGGAATCGCTGACGACGGGCCCGCTCGACGGGCTGCGCGTGCTCGACCTGACGCGGGTTTGGGCGGGGCCCATCGCGGGGCGCATCCTGGGCGACCTGGGCGCGGTCGTGATCCACGTCGAGGCGCCCTGGAACCGCGGCTACCGGGAGGCCGACCCGATGATGGCGACGCTGGGCCATCTCTTCCCCGACAACGAGCCGGGCGAGCGGCCCTGGAACCGCATCGGCGGCTTCAACAAGCTGGCGCGCAACAAACGCGGGCTGACGCTGAACCTGCAGGACGCCCGCGGGCGCGACCTCTTCGCGGCGCTGGTCGGGCGCAGCGACGTGGTGCTGGAGAACTACAGTCCGCGCGTCATGCCCCAGCTGGGCTTCGACTTCCCAGCGCTGCGGCAGTTGAACCCCCACATCGTGCACACGGCGATGAGCGGCTACGGCGCGTCCGGGCCCGGCTGGAACCGCGTCGCGCTGGGGCCGGTGATCGAGGCGGCCGTGGGCCTGACGGCCATGATGGGCTACGCCGACACGGGGCCCTACCGCTCCGGCGTCGCCTGGTCCGACCCGATCGCGGGGCTGGCGGCGGTGAGCGGCACGCTCGTCGCGCTGTGGCGCCGCGAGGCGTCGGGCGGCGAGCCGCAGCAGGTCGAGACGGCGATGTCCGAGTCGATGGCGGTGGCCGCGGGCGAGGAGCTGCTGGCGGCGCAGGTGCGCGGCGCCAACGCCCCGCGGATCGGCAACCGCCACCCGGTCTACGCGCCGCAGGGCGTCTATCGCTGCGCCGGGCACGACCGCTGGCTGGCGATCAGCGTGATGACCGACGCCGAATGGCGCGCGCTGTGCGACGTCGCCGGCATCGGCGGCGATCTCCCCGCGCTCGACGCCGCCAGCCGCCGGGCGCGGCACGATGCCATCGACGCCGCGATCAGCGCCTGGACCCGCGCGCAGAGCCCCGGCCCAGCGATGGCGCGCCTGCAAGGCGCGGGCGTCATCGCAGCGCAGGTCAGCGACGGCCGCGACCTCGTGGAGGACCCCCACCTCGCCGCCCGCGGCTTCTGGGCGGAGCTGGACCACGCCGACGTCGGCCCGATGCGCTATCCGGGCAACGCGATCCGCCTGAGCGAGACGCCGGTCACGTACCGCGTCGCCGCGCCCCTGCTGGGGGAACACAACGCCGAGATCCTGCGTTCTCTCGGTGTATCGGACGACGAGATGGCGGCGCTGGAGGCCGAGGGCGTGGTCACCCAGACGCCGCCGGAGATGCCTCGGGAGTAGTGCGCTGTAGCCCGCGGGCGTCGCGTTGTGGAGCGATTGTCCGCAGGGATAGCCTCGCGAAAGGGGGCGCCGTCGCTCCCGTGGCGAGGGGGTCGGGTGGCCCGCGTACTCACCGTAGTCCTGTGCGCGATCGTGGCAGCGATCGCTCTGGGCGCCGCGCTCGCGCTCCATCCCGGCGTGTCCTGGCCCGCCGGCGAGGCGAGCGCGCACTCGCAGCGCCCGGCCGGCCCCGCGGCGCCCGATCCGCGTCCGCAGGAGGAACCCGCCCCCGACCCCCCGGCCGACGACGGTGAGCAGGAGCCCGGCGACGACCCGGCGGAGACGCCGCCCGACAACCCCGGCGACGATGCGGCCGAGGAACCCGCCGACGCCGCGGCAGACACCCCCGCCGACGAGCCGGCGGAGGAACCGGCCGCTCCGACCGCCCCCACCCCGCGCGCCCCGGCGACGGGCAACACGTACGTCGTGCAGCCGGGCGACTGGGTGGCGCTGATCGCCGCGTCGAACGGGATCACGGTGGCCGACATCGTGCGGCTGAACCCCGAGGTCACGGCGCCCGGCTATGTCATCCAGCCCGGCCAGGTGCTCATCCTGCGCGAAGACCCGCAGCCGGAGGCGGCGGAGGAGCCGGCCCCGGTGGCGACCGCCGAGGAACCCGCCTCCGAGGAGGCGGCCGAGCCCGAGCCGGCGCCCGAGGCCGCCGAGGCGGCCGCCCCGGCCCAGCCCGCGCCCGCCCCGGCGACGACCGCCGCGCCCGCGCCCGCCCCGCAGACGGTCGTCCAGCCGGCCGAGGAGGCCCCGCCGGGCGGCGGCAACCGGCTCGTGACCGACATCGCCATCGGCGTCGCCGGGCTGGCGACGGGGATCGCGCTCGCGATCCTGGGCCCCTGGCTGCGGCGCCTGAAGCGGGGCTACTGAGCGAGCGGGACGCGGCTCAGTGCGTGCCCTCGACGGCCAGCAGGGTCGGCAGGCCCTGCATGCCGCGCAGCGTGTTCATCTCGCCGCGGTGCCCGTTGAAGTGCCCCAGCATGTGCAGCGAGATCGCCTGGCCCACCGTCTCCGTGCCGCGGCGCGCCGGGACCTCCCGCTCCAGGTCGGCGTCGGACGCGGCGGCCAGCCAGGCGGCCGTCTGGGCCCACACCGCCTCCTGGTAGGCGGCGAACGCCTCGATCGAGGTGATGCGGACCTGTTGCGCCTCCGCGTCGGCCATCCCCGTGCCGAAGCCCTCGGCCGGGAGGCCGGTGCGTTCGGCCCAGCCCGCGTCCCAGATCGGCGACGCCCCCCGCACGCGCGCGTTGATGATCAGGTCCTCCACCCGCGCCGTGTGCCACAGGCACCAGGCGATCGAGTGGCTGCCGTGCTCGGGCACGAAGTGCAGTTGCGCGTCGGCGCCGTTGCGGGCGTCCGCCAGCGCCCGATGCGCGAAGTCGAGCCCGGCGCTGATGAAGTCGATCGTGGACATGGGTTGCCTCCTCGTCGTCTCGTGGTCCGGTCCCGGCCGCCGCGTCGCTAGCCGCGGCCGAGCAGCGGCATCTTCGTCGCCATGACCGTGATGAAGGGCACGTTGGCGTCGAGCGGCAGCCCCGCCATGTAGACGATCGCCTGCGCGACGTTCTCCACGTCCATCGTGGGCTCCGGCGCGATCGTGCCGTCGGCCTGCGGCACGCCGCGGCGCATCCCCGCCGTCATCTCGGTGCCCGCGTTGCCGATGTCGATCTGCCCGCAGGCGATGTCGTACTTGCGCCCGTCCAGCGCGGTCGACTTGGTGAGCCCGGTCAAGGCGTGCTTGGTCGCCGTGTAGGGGGCGGAGTTCGGCCGCGGCCGGTCGGCCGAGATCGAGCCGTTGTTGATGATCCGTCCGCCGCGCGGATCCTGGTCCTTCATGATCCGGAACGCCTCCTGCGTGCAGAGGAAGGCGCCCGTCAGGTTCACATCGACGACCCGCTGCCACTGCTTCAACGCGAGGTCCTCCAGCAACACCGGCGGCCCGCCGCCGCCCGCGTTGTTGAACAGCAGGTCGAGCCGGCCGTGTTCGGCGCGGACCCGTGCGAACAGCGCCGCCACCGAGTCGGCGTCCCGCACGTCCGTCACGACGGGCAGCGCCCGATCGCCGTCGGCGCCGGCCAGTTCGCGCGTCTCCTCGAGCCGCTCCGCCCGCCGTCCGGCCAGCACCAGCGTCCAGCCCTCGCGCAGCAGCGCCAGGGCCGACGCCCGGCCGATGCCCGACCCCGCTCCCGTCACGACCGCCACCCGCGCCGTCGTCGCATCCGTCATGCCGGCGTTCCTTTCCGCTGCTGCGCCGCCGCGCCCGTGATGCCGTACGGCCGCGCCCAGTCGAGCCCGGCCAGCGTCCCCGCGCGGGGCCGGTATTCGCAACCCACCCAGCCGTCGAAACCCAGCTCGTCGATCAGCGACAGCAGGTACGGGTAGTTGACCTCCTGTTGCGCGTCCGGCTCATGGCGGCCGGGCACGCCGCTGATCTGGAAGTGGCCGATCACGTCGAAGTGCGCCCGGATCGTCTCCGCCAGGCGGCCCTCCATGATCTGCATGTGGTAGATGTCGTACTGCATGCGCACGTTCTCGCGCGCCACCCGGTCGATGATCCGCCGCGCCTGCGCCGACCCCGTCAGGAAGTAGCCGGGGGTATCGACGGTGTTGAGCGGCTCCAGCAGCAGCCGCACGCCCCGCGCCGCGGCCTCATCGGCCGCCCAGCGCAGATTGGCGACGAAGGTCGACTCGGCGTCCGCGTGGTCCGTGAGTCCGGCCAGGCAGTGCACCTGATGGCAGCCCAGGGCGCCGGCGTAGTCGAGCGTCGTCGCCATGCCCGCCCGGAAGGCGTCCCCCTCGCCGGGCACGGCCGCCAGCGCGACGGGCATGTTGATCAGCACCGGCTGCACGCCGGCATCGCGCGCGCGAGCCGCGAGCAGCGACGCCGGCTCGCCGTAGGGCGTCTGCAACTCGACCGCGCGGAAGCCCGCCGCCGCGGCCAGCGCGAAGCGGCCCGGCAGGGGCGCTTCGTGGAACATCGAGGTCAGGCTCGCGGCGAGGCGTGGCATGGCGGCATGCTACCCGACGCCCGGCCGCCGGCCGCATCAAGTCCCGCCGACCCGCGCCGCCGGATGGGCGGGCAATCCGCGCAGCCCGCCCGGTCGTAGTAACGGCGACGAATTCCGCCGTCTGTGCGACAATCGGCGCGCACTTGCGGAGTGCGATCGGAGCCCCGGACACCCCCTTCGCACCCGCGGGAGTCATGGCCATGATCCGACACCGCCTCCTCAACCTCCTCAGCCTCCTCCGACGTCACATCTTCGACTCCCTGGCGGGAGTGATCGCCGCCGGCTTCGCCCTCGGCGTGGCGGAACTGGTCGCCGGGATCACCGGCGGCAGCTCGCTCGTCACCGCCGTCGGCAACATCGTGGTCGACACGACGCCGGGCCCGGTCATCAAGCTGGCGATCGATCTGTTCGGCACGAACGACAAGCCCGTGCTGCTCGCCTTGATCGTGATCATCTCGCTCGCTCTGGGGGGCGCGCTCGGGCCGGTCGCGCGCTACCGCTTCTCGGTCGCCGCGATCGCCTTCGGCGTCTTCGGCCTGGCCGGGGCCGCCGCCGGCGTCAGCGATCCGCTCTCGTCCGATGTCGCCTCGATCATCACCGCCATCGCGGCCGCCGTCGCCGGATGGCTGGCCTTCCGCGTGCTGCTCAACGCGGCCACGATCGAGCCCGCCACGCCCGATGCCGACGCCACCGCCGGCGAAGCGGCCGCCCTGGCCCCCGGCCCGAAGCTCGTCGACCGGCGCCGCTTCCTGGGCGCCGGGGGCGCAGCCGTCGCTGGGGCGGCGCTCACCGCCATCGTCGGCCGCTTCGTCTTCGATCCGGGCGGCAACATCGAGGATCAGCGCCAGGCGATCGAGCTGCCGACCGTCGATGAGGACGATGCGGCCGCGGAGGCTGAGGCCGCGGCGGAAGCGGAGGCGGCAGCAGCGGAGGCGGCGGCGGCCGAGGCGGCCGAGGCGGAGGCGGCGGCAGCGGAAGCCGCGGCGGCGGAAGCGGAGGCCGCGGCGGCAGCCGAGGCGGCCGCGGAAGCGGAGGCCGCGGCGGAAGCGGAGGCCGCGGCGGCAGCGGAGGCCGCGGCGGCGGCGGAGGCGGCGGCGGAAGCGGAGGCCGCGGCGGCAGCGGAGGCCGCAGCGGCGGCAGAGGCCGCGGCGGAGGCGGAAGCGGCTGCGGAAGCTGCGGCGGCCGCGGCGGCGCAGGCGGCGGAGGACGAGGCGGAGGCGGCCACGGCCGCCACCGAGGCCGCGGCGGAAGAGGCGACCGCGGCGGCGGCAGCAGCAGCGGAGGCGGCCGCCGCGGCCGCGGCGGCCGCTGAGGAGGCGGCCGCGCGGGTGGCGGCCACGGCGGCGGCGGCCGAGGAGGCCGCCGCGGAAGAAGCGGCCGCGGCAGCAGCCGCGGAGGAGGCGGCCGCCCAAGCCGCAGCCGAGGTGGCAGCCGCCGCGGAGGCGGCCGCGGAGGAAGCCGCCGCGGCAGCCGCGGCGGAGGCCGCGGCAGAGGAGGCCGCAGCCGCCGCAGCGGCCGCGGAGGCCGCGGCGGAGGAGGAAGCGGCGGCAGAAGCGGCCGCAGCCGCCGCCACCATCGTCATGCCCGTCGAGGGGCAATCGACGCTGATCACGCCGAACGAAACGTTCTACCGGATCGACACGGCGCTCAGCACGCCCCAGGTCGACGTCGACACGTGGGAGCTCACCATCAAGGGCATGGTCGACGAGCCGTACGTCCTCAACTTCCAGCAACTGCTCGAGATGGTCGAGATCGACGAGTCGGCCACGCTGGCCTGCGTCTCCAACCGGGTCGGCGGCCCGCTCGTGGGCAACGCGATCTGGCTGGGCGTGCCGCTGCCGAAGCTGCTCGAACGGGCCGGCGTCCATGAGGAGGCCGACCAGGTCGTCGGGCGCTCGGTCGATGACTTCACCGTCGGCTTCCCCACCGAGGTCGCCCTGGACGGCCGGCCCTCGATGGTCGCGATCGGCATGAACGGCGAACCGCTGCCCGCGGAGCACGGCTTCCCCGCGCGCCTCATCATCCCGGGGCTCTACGGCTACGTCTCGGCCACCAAGTGGCTGCGCGAGATCGAGCTCACGACCTTCCGGGACTTCGACGCTTACTGGATCCCGCGCGGCTGGTCGCGCTTCGGACCGATCAAGACGCAGTCACGCATCGACGTGCCGCGCCACCGCCGGTCGATCGCGGCGGGCCCGACCGAGATCGCCGGCGTCGCCTGGGGCGGCATCCGCAGCATCGACGGCGTCGAGGTGCAGGTCTCCCCCGCCGACGGCCCCGAAGGTGAATGGCGCGAGGCCCAGCTCGGCGAGCGGCTCACGCAGTCCAGCTGGCGGCAATGGGCGATCAAATGGGACGCCGCGCCGGGCGCGTACCGCATCGCGGTCCGCGCCACCGACGGCACCGGGGCGACCCAGACCTCGTCGATCCGCCCGTCGAAGCCCGACGGCGCCACCGGCTACCACAAGATCGACGTGGACGTCGAGGAAGCCTAGCGGGGTCCACCGGCGGCGGGGGCGCGCCGGCCGGCGGCGTCAGAACGTCTCCGCCTCCGCGCCGAACCACTTCCGCAGCAGCGCGTTCAGCGACCCGTCGGCCTTCATCTCGCCGATCGCGGCGTCGAGCTTCTCCCGCAGGTCGTCGTCGCCCTCCTGGACGCCGATGCCGACGCCGCGGTCGAGCGGCACCTGGGGGCCGACCACGGCCAGCCGGCCGTCGCTCTCGGCGACGCTGGCCAGCGCGAAGCCGCTGTCGACCAGCGCCGCGTCCGCCTCGCCGGCGAGCACGGCCTCGATGGCCTCCGGGACCGTCTCGTACTCCCGGAGCGTCGCGCCCGCGCCGGCGAGATGGTCGGCCTGGATGGTGGCCACCTGGACGGCCACGACGCCCGACGCCGCGGCGTCGCCGGCGCCGGCCAGCGCGACGTAGAGCGACGGGCTGGGCGGGATGTACGGCTGCGTGAAGTCGATCTGCTCGTCGCGCTCGTCCGTGATGCTCATCCCGGTCATGACGGCCTCGAAGTCGCCGTTGACCAGGTTGGGGATGGTGCTGTCCCAGTCGTTGATCACCCAGGTGCACTCGAGCCCGGCGCGGCGGCAGAGCTCGTCGCCCAGTTCCCGCTCGAAGCCGTCGATCTCGCCGTCGTCGTTGATGAAGTTGTAGGGCGCGTAGGCGCCCTCGGTCGCGACGCGGACCGTGTCGGGGCCGCGGCAGGCCATCGGCGCGGCGGCGACGAGCGCCAGCAGGGCGCCCCATCCGAGCAGTCGCAGCTTGGTCACGTCCAACCGCCTTCCCCGCACCGCAGCGGCGCGTCCCATCGGTCCCCGAGCCGTCCCCGCGACGCTACAGATTCTCGTCGAAGAACGCGACGATGCGGCGGCGGTACTCGTCCGGCGCGTCGCGGGCGCCGTCGCCGTGCGCCACGCCCGGGATGAGCCACAGTTCCTTCGGCTCTCCCGCCGCGGCGAAGATGGCCTCGCCGTCGGCCGGGCCGATGGTCTCGTCGGCGAGGCCGTGCATGACCAGCAGCGGCGTCGGCGCGAGCGCCGCGACCGCCCGCTCGGGCACGATGTCCCCCGCGTCGATGCCCGTCCGCCGCTCCGCCAGCCAGACGGTGAGCGGCGCGAAGGGGAAGGCCGGCAGGCCGATGAAGTGCGTGAAGCTCTGCGCCACCGCCGAGTCGACGCTGCGGAACGCCGCCTCGACCGCGACGGCCCCCACGTCGGCGCCCGCCGCCGCGGCCAGGATGGCGCTGGCCCCGCCCTGGGAGACGCCCAGCAGCCCGATCGAGGCGACGCCCGGCGACGGCCGCGACCTGAGGTAGTCGACGGCGGCCCGCACGTCGTCCTGCTCGTGGTAGCCCAGCGACACGAATTCGCCGCCGCTCTCGCCGCGGTTGCGGAAGTCGAACAGCAGCACCGTGAAGCCGGCCTCGAACAGCATGTGGGCCTGCGGCAGCACGTCGCGGCGGTCGCAGCGGTAGCCGTGCAGCAGCACCACGGCCTCGGCCCGCGTCCCCGTGGCGAGCCAGCCGACCAGCCGCGTGCCGTCGGCGCTGTCGAACGCGACGGGCTCGACCGCCGCCTCCAGCCGGGGGTAGTCGGCGAGCGCGGGCATGTCGTCGCAGGGGTCGGGGTGAATGGCCCGCTCGGAGCCGACCCAGGCCACGCCCAGCAGCAGCACCGCCGTCAGCAGCACGCTCGCGCCCATGTAGACGTTGGCCGCGACGCGGCGCCGCCGGGCGGGCGGGCGCATCAGGCAATAGACGTACACCAGCGGCGCGAGCGCGAACAGCCAGGCGACGGCGAGCACCGCGAAGGCGCCGGCGCCCAGCCCCATCACGGCGGCCAGCGCCCCGGCGACCGCCAGCAGCAGCCCAATCGCGACTCTCACACCCATGCGCGCCATCGGCAGGGGATAGCACCGACGGCGGGGGGCCGCAAATCCCGACCCGCGCCCACCGCCCTGATACGGTGGGCGCCGAGCGGGGCGGCGGTCGCCCCGCCCGCCGACACGACATCCCGGATGCCCACCATGCGACGCTCGCTGCTGTTCCTGTTCGCCCTGCTGCCCGTCTGCCTGCTCGCCGCGTGCCGCGACGCCCCGCCGGAGCCGCCACGCGAGGATCGAATCCTCACGCTCCTGTACTGGCAGGCCCCGACGCTGCCCGGCCCCTACCTGGCCTCCGGCTTCAAGGACATGGACGCCGGCGCCGTCACGCTGGAGCCGCTGGCCAGCTACGACCCGGACGGCAACCTCGTGCCCCGGCTGGCCGTCGACATCCCGACGATCGCCAACGGCGGCGTGGCCGCGGACCAGACGTCGATCACGTGGACGCTGCACGAGGGGCTGAAGTGGTCGGACGGCAGCGACATGACCGCCCGCGACGTGGTCTTCACCTGGCGCTACTGCACCCACGCGGAGACGGGCTGCACGAACGCCAGCGCCTTCGCCGGGATCACGTCCGTGCAGGCCGTCGACGAGCGCACGGTCGAGATCCGCTTCGAGGCGCCGACGCCGTATCCCTACAGCGCCTTCGTGGGCGGTGGCACGCCGATCATCAGCGCGGCGCAGTTCGGCGACTGCGTCGGCGCGGCCGCGCGGAGTTGCCACGCGCAGAACACCGCGCCGCTCGGCACCGGCCCCTACCGCATCGTCGAGTTCACGCCGAACGACGGCGCGGTCTACGAGCGCAACCCCCATTACCGGGGCGAGGCCCCCTACTTCGACCGCGTGATCCTGCGGGGCGGCGGCGACGCCCTGTCGGCCGCCCGCGCCGTGCTGGAGACGGGCGAGGCCGACTTCGCCTGGAACGTGCAGGTCGAGCCCGCGCAGCTCGCGACGATGGAGGAGGCGGGCCTGGGCGCAGTCGTCGTGGCGTTCGCCGGCATCGTCGAGCGGATCGTGGTCAACCAGACGAATCCCGATCCCGCGCTGGGCGCCGACCGCTCGGACTACCTGGACGGGGCGAACCCGCACCCGTTCCTCACCTTCCCGCCGATCGCCCAGGCGATGTCGATGGCGATCGACCGCGCCCAGCTCACGGACGACCTCTACGGCTTCGCCGGGCGGCCCGCGTGCAACCTCGTCGCGGCGCCCGCGCGCTACGCCTCGGACGCGAACGAGGGCTGCGTCGTGCAGGACATCGAGGGGGCAAAGCGGCTGCTCGACGAGCACGGCGTCGTGGACGCCGACGGCGACGGCGTGCGCGAGTACCAGGGCGTGCCGCTGCGGCTCAGCTACCAGACGACCGTCAATCCGGTCCGCCAGGAGACGCAGCGGCTGATCCGCGGCTGGTGGGAGCAGATCGGCATTGAGGTCGAGCTGCTCCAGCACGACGCCAGCGTCTTTTTCGGCGGCGACCCCGTGGTCGAGGAGGCGTCGTACCGGCGCTTCCTGGCCGACGTGCAGATGTACGCGACCGGCCCCGGCCCCGACCCGCAGGACCATCTGTCGAGCTGGCTGTGCAGCGAGGTCCAGGCGAGCGGCGACGGCTGGGCCGGGAGCAACAACCCCCGCGCCTGCAACGCCGACTACGACGCGCTCTTCGCCGAACTCGCCGCGACGCCGATCGGGCCGCAGCGCGACGCCCTCGTCCAGCAGCTGAACGACATCCTCGTGCAGCACTACTACGAGATCCCGCTGGTGGTGCGGGGCTCCGTCTCGGCCCATCTGCACACGCTGCGGGACGTCCGCATCAACGGCTGGGACAGCGAGCTGTGGAACATCGCCGAGTGGCGCCGCTGAGGGGCCGACGCGGAGCCGCGCGGTTGTGAGGATGATCGTCGCGGGCTAAACTCGGGTCGCTTTCCCCGGCTTTATCCAGCATCGAATTCACATCCGGGAGTCGCAGCATGACTGATCACGTCAGGGCGGTCGTCCACATCCGGCAGCGCACCGCCTTCGCCCTCGTCCTCGTCCTCGGCCTGGTCGCGATCCTCGCGATCGCCCCCGCCTGCGGCGGCGACGACCCCGAGCCGGAGCCGGCCCCGGAGCCCGCGGCCGCGACCGAGCAGCCCGAGCCCGCCGAACAGGCCGAACCCGCCGAGCAGGCCGAACCCGCGGAACAGGCCGAACCCGCCGAGCAGGCCGAACCCGCGGAACAGGCGGCGCCCGAGGAACAGGCGGAGCCCGCCGAGGAACCGGCGGAGGAGCCGGCGGAGGAGTCGGAGGGCGCTGCGATGCCCTCTCCGATGGAGATCGCGGCGGACGGCGTGACCGTCGGTGAGATCGTGTCGATGCTCGGCGACGCCGAGGTCGAGTGCATCCGGCAGGGCATCGGACCGTCCGTCTTCGACGCCGCGATGGCCGTCCCGGTGAACGTCGGGGTGGCGAGCGGTCCCGTCGCGGCCCCCATCTTCAGCTGCGTCTCGGCCGTGAACGCCGCGCCGGTCGCGACGGCGCTGATCGTCGCCGAGATCGGCCTGAGCGCCGAGACGGCCGACTGCCTGGTCGACGTCCTCGTGGAGACCCCCACCCCGCACTTCCCGATCACGCCCGAGGCGGCGGCGGCGATGCTCGTCTGCATGAGCGCCGACGAGGCCGTGAGCGCCGCGGTCGTCTTCGGCGTCGCGGAGGAGGAGGAAGAAGAGGCCGCCGCCGAGCCCGAGGAGGAGGAGGCCGCGCCCGAGGAGGAAGCCGCGCCCGCCGAGCCGGAGGAGCCCGAGGCCGCGACGGACATCGAAGCGCCCGGCGGCATCACGGTGGGCGAGATCCTGGCCATGCTCGACCAGTCCGAGGTCGCCTGCGTGCAGGCCCAGGTGGGGCCCGCCATCAACGCCGCCCAGGGCGTCCTGGTGACGACCGAGATGGCGGGGGGACCCATCGCGGGGCCCATCTTCGGCTGCGTCTCGGCCGAGAACGGCGCCCGCGTCGCCACGGCGCTGCTCGCCGCCGAGATCGGGCTCAGCGCCGACACGGCCGCCTGCGTCGGCGGCGTCTTCGCCGCCATCCCCGGCCCGCTCTTCCCGATCCCGCCCGAAGCCGCGCCGCATCTGCTCGCCTGCATGAGCGACGACGAGGCCGCCCGCGCGCAGGCCCTGCTGGGCGCCCCGCCGGCCGAGGAGGCCGCTCCCGAGCCGGAGCCCGAGCCGGAAGTCACGGCGACCGGCGGCCTCACGGTGGGCGAGATTCTGTCCATGCTCGACGGGTCCGAGGTCGCCTGCGTGCAGGCCCAGGTGGGGCCCGCCATCAACGCCGCCCAGGGCGTCATGGTGACGACCGAGATGGCGGGGGGACCCATCGCGGGGCCCATCTTCGGCTGCGTCTCGGCCGAGAACGGCGCCCGCGTCGCCACGGCGCTGCTCGCCGCCGAGATCGGCCTCAGCGCCGGGACGGCCGCCTGCGTCGGCGGCGTCCTCGCCGCCATCCCCGGCCCGCTCTTCCCCATCCCGGCCGAAGCCGCGCCGCAACTGCTCGCCTGCATGAGCGAGGCCGAGGCCGCCCGCGCGCAGTCCGTCCTGGGAGGCGGCTAGCGGTCGGGCGCCGGGCGCCACGTCGAGGATGGGGCGGTCGGGGCTGTAGGGGTACGCCGGCGGCGTCAGTAGTGGGAGAAGCCCACGGTACCCGGCGGCAGATCGACGAGGCCCGGCGGGCCAGGGTAGGGGAAGCGCCTCGACGCACTGCTGGACGATCGCATCCCGATCGGTGCCCTACCGATGGGCAGTCACGCGGGAAACCGGTTCCAACTCTGTGTCCGCTGGCTCACCTGCGGGTTCATGGGCATCCGAGACAATGTCGGCTCGCTGGCCAAGAATGATGACCACCAGCACGGCGAGAAGCAAGGCGGATCCCACCGCGAGCCTCTTGAGTGACCTCAGCGCGAGCACCATGTCATCGACACGGCGATTTGTGGAGTACGTCGACTGGCGGAGGTTTGTGATGTGGTGCGAGAGTCTGGTGCTTCGCTGCCACGCTGAACCGTTCTGGCTGTCCTCCCACGGTAGTAGCACGGCGTATACCTTGGGCATTAGGCCGCTGATCGTGAACAGCATTGCGGACATGGCTTGAAGGGCGACGTAGGCCGATGCCACGACGACTGCGACGATCATCAGAAGTGGCCAGTTGGGATCGCTTGCCGTCACGAGTGCGGTAAGTCCTGACAGCAGAGCAGTCACGAGCGAGGACAGCCCTAGCAATGCGATCAGACGGGCATGGACGCTGCGATCGCGTTCCTCCTCCTGCTCTTGAGCTGCGCGCAACTCGCGCTCCACGAAGTCAAGCTCGCCGTCCGAGAGATCCGGCGGGAGCTTAGCCTCCTCTGACGGGAGCGTTTCTTCATCCCCGGTCTCGCAGGGGATCAGTAGATTGAGGAATCTCACGCCGTAAGGACATCTGCGATCGAACTGGAGATCGGATATCCAACCAAGTCTTCGATCCACATCCATTCACCGTTCGGATTGATCTCCAGGAACCGCAGATCTCCGCGATCGTCCATCACGAGGTCGATCGCCCCGAATCTCAGCCCCAACGTGGACACCAGATTAACGCAACGGTTCGCGTCGGCCGTGGGCATGTCGAAGCGCCGATGAGGCAAGTCTGGCGTGTCCGTAGCCCGCCAGTCTACGCGGCTGGATTCCCGCCCCTGAGACAGGATCTCCGTCGCGAACACAGCATCGCCCACGACGGTCACGCGAATGTCAGATCGCTTCGGAATGCACTCCTGGAACGTGACAGGTGCGAGTGATAACCCACTCAAGTCCTGCAAGTCACAGTCTCGTATCACAGATGTGTAGATGGCGTCGTATCCGTCTTCAGCGTGCAGGTACCCGGAACTGACGGCCTTCGCTACTAGGGTACGTGATTCCGCGAAATCCCGTGCGACGCGCGGGTCGTTCGTCATCCGAGTTTCCGGAAGCGTGAACCCGAGCGACGAAGCTACGCTCACCTGGTATGGCTTCTTCTCCGCAGCCCACAGGGCCGTGGGATGACTCATCCAGTTCACGTTGCGCAGCCCGAGCAACGCTCCCGCTAAGTGCGCACGAGACTCCCGAGAACCGAATTCGATGAACCGAGGGGCGACGTCCGATGGCGAATCTGGATCAACGTGCCTTCGATACCAGATGCTACGTATGGCACTCGAGGTTAGAGTTCGACCGCGGTCCAAGACGTGGAATCTTCCGTCCTCATGCACGCTAACCTGCACGTCCGCGGGAAAGCGATCCGTATCGAGGCGGAACACACGTGCTCCTCGTTCCTCGATCCGAGGCTGCACATAACACGGTGCCTCATCGTACGAGGCCGTGACGATGAGCACAGTGTCGGCATCAATAGTCATCAGTCGTTTCGCGCTGCACCGCAGTGCGCATTGTGTCGCGCTTGCTCTTCGAACCACCGGGGCGACTGAATCGCGCAAGGAATGGCTGGAGATGTCGGGTCGC
>CBDBNA010000009.1:0-75475 GCA_965207695.1 Dehalococcoidia bacterium | reverse complement strand
AGGGGAGAGGGGGTCGCGCAAAAAAATTCCGCGCGCGGGCGGCGGGGCGGGCGGGCGCCCGAACTTCACCCCCTAACCCCCTCTCCATTGCAGGGCATGCGAGGCGGGGGTCGGGGGGCTGGAGGCGGGGGGTCGGTGGAGATCGAGGCCGCGCGGCGGTCAGTGTGAACAGGCTCTAGCCGCATACCGGGCCTGGAGTAGGCTGGGCCTATGCCGCCCTCCCCGCTGGCGCCGACGCCGATGGCCCCCGAGCCGCTCGTGCAGCTGCGCCTGCCGGGCTTCGAGGGCCCGCTCGACCTGCTGCTGCAACTGATCGAGCGCCGCGACCTGGACATCTCCGAGCTGTCGCTCGTCCAGGTGGCCGACCAGTTCCTGGAGCACGTCGACGCGCTCAAGGCGTCGGGCGACCGCGACGACCCCGGCGACCCGGTCGCCGGGCAGCTGGCGGAGTTCCTGGCCGTGGGCGGGCGGCTGATGCTGCTCAAGTCGCGGCGCATCCTGCCCGGCGCCGCCGCCGGCGACGCGCCGCCCGACGAGGACGACCCCGGCGTGGAACTCGTCGCGATGCTGGAGGAGCGCCGCCGCTACCGCGACGCCATCGAGCTGTTCGGCAAGATCGACCGCAGCGGGCTGCGCAACTTCGCGGGGGGCGCGCCGCCGCCCGTCGACCGGGAGCCGCCACCGGGCCTGCCCGACTCGGTCACGCTGGACCTGCTGAGCAAGCTCGTGCGCGAGGCGCTGGCCCGCGCCGCCGAGCGGCCCCCGCAGCACCCCCAGGTCGCCCTGAAGCGCGACCCGCTGACCGTGCAGGACAAGATCGGCGAGTTGCGGGCCCGCCTGCGCGACGGAGGCCGCGTCTCCTTCCGCGAGTGGATCGCCGAGGCGGAGACGCGCACGGACGTGATCGTGACCTTCATCGCCATCCTGGAGTTGTACAAATCGCGCGCGATCGAGATGCACCAGGACGACGCCTACGGCGACATCCAGATCGTCGCCAAGCCCGCCGCCGCCCCGCCCGGCGGGACGGGCTGAGAGGACGCCGTGCCCACCCAACTGGCCCGCGCGGAGTTGCGGCGCGTCGCGCCCCAGCGCCCGACGACGATCACCATCGGCGTCTTCGACGGCGTGCACCGCGGCCACGTCGCGTTGCTGCGCCGCGTCATCGACCGGGCCGCCGCCAACGGCAGCGCGGCCGGCGTCGTCACCTTCCACCCGCACCCGCAGCACGTGCTGCGCCCCGACGTGCCGCTGAGCTACCTGACCAGCCTGGAGGACCGCCTGAGCCTGCTGACCGAGGCCGGCCTGGAGATCGTCGCGCCGATCACCTTCACGTCGGAGCTCTCGCAGACCGACGCCCGTGACTTCGTGCGCCTGCTGGTCGAGGAGCTGCGCCTGACGGAGTTGGTGACCGGGCCCGACTTCGCGCTCGGCCGGCAGCGCGGCGGCGACATCGCGACGCTGCGCGCCCTCGGCGACGAACTGGGCTTCCGCGTCACCGTCATCGACATGGTCCGCGACGGCGGCCCCAACGGCGGGCCCGACGGTGCGGACGACGCCGACGCCAAGATCTCCTCCAGCGACATCCGCGATGGCCTCGCCGCAGGCGACGTGGCGCGGGTCAACGACCTGCTGGGCCGCCGCTTCAGCCTGCACGGCCCCGTCGTGCGGGGGCAGGAGCGCGGGCGCGGCATCGGCTTCCCCACGGCCAACATCGCCGTCGGGCCCGACCAGGCGCTGCCCGCCACCGGCGTCTACGCGACCCTGGCCTCGATCGACGGGCGCCTGCGCCCCTCCGCGACGAACATCGGCGTGCGCCCCACCTTCGACGACCACCCCGCCGTCACCGTCGAGTGCCACATCCTCGACTACGCCGCCTACCTCTACGGCCGCGACCTGCGCATCGATTTCGTGTCGCGGCTGCGCGGCGAGGTGAAGTTCGACGGCGTCGCGGTGCTGACGTCGCAACTCGCGCGCGACTGCCGCGACGCCCGCGCGGCCATCGCCGCCGCGGGAGACTGGCCGTGAGCGCCGGCGGCCCGCCCCTGAGCGCCGCCCAGCGCGCCGAGGTCGAGCGGCAACACGCGCTGATCATGCGCGGCGCCCGCTTCGGCGACGCGGAGACGCGCGCCACGATGGAGCGCGAACTGCGCGACCGCCTGGCCGAATCGCTGCGCGACGATCGCCCCCTGCGCGTCTACCTCGGCGTCGACCCCACGGCGCCCGACCTGCACCTGGGGCACTGCGTCGCGCTGCGCAAGCTGCGCACCTTCCAGGAGCTGGGCCATCAGGCCGTGCTGCTGATCGGCGACTTCACCGCCCTCATCGGCGATCCCTCCGACAAGGACGCATCGCGCCCCATGAACCCCGCCGCGACCATCGCCGCGCACGCCGCCACCTACCAGGAGCAGGCCTTCAAGCTGCTCGACCGTGCCCGCACCGAGGTGCGCCGCAACAGCGAGTGGCTGGCCGGGCTGACCTTCGAGGACGTGGTGCAACTGGCCAGCAACTTCACCGTCGCGCAGTTCATCGAGCGCGACACCTTCCGCAACCGCCTCGACCGCGGCGAGCCCGTCTACGTGCACGAGTTCATGTACGGCCTCATGCAGGGTTACGACGCCGTCGCGTTGGAGACCGACGTGCAGGTCGGCGGCACCGACCAGACCTTCAACCTCATGGCCGGCCGCATCCTCCAGCGCACCTACGAGCAGCCGCCCCAGATCGCGATCACCTCGCCCATCCTCGTCGGGCTCGACGGCGTCGAGCGGATGTCGAAGAGCGCCGGCAACTACATCGGCATCGACGAGCCGCCCGACCAGCAGTACGGCAAGGCGATGTCGATCCCCGACGACGTGCTGGTCGACTTCTTCACCCTGGGCACGAACCTGGAGGCGGCGGAGGTCGACGCGATCGAGGCCGGCCTGCGCGACGGCACGCTGCACCCCATGCGCGCCAAGCAGCGCCTCGCCCATGCCATCGTCGCCGAGTGGCACGGCGCGGAGGCGGCCGAGGCGGCGGCGGAGGGCTTCGCGCGCGTCTTCTCCCGCCGCGAGCAGCCCGCCGACATGCCGGAGTTGGCCCTCGCCTTCGAGGACGGGGCCGCGAGCGTCGTCCTCGCCGACCTGCTGACCCGCGCCGGCCTCGCCGCCAGCCGCGCCGAGGCCAAGCGCCTCATCGCCGGCGGCGCCGTCCAACTCGACGGCGAGCGGGTCGAGGGCCCCGAGGTCCGCGTCGAGCCGGATAGCGTGCTGCGCGTCGGCCGGCGGCGCTGGCTGCGCCTCGTCCCCGAGGGCTAGCGACGGCTAGCCCGACCCCTCGCCCGCCTGCGAGGCCGCGACGACCTTCTCCGCGACGTGCGCCGGGACCGGGTCGTGGCGCGTGTACTCGAACTCGTAGATGCCGCGGCCGCCGGTCATCGAGCGCAGGTCGGTCGCGTAGTGCAGCAGCTCCGCCATCGGTCCCTCGGCGCTGATCGTCGTGCCGCCGGCCTCGTTGGGCTCCAGCCCCTGCACGCGCGCGCGGCGGCCGTTGAGGTCGCTCATCACGTCGCCCGTGGCGCTTTCGGGGACGTGGATGCGCAGCGTCAGGATGGGCTCCAACAGGATCGGGCGGGCGCCGTTGGTCGCCTCCTTGAGCGCTTGGCTCGCGGCCAGCTTGAAGGCCATCTCGCTCGAATCGACGTCGTGGTGCTTGCCGTCGAACAGCACGACCCGCAGGTCGGTCAGCGGGTAGCGGGCCATCGTGCCGTTGGGCAGCGCCTCGACGACGCCCTTCTCGACGGCCGGGATGAACTGCCGCGGCACGTTGCCCCCCACCACCTCGTTGCCGAACTCGAAGCCGTCGCCGCGCGCCATCGGCTCGACCCGCAGGGCCACGCGGGCGTACTGCCCATGCCCGCCGGTCTGCTTCTTGTGCGTGTACTCGGCCTGGCCGCGCGCCGTGATCGTCTCCAGGTAGGGGATGCGGCGGTCGTGCACGTCGACCTCGACCTTGAACTTGCGGCGCAGCGTCTCCGCCGCCAGCGCCACGTGCGACTCGCCCAGCCCGCTGAGGATCGTCTCGCCGGTCTGCGGCTCGCGCTCCATGCGCAGCGTCATGTCCTCCTCGAGCAGCCGTTGCAGGCTGGGCCCCAGGCGGTCGACGTCGGCCTTGCTCATGGGCGTGATGGCGGCCGAGAAGACCGGCGCCGGCGTGGCCGGCCGGTCGATCGCGACCGGCGTCGCCTTGTCGGCGAGCGTCTCGAAGGTGTGCGTGGCGTTGAGCTTCGTCACCGCGCCGATGTCGCCCGCGACGATCGCGCCGCTGGTGCGCAGGTCCTTGCCGAAGATGTTGGACAGGTTCGAGATGCGCTCGTCGGTGTCGCTGTGGTGGTTGTAGAGGTGCGCGTCGCCGCGGATCGTGCCGCTGAACACGCGGAAGTAGGTCAGCCGCCCGACGAACTCGTCGGCGCTCGTCTTGAACACCAGCGCCGCGACCGGGCCCTTCGGGTCGGGCGCCAGCTCGCGCCGCTGCCCGGCGACCGTGGCCGTCAGCGGCGGCGCCTCCAGCGGGCTGGGGAACTCGTCGCGGATGGCGCGCAGCAGCGGCATGCTGCCGATGTTGGCCGTGCCCGCCGCGCAGAAGATCGGCACCAGCGTGCCGGCCCGGATCGCCGCCGCGAGGCCGTTCTCGATCTCCTCGTCGCTCAGCTCCAGGTCTTCCAGGTACTTCAGCGTCAGGTCGTCGTCGGCTTCGGCGACGCGCTCGGTCAGGCCCTCGCGCGCCTCCTCGACGGCGTCGGCCAGATCGGCCGGCACGTCCGAGGCGGTCTTGCCGTCGCCCGCGTACGCCTTGCGGTGCACGAGGTCGACCACGCCGGTGAAATCGCTCTCCAGCCCGATCGGCAGCTGTACGGGGTGGCACTGCGGCCCCAGCTGATCCTGGATCTCGGCGACCGTCTCGTCCCAGCGCGCGTTCTCGCGGTCGAGGCGGCTGACGACGATCGCCCGCGGCATGCCCCGCTCCCCGGCGACGCGCCAGGCCGTGTCGGTGCCGACCTGCGGCCCCGCCGCCGCGTCGATGAGGATCAGCGCCGTGTCGGCCGCCGCCGCGCCGGCGATCAGTTCGCCCACGAAGTCGGCGTAGCCCGGCGTGTCGATCAGGTTGATCCGCGCCGCCTCATCGCCGCTGCCCAGGTCGAAGCCGACGACGGCGGTGTTGCGGCTCATGCCGCGCTTCTGCTCGTCGGGGTCGAAGTCGGAGACCGTCGCGCCGTCCTCGACGCGGCCCTGCCGGTTGGTCGCGCCCGCCGTGAAGGCCAGCGCCTCCACCAGCGAGGTCTTGCCGGCCCCACCGTGCGACATAAGGACAACGTTGCGGATCTGGGCCGTGCCGACACTCACGATGCAAGCCTCCTGCGGTGGCGCCCATGCTTGGGCTGCGGTCAGTGTAGTCAAGCGGCCCGCATTGTCACGCCCCGGCGACGGGGGCGAGGTCGTGGATCTCCAATTCCAGCGTCTCGTAGGCGCCGCTCTTGCGCAGGCTCCAGACGGCGTCGACCCGATCGCCCCGCTGCACCGGCGCGGCGCCCTGGCGGAAAGCGATCGCGCTCCAGGCGCGCCGGCCGGCGCGCAGGCGCAGCCGCAGGTGGTCGGCGTCGGCCCCGACGCGCTGCGCGTCGACGACGCCGAGTCCCGTGCTGACGAAGGTCGGCGCGGGGTTGCCCGCCCCGAACGGCGCCAGCAGGGACAGTTGCCGGATGCGGTCCCCGTGCAGCCAATCGAGCGGGATCTGCCCATCGACGTGCAGGCGCGGGTGCAGCGCCACGTCGGCCAGACGCTCGCCGGCCAGCTCCGTCAGCGCGGCGCGGATCGCCGCGAGGTCGGGCGTGCGCGCCGTGAAACCCGCCGCCATGGCGTGGCCGCCGTGCTTGACGAAGAGGTGGCCGCGGTCGCGCAGCGCCTGCGCGATGTCGAACTCCGGGATCGACCGGCAGGAGGCCCGCGCCAGCTCGGGCCCCTCCTCGCAGACGACGGCCGGGCGGTGGCGCTCCTCCGCCAGCCGGCCCGCCACCAGCCCCACGATGCCCTGCGGGATGTCCGGGTCCTGCACGAAGGTCAGCGGCGCGTCGGCCGTGCCGATCTGCGCGGCCAGGGCCCCCGCGGCGCGTTGCATCGCGTCGGCGGTCATCTGGCGGCGCTGCAGGTTGAGCCGGTCGAGCTCCAGGGCCGCCGGCCGGGCGCGGTCGGGGTCGGTCTCCGTCAGCAACTCGAGCGCCAGGCGGGCGTGGGCCAGCCGGCCGGCCGCGTTGATCCGCGGCGCCAGCGCGAAGGCGATGCCGTCGGTATCGACGTCGCCTTCCCACATCCCCGCCACATCCAGCAGCGCGCGCAGCCCGGGCCGGCGCGTCTCCCGGATCGCCACCAGCCCGTCGCGGACCAGGGCGCGGTTCTCGCCCTCCAGCGGCACGACATCGGCCACGGTGCTCAGCGTCGCCAGGTCGAGCCAGTGCGCGGGGTCGGCCCGCTTGCCGAAGCGCTCCAGGATCAGCGGCGCGACCCGGTAGGCCAGCCCACCGGTCGAGAGTTCCGCGAAGCCGTAGGGCGAGCCGGGCAGCCGCGGGTTGATCGTGGCGCAGGCGTCGGGCGTCTCGGCCGGCACGCTGTGGTGATCGACGATGATCACGTCCTGCCCCAGCTCGCCGGCGAACTCCACCTCGGGGATGGCCGTGATGCCGAGGTCGGCGGTGATCACCAGCGTCGCGTCGCGATCGCGCCGCAGGTGCGACAGGGCCTCGGTGTTCAGCCCGTAGCCCTCCCGGAAGCGGTCGGGGATGTAGGGCTCGACCTTCGCGCCGGCCATGCGCAGCGCCTCGGTGAGGATCGCCGTCGAGGTGACGCCGTCCACGTCGAAGTCGCCGAACACGGCGATGGTCTCGCCGCGCCGCACCGCCTGCTCGATCCGGTCCAGGGCCGGCCCGATGTCGGGCAGGAGCTCCGCGTCGGGCTCGGCCGGGGGCGCGTCGAAGAGGAACGCCTGGGCGGCGGCGGCGTCGGTCACGCCGCGGCGGCGCAGCAGCGACGTCAGCCAGGCGGGGTAGGGCGTGCCGGGGATGGGCGTGAGTTCGTGCGGCTCGGGGATGACCCAGCGGCGGCCGCGGTAGCTGTCGTGGCGCTCCCGCGGCACGACCGCTACGGCTCCCAGCGACTGAAGATCAGCACCGCGTTGTGGCCGCCGAAGCCGAAGGAGTTGCTCATCGCGGCCTGCACGTCCACGCGCCGCGCCTCGTTCACGACGTAGTCCAGGTCGCAGTCGGGGTCCGGCGTGCGGTAGTTGATCGTGGGCGGCACGACGCCCGTCTCGACGGCCTTCAGGCAGGCGATCGCCTCGATCACGCCCGCCGCGCCCATCAGGTGCCCCGTCATCGACTTGGTCGACGACATCGGCACGCCGTAGGCCGCCTCGCCGAAGACCTGCTTGACGGCGTGCGTCTCGACCCGGTCGTTGATCGGCGTCGAGGTGCCGTGCGCGTTGATGTAGTCGATCTCGGTGGCGGCCATGCCGGCCTGGGCGAGCGCCAGCCGCATCGCGCGGACGCCGCCGTCGCCGGTCTCCGTGGGCTGGGTGATGTGGTGGGCGTCGGCGACGTTGGCGTAGCCGCGCAGCTCGGCCAGGATCGCGGCGCCGCGCGCCGTCGCGTGCTCGGCGCTCTCCAAGACCAGCGCGCCGCCGCCCTCGCCCAGCACGAAGCCGTCCCGCTCGCGGTCGAAGGGGCGCGAGGCGTGCGCGGGGTCGTCGTTGCGATGGCTCAGCGCCCGCGCGGCGTCGAAGCCGGCCACGGAGACCTCGCACAGCGGCGCCTCCGACCCGCCGGCCACCATCACGTCGGCCTCGCCGGCGCGGATCGTCTGCGCCGCCAGCCCGATGGCGTCGCTGGCGCTCGAGCAGGCCGAGGTCGGCGAGAGGTTGGGGCCGCGCGCGCCCAGGTGGATGCTCACCTGGCCGCTGGCCATGTTGGGCAGCAGCATCGGCACGACGAACGGGCTCAGGCGGTCCGGGCCGCGGTCGTCCATCACGCGGAAGCCGTGGTTGGTGGTCGAGATGCCGCCGATGCCGGTGCCCATCATCACGCCGGTGCGCTCGCCGTCCGCCCCGGCCGGGGTCAGGCCCGCCTGCCCGGCGGCCTCGAGGGCGGCCGCGACCGCGAAGTGGCTGTAGCGGTCCATGCGCCGCGCTTCCTTGCGGCCGATGCGCGCCGGCGCGTCGAAGTCCTTGACCTCGCCCGCGAAGCGCACGCCCATGCGGTGCGGGTCGAAGACCGTGATCGGCCCGACGCCGTTGCGGCCGCAGACCAGCCCATCCCAGTAGTCGGAAACCGTGTTCCCCAGCGGGGTCACGGCGCCCATGCCCGTCACCACGACTCGCGTCCGGCGCCGCTCACTCATCGACGATGGTCCCTCCCGGCGCTGCGTTGGCCGGGATGATACCACTTGCGACCGTGGCTCCGCCCCCCGGCGCGTCCCCCGGCCTGCGACTACTGCAGCGGCGGCCCCGGCATGCCCGCGCCGCCCGCGCCGGGCAGTTCCATCCCCGGCACGCCGCCCGCGGCCTGCCCCATCCCGAACCCGCCCGCGGGATCGCCCGCGCCGGCGCCGAGGCCCAGTCCTCCCAGCCCGCCCATGCCGCCGGCCCGCGCCTCGATCGGCTCCTCCCCGGCCAGCGAGCGCCCGGCCAGGGGCAGCTCGCGCAGCACGTCGCCGGCCGTCGCGCCGGCGCTGCCCATCGAGCGCGCGGCGCGCTCGCCGGCGTTGCCGTGCAGATAGACCGCCAGCGTCGCCGCGTCGAGCGGCGGCAGCCCCTGCGCCAGCAGACCGGCCAGCCCCCCGGCCAGCACGTCGCCCGTGCCGGCCGTCGCCAGGGCGGAGTGCGCGATCGCGCTCACCCGCGTCGCGCCGTCGGGCGCCGCGACGACCGTGTTCGCCCCCTTCAGCACGACCGTCGCGCCCCAGGCCGCCGCCGACTCCTGCGCGATCGCCAGCCGCCCGCCCTGCACCGCCGCGATGTCGCGCCCCGTCAGGCTCGCCATCTCGCCGGGGTGCGGTGTCACGACCACGTTCGCCGGCAGGCCGGCGCTCCAGTCGCTGCCGGCCAGCGCGTTGAGCCCGTCCGCATCGACCACGACCCCCCGCAGCCCCGTCGGCGCCGGCGAGCGCAGCAGCGCCCGCACCAGCGACACCGTTCCCTCCGCCTGCCCCAGGCCGGGGCCGACCAGCAAGGCGTCGCAGCGCGCCAGCGCCGCCTCGATCGGGCCGAGGTCGCCCGGCCCGGCGGAGCCGCCCTCGCCGTCGAGCGGCAGGTAGGTGACCTCGGGCATCGCCGCGGCGAGCGCCGGGATCAGCGAGGACGGCGTCGCCAGGGTCACCAACCCCGCGCCCGCCCGGTAGGCCGCCGAGGCCGCCAGGATCGCCGCGCCGGGGTACGCTGCCGATCCGGCCAGCACGAGCACCCGCCCGAACGTGCCCTTGTGCGACTGCGCCGGCCGCTCGGGCAGGAGCGCCTTCGCGTCGCGGCGCTCGACGAGGTCCACCGTCAGGTCGGCGGCCAGCGCCCTGGGGATGCCGATGTCCACCGTCTGCACGTCGCCGGCCAGCGCCGCCCCCGGCTGCGTGTACAGCCCCACCTTCGGGTAGGCGAAGGTGACCGTCTCGTCCGGCGCGACGGTCAGCGGGTCCGCGAGGCCGCTGTCCGGGTCGACGCCGGTGGGCAGATCGACCGCGATCAGCCGCGGCCCCGCCCGCTGCGCCCGCGCCGCCGCCAGCGCCTCCATCATGCCCGCCAGCGTCCCCTCGATCGGCCGCGACGTGCCGGCGCCCAGCAGCGCATCGATGATCAACTCCGCGCTGTCGACCAGCGCGCGGAGCGCCTCCAGGCTGTCGTCGTCGTCGGCCGTGCTGCCGCAGGGGATGGCGGCCTCGACGGTCTGCGTCCACTGCGGGTCGTCGCGCGGGGCGAGCGCGTAGCAGCGCACCTGCGCCCCCCAGTCGGCCAGGTGGCGCGCCGCCACCAGGCCGTCGCCGCCGTTGTTGCCGGGCCCGACCAGCACCGCGATGCGGCGGTCCTCGAGCTGGCCCAATTGCATCCAGGCCTCCTGCGCGACGGCCAGCCCCGCCGCCGCCATCAGCTCGTCGAGGCTGCCGCCCGCCGCGACCGCCGCCTCCTCCAAGGCCCGCATTTGCGCCGCCGTGACCAGCTTCACGCCGTATCCTCCCCGCCGCCGCCATCGCGCGGCTCACTCGTCGCGGCGGCGCCCATCGCTATGGCGAAGGCGCACGCCAGCGACCGCTCGTGGGTCATGCTCACCTCGACCGACCGGATGTCCAGCCGGTTGGCCCGCGCGCGCGCGCGGCCGTGCAGCAGCACGACCGGCTTGCCGCGCGCGTTCGCCAGCACCTCGATCTCGCGCCAGCCCACGCCGCGCGCGCCCGTGCCCAGCGCCTTCATCACCGCCTCCTTGGCCGCGAATCGGGCCGCCAGTTCGTGCAGGCGGTCGCCGCAGTAGTCCTGCTCGCGCGCCGTATAGATGCGGTCGAGGAAGCGCCCGCCGTGGCGGCGGTGCACGTCGCGCACGCGCTCGATCTCGATCAGGTCGACGCCGCTGTGCAGGCGGGCGCCGGCCATCGGAGGGGTCGGTGGAGTGGCGAGCGGAGAGGCGTCCATCGGCCGGGAGTCTACCACGCCGCGTCTGCGATCCCGGCGCTTTGTCGGCCCCGACGGCGGCCCATACGATGACGGCATGAGCGCCCGCATCATCGACGGCAAGGCCGTCGCCGCCACGATCCGCGCCGAACTGCGCAAGGAGGTCGCCAGCCTGCGCGATGGCGGCGTCGTCCCGCGCCTGGCGATCCTCCTGGCCGGCGACGACGCGGCCTCGCTGTCGTACGTGACGGCCAAGCAGCGCGCCGCCGCCGAGGTCGGCATCGACGCCGACCTGCAGCGCATCCCCGGCGAGGGCGACCCCCGCGAGGTGGAAGCGGAGATCGCCCGCCGGATCGACGCCCTCAACGCCGACCCCGCCCTGCACGGCATGATCCTGCAACTGCCCGTGCCGGACGGGGTCGACTCCGACGGGCTGCTGCGGCGCATCGACCCGCGTAAGGACGTGGACGCGCTGCACCCCGAGAACCAGGGCCGCATCGTCATTGGGCAGGCGCGCTACTACCCGGCCACGCCGCACGGTGTGCAGCAGTTGCTCGTCCGCGACGGCGCCGACCCGGGCGGCAAGCACGTCGTCATCGTGGGGCGCTCCCGCCTCGTCGGCCTGCCGCTCGCGGCGATGCTGCTGCAGAAGCGCGCCGGGGCCAACGCCACCGTCACCGTCTGCCACACGCGCACGCCCGACCTGGGCGCCGTCACCCGCACGGCCGACATCCTCGTCGCCGCCGCCGGCCAGCCGGCGATGATCACGGCCGACATGGTCCGGCCCGGCGCGGTCGTTATCGACGTCGGCGTCAACCGCGTCGACGACGCCACGCGCAAGCGTGGCTACCGTCTCGCCGGCGACGTCGATTTCCCCCGCGTCAGCGAGGTCGCCGGGGCGATCACGCCGGTGCCCGGCGGCGTCGGCCCCATGACCGTCACGATGCTGCTGGCCAACGTCGCGCGGGCCGCGCGCCTGAACAAGTAATGCGCGCGCCGCGCGCCTCATCAAGTAGCACGCGCGCCGCGCCTGAGAAACGGAACAACGGAGGACCCATTGCCCGCCGCCGACGAAGTCCACGACCAGATCCGCGCCCTGCGGCGTCGCCTGAGCGACGTCCTGGAGCGCCTTTGACCTGACCGCCCTCGAACAGGAGGTGGCCCGGCTGGAGGGCCTCTCGGCCGCGCCCAACTTCTGGGACGACGCCGCCCGCGCCCGCGGCTTGATGCAGCGCCTGACCGACGCCTCCCGCCGGGTCAGCACCTGGCGCGGCCTGGAGTCGCAGTTGGACGACGCCGAGGCGCTGCTCGAACTGGCCGCCGAGGCGGACGACGCCGAAACGGGCACGGAGGCCGTCGCCGAGGCGGCGGCGGAGGTCGCGGCCGCGCGGGCCCAGTTCGAGGCGTTGGAGTTCGAACTCTCCTTCGCCGGCCCCTACGACGACCGCGACGCCATCCTCGCCATCCACGCCGGGGCCGGCGGCACCGAGTCGCAGGACTGGGCGGAGATGCTGCAGCGCATGTACCTGCGCTGGTTCGAGCGCAAGGGCTTCGACGCCACGCTCGTCGACCTGACGCACGGCGAGGAGGCGGGCATCAAGAGCGCCACCATCGAGGTGCGCGGGGGGCTGGCCTACGGCTGGCTGCGCAGCGAGCGCGGCGTGCACCGCCTGGTGCGCATCTCCCCCTTCGATCTGACGCACTCGCGCCACACCTCCTTCGCGCTGGTCGAGGTGATGCCCGAGGTCGTCGGCGAGGCGGAGGTGGAGATCAAGGGCGACGACCTGCGCATCGACACCTTCCGGGCCAGCGGCCACGGCGGCCAGAACGTGCAGAAGAACGACACCGCCGTGCGCATCACGCACATCCCGACCGGCATCGTGGTCGTATGCCAGAACGAGCGATCGCAGGGCCGCAACCGCGACTCGGCGATGAAGGTGCTGGAGGCGCGGCTGCTGGAGCGCGAGGTCGAGCGCCAGGAGGCGGAACGGGCGCGGCTGAAGGGCGAGCACGTAGAGGCCGGCTGGGGCAATCAGATCCGGTCGTACGTGCTGCAGCCCTATAAGATGGTCAAGGATCTGCGCAGCGGCTATGAGACCTCCGACCCGGATTCCATCCTCGACGGAGAACTGGACGACCTCATCTCGGCGTATCTCAAGTCACGGATCGGTGCAGGGAACGGGGACGCGCCGGGACCGGCCGGATAGCCCCGGCGCGCAGGAGCGGGCGTGAAGCAACGACGGCTTGGCATGCGGACGATCGGCGCCGCGCTGCGGCTGCCCCTGGTGGCCGCGCTGCTGCTGGGCGTCGCGGGCGTCCTGACGCCCGCGCCGGCCGCCGCGCGGACGCCGACCATCGTCGAGACGACCTTCGATACGTCCGACTTCCCGCGCACGCTCACGTTCAGCGCCCTCGTCAACGACGGCGACGCGCTGGAGAGCGCCGTGCTCTTCTACCGCGTGCCGCCCGAGGGCGCGATCACCCGGCAGCCGGCCGACCTGGGCGCGGGCGACGTGATCCGCCTGGAGGCGGTCGTGCCGACCAACACCGCCCGCACCTACATCCCGCCCGGCGCGACCATCGAGTGGTGGTGGGCCCTCACCATGGACGGCGGCGAGACGACCGAGACCGAGCGCCGCGAGTACAGCTACCAGGATCCGCGCTACGACTGGCAGGTCATCGCCGACGACGTGCTGGAGCTCTACTACTACGAGAACGAGCGCGCCGCCGAGGCGCTGCACCAGGTGGGCCGGGACGGGATCGCGCACATGTCGGAGGTGCTGGGCACGGAGCTCGACTTCCCCGCCCGCGTCTACCTGTGGAGCAACTCCGACGACGCCATCGGCGTCGAGCGGGTCGAGAGTAACCGCTTCGAGCAGCTCATCTTCACCGGCGGCACGCGCGTCCTGGCCGACCTCGTGCACGTCTTCTCGCCGCAGCCCTGGATCGTCGTGCACGAACTGACGCACATCATCACCAAGCAGGCCGGCGAGGGCATCGCCGATCTGCCGGCCTGGCTCGACGAGGGCGTCGCGACCTATTCCGAGGGCGACTGGCGCGCCCGCCGCGGCCTCGCCCTGCAGCGCGCCCTCGAGGAGGACCGCGTCCTCAGCGTCCGCTCGATCGGCTCCAACACCAACACTCCGGGCGACGTCGACCTGTTCTACGGCCAGTCGGCGGACATCGTCGAGGCGCTGCTCGACGAGTTCGGCCACGAGCGCTTCGCCGACCTGTTCGCGGTCTTCAAGCGCGGCTCGACCGTCGACAACGCGCTGATGGAGGTCTACGGCTTCGACCGCGAGGGGCTGGACGCGTTCTACCGGACGCAGCGCGGCCTGGAGGAGCGCGGCGAGACGATCGACCGCTCGACCCGGATCGAGGACGAGCAGATCGGGCCGGCCGGAGCCGAGTCCCAGGCGGCGCAGGCCGAGCCGGCCCCCGAGGCGGCGCCCGAGCGCGCGACCGAAGCGGAGGAGGCGCCGGCCGAACCGGAGCCCGTCGCCGCCGCGGAAGAGGTCGAGGAACCGGCCGAGGAAGCCCGCGAGACCGAGGCCAGCGGTCGCCGTCAGGCGGTCGAGGCCTGGAACGAGCGCATACGGCTGGGCCCCAGCTTCGGCCCCGGCGAGGGATTCCCCTGGGCCGAGGTGCTGACCGGCGTCAGCGGCGCGGCGCTGCTGCTCAGCCTGGCGGCGTTGTTCGTCGTGCTGGGGCGCGGCGGCGCGGCCCCGGCCCCCGCCGCCCCGTCGGCCCCGCTGCCCCCGCCGCCCCCCGCGGGCGACGGATCGAACTGGGGCGGCTGGCGTCGCCGGGACGACGACTCCCCGCCGGAGGACGACCCCGCGCCGGACGACCCCGCACCGGACGAGTCCGCACCGGGTAAACCCGACGACGACTGACCCCGGTACCTGAACAGGCTCCTGCGGGCGGGGCTACTGCCCCGGCAGGATGATGCCGCCCCGAGTGCGGCGCATCGGCGGGCCGGCGGGCCCGCGTCCCCCCGGTCCACGTCCGCCTGGGCCGCGCCCGCCGGGGCCGCGTCCGCCGGGGCCGGCGGCGCCGGGCGGCGGCTGCGGCTTGGGCGGCTCGATCGTCATGATGGTGCGCGGGTCGACCTCGGGCGGCCGGACCTTCTCGGGCCGGCTCTGCGTGTCGAGGCAGAACTGCGCCAGTGCCTGCGTCTTCGTCACGCCGGCGAAGCCGTAGTTGTCGTTCACGATCGTCAGCGGGATGCGCGTCAGCTGCAGCTGCATCGCGATGTCGGCGCTGTCCTCCAGCGAGTAGATGGAGGCGTCGATCTTGTCCGAGAGCAGCGACAGCGAGGCGGCCGTCGCGGCCGCCTGCGCCGATTCGGCGTGCTGGAACGAGGCCAGCACCCGCGCGTGGACGCGGGCGCGCAGCTTCTTGAGCAGCGCCGTCAGCTCCGTCGGGACCGAGGCCGGCTTGCCCGACGCGCCGACGATCACATCGATCAGCGCCCACAGCAGCATCCCGCCCGGCATGCCGTAGAAGCGGATCGGGCGGTTGATCTCGCCGTGGATGACGATGCCGGGCACGCGCTCGGCGCCCCACTTCGCCACCGCCTCGCGGTCGCTGTAGTAGTCGTGCACCCGCAACGTGAGGTCGTCGTGCAGCGCCGCGATCTCCTCCAGCACCTCCAGCGTCGGCGGGCAGCTCGGGCAGGGCTGCCGCCCCGGCACGATGATCGTGCCGTCGCTCTGGTGGAAATAGTCGAGCTTGACCGGGCCCTGCAGGGCCTTCAGCCGCTCGGCGACCAGGGGTGCGAAGTCCGGTGGGAGCATGGTCCTCGTTCCAGATCGCGCAGCGTATCAGCGCTCAGCCGGAGCGGGCGGGCCCGTCGGGATCGTGCGGGCCGGCGACGCCCTCGGCCGGGGGCTCCGCGTAGCCGCGCAGCGCCCACCAGGTGACGCCCCAGCGCTGCAGCGCCGTGAGGTTGGTCAGCACGGCGAGGATCCACAGCACCGCGACGACCTCGCCCGAGAACAGCCCGATGGCCAGGATCACCACGCGCTCGAAGCGCGTGCCCAGGCCCTCGCGGATGCGCACGCCGTACTCGCCCGCCTTGGAGCGCGTGTACGAGACGAGCATCGCGCCGCCGATCGAGACGCCGATCAGCACCACTGCCTCGCGGTCGAAATTGTCCGCCGCGGTGAACCAGACGAGCAGCCCCAGGAACATGGCGAACTCGCCCAGGCGGTCGCTGACCGCGTCGAAGATCGCGCCCCAGGTGGTGGCCCGCCCCGTGGCCCGCGCGACGGCGCCGTCGAGCAGGTCGAAGGCGCTCGCCGCGAGCATCGCCGCGCCCGCCTGCCAGAAGAGGCCGTGGGCGGCCAGTGCGGCCGCCCCGACCGTGCCCGCCAGTCCCAGCAGGGTGAGCATGTTGGGCGTCAGCCCCGTCGCGGCGACGCAGCGCCCCAGGAAGCCCGACACCCGGTCGGGCAGCGCGTGCGGCAGCAGCGAGAACCCGCGGTCGCTGGGGACCCCGCCCAGCGGCGGGGCCGCCGGCGCGATGGTTCGGGGTCGGGACGCCTCGGCGGGCTCGGCGACGGGGAAGCGCTCGGCGGGCGGCGCGTCGATCTCGCGCGGGGCGGCGTCGAACGTCGGGGCGGGCGGCGGTTCGCCTCGCAGCGCCCGGCGGGTGGTCCGGCGACGCGTGCGGCCGCCGCCGTGCAGGATGCGGTCGCCGGGCAGGTGCAGCCCCCTGCGCGATCGCCGGAAGGGCAGCCTCACGACGCGGCTCCCGGCTCGCGAGGCGGTGGCGGCGAAGACGTCGAGGCGCCGGCCATCGTGCGTTCCCCCAGGGCCGCCGACCCCGCGCCCGCTCCCTCATCATATAAGTTGGGCGGCAACCGCGCCGGTCTTCCCTCCGCCAGCGCCTCGTACTGCGACAGGAACCGCGCCCCCACGACCGATACGTCGAAGTCCCGCGCCCGCGCCCGCCCCGAGTCGATCAGGCGGCGGCGCAGCGGCTCGTCGTCGAGCAGCCGCTCGATCGTCTCGGCCAGCGCCGCCGGGTCGTGCGGCGGCGTGAGCAGGCCGTCGCGGCCGTCGCGCAGCACCGCCCGGTAGCCGGGGTTGTCGCCCGCGACGACCGGTGCGCCGGCGGCCATCGCCTCGGCCAGCACCAACCCGAACGACTCCCCGCCCGTCGCGGGGGCGACGAACACGTCGGCCGCGCCGTAGTAGCGGGGCAACTCCGCCGGCGCCGCGGGGCCGGCGAAACGCACGTCGTCCCAGCCCGACGCCGCCGCCCGCGCGCGCAGCGCCTCGCCAAGTCGCCCCGGCGGCCCCACGACGACCAGGCGCAGGCCGTCGTGGCGGACGCGCAGCCGGGCGTAGGCGTCGATGAGGTCGCCCAGCCCCTTGCGCGCGTCGCCCCGCCCGACGAAGAGGATCGTGCGGCGCGACTCCCCGTCGGCCGGCGCTCGCTCCGCCGCGGCGAAGCGCGCCACGTCGATGCAGCCCGGCACGATCGCGCAGGGGCCGCCCAGCGCCGGCCCGGCGACCGCGCGCGCCGTCTCGGACACGGCCGTGCGCGCCGCCAGCCGCCGCGTCCAGCGGCGCAGCAGCGGGCCCGCGATGCGGTACAGCCGGCGCGCCGCCGGCTCGGACGAGTGGAAGGTGCCCAGCAAGGGCGCGTCGGCGCGGCGCAGGGCTTGCAGCGAGAGCATGGGCATCAGCGGTTCGTGCACGTGCACGACGTCGAAGCGCTCCCGTCGCAGCAACTCCCCCACCCGCGAGCCCAGGCGCGGGTCGAGCGCGACCGGCGCCACCGTGCCGCCGACCCGGACGCGCCGCGCCCGCCCGACGATCGTCGCGTCCGCCGGCGTGCGACCGTCGCCCGGCGCCGCCGGGCCGATGAGTTGGACCTCGTGTCCCTGCCCCCGCACCCAAGCGGCGATGTCCTGCGCGTAGCGGTTGACTCCCCCCGGCGTACGGAGGTCGTAGGGCGTGACCATACCGATCTTCATCGCGCGTCCGGTGTCCGCAGGCGCTGGCCCGCGCTGTCTCCTCGCGCGCCTCGGGCGCTGTCTCCTTGCGCGCCAATGGCGCGACGGGCCAGGGCCAGCGGCGTCGCCAGCCCCGAGCGGCCCTGCTGGGCGAGCAGCCGCCGCGCGCCGATCTGCCGCCACGACGGCGATGGCCCCCACTCCGCCACCGTCGCGCCGATCGTCAGGGCTCGCATCAGGTCGTCGACCGTGCGTCCCGGGAAGCGCGTCAGCGCGGCGCCCATCACCTCCGGGAAGTGGGCGTCGCTGCTGCCCGTCTCCGCCAGCCCCCAGCCCCGGTTCCAGCGCCGCGCGGCCGCGCTGCGACGCCCCGCCGGCGGCGTCGGGTTGGCGAGTTCGATCCCGTCCGGCCGCGACTCCGCCGCCCCGGCCATCAGCCGGTCGATCGAGCGTGCCTTCGCGCCGGGCGGGATCCAGGACATCGGGTGCGGCACGATGGCCACCCCGCCCTGCGCGTGGATGGCGGCGATCGTCCAGGCCAGAGAGCGCAGCGGCGATACGTCGGGCGTCGGCCGGCCCGCCCCCAGGTCGCCGGGGAAGAGCGCCAGCAGGTGGCCGCCGCGCGTCGTCAGCTCTACGCCGGCGACGACCTGCACCGGGCTGTCCAGCCGGGCCGCCGCCTCCTGCGCCCGCAGGGCCCCGCGCAGGTCGTCGTGGTCCGTCACCGCCACCACGTCGAGGCCGAGCCGCGCGGCCCGCAGCAGCATCTCCTCGGCCGAGGCCGTGCCGTCGCTGGCGAGCGTGTGCAGGTGCAGGTCGGCGCGGCCCAGGCGGGGCGCGGGGGGCGTCGGGTCCGTCACGATGGCGCCTCCGCCGGTCGCCCGTGCCCGGCCGGGTCGATGTAGGCGCTGTCGCGGCAGGGCGTCCAGGGCGACTCGAACAGCCGCCACTGATCGGCGTAGTGCGCGAGGTGCGGCTCCATCAGCCGCACCAGGTTGGCGACGTTGACCCGCACGTCGAGGCCGGGATTGTCGGAGCGCAGCAGCGGCTCGGTCGCCAGGAACTGCACCCGGAAGCGGTCGCCGCGGGCCGGGCCGCCCGCGCGCGGGGTGAGGCAGAAGAGCAGCGCCGAGTCGGTGCGCAGCGCCAGGTCGACGGCGCCGTGGGGGAAGCGCGCCTGCCGCCCCCGGAAGGGCACGCAGGAGCCGCCGCCCTGGATGTCGCGGTCGGCGAGGACGGCGAGGATGCCGCCGCCGCGCAGGTAGCGCACCGCTTCCTTGATCCCCCCGACCGTCGCCGGCATGGTGCGCAGGCGGCCCCCGCCCGACGGCCCGCGGCGCAAGGCCTCCATCGCGCGCATGCGCGGGCCCTCGGGCAGCGGCTCCACCAGCGCCGCGCACTCGAGCCCCACCGCCGGCAGCCCCCGCACGACGAACTCGGCATTGCCCACGTGCGCCCCCGCCACGACCACGCCCCGCCCCGCCGCGTGCGCCTCGCGCAGCAACTCCAGCCCCTCCACGTCGAGCTGGGCCAGCGCCGCCCGCGGCGTCATCCCGGCCAGCCGCGCCATATCGACGTAGTAGGCGCAGTTCTCCTGGAAGACCCGCGTCGTGGCCTTGTCGAGCCGCCGCGGCGACCACTCGGGGCGCAGGAGCTGCAGGTTCGCGCGCACCGTCTGCCGGCGCCGCTCCGCGATGGGCGGCGCGATCGCGCCGGCCCACCGCGCCAGGGCGTAGAGCCACGCCGCGGGCAGCGCGCGGGCCAGCCGATCGAGCACGAGCAGCGTCAGGGCGACGAACACGGACCCGATCGTACGCCATCGCCGCCCCCGCGGCCGACCCGGCCCGCGCCCGGCCTCGGCCGCGTGGGAACTCAGTCGGGCAGGAAGAAGCGGCGGAACATGTACCACTGGTCGGGATGCCGCCGCACCGGCCCCTCGAACCAGTCGAGCAGCGACTGCGTGAGGATCCGAACGTCGGCATCGCGATCGCCGCCCCGCGGCGGGTCGAAGTCGAGGCCGATCTCGACCCGGAAGCGCGGCGCGCGGCCGTCGCTGCGCAGCACCGCCATGGGGATCACCCGCGCGTCGGTCGCCAGGGCCAGCCGCGCCGGCCCGGCCGGCAGCCGGCAGCGCGCGCCGAGGAACGTCACGTCGACGCCCGCGTCGCCCGCGCCCAGCGGCCGGTCGATGAGCAGCCCCAGCGCGCCGCCGTCGCGCAGCGCCCGCAGCGCCGCCCGCGGCGCCGTCTCGTACACGACGCGCATGCCCAGCCGCTCGCGCCGCCCCTGCATGAAGGCGTCCAGCCGCCCCGCCCCCAGCGACTCCGCCAGCACCGTCGAGGGGCCCACGTTGTGCGTGAACGCGCCCCCGGCCACGTCCCAGTTGCCCTGGTGCAGCAGGGCGAAGATCAGCGGCCCGTCGGCCGCCAGCGCCCGCACCCGCTCCCAGTCGGCCGGGCCGGCGGACAGCGACGCGTGGCAGGCGGCCGGCGTTGGGCCGGGCGGCCACAGCGCCTCCAGGCAGTACTCGCCGTAGCGGCGCAACTGCCGCTGGCCCCAGTAGTCGAGCGTCGCCGGGTCGTCCGTGCCCAGCACGACGCGCAGGTTCTCGCGGATGCGGCGTCGCCCCGGCGTCCACAGCGCGTAGACCGCGTCGGCCGCGAGGTCGGCCAGGGCGTAGAGCGGTCGCGGCGGGGGCCGGTCGAGCGGGGGGCGCAGCATGGGTCCAGTCTCGATGACCGTCTACCGTCGGGACAGGAGGATCCGTCGATGCTCACACTCCCCGATGTCGAAGTAACCCTCAAGCAACTCGCCCACGAGCGGCCCGTCTTCCACTCCGAGGAGGACTTCCAGCGGGCCCTGGACCGGGCGATTCGCGGCAGCTTCCCCCGCGTGCGCGTGCAACTGGAGCATCCACTGGCATTGGGGGACCGGCGCGGTTACGCGGACCTGTGGTTGCGAACGTCCGCTGGGCCTGTCGTGTTGGAGTTGAAGTATCGGACGCGCGAGGCACACGTCACTTGGGAGGACGAGCAGTTCTCGCTGCGGGAACATTCCGCGCACGATCTGGGACGCTACGACTTCATCAAGGACTTGGTCCGTATCGAGCACCTTCTGGATGCGGGGCACGCTGCCGCCGGCGCCGTCATCGCGATCACCAACGATCATCTCTACTGGACCAAGCCCAATCGGCAGACGAACGACGCCGACTTCCGCCTCCACGACGGGCGGCGCCTCTCGGGGAGGATGGCCTGGGGGCCCAAGGCCGGCGACGGCACGACGCGCGGCCGGGAGGGCGCTCTCACGCTCCGCGGGGTGTATGACGTGGCGTGGCAGCCCTACTCGAATGTGGAGAGCCGGGCGGAAACCGAGTTCCGCTACCTGTTCCTCCCCGTCGAGTAGCCCTTCGGAGGGTGCTAGAATCCTCGCAGAGCCAGATGTGACGCCCTGGCGGTGTCACGACTGGCTCTCTGGATTTAACGGGGGCGGGGAGGCGTGACGCGGGTGGCATCGATTCGGCCGGGATGTTCCCAATGAGGTGACAGAGTCCCCTATCGTCGTGACGAGCGAGTGACGAGGGGATGCGCCCGTGCTCACACTCGCCGATGTCGAAGCGACCCTCCAGCGCCTCGCAGACGTTCGTCCCGTGTTCCACTCCGAGGACGACTTCCAGTACGCCCTCGCCTGGCGCCTGCATCGCGACTTCGACGACGTGATCGTACGGCTCGAGTATCCCCTGCCGTGGGGCGGCCGGCGCGCCTACGCGGACATCTGGCTCGCACCGGCCGGCGGCCCGCCCGAGGACTCCGTCGTCATCGAGCTGAAGTACTGGAAGCAGAGCCTGCGCGTCACGATCGACCGCGAGGCGTTCGTGCTCATCGACCAGGACGACCGCGACGTCTGCCGCTACGACTTCCTGCGCGACGTGACCCGCGTCGAGCGCCTCATCGCCGAGGGGCACGCGCGCGCCGGCGCCGTCATCGCGCTGACGAACGACTTCGGCTACTGGCGGGCGGGCCTGCCCGACACGAACGACGCCGACTTCCGCCTGCACGAGGGCCGCCGGATCGCCGGCGTGCTCCGCTGGGCCCCGGCGACCGGCAAGAGCACCACGCGCGGGCGCGCCGCCGACCTCCGCCTGCGCGGCGAGTACCGCCCCGCCTGGCGGCACTACTCGACCGTCGAGGGCGGGCCGCACCGGGACTTCCGCTACCTCTTCCTGCCCGTCGGGTAGCGTTATTCCCCGGCCGCGAAGGCCTCCACGGCGTCCCGCGCGCGGTCGTCGGTCCACTGCTCGGGCGGCGACTTCATGAAGTAGGCGCTGGGCGCCAGCAGCGGCCCCGACAGCCCCCGGTCGAGCCCGATTTTCGCGCAGCGCACCGCGTCGATCACCACGCCGGCCGAGTTGGGGCTGTCCCAGACCTCCAGCTTCAACTCGAGGTTGAGCGGCACGTTGCCGAACGTCGTCGCCTCGATGCGGATGTGGCACCACTTGCGGTCGAGCAGCCAGGGCACGTGGTCGCTGGGGCCGACGTGCACCATGTCGGGCGGCATCTCGTAGTCGATCTGCGACGTGACCGCGTTCGTCTTGCTGATCTTCTTCGACTCCAGCCGCTCCCGCTCCAGCATGTTGAGGAAGTCGGTGTTGCCGCCGAAGTTCAGCTGGTAGGTGCGGTCGATGCGCACGCCGCGGTCGCGGAAGAGGCGCGTCAGCACCCGGTGCACGATGGTCGCCCCCACCTGGCTCTTGATGTCGTCGCCGATGATCGGCACGCCGGCGCGGCGGAAGCGGTTGGCCCAGTACTCCTCGCGCGCGATGAAGACGGGGATGCAGTTGACCATCGCGCAGCCCGCCTCGAGCACCTGCTCGACGTACCACTTGGTGGCCTCCTCGCTGCCCACCGGCAGGTAGCTGATCACCACGTCGACCTCGCGCTCCTTGAGGATGGCGGCGATGTCGGCCGTCGAGCCGGGCGCCTTCTCGATCACCGTGCTCAGGTACTTGCCCAGCCCGTCGTGCGTCATGCCCCGCTCGACCGGCACGCCCAGGTGCGGCACCTCGCTGAAGGTGAGCGTGTTGTTGGGCTCAACGAAGATGGCCTCCGAGAGGTCCTTGCCGACCTTGTTCCCGTCGATGTCGAAGGCGGCCACGAAGTTCAGGTCGCCGATGTGGTAGTCGCCCAGCAGCGGATGCATGATGCCCGGGATCTCTTCGCCCTCCTGGGCGTCCCGGTAGAACTGCACGCCCTGCACGAGCGAGGAGGCGCAGTTGCCCACTCCGATAATCGCGACGTTGATCTTGCCCATGGCGGATGCCCCTCCCGGCTGGCCTGCGGCGCGTCGGCCCGGCGCCCGGCCGGGGAGCTCGCGGCGCGCTCTCGCAGGGTGGAGGCGGCGAGTAGTGTACCATAGCAGCCGCCCGGCCTTGGGTCAGGGGTGGTCGACGCCCCCACCGCGCCCCAGTTCGCTGCGCCCGACGACCGCCCGCGCCATACTCAACCCATGGCCGACCGCCCCGCCCCCGACGACGTCGCCGCGTTCCGGCCCCTGGCCGAGGCGCTGGCCGACGCCGCCGGCGCCGCCATCCGGCCCCACTTCCGCCGCCGCCTGGCGGTCGAGGCGAAGGCCGACGCCAGCCCGGTCACCGTCGCCGACCGAGCGGCCGAGTCGGCCATGCGCGAGCTGCTCGCCGCCCGCCGGCCCGGCGACGGCGTCGTGGGCGAGGAGTACGGGGCCGAGCGGGACGGCGCCGAGTACGTCTGGGTGCTGGACCCCATCGACGGCACCAAGGCCTTCATCTCGGGGCTGCCCACGTTCGGCACGCTGATCGCGCTGCTGCACCGGGGGACGCCGGTGCTGGGCGTCATCGATCAGCCGGTCAGCGGCGAGCGCTGGCTGGGCGTCGCCGGGCGGGGCGCCGACCTGCGCGACGGCCGCGACGCCGTCCCGCGGCCGATCCACACCCGCGCCTGCGCGTCGCTGGGCGAGGCGTCGCTGTTCTGCACCGCCCGCGAGCAGTTCGTCGGGCCGGACGGCGACGCCTACGCCCGTCTCGTGGCGCAGGTGCGCATGACCCGCTACGGGCTCGATTGCTACGCCTACGCGATGCTGGCCACGGGCTTCGTCGACCTCGCCGTCGAGGCCACGCTGGAGCCCTACGACTACCTGGCGCTCGTGCCCGTGATCGAGGCCGCCGGCGGTCGCATCAGCGACTGGGACGGCGCGCCCCTGGGCCTCGCCTCCGACGGGCGCGTGGTCGCCGCCGGCGACCCGCGCCGGCACTCGGAGGCGCTGGCGGTCCTGCGCGGGTCGGGCTAGGCCGAGCGCTTCAGGACCGGCAGCCCGGTCTGCGTGTTCTCTTTGATCGTGAAGCCGTCGGGAATGGCGTCGAGCGCGCCTTCCTTGGCCTGCTTGCCGAAGAAGTAGATCCGCTGCTCGCGGCCGTTCTTCAGCATGACGTCCTTCCCGTGCAGGAAGTACGTCTGCTCCTTGGAGTTCTTGTAGGACAAGGCCACAGGGGGCCGCCTTTCTTGAGCCGCCCCGCAAAGGCGCACGTAGGTACGCGCTTCACACCCAAAACCTGTCTCAATTACATCCCGCATCGGCGCGAGGGTCAAGCGGGCCATCTGGCGATGCGACATAAGCCGTCGAAAATCGCCCGACCGGGCCGTTCCGACCGCCGTTCGATGGCCGGGGCACGGCGCGACGGCCCCCACGACGCGCGCCGGATAGGCTCGGGGGGCCGCTCGGGCCCCGCTGCGGGACGGGCGGCCGAGAGGACGCCGTGACGCAAGCCACCGATCCGTCGCCGGGCCCCGGCGACCGCCCGCGGCGACGCCGCCCCGGCGCGCTGGCGCTCATCCTGGCCGTCACGCTGGGCATGGGCGCCTTCACGGTGCTCGTCGGCCTCTTCCTGATCGACTGGCCGGACGGCGATGGCGGCCTGGACCGCTGGACGCTCATCCAACTCGACCCGAACGCGCCCTTCTTGCCCACCCTGGCCAACGCCGACGTCGGCGTCGGGCCGAACCGTCTCAGCTTCACCGTCCAGGACGAGCGCGGCCGCATCCGCCCCGACCTCACCGTGCGCGTCGCCCTCTACGACCTCGCGGCCGACCCCGAGCAGCCCGTCCTGGCGCAGTTCGCGCAGTTCATCTCCTTCGCCGCCGAATCGCCGCTGCCCGTGCAGCACCAGCACGCCGCAGGCGCCAGCCTGTCCGACAACGCGCGCTACGTCGGCGCCGGCATCTACGTCGTGCCGGCCTACTTCCCGCGCGGCGGGACCTGGGGCATCGAGTTCGCCATCGCGCCGGCCGGCGAGTCGTTCGACGAGGACGAGGCGGAGATCGTGCTGTTCCGCCTGGCCGTGCGCGAGGCTCGCGCCGCCCCGGTCGCCGGCGACGCCGCCCTGGCGACGCCATCCCGCACCCTGCTCGACGAGCCGGACCTGGCGCGCCTGACGTCGGACCCGCGGCCCGAGCCGGGGCTCTACCAGCTCAGCATCGACGACGCGCTGGCCAACGGCCGGCCGCTGCTGCTCGTCTTCGCGACGCCGGCCTTCTGCCACTCGCGCACCTGCGCCCCGACGCTCGACGTGGTCAAGGCCGTCTGGCGCGACCACGCCGCCGACCTCGATGCGATCCACGTCGAGGTGTTCGAGAACCCGCACGAGCCGTCGGCGCTGGTCGAGTCTGCCGCCTTCCTCGCCTGGGACCTGCCCAGCGAGCCCTGGGTCTTCCTCATCGACGCCGCCGGCGCCATCGTCGCCGCCTACGAGGGCAGCGTCACCGATCGGGAGCTGCGCGGCGACGTGGAGAAGCTCGTCGGGCGGTAGTGGGGTAGGGGCCCCATCACCCCGAGAGCGCTTGCCCGACCGAGCGCAGGCGGCCGCGCAGCGCCGCGACCTCCGAGCGCAATTCCCCGACCGCCCGCGTGTTCCCCTCGACCGCGGCCCAGAGGGCGGCCACCTCGCCGGCGTCGTCGGGGGCGCCCTCGCCGCGCAGGGCGCGCAGCCGCGCCGCCACGCGGGCGATGAAGACCTCGCTGGGCCACAGCGCGCCCGGGTCCGACTTCCGCGGCGTGAGGTCGGAGTGGTGGTGGATGCCGGGCTCGGCGTCGTCGTGCGTGCGGCGGGCGGGGATGCCGTGCCGGTGGCAGATGTCGGCGACGAGCGCCACCGCCCGCGCGATCAGCGCCTCCGGGTAGGGGGTGTCGGGCGTCGGCTGGACCAGTTCGACGCCGATGGCGTTGAGGTTGGCCCCGCGCCGGTGGGCGCCGGTGCCGGCGTGCCAGGCGCCGTGCCGCTCGGGCACGACGCGCGCCAGCCGACCATCGTGCCCGACGATGTAGTGGATCGAGGGGTTGCGGTAGGTCGCCCCCTCGGCCGTCTGGTAGCTGTGCCGCGTGAGCCAGTCGAGGGCGGCGCCGAACTCGGCCTCGGGATCGCCGCGCGTGCGCTCGCCGCCCCGCGTCGAGTGCAGGGTGACGCCCGTGATCGCGACGCCCAGGCGGTCGCGGTAGAAGTTCGGGCTCTCCCGGACGACGTCGTTCACGGTCTGCGCCTCCGGCCCGGCTACTCGCCCGGGCCGATGTCGCCGGGGCCGGGATGCTCAACGCCGAGGCCGTGCAGCGCCTCGGGCCGGCCGTGCATGTCGCGCAGCGCGACCATGACGACGCCCACCACCGCGACGACGGTGATGCCGATCGCACGCAGGTCGTCGGGCAGGCCGGGTGCGGAGGCCAGCGTCGAGATGCCGAGGGCGGCCAGCCCCACCAGGCGGCTGTTCCACTTGCCGGCGGCGTGCTTCAGCGATACGGGGGTCATGGGACGGGGTTCCTTTCCGGGCCGGGCGCGACGCCCGCCCTCCTGCGCGGCCCGATCCAGCGATCGGGCCGTGTGCGATGCGGCGACGGCCGGGCGGCCGCCGTCCGCGGGGTCTTGCTCTGCAGGCAGTCCTCCAGGGCGCGCTCGGCGGCGGCGAGGCGCGCCTCGAGGTAGCGCAGCCAGGGGCCTTGGCCCCGCCCGCCGCCGCGCGGGACGGCGGGTCCGCGCCGGCCGCGCGTCGGCAGGCCGAACAGCCGCACCCACTGGTAGAGCGCGGTGGCCAGCCCGGCGATGGCCGTGGCCAGGGCCGCGATGTCGGTGGCGTTCACGTTCCTTCTCCCCTCCCGCGCCTCACTCGAAGCGGGCCGGCGCGGTGCGCTCGGCGATGCGGCGCAGGGTGTCGGCGGCGTCGGGGGCGGGCGCGCCGAAGGCGCAGTCCACCGCGACGGGCTCGCCGGCGTCGGCCCGCACGCGCATCGCCTCCACACGGCGGTCGAAGCGCAGCCCCAGGTCGGGCAGGTCGATGCTGACCCGGTCGCCGACCCGCCAGTCGTCGGGGTAGGCGATGGGCCCCGCCTGCGGCGCGACGGCGGCCACCCGCAGCCGCTGCCCGGCCCCGCGCGCCAGCTCGGCCAGCCCGGCGTCGCGGGCGGCCGCCTCGTCGCCGGCGTCGCGCGCGTCGAGGACGGCCTCGCGGCGGCCGGCCCGCGCGACGTCCTCCGCGTCGGTCACCGGCTCCACCACGCGGTCGGCGCCGCGGCCGGCGCCCAGCACGTAGAGCGCGTTGCGACCGCGCAGGCCGCCCTCGCTGTAGGTGAGCGCGGCGGCCGTGCCGAGGTGCGGCGAGATGACGACCGGCGTCGCCGAGGCGGCCGTGCGATCGCGCGGCGCGCGCACGCCGAAGCGGATCGCGCCGTCCGCGTCGCGCCAGGCGGCGAAGCCGACGCCGCCGAGCGCCGCGATCCGCTCGACCTCCCGCGCGAGGTTGGCGTAGCGGGCGCGCACCCGCACCGGCGGTCCCAGCGGCGGCCGGTTGGCCGGCGCGAGCGAGGCCGGCACGGGGATCGCCCGCGCGGCGTCGGCGGGGCGCAGCAGGTGCGCGTCGATGTAGTGGCGGATGGCCGTCTCGGCCGGCACGTCGATCTGCTCGTCGTGCGACGCCCCGGCCGGCGGCACGATCACACGCTGGTGCAGCCACCAGGTCAGGTCGAGCCCGTGCAGCTCCCACGACGGCTCCCGCTCGGGCGCGTAGCGCAGCTCGCGCCCCTGCACGACGCCGCTGAAATCGACCCGCCCGTCCAGTTCGACATCGATGCCGTCGCCGGGCCGCACGGCCGCGCCGGCCTCCAGCGGCATCGACAGCCGGAAGCCGCCGCCTGCCGCGAAGCGGTGCGTCCACTCGAGTTGCGAGAACGGCCGCACGGCCTGCAGGGCGCCGCGACGGTCGCGGTGGTAGAGCAGGGCGCTCTCGGGCATCGCGGGGCTCCCTTCCGTGCGCCGCTCAGCCGCGGCCGCCGCGCGCCGACTTGGCCAACCAGCGCACCACCTTGATCGCCTCGCCCGCCGTCGTGTCGCCCTCGGCCTTGGCGAGGATCTCGTCGACGGCCTTCTCCTCGACGCTGCGGCGGTCGGGCGGCGGCGGGTCGGCCTTGCGTTGCGCCTCGGGCGTGCGCCGCGGGTCGGGCGCGGCGGCGTCGCGCACGCTGAACACGACGCTGCCCTTGGGCAGCCCCGCCGCGACTTCGTAGCGGCGCGCCATCTCGGCGGCGCTCCGCTTGAACTCGCCCGACATCTCGCGCGAGCCGGCGTGGTCGACGCCGTTCACGCTCCAGGTGGCGATCTGCGCCATGACGTTCTCCTTCTCCGTTCCGGCCCGTGGGGCCGCCTAAGTCAGCTTCATGTAGAGCAGGAACGACCCCGCCAGGTGCTTCGACGGCGTGCTGTTCGAGACGGCCTGGGCGAACTGGCGCGCCACCGTGCCGCCCGCGCCGTCGGTGACGATGAAGCCCATGAACACGTGCTGGAAGACGCGGTCGCCGGCGTTGTTGCCGGGGCCGCTCCACTCGTCGTAGGCGCCGGTCCGGCTCGGATCGACGACGCTCGCCGCGCCGGCGAAGGCGCCGAAGCTGGCGTTCCAGCCGCCCTTCCAGCCGTGGATTTCGGTCGTGCCGGGCAGGTTCCAGCCGAACTTCAGGTCGCCCGCCTGCGCGCCCTCGCCCAGCGACCCCGCGATCACGAAGTAGACGCTGTCCGCCGCGGCCGTGAACGACAGCTCGTCGTCGTCCTGCAGCGTGGTGCTGGCGCGGACGCTCTCGTCGGATGTCTTGACCCGCCGGGCGAAGCCCACCGCATCGCCGCTGTTGGCCGGCTTCGAGTAGCCGCGCAGGTCGGCGATGGCCCCCGGCCCGATGCCGCGCGTGCCCGCCGCCACGACGATCCGCGCCAGCGGCAGCTGGTAGTGCGTCTCGCTCTGGACGAGCGCCGGGTCGGCGGGCTCGGCCGCCGCGACGCCGGCCACGATCGCCGCCGTCACGCGGCGCGTGTCGGGCGGGCCCGTCGCGGTGTTCATGTCGAGCACCACCAGGTCGTGGCGGGCGTGCGTCGCGTCGGCGGCGGCGACGACGAGCGTGCGCGGCATCGTGTTGCGGTAGGCGCGCAGCTGCGTCAGCCCGACGAAGGCCCCGCCGGCGCTCAACTCCACCGACATCGCCTGCGGTGACGAGGCCCGCACCTCCAGCGCATCGTCGACGCCGCTGATGACGCCGCGCGTGCGGATGTAGCCCAGGTGCTTGGCGAACATCGCCGCGCTCACGGTGCGGTCGCCCTCGGCGAGTTCCTGGAAGGGGAAGGATTCTTCGGCCATGCGCTGCTCCTTATCTGTTGCTTGCGTTAGATCGCGACGTGGCGGGGGAAGTACTCGTACTCGACGCTCGTGCCGCCGGCGGGGCTCTCCTGCGCGACGAGGACGCGGTTGTCGCCCGGGCCCAGCGCCCAGAAGCGCGAGCCCGTGCGCAGCGATCCCAGCACGCTGCTCTCGCCGCCCAGGTCGTCGATCAGGTGGGCGGCGGGCGCGTCGGCCGAGCCGTCGGGCTGGGCGCCGCAGCGCACGCGCAGCTGCACGCCGGCCGGCACGGTCAGCGCGAAGGCGAGCTCGTGCCCCGTCGCGCCCAGGCGGAAGCGCGGGTCGACGCTCGGCCCCGCCAGCGTCAGGACGGGGAAGCTGCGCACGCTGCCGGCGTTGCGCACCGTGGCCTGCGCGCTGGGCAGGTCGCTGCCGAAGCCGGCTGGGAAGGACAGCTCGCCGGCGGCGTTGAAGCGCAGCGCCCCGGCCCGGCCGATGCGCAGCCGGCCGCGCGCCCCCGCCGGGTCGTACCAGAAGGGGTCGGGCGCCTCCAGGCTGATCGACTCCAGCCCCCGCGACCCCCGCTGCCGGCCCGCGCCCCACGACAGTCCCTGCCGCGGGACGGCGCGCAGGGCGCGCACGCGGCCGTCGGCCAGGGTGGCGGTGAGGATGCCGGGGCGGGCGCGCAGCCCGCTGTCGCGCCAGGGCGCGAAGGCGGCGGCCAGCGCCGCGCGGTTGCGCTCGAAGGCGGCCAGGTCGTCGCCGCCGATCTGCAGGCGCAGCGTGACGATGCGCGGCAGCGCCGGCGCGTGCACGGGCGTGCGCTCGTCGCGGTCGGGCGTGCCGGCGGTGCGGATCGCGGTGTCGGGCGCGCCGTGCCCGGCGACGCCCAGCAGCGCCGAGCGCGGGTCGCGGTCGAGGCGGACGGCGTCGCCGCCGGCGGGGGTCCAGTGCAGACGCACGATCGGCTCCTAGTCCAGCGCCCCGGCCAGCTCGGCGCGCTCGCCCAGCTCGGCCAGCGCCCGCTCGACGCCGGCCTGGATGGCGCGCGGGTGCTCGCGCTCGACGGTGACGTGCAGCGTCCCGATCAGCGGGCCCCGCGGACCCGCCGCCGGGCCGGCCATCGGCGCGCCGGCGAGCAGCGCGCGCGGCCGTCCGGCCGAGGCCCGCTCCATCCGCGCCAGCGATTCCCGGATGCGGCGCTCGGCCGCCGCCAGCCCCGCCGGGGACGGCGCGTCGTCGCCGTGCAGCGTCAGGACGGTGTCGTCGAAGTCCATCGCGATCTCCTATCCGTGCTTGTCAATCGGCTCGCGGCGCACGGCCATGCCGTCGAGGCCGTCCGCCGCGTCGAGGTCGGGCGCCGCTTCGCCCGCCGCGACGGCGAGCCGGCGCAGCGTGCGGCGCTGCTCGGCGGGGTCGCGCCAGGGCCAAGCCGCGGCCTCGATCCGCGCCAGCTGCTCCGACGCCTCCACGACCTCCATCGCCGCGACGTGCGCCGCCCACTCCGCTACCGGCATGGCGAGTTGCTCCCGCAGTCCGAGGCCGAAGCGCGCCGCGATCCGCGCCGCCGCGACGAAGCCCGCGCCGGCGCTGAGAAAGGGACGGGGTCGCCCGCCGGGGTCGTCAGCCGGGCGACGGCGTCCGCCATGCGGCCGCAGTAGAACGCCACGAGGGTCAACGCCTGCCTCCGGCCGAGGAGGACGGACACCTCCGGCGCGACGATCGCCACGATCGCCCGCACGGTGTCGTCGAAGAGGCCGGGGTCGTCGGCTGCCTGCCGCAGCCGTTCGAACGCGCCGCCCAGCATGAAGGCGTCGCTCAGCGACAGTTCCTCCGGCGCGCGCAGGCGGTACTCCTCCCCGTCGAGGCGCAGGCGCAGGCCCGGCCGGCGCTTCCCGTCGAGGTCGAGCAGGCTGGTGAACGGGTCGGACATGGGGTGTTCTCCTTACTGATCTGTCTGAACTGATCTGTCTGATCTGTCCTGGCTAGGTTTCGTAGACGGTGACGCCGAAGCGCTCCGCCGGGTCGGCGGCGTCCTCGTCGACCAGGGCGCGGAACTCCACCGCGACGAGCGTCTGCGCGTCGCTGCGGTGGGCCATGCCCAGGTCGCCGGCGAAGTAGCCGCGTGGGATGTAGGTCTGGCCGCGCTTGCCCGGCCCCTCGGGCGAGCCGGCCCGGAACAGCAGGGCGTGCTTCGCGACCGAGGCGCCCCGGTAGCCGCCCAGCGTCTCCGTGGCCGGCGGCCCCGCCTCGCGCGACGGCGCCGCGCCCCGCAGCACCGCCCCCAGCCGCGACAGTGTCGGCTCGGCCAGTGCGCTCTCGACGCGCAGCGACTCCGCCGTGCGCGCCACGTCGACCGGGCCCGTCTCCTCGTCGATGTACAGCTCCTCCAGCGTCTGCTCGCGCTGCACGCGGACGCCGCCGTCGATCGCGCCGAGGTCGGTCCAGCCGGCCGCTGCGGGGTCGGCCGTGATGGCCGGCATCGCGGCGCCGGCGTCGTGCAGGAAGATCCGGCCGGAGCCGACGAGCAGTTTCACCACGGCGCGTCTCCTCTCCTTAACCGTTCGTGCCGGCGGCCGTCGCGACGCGCAGCGCCGCGCGGACGTACGCCTCGCCCGTCTCGGGGTCGCGCAGCAGCGCCGGGCCGCCCGCCTCGACGGCCCAGAGCAGGTGCGCCCCCGCCACGTCGAGGCCGCCGACGTTGACGGCGGCGTGCAAAGCCCCCCACAGCTCGACCGCCGCGTGCGCGCCGCCGGGCCCGAGGCCGCCCCAGCAGCGCAACTCGACCTCGGCGTCGATCAGCGGCAGGTCGGGGTGGGGGCGGCCGCCGCTGAGCCGGGCGCTGATCGACGGCCCCAGCGGCGCGGCCGCCAGCGAGCCCTCGGGGCCCGCCGGCCGGTCGCCGCCGAAGACGCGGCCGCCCGTCAGCCGCGCGATCTCCGCGTCGGCGCGCAGGTGCGCCAGCAGCGTCGCCAGCGGATCCACGGTCACCCCTCCAGTCCCACGAGGCGCAGCAGCCGCGCCCGGCGGTAGGCCGTGCGCACCCGCCCCGTCGGCGCCGAGACGCTCTCGACCGCGAACGGCCCCGCGTCGATGACGGCGCCGTCGGCCTGGCGGACGTCGCTCACGCGGTCGCGGCGGTCGAGCGTCGTCCCGCGCCCGACGATCAGCCGCGGCGCCTCGGCCCGGCGCGCGCTGAATCGGCAGCGCACGTCCCGGTCCGCGACGGCGTAGCCCGTCGCGACGGGCTGGCCGTAGGCGTCGATTCGCGCCCCCGTGGGGCGGGAGATCGTGCAGCGATGGGGCAGGCCGCGCATGTCGTTCGTGCCTCCGTTCTTCCCGCGTCTATTCCAGCGTCAGGAAGGGGCGCGCCTCGGCCAGCAGCGCCTCGCGGTGGGCGCGGTAGTCGAGGCCCTGGTAGCGGTAGTCCTCGCCGGCCGACTCCGCGGCCCGGCCGCTCTGCGCCAGGTCGAGGCGCACCAGCTCCAGCAGCACCCGCCGCCGCGGCTCGCGGTCGTCGACGGGCTCGTAGCTCACCTCGACCAGGGGCGCGAAGCGAGGGCCGTCGCCGGCGACCGGCAGGCCCAGGACCGCCCCCGGCGCCAGCCGCTCGATGCGGCCCTGCGCCGGCCAGACGCGGTAGTCCTCGCCGTCGCGCAGCGCCGGCGTGCCCGGCTCGAGGCGGGCGCCCTCGCGCACGCGCGTGACCCGCTCGATGGGGCGGCGCAGGAACACCGAGGGCCAGCCGCCGGCCAGCGTCTCGACGATCGGGCCGCTGTGCGGGCCGGCGCGCTGCGCCAGCTCCGCGTCGAGCCGGTCGATGACGCGCTGCAGGGCGGCGTCGTCGATCTCGGTCTCGACGTGCTGGCGGACGTCGGCGGCGGTGAGCAGGGGCATCGTGTGACTCCCGCCCGCTAGCTCTTGGCCGTCGGCCGGGCGCCGGCGCCCGCGCGCACCAGCACGGCCCCGTAGTCGACGTTGGCGACGGCCGTGGTCACGCGCAGGCGCACGTGCGTGAAGCCGCCCGTGATGTCGAGCGCCGCCGCCCGCACGGGCAGCGTCACGATCTCGTCGCCGGCGCCGCCGGCCTGCGTGCGCTGCGTGATGGCGCTGCCGGTCACGTCCTTCGCGCCGGCGCCGTTGGCGTCCTTGGCCTGCTGCAGCTTGGCGTCGAGCGTGGCGTTGTTGGCCATCGCGCCGATCATCAGGATGGCCGCCGCCTCGCCGAAGTCGGCCAGCGAGACCCAGCCGCCGCTGACCGATCCCGGCGTGTAGGCGTCGGGGTCGATCTGGCCGTCGTCGTACTTGAGCGATTCCTGGAGTGTCATGGGAGGTCCTTTCCCCGCCCCGCCCGCGCGGGCGGGGCGGTCGTTGGGCCGCGCGGGCGCGGCCGCTAGGCGGCGATCTTCTGCAGGCGGAAGGCGCGCGGCTGCGTCACCCGGCCGCCGACGCGCTGCCGCCCCACGAAGCCGATCTGGTTCTTCTCGGCCAACTGCTGGTCGCCGTCGATGCGCTGCACGGCGAAGCCCACGCGGTCGACCACCACGTAGCGGCTGAAGTCGCCGAAGGCGATCGGGGTCGCGTTGGCCTTGACGGCCGGCATGAACTCGGAGCTGACGACGGGCCGGCCCAGCAGCGTCTCGGGCGTGGCCGCGAAGCCGCCCACCCAGAGGTACTGGTTGTTGCCGTCCTTCAGCTTGCGGACCGAGTCCTCGGTGGCGCTGTTGGTCACGAAGACGGCCGCGTCGCGGTACTGCGCCGGCAGCCCGTAGAACAGGTCGAGCAGGCCGTCGGCCGTCACCTTCGAGGCGTGGCCGCTCTTGACCGACGGCACGCCGGTCGTGTGCAGCAGCCCCAGCGGCTTGCCGACGCCGTCGCCGGCCAGGAACGCCTCCTCGTCGGACAGGCGCACCTCGTCGCCGAACAGGCCGGCCAGGATGTCGGTGAAGGGGACGGCGCTGTCCTCGACGAGGTTGCGGCTGGCCTTGGTGGTCAGCATCGCCGTGTGCACGGGGATGCGGATCGCTCCGAAGGTCGGCTCCGACTCCGCCGCGCCCTCGGCCGGCTGCTCGTCGACCCAGGTGCGGCGCACGGCGCTGGCGTGGATGTCGTCGCCGCCCTCGATGGTCGGCCACTCCACCGCGTCGCGCGAGGTCGGGATCGCCGTCACGTGCTGGCGCAGCCCGGCCCGCGCGCCGGCCGCGCGCAGGATCTTCGCCTGCCAATCGACCGGCACCAGGTGGCCGCCCTCGCTGTCGGTGCCGGCGGTCAGCGCCTTCACGTAGGCGCCGCCCAGGGCCAGCACCGCGCGCTCGCCGTGGTGCACGTAGGTCTCGAAGGCCTTGCGGTAGAGCGCCGGGCGCTGGCTCTCGCCGAACCGGCGCTCGGGGGCCTCGCCGCCGGCGACGCCGATGGCGCCGCCCGCGTTGGGGTCGGGCAGGCGCCGGGACGCGGCGCGCTCGCCCTCGTGCCAGGCCTGCTCCAACTCCGACAGCGCCGCCTGGCGCTCGCGGCCGGCCAGGCCGGCCTCGTAGGCGCGCCACTCCTCCCGGCCGCGCGCGATCAGGTCATCGACGCGGGCCGCGACGTCGGCCGGCAGCTCCTCGCCGCCGTCGTGCTGCTCCAGCAGGGCGCGCGCCTCGGTCATCGTCTGGCGCGCGCGGTCGCGCAGGTCGTTGGTGGTGGGCATTGGGACTCCTTACTGTTCTCTGGCTGTTCCGTGTTGTTCCGCGTTCTGCGGTTCGCGTGTTCGATGGGCTCGCTCAGGCGGGGGCCGGCGGCAGCGCGAGATCGAGCCGCCGGCGCAGCGCCGCGGGCGCCCGCGCCCGCGGCGCCGGACGCTCCAGCGGCCGACCGTCGAGGGCGGTCAGCCGCGCGTTGGGGTTGGCGGCCAGGGTCACCAGGCTGATCTCGACCAGGTCGAGGGCGTCGATGAGGCGCACGGTGCGGCCGTCGCGCCGCTCGAAGCGCACCCGCCGCGGCACGAAGCCGATGCTGCACTCGCGCAGCGAGCCGCGCTCGATCAGGGCCAGCGCGTCGGCGGCCCGGCGGGTCGTCGCCAGCGCCGCCTCGAACCACAGCCCGCGGCCGTCCTCGCGCGCCGCCACGATGTGTCCCAGCGGCTCCGCCATCGCGTGCTGCCAGAGCAGCGGCAGGCGGTCGCCGCGGGCGCGCAGCGTCGCGCGGAAGGCGCCGGCGACGATCGCGTCGGCCTGCGCGTCGGGCGCGCCGAAGAGGGCGGCGTAGCCGCTGATGCGGCGGCCGGTCACGACCCGGCCTCCAGGGCGGGCTGCGCGTCCAGCGTCGCGACCGGCGGGCCGCCGGGCGGCGTCCAGTGCGCCAGCTCCCGGCGGCCCGCGGCCGCCCCGCCGACCAGGCGGTCACCCCCGTCGATGGGCTCCAGGCCCAGGCGGCGGCGGGCGTCGTTGACGGTCAGCGCGCCGGCCCGCAGGCCCGCCAGCGCCGACCGCTCGACGCTCTCGCGCGAATCGCGCAGCGCCGCCACCTGGCTGAAGTCGAAGACCAGGCGCAGCCCCTCAGGCCGCGGGCCGTAGTCGGGCGTCAGTTCGGCGTTGAACTTCTCTTCGAGGCGGCGGTAGAGGGAGAGCATCGTGTTCTCCCAGAAGAAGCGCCGCGCCTCGGCCATGTTGCTGAACGTGGAGCGGTCGAGGCCCACCTTGACGCCGACCAGCACCGGCGGCACGCGGAAGGCGGCGCAGATGCGCGCCTCGGTCTGCGCGCGCAGCTCGGGGAAGGCCATCTCGTCCTGCGTCAGGCCGATGCGCTGGAACTCCGCGTCGGCGTCGAGCACGCCCACCTGGAAGCGCCCGAACAGCCCCCGGAAGCGCTCCGACCAGCGCCGCCCGATGCGGCTGGCCTCGGGCTCGCCGCCGCGCAGGGCGCGCTTCAGCTTGATGATCCCGAAGGGCACGGCCGCGTTGCGGAAGAACGCCTCCACGAAGCGGGAGGCCTCGCTGTCGGTGTCGATCTGGCGCGCCGCCGCCCGCACCGGCGAGAGCCCCCAGAGGTCGTTGGCGGGGTCGGGCAGCCGCAGATGGACGACGCGGCCGGCGGCCAGCCGCGTCTCGCGGTCGCCCACCCGATGCACGTAGCCGTCGACCAGGCGCCGCTCGCCCGCCACGATGCGGACGCGGTCGGGGCGCAGCTTCCACAGCGCCTCGATGCCGCCGCCGGGCGCGCCGTCCGCCGCGTCCAGGTCGGGCCCGCGCTGCTTGAGCAGGAAGGCGTTGCCGTAGACCAGCAGGTCGGTGAGCAGGGCCTCGATCAGCTCGAAGCCCGACTGCTCGGGGTTGGGCCGCTCGATCAGCCGCTGCAGCGGGTGGAGGGGCTGCGGCCGGCCGCGCGCGTCCTGCACGCGCAGCGCCACGTCGGCCGCGGTCGAGGCGATCTCGCGCACGCAGGCGTAGACGACCTCGTTGCCGCGGAAGCCCTCGCTGGCCAGTCGGTCGAGCGGGGCCGGCGCGGGCTGCTCCATCCCGGCCTGCCAGGACGGCACGAGCGCGAACGCGCCCTTGAGGCCGAGATCCTGCAAAGCCTGCGCGGTGAGGGCGAACGAACCGGCGTCGGGGAGGGGCATCGGGCTCTCGGGGGCGCCGGCGCGATGCCGGCGTCCGGAGCGGGTGCGTCCCGCCAGTCGTCGAAGTAAGACCACAGTACGCGGTCTGCGGGTGATTGTCTGCTAAGCGTGGAACAGAAGCGTGGGAACAGTCGGAACGCTCGTGATTCGATTCTTGACATCATCGAATCAGTGACAGGCAATATCCAATCACCAGCGCGATGATCGGCGGTCGGCGGCCGCGGCGGGGCCCCGCCCCACGCGACCACAAGCAGCTGCAACGCCGCTTTCACTCCCGCGAAGGAGTGAAAGGAATCGGCGGATTCGTTTCAATCATCTCGACGACCGCAACTGGCGTTTCAAACCCAGCTACCCCGGCGGCCCCGCCACCGGCGACTGCAGCACCCGCAGCGGGACCGTGGCCGCCAGCACGCCGTCGAGGCGCACCTCGAACGCGTACTGGCCGGGCCCCTCCAGGGCCAGTCCGTTGATCTGGATGGGGTGCGTGAACTGATGCGGCTGCCCCGGGTCGAGCGACGACGGCACGACCACCCGACCATCGAGCTTGAACACCTGGCCGCCGTCGGCGTCGATGAAGCGCACGTCGAGCGCGTGGGCCCGGTCGGCGTCGGCGGCCGAGGCCTCGAGCCGCAGCACCAGCATCATGCTGGGGTGCGTCGAGGGGAACTGCGGCGCCTGGATGGCGTCGAAGATGCCCAGCAGGTTGAGCTTGCCGTCGCGCGAGGTGTTGGCCGCATCGGCCAGCAGCGCCAGACTGACGTCCATGCCGGCAGTGTCGCACATGGTTCAACCGGCCGACGCCGGGCTCCACAGATAGCCGCAGCCGCCCTCGCGCGTGTTGCAGCGGTAGACGGCGTTGAACGCCCCGTAGCTGGGGCGGTCGAGCAGCAGCCCCCGCGCCCGCGCGCAGCGGGGACAGAGCGGCGCCGTCGGCTGCGACGTCCGGGGCAAACGCATCGCGACCTCCCGTCTCGCGGTCACCAGACACCCGGTCCGGCCGCGCCGTCCTCGTACGCGGCCCAGGCCAGCGCCAGCGAGTCGGCCAGGTCGGGGCTGGCGCCACGGCCGGCCCGCTTGCCGTCGTCCCGACCCTGCTTGCGGATCCGGCGCCGGCCGTCGCTGCCCATCGCGTAGCGCACGCCCAGCAGCTGCCCGGTAAGCGCGTCGAGCGTCGGCAGGTCGTGCGCGAGGCGCAGGTCGCCCTGCTCGATCGCGACGGCCAGCCGGCTGTACAGCTCGGCCGCGCGGTTGGCGTAGTGCTCGGGGTCGCCGGCGGCGGCGCCGAAGTTGACCGCCAGCGGCGCCATCCCCTGCTCCCGCAGCCGATCCGTGACGCCGCCCCCAAGCCCCGTGTCGTCGACCGCGACGGCCAGATCGGGCCGCTCGCGCAGCGCCGCCACGACGCGCCCCGCCGTCTCCATCGTCGACAGGCCGTGGCGCTGCTCCTGCCGCACCAGTCGTCCGTCCTCGATCCAGCTGAAAGCCGTCGCGTCGTCGCCGAAGCGGGCCACATCGACGCCGAGGGCGGCGGACGCGGCCCCGGCCCCGGCGTCGTCCGGGGCGCCGCCCGGCGCCGCGGCGGCGTCGAGCGCGCTCAGCGAGAACAGCCCGTCGGCCGCGCGGCGCGGGAACTCGGCCAGCACGCGCGAGCGGTAGAGGTCACTCCCGGCGCCCCACAGCGCGCGCCGCTCCCGCTCCCACTCGGGCGAGACGAGGTAGTCGCGCCGCGCCGCGCCCGGTCCGAAGTTGGGCGTGTCGAAGGCCGAGATGCGGAACGTGCGGTAGGCCGCCGCCTGGGCGTGGAAGGCGTCGTGGAAGGGGCCGCCGGGCTGTGTGGGGTTGCCGATCATCAGCAGCCGCGTGCGGCCCGAGGCCAGCACCCCCTCGATGGCGGCGAAGACGCCGGTCGGCACCGCGCCGGGCTCATCGACCACGACCAGCACGTGCGGCGCGTGGAAGCCCTGGAAGCGCTCGGGATCGTCGGTGCTCAGGCCCAGGCCGTACCAGCGCTCGCCCAGCCGCAACTCGGTGTCGAGCAGGTGCCCGCCCAGCCGCCGCCGCGCGCCGGCGACCAGCCCCTGGATCGTGCGCCAGAGGACGTAACGCACCTGCCGGAAGGTGGAGGAGGTCGTCAGCACGACCGCGCCGGGGCGGGTGTAGAGGAACCAGCACACGCAGACCGCCGCGACGTGCGTCTTGCCGGCCGCGTGGCACGACCGCACCGCGACCCGCGGGTGGTCGCGCACGGCCCGCGCGATCTCGCGCTGCCGCGCCCACAGATCGACGCCCAGCACCTCGCGCGCGAAGCGGACCGGGTCGCGGCCCCAAAGGCGCGCCTCCTTCTCCGTCGCCTCGTCCAGTCCGGCCGGCGCCGGCAGGGCGCTAGTCTTCCGCTTGCGGCGTCTCATCGTGCCCATCGGCGTCGGGCGCCGGCCGTGCGGATGCCGCCTCCGCCTCGACCAGCGCGACCGGTTCGTTCAGGTAGTCGGCGTCCAACTGCGCGTAGATGTCGCGCACCGTCAACTGTCCCTGCTCGACATCCTTCTCATCCGCGTTGCGCAGCGCCTCCCCTGTGCGGATGGTCTCGAGCAGCGCCCGCGCCGCCGCCGGCACGGCCTTGTCGTCACCCACCTTGATCTGCCGCTCGATGACTTCCCACAGCGCCGCTTGGGTCTGCGCGCACAGAGCGAAGGTGCGCGCCCGTTCTCGCGCCCGCTCCCGGCGGAACTGATGCGTCTGCAACTCTCGCACCCGCTCCAGGTCGTCCTTCACGCCCCGCCGCGAGCGCCCCATCGACTCCGCGATCTCGTCCACGGTGTATCCCCGCCGCGCGCGCTCCTCCACCAGCGCCAGCCGCTCCTTGAGTTTCGCCGTCCAGTCTCGGTGTAGAACATTAGTTCTTGTCATGACGCGAATCGTAGCACGCGATGAGCGTATCCGTGAAGCGCCATGACGGGCCGGAAACGCGACGGGGGCCGCCCCTCGGCAGCCCCCGACACACTCGAACCGTGGATGGGGTTACGCCCCTTGCAGCAGCCCCAGCATCTCCTCGACGGAGGCGTGCCGCCAGTCGTCCCACTCGTCGGAGCTCTGCAGGTTCTTGTAGCGCTGGCGCAGGCGGGCGCGCATCTCGCCCTCCGTCTCGCCCTCGCGGCGCATGAACTCCTTGCCGATCGCGGCGATCGTCTCGTCGGCGACCAGCGGGCGCTCGATCCAGCGCGCCACTTCCTCGAAGCCGTCCTCGGTGTAGAAGGCCACCACCGGGATCGAATCGAACTCCTGGCCGTCCTTGACGTTGGGGAACTCGGCCATCATGTCCTTGTGGTCGTCGCGCTGGAAGATGCGCAGCTCCCAGCCGGCGGCCTCGCACATCGCCGCCACGACCGGCAGCCCGCGGTAGACGTCGGGGCACCAGTCCTCGCCCAGCACGAGCACCTTGTGCCGGGGCAGCGCCCGCAGCGCGTCGGCCTGCTCGGGCTTCAGCGTGTACTGGTCGATGTTGCGCTGGAAGCGCGCCGAGTTGTCCCCCCGCTCGCCCCCGTAGGGGCCGGGCCGGGCCAGGTTCTCGGCCGATCCGATGTAGGACAGGTAGGTGTCCCAATCGTGCCCCTGCGCGAAGCGCTCGGGGGTGACGACGGAGCTGCTGGTGGTCATGGCGGTCTCCTGTTGCTGCGATCGCGCCCGCCGGGCGCGCCCCTGGCGTGCCCCGATCCTAGCAAACGGCGGTCGCCGGGGGCTACGGGGGACGATCGTGTGCGCGGACGATGCTGCCGCCGGCCTGGGTACAATGCGCCGGGGGAGCACCGCATGCGCGGACGCGGCATGACGCAGCCGGAGGCCGACACGCTCGTCACCAGGGAGATCCTGCGCGCTGAGATCTACCGGGCGATGATCATCCAGACCGGCGTCTTCGCCGCCATTGTCGCCCTAATCGTGGCGTTGGTGATGAGCCTCTAGGGGAATCCCCCGACCGCTACTCCGGCGACGGGTGCTCCTGGTGGCAGGCGCACTCGTCGAGCGAGAAGCGCAGCACGTCCACGTAGGTCTGCTCGGCGAGGCGTTCGGCCAGCGCCTCGGGCAGCGGACCGCCGTTCTCGCCGGCGCCGCTGCGCACCGCCTGGAACGCGTACCGCGCCATCGCCGCCGCCCGGTCGACCATCTCCGCGATGTCGCTGCGGATCACGCCCTCTTCGCCCGCGTGGCGTTCGTCGAGTTGCATTGCGTCCCCTGTCCCTGCCCGGCGGCCGACGGCCCGGCGGCCGATCGCGCGTGTCCGGCGGCGCATCACGCCGGGACGCCGCGATGATACCGGGTCGGCGCGCCCGCCGTGGCCCGCCCAAGCGTCTGGGTGCGCTCATGGTAACATCCGCGAGGCGGGATGGCCCCGCCGCCCAATCCCGGAACGGAGCGACGCGCCCGCCATGCCGCCCATCGAACTCGGAGCCGAGTTGCCCGCCGTGCGCTGGGAGTACGGCGCCGTGGAACTGCGCGACGTCGCGCAGGCCGCCGAGGCCATCGGCTACGACTTCCTCTTCCTGGGCGACCACGTGCTCTTCGCCTACACGCTGGCCGACCGGCCGAGCATGTCGGGGGCCGGCTTCGAGGGGGCCATCACCCAGCACGAGGCGCTCACCCTGCTCGCCGCCCTCGCCGGCTGGACGAGCCGCGTCCGCCTGACCACCGCCATCCTCGTCCTGCCCCAGCGCAACCCGCTGCTCGTCGCCAAGCAGGCCGCCGAGATCGACATCCTCAGCGGCGGCCGGCTGCGGCTCGGCGTCGGGCTGGGCTGGTCGGACTCCGAATTCGCCGCGCTGGGCGCGTCGTTCGACGACCGCGCCGCCCGCTTCGAGGAGGCGATCGCCCTGCTGCGCGCCTGCTGGCGCGACGAGCCCGTCGACTTCGCCGGCGACCACTACCGCGTCGAGCAGATGAGCATGCTGCCGAAGCCGGTCAGCCCGGGCGGGCCGCCGATCCTCGTCGGCGGGGTCGCGTCGCGGGCGCTCAATCGGGCCGCGCGCCTGGGCGACGGCTGGATCTCGTCGGGCGCCATCCCGGACGATCGTCTCGCGGCCGCCGCCGAGGCGATGCGCGAGCGCGTCCGCGCCGCGGGCCGCGACCCCGCCGCCTTCCCCATGCAGCGCGAGACGCCGCTCGAAGCCACGCCCGGCCCCATGGCCGCCGCCTTGTGCGCCTACCGCGCCGCCGGCTTCGACCGCCTGGGCGTCCGCACCGTCGGCCGACCGCCCCTCACCCCGGACGACTACATCCGTCGCCTGGAGATGATCCAGCGCGAGGTCTGGCCTCAGGTGCTGGCGGCGGAGAAGTAACTGTCGACCATCTCGCGGGGCGTCTTGAAGTAGCGGGCGTGCGTGCGCTCGATGTCGGCGCGGCAGGCGGCGGTCAGCAGCACGACCTCCACGTGGTCCGGCTTGGCGAACTCCTGCGCGTCGCAGTCGGCGTTCGCTTGGTCCTGCTCCTCGTCGCTGTACTCGTGGATCGAGAGGAGCCGTCCGGCCGGGCGGTCGTAGTGGATCAGGAAGTGCTTCACTCTGAACGCTCCTTGCTGGGCTCCAGCGCCTGGATGAGCGCTTGCACGATCGTCCGGTAGTGAACCGTTGCTTGCTCCAGTGTACGCCGATCTTCGCGCATCCGCTCCTGGTCGGCATCGCCGGCTGTCTCCCGCGCCACAATATCCCGCTGAAGCGAGTCGAGTTCGTACGCCCGGCTGGACGAAGATTGCAGGATCTCCCTGGCGAACGGATCGCCGCCGCCGTACTTCATCTCGATGCCGAAGTGGTCGGCCATGCGCTCCGAGAGCTGCGCGTAGAGGTTCTGTAGCGCCGTCCGCACCTGGATCTCAACCCAGCGCCCGTCCGACGCGGCCACGATGACGTGCACGGCGCGATAGCCCGAGTGGGGCTGGTTCCGCAGGTCGTCCGTCCGCAGCGCCTCGAAGCGCTCCCGGATCATCGCGACGGCGTAGTCCTGATCATCCAGGCTCGGCACGTTGATGCGGCAGCCGGCGATGTCCTGCATCCGGCCCAGGTCGGTCGTGCCCCGCTTCAGCTTGCCGACCACCGAGTCGAGCGTCTTGCGCCGGCCGGACGGAGGGGAGTCCGGGAACAGCGAGTAGAGTTGCGTCATCACCTCACGCAATGCGTCGGTGAAGCTCTTGCGGTACGCGTCGTACATCTCGACGTCGTCCGCCGACGGCCGCTCCGCCTTGCGCAGCCGCCTGCCCAGGCGCTTGACGCTGGATCGGGTGAACTCGGTCTCCATCCGATCAGCCTATCCCGCTGCACTGCGAGCCGTGTGGGCGATTGACAAGTAGAACATCAGTTCTCTAGCCTCCCGACCGATGACGCGCTGCGACTTCTGTCTTCGCCCCGCCCGGCGCCGTCTTTGGGTCCGGCGCTGGCCCGTGCGCGACGGTCGACGCCGGCGCGATGCCGTCCGCGACGTGCGCCTCGCCCTCTGCCGCGAGCACCTGCGCGAGCGGGTGTCCGGCGGCGCGCTGCTGGTCAAGGACGGCTGGGCCTATGGCTAGCGCCGCCCGGCCCGCGGGCCGGCGCTCAGTTGCCGCGCAGGCTGCCGTCGAGCGCCTCGGCCCACCGGCGGACCTCGTCGTGGCCGGCCGCGCCGGCGTCGGCGGGCTCCCCGCCGAAGACGAGGCCCAGCGTGCCCGCGGCGTCGTTGAAGTCGAACCAGTCGCTCTGGCAGGGGAAGCGGCGCTCGGCCCCGCAGCGGCGGCAGGCGGCGGGATAGGCGCCCGCCGTCGGCAGCGAGGCGACGATCCAGTGATGCACGCAGTGGGCGGCGTTGGGGGCGGGAGGGACGATGGAGTCGGGCACGGGGCACCTCGAGGGGCGGTCCACCGTGCGTCGATGGCGTCCGAATGGGAGATGGCGGTCGCGCGATACTTGCTGTTCGCGGAACGCGGGTGTATGGTACCGATCACCGGATGGGAACGCAACGGCCATCCCGCCCGGTCCAGCGAAACGGCGATCCACCATGCCCGACCCCGCCCCCGACTCCACCCCCGACGACGCCGACGCCCCGCCGCGGGCCGACGTCGGCCAGCGCCTGCGCGCCGCCCGGCTGGAGGCCGGGCTGACGCAGGACGCGCTCGCCACGCAAGTGGGGAAGCGCAAGAACTGGCTGTCCGACATCGAGCGGGGGCGGCGCGGCATCGACGTGCACACCCTGCAGCGCGTCGCCGACCTGATGGGGCACAGCATTGAGTTCTTCACGAACCCCGCCTACGGCCCCAAGCGCCGCGAGGAGATGCTGCGCCCCGTCACCCGCGAGGACTGGCGGCTCATCTACGCCGACGAGCCCGAACGGGCCGCCGCCCACGCCTCGCTGGATGCGGCATTCCGTCGCGCGCAGCAGGCCCTCGCCGACGCCGCCCCCGCCGATCCCGAGTCCCCCGCGGGCGACTGAGCGCACGGCGACGCTGCAGGCGCTGCGCCGCGCGGCGGCCCGGCTGGCCGGCCCCGCCGTCCCGCCGATCTCCGTGCTCGACTGCCTGGCCCGCTGGGACCCGCGTCCCAGCGTCGTGCTCGACGACCGCCTGCACCCCGGCCTGCGCGGCGGCTGCGACCTCGTCGACGGCCGCTGGCTGATCATCCTCAACCGCGAGGACGCGCTCGCCCAGGCGCGCTTCACCCTGGCCCACGAGCTGGGGCACATCGTGCTGGGCGACCTCGACGGCGTCACGCCGCCCGTCCACACGCACGAGCGGGAGGCGCTCTGCGATCAGTTCGCGGCGGAGCTGCTGCTGCCGGGGGCGGCGCTGCGGGCCGCGTCGCGGCGGGCGGACGCGGCCGCCCTCGCCGCCCGCTTCCAGGCGCCGCAGGTGGTGGTGCGCCAGCGATTGGCGGAGCTGGGACTGAGCGCGCCGCGCCCGGACGGCGGCGCCCCGGTCTGAGTCACTCCGACGGTTCGTCGGTGTAGACCACCTCGACGGCGCCCAGCGCCGCCATGATGAAGTGCTGCGCGTTGTCGCAGCGCAGGTTGCGCCGCCGCAGCGACGACCGCACCGCGCCGCGCTGCTCGGGACCGCCGGTGAAGGCCAGGTCGGGGTCCTCGACGCAGAGCTGCATCAGGAAGCGCATCGCCCCGCGCACGCTCTGGGAGTAGCGCTCGACCCGCTCGGCGTCGCCGGCCTGCTCCGCGATCGCCACCGCCCGCACGATCCCCTCGGTGTAGGCCGCCGTGCCGATCCCAGGCGTGCTCTCGAAGGCGCCCCCCCAGAGCAGGTTCACGTCGTCGGGCTGCTGGAACTGCAGCGCCCAGTCGGCCATCTCGAAGCCGAAATCGCGCGCCTCGTCGTCGTAGCGCAGCCGGTACCAGGCCTCGCAGGCCTGCAGCATCCAGGTCACGAACGACAGGTCGCGGTTGCCGTCGTCCCACCACTGCCGGTAGTAGCGCACGGCCGCCAGCCCCGCCTCGGCCATCCGCTGCCGGCCCGTCACCTCGAAGCGGCGCGCCAGGGCCAGCGCGATCTGCCCCGCGTAGTACGTCTCCGACCCCTCCAGCGTGAGCCCCCGCGCATCGACGCCGAAGCCGCCCTCGGGCGACTGCACGGCCAGCAGCGTCGCCGCCAGCCGCTCCCGCGTGCTCTCGTCGATCGGCGAGTGGCGGTCCCACTCATCGGCCGCCAGCAGGAAGAGCGGGATCGCGCCCAGGCGGGGCGGGTCGTCGCCGACCTGCATGTAGGCGAGGTTGCCCGGCCCGCCGCGCTTCACCGAGCCCTGCTCCAGCCCCTCGATGGCGCGCTTCGTGGGCGCGGCGAAGCCGGCGTCGGGCAGGCGGCGCGCCAGCCGCGCCATCGCCCAGGCGCAACCCGCCTGGCGGACCAGCGAGTCGTCGGGCGACCAGCTCTGCGTGTGGTGCTGGAAGAGGTAGCGGAAGAGGCCGTCCTCGCGCTGGTGCCGTACCAGCCACATGCCCGCGCGGCCGGCCGCGCGCACGAGGTCCTGCTGCCCCACCGCCTGCGGCCAGACGACCCGCGTCCCCCCCTGCATGGCGGCCACGCCCACGGTCCGGTCGCTGGGCGGCCACAGCATCCCCACGACCTCCCGCGTGCGGAAGCGCAGCACGGCCACCGACGGCGGCAGCCGCGTGCCCGGCGGCCGCACCTCGCGCAGCAGCCCCTTCGCCCAGCGGGCGTTGGTTCGGCCCGAACTGAGGGCGTCGGCCGGCCAGCCGCCGGCCGCGCGATCGCCCTCCCGCAGCACCAGCCCGTCGATGCCGGCCTGGGTCGCGTGCATCAGGCCGCTCAGCCCGGTCGGCCGGATGAACTGCGTCATCGTCACGATCTCGACGTCGAGCAGGGTGGCGTTGTAGCGGTCGTCGGGGGGGATGTCGCCGTCCACGGCCGCGGCGGCCGCGGCGGCGGCTTGGCGCACGGCCGTCGCCAGATCGGTATCGGCCGCCTCGGCGCGGCCCAGCATCACGCCCGATCGCCACAGCCCCACGCGCGCCCGCCCCGCCACGGTGATCCAAGGCGGCGGCTCGTGCGGCGCGGGCGCCTCGACCCCCTCGCGGGCGAAGGTCAGCAGCGCCTCGTCGACGACCGTCTGGGTGAGCGCCGGCAGCGGCTCGGTCGCGGCCTCGGGATCGGTCGCGGCTTCCGGGTCGGGCGTGTTCTCCGGTTCGGGTGTGTTCTCGGGCTCGGGCGTGGTCTTCGGCTCGTCCATGACGGCAATGCTGCCGCAGCCGCGCCTCCCGCGCTATCCCTCGCGCCCGATCGCCCCCCGGATCGTCGGGGTCGAAGCGCTTAGCCCCAGAGAACGCCGGCGACAACCATGGCTGCGATCACGATGATGATCCACAGGGCGGTCTGAGCGACCACGAGCTTGAGGTACCACATCTTGAGGTCGACGAACTGCTCCCGCAGGTCCGCGAGAATTGTCAGCCGAAACTGATCGAAGTCCTTCTTCGTCGCCAACTCGTCCATGACGGCAATGCTGCCGCAGCCGCGCCTCCCGCGCTATCCCTCGCCTAGACTCCGGGGCGAGGGGAGCCCCGATGGACGTCGAACTGAGCGACGCGCAGCGCCTGATCCGCGACACCACGCGCGAGTTCTGCCGCCGCGAGATCGAGCCGATCGCCGATCGGATCGACGCCGAGGACTGGTTCCCGCGCGAGCTGTGGCCCAAGCTGGGCGACCTCGGCGTGCTGGGCGTCATGGTCCCGCCCGAGTACGGCGGCGCCGGCGCCGACCTGCTCTCGGGCGTGCTGGTGATCGAGGAGATCGCCAAGGTCTCGGCCTCCATCGCGCTGTCGTACGGGGCGCACGCCAACCTCTGCGTCAACAACATCACCGTCAACGGCAGCGACGCCCAACGGCGCCGTTACCTGCCCGCCCTCTGCGACGGCAGCGCCGTCGGCGCCCTCGCCCTGACCGAGCCCGAGGCCGGATCGGACGCCGTCGGCATCCGCACCAGCGCGCGCCGCGAGGGCGACGTCTACGTCCTCAACGGCCGCAAAATGTTCATCACCAACGGCTCCGTCGCCGACACGCTGGTGCTCTACGCCAAGACCGACCCCGCCGCCGGCTCGCGCGGCATCACCGCCTTCCTCGTCGAGAGCGGCTTCCCCGGCTTCGCCGTCGGCCAGCGGCTCGACAAGCTGGGCCACCGGGGATCGCCCACGGCCGAGCTGCTGCTCGACGACTGCCAGGTGCCGGCCGGCAACGTGATCGGCGAGCCGGGCCGCGGCGGGGCGATCATGATGCAGGGCCTCGCCATCGAGCGGGCGTTCCTGGCCGGGCAGGCCGTCGGGGTCGCCGAGGCGGCGCTGGCCGAGGGCGTCGCCTACGCCCGCGAGCGGCGCCAGTTCGGCAAGCGCATCGGCGACTTCCAGCTCATCCAGGCCAAGCTGGCCGATATGTACACCGAGACCGAGGCCGCCCGCTGGCTCGTCTACAGCACCGCCGTGCGGGCGGGCGCGTCGGCCGCCGGCGGCGGCCAGCGCGTCGACAAGGAGGCCGCCGCGGCCATCCTGTTCGCCGCTGAAGTGTCGACCCGCGTCGCCAACCAGGCCGTCCAGATCCACGGTGGCTACGGCTACATGAACGAGGCGCGCGTCGCGCGCTACCTGCGCGACGCGCGGCTGCTGGAGATCGGCGCCGGCACCAGCGAGATCCGCCGCCTGCTCATCGGCCGGGAGCTCGTCGGGCCGGAGGGGTGAAGCGGCTAGGATTCGTCGGACTCGTCCGTGCCCGCGGACCGGCCCTGTTCCAATATCTCCGCGAGAAGATGCTCGGCAGCGAGGAGGACTCCGGTACTCCGGGAAATCACCAAGCCGACATCGAACGTCCGCAAGAACCCCATGCCCACCAATGTTGCGTGTGATCCCGCGGGCATCAGCACCGTCCCGGTTTTCGCCATCCCCATGAAACGCGCGATTGACACACTGACCTCACTGGAAATCGTTGACCCGTCCGCCAACGTCACCGGAATCACCCGCTGCAGATCGGGAAGACCGATTGCAGCTCCGACTTCCGGAGGTACTTGAACGAACCCGGTGAATCCTGTGTCGATGATCGCGTCCAAGGTGATGCTGGACTTGCTCCCGATGAGCAAGAAGGTGAGGCACGCATTACCCTGAGAGTCGTAGTGACCCTGTGCGGAGGTCTCAGGCAACGGTTCTCATCCGATAGACACCCTTATGACCGACCCAAAGAAAGTAGAACATCCCATCGGGATCGTTCTTCTCAGCCTCTAGCATCGCCTCCACGAGTACGTCTGCCCGCAAGATTGATTCATCCCGGATGTTGATGGCGACGTACATGTCGCGGTACAACCGTTCGTACTCTTCCCGGTACCGCCGGTTGTAAATCTCTTCTCCTGCCGCGGCGATGGAATCGGCGTCCATGGCCGCTTCGTCGACGTCAGTGGTTGTCATCGTGCATCTCCTCGGGCTGCCGGCCGGATTCGGCAGGTGTCCGTATCTGCGCCAATCTGCCTCAGTATACCCCACGAGACATAACCGAGAGAGGGTTTCCTCCTCTGAGCGACCGGCCCAAGCGCCCCCCGATTCGCGTCAACACCGTCAGAATAGCGGCTTAGCCGGCCGGACCGCCCTCGTCCGCCGGCCCGACCTCCGGGGCGGGCGCGCGGAAGGGGCCGTCGGACGGCCGATCGCTGCCATCGTCCTCGCCCGCCGGCGCGACTCCGCGCGGAGGAGCCCCGACGGCGGCAGGCGGCGACTCCGGCGGCGACGGCGCGGGCGCAGGGGCCGCGACGCCCGCATCGGGCGCCCGCGTCACGACGGCGCCGATGACCCGCTCCCGCAGCTGCGCCATGCTCCCGGCCGCCTCCTCGATCGATTCCGGGTCGCCGGTCAGCGCGTTGACCACGACCAGCGCCGCCTCCGACTGCCGCAGCAGCGCCTGCCCGCCTTCCGACGCCAGCGGCGGCCCATCGACGATCACCAGGCTCGACTCGCCGGTCAACTGCAGGAGCACTTCGCCCAGACGCGGGCTGCGATACATCGGGGCGGTGGGGTCGCGCAGGGCCTCACGGGCGAGGCCGTCGCGGCCGGCGCCGGGGAGCATCGATCCGGCCGTCAGCACGCGCAGGCGCGGCGCGGGCAGGTTGGCGGGGCCGCGCGTGGCCACGCCCCGCGGGGCGAATTCGAGCCGCTGCAGCGGCAGCGGCGGCTCCAACACCGTCTCGGGGTCCAGCCAACTGGGCACCGACGTCGGCGCGGCCAGGCTCTCGACCAGCCCGTTCCCGTTCTCGATCCCGAGCGCGCGGTGCACCCCCGGCCGGGCCAGGTCGGCGTCGACCAGGGTGGTGTTGACGCCGTCCCGCGACGCGGCCAGCGCCAGGTGCACCGCGACCGTCGTCGCGCCGTCGCCCGGCTCCATGCCCGTGACCAGCAGGACGCGGAAGCCCCGTGCCCGGCGCCGCTCCTCGACGTCGGCCTTCAGCGCCGCGAAGGCGCGGGCGGGGACGTCGCCGGCCGGCCCGGCGATGCGCGGCAGCGCGCCCAGCAGCGGCCAGCCGGTCAGCCGCGGGAGGTCGAGGCGGTGCTGGCCGGCCCGCTCCCGGCCCGCCGCGAGGAGCGCCAGCCCCATCCCCGCGACGAGCCCCAGGGCGGTCGCGATGGCGGTGTTGCGCGCCGTGCCGCCGCCCGTGCGGTGCCGCGGCAGCAGCGGCGCCCGGTACAGATCGAGCAGCGGGCCGTGATTCGTCACCCGCGGGTCGCGCGCCTCGCTCGTGAACGCACGGGCCAGCGCCTGGGCCTCCTGCGCCGACGGCGCCCGCGCCAGCACCTCGATGACGACGCCCACGGCGGCGATGTCGATGCGCTCCCGCAGCGCTGCGACGGTCGTGTCGAGTCGCAGCGTGCGGATCGTCTGCTCGTAGACGGCGTCGGCCTGGATCTCGTCGATCAGGTCTGCCGGCGTGATCACGCCGCCCGACGGCGCGATCAGCGCCGCCCGCGACTCGTAGACCTGCTCCTGCCGCTCCGACAGTACGAAGGCCGCCGCCGCCGCCGCCGCTGCGACGACCAGCGGCAGCCACCAGGCGAAGCCGCGCGTGCGCAGGGGCGACGCGGGCTGGGGCGGATCGGTTGGCTCGGGGGGCGTCGGGGCGACGTGCGTCATCGGGTTCGAGTCTACCCCCCGGGAGCCGAGGCGATTCGCACCCCCGACCTCCGCCGTGCAAGGGCGGCGCTCTCCCAACTGAGCTACGGCCCGGGAGTCTCCGCCTCGCGTGAAGCCGTCGAAGCCTGGCTGAGCGCCTTCAGGTGCAGTGGCAGCCCCGCCGCCACGAACCAGACATCGTCCGCCGCGGAGGCCACCATCTGGTTCGCGCGCCCGAGCTGGTCGCCATACTCCCGACCCAGCTGGGTCATCGGCACCACGCCCAGGCCGACCTCGTTGCTGACCACGATCGCCGACGCCTCCTGCTCCCGCAAGAGGTCGAGCAACCTGCCCACCTCACCAAGCACATCGGGTGCGCCATCCGCGTGCATCAGGTTGCTCACCCACAGCGTGAGGCAATCGAGCAACACGGTGTCATAGTCCGGCACGACCGGCCGAAGCGCCCCGACCAAGTCCAGCGGCTCCTCCAGCGTGTCCCACTCCGCCGGCCGGCCGGCCTGATGCCGACGAATCCGAGCCGCCATATCCTCGTCGCCCGCCTCGGCCGTCGCGACGAACAGCACCCGCGCTCCCCGCTCGGCCAGGCGCTGCGCGTACGCGCTCTTGCCCGCCCGAGCGCCGCCGAGAACCAGCGTCAACGTCTTGCGCACGAGCTACTCCCTGTCGGTCAGCGACAGATGGCCCGTGTCGTTGCACAGTTCCAGTACGGCCGCATCATCGAACGTCCTCACGATCGACAGCCCGGCGGGATTGAGCCGGAATCGCAACAGGAACTCGCTCGGCATATCCAGCAGGCAGATCAGGAACGCCAGCAATGACCCGCTGTGTCCAACCACGAGCACCTGCTCGCCGGTCCCATGGCGGGCGCGGACGCGGTCGTGGAACTGCCTCACTCGGTCCACGACTTGGGGCACGTTCTCGCCCCCGGGCGGGGCATAGCGGTGGTTCTGGCGCAGCATGCGTTCCGCGAATCCCTCGGGATCGCGCGCCTGCACCTCCGCAAAGGTCAGACCTTCCCACTCGCCATATGCAAACTCGCGCAGCTCCGGGACCGGTGCGATTTCCGGTCCGGACTCGCCCACCGCCCGTCGCGCCGTCGTCATGGCGCGCGACAGGTCACTCGCGTAGACCGCGGAGAACTCGGCGGCGCTCAGGCGCCGACCCAACAGCGAGGCTTGCGTCTGGCCTCGCCGATTGAGCGGCGTGTCGGTCTGACCCTGAATCCGGCGCGTCCGGTTCCACTCGGTCTCGCCGTGGCGTGCCAGATACCAAGTGCAGCCCGAGTCGCAGGCAACGAAGTCCTGTCGCTGACGCATTCGCGCTCCTACCAGAACGGCGCCTCGAACAGCGCGGGCAGCGCCGGCGCCAGCGCGATGCCGAGGACTAGCGCCGACACTTCACCCATTTCATTGACCGCGCCATACGTATCGCCGGTCATGCCGCCCAGCTTGGATGTCATCCAACGTCCCAGCCCGAGCGCGGCCAGCGTCACGGCGCCGAACAGCACCAGTCCGCCCGGACCGAGCAACAGCCCCGCCGCCAGCGCGGCGCTCAGCAGTCCAACGCCGATCTGCCACCAGTGTCGGTTCTCGTGCAGCGAGGATCCCAACCCATGACTGCGGGCATATGGGAACACCGCCATGGTCGCCAGCATGCCGAACCTCGACAGGCAGGGAAAGAGCAACAGCAGCCCCATTCGCGACGCATCCGGAGTGCTGGCCAGCAGGCTCCACTTGGTCACGATCAAGGCCGCGCCGCCGATCACGGCGAACGCGCCGACGTGCGTATCGCGCAGGATGCGCAGCCGGTCTTCGGCCGTGTAGCCGCCGAAGAGACCGTCGCAGCAGTCGAGGAATCCCTCCGTGTGCAATGCGCGAGTGAGGATCAGCAGGGCCGAGACGAGGAGGGCGCCGACGACGATTGCCGGCAACCCCTCGCGAGCGGCGGCGTCAAGCCCGACCAGCGCCGCGCCCAACGCCAGCCCGACAGCGGGGAACCAGGCGCGATCGGCGCCCGTCGGCGCGCGATTGGCGGACACGGGAAGAACCGTGAGGAAGCCAATCGCCGCGCGCGGGCCGCTCATGTCGACGCGCTCTCGTTTGATACGCGAGCCTCCGTGAACGTGGCCATTTCATGCAGGCAGGCGGCTGCCGCGTCGACGATGCCCATCGCCAGCACTGCGCCGGTGCCTTCGCCGAGCCGCATGTCGAGGTCGAGCAGCGGCTTGAGTTGCAGGGATTCGAGCGCGATGCCATGACCGCGCTCCGCGGAGCGGTGACCAGCGATCAAGTAGTCCCGGCTCAACGGCACGATCGCCTGTGCGATCAACGCTGCCGCGGCCGTGATGAACCCGTCCAGGACGACGGGCGTCCGGCTCGAGGCTGCGCCCAACACGACGCCTGCCAGGACGCCGATTTCGAAGCCGCCGAGCGTGCGCAGTACGTCCATCCCATCTGTCGGGTCGGGCTGGTTCACGGCGATCGCCTGCTCCACCACGGCGACTTTCCTCGCGAGTTGCTCGTCGCTGCGAGACGCGCCTCGACCGGTCACTGCTTCTGGCGGACGTCCGCACAGCACCGAAACGATCGCGGCGGCGGAGGTCGTGTTGCCGATACCCATCTCTCCGATGCCGATGATGTCGTCGTAGGCCGCTGCGGCGCGCGCAATCTTGGCCCCCGTGTCGAGCGACGCCTCGGCCTGCTCCAGGGTCATTGCCGGCCCCTGGGTAATGTCGCGCGTCCCGAATCCGAGACGCACCGAGACCAGCGCGTCTGACGGGCCCACCGGTACGGCGACGCCGGCGTCGACGATGGTCAGTTCCACCCCGGCTCGCTGGGCGAGCGCGTTGACGGCCGCCCCGCCTTCGAGGAAGTTCTGCACCATCTGCGCAGTGACCGCCTGGGGATAGCTGCTCACGCCGCTCGCCGTGACCCCGTGGTCGCCGGCGGCGAGGATGAGCTGCTTGCGGTAGCCGCGCGGCCGCTCATCGCCCTGCATGCCGGCCAGCAGGATCGAGAGCTCCTCCAGCCGACCCAGGCTGCCCGGCGGTTTCGTCAGTTGCTGCTGGCGCCGTGCCGCCGCCGCCATCGCTTCGCGGTCGAGTGGTTCGATGATCCGCAGGATGTCGTCGAGCATGATCATCTGAACGCCCCGCGCTCCCTAGAACTCGATCCCCGGCTGGTGCACCCGATCCGCGGGCGCGCGACGCGCAACGGCGCCCTCGCGCCGCGCGTGCGCAGGGGCGACGCGGGCCGGGGCGGATCGGTCGGCTCGGGGGGCGTCGGGGCGACGTGCGTCATCGGGTTCGAGTCTACCCCCGAGGCCGCCGCGGGACCGTCGCCCGGCGCCGGCCGCGCCCCCGATCGGCGCGTGTGCGACCCGCCGCCCGGCGTGTAGCGTGTGCACCTGCACGCAGGCGGGCGCCCCCGACGGCCGCCCGCCTCGACACGGGAGCGATTGCCGGTGCGATCCCCATCGCCGCGGCCGCCGAGTCCGCCCCGACCGCCCCGGCTCGGTCGCGTCGGCGCGGCCGCCGCCGTCGCGCTGCTGGCGCTGCTGATCGGCGTCGCCCTGCCGGCCGGGAGCCCGGCCCGCGCCCAGCCCGCCACGGCCCTGCCGCCCCTGCTCGACGCCGTGGCCGCGCAGGCCGAGCGGCTGCAGGCGGCCGGCGCGGCCATCGACGCCGACGCCCTGGCCGGCGGCGGCAAGCCCCTGCGCGACGCCGTCGCCCTGCGGGCCCTGCGCCTCGACGACCGCGGCATGGTCCAGGTCGAGGTGCGGCTGCGCGGCGCGGGGCCGTCGCCGGCGGCGCTGCTGGCCCTCGGCGTGGAGACGCAGATCTGGCGGCCCGACCTCGGCCACGCCCAGCTGGCCGTGCCGCCCGAGCGGCTGCGCGCCCTGCGCGCCCTGACCGGCGTCGGCGCGGTCGCCTTGCCCTCGTACGCCGTCGCCGCCCGCGGCGCCGCCCTCACCGAGGGCCACCTCGCGCTGCGCTTTGCCGCCCTGCGCGAGCGCACCGGCCTGCGCGGCGCGGGCGTGCGCATCGGCGTCATCTCCGATGGCATCGGCGGCCTGGCCGACGCCCAGGCGGCCGGCGACCTGCCCGAGCTGGCCGAGCAGCGCGCCTTCACCTCCGAGGGCATCGAGGCCGGCGCGGAGGGCACGGCGCTGTTGGAGATCGTGCACGACATCGCGCCCGAGGCCGCGCTCTACTTCGCCGCCGTCAGCACCCACGCGGAGATGATCGAAGCCGTCGACTACCTCGCCCAGCGCACCGACGTCGTTGTCGACGACCTCGGCTTCCCGCTGCCCGACGACCAGCGCAGCGCCGTGTCGCTCAACACCGCCGCCGCCCTCGACCACCCCGATTGGCCGATCCGCGTCTACATCACCGCCGTCGGCAGTTGGGCCCTGCGCCACTACGAGGGCGACTTCCGGGCCGGCCCCGACGGGAGCGAGGTCGGCCTGGCCGGCGCGGGCCCGGTGCACACGTTCGGCGGCGACGGTTCGACCGACCAGCGCGGCCGCGGCGAGGCGCCCTACAACGAGCTGCGGCTCGAACGCGGCGACGAACTGCGCGCCCTCCTGCTCTGGGACGACCCCTGGGAGGCGTCGGTCAACGACTACGACCTCTTCCTGCTGGACGCGGCCGGGACCGTCGTCGCCGCCGCGACGGCCGAGCAGGGCGTCGCGACCGGCAACCCCCGCGAGCAGATCAGCTTCAAGAACGAGGGCGAGGGCGGCCTCTTCCGGCTGGTGGTGCAGAACGCCGGCGGCCGCGCCGACGCGCGCCGTCTGGAGTTGTTCGCCTTCGGCCCGCCCGAGCCCGAGGCGGGCGGCACGGTGCTCAACTTCAATACGACGGCCAGCAGCCTGCTCGCCCAGAGCGACGCGCCGGGCGGCGTCATCGCGGCCGGCGCCGTGGGGCACACCGGCGCCGACCTCCGCACGGTGCGCCCCTACAGCAGCCGCGGCCCGACCAACAACGGCGCGCAGAAGCCCGACCTCGTCGCGGCCGACGGCGTCGCCGTCACGGGCAGCGGCGGTTTCCCCTCCCCGTTCCTGGGGTCGAGCGCCGCCGCGCCGCACGTCGCCGCGCTGGCCGCGCTGCTGCTCGAGGCGCGGCCCCAGCTGCTCGCCGCCGACGGCGGCGCGCCCGAGCGCGAGCGCGCCCTGCTGCGGCACGTCCTCACTGGCTCCGCCGCCGACATCGACGCCCCCGGCCTCGACTACGCCTCCGGCCACGGCCGCATCGATGGGATCGCGGCCGCCGACCTGCTCGACACCGTCGCCCTGCTCGTCGATCGCGACGCCGACACGGGGCCCGGCAGCCTGCGCGTCGTCCTCGCCGCCGCCGCCCGCGAGCCCGACGGTCCGCGCGCCGTCTTCATCGAGCCCGGCCTCACCATCCGCCTCGCGCGGCCGCTGCCCGCCGTCACCCGCGGCGACCTGACCATCTCCGGCGCCGCCACCATCCTCGGCGACGGGCTGCCGGGCGGCGCGCCGGGCCTCGTCCTGAGCGGCGCCGGGCAGGCCGTCGAGGGGCTCACGATCAGCGCCGTGCCCGGCGTCGCGGTCCACGTCGCCGGCGCCACCGACGCCGCCATCGACGGCGTGACGCTGACCGGCAACGGGGCCGGCATCCGCGTCGACGGCGGCGCGACGGGCGTCGGGATCGGGCGCGGGCGGGGCGTCACGATCGTCCACAACGCGGGCGACGGCGTCGTCGTCTCCGGCGAGGGCACGCGCGACGTCACGATCCAGAACAGCCGCATCGGCGTCGCGGAGTCCGACACCCCCGCCGGCAACGCCCGCGACGGCGTCCGCGTGGAGGCCGGCGCGACCGACGTCGTGCTGGGCGCGCCCGCCCCGGCCGCGCCGGGCTTGCAGACCGCCCAAGCCGGCCGGCTGGTGCACACCATCCGCGGGCGCGTGACCCTCAACGGCGCCCCCGCCCCGCGCGGCCTGATCGTCGAGGCCCTGCTCGACGGGCGCTCCGTCGCCGCCACGACCGTCGGCCTCATCGACGTCGAGGGCGAGCCTGGCTTCATCCTCACCATCCCCGGGCCGGGGCTGTCGCTGCGCTTCCGCGTCGCCGGGGAGGTCGCCATGGCGCTGGTCCTGTTCGAGCCGGGGCGGCTGAGCGACATCGTCGTCAACGTCACCAGCGCCGTGCCCCATCCCGAGTCGGCCCTGCCCGGCGCGAACGTCATCGCCTACAACGAGGGCGCCGGCCTTCGCCACGACGCCGGCCGCGTGACCAACCGCGGCAACGTCATCCACGGCAACGCCGGCGGCGACGTGCGGGGCGCGGCCGGCGTCGCGCGCGCCGGCGCGCCCGTGCTGACGTCGTTCCGCTACGACGGCGACCGCCTGCGCGTCGAGGGCTCGGCGGCCCCGGACGCGACGGTCGATCTGTACGTCGCCGAGGGCGCGGCCGCCCCCGCCGTCGCGCCCGACGCGTCCGGGGCGGGCGGCGCGCTGCGCTACCTGGGCAGCGCTTCGGCCACCGGCGGCCGCTTCACCGCGTCCGACCTCGCGCCCGGCGTGGCGCTGGCGCTGACGGCCCTGGCGACGGAGCCCGGCGGCGCGACCTCGCTCTTCGCGGACAACCTGCGCCTCGGTCCGGGCCCCCGCGTCGACGCCGTCTTCCCCAGCGAGGGCACGAGCGCCGGCGGCTTCCAGGTCACGATCACGGGCGCGGGGCTGGGCGGCCCCGACGGCTTCCGCGTCTTCTTCGGCGAGCGCGAGGCGGTCGCGCTGGCCGTCAGCGACAGCCGCGCCGTCGTCATCGCGCCGCCGCAGGGCGCCGGCCCCGTGCCGCTCCGCGTCGAGTCCGCCGACGGCCGCGCGCTGGTCCTCGAGGACGCCTTCACCTACCTCGCCGGCCGCGTGCTGCAGTTGGCGCCGGGCTGGAACAACGTCACCTGGTCGGGGCCGCGCACGCCCACCGCCGCCGCCCTCGCGCCGCTCGCCCCGCGGGTCGATCGCGTCTTCAGTTGGATCGCGGCCGAGCAGCGCTGGCGCCGCTTCATCGCCGGCGCGCCCGCCATCGTCAACGACCTGGACGCCCTGGAGACGGGCCAGACGCTCTGGCTCCTCGTCGACGGCGACGCCCCGCTGACCTGGTCCCAGCCGCCGCCCTAGGTTCGGGCCGGCGCGTCAGCCGCCGTTGGGCGGCAGCACCTCGACCGGATCGCCGGGGCGCAGCCGCCCCGTCGCCAGCACGCGCGCGTAGACGCGGCTGCGGCCCGGGTTCTCGTCCTGCGAGATCTGCAGGAAGTCGCCGCCGCGGAAGAACTGGGCGACGTGCCCGCAGGGCGTCGTGTAGCGCGTCACCTCCACCAGCACCGACTCGCCCAGCCGCAGCCGCGAGCCCGGCCCCACCGCCGCCCAGTCAAGCCCGCGCAGGGTCATGTTCTCGCCCGCGTCGCCGGGGCCGATGGGGTGCCCTTCGGCCCGCAGCGTCTCGATCACGTCGCCCGAGAACAGGCACAGCGCCCGGTCGGGCCCGCCGTGCGCCTTCGTGTTGCGCTGCCGGTCGACGGTGATGCCCAGCTCGGTCACGTCCGCGACGTCGAGCGGGGTCTTCGGCACCCCCCCGTCGGAGGCATTGATCTGCTGGATGCTGGCGGTCGGTGTGGTGGTCATTGGGTCGCCCCTCGCGTCGCTGCTCGTGGTGACAGAATAGCGCGCCCGTCCGTCGGTGGCGCGCCCCGATAAGAACTGATGTACTATTATTCGCGTTGCGGGCGATCCCGGCGGCCGCGATACTGGCGGGCATAGAGGGCGTGAGTAGGAGGGCTGGGTGGGGAAGCAGGCTCCTGTGACGCACTCCCGCGTGGGGATCACGCGCGCCGAGTGGCTCCAGATGTTCCCGGAGCGCGCAGCCCGGCCGGGAGCCAGCGGCGACGCCTCCTACACGCGGGTCGATGGGCGCCGCGGCCGCGAGATCACGTCCATCGACCGCTCCCTGCTTCTGTGCGGGGATGCGAGGGAGTTGCTCAAGCTGCTTCCGAGCGATTCCGTCCAGACCGTTGTCACGTCGCCGCCCTACTGGTCGCTGCGCGACTACGACACGGACGGCCAGATCGGGCGCGACGACAGCCTCTCGGAGTACGTGGCCAGCATCGTCGGCGCCTTCGGGGAGTTGAAGCGCGTCCTGCGCGACGACGGGACGCTGTGGCTCAACGTCGGCGACGCCTTCACGTCGGGCAACCGGCGTTATCGCGCGCCCGACCGCAAGAACCGCGCCCGCGCGATGAGCGTCCGGCCGCCGACGCCGGAGGGCCTCAAGCCGAAGGACCTCATCGGCCTGCCGTGGCGGCTGGCCTTCGGGCTCCAGGACGCCGGCTGGTGGCTGCGGTCGGAAGTGATCTGGCACAAGCCGAACGCGCACCCGGAGTCGGTGCGCGACCGCCCCACGAAGGCGCACGAAACGCTGTTCCTGCTGTCGAAGAACCAGAACTACCACTACGACGTCCACGCGGTGCAGGGACCGAACGGGCGCAGACTTCGGACCGTCTGGGACATCCCGACCGAGCCGGGGCAGTGCCTCAACGGCCAAGCGGGGGATCACCCGGCCCCGATGCCGCTCTCGCTCGCCCGGCGCTGCCTCATGCTCACCGGCTCCGAGCACGGCGTCGTCCTCGACCCGTACGCCGGCTCGGGCACGACGCTGCTGGCGGCGCGGGAGCTGGGCCGGAAGTGGGTCGGCATCGAGCTAAACCCGGCGTTCGTGGATCTGATCGAGCATCGGATGGGCGCCGGGGAATCGCCGGCGGCCTGACGTGTGGTGGCGTTAGCGCTACCATGTTGCCGTGGACAAGGCGCTAGCCAGGATCAGGCGGAACCCCAGGGACGTTCGCTTCGACGATCTTCGCAAGGTGTGCGACTACTACTTCGGGGAGCCGCGCCAGCGGGGAAGCCACTTGTTCTACCGGATGCCTTGGGAGGGCAAGCCCCTGGTGAACATCCAACCTGTGCGGGGCAGGGCCAAAGAGTACCAAGTCCGGCAGGTTCTCAAGGCGATCGAGAAACTGGAGGAAGTGAATGGCTGAATTGATCGACCGCTACACCTACCGCGTGATCTGGTCGGAGGAGGACGGGGAGTTCGTTGGCCTGTGCGCCGAGTTCGGGATGCTCAGCCATCTGGACGACACGCCCGAAAAGGCGCTGGCTGGGATTCGAGCGGTGGTGACGTCCGCGCTACAACTCAACCGGGAAGATGGCGTCCCGGCGCCCGAGCCGCTTTCAACCCAGCGCTTCAGCGGGACGCTGACGCTGCGCATTCCCCCGGAGACCCACCGCGCCCTGGCGATGGATGCGGCCGAGGCGGGCGTGAGCATGAATCGGCTGGCGGTGGAGCGGTTGACCCTGCGCCGGTGAGGGCCGGCGCGCACGCGCTCACCGGCGGATGGCGCCGCGATCGAACGACGGCGGCTGTCGCGCGCGTCGGTCCGGGACGCGCCGGTTCCGATACTCATCTGAACCCCCGCGCTCCCCTCCCTATACTCCCCCCAACGACCGACGCGAGGAGCCGCCCGTGCCCACCGACCCCTCCCTCCCCGACCGCATGGCCGCCATCGCCGACGACTTCCTCGCGGCGCTCGACCGGCAGGGGCGCGGCTGCGCGCAGCTGCCCTTCACCGACGAGGACGAGCGCACGCGCTGGTTCTACACGCCGGTCCTGCGGGCCGGGTTGCCCCTGCGCGACATGGACCCGGCGCAGCAGCGCCTCGCCCACCGGCTGCTGGCGCTGGGCCTCTCGGCGCCGGGCTACGTGACCGCCTCGACGATCATCGGGCTGGAGAACACGCTCGACGCCGAGGAGGGCTTCGTGCGCGACTGGTACGAGGGCCGCGGCCGCGACCCGCAGATGTACTACCTGAGCGTCTTCGGGGACCCCGGCGCGCCCCGCTGGGGCTGGCGCTTCGAGGGCCACCACGTCAGCGTCCACTACACGATCGTCGACGGCGTCATCGCGACCCCGACGCCGCTGTTCTTCGGGGCCGACCCGGCCGAGTCGTCCATGCTGGGCGCGGACGTGCTGAGGCCGCTGGCCGGCGCGACCGACCTCGCCCGCGAGGTGATGCACGCCCTCGACGAGGAGCAGCGCGCCGCCGCCACGCTCTCGCCCGTCGCGCCGCCCGACATCATGCTGACCAATCATTCCCGCATCGCCGAGGGCCTGCAGCCGCGCCCGACCTTCGCGATGATGGACGTGGGGGTCACGCCCGAGCGGCTGCGCCGCGACGAGGAGGCGCGTCGCGCCTCGGGCCTCACGCCCGAGCTCGAGGACGCGCTGGTCTACCGCGCCCGGCCGCGCGGGCTGCCCGTCGCCGGCATGACCATCGCCCAGCGCGACATCGTCGCGGAGCTGATCGGCCAGTACGTCGGCCGGCTGCCCGACGAGCTGGCCGCCATCGAGTCGGCGCGGCTGGGCGGCGACGCGATCGACGCCGTGCACTTCGGCTGGGCCGGCGAGCTGGAGCCGCGCCGCCCGCACTACTACCGGCTGCACGGGCCGCGCTTCCTGGTCGAGTACGACTGCGTGCAGCGCGGCGCCAACCATATCCACTCGGTCTGGCGCGACCCCGAGGCCGACTTCGGCCGCGACGTGCTGGCCCGTCACTACGCCGCCTCGCACTGACGCCCGCGCGTCACGCCGCAGCCCCCGGTCCGCCCCCGCCGCGCTAAACTGAGCAGGGGTGATGGATGCACGGAGGGCTCCCCATGCCTCGCATCTCGCTCCCGTCCCGCTCCCCTCTCCTTATTCTCTGGGTTCTCTCCATCGCGCTGCTCGCCGCGACGGCCGCCGTGGCCTGCGGCGGTGACGACGGCGACGATCCCGAGCCCCCCGCCCCGCCCGCCGCCGCCGACCAGTCTGGCGAGGAGCCGGACGACACCGCCGACGACGCCACTGACGATTCCGAGGGCGAGCCCGCCCAGGCCGAGCCTCAGCAGCGCGCCGTCGCCGCGGATCAGGCCGACGAACAGGCCGAAGCCGCGGCCGCGCAGGCCGATGAGGAGGAAGCGGACGAGTCGGCCGTCGCCCAGGCCGCCGAGGACGAGGCGGCGGAGCAGGCCGCCGCTCAGGCCGAAGACCAAGCCGCCGACCAAGCCGGGGAACAGGCGGAGGAGCAGGCCGTAGAGCAGACGGAGGAACCGGCCGCCGAGCAGGCTGAGGAACAGGCTGTTGAGGAGGTCGAGGAGCCGGCCGAGGACACCGACGAACCGGCCGAGGAGGCTGAAGAGGTCGAGGAGGGCACGCCCGACGACGCGACCGAGGACGAGGCGGCCGGCGACGGCAAGGACATCGATGACATCGAGGACATCGAGGACGACGAGCCCCTCATCAGCGGCCCGATCGTGGAGTACGCCCCCGTCGAGGACGTGCGCTTCGAGGCGGTGATCAAGCTCGACATCATGCCCAACGAGGCCGGCGGCGACGCCGAGTTCCTGGCGCTGTTCAGCGACATCGCGGTGGAGGGCGTCTACCTCGCCTCGGGCGACCACGACATCTCGATCAGGCTCGGCGAGTCGAGCTTCCTGCCGCCCATGGGCATCGTCAGCATCGGCGACACGCTCTACACCAACCTCGGCTTCGGCTGGGAGATGTCGGACGGCAGCACCGGCGCGCTGGTCGAGGGGCTGGGGGCCGACCTGCTGGGCCTCGACCTCGGCGGCCTCGACCTCGGGGGGCTGCTGACCGGCGGCGATGTCGGCATCCTGCTGAGCCTCCTGCCCTACGAGGCCTGGGAGGATCGCGGTGCGGAAGATCTCGATGGCGGCCGGGCCCGCATCTACACGCTGCGGACCGACAGCCTCGCCGATCTCTTCCTGAGCCTGGGCGAGGCCGTGGGCGAAGTGGACCCGGGCGGGGACGTCGATGGTCTCGGCCTGGAGATGTTATCCGAGTTCGCCACGCTCGACTCGCTGGAGATCACGCTCTGGATCGACGAGGCGACCGGCGCCGCGGCCCGCCTCGCGCTGGCGATCGACGGGCTCAGCCTCACCGGCTTCGCCGGCCCCGACGCCGACCTCGACGTCGGCGCGCTGGCGCTGCAACTCGACATCTCGCCCGACTTCGGCCTGCTGACGAACCTGCGGCTGGCCGTCGAGGGGCTCGATATCCCGGGCCCCGGGGGCATGAGCGGCTCCGTCGCGATTACCCTCGACGTGACCGAGATCAACGCCGGCGACGTGGTCATCGAGCCGCCGATCTAGGCGGCGGCGCATCGCGGAGGGCACGTGTCCGACACCGTCCTGGCCTTGCTCGACGCCGCCGACCCGTCCGCCCCGGCCCTCGGCGCGCCCGGCCGGCCCGACCTCAGCTACGCCGATCTGCGCGCCCTGATCGGGGAGAGCGGCGCCGCGCTCAACGGCTTCGGCCTGGGCCGCGGCGACGCGGTCGCGATCGTGCTGCCCAACGGGCCCGAGATGGCCGCCGCCTTCCTGGCGGTCGCCTGCGCCGCGACGGCCGCCCCCCTCAACCCCGCCTATCGCCCCGACGAGTTCGAGTTCTACCTGGCCGACCTCGAGGCCCGCGCCGTCGTCGTGCAGGCCGGCGACGACTCGCCCGTGCGCGAGGTCGCCGGGCGGCTCGGCCTGCCGCTGGTCGAGTTGGAGCCCCGCCCCGACGGTCCCGCCGGGGCGTTCGACCTGCGCTGCGATGTCCGCGCCGACGCCGCCCGGCCCGGCCCGGCCCAGCCCGGCGACGTCGCGCTGGTGCTGCACACCTCCGGCACGACCTCGCGGCCCAAGATCGTGCCGCTGAGCCAGGGCAACGTCTGCGCCTCGGCGCGCCACATCGGCCGCACGCTCGCCCTGGACCGCCACGACCGCTGCCTCAACATCATGCCGCTGTTCCACATCCACGGGCTGATCGGGGCCGTGCTGGCGGGCCTCGCCGCCGGGGGCGCCGTCGTCTGCGCGCCGGGCTTCAACGCGCTGCGCTTCTTCGCCTGGCTCGATGCCGCCCGGCCCACCTGGTACACCGCCGTGCCGACCATGCATCAGGCCATCCTGGCGCGCGCCTCGCGCAACGCCGCCGCCCTCGCGGACGCCCGCCTGCGCTTCGTGCGCTCCTCCTCGGCCTCGCTGCCGCCCTCCGTCATGGCCGAGTTGGAGGAGACCTTCGGCGCGCCCGTGATCGAGTCCTACGGCATGACCGAGGCCGCCCACCAGATGACCTCGAACCCGCTGCCGCCGCGGCCGCGCAAGCCCGGCAGCGTCGGCCTGCCGGCCGGCCCCGACGTCGCCGTGATGGACGAGGCGGGCGCGCTCCTGCCCCCCGGCGCGACGGGCGAGATCGTGATCCGCGGGCCCAACGTCACGACCGGCTACGCCCGCAACCCGGCCGCCAACGCCGACGCCTACCGCGACGGCTGGTTCCGCACCGGCGACCAGGGCCTCTTCGACGACGACGGCTACCTGCGCATCACGGGCCGGCTGAAGGAGATCATCAACCGCGGCGGCGAGAAGATCAGCCCGCGCGAGATCGACGAGGTGCTGCTGGCCCACCCCGACGTCGCGCAGGCCGTCGCCTTCGCCGTCCCCCACGACACGCTCGGCGAGGAGGTGGCCGCCGCCGTCGTGCTGCGCCCCGGCGCGACCGCCGCCCCGCGCGACATCCGGGCCCACGTTTCGGCCCGCGTCGCGCCGTTCAAGACGCCCCGCACGGTGCTCATCGTCGACGAGATCCCCAAGGGCCCGACCGGCAAGCTGCAGCGCATCGGCTTGGCCGCGAAGCTCGGCCTGCCGTGACCCGCGTCGCGATCTACGGCGCGGGCGCGATCGGCGGCTACATCGGCGCGCTGCTGCACCGCGCCGGGGCCGACGTGACGCTCATCGCCCGCGGGGCGCACCTGGCCGCCATCCGCGAGCGGGGCCTGCGCCTCGACCTGGCCGATGAGACGCTCGTCGTCCATCCCCCCGCCAGCGACGACCCCGCCGCGGCCGGCGAGCAGGACTACGTGTTCGTCACGGTCAAGGCCCACGCCGCCCCCGCCCTCGCCGCGCCGATGCAGCCGCTGCTGGGGCCCGAGACGGCGGTCGTGACGGCCATGAACGGCATCCCCTGGTGGTACTTCCACGGCCTCGACGGCCCCCACCGCGACCGCCGCCTGCCCCTGCTCGACCCCGGCGAGGCGCAGTGGCGCGGCATCGGGCCGGAGCGGGTGATCGGCTGCGTCGCCTGGCAGTCGGCCGCGATGACGGCGCCGGGCCACATCGCCCACCTGCACGGCGACCGGCTGGCCCTGGGCGAGCCGCTCGGCGGCCGCCGCGACCAGACGCGCGTGCGCCGCCTGGCCGCGCTCCTGCGCGAGGCCGGCGTCCGCGCCCCCGTCGCCCCCGACATCCGCACCGAGATCTGGCTCAAGCTGTGGGGCAACCTCAGCTTCAACCCCGTCAGCGCGCTCACCGGCCTGACGCTGGAGGAGATCGCCCGCGACCCCGACGCCCGCGCCGTCGTCGCCGCCATGATGGAGGAGGGGCGCGACGTCGCCCGGGCGCTGGGCGTGCGGCTGCGCATGTCCCTCGACGAGCGCATCGCCGTGGCCGGGCGCGTCGGCGCGCACCGCACGAGCATGCTGCAGGACCTCGAATCGGGCCGCCCGATGGAGATCGACGCGCTGGTCGGCGTCGTCGCCGAACTGGGCCGGATCACGGGCGTGCCCACCCCCACCATCGACCACGTCCGCGCCCTCGTCGTCGCGCGGGCGCGCGCCGCCGGCTGCTACCCGGCCGCCGCTCCCGCCTGAGCGCCCGCCCGGCGGGCCGAACAGGAGGCTCCCATGTGCCGCAGCATCAAGACCCTCCGCGCCGCCGATCGCCCCATCGACGATGCCGAGGTCGAGGCCGCCGCGCTGCAGTTCGTGCGCAAGGTCAGCGGCTACCGCGCCCCCTCGCGGCGCAACGCCCCCGCCTTCGACACCGCTGTGTCGGAGGTCGCCCGCGCCACCCGTCGTATGCTGGAAGAGTTCCGCGCCGTCCGATGAGAGAGGCACCCATGCGCCGTCTGACCGTCCTCCTGCTCGCCCTGCCCGCGCTGCTGGTCGCCTGCGCCGGCGACGACCGCAGCGCCGAAATCGAGCAGTTGCAGGCCGACGTCGAGGCGCTGCGGGCGGAGGTCGCCTATCTCTCGGGCGAGTTGGAGATCGCCCAGAGCGAGCGCGAGCGCGCCGAGGAGGAACTGACGCAGGCGCTGGCCGACCTCGAACGTCAGACCGCCATCGCCGAAGCCGCGGCCGCCGCCGTCCAAGCCGAGTCCGGCGACATGGTCGACGACGGCGACGACGCCCCGGCCCCCGCCCCCGCCTCCGAGGAGGTCCGCGCCTACTTCCAGCAGTTGGAGGCAGTCTTCCAGGGCGCCACGGCCCTCTCCGCGGAGATCGTCGCGAAGATCGACGCCACGGCCCGGACGGGCGACCTCGACGCGACGACGGCCCTCTTCGGAGAGCTGGCGCAGGTGCTGGAGGGTGCCGTCGCCAAGGCCGCCGGGATGGGACCGCCGCCCGCGCTGTCCTCGCTGCACGGGGAATTCGTCGCCTCGCAGGATGGATTCGCGCAGGCCATGGCCGACTACGCGCGGGCCATCGGCAACGTCACGACGTGGGAGGGATTCGGGGCGGTCGTCGAGGCGTTCCCGCAGAGCCCCGACTTCCTGGCCGCCGCGGGGCGCGCCGTGATCGCCTGCTTCGCGCTGCAGGAGGCCGGGGCCGAGTCGGGCGTGACCGTCGACCTGCGCTGCGAGGGCATCTGACGCCGCCCGGCCGCCGTATGCTGGACCCGGTCCGCGCCCCGAGTTGAGAGAGACGCCCATGCGCCGCCTGATCCTGCTGCTGCTCGCGCTGCCCGCCGTCCTGGCCGCCTGCGGCGGCGAGGACCGCAGCGCCGAGGTCGAGCAACTGCAGGCCGACATCGAGGCGCTGCGGGCCGAGGTCGCCTCCCTCTCGGGCGAGTTGGAGATCGCGCAGAGCGAGCGCGATCGCGTGCGGGAGGAGCTGGCGCAGGCGCGGGCCGACCTCGAACGCCAGACCGAAGCCGCCGAAGCCGCGACGGCCGCCGCGACCGACGATACCGCCGCCGCCCCCGCCTCCGACAAAGTCCGCGCCTACTTCGAGGAAGTGGAGAGGATCTCGCAGACGTTCGCGGCCGCCGGCGAAGAGATCGTCGCGAAGATGGACGCCCTGGCGCTGCGGGGCGACCTCGACGCGACGAAGGCCCTCTTCGACGATCTGGCGGAACTGCAGGCGAAGGCGGTCGGCGAGGCCGTGGCGCTCGCTCCGCCGCCCGCGCTGGCCGCGCTGCACGAGGAGGCCGCCGCCGCGGAGCTGGCCTTCGCCGAGGCCATGGCCGACTACGCGCGGGCCGTCGGCAACGTCACGACGTGGGAGGCCTTCGCGGCGGTCGTCGAGGCGTTCCCGCAGACCCCAGATTTCCTCGCCGCCGCCGATCGCTCCGTGGCGACGTGTCACGCCCTACAGGATGCCGCCGCCGCGTCGGGCATCACCATCGATCTGCGCTGCGAGGGGCTCTGACGTCGGTTGGCCCCGACGCGGCGGCGGCGTCCTGCTATGATGCCGGTGGAGTTGGGGTTGCTAGCCCCGACCATTCGCAGGCCGCGATGGATAGTGGCCTCGGCCTGCGGGCGGCCACCCGAATACGGGCGGCCCCACCAGCGCCCCCGACGATACCGCCGGGGGCGCTGTGGCGTCTGCCGCCCGGCGGCGCCCTCTCGCCCCGCCCGGAACCCGGCCCCGCCCCGGCGCGTCATACTGGTAGCCGGCCGCGCCCCGCCCGCAATCCGCCCTTGCGCCGCCGGACGAATTTGTGATCAGACGTTTAATGGAATCAGCCGATCCGGCGACGTACGGTGGACGCCACCCCGCGGGAGGAGGACCGGAGGCCGTGTCGCACGACTCCGGGCCGGGCGAGTCCGGCCCCTGGCGCACGCTGATCTGGATCGTCGCCGTCGTCATCTCGGCGACGGTCTGCTCGCTCGTGGCCTTCTACATCACGTCCGAGCTGCTCGACGACGGTAACGTCGCCGGAGCGTCGGCCGACCGCGCGCCGGCCGGCGAGTCGGCGACCGGCGGCAACGCCGCCGCCCTCGAGGACGCCGACACCCGCGGCGCGACGCAGATCAGCCCCGGCGCGCTGGCCGGCGGCCCCATCCCCGGCGACGAAGAACCCCCCGAAGAGCTCTTCACGACCACCAAGCTCCCCGACTTCGACCCCGACACGCTGATCTACGGCGGCGCCGGCAACGACGGCGCGATCCTCGCCGGGCCCGGCATCGTGCGCAGCAGCGGCGCCGACCGCCGCACCAACTGGGAGATGATCGTGCCCAGCGCGCAGATCCACGCCTCGGTCGTGCGGGTGGGCGTCACGCCCAGCAACCTGCTCGGCGCGCCCGACAACCCGGAGGTCATCGGCTGGTGGGAGGACGGCCCCGCCCCCGGTGAGCCCGGCAACGTGCTCATGGACGGCCACCGCGACTACCGCGACATCTTCGGCAACGTCGGATTCGGGGTCTGCTGGCTGCTCACCGAGACCCGCCCCGGCGACCTGATCATCGTGCGCGACCTGCGCGACGGCCGGGCCTACGTCTACACCGTGACCGAGGTGCACAGCGTCGCCTGGGACGACCCCAGCGGCGACCGCTTCCTGCGCAGCACCGAGGCGTCCATCCTCACCATCGTCACCTGCGAGGGCGCCTTCGACGAGGAGACGCACAACTACTCGCAGCGCCGCGTCGTCATCGCCGAGCTGACCGACCGCGTCGCGCCGCCGTCGGTCGGGGGGTAGCGCCGCCCGCTACGGCCGCATCTCCGTCCAGGAGGAGGGGCCGGTCTCGCGCAGGGGCGCGGCCAGGTTGGCGAACTCGCAGAGCAGCGGCCGCGTGTCGCGCGGGTCGATGATCTCCTCGATCCAGAACGTCTCCGCCGACCGGAAGGGCGACTGCAGGCGCGTCAGCCGCTGCTCGATCTCGGACAGCTTGGCGGCGCGGTCCTCGGCCGCGTCGAGGTCGGCCCGGTAGGCCGCCTCGATGCCGCCCTCCAGCGGCAGCGACCCCCAGTGCCCCGACGGCCAGGCGTAGCGGTAGCTGAGCCGCCCGCCCGGCTGGTGCGCCGCCCCCGCCACGCCGAAGGCGTTGCGCACGATCACCGCGCACCAGGGCGTCGTCGCCTGCCAGATCGCCGCGATGGCGCGCGCGCCGTGCCGGATCGTCGCCTGCTCCTCGGCCTGCCGGCCGATGAGGAAGCCGGGGCAGTCGACCAAGTGCACGACCGGCAGGTGGAAGGTCTGCGCCAGGTCGACGAAGCGGATGATCTTGTCGCAGGTGTCGGCCGTCCAGGCGCCGCCGTAGTGGTAGGGGTCGCCGGCCATCAGCGCGACCGGCCAGCCGTCGAGCCGCGCCAGCCCCGTCAGGATGGCGCGCCCGAAGTCGCGCCCCATCTCCAAGAACGAGCCGAGGTCGACCACCGCCTCGACGATCGCGCGCATCTTGTAGGGCTTGCGCAGGTCGCGCGGGACGGCGCTCAGCAGGAACGGCTCGCGGCGCTCCGGGTCGTCGTTCCGGGGCCCCCGCGGCGGCGTCTCGTGGACCGACGACGGCAGGTACGAGAGGAAGCGCCGGGCGTAGGCGAACGCCTCCTCCTCCGACGCCGCCGCCTGATCGACCGCGCCGCTGCGGGTGTGGGTGCGCGTGCCGCCCAGGTCCTGCTTGTCGACGTCCTGGCCGATGCGCTGCACGACCGGCGGCCCCGCCACGAACAGCGCCCCCGTGCCCTCGACCAGCACCGAGTAGTGCGTGGTCGCTAGGTCGGCCGCGCCCAGCCCCGCCACCGAGCCCAGCCCCAGCCCCACCCGCGGCACGACGCCCATGTTGCGCACCGCCATCTCCCAGCCGGCCAGTCCGGGCACGTTGGCTCGCCCCGTCGTCGCGATCGTCTTCACCGAGCCGCCGCCGCCCGACCCCTCGACCAGCCGCACCAGCGGCAGGCGCAGGTCGTGCGCCATCCGCTCCGCCAGGTCGTGCTTCTCCTTGATGTTCGCGTCGGCCGATCCGCCCCGCACGGTGAAGTCGTCGCCCGCCACGATGACCGGCCGCCCGTCGATCCGCCCCCGCCCGAAGACGAAGTTGGCCGGCGTCAGGTTGGTCAGTTCGCCGTCGTCGTCGTACTCGGCGACGCCCGCGATCGCGCCGATCTCGTGGAAGGAGCCCGCGTCGAGCAGCCGGTCGATGCGCTCCCGCACGGTCAGCCGGCCGCCCGCGTGCTGCCGCGCGACCTTCTCGGCGCCGCCCATGCGTCGGGCCAGCGCCTCGCGACGGCGCAGCTCGTCGAGTTCCGGCTGCCAGTCCATGCCGTGTCTCCCGTCCGGCCGCGCCGCCGTCGCGCCGCCCACGATCATACCGCCCGCGGCGCACAACACGGTCATCGAGTTGGTCCGCGCTTGCGCACCGGTGCGCCACGGGCGACAATCAGCCCGTAGCGCAGGGGACGGGATGCCCAGATTCGCCGAGTTCTTCGCGGGCATCGGCCTCGTGCGAGAGGCCATCGAACCGCTCGGGTGGGATTGCGTCTTCGCGAACGATATCGCCCCCGAGAAGGCCGAGATGTACGCGGCCCGCTTCGGGCGCGAGCACCTGCTCGTCCGGGACATCCACGAACTGACGCTGTCCGACCTCCCCGACGACCTCGATCTTCTGACGGCGTCGTTTCCCTGCATTGATCTGTCACTGGCGGGCAACCGCAACGGGCTCGCGGGGCGGCATTCGGGCACGATCTGGCCGTTTCTCGACTTGGTGCAGGAGATCGGCCGCACGGATTCCGTCCCGGGCGCCTTGCTGCTGGAGAACGTCACGGGCCTCCTGTCCTCCGATGGCGGACGCGATCTGGGAGCGATCTGTGAGCGTCTCGGCGGTCTGGGCTACGTCATGGACATCGTGGTCGTCGACGCGCGCTGGTTCGTTCCGCAAAGCCGTCCGCGGCTCTTCGTGGTGGCCCTCCAGCGCGATCGGCTGGCGAAGACCTTCCCGCCAACGGGCGAAGTCTCCCTGATCCGCCCCCGCAACGTACGGCGCTTCCAGGCCGCGAACTCGGATCTGCCGTTCATCGAACTGCCCCTGCCAGACCCCCCTCGCCGCAGCCGAAGGCACCTTGCCTCCGTCCTAGACGAGGTTCCGGACGGTGACTCGTCGTGGTGGCCAGACGAGCGGGTAGTTGACCTCGTGAACGCGATGGCGCCCCCGCATCGCGAGCGGGTCGGAGCGCTGCTGGACGGAGAACAGGATGGCGTCGCGACTATGTTCCGCCGAGTCCGCAAAGGCCGGACGGTGGGCGAGGTGCGCGGTGACCGGCTGGCCGGCTGCCTCCGCACTCCATACGGCGGGAGCAGCGTCCAGTTCCTGATCGACTGCCGCACCGGGACGACCAGAATACGTCCGCTCAACGGGCGCGAGTACGCCCGGCTGCAGGGCGCGGGAGACTTCCCGATCGAGGCTGGCGTTCGTCAAGCGTGGCTCGGCTTCGGCGACGCGGTTTGCGTGCCCGCCGTGCGCTGGCTGGTCAGACACTCGCTGGGGTTCCTCTGCGAAGACGCGCGGGCGGGAGATGGCGCGCAGTTGCGGCTTCACGACGGGCGAGCCAAGTATGTCGCCGTCGCCTGACGCTGGCATCGCCGCCCCTCGACGCGATCCCCTGACGAAGGAACAACGCTCCTCCACGATGCGCCGCATCCGTCGGGTGGACACGGGCCCCGAGATGGCCCTGCGCCGAGAGCTCTCCAAGCGGGGATTCCGCTACCGGGTGGACTATCCGAGGGCGCCGGGTCGCCCTGACGTCGCGATGGTGGGGCGTCGCATCGCCGTCTTCGTCGATGGCGAATTCTGGCACGGTCGGAAGCTAAGTGCGGAGCGGCTCGCGGAAATGCCCGACTATTGGCAGCGCAAGATCAAGCGGAACGTCGCCCGTGACGCCCGTGTGAACGCGGAGTTGGTCACGCAGGGCTGGATCGTCATCCGCATCACGGACCGGGCGATCAACCGGGATCTTCCCTGCATTGCCGACTTCGTGGAGCGAGTCGCCGGCGCTCGACCGCTGGACCCCATGCCCGCCGGCGTCGAAATCCACCCGGCTCAGCCATGACGATCCCCGACGATCTCGACATCGAGATGGCGCTGATCTTCTTCCACGCCTACATGTACGGCCCGCTCCGGGGAAAGATGCGTCTCTACTCGGCTCGCGGCGTCGCGCCGCGGCCGGCGATGTCCGAGGACTGGGAAGTGTTCGCGTCGATCCTCGTCCGCGACCGAGGGGTATCCACGCAGAGCGGCCTCGATCTAGAGCAGTATGAGGTGAAGTCAGCGGCCTACGGGAGTTCGTTCGAGTACCAGTACCATCGCAACTCCTGGCGAGAGAAGCTCGAGGCCGATCGCGAGGCAGGGCACCTCTTCATCTCGCACCGTGACGGACTGCGCCTCGTCGAAGTGCGCTACTGCGACGGCTCAGCCATGAGCCAGTTCTTCGACGCTTGGGAGGCGGAGCGCCCTTATTCCGGCGGGACGCAGCAACGCTTTCGGAAAGCGGTGTCGTTCGGCTGGGTTCGCAATCACGCCACCATCATTCTGAGACTTGAGGACGGCGAAGTGGTGGATGTCCCGGCGCAGGGTGGCTAGTCCTCAACCGGTACATGGCCCAAGACGCAACTACGGCCGCCCGAGAGCGGCCGTAGGACGTGGCGTTCAGCCGAAGGCCTATGCGCCGGTGCGATGTGCCAAGCCAGGGTAGGCCCCGCGACGCGTCGCCGTCCAGCCCCGACCCCCTACCCCTCCCGCGGCAGGACGCGGATCGACGCGGGGTCGAGGCGCACGCGCACGGCGTCGCCGACCTCCCAGCCGCCGCCGCCCGACGGCGGGTCGACCGCGAAGGCCAACTCGGCCTCGCCGCTGCGCACGCGCAGGCGCACGCGCCGCCCCTGGAAGGTGCGCCCCACGACTTCGCCCGTCACCACGCTCTCGTCCGGCATGGGCGCGCCGCTCTCCTCCCCCGCCCCCGCCCGCTCGACGCGGGCGCGCTCGTCGCCGAGGAGCAGCGTGACCGGTCCCGGCGCCGCGCCCGCGCTCGCGACGACGAACTCCCCCAGCGGCGTCCGTACCCGCGCCCGGCCGTCCCCCGACGGCGTCAGCTTGCCCGCCACGAGGTTCGTGCGGCCCAGGAAGCGCGCCACCCAGGCGTCGGCGGGGGCGCCGTAGATCTCCTCGGGCCGGCCCGACTGCCGCGCCAGCCCGCCCTGCATGACCAGCACCCGGTCGGCCAGCGCGAAGGCCTCCTCCTGGTCGTGCGTGACGTAGATCGCCGTGAGGCCCTGCGAGCGCAGGATGTCGGCCAGCTCGGTCAGTAGCTCCTCGCGCAGCGCCCGGTCGAGCGCGCCGACCGGTTCGTCGAGCATCAGCAGCCGCGGCCGCGGCGCCAGTGACCGCGCCAGCGCGACCCGCTGCCGCTCCCCGCCCGACAGTTCGTGCACCTTGCGCCCGCCGTAGCCCGACAGGCCGACCAGCGCCAGCATCTCGGCCACGCGATCGGCCCGCGCCGCGCCGCCCAGCCCCTGCATGCGCAGCCCGAAGGCGACGTTCGACTCCACGTCGAGGTGGGGGAACAGGGCCAGTTCCTGGAACATCAGGCCGATGCCGCGGCGGTGCGCGGGGACCGCGTCGATGCGGCGGCCGTCGAGCCGGACCTCGCCCGACTCGGCCCGCTCGAGCCCGCCGATCACGCGCAGCAGCGACGTCTTGCCGCAGCCGCTGGGCCCGATGACGGCCGAGATCTCCCCCTCCGCCACCTCCAGCGACACCCCGCCCAGGGCCGGCGTCTCGCCGTAGCGCAGGCGCACGTTTCGCACCGAGAGCAGCGGCGGAGCATCGGGCCCGGCCATCAGAACTCCCCCACGTCGCGATAGCGCAGCCGCTCGATCAGCAGGAAGCCCAGGCCGCTCACCAGCATCAGCACCACGCTCATCGCCAGCGCCGCTCCCAGCCGCTCCGCGCCCGCCAGCCCCAGGTAGCGGAAGATCGCGACGTTCATCGTCGCGTACTCGGGCCGCGAGAGCAGCAGGGCCGCGCCGAAGTCGCCGATCGAGATGGCGAAGGCGAACGTCGCGCCGACCAGCGTCGCCCGCGAGACGATGGGCAGGTCGATGCGGCGGAACGTCTGCCGCGGCGAGGCGCCCAGCGTCGCCGCCGCCTCGCGCAGCCGCTCGTCGATGCCGCGCACGACGGCCAGCACGCTGCGCATCACGAACGGATAGGCGATCAGCGTGTGCGCCACGACGATGATCATCCAGGACGCGCGCAGGTCGAGCACGCCCGTGTCGAACGCGATGAGGATGCCGAAGGCCAGCGTGATCACCGAGACGCCGAGGGGCAGCATCGCCAGGGCGTCGGCGAGGGCGCGCCAGCGGCCCCGCGCCCGCGCGACGGCGAAGGCCAGCGCCGTGCCCAGCGGCACCGCGATCGCGACCGTCGTGGCGGCGAACCAGAGCGAGTTGGTCAGCGCCTCGGATAGCGAGACGAAGAACAGCTCGCCGCGCGTGTTGCTCTCCAGCCCCGCGTAGAAGCCGACGCCGTAGCCCTCGGCCCCCCGGAACGACCGCTCGACCAGCGCCAGCAGCGGCGCCCCCAGCCAGAGGAACACGACCGCGAAGTTGATCCCGATCAGCAGCCGCTCGCGCCGCCCGCGCACGCGCCGCAAGGCCGACGACTGCGGCTGCAGGTTGAGCGGGACGGCGCTGCGGGCTTGCAGGCGGGCGTAGGTCCACATCACGGCCAGCGTGAACACGATCTGCACGACCGCCAGCGCCGCCGCCAGCGGCAGCCGGAAGAGCCGCGCCGTGAGGTTGTAGATCGTCGCGTCGAGCGTGGCGAACTGCGGCCCGCCCAGGATCAGCACGACGCCGAAGCTGGTGAAGCAGAACATGAAGACCAGCAGCGCCGAGGAGAGGATGGCCGGCGCGATCTGCGGCAGCGTCACGCGGCGGAAGACCGCCAGCGGGCCCGCGCCCAGCATCCGCGCCGCCTCTTCGCTGCGCGGGTCGACGTTGGCCCACAGCGCCGACACCGTCCGCACGACGATCGTGTAGTTGTAGAAGGCGTGCGCCAGCAGGATCACGGTGATCGTGTTGAGCACCCGGATGGGCGGCTCGTCGAGGCCGAAGATCGCCTGCAGGGCCTCGTTGAGCGCGCCCGACGGCCCCAGCAGCGCCGTGAACGCGATCGCGACCACGACCACCGGCAGCACGAAGGGGATCGTCGTCAACGCGCGGATGAGCGACTTGCCGGGGAAGTCGTAGCGCGCGAAGACGTAGGCGCTGGGCAGCCCCAGCGCCAGCGTCAGCGCCGTCGAGGCGAAGGCCTGCCAGGTCGTGAACCAGAGCCGCCCGAGGTAGAAGTCGTCGCCCAGCACCGTCTCGAACGGCGCCACGCTGAAGACGCCGCCGGGCGCGAGGCTCTCGCTCAGGATCGCCGCCAGCGGGTAGACGAAGAACAGCGCCAGGAAGGCCAGCGCCGGGATCAGGACCAGCCGGCCGACCGTCACGGCGCCGTCTCCATCGCCGGGGCCGCCCCGGCCGCGCGCCTACCGCACGACCGTGTCCGTCCACTCGTCGAGCCAGCGCTCCAGGTTCTCCGTCACCCGCGCGGCGTCGAGCTCGGCCGGCTCGGCGGGGATCTCGGCGAACTCCAGGAATTCCGGCGGCAGCGCCACGCCGCTCACGACGGGGTAGACGAACATGTTGAGCGGGATGTCGGCCTGGAACAGGTCGCCCAGCATGAAGTCGATGAAGGCCCGCGCCAGCGGCTCCTTGTCGGTGCCGCGCAGGATGCCCACGCCCTCGATCTGCCGGTAGCTGCCCCCCGGCACGATCAGGTTGCCCGTCGGCG
>CBDBNA010000008.1:0-39930 GCA_965207695.1 Dehalococcoidia bacterium | reverse complement strand
CGAGCACGGCGTCACGGACGGCCTGCCGGTCGTGCCGCCGACGCCGGAGCGGGTCGTGCGCATGCTGGCGACCACGGACCGCGACCCGCAGGAGCAGATCGCGGTGCTGCCGCCCAACCTCGCCCCGCTGACCATCGAGAAGGTGGCGATCAACGCGGTGCTGGCCGGCTGCCGGCCCGAGTACTTCCCCGTCGTGCTGGCGGCAACGGAGGCCGTCGCGGACGAGCGCTTCAACGTGCACGGCGCGATGGCGACGACGATGGGCGGCGCGCCGGTGCTGATCGTGAACGGGCCGGTGCGCGACCGCATCGGCATGAACTCGGGGCAGGGGGCGCTGGGGCAGGGCAATCGCGCCAACGCGACGATCGGCCGCGCGGTGCGATTGGTCGTGCGCAACATCGGCGGGCACCGGCCCGGCGGCACGGAGCGCGCCACGATCGGCTGGCCGGGCAAGTACACGCTGTGCTTCGCGGAGGCGGAGGAGATGGCGCCGGACTGGACGCCGCTGCACGTCGAGCGCGGCTTCGCCCCGGAGGACAGCGTCGTGACGGCGCTGATCCAGACGGCCGGGCCGTCGCAGGTGATCGACGAAACGTCCCGCACGCCCGAGGCGCTGGCCGGCAGCATCGGCCTCAAGGCGGCGATGGCGCGCCACGCGAAGATGCCCGCCATCGGCGAGACGCTGGTGGTGATCTCGCCCGAGCACTACCGCACCCTGGCCGCGGCGGGCTGGAGCAAGGACGACGTGCGGCGCCGCATCCAGGAGGTCGGCGCGCAGCCGCTGGGCGCGCTGCTGGCCGACGAGGAGTCGGGCGGGCTGGCCGGGGCCACCCTGCGGCCCTTCCTCAAGAACGGCGAACTGAGCGACGCCGACCTCGACCGCCCGGTGCGCAAGTTCAAGCGGGACGACTGGCTGATGATCGTCGTCGCCGGCGGGGGCGCGGGGAAGTGGTCGGCCGTGCTCGACGCGTTCGGGTCGGGGCCCGGCGGCACGATGGCGGTGAGCCGGAAGATCGCGCCCATCCGGGAGGCGGCCGGATGACGACCGAGCGCGCGCGGCGGATCACCATCGCGGCCGGCGACGACGTCGATGAGTTCCTCTTCGACCAGGGGCTGACCGACGGCCTGCCGGTCGTGCCGCCGACGCCGGCGCGGGTCGAACGCATGCTGGCCGAGACGCGCCGCGACCCGCTGGAGGAGATGGCGGTGCTGCCGCCCAACCTCGCGCCGCTGACCGTGGAGAAGGTCGCGATCAACGCCGTCATGGCCGGCTGCAAGCCCGAGTACTTCCCGACCGTGCTGGCCGGGGTGGAGGCGATCGCCGACGAGCGCTTCGGGCTGCACGGCGTGGGCGCGACGACGATGGGCGGCTCGCCGGTGCTGATCGTGAACGGGCCGGTGCGGGAGCGGATCGGCGTCAACTGCGCGCAGAACGCGCTGGGGCAGGGACATCGGGCCAACGCGACGATCGGCCGCGCCGTGCGGCTGGTGGTCCGCAACGTGGCGGGGCACCGGCCGGGCGGCACGGAACGCGCCACGATCGGCTGGCCCGGCAAGTACACGATGTGCTTCGGCGAGTGGGAGGAGCGCGCGCCCACCTGGCGGCCGCTGCACGTCGAGCGCGGCTTCGACCCCGGCGACAGCGTGATCACGGCTGTCACGCAGTCGGGCGGCCCCAGCCAATTGATCGACGAGTCGTCGCGCACCGCGAAGGCGCTGGCGGGCAGCATTGGCCTCAAGGTGCGGGGGCAACAGCACCCGCGCAAGCCGTCATGGGGGGAGGTGGTGGTGGTGGTGTCGCCGGAGCACTACGACACCCTGGCGGCCGACGGCTGGAGCAAGGACGACCTCCGCCGCCGCATCCAGGAAGTCGGGCGGCGGCCGCTGCGCGACCTGCTGGAGAGCGATCAGCTGGGCGGATTCCCCCGGCTCTGGCTCGATCAGTTCCCCCCGTTCCTGCCGCCGCTGCCCATCCACGACGCCGACGGCGCCGTCCGTCCCGACGTGATGGACGTCCTCATCCCGAAGTTCGCCGACGACGCGATGATCCACATCGTGGTCGCGGGCGGCGGCGCCGGGAAGTTCACGTCGATCTTCGACCCGCTGGCCGGCATAGGCTCGGTCAGCAAGAAGATCGAAGAACCGGTCTGAACGGCGCTATGCTGCGCGCAGCGGATCCGCGGAGACCGAACCGACGGGCCGCCGCGGGAAACGGAGAGAGACGATGACGACCGCGAACCCCCCGCAGACCCTCGTGATCCTCGACCCCACCGACGAGCGCGTGCCCGTGCGCCGGGAGTTGACGCAGCGGCCGGAGTCGATCAGCGGCACGATCGCGTTGCTGGACATTTCGAAGCCGCGCGGCGACGTGTTCCTCGACCGGCTGGAAGCGCTCATCGCCGAGCGGCTGCCCGGCGTCGAGACGAAGCGCTACATGAAGCCCACCGTGGCCCGTCCGGCGCCCGAGGAGATCAAGCAGTCCATCCGCCAGGAGGCCGACTTCGTCATCGAGGCCTTAGCCGATTGAGGGTCTTGCACGACGTGCAGTGTGCACGACACCGTCTACTTCGAAACCCAGGGCATCCCCTCGGTCTTCGTGCTCACCGACGAGTTCGGGGGCGCCGCGCAGACCCAGGCCGACGCGCTGGGCCTCCCCGACGTGCGCCGGGTGTTCGTCCCGCATCCCATGCAGGACCGCACCGACGACGAGATGCACGCCCGCGCGGAGGCCGTCGTCGAACAACTCATCGAGGCGCTGACCGCCTAGCGGTCGCGCGCTGCAACCCGGGCTGAGGTCGTATGGCGCGATTCACCGTCTATCACACCGGGCGCACGGAAATGCCGCCGGTGGAGCAAGAGATCCTGGCGGCGGTCGGCGCGGAGATCCGCCTGATCGCGCCCGGCAAGTCCGCCGCCGAACTGGCCTCGCTGATGCCGGACGCGGACGGCGTGCTGGTCGTCTACGCGCCGATCACGGCCGAAGTCCTCGATGGAATGCCCAACTGCAAGGTGGTCGTGCGCTACGGCGTGGGGGTCGACACGCTCGACCTGGACGCCGCGACGGAGCGCGGCGTGATCTGCGCCCACGTCCCGGACGTGCACCGGCGCGAGGTCGCGAACCACGCGCTGATGCTGATGCTGGCGGTCACGCGCAAGCTCATCCTCCAAGACCGCGCGATCCGGGCCGGCGGCTGGACGATCGACGGGCTGGCGCCGACGCCGGAGCTCTACGGCCAGACGCTGGGGCTGGTGGCCTGCGGGCACATCGCCCGGCTCCTGGCCGAGCGCGCGCGGGCGCTGTCGATGCGCGTGGTGGGCTACGACCCGTACGAGGATCCGGCTCGCGTGGCCGCGGCCGGGATCGAGTTGCAGCCGTCGCTCGAGGCGGTGCTGAGCCAGTCGGACGTGGTCAGCGTGCACGCGCCCCACACCCGGGAGACCGAGCACATGATCGACGCGGCGGCGCTGGCCCGCATGCAGCCCTCCGCGTACCTGCTGAACACGGCGCGCGGCCCCGTCATCGACGAGGCGGCTCTGATCGCGGCGCTGCAATCGGGGGGGATCGCGGGCGCGGGCCTGGACGTGTTCGAGCAGGAGCCGATGGCCGCCGACAACCCCCTGCGATCGATGGACAACGTGGTACTGACGCCGCACACCGCCTATTACTCCGACCATGCCTCCGCGATGATCATCCGCCGCGCGGCGGAGAGCATGGCGCACGTGCTGACCGGGCACTGGCCGCGCTTCGTGGCGAACAAGGGCGTGCTCGACAAGCTCGACCTGAAGCCCTGCCCGGACCCGCCCGACGATCTCTAGCGCCCGGCGTCTGCCTGGAACCCGCGGCGCGGCGGCGGTTGGGCCGATCGGAAAGGACGCTGTGATGACGACCATCGCCCCGCCGGCCATCGAAGTGCGCCCGGTGAACCCCGAGGAGGTGGAGGCGTTCGGCTACGTCACGCATACGACGCTGGCCAGCCACGGCAACGAGGGCTTCAACGACCCCATGGTCGATATGCGGCCCGAGTGGACGCTGTGCGTCTTCGAGGACGGCGCGCTGGTGACGTCGTTCGCGGCCTGGCCGTTCTCGATGCGCTGGAACGGGGAGCGCGTGCACGTGGCGGGCGTGACGTCGGTGGGGACGCTGCCGCACAAGCGGCGCCGCGGCCACCTCACGCGGGCGATGACGACGGCCTTCGGCAACTACCGCGACGCCGCGCAGCCGATCGCGATCCTGCACGCCTCGCTGGCGGCGATCTATCAGCGCTACGGCTACGCGATCATCGCGCCGGTGCAGGACTACACGGTGGACCCTCGGGATATCAACTTCGTCGGCGCAGCGCGCCCGCGGGGCATGGTGCGGCTCAGCGACGCCTCGGAGCGGGACCTGCTCAAGTCGCTCTACCGGACCTACGCCGGACCCCGCACCGGGCTGCTGCACCGCGGCGACGCGCTCTGGGACGGCGGCATGCTCGACGCCCACGACAAGCAGGCCGGCCCGGTCTACGCGGCGTTCTACGAGGAGGACGGCGAGCCGCTGGGCTACGCGCTCTACCTGACGCGAGCCGGCGAGGAGGGCGGCGTGGTGGACCGCAACCACGTCGTCACGCTGCGCGAGTTGCACGCGCTCACGGCGCCCGCCTACGTCGCGCTGTGGGAGCACGTCGCGGCGCACGACCTGGCGCACACGATCATCCGCAAGAACGCCCCCATCGACGACCCGCTGTTCCACATGCTGCAGGAGCCGCGCCGTCTGCACGCCACCGTGCACGACAACATCCTGCTGCGCATCGTCGACGTGGCGCCGGCGCTGAGCACGCGCCGCTACGCGGAGGCCGGCGCGGCGACGTTCGAACTGGTCGACGATCGCTGTGAGTGGAACCGGGGCACGTGGCGGCTCGAGGCCGACGGCGAGCGCGGGGAGCTGACCCGCTCCTCGGCGGCGCCCGACTTCACGCTCGATGCGCGTGCGCTGAGCGCCCTGGCCAGCGGCGCGCGATCGGCGACGGACCTCTACCGGCAGGGCGGGCTGGAGACATCGCAGCCGGAGTCGTTGCGGGCCTGGGATCGGCTGTTCGAGACGGCCTACCGGCCGCACTGCCCGGACAAGTTCTAGCGGCCCCCGCGGCACTCCACAGAGCAGCCGGCGAGGTTTGCACCGACCGGGGCGCCCTGATAGGAAGAGCGCAGTGACGCGCCACGCGGACACCCGCAATGCGCCGCGCCGGCGCCCGTCCGCGGACCCGCGCATCGGCCATGCAGGAGGAAGGGATCGAACGCCATGAGCACGCTGGATCGCATCGTGGAGCGCTGGAATCTGCAGCAGCATCCGTTCTACACGGCCTGGTCGGCGGGAACGCTGCCGGCCTCGGCGCTGCGGCACTACGCGGCCGAGTGGGGCGCCTTCATCGGCGCCGTCCCGGCCGGCTGGCGCACGCTCGGCGAGGACGAGCACGCGGCGGAAGAGGTGGAGCACGCGGCCCTGTGGGGCGAGTTCGCGGCCGACCTGGGCGTGGAAGTCCGCGCGGAGCCGGAGGGCGAGGCCAGCCGTGAGTTGGTCGCGACGGCGCAGCGGCTGTTCGCGGAGCCGGCCACGGCGATCGGCGCGCTCTTCGCGTTCGAGGCGCAGCAGCCGCTCACGGCGGAGGCGAAGCTGCGGGGGCTGAACGACCACTACGCCTCGCTGGGGACGTCCGGCCGCTACTTCGCGGTCCACGCCGACGACTACGGCGAGGCCGCGCTGCTGCGGGAGATGGCGGCGGCGCTGCCGCCGTCGCAGCGAGAGCAGGCGGAGTCGGCCTGCGCGGAGATGGGCGAGGCGCTGTGGACGGGGCTCAGCGGCGTGCAGGAAACCGCCGCCTGCTAGCGTTCCCGCCTGGACACCGCCGCGACAGCACGCGCAGCAACGACCGCCGGCCACGCTCGCACGGCGGGTGAAGGAGACGCACATGCCCCAGATCGGCCTGACCCCCGCCGTCCGCGAACTCAAGGACAAGATGAAGGAGTTCATCAACGGCACGGTGATCCCCGCTGAGCCGGTCCTCATGCAGGACGACGACGAATCCTCCCGCACGATGGCCGGGATCAAGCAGGCGGCCAAGGATCAGGGCCTCTGGGCGCTGGGCCACCCGGTGGAGATCGGCGGCGCCGGCCTGGGCTTCATGCCCTTCGTGCACCTGAACGAGGTGATCGGCCGCTCGCACTTCGGATCGACGGCGGTCGGGTCGGCCTCGATGCAGGACTCGATCATGATGCACCTCTACGCGAGCGAGGAGCAGAAGGAGAGGTGGCTCGCGCCGATGGTCGCGGGCGAGATCTACCCCTCCGTCGGGCTGACGGAGCCGGAGGTCGCGGGGTCGGACCCGACGCTGATGCAGACGCGCGCCGTCCGCGACGGCGACGAGTGGGTGATCAACGGCCACAAGTGGTTCACCAGCGGCGCCTCGCGGTCCGCCTTTACGACCTGCTTCGCGATGACCAACCCGAAGGCGGAGAGCAAGTGGGAGCGCTTCTCGTCGATCATCGTGCCGACCGACACGCCGGGCTACGAGATCGTGCGGGCCGTCCCGACGATGGGCACGACGCAGGGCCAGCACTGCGAGGTGCGCTACAACGACGTGCGCGTGCCCGCCACGAACCTGCTGGGGCCGGAGGGCCAGGGCTTCCTCATCGCGCAGAAGCGATTGGGGCCGGGCCGCATCTTCCACTGCATGCGCTGGCTGGGTCAGGCCGAGCGGGCCTTCGAGTTGATGTGCGAGCGGGCCAAGGCGCGCTGGGCACACGGCTCGTATCTGGCGGAGAAGGGCGAGATCCGCACCTGGATCGCCGACTCCGCGGCCGAGATTCAGGCCGCCCGCATGATGACGCTGGACGCCGCGCGGGCCTACGACGAGGGCGACGAGGCGCGCGTCGAGATCGGCATGATTAAGTTCTGGGGCGGGCACGTGCTGCACAACGTGATCGACCGGGCGATCCAGGTGCACGGGGCGCTGGGCGTGACGAGCGACACGCCGCTGGAGTTCATGTACCGCGAGGCCCGCTACGCGCGCCTCTATGACGGCCCCGACGAGGTGCACAAGATGACCGTCGCGCGGCACGTGCTGCGCGACCCCTTCAACAACGTGCCCTGGCGATAGGCCGGGCGCCCAGCATCGCGAAGGAGCCGGCCGTGAGTGAGATTCGCATCCGTCAGATCTGCCTGGTGGCGCACGACCTGGATCGGGTACAGGCGCAGACGGAGTCGGTGTTCGGCGTGGAACTCTGCTGGCGCGATCCGGCGATCCGCGAGATCCGGCTCAACCACACGCTGATCCCGTTCGGGAACCAGATCCTGGAGTGCGTGTCGCCACAGCCCGGCGAGTACGACACGCCGGCCGAACGCTATCTGCACCGGCGCGGCGGCGACGGCGGCTACATGGTGATCATGCAGGTGCCCGAGGCGTCGTATCCGTCCTACCGGGCGCGGGTGGAGGCGCTGCGCATCCCGATCATCGCCGAGCCGGGCGAGGACGGGAAAGGGCACGGCATCCAACTGCATCCGCGCGAGGTGCCGGGCGCCATCCCCGAGATCCGCTGGAACGTCGAGGAGGATCGCCCCGACGGCGCCTGGTGGCCGGCCGGCGAGAACTGGCAGCGCAAGAAGTACACTGACATCGTGGACGGCATCCGCGCGGCGGAGATCCAGTGTCACGACCCCGCCGGCGTGGCGGCGCGCTGGGGCGAGGTGCTGGACGAGCCGGTCGGAACGGACGCCGAGGGCAACCCCGCGCTGGCGCTGGCCGGGTCGGACCTGCGCTTCGTCCCGGCGCGGGATGGGCGCGGCCCCGGACTGGGGGGGCTGGACATCAGCGCCACGGACCCCGCCCGCGCGCTGGCCAACGCCGAGGCGGAGGGCTGTCGCACGGGCGAGAACCTGATCACCATCTGCGGCATGCGGCTACGGCTCGTGTGAGCCGACCACCCGGCGACACGTCGGACGGAGGATCGTCATGGAACTGAAGGATGCGGTCACGATCGTCACGGGCGGCGCGAGCGGGATCGGCCGCGCCATCTGCCACGCCTTCGCCAACGAAGGGGCGACGGTCGTAGCGGTGGACCTGAACGCGGACGGCGTCGCCGAGACCGCGCGCGAGATCGGCGGCGTCGCGATGACGGCCAACGTCGGAGCGGAGGAGGACGTCCGCCGGGTCGTGGAAGGCACGATCGCGCGCTTCGGCCGGGTGGACCTGATGTTCTCCAACGCGGGCATCGAGCGGCACGCGGCCAAGGGGGCGTCGGGCGCGGACCTGCTGGAAGAGGACGCCAACTGGGAGGAGAGCTGGGCGGTCAACACGATGGCGCACGTCTACGCGGCGCGGGCGGTGCTGCCGCACATGCTCGAGCGGGGCGAGGGCTACATCTGCAGCACGGCCTCCGCCGCGGGGCTGCTGACGTCGCTGGGGGCCGTGTCCTACGCGGTGACGAAGCACGGGGCGCTGGCCTTCGCGGAGTTCCTCGCGATGACCTACGGGGACGACGGCATTCGCGTCTCCTGCCTGTGCCCGCAGGGCGTGAAGACGCCGATGCTGCAGGCGAGCGCGGAATGGGCGCACCTGGGGAACTATCTGCTGGAGGGGGCGCTGCAACCGGAGCAGGTCGCCGACGCCGTGGTGGAGGCGATCCGCGAGGAGACGTTCCTGATCCTGCCGCACCCCGAGGTCCGGGAGTACGTGCGTCGCAAGGGGGACGACCACGATCGCTGGCTGCGGGGGATGCGCCGGTTGTGGAAGACGATGCAAGAGGTGGCGGCCCGGAACGAGCCGCAGCGCTAGGGCTCCTCGGCGACGCGACGGACGGGGCCGGCGGCGTAGCCGGTGCGGACGTCCGCCGGCGGCCCGCCGGGCGTGCTGACGGCCGACTCGACCGCCGCCGACAGCCAGCGGTTGAGCGAGACCCCCTCGGCGGCGGCGATCAGCGCGGCGCGTGCGTGCACGGAGGGCAGGACGCGCAGCGAGATGCGGCCCTGGTAGCGGCCGGCCGCGAGCGGCGGCGGGATGTCCTGCCCCTGCTCCAACTGCGACTCCACCCACAACGCCATGGCCTCTTCCAGGCCCTCCCAGGCGCTGGGCCCGTCCGGCCCGGCCGAGTAGCAGCCGGGAAACTCCAGCACTTCGGCGCTGACGCCGTCTTCGTCCCGGCGCAGGACCCGCGCGTAGGGCGCGGCCAGCACGTCCGCCACGCGACGGTCCACGTCCCATGCGTTGCTCACGGTTTCAGTCACGACCATCGCTCCATATCGTTCAGCACGCTGCGGTAGGTGTGCTTGTTGGGGTGCATGGGGATCACCAGCGTGCGTCCGTTCCGCTGCAGCACGATGTGGCTACCCTTGCCGCGGCCCCGGCGTTCCACCCAGCCCAGGGCGAGGGCGGCGGCCCGGAGATCCCGCGCCCGCAGGTTGCCGAGCCTGCGCCGCAGCGCGTCCAGGTCAACCGTACGGGGCATGAAGCTATCTCCTTATCGACGCGATGTCAATAGTGATGTCATTCCCACGACACACGCCGGCGATGCTGGGCCGCGACAGGCCTCGATGACGCACGCGCGCTCCGACGCGGCGGCCCGCGACCGCGAGTCTACGGCGGCGCGGCGATGTGAGCCCGCGGGGATGGGTGCAGTGGGGCCAACGCAACCCCTACGGCTCGCCTTCGGGGACCTCCTGGCGGTCGCGGCCGAAGACGATGTCGCGCAGGGAGAGTTCGTCCGGGCCGCGCTCCGTCAGGCGGCCGGCGCTGTTCATCGAGTAGTGCATGGGGTAGGCGGCGCGCAGGCCCATCATGTCGTAGTCGGCGTTGATCGCGTCCTTGAGCCACTGGGCGCCCAGGGGATTCTGGCGCGAGAGATCGGCGCACAGCCGGGCGACCTCCCCTTCGAGCTCATCTTCCGGGAAGACGCGGGTCACGAGGCCGATCTTCTGCGCCTCCTTGGCGGTGATCAGCCGCCCGGTCATCAGCAGGTACTTGGCCTGACGCATGCCGAGCATCCACACCCACAGCGGCAGGCTGGTGACGCCGCCGACGCGCTGCGCTTGGTGACCGAAGGTGGCCGTGTCGGCGGCGAAGGCGATGTCGCAGAGCATCTGGAAATAGCAGCCGGTGGCGAGCGCCGGCCCCTGCACCTGCGCGACGGTCGCCTTGGGGTAGTACCAGATGCGCAGGTAGCGATTGCTGATCTTGCGCAGGGCGGGGCCCGCGTCGTTCAGGCGCCAGCGGTCCTGGCCGGCGGGCGGCACGGTGTAGGGGTTGTCGCGCAGGTCGTAGCCCGCGCTGAAGGCGGTGCCCGCCCCCTTGAACAGCACTACGCGGACCTCGTCATCGCTCTCCGCGACGTCCAGGGCGTCGTCGAGCTCCTCCAGGAGTTGCGTATTGAGGGCGTTGCGCTTCTCGGGCCGGTTGAACGTGATGCTGCACACGCGGTCGGCGACGTCGTAGAGCAGGAAGTCGTAGTCGGGCATGGCGCTCCTCGGCGATCGCGGGGCCGCCGGATCGGCCCCCGATCGGGATCGCCATGCTAGAGGCTGGGGCGTCCGGGGGACGGCCGCCGCCGCCCACCCGGACGCCGCCGATCAGTCGTTGTCGTCGTCGTGCGATTCGTCGTTGTCGCCGTCTGCGTGTTCGCCGCCGGCGTCGTCGTCATCGTCGTCGTCATGGCCGTCGCCGCCGTCATCGGCGTCATCGTCGCCGGCGCCGTGATGGCCGGCCGGGTCGCGGTCGCCGTCCCCGTCGGGGCCGTCCACGTGGCCCGGCAGGTCCTTGTCCTCGCCGCCGTGATGGCCGAACGGATCGAGGTCGCCGTCGGTCGCCGCCGCGACCCCCAACGCCACGATCGCCGCGAGCAGCAACGCGACAATCGCCGCCGCGCCCCGCCGTCTCGAAACCCGAATCATGACTGCTCCTTTCTTGACCGGCGCTCGTTCCGGTCTCTGGTCCCAGCCTGCGCCTGCCGGATGAGGAGCGCGTGAGAGCGGGATAGGAGTTCCTGGAGGCGCCGACCTCGGGCTCTCTCATCCCCGTCCCATCGCCGTGGGCCATCATGGGGACATGCGCATCCTGTTCGCCGAGGACGATGCACGGCTGGGCGCCCTGGTGAGCCGGGTGCTGCGTGAGGAGGGGCACGTCGTGGAGTGGGCGCGCGACGGCCATACAGCCGACGCGCACCTGGAGGGCGGCGGGTTCGACCTGGCGATCCTGGATGTGATGATGCCCGGCCGCGACGGCTTCCAGGTCGCGGCCGGGCGCCGCGAGCGCGGCGACGCCACCCCCATCCTGCTCCTCACCGCCCGCGGCACGGTCGACGACCGGGTGCGCGGACTGGACGCCGGCGCGGATGACTACCTCGTCAAGCCCTTCGCGATGCCCGAATTGCTGGCCCGCGTGCGGGCGCTGGGCCGGCGGCCGAGCGTGACGCCGTCGGAGACGCTGTGGGTGGGAACGCTCGCCCTCGACACGCGGGCGCGGCGGGCGTCGGTGGCGGGGCAGCCGGTGGACCTGACGGCGCGGGAGTACGCCTTGCTGGAGCACTTCCTGCGCAACCGGGGCGTCGTGCTGTCGCGGACGCAGATCCTGGATCGCGTGTGGTCGTACGACTACGACGGGGCGTCGAACATCGTGGAGACGTACGTCCGCTATCTGCGCCGAAAGCTGGGACCCGCCGGCGCCATGATCCGCACCGTGCGCGGCATGGGCTACCGGCTCGACGAGTCCCCGTGATCGGCCGCCGCCGACTCCGGTGCCGCTCCGGGAGCGAATTCACCCGCGCGCGGCTGCGGCTCACCGCCTGGTACGCGGGTCTGTTGCTGCTCGTCCTGGCGACGGTGGCGGTGCTTGTCGTCGTGCTGATGACGCAGCGCCTGGACGACCAAGTCGACTCGGCGCTGCGCGACGACGTGCTGGCGGCGGCGCCGCGGCTGGCGCGCATCGTCGCTTCGGGCGCCGATGCGCCACTGCCGGCCGTGCAGCCCGCGGCGGGCGCGGCGTCGGAAGGGGAGCGCGACCGGCACGACGACGATGGCGGCGAGGAGTCGCACGGAGGGGCGGAGCACGGGTCGGCGGAGGGCGCGCTGCGGGAGCTGGCGGAGCACGCGGCGGCGCCGACGCATCAACTGCTGCTGGACCTCGACGGGCGGCTGCTGGAGCGCACGCTCAGCGCGGCGACCCAGCCGCTGAGCGCGGCCGTGCGCGGCGCCCAACGGGACGGCCTCGACCTGCGCACGGTCGATCTGGGCCGGGAGCGGATCCGCGTGCGCACCGAACGGGTGTCGCTGGCCGGCGACGCGATCGGCTACGTGCAGGCGTTCCGATCGCTCGAGCGCCGCGACGAGAGCGCCGCCGATCTGATCCGCATCTTCCTCATCGCCGGCGGCCTCGCCGGGTTGGCGGCGCTGGGCGCCGGCTTCTGGCTCTCGGGCCGGGCGCTGGCGCCGATTCAGCGCAATATCGAGGCCCAGCGCCGTTTCGTCGCCGACGCGTCGCACGAACTGCGGACGCCGATCGCCGTCGTGCAGAGCTCCGCCGACGTGCTGCTGCGCCGGCCCGACCGCTCGCTGGCGGAGGAGCGGGAGGTGGTCGAGGGCATCCGCGAGGAGGCGGGGCGGATGGGCGCGCTGGTGCGGGATCTGCTCGACCTGGGCACCATCGACCAGGCGCCGCTGGCCACACAGCCACTCGATCTGCGCGGGATCGCGGTCGAAGCCGTGGGCGTGATCGAACCGCAGGCGCAGGCGGCTGGCGTGACCTTGACCGTCGAGCCGGGCCCGGCGGTCGGGGCCATGGGCGACGCCGCGACGCTCTCGCAGGTCGTGCGCATCCTGCTCGACAACGCGATCAAGCACACCGGGCCCGGAACGCGGGTGCGCGTGTCGGCTGCAGCCGTGGGACGGGCTGCCGAGCTGCGGGTCGCGGACGACGGGCCGGGCATCCCGGACGCCGACCGGGCGCGGGTGTTCGAACGCTTCGCGCGGCTCGACCCGGCGCGGGCGCGGGCGACGGGCGGCAGCGGCCTGGGCTTGGCGATCGCCCGGGCGATCGTGGATCGGCAGGGGGGCAGCCTGGATCTCGAAGTGACGCACGCGCCCGGCGCGAGCTTCGTCGTCCGTCTGCCGCGCGCCTAGCCCGGGCCGGAGAGCTCCGCGGTCGCAGCCGCGTCGACCGCCGGCTTCGCGAATCGGTACCAGACGAGCCCGGTCGCCAGCATCGCGGTGACGCCCACCAAGCCGACGATCAGCATGGCCGTGCGAATCCCGATCGAGTCGGCCACGGCGCCCCAGACCGGCGACAGGAGCGCCTGCGATCCGAACGCCATCATCGTCATGGAGGTCATGCGGCCGTAGTAGGCGGGCTTGGTGTTGGTGAGCATGAGCGTCTGATTGAGGAGCAGGAATCCGGCCCGCCCGACGCCCATCGGGACGGCCGCCAGCATCACCATCTCGTAGCTGGAGACGGCGGTCAGCAGGAAGAACCCCGCCGCCAGCACCAGGCCCAGCCCCAGCATCGCCGGCCAGGTCAGCCAGGTCCCGACGATGCGAGGGAGCAGCAGGTTGACGAGCAGCCCGGCCGCCGCGAAGACCAGGAAGATGGGGCCGATGTCGGTGGGATCGTGGTCGAGCGCCTCGTCGAGGAAGCCGGGCAGGAGCGTTTGGAAGGCGAAGCCGCAGACGATCATCGCGACGACCGAGACCCAGAGCAGCCGCAACTGGGGATCGCCGAAGAGGTAGCGGGCGCCCGCCGACAGCTCGATGCGGACCGAGCGGCGCTCGTCGGGGGAGACGGCGGGCTCGGTGTTGGGTAGCCACAGGGTGACCGGCAGGATGAGCACGAACAGCGCGGCCATGACCAAGTAGGTTCCGCCGATGCCCAACACCGTGCCGACCAGCAGCGCGATGCCCAGCGGGGCGAGCACCTGCGCCCCGGCGTGCGCGATCTGCTGCAGGGCGATCGCGCTGGGCAGCAGCGGGGTGGACACCATCTCGGCCATCCAGGCCTGCCGGGCGGGGCCCATGAACGCGAAACCCAGCCCCATGATCAGCGTGCCGAGCGTGAGCAGCACGATGGTGATGGCTCCGGTGACGACGAGCAGGCCGATGCCGAGGATGATCAGACCCGGGATGATCTGCCCGACGAGCACGAGCGGCTTCTTGCGCAGGCGGTCCGCGACCACGCCCCCGATGGGGGCGAGGAAGAACATGCCCACGCCGGATCCCATGATGGCGATGCCGGCGGAGGTGTTGCTGCCGGTGATGTCGTAGGCGAGGGCCGGCATCAGCAGGAACGACATGATGAAGGTCGTCGTGGCGACCGCGCTGCTCCACCAGAGCCGGCGATAGTCCCGGTGGGCCAGGGCGGCGAAGGCCCCGGTCTCGCCCTCGCCGCGGCGGGCGCCGGCCCGGCCCCGGGCGTCGGCGTCCGGGGAACGGCGGCCGGCGGCGAGGGCCCGCGGCCGGCGCATGCTCAGCGCGCGGTTCGCCGCGCGGATCCGCGACGCGTCCTGCCGTGCGGCCGGCCCGAGCGGTCGCCGCGGGTGTCTCTGGGGGTGACTACCGGGGCGTCGTCCCGGCGCGCGCCCTGGGGGGCGCGGCGCCGGCGGCCACGATCCGCGCGCGCGCCGCTCCGGGCGCCGCCACCGGCCCGTCCCCCACGGCCCTGCCGGACCGGCTCGTGGCGCAGGCTGGGGTCGAGTTCGAAGCCCTCGACCATCTCGGCAGGCAGCCGGCGCCCCAGCATCTGCTCGATCGCGCGCAACTGCCCGCGTTCGCTCGGGCAGACGAGGGAGAGGGCGGCGCCGCCCGCGCCCGCGCGCCCGGTGCGGCCGATGCGATGCACGTAGTCCTCCGGGACCAGCGGCAGCTCGTAGTTCACGACCTGCGGCAGGCCGCTGATGTCGAGCCCGCGCGAGGCGAGGTCCGTCGCGACGAGGGCGCGGCTGGCCCCGGCCTTGAAGCCCGAGAGCGCACGGGTGCGCGCGCCCTGGCTCTTGCTGCCATGGATCGCGTCGGCGGCGATCCCGGCCTTGCTGAGCGCGGTGGCGACCCGGTTCGCGCGATGCTTGGTGCGCGTGAAGATGAGCACCTGGTCCCACTGCTCGTCGCTGAAGAGTTCGGTCAGCAGGGCCAACTTCCGCGGCGTATCGACTTGGTAGACGAACTGCTCGACCGTCTCGGCGGCGACGTGCTCGGGCTCGATGTCGACGCGGACCGGGTCGTGCAGCAGGCCGTGCGCCAGCTTCGCGATCTCGCCGTGCAGCGTGGCGCTGAACAGCAGGTTCTGCCGCCGCTCCGGCAGCAGCGACAGGATGCGCCTCACGTCCGGCAGGAAGCCCATGTCCAGCATGCGATCGGCTTCGTCGAGGACGCAGATCTCGACGTCGGCGAGATCGACGGTGCCCTGGCCGACGTGGTCCATCAGGCGGCCGGGCGTCGCGATGACGATATCCACGCCCCGGCGCAGCGCCGCGATCTGGGGGCGAATGCTGACGCCGCCGTAGATCGCGACGCCGCGCAGCGGCAGGTGGTCGCCGTAGGTGCGAGTGCTCTCGAGGACCTGGGCGGCCAGTTCGCGCGTGGGCACGACCACCAGCCCACGCACGGGACGGGGGCCGCGCGGACGGCGGTCCGTGCGCCGCGTGGCCATCAGACGCTGCAGCATGGGCAGGGTGAAGGCGGCGGTCTTGCCGGTGCCCGTCTGCGCCGCGGCCATCAGGTCGCGGCCGGCGAGGATGGGCGGGATCGCCTGCGCCTGTACGGGGGAAGGAATGGTGTAGCCCTGGTCGCGGATGGCGCGCCGCAGTTCAGCGCGCAGACCCAGGCTGTCGAATGACATGAAGAAGCAGTCTCTCTGGATAGCCACCGGCGTCGAACCCGTCAGCGCGGGCCGCCCGAATCGGGTGCGGTGCGAAGGGTGATGACAACGCCGTGGGGCCGGTGGGATCGTGTACAGGGCCCCGGGGATCGTCGCTGATGGGATCATCGTAGCCCAGCGGGGAGCGCAAGTGACAGCCGGCGGGTGTCAGAGCCTGCGCCCCGGGCGCTACAGAGCCGGGACGGCGACGCCCGCGCCGGCCTACCAGGTGTCGAGGAACTGGGCCCGGCCGCGGCGCAGCGGCTCCGGATTCGGCACGGAGAGCAGCCCCTGCGCGATCCAGCGCCGCGTCTCCGCGGGGTCGATCACGTCGTCGAAGCCGAAGCGCGAGGCGGCGCTCAGCGCGCTGATGCGGTCGTAGGCCTGGTCGACCAGGCGCTGGTACTCGGCGGCGCGCTCCTCGACATCGTCGATCCTGGCCAGCTCCTCCCGGTTGGAGAGCAGCACGCCCGACTCCATGTTCATGCCTCCGTGTTCGCTCTGCGGCCAAGCCACGGTGAAGATGGGCGCGCGCGAATTGCCGGTCATGACGGAGAGCGCGCCCAGCGCGTAGCCGCCGCGCAGGATGACGCAGAAGCGCGGCGTCTTGAGATTGACGCCGGTGACGAAGAGCCGGCTGCAGTGCCGGATCAGCCCCGTCTTCTCCACCTCCGGGCCGACCATCATGCCCGGCGTATCGACCAGCGCGATGATGGGGATGTTGAACGCGTCGCAGAGCTGCCAGAACCGCGCGATCTTGTCGGAGCCGTCGCTGTCGATGGCGCCGCCGATGAAGGCGTTGTTGTTGGCCGTGAGCCCGAACGGATGCCCCTCGATGCGGACGAAGGCGGTCACGGCGCTGAGCCCGAACTCGGGCCGCAGCTCCAGCACGGAGTCCCTGTCGGCGAGGAGGCGGATCACCTCGCGGATGTCGAAGGCGCGCCCGCGCTGCTCGGGGATGATGTGGCGCAGCAGCCGCTGGTCCTCGGCCTCCCAGGCGTCGATGGAGCCTTGGAAGTAGGAGAGGCACTTCTTCGAAGCGGCGATCGCCTCATCCTGGTCCTTCACGACGATGTCCACGGATCCGGCGGGGGCCAGGTCGGACATCGGGCCGACCTCCTCCGGCAGGAACGCGCCCATGCCGCTGCCCTCGATGGTGGCGGGGCCGCCCATCGCGATGAGCGCGTCCTCGGTGGCGATGATGATGTCGGTGACGCCCAAGATGGCCGCGTTGCCGGCGTAGCACCAGCCGGCGGTCACGCCGATCATCGGCACGGTGCCGCTCAACTGGCCCATCTTCTCCCAGGTGCGGACGTTGGGGTGGCCGGCGCCGGATCCGTCGGTGTCGCCCGAGCGGCCGCCGGCCCCCTCGCAGTGGAAGATCAGCGGCAGCGAGAGTTCATTGCAGATCTCCATCATGCGGTCGGTCTTGTCGTGGCCGCGCCCGCCCTGCGTCCCGGCGAAGACCGTGTCGTCGTACGAGATGAAGACGGTACGCGCCCGCCCGGCCTCGAAGAGCTCGCCGTTGACCGAGCCGATCCCGGCGACGAGGCCGTCGGCGGGCGTCTTCCAGATCAGTTCCTCCAGCGAGCGCTTGCGGCTCTGGCCGGCGAGCGCCAGCGCCCCATATTCGACCCACGTATCCGGGTCGATCAGTTGCTCGATGTTTTCGCGCACGGTGCGGCGGTTGCGGCTGTGCCGCCGCTCGACCGCCGCCGGGCGGTTCTCGTCGAAGAGGAACTTCCGCCGGTCGAAGAGCGCCTGCAGGCTGGGGCGGACGTGGTCGATCGCGACCCCCTCCTCGGCCTCCTCGACGCGCTCGCCCACCTCGCGCGGTTCGATGAAGGCGAGCGGGTGGGCGTCGTAGACGACCTCCCCGACGGCGACGTTCAGCTGACGCACCACGCCGCCGAACTCCGCTTTGACCACGTGCTCCATCTTGAGCGCGCTCATCACGAAGAGGAGTTGGCCGGGCCGCACGCGGTCGCCCTCGGCGATGTGGATCTCGGTCACGGTGCCCTGCAGGGGGGCGGGGACGGGGTCGGTGTTGGGGGGAGCGGCGATCGGCGGGGCCGCCTGCGCGCTGGAGTGCGTGGCCTCGCCCTCGCGGAAGAAGTTGAGCGCGGAGAGGGGATCGCTCTTGTCGAGCGCGCCGCCGGCGCCGCTGCCTCGCGCCGCCCCGTTATCGGAGGCGGGCGCCTCCGTGACGGCCAGCGCCGCCACGTTGTCGTCGACCCAGCGGGTGTAGACGGCGCCGCTGAGGAAGTCGTCGTGGCGCAGCACGTTGCGCAGGAAGCTCGCGTTGGTCTCCAGCCCGCCGATGCGGAACTCGTCCAGCGCCCGGCTCAGCCGCTGCGCCGCCACCGGGAACCCGCCCGACGGCGCGTGTGCGATCACCTTGCCCAGCAGCGAGTCGAAGTTCGGGTTGGTGCGGTAGCCGGGGTAGCCGAAGGTGTCCACGCGGATGCCCGGACCGGCGGGGAGGTGGAAGGTGGTAAGTTCGCCGCCGGTGGGGCGGACGCTGCCGTCGGGCTGCATCTCCTCGGTGTTGACGCGGGCCTGGATGGCGTAGCCCTGCGGCAGCGGGATCGACGCCTGCGCCAAGCCCACCGCCGACAGGTCCTCGCCGCCCGCGAGCCGCAGCTGCGCGCGCACGAGGTCGACGCCGGTGACCGCCTCGGTCACGGTGTGCTCGACCTGCAAGCGGGGGTTGGCCTCGATGAAGAAGAAGCGATCGTCGTGCGTCGCATCCTGGAGGAACTCGAAGGTGCCCAGGCTGGCGTAGGACACGGAGGCCGCCATGCGCACGGCCGCGGCGGCGATGGTCTCGCGCACCTCGGGGCGCAGCGTCGGGCTGGGGGCCAACTCGACCAGCTTCTGGTGACGCCGCTGGACGCTGCACTCGCGTTCGCCCAGGTGGCTGACCGCGCCCGTGCCGTCGCCGACCACCTGCACCTCGATGTGCCGCGCGCGCGGGATGAGCTGCTCGACGTAGACCGCGCCGGAGCCGAAGGCCGCCTCGGCCTCGGACTGGCAGCGGGCGTAGGCCTCGTCCAGCTCGCCGGGCGCGGCGACGACGCGCATGCCCCGGCCGCCGCCGCCGGCCAGCGCCTTGATCATGATCGCCCCGCCCTCGCCCAGGCCATCGAGGAAGGCCCGCGCCTCATCGAGGCCGACCGCGCCCTGGGTCCCCGGCAGAACGGGGACGTCGTGCTCGGAGGCCAGCGCGCGGGCGCGCGCCTTGTCGCCCAGGAGTTCCAGGGCCTGCACGGAGGGCCCGACGAAGACCACGCCCTGCTCGCCACAGCGCCACGCGAAGGCCGCGCTCTCGGCCAGGAAGCCGTAGCCCGGATGGACGGCGTCGCAGCCGGCGGCGGCGGCGACGGCCAGCACGCCCTCGATGTCGAGGTAGGCGGCGGCGCCCGCGCCGGGCAGCGGATGGGCCTCGTCGGCGGCGCGCACGTGCAGCGACTCGGCGTCGTCCTCGGAGAAGACGGCCACCGTCGCGATGCCGAGTTCCTCGGCCGCGCGCATCACACGGATCGCGATTTCGCCGCGGTTGGCGATCAGGAGTTTGCTCAGGGCCATGACAGGAGTCCTCCAGGGCCGGCCCACGGGAGGGAACGGTCCGGCCAACGCCGGCCGAACGACCATGCAAGGAACGCACACGGGAAGGCCCCGGCCGGCAGGGCAAATCTAGCGGGTGCCGCCGCCTGCCACAGTCGCGGTGCGCGCAGATCGGCCGGGGGCGGTGGGGCCGCCGGCGCGACTCCCGCCTACCGATGCGCCGCGCTACCCTGCAACCCGGCGCCCGGCCGACCGTCCGGGCCCCGCGGATCGACGGAGCTCCCTGTGTCCTACGACTTCATTCTCACCGAGACCGACGGCCGGGTGGCGACGATCACCCTCAACCGGCCGGAGAAGCTGAACGCCCTCTCGCACGAGCTGCGCGGCGAACTGTTCCACGCCCTCACGGAGGCCGAGGCCGACCCGGAGGTCGGCGTGATCATCATCAAGGGGGCGGGGCGCGCCTTCAGCGCGGGCTACGACCTGAATCACGTGCCGGTGCCGGATCACCCGCACGTCAACCGGCACTCGGGCCTGCCCGATGTCGGCACGACGCACCCGAACCACTACGACTGGTCGCGCCACACCATCCTGACGAACTGGCGCGTCTGGGAGTTGTCGAAGCCGGTCATCGCGCAGTTGCACGGTTACTGCCTGGCCGGCGGCACGGAGCTGGCCTCGATGTGCGACTTCCGCATCATCACCGAGGACTGCCAGGTGGGCTACCCGCCGGTCCGGGCGATGGGCACGATGGACATGATGTGGGCGCCGTGGTTCCTGCCGCCCTCCAAGGCGCGCCTCTTCGCCTACACCGGCGACGCATTCACGGGCCGCGACCTCGAGTGGATGGGCTGGGCGACGTACGCCGTCACCCAGGACGAGATCGACGAGTTCACGCTCAACTTCGCGCGGCGGCTGGGCAACATCGACAACGACCAGCTGGCCTACAACAAGCGCGCCGTCAACCGGCAATACGAGATCATGGGCATCCACACCGGCCTGATGTCGGGCACGGACGTGGAGGCGATGAGCAAGCACCGGCCGGCGGCGGGCGAGTTCGGACGGCGCGCCCGCGAGGGCGGCCTGAAGGCGGCGCTGGAGTGGCGCGATGGTCCCTTCCGCGACTTCCGTGGCGCCTACGCGTCGGCGCCGCACGATCGGGCGCTGGCCGGGTCGGCAGGCGAAGACGACGAGTTCAAGGGCCAGAACGTCTAGCCCCGCGACGCGCCCGCGCTGGACGGCCGGCGGCTACGAGACGTACACCTCCGCCGTGGTCGGCGCGATGCGCGCGTTCAGCTCGCTGCTGAACTGACCCCACTGCTCCCCCAGCCGGGAGGAGCGGAAGCGCAGGTGCAGGCTGACGGAGTCATCGAGCGTCGACAGACTCTCGTGCCGCATGCCGCGCAGTTGCTCGTCGAGGTAGGCGAGCAGCTGCTCTTCGTCGGCGCTGTAGTTCGTCGTTTGCAGCGTGACGATGAGGTCGCGGCGGCCGCGATCGAAGAACGCCAGGAAGCCGGTGCGCTGCACCAGCAGCACCAGCACGACCATCGCGTAGAGCAGGCCCACGAGCTCGTAGTTGTAGGTCGCGGCGCCGATCGACGAGGCGATCAGCAGCAGCAGGAAGCCGATCTCGGCCGGATCCTTGATGGGCGTGCGGAAGCGCACGAACGACAGCGCGCCGAGCAGGCCCAGCGAGAGCGGCAGCGAGAACTGGATCGCGATGAACAGCGTCGTGATGGCCGGGCCGCCGAGCAGGAACGTCCGCTGCACCCCGGCGCCGCGCTGCGCGTCGCCGTAGAACAGCGCGTAGAGCAGGTAGGTCACGACGGACGCCGCCAGCGAGAACACCATCGCCGCCCAGAACTCGCTGAACGCCAGCTCGGAGGTCGGGCCCAAGTTGATCAAGACCGGCATGAGGGGGTCCTTTCCCGCGCGATCACGGTCGCCTACTGGCCGGGCACGAGGTCGAGCGCTTCGACCGCGGCCGCGTACTTCGAGTTCGCCGACCAGGGCTGAGCGAACCGTCCGAGCGCGGCCAAACGATGGGGCAGCGCATCCTCGTCCTGCCCCTTGATCTCCACCACGGCCTCATCGAAGCGCAGCGGCGGGGCGCGGCGCAGCCAGGGCGCGGACACGGTCACGTCGTGGTCGAGCGAGACGCGCGCGCCCGTCACCGGCTCGACGAAGCGCCGCCGCCGGTAGCGCACGAGCGCGGCGGGGCGCAGCGCCCCCGGGGCGCTGTATCCCAGCCGCGCCAGCAGCTCGGTCAGTTGGCCCGGGCCGGGCAGCACCGGGTGGGGGGCGCCGGCGTCGCGCAGCAGCGTGAGCGGCATGCGCCGCTTCCAACTCTCGGCGCCCAGACGGCACTTGAGTTCCAGGAAGGCGGGCACGTCCGCGTCGGCATCCGTCCCGCCGCCGGGCGAGCCGGACGCGGGCCAGGCGTCGTACCAGCGCAGGCGCACCTTGCCCTTGCTGAGCGCGCCGTCGGCCGACTCGTAGTAGGAGTCGAAGTTGGGCGTGTCGAAGTAGCAGCTGCTGACGGCGCCGGTCGCGTACTCGGGCGCGGGCCGGCAGGCGTGGCGCAGCCAGGCGGCGGCGCCCCGCGTACGCGGCTGGGGCAACACGTACTTGCGCTCCACGCGGCGGGGAAGCGTCAGGGCCGGCCCCGTCGTGTGGAGCGTCGTCACCGTGTGCGCCCTCCTCGCGTCGCCCGTCCGGCGTCCGTCCGATGCGGGAGCGACGCCTTATACTGCCGCGATGCTCGGCACCAGACAACTCCTCGCCGGGGGGGCCGCGCTCCTGCTGGCGCTCGTCTTGATCGGCTGGTCGGTCGTCGGCGACGGGGCCCCGCCACCGGCGCTCGGGGCCGAGGTGGTCGGCTTCGGCGCGAACACGGAGCGGGCCGACCCCTTCGATTTCGTGTTCGACGAGGGCGTGGTCCGCACCTACGACCTGACCGTCGCCGAGGACGACTGGGACTGGCTGAACCAGAATCCGCTGGACGAGGAGTACGTGCCCGGCCGCCTGACCTTCGAGGGCCGGCAGTTCAACGACGTGGGGGTGCGCTACAAGGGCTTCTACGGCCAGCTGCGCTTCTGCTTCGACGCCGCCGGCAACCAGACCTGCCCGAAGATCGCGCTGAAGCTGAAGTTCAGCGAGTACGACCGCCGCGGCCGCTTCTACGGGCTCAAGCGGCTCAACTTCCACTCCATGCACGAGGACGACAGCCAGCTCCGTGAGGCGCTGGCTTACCGCCTCTACCGCGAGGCGGGCGTGCCGGCGCCGCGGACCGCGTTCGCCTGGGTGACGGTGAACGGGGAGCCGCACGGGCTCTTCCTGGTGGTGGAGAACATCGACGACCGCTTCGTCGCGACGCACTCCCGCGACGGCGGCAACGGCAAGCTCTACAAGGAGGTGTGGCCCGAGCACGACACGTCGCTGCCGTACGTCGAGGCCCTGGACCGGACGTTCTGGGGCGCGGACCGGCCCGACGTGAGCCGGTTCCAGGCGTTCGGCAGCGAGATGCTCGCCGCCTACACCGACGACCCGGCCGGCGACGCCGACGTCTACCGGGTGATCCGCGAGTGGACGGACGCCGACGCACTGCTGCGCTACATGGCCGTGGACCGCTTCGTCGACAACTGGGACGGCGTCGTCGCCTGGTATTGCGTCACGGTGGGAACCGTCGACCCGGGCCGCTGCTTCAACCACAACTACTTCTGGTACGAGCACAGCCGCAGCGGGCGCTTCACGCTGATCCCCTGGGACCTCGAGCACACCTTCCGCTACCCCAGCCCCATCCGCCGGTCGTACCGCATGCCGGCCTGGGAAGCGACGGAGGCGGCCTGCCACCTGCGGCCGGTCTTCCTGCAGATCCCGGCGCGCGCGCCCTCGTGCGACCCCTTCCTGCACGCGCTGGCGACGGCCGGCTGGGACGACTACGTCGCTACGGCGCAGGAGGTGCTGGCGATGCCGGCCTTCCAGATCGAGGCGCTGCACGCCCACGTCGACGCGCTGGCCGCGCTGCTCGAGGACGCCATCACGGAGGACCGCAACGGCCCGCACCGCATCGTCTGGCGCGAGGCCGTGCAGGAACTCAAGGAGAACATCGTCTCCGTGCGGGAGCAGGCGCTGGAGGCGCTGGAGTCCTGACGCCCCCGGCGTCAGGCCTCGTCCGCCTCGGGCCCGAGGCCCAGCTCGCGTTGGGCGCGCTCGCTGATGTGCACCGCCGCGATGGGGACGTCGAGGTGGAACGTCCGCGTCTCCGGCGCGAAGCACACCGCATCGGAGCAGGCCTGGAAGCGGATCGTCACCTCGAGCCGGATCTCCGTCTTGTCGGGCGGGCGCGTGGCCTCGGCGTGCGCGATCAACTGCCGCACGACCGAGGCCTCGTGCTCGGGACCGCGCTGGGCCAGCATGCGCGCCCGCGCCAGCAGGTGATCGAAGTGCTCCAGCACGTAGTAGACCGGCACGGACACGCGCAGATCCCCGTGGAAGACGTGGAACTGCTCGGGCAGTCCGGCGACGCGGGACGGCGTCGTGGCGGGGTAGACCGGCGCGCCGACCACGACGGAGTCCGGCCCGGTGACGGTCACCTCCGTCGCGACGTAGCCCTCGGGGACCGGCTGTCCGTAGAGATGCAGCCCCTCGTCCAGGTCGATCTCGATGTAGAGCGTCGACGTCTCCATGTAGACCATGGCCTCGGTGCCCAGCGTGGCGCGGATGCGGACGCCGTCGGCCCCCACCTCGGCGCGCGGATGGTCGCGCACCTCGAAGTCCACGCCGAAGCCGTCGCGCAGCACCGTCGCGGCCGAGGCGCGCGTGCGGTAGTGGCGGTAGAACAGCTTCTCGATCACCGTCCCGTCTTGGCCGATCAGGTAGGAGCCGGGGTAGGGCATGCCCCAGGTCGACATCTGGAGCCGCTCCTCGACCTCGGCGACCGGGAACGGCGCCACCTTGGTGACGTCGTGCTCCGCCCCCACCACGTTCTGCACGTTGAGGATGCCCGTCGCCTCGATGGCCTGGTGGTCGACGTCGGCGAGCAGCGAGTAACTGATGCCGTACTCCTGCGCGAAGGCGGCCTGCGCCTCCACCGGGTCGTAGGAGATCGCGAAGACCGAGATGCCGGCCTTGGTGAACTGGTGCAGATTCTGTTGCAGCTGCACGAGCTGCGAGCGGCAGAACGGTCACCAGCGCAACGAGCGGTGGAAGACCACCAGCGCCCGGCCGCCGTCGCGCGCCGCCTCGATGTTGACCGGCCGGCCCGACTGGTCGGGCAGGGTGATGTCGGGCAGGCGCTCCCCGACGTCGGGGCCGGTGGGATGGTCGACATCGTTGGCGTGGCGCGCGCCCAGCACGTCCATGGGATTGTTCACGGCGGTTGCCTTCCTGCCCGCCGCCGCGCCCGCGGGGTGGGAGCCCGTCGGCGCGACGGTCGCGGCGCGCCTAGTATACGTCGGCCGGCAACGCGCCCGATACCCGAAAGGCCGCGACCATGACGACCGACCTGCGAACGCCCACGCTGCCCCTCGACTGCCTGCCGCACTGGGCGGATCTGCCCGCCGGGATGACCCTCGTCGAGACGCCGGGGGTCAGCGTCGCGGCCGACGACACGGTCTACCTGCTCACCCGCAACCCGGCCAACCCGGTCATCGTGCTGGACGCCGACGCGGCCTTCCAGCGGACCTTCGGGGCGGGCACGTTCACGAATCGCACGCACGCGATCCTGGCCGCCCACGACGGATTCATCTACTGCGCCGACGACGGATCGCACACGATCACGAAGTGGACGCCGGAGGGCGAACTGCTGCTGACGATCGGCACGCCCCACGAGCCGGCGCCCCGCTTCAGCGGCGAGCCGTTCAACCGGCCGACCGACATGGCCGTCGCCGAGGACGGCGCCATCTTCATCAGCGACGGCTACGGCAACGCGCGGGTGCACAAGTACTCCCCCCGGGGCGAGCACGTGTTGTCCTGGGGGGCGCCGGGCATCGACCCGGGCCAGTTCCTCTGCCCGCACAACATCGCCCTGCGCGGCGACCGGCTCTACGTGGCCGACCGGGAGGCGCACCGCGTGCAGATCTTCGACCTCGACGGGGGGCTGGTGACGATGTGGAACAACGTCCACCGGCCCTGCGGGCTGAGCGTCGGTCCGGACGGCAACGTCTACATCGGGGAGCTCAACGGCGTGCCGCTGATGGAGGGGGCCCTGGGCATCGGGCACCGCGTCAGCGCCTACGACGCGTCGGGCACGCTGCAGGGCCGCTACGGCGATCCCGAGGAGGGCAGCGAGCCGGGCCGCTTCATCGCGCCGCACGCGATCGCCGTCGATTCGCGCGGCGACGTGTACGTGGGCGAGGTCTCGTACACGATCCGCGGCAGCCTCCTCGATCCGCCGCGGGAACTGCCGAGCCTGAAGAAGCTGCGCCGGACCGGTTAGCCGCCGGCCGACAGCCGCGCGACCACCTCGCCGACGCCGGCCGAGCGAACCGCGGCCGTCTGGCCGGGGCGAGCGGGGGTCGGCGCGGCGGCGGCGCCCGTCGTGACAACTTGGCCCGCCTCCAGCCCGAATCCGCGCACCGAGAGGTCGTTGGCCATCGCCAGCAGGACGCCGAGCGGGTCGCAGCGGGCGTCGCCCTGCAGGCCCCGTGCGACGCGCTCGCCGTCGATGAGCAGCTCCACGTCCAGCGTGTCCAGGTCGCGCGCCGCCCAATCATCGATCGTGGGGCCGATGATCAGATTGCCGACGGCGAACCCACTCGCGACGATGCTGGGCATCCCGACGGCCGGGCCGTCGGCGAAGGGGAAGTTGACGGCCTCGATGACCAGATGGGCGTCGCCGACGGCGTCGCGGACCTCGGCCATCGTGTAGGGGGCCGCCCGCGCCGGGAGCCCCGCCGCCAGCCGGAACGCCACCTCCGCCTCGATCACGCACCGGTGGTACTTCGCCCCGTCCAGGTCCGCCGGACTCGCGCGGAGCACGCCCGCGAACAGCGGCGCGACGGGCGGCGTCGCGAGGCCGGCGTCGCGCACCTGGGCGGGGCTCGACGCGCCGGCCTTCCAGCCGTCCGGGCGCTCGTCCGCCGGGCTGCGCGTCGCCTGCGCGATGCGGTAGGCGTCGTCGATCGTCGTCGGACGGCAGTCCTCGGGGAACGCGGGCAGCGGCTCCTCGCTCGCCCGCGCCCGCGCCAAAAACGCGACCGCGTTGGCGACTTGGTCGTCGGTCAGTTGCGCCATGATCTGCCTCCTCGGGAATCGTCGGGTCGGGTGGGGGGACGACCTGCATTGTAGGCGGAGGGGCCGGAGTACGTGCGGCGCCGTCTGGCAGATCCGACCATGGTCGTGACCATGGTATGATTTAGGTCACCGAGTGAAGCGGGGAGGATGCCATGCAGCCCGATCGCGACCCGACGCCCGGCGCCCGCACCATCAAGGCCTCCGAGTTCAAGGCGAAGTGCCTCAAGCTCATGGACGATGTGGCGGAGAACGGCGAGGAGATCGTCATCACCAAGTACGGCCGCCCGGTCGCGAAGCTCGCGCCCTGCCGGCAGAGGCCGGGCAGTTGGTTCGGGCGCGACCGGGACATCATCCAGATTCACGGCGATCTCGTCGCGCCGATCGGTGTGGAGTGGGAAGCCGAATCGAACCCCGATCGCGTGCTCAACCCATGATCCTGCTCGATACCCACGTCCTGCTCTGGGAGCGCTTCGGGTACGGGAATCTCGGCAGACGGACGCGCGGCGTCATCGAACGCGCCGTGCAGGACGGCGACATCGCCATCTCCGCCATCAGCTTCTGGGAGGTCGCGATGCTGCACGACAAGCGCCGGCTGACACTCCTGCGTGATGTGGCTTCCTGGCGCGAGGCTCTGCTGCGCGACGGCCTCGTCGAGATCCCCGTGGACGGCGAGATCGCCACCCGCGCCGGCTTCCTGCGCGACCTGCCGGGCGAACCGGCCGACCGCGTGATCGTTGCCACCGCGCTGGAAGGGCACCGGCTGGTGACCGCCGATCAGCACATCCTCGACTGGCCGGGCGCACTCAGCCGGCTGGACGCGACCGAGTGACCCAGGCGAACCCGCCGCGCCGGCTCCGGAGCCGGCGCAGCGGGTTGACCGGCGGCAGTCCTACGACGCCTCGGGCCAGCCGTCGGGGATCTCGCCGTCGTCGAGCGCGGCCCGGATCTTGTCGGCGACCTCTTCGGACACCCAGGTGCTCCAGACGTCCTCGTTCGAACTGAGCCACCAGAGCGCGGCGTCGTTGGCGTCGGCGCCGGCGTTGTCGTTGAGCCAGGCGGCGACGACGCGGTACTTTGTCACGTCGAAGGTCCATCCCCGCAGCATCGCGACGACGTCGGGGGCGTTGGCGACCACGTCGGGGTGCACGGCGATCAGGATGGTCGCGTCCTCGTAGGCGCAGGCCTTGGTGGTGAACCAGCACTCGTCCGTGTACTCGGGCTCCTCGAGCCGGACCAGGTCCAGGACCAGCGCGGGCTCGTTGGTGCCCCACTGGTAACCGAGCCAGGGGTCGCCCTTCTCGTAGGCGCCGATGAGGTCGGCGTTGAGGGCGGCGCCGTCGCCGGGGGCGATGATCTCGACGTGATCGCCGAGCCCGTAGCCCTCGATCTGCGCCGCGTTGACCACCTCGCAGGACCAGCCGATGACGCAGGACACGAGCCGCGCCTTGCCGCCCGTCTCGGCGCTGGCGAACAGCGCCTTGTACTGGTCGTCCTTGAGGTCCTCGATGCTGTCGAGGTCGGGGTATTGCTCCTGGAGGTAGGCGGGAATGACGAAGGCCGACTGCCAGTCGCTGCCGAGGCTCGTCCCCAGCGACACGACCTCCCCGGCGGCCAGCGCTTCGTTCCAGGCTTCGTCCTGGTTGGGCAACCAGATCTCCATCGTGATCTGGGTGTCCCCGCGGCGCAGGCCCTGGAAGAGCGGCAGCGTCGCGCCCAGCACGACGTCGGTGGGATAGTCGTAGCCCATCTCGACGATGTACTGCGCGATGCGGTTCTGGATCTGCGCGCTGGTCCAGTTCAGGTCGCTGAAGACGAGGGTCTGCTTCTCGTCGTCGCCGTCGCCGCCCCCGCAGGCGGCCACGGCCGCCACGGCGAGCATCGCGATGAGGGCGATCAGGACGATGGCGAATCTGCCTCGTCTCAGAAGGCCCGGGCGTGGTGTGTCGTTGCGCTGCGTATGCATGTCGGCGTCCTTTCTCAACCGGCTGTCAAGCGCTCTCTGTTTTCCGCGGCGATCGATTGCGTGATGCGATCGATGATGATCGCGAGGAACACGATCGCCAGCCCGGCGATCACCCCGTTCCCGGACTGGTTCTTTTGCAGTGCCCGCAGGACATCGTCGCCCAGGCCGCCCGCGGCGACCATGCTGGCGATGGTCACCATGGCCAGGGCCATGAGCGTGGTCTGATTGATGCCGGCCATGATCGTGGGCAGGGCCATCGGGATCTGGACCTTCAGCAGCACTTGGCGGGGCGACGACCCGAAGGCCAGGGCCGCCTCGACGACCTCGGGCGACACCTGACGGATGCCGAGGTTGGTGAGGCGGATGACGGGCGGCACTGCGTAGATCACGGTCGCGAAGATGCCCGCCGGCTTGCCCAGACCGAAGAAGAGGATGCCCGGCAGGAGATAGACGAAGCTCGGCATCGTCTGCATCGCGTCGAGGATGGGGCGCATGAGGTTGTCGGCGAGGCGGTTGCGCGCGCCGAGCACGCCCAGCGGCAGGCCGATGGCCAGCGCCACCGCTACCGCCACGACGATCAGCGCGATGGTGTCGATGGCGTTCGACCAGAGGCCCATGAAGCCCAGGTAGAGCAAAGCCAGCGTCGTGAAGGCCATCAGCCGCCAGCGCCCCACGCCGAACGACAGCAACGCCAACCCCGCGATCACGGCCACCCAGGGCAGCCACTTGAGGCCGTCCTCGATGCGCACCAGCAGCCAGGCCGTCACGTCGCTGACGCCGTCGAAGAGGAAGTCGCCCTCTTCGGTCAGCCAGGAGACCGAGTCGTCGATGGCGTCGCCGGTGACTTCACGGATCGTCTGGTCCAGCACGACGGTGCGGCCGTCGGCGGCCGGCTGCTCGGTCTGCGAGACGGTGGTGGGGAAGTCCATCTGGGGGCCCCAGATGAGCAGGCTCGCCACCAGCACGACGATGACGACCGCCGTCCCCGACAGCCAGGGGTAATCGCGGGGGAGCGCCCTGAGGCCGGCGCCCAGCGACGTATTGTCGGGGTCGCCTTCCGACTCCTGCGTGCCCGCGGCCCCCACCATCACTCGGCCTCCAGACTGCCCCCGGTCGCGACGGCTTCCGCGGCCGCTCGCAGCTTGGCGACCTCCGCCGCCGACACGTCCCGCACGAAGTCCGCGACGTAGTCGTCGGCGGGGCTCGTGACGATCTCCTCGGGGCTGCCCTCCTGGACAATAGCACCGTCGCGCATGATGGCCACGCGGTCGCCCAGCTTGATCGCCTCATTGAGGTCGTGCGTGATGAAGACGATGGTCTTGTGCAGTTGGCCTTCCAGCGAGATGAGCTCGTCCTGCATGCGCCGGCGGATGAGGGGGTCGAGGCCGCTGAACGGCTCGTCCATGATCAGCACGTCGGGATCGACGGCCAGGGCCCGCGCGATACCGACCCGCTGCTGCATGCCGCCGCTCATCTCGCGCGGGTAGTAGCTCTCCCAGCCGTCGAGCCCGACAGTCTCGATGGCCGCCTTCGCCGCCTCGTATCGCGCCGGCTTGTCCATGCCCTGGATCTCGAGGCCGAAGGCCACGTTGTCGAGCACGGGGCGATGCGGCAGCAGGCCGTAGTGCTGGAACACCATCGCGATCTTCTTGCGGCGGAACTCGGTGAGCTCGCTCGAGCCGTACTCGAGGATGTCCTCGCCGTCGAAGCGGATCGCGCCCCGCGTGGCTTCCACGAGCCGGATCAGACAGCGCGCGAGGGTCGACTTGCCGCTCCCCGAGAGGCCCATGACCACGAAGATTTCCCCGGACGCGACGCTCAGCGACACGTCGCGCAGGGCGACGACGACGCCCAACTCCTCCTGGATCTCATCCCGGCTCTTGGTCGCGTACTCGGGCTCGAACACGCGATCGGCGTCGTCGCCGAAGACCTTCCACAGCGTCTCCACCTGTATCTGGGGTTGCCGGAGGGTCATCGCATCTCCATGCAGCAGCGCGAGCCGCCGTTCGCAGCCGGCGTACGCATCGCGTCAGCCCGCTTCGGCCCCGAGGTCGACGACGACCTGGACCTGCGAGGACGGCTGCATGAGGGCCTCGAACGTCGCCTGGATGTCGTCGAGCCGGATGGAGCTGGCGTCGGAGATCAGGGCCTCGCCGGAGATGCGGCCGCTGGCGAGCAGGTCGAGGGCGGCGCGCCAGTCCGAGGGGTCGCCGCCGAAGGTGACGCGCAGGTCGACCTCGCGCGCCATCCAGTCGGCCGGCTGCAGCGGCATCGGCTCCCAGGGCACGGCGACGAGCACGACCTGCCCACGGCGGCGGACCGCGACGAGCGCCTGGTCGAGCGTGTTCCCCATGCCGGCGCAGTCGAAGATCACGTCCGGCCCCAGCCCGCCCGTCAAGTCCAGGAAGCGCTCGACGACGTCCTCCGCGCGGGGGTTGACGACCGCGGCCGCTCCGAGGTCGCGCGCGAGTTGGGCCCGCGCCGGGGCGGGCTCCGAGACCAGCAGCCGGGTCGCGCCCGCGGCGCGGGCGGCCTGCATGCAGAGCAGTCCGATGGGCCCGGCCCCGATGACCCCCACGGTGTCGCCCAGCTTGACGGCGGAGCGGCGCACGGCGCGCACGGCCACCGAGCAGGGCTCGGTCAGCGCGGCGACCGCGTCGGGCACGGCGTCGGGGATGGCCTGCAGGCTCCACGCCTCGCAGAGCATGTACTCCGCGTAGCCGCCGGTGCGCGAGCCGGCGAACCCCATCGTGCGGTAGTTGAAGCGGGGGTCGGTGTAGAAAGCGCCCCGGTTCGCGTCGGGCGGGGGATCGCCGCCCCCCGCGACGACGCGGTCGCCGACTGCCCAGCCTTCCACGTCGGCGCCGAGTTCGGCGATGCGGCCGGCGATCTCGTGCCCCAGGACGTGGCCCGGCGGCGCGAGGTCGTACATGAACGCGTGCACGTCGGTGCCACAGATCGCGGATTGGGCGACCCGCACGAGGACTTGGTGGGGGCGGGGGCTGGGGCGATCGATGTCCCGGATCTCGAAGCGCTGCGCCCCCTGGTAAACCGCGGCTCTCATCGCACGCTCCCTGCGGGCTGCCCGCGGCGGGCGCGGGTCTGGGCCCGATGATAGGGCACGGGGGGGAGATCGATGCGCGGCCGGCGAGGCCCTAGGCGCCGGCGCCGTCGGGCTGGGCGAAGCCGGAACTACGCGAAGCGGCCGAAGCGCTCACGCAGGCGCTCCTTATAGTCCGGGTCCATTTCCCGGGCCTTCCACGGGTTCGACCAGGCGCTGAGCCCGGGGCGGGAGGGGAGGTCCTGTTTCGGGGGGATCTCGTCGGCGGCGAGGGGAACGCTGCCGAAGACGCCGCCGGCCTCCGCCGCCTCGTACTCCGATTCCGCGTAGCCCATGAGTTGGGTGGCGATGAGGCGGTTGTGCTCGCCGAGCATGGGGGCGCGGCAGACGGGCGGGGCCGGCGCGCCGGTGAGGCGCACGCCCGACCCGGGCCAGGCGCGCGCGCCGACGGGCTCCCGGACCGGGCCATGGTCGATCAGCCAGAAGAAGTCGCGCTCTCGCAGGTGCTCGTCGAGCAGGAGGTCGCGGACGTTGTTGACGGGTGAGGCGGCGACGCCGACGCCCTGCAGTTGCGCCGCCGCGTCGATGGGGTCGCGGGCGCGGGACCAAGCAGTGAGGTGGGGACGGAGCGCCTGGGCATCGGCGGCCCCGGCGGCGGACGAGCCGACCAAGGCGGCGACGCGCTCAAGCGCGGCCCGATCGGGGATGGAGACGGCGAGCCAGCGGTCGGGCCCGGCGCCGGCGAAGCAGTCGTCGAGCAGGTGGCCGGGGTAGTCGCTGCCGCCCCGCTCGACGGGGTGGCCGGCGGCCTCGCTGAGCAGGAGGTCGCCGGCGAGGTTCGCGCCGATCTCGTACTGCGCGATGTCGATCCACGCCCCGGCCCCGGTCCGGTCGCGCTGCTCGATGCCCGCCTGGATCAGGAAGGCGATGTGATAGGCGACGACGTGGTCGACCACAGGGGGGTTGCCGCGGCGCGGCCCCTCGCCGCGGTAGCCGTTGAACCAGGTGAGCGTGGCCAGCTCGAGGACCATGCCCAGCGCCCGCATGCGGCGCAGCGGCCCGGTCGCGCCGTAGCCGGAGGTGCTGACGACGATGAGGTCCGGCTTGACCTCCCGCAGCGCTTCCCAGGTCAGGCCCAGGCGCTCGAAGACGTCGTACGGGTGATTGTCGAGGACGACGTCGCAGGTGGCCGCGAGGCGGAGGAAGGCGTCGCGGCCCCCGGGCGTCGTGACGTCGAGGCCGACGCCGTAGCGCTTGTTGCGGTGCTGCTCGTGGTGGATGCCGCCCCGCTCCCAGTACCCTTCGGCGGCCTCGCCGTCGGGCTGCGGGGCGGTCCGCACGACGTCGGGGTTGCGGTAGTTCTCGACGCGCACGACCTCCGCCCCAAGGTCGGCGAGGATGCGGGCGGGGAACGTGCCGGCCTGGAAGACCCCGTTGTCGAGGATGCGGACGCCGTCGAGGGCGGGCCTGGCCGCCGCGCCGGGAACGGGCGGGGCAGGGCCGGACGCCTCCCCGGCGGGAAGCGCGGCGAAGACGGCGTCGTTGTGCTCGCCCGGGCGCGGCACGGTCCGGCGCAGGGAGGGGCGGTCGCGGTCGACCGTGTAGGGGATGCCGGGGAAGCGCGGCCCGCGGCCGGACGCCACGCCGAGCTCGTCAAAGAAGTCCCGCGCGGCGAGATGCGGGCAGGCGAAGACCTCGTCGGGCCGCTGCAGGGGCCCGGCGAGGAAACCGTGCTCCAAGGCCAAGTCGCGCCAGTGCTCCCACGGCTTCGTCTTCACGGTCTCGCCGAGTAGGCGCATGATCTCGTCGAAGTGGAGCTCCTGGCCCTCGGGCGGGCCCAGCTCGGGGCGGACGGCGAGTTCCAGCGTCTCCATGGCGATGGCGAACTCGTCCCACTCCGGCGATCCCACCCAGCGCAGGTAGAGATCACCGTCGCTGGCGGCGAGCAGTTCCCGCTGCCCGCGGGGCTGGATCGCGCCGGTGTACTCGTAGTCCGCGTAGTAGAGGAAGATCGCCGAGGCGATGGCCTCCTGCATGCTCACGTCGACCTGCTGCCCGGCGCCCGTGCGGCGGGCGTGCCGCAACGCTGCCAGCGCCCCGGCGGCCGCCGCGGCGCCGGTCCAGATGCCCATGACGTTGCCGGGATAGGCGATCGGCTCGCGCTCCTCGGCGCCGTTGAGGTCGACCATGCCGCCGGCGGCGCCGATGGTGAGTTCCGAGAAGCGCCAGTCGCGGCGCGGCCCGGTCTGGCCGTAGCCGGTGATCGAGACGTAGACCATGGCGGGGCGGACGGCGAGCACGTCGTCGGGGCCGAAGCCGTGGCGCGCGAGCGCCCCCGGCGCTTCGTTCTCGACGACGATGTCGGCCCAGCGCAGCAACTCCCACAGGCGGCGGGCGCCGTCGGGCTGTGTGTAGTCGAGCACGACCGACCGTTTGCCGGCGTTGCAGAAGGCGAAGGCCGCGCCCGCGCCCTCGGCGACGGGCGGTCCCAGGCCGCGCAGCGGGTCGCCGCCGGGCGGCTCCACCCGCACCACGCTGGCCCCCGCGTCGAGCAGCAGCTTGGCGCAGTACGGCCCGGGGACGCCCGTCCCCAGGTCGAGCACGCGCAGGCCGTCGAGCAGGTCGAACATGCGTCACTCCCGCCCGCCGATCCGGCATCGGCGGCGGGGGGAGTCTAGGCCACCCACGCCCCATCGGTCATTGGGCCTGGATTGAAGGGCCCGTTTCCCCGACACTGGCGCGCGGCGCGGGATTCGCGCCGAGCCAGGTTCGAGCCGGGGAGGCAGCCGATGCGGGACATCTTTTCGATCGAGGGCAAGACGGCGCTCATCACGGGCGGATCGCGGGGGATCGGCGAAATGATCGCGGCCGGGTTCCTCGCGCACGGGGCGAAGGTCTACATCAGCTCGCGCAAGGCCGACGTCTGCGCCGAGACCGCCGCGCGCCTGATGGACGAGTTCGGCGGCGAGTGCATCGCGCTGCCCGGCGACGTGGGCAACATGGACGGCGTGACGGCCCTCGCCTCGGCGCTGGCGGACCGCGAGAGCCGGCTCGACATCCTGGTCAACAACGCCGGCACGGCCTGGGGCGCCCCGCTGGCCGAGTTCCCCGAATCGGGCTGGGACAAGGTGATGAACACCAACGTCAAGGGCATCTTCTTCCTCACGCAGCAGTTGCTGCCGCAGCTGCGGGCGGCGGCCACGCACGAGGATCCGGCCCGCGTGATCAACATCGGCTCGGTGGACGGGATCAAGACGCCGATCTTCGACAACTTCTCGTACGGCCCCTCGAAGGCCGCCGTCCATCACATGACGCGGGTGCTCGCCGCCCACCTGGTGAAGGAGAACATCATCGTCAACGCGATCGCGCCGGGGCCGTTCCCCAGCTGGATGCTGAGCGCCGGCGTCGGATTCGGCGGCAGGGTGGAGGGGGAGGACTGGGAGAGCATCGGCGCGCGCAACCCGCGCGGCCGGGTGGGGACGCCGGAGGATATCGCCGGGCTGGCGATCTTCCTCAGCTCCCGCGCCGGGGCCTACACCGTCGGCGAGACGATCACCTGCGACGGCGGGTCGGTAGCGTGCTCGTGAGCGGCGACGGGCGCGCGGTCCCGAGGCGGGGCGCGGATCGGCGGGCGCGATGACGCCCGACCCCCGCTGGCTGGCGGCGACGACGGAGGCGGCGATCGAGCCGGACCTCCCGATCATCGACCCGCACCACCATCTCTGGGACCGGCCCGGCTGGCGCTACTTCCTCGACGAGCTGCTGGACGACGTCGGCGGGCACAACGTCCGCCAGACGGTGTTCGTGGAGTGCGGCGCGATGTATCGGGCGGAGGGCCCGGAGGCGCTGCGGCCCGTGGGCGAGACGGAGTTCGTGGGCGGCATCGCGGCGCAGAGCGCGAGCGGCGAGTACGGCGACACGCGCGCCGCGACGGGCATCGTGGGTCACGCCGACCTGCGGCGGGGCGCGGCGGTGTCGGAGGTGCTGGAGGCGCATATCGCGGCGAGCCCGGAGCGCTTCCGCGGCATCCGCCACCACATCTGCTGGGACGGGCACGCCGACGTGCCGCAGTCGCGCATCGAGCCGGGGCCGGGACTGCTCCAGAATCCGTCGTTCCGCGAGGGCTTCGCCTGCCTGGCCGGCTACGGCCTCAGCTTCGAGGCCTGGCTGTACCATCCGCAGATCCCCGAACTGACGGCGTTCGCGCGGGCCTTCCCGGACACGACCATCATCCTCAACCACCTGGGCGGGCCGCTCGGCGTGGGGCCCTACGCGGGTCGGCGCGACGCGGTGTTCGCGGAGTGGCGGGGGACGATCGCGGAGCTGGCCGGCTGCCCCAACGTCGTCGCGAAGGTGGGCGGCATCCAGATGACACTCAACGGCTTCGGCTGGCACGAGCGCGACGTCCCGCCCAGCTCGGACGATCTGCTCGAGGCGAACCGCCCCTGGTACGAGCACACCATCGAGCAGTTCGGCCCGCAGCGCTGCATGTTCGAGAGCAACTTCCCGGTCGACAAGGAGTCGTGCGGCTACACGGTGCTGTGGAACCAGTTCAAGAAGCTCACGGCGGGCTTCGCGCCCGACGACCGGGCGGCGCTGTTCCACGACACCGCGATGCGGGTCTACCGGCTGCAGCGCCGCTGACCGCTGGCGCTAGGCGTCGGCGTAGCGCTCGATCGTCTCGCGGAACGCCAGCGCGTCGCCGGGCGAGCGCACGACCGCGCGCAGCCCCGCGCCCGCCGAGACCGGCACGGCCAGGCGGTGGACGCCGGCCGCGGCGAGCCGGGGGATCTCGTCCAGGTCGTCGGGCAGGCTGGCGGTGATCTCCAGGGCGTCGGGGTCGCGGCCGTGCTGCTCGGCGGTGCGTCGGGCGAGGTCGATCATGTCGAGCGGCGCGCCGCGGGCGGGGAAGTAGCCGTCGCCCAGGCGGCCGGCGCGGCGGGCGGCGACCTTCGTGTCGCCGCCGACGACGATCGGCACCGACCCGTTGACCGGCCGGGGCTGGCAGTGCGCGCTGTCGAAGTGCACGAACTCGCCGTGGAACGTGGGCGCGTCCGACGACCACAACTCCCGCATGGCGGCGACGTACTCGTCGGCGCGGCGGCCGCGGTCGGCGAAGGGCGCGCCGATGGCGTCGAACTCCTCCTTCAGCCAGCCCACGCCGATGCCCAGCAGGACGCGCCCGCCGGAGAGGTGGTCCAGCGTCGCGACCTGCTTGGCCGTGATCACCGGGTTGTGCTGCGGCAGGATGAGGATGGCGGTGCCCAGCTTGATGCGGGAGGTCGCCGAGGCCACGTAGGCGAGCCAGATCAGCGGGTCGGGCAGGATGAACTCCGACTCCCGCCCCGGCATGCGTCCGCCCGGCGCGTAGGGGTAGACCGACTCGTAGCCGCCGGGCACGACCGTGTGCTCGATCGTCCAGGCGGAATCGAAGCCCGTCTCCTCGGCCGCCTGCACGAGCTCGACGGCGCGCGCGGGGTCGGTATAGGGGCCGATGTTGCAGTAGCGCAGACCGAACTTCATCGCCGTGGTCCTCCTTCTTATAGAGCGCTTGTGGAGCGCTGCCGCGCCAAGCCTAGGGCGGGGGCGACTCCCGGATCAGCCTGAGCACCTCCGCGCCGTACCGCTCGACCTTGGCCCGGCCCATGCCCCAGACCTCGATCAGGCCGACGTCCGTGTTCGGCCGCCGCGCGACGATGTCCTCCAGCGTGCGGTCGTTGAAGACGACATAGGCGGGGACGCCGTCGGTCTGCGCCCGCTGGCGCCGCCATTCCCGCAGGCGGTCCGGCAGCGGATCGGCCGGGCCGGCGACCGGGCGATCCCATCCCGCCGGCTGCGTCCGATCCCGGCGCCGGCGCGAGCCGGGGGATCGCGTGCAGTTGTCGCAGCGGTCGCAGGTCGTCGGCGCCTCTTCCCCAAAGTACGCCAAGATCAGCCGCCGACGGCAGCCGCGCGTCTCGGCGTACTCCACCATCCGGTCGAGCCGCGACTCCGCGTGCTCGCGATGCGCGGTGATCGTGCGCGTGTCGATGGGGGCGTCGGGGTCGCGCGAGAGCAACCGGAGTTCCGTCGGCGCGACGAGGCCCGAAGCGCGCAGGGCCTCCAGCGCGTTGTTGGTCTGGTCGTCGTCCAGGGGTTGATCGCCATCCCGGTCGAGCAGATCGCGCCAGATCGTGCGCACCCGCGCGTCGTCCGGGTGCGCCTCGTCGATGAACCACTGCTGCGCCTGACGGTCGCGCCGGTCGTAGAGCAGCACGCACGCCGCGGGCTCGCCGTCGCGGCCGGCCCGGCCCGCCTCCTGGTAGTACGACTCCAGCCGGCCGGGCATGTTGAAGTGCAGCACGAAGCGCACGTCGGGCTTGTCGACGCCCATGCCGAAGGCGGTCGTCGCCACGATGACCGGCGTCTCGCCGCGGTCGAAGCGTCCCTGGACATTGGACCGGAGGCCGCGGCCCAGCCCCGCGTGGTAGGCCTCGGCCGCGACGCCCTCCTCCTGCAGCAGCGCGGCGATCTCCTCCGTGCGCCGGCGCGTGCGCACGTAGACGATGCCCGACCCGCCGGCGTGCTCCCGCACGATCTCGATCGTCCGCTCGATGCGGCTGCGGACGCCCCGGTGCCGCTCCACCGATAGATCGAGGTTGGGCCGGTCGAACGACGTCACCACCTCACGCGCGACGCCGTCGATGCCCAGCCGGACGGCGATGTCCTCGCGGACGCGGGCGTCGGCGGTGGCGGTGAGCGCGAGCACGCGCGGGTTGCCGAGCTGCTCCCGCAGCGCGCCGAGCAGCAGGTAGTCGGGCCGGAAGTCGTGCCCCCACTGCGAGATGCAGTGCGCCTCGTCGATGGCGAGGAGGTTGACGCCGTGCCGCCGCAGTCCGGCGATCAGCCGGGCGTTGCGCAGCCCCTCGGGCGCGAGGTACAGCAGCGGCAACTCGCCCCGCACGAAGGCCAGATAGCGGGCGTTCTTCTCGGCCCGATCGAGCGACGAGTTGATGAACGCCGCCTCGACGTTGGCGCGGCCCAGGTTCGTCACCTGGTCGCGCATCAGTGCGATGAGGGGCGAGACGACCAGCGTGCGTCCCACCTCCAGCGCCGGCAGGACGAAGCAGGCGCTCTTGCCGCTGCCCGTCGGCATGACGCCGACGACGTCGCCGTCCGCCAGCGCTTCGAGCACCTCGGCCTGGCCGTCGCGGAAGTCCGGGTAGCCGAACATGTCCCGCAGGCGCGCGCGGTAGGGATCGAGGCCGGCCGGGAATTGCACCGGAGCGTCGGGCACGTCGGGTTCACCCCCTGCGGAGGGTAGCGGCGCGCACCGGGCCGGGGCTCACCGCTCGGCGATCGCCTGGGGGAGCGGCTCGCCGCGCAGCCAGCACTCGAGGTTGTCGAGGAAGATCAGCCGCGCGCGCTCGGGATTGCCCTGCGCGGCCCAGGAGCTGTGCGGCGTGAGGATCACGTTGGGCAGGTCCCACAGCGGCGACGCCGGGTCCAGCGGCTCCTGCGCGACGACGTCGAGGTAGGCCCCCGCCAGCGCGCCCGACCGCAGCGCCTCGATCAGCGCCGGCTCGTCGACGATCTTGCCCCGCGCGATGTTGATCAGGTGCGCGTGGGGCGGCAGCAGGGCCAGCCGCGCGGCCGAGATGGCGCCCTCCGTCTGCGGCGTCCGCGGCGCCGCGACCACGAGCCAGTCGGCCCGCGGCAGCACGCCGTCGAAGTCGCGCGGGTGGACCAGCTCATCGACCGCGTCCCCCGCGGTGCGGGGGCTGCGCCGCACGCCGATGACGTGCAGCCCGAAGGCCTGCGCCAGCCGCGCGACCTCGCCGCCGATCGCGCCCAGCCCGTAGACGACGAGGGTTTGCGTGCTGAGGTCGCGGGGCCGGCGGTCGATCGGCAGTTGCTCCCAGCGGTGCGCGCGCTGCTGGGCGGCGAAGTGCGGGAAGCGGCGCGCCAGGGCCAGCAGCCCGGCCATCACGCTGTGCGCGATGGGCTCCGCCGCCGCGCCGGGCGAGTTCGACAGGCGCACGCCGCGCGCCCGCAGCGCGATGAAGCGCGGGTTGTCGGTACCGGCCCAGCCGAGGTGCGCCCAGCGCAGGTTCGGCGCGTCGCCGAGCGTGTCGAGGAAGTGCCACACCCGCCGGACTCCCACGTCGTACAAGTCCGGCGAGGCGTAGGCCGCCTCGACCTGGGCCAGCACTTCAGGCGACAGCGGCGCGTCGTCGTCGGGCAGGATCAGCGGCGTGATCGCC
>CBDBNA010000007.1:0-31619 GCA_965207695.1 Dehalococcoidia bacterium | reverse complement strand
CTCGCCGTCGCCCCGAACCCGACCAATGGCTCGGCCCACGTGTGGCTGAACCGGACCCAGCCGCCGTGGGACAACCCCAACCTGCGCCGCGCGTACTTCTACGCGCTGGATCGCGACCGGCTCGTCGATGTCGTGCGGAACGGCATCGGGATTCCCAACCAATGGGGCTGGCTCGGTCCGGCGACGGGCATCTACCACCGGCCCGACAACGTCCTGGTGGAGTTCAACCCGGAACGGGTCTACCAGGAGCTCGACGCGGCCGGGATGTCCGATGGGTACTCCTTCAAGGCGAACGTGCTCAACACGCCGAGCGACATCGCCCGGGCGGAATTCCACCAGGCGAGCCTGGCCGAATTCGGCATCGAGATGGAGATCGTGGGCCGGCCCAGCCCCGACTACTACCTCGAGTTCTGGGACCTGCAGTCGATCACGCTGATCGCGGGGATGTCGGTGCGGGCCGACGTCTGGCAACAGATGGCGTTCGGACACGCGGAGGCCGGCCCCATGGACTTCACCCTCGGGCCGGGCAAGGATCCGGAGGTGCAGGCGGCCTTCGCCAAGGTGGCCGAAACGTTCGAGCCGGATGCCCGCGTCGAGGCCATGCAGGAGTTGAACCGCCTCATCATGGAAGGCGCGATGATCATCCCCGAGAACTTCGCGGAGCAGACCTGGGCCTGGAACCCGGATCTGCAGTTCGAGATCTACAAGGACGGCAAGCCGCACTTCGGCCAGAACAACGTCAGCTGGGCCATGTAGTCGTCCCGCTGTCTCACCGTCCCGAGGGCCGGCGCCGTTTGGCGCCGGCCCTCGGCGACGCGGCATGACGGAGGGCCGGCCGGCCGGCCCGGCGGCGTGCGGATCGCCCGGGCGTTGGCTCGCGGGCGCTGCCGTGGCGTCGCCCGGCCGGGGGCGGGCCCGCGGGAAGGGGGACGCGGATGGCGACGTATAGCGCGCGGCGCCTCGTCGCGACGATCCCCGTCATCGTCCTGATCTCCGTCATTACCTTCTTCGCCATGCGCCTGCTGCCCGGCGATCCCGCGATGGCCATGCTGGGCGAGGAGGCGGACCCGGCCGTCGCCGAGGCGATCCGCATCGAGATGGGCTTCGACCGCCCCGTCGTGGTGCAGTACTTCGACTGGATCGGCGGCGTCTTCCAGGGAGACTTCGGCGATAGCCGCCGCTCCGGCGACACGGTGCGCGCCCTCGTCGCCGACCGGCTGGAGTTGTCGATCGAGCTCGGCATCCTGTCGCTGATCCTGGCCGTCATCATCGCGATCCCCATCGGCCTCCTGGCCGGATCGCGTCCCAACACGCCCTTCGACTACGGGGGCACGTTGTTCGCCGTGCTGGGCGCCGCGATCCCCAACTTCTGGCTGGCGATGGTCCTGATCCTGATCTTCGCGGTGGAGTTGGGCTGGTTCCCGGCGCTGGGCTGGACCAGCTTCCGCGACGATCCGATCGAGAACCTGCGCGGCCTGTTCCTGCCCGCGCTGGCCATCGGCGTCGCGCAGGCGGCGGTGCTGGCGCGCCAGACGCGGGCCGCGATGGTGGAGGTGCTGCGCCAGGACTACGTGCGCACCGCCCGCGCGAAGGGCCTGCGGGAGAGCACCGTGGTGTTGCAGCACGCCTTCCGCAACGCCCTCATCCCCGTCGTGACGATCCTGGGCCTGCAGGTCTCCAACATCGTCGGCGGCGCGATCATCATCGAGACCGTCTTCAACCTGCCGGGCATCGGCAAGCTGCTGATCGACTCGATCTTCTTCCGCGAATTCCCCACGGTGCAGGCGATCGCGCTGATGCTGGCGCTGGTCGTGGCGCTGAGCAACCTGCTCGTGGACGTCACCTACGCCGTCCTGGACCCGAGGATCCGTTATGAGTGAACGGGCCATCCCGATGGAGGCGCGATCACGGCGCTTCTCCCGACAGCGGGACTTCGTCCGCCGCTTCTCGCGCCGGCCGGCGGGCATGGTGAGCCTCGGCGTCATCCTGCTCGTGCTCTTCTGCGCCATCTTCACGAACCTCGTCGCCACGCACGACCCGATCGAGACGGACTTCGACGCCACCTTCGCTGGCGTATCCGGCGACCACTTCCTGGGGAGCGACAACCTGGGCCGCGACACCTTCTCGCGGGTGGTGCACGGGGCCCGCACGGCCCTCCTGGTGGGGCTGATCTCCGTGGGCATCGGGGTGGGCGTCGGCCTGCCGTACGGGCTGCTGTCGGGTTACATCGGCGGTCTCAAGGACGAGGCGCTGATGCGCGTCATGGACGCCCTCTACGCCTTCCCCGCGATCCTGCTGGCGCTCGTCGTCATCGCGGCGCTGGGCACCGGCGTGTTCAACGTGATGATCGCGATCGGAGTCGTCTTCGTGCCCGTCATGGCCCGCCTCGTGCGGGGGAGCACCTTGTCCGTCAAGGAGATGGACTTCGTGCTCGCGGCCGAATCGATCGGGAGCAGCACGCCCCGCATCCTCTTCCGGCACGTCATGCCGAACATCCTGGCCCCGGTGATCGTGCAGTCCTCGCTGGCGATCGGCTTCGCGATCATCGCCGAGGCGGGGCTGAGCTACCTGGGGCTCGGCACGCAGCCGCCCGACCCGTCGTGGGGCTCCATGCTGGGCCAGGCGCAGCGCTACCTGCTGAGCGGAGAGGGCCAGCTCGCCATCTACCCCGGGCTCGCCATCGTGCTGACCGTGCTGGCCTTCAACCTCGTCGGCGACGTGCTGCGCGACCTCCTGGACCCGCGGCTGCGCGGCGCCGACTAGCCCGCCGCGCCGCGCCCCGGCCCCTATCCTGGCGGCATGGCCCGGCTGCGCGATCTCGGCCGTCCGGCGGGCGTCACGGCGGCGCTGCTGGTGGCGGCGGTCGTGCTGGCGGCCGTCGCCATGCTCGACGGGCCCGAGCCGGGCGCGCCGATCCCCGCCGCGCGGGACCGCCTCGTGTTCAGCGCGATGACCGGGTCCGCCAGCGACCTGTTCGTGCAGGCGCTGGGCGGCGCGCCGATCCCACTGACCAGTGACGCCTTCCGCGACGGCGCGCCGGCGTTTTCGCCAGACGGGCGCCGGATCGCCTTCGTCTCGGATCGGGGCGGAAGCCTGGACATCTGGGTGATGAACGCCGACGGCAGCGAGCCGCGGCAACTGACGACCGATCCGGCGAACGACGTGGGTCCGTCCTGGGGGCCCGACGGGCAGCGGATCGCGTTCATCTCGGACCGGGAGGGCGACCGGGCGAACATCTTCGTCGTCGCGCTGGAAAGCGGCGCCGTGTCGCAGTTGACGATGCAGGCACGGGGGCTGTCGTTCCCGGCCTGGTCGCCCGACGGCGACTGGATCGTCTACTCCGCGCCCGGGCAGCCCGACCCGTACGATCCTGGCTTGACGCCGCTCCAGTTGGAGATCATCCCCGCCGCCGGCGGCGCGCCGCGGGTGCTGCGGGGCGGCGTCGGCAAGAACTGGGGCGCGGCCTGGTCGCCGGACGGGCAGCGGATCGCCTTCTCGTGGACGCGCGCCGGCTCCGATCTGACCGACGTCGCGTGGCTGCAGGTCATCAATCGCGATGGCTCGGGGCTGCGTCGGCTGGAGACCGGGGTCTGGGCCGACTTCGCGCCGAGTTGGGCGCCCGATGGGCGCCGGATCGCCTTCACCTCCACCCGGGAAGGGGTTCCCCAGACGTACATCTGGGACCTGGAGACGGACGAGATCCGCCTCGCGCTGGGCGGCATGACCGCGTTCGACGCCAGTTGGGCGCCGCATCGCTGAGGGGAGCGGCCGGCGGTAGACTGCGCGGTGAGTCCGCCCGGGCGGGCCGGAGCCCCGCCCGTCGAGAAGCGAGCGCCATGAGCGATTCCCCGCGCGAGTCCTGCGACGTGGTCGTGATCGGCGGCGGGCCGGGCGGCAGCGCGACGGCCACGCTGCTGGCGGATCACGGCCTGCGCGTGGTCCTGCTCGAGCGCGCGAGCTTCCCCCGCGAACACGTGGGGGAGTCGCTGCTGCCGGCCAGCATCCCGGTGCTCGAGCAGCTGGGCGTGATGCCGCGGATCGAGGCGGCGGGCTTCGTCACCAAGCGCGGCGCGACGCTGGTCTGGGGCAAGGAGCCCGACCCCTGGAGCTGGTACTTCGCCGACGATCCCGGCCAGCGTCCCACCTCCTTCCAGGTGGTGCGCGCCGAGTTCGACAAGATCCTGCTCGACAACGCCGGGGCGCACGGCGTCGACGTGCGCGAGAGCCATCAGGTGCTCGACGTGGAGTTCGACGGGGAGCGCGCCACCGGCGTGCGCTACCTCCACGACGGCGCCCAGGGGGCGATCGACTCGCGCTTCGTCGTCGATGCGAGCGGGCAGGCGGCCCTGCTCAGCCGCAAGCTCAAGCTCCAGCAGTGGGACAACTTCTTCCGCAACCTGGCCGTCTATGGCTACTACCGCGGCGCCGCCCACCTCGACCCGCCCAACGACGGCAACATCTTCATCGAGTCCTACGCGCACGGCTGGTTCTGGAAGATCCCCCTGCACACCGGGGTCACCAGCGTGGGGGTCGTGGTCGACAAGGACGTGGGGCAGGCGGGGCTGCGCGAGCACGGTGCGCGCGGCTTCCTGGAGGCCCAGATCGCGCAGGCCCCGCACGTGCGCAAGCTGCTCGACGGCGCCGCGCTGGTCGCCGAGCCGGAGGTCGAGCGGGACTGGTCGTACACCTCGTCGTCGTTCGCGGGCGACGGCTACGTGCTCGTCGGCGACGCCGCCTGCTTCCTCGACCCGCTGTTCTCGTCGGGCGTCCATCTGGCGCTGGGCGGCGCGACGCTGGCCGCCACCTACGTGCGCACCGCGCTCGCCAATCCGGCCAGCCGCGCCCAGGCCGCGCAGGCCTACCACTCGCTCTACGACAAGCAGTACCAGTACTTCCGTCTCACCGCGCAGTTGTTCTACGGCACCAACCGCAGCGCCGATTCGTACTTCTGGGAGGCGCGCCGCATCCTGGGCGACGACGACGCCACGCCCCGCGCCGCCTTCGTCAAGGTCGTGGGCGGGCAGACGCCGCAGGGCTACGAGCGGGCCGTGATCGAGCGGGGCGTCGTGCCGGCGGGTCTCCTCGACGAGGTGCAGCGCATGGAGGCGTGGTTCCAACAGCGCAAGGACTCGACCGAGGCGCTGCTGCGCGACCCCTCGGCGCTGCTGCGCGCGGTGCCCATGCTGGCGGCGCAGATGCGGCTCGAGGAGAAGGCGGTGCTGGGACCGCAGGGATACACGCCGGGCTTCCAGATCGTCTCGACGGGGCCGGAGGCCATCGCGGGCGGCTACCCGGTCACGGCGGTCATCGCGACCTGCATCGCCAAGATGAACGGGCGGCGCACGGTCGGCGAGATCATCACCGCCGTGCAGGCCGAGCACGGGCTGCAAGACGGCGCCGCCCTGACGGGCATCGTGCAGCGCGATCTGCCCACGCTGATCGGCGGCGGCATGGTCGACGTGACCGTGCAATCGACCGGCCGAAACGAGCCGTGCCCCTGCGGATCGGGCAAGAAATACAAGCGCTGCCACGGCGGCGCGGGGCGCGGCTGACGCCGTCCGGTCCGCGCGCGACGGCCCGGTGGATAACTTTGGGCCGACGGGGGCAAATTCGACAACTCGGCGCTTGCACAGCCTGTCTCATTTGATAGGATTCGCGGCGGTTTCGGCGAGCGCACCGGACGGCTCGCCATGTATTCAGTGGACCCCAAACGGGCACACAGGAGGCAGATTGATGGCATCGAATTACTGGAGCCGGATGCGCGCACGCCGGGTGAGCCGGCGCACGATGTTGAAGGCGAGCGGGTCTGCCGGAGTCGGCGTGGCCGGGATCGCGCTGGTCGGGTGCGGCGGCGACGACGACGACGATGACGCCGCTCCCGCCCCAGCTCCCGCGGCCGCGGCCGCCGAGGAGCAGGCCGAAGAGCAGGCCGAACAGGTCATGGATGACGCCGAGGACCAGGCCGAAGAGCAGGCCATGGCCGACGAACCGGCCGAAGAGGAGTCCATGTCCGGCGCGCCGATGGGCGGCACCCTGCGCCGGGGCAACACCTCCACGCCGAACTTCGTTCGCCTGGGCCTCAACAACGCCGGCAACAACACCGGCTACAACCAGGACGGCAGCATCTACGAGCGCATCGCGCGGGTGGGCGCCAGCGGGCTCACGCGGCAGGACGAGGTCGGCCCCAACTTCCACCGGGCGACCGAGTTCGACTACGCGATCCAGCCGGTGCTGGCCACCGGCTGGGAGACCCCGGACGACGTGACCTGGGTGATCAACTCCCGCACCGACCCCGTCTGGCACACCGGCCGCTCCTTCGACGCCGAGGACATCACCTGGGTGTTGAATGAGATCCAGGACGAGAACGCCGGCGGCGGCGGCTCGCCCATGCACCTGATGGCGCAGAACATCGACAGCGTCGAGACGGTCGATGCGGCCAGCGTGCGGATGGCGCTGACCAAGCCGACGGGGTACATCGAGACCCTGCTCGAGCAGACGAACATCGTCGACCGCGAGACCTACGATCAGCGCATCGACGAGGCCGTCGTGGTCGGCACGGGCCCCTACCAATTCACGAACTACGACCCGAACCGCGGCTGGGACCAGATCCCGCACCCCGACTTCGCCAGTGAGAACCCGCACTCGGTCTACAGCGGCGGCCAGCCGCTGCTGGACAAGATCGAGCACATCCTCTTCGCGGACGTCAACGCGATGGGCCTCGCGCTGGAGGCGGGCGAGATCGACACGCACCGCGGCGTGCCCATCGGCGTGCCCGAGATCGGCGAGCGCCTGCTCGCCGACGAGGACTTCTTCAAGGTCTCGGGCTACGGCCTGGGCGGCCGGGTGCTGCGCTTCCGCGCCGACTCCGAGCCCTTCCGCAACAAGCTGGCCCGGCAGGCGGTGCTGATGCTCGCCGACGGCCCCCGCATCCAGCGGGACTTCTTCGGCCCCTTCGACGTCGCCGGCCGCATGCCCTGGCAGCCCGGCTCGCCGGCGTTCGTCTCCGAGTTGGACCCGCACCCCATCGCGGTCGACCCCGAGGGCACGCGGGCCGAGGCCGGGCGCCTCTTCGAGGCGGCGGGCTTCAGCGGCGGCGAGGTCCTGAAGATGGACATCCTGCCGGAGCGGCTCGACGCGCCGGCCACGGCCCAGCTCCTGCAGCAGGAGGTCGCGGCCTTCGGCATCGAAACCGAGATCACCCCGCGTGAATACACGGAGATGATCACGCTCCAGACCACCGGCTCGTTCGACCACATGATCATCGGCTTCGGCAACTGGGTCCGGCCCGGCAGCCCGGCCGTGACGGTGCTCTTCGCCGACGCCTACGACGGCCGCATGAACGCGCCCGTGGACGAGAACGTGCCGTTGCTCGAACGGCCCGGGATCGCCGACGAGCCGGAGTGGACCAGCATGGTCCAGGCGGCCATCGACGGCACCTGGGACGACTGGCAGGCCTGGAACGAGAAGTATCTCGACGTCGCCTGGAGCAACTGCCTCGTGCGCCAGTACGCGCTGCTGTCGGAGAACAGCGCGCGCGCCGGCCTGACGCATCCGGACGACGCCTACGGCTGGGCCTACGCGCCGGGGTACCACATCGTGAGTTGACGGCTTCGGCCCTGCTAGGATCAGTGGCGGCCCCGCGTGTGATCGCATGCGGGGCCGCCGTCGCTTAGTGTCCCCCCGGACGGACCGAGGCGCGCGCCGCACATGCTGCCCTACATCGTCAATCGCTTCGGCACGCAGTTGCTCCCGGTGCTGTTCCTGGCGTCGATCCTCGTCTTCATGTCGGTGCGGCTCATCCCCGGCGACCCGGCCGCGGCCGCGGTCGGCGAGCAGGCCACGCCGGAGGCCTACTACGCCTACCGCGAGCAGTTGGGCCTCAACGACCCCTGGTACGAGCAGTACTTCAACTGGATCGGCGGCGTCATCGTCGGCGACTTCGGCATCTCCACCAAGGGCGCCGAAGCCTCGGAGATCATCTGGAGCGCTTTCCCGGCCACGATCGAGCTGACGTTCTTCGCGCTGCTGGTGGGCTTCGGCTGGGGCACGGTCCTCGGGCTCCTGGCGGCGGTTAATCGCGGCGGCTTCTGGGACTACTTCGCGGCCCTGTGGACGGGCTGGAACATCGGCGTCCCGTCGTTCATCGCGGGGCTCTTCTATTTGTTGGTCTTCGCCCTGCAGTTGGATCTCTTACCCGCCGCGGGGCGGGTCGCCTTCTTCGAGGATCCGGTGCAGGCGATCCAGCACCTGATCCTGCCCAGCCTGGCGCTGGGCGGCATCGTGGCGGCCGGCATATCGCGCTTCGTGCGGCAGTCGGTGCTCGACACGATGACCGAGGACTATATACGCACCGCCCGCGCCAAGGGCCTGCGCGACCGCGTCGTGCTCCTGCGGCACGCGCTCAAGCCCAGCCTGATCCCGGTGGTCACCTTCGCGGGCCTGCAGATGGCGACGATCCTGGGCGGCACCCTGGTCATCGAGACCGTCTTCACCTGGCCCGGCGTGGGCCGGGCGCTCGTCGTTGCGGTGCGCGACCGTGACTACAACGTCATGCAGGTCATCACGATGCTGCTGGTGTTCATCTTCGTCAGCGTGAACCTGCTGGTCGACCTGCTCTACGCCGGGCTGGATCCGCGTATCCGTCTCGGCGCATCGGCGGAGGGGTAGCCATGGCGCAAACGCAATCCGCCGTCGCCGCCCCGCTGCAGATCGCCGAGCGGCATTGGTACACCGACGTGCTGGCCGAAGTCGTGGCCATCGCGAAGGAACCGCGCGGGGGCATCGCGATCTTCATCCTGATCGTCTTGCTGCTCTTCGCCTACATCCTGCCGATCTTCGACCCCACGGACCCCAACTTCATCATCAACGCGCCCAAGAACGAAGGCCCCTCGTGGGGCAGTCCGATGGGCACCGACCACCTCGCGCGCGACTTGCTGGCGCGCAACTCCATCGGCCTCGGACGGACGATCGTGAACGGCCTGGGGGCGGTGATCGTGGGCTGGTTCGCCGGCATCGTGATCGGCTACATCGCCGGCTGGCGCGGCGCCAAGACCGACATCATCATCATGCGCGCGATCGATACGCTGCTGGCCTTCCCGGGCATCCTGCTCGCGATCGTCATGATCACGATCCTGCGCGAGATCGCGGTCGGCTGGGACCTGCTGCCGCTGGCGACGGCGATCGCCATCTTCAACGTCCCCTGGGTCGCCCGGCTGGCGCGGGCCGGCGTGCTGCGCGAACGCGGCCGCGACTACGTGCTGGCGGCGCGCACGATCGGCTGCTCGGGTCGGCGCATCCTCTTCCGGCACGTCGCGATCAACACCTTCGGGCCGTTCACGGTCCAACTGCCGCTGGCCGTGGTCGCCTCGGTGCTGACGATGGCGGCGCTCAACTTCCTGGGCCTGGGCGCGAAGCCGCCCGACCCCACGCTGGGCCAGATCCTGCTCGACGGCAGCCGCTTCATGCGCGACGACCCGCACTACGTGATCGGCCCCACGATCGTCCTGGCGCTGCTGATGGCCTCGTTGAACTTCCTCAGCGACGTCATGTCGGAGCGCTTCGACCCGGTGCGCCGCCGCCAGGTCTAACGCCTCGGCACGGCGCGCTTCAGCGAGCCGGCGCCGGCTCGGCCGGCGTGAGCACGAAGAGCGGCAACTCCCGTCCCGACGCCCACGAGCGATAGTGCGCGAAGCCCGAGTAGGTCGCCTCGGCGGTGGCCCAGATCGCTTCGCGCTCGGGGCCCGCGGGCTCGCGCGCGGTGGCGGCCCAGGAGCGGCCGTCGCGCAGGACGCTGCAGGCCGGGTCGGCGCGCAGGTTGACGCACCAGGCGGGCGTGCGCGGCCCGCCGAAATTGCTCCCCACGAGCGCGATCGCGCCGCCCTCCAGATCGACGTAGAGCAGCGGCACGGAGCGGGGACGGCCACTGCGCGCCCCGGTCGTCGTGAGGAGGAGGAACGGGTAGCCCCAGCCCCACGGCGAGCGACCGCTCATCAGCCGGAAGAGGGGCGCGTCGAAGCGGTAGAGGATGTGGCTGAGCGCCCGCACGACGGGCCGCCGGGTGGTGACCGTCTCCAGGGCGCGTCGCCAGCGGGGGACCGTCGGCATGTGGGCGAAGATAGCAGCGGCCGCCCCGTCGTCGCTTCAGCGGTAGGGCACGCGCCCCCTCTTGTCCTCGACGACGGGCGGAAGCGCGCGGATGGGGGCCATGATCTCGAGCATCGTGCCGAGGCGCGCGCGGGTCTCGCTAGGCGCGACGACGTCGTCCACGAGGGCCAGGCCCGACGCGTCCCAGGGGCCCATGCCGTCCAGCGCCCCGGCGCGGGCGGCCGTGAACGGCGAGGCCTCGCTGGTCGAGACGTCGGCGTCGGGCCAGGCGACGACGTAGTGCGTGCCCAGCTCCCGCCCGCCCAGGATGAAGTCGCCGGCCGACTGCCCCCGGCGCGAGATGATCGCGATCTTGGGCGTCTCGGCGCCGTGGATCGTGCTCGCGATGTCGCCCACCAGGCGGCGATAGTCGGTCGTGCCCAGCGCCTCCTCGTCGTAGGCGGCGCCGTGCTGCGCCAGGATCAGCGGCATCGCGAAGCGCGCCCCGATGCCCACCACGCGCCGGAAGATCTCGAGCTGCGCGCGGGTGAAGGCCGTGCCGCCGCCCACGACGTAGGCGACGGGGTAGCCGTTGAGCGCGGCCAGCCCCGCCGCGAATGCGTCGGCGGCGGCGAAGGGCACGATGCTGCCGCCGTCGCAGAGGGCTTCCGCAACGGCCGCCGCGCCCAGGTCCGACGCGCCCTCATCGGCGAGGCCGGCGCCCGCCGGGGCGGGGGCGCCGCCTGCGCGCTGCAGCGGCGCGGCGGCGCGGGTGGGGATCAGCCGCATCAGCGTGGCGGCCGTCGCGATGGCGCCGGCGTCGTCGGGCAGGTCGAGGTCGGACGGGATCGGCGTCGCGGCGCCGCCCGGCGTCCGCAGCACGACGTCGGAATCGAGCGCGAGCGCTTGCAACTCGGGCGCCACCTCGCCACCCAGGATGGTGACGATCGGGGCCGACCGGTCGTCGAAGTGCACCTCCGGCACGATAAGGGGGCCGTCGGAGTAGCGGCCCAGCAGGCCGCCCTCCGCGGGGGCGGGCAGGTCGGCCGGCGCGGCCTGCGCGAAGTAGACCACCGGCAGGCAGCCCTGCGAGGCGTGCATCAGCGTGCGGATGCGCTTGTTCTTGCCCACGCCGCCGTCGCTCTGCGCCATCGCGACGGGGTCGTCGGCCAGGACGGCCGTCATGCGCCCGCCCACCTCGCCGAAGGCGGTCACCACGCCGTCGCCGTAGCTCGACTCGCGCGCCTCCGGGCGCTGCGATCGGGTGCGCGCGCCCAGCTCCAGGAAGCTGTCGCTGCCGGCGTCGATCAGGGCCTGCACGCGCGCCCGCGGCGATAGCTCGCCGGGGCCCAGCGACCGCTCCCGGTCGAAGGCGTCCACGGCGGCGTGCTCGGCGAAGACGCGCTCCAGTCCGCTCGGTTCACTCTGCTCAGGCATGCGGTCGCTCCCATCCACGCTGGCGTTCGGAGTTGCGGACACGGGCGCGGGCGGTCGCCAGCGCTCGCACGAGGATCGGCCGGGTCGCGGCCGGGTCGATGACGTCGTCGAGGAAGTCCAGTTGCGCGGCCGCCCAGGGCTCGGAGTTCTTCTGGATGACCTTGGCGTGCTCGGCGACGAAGGCGTCCTTGTCGGCCGCCGCCTGCCACTGCTTGCGGTAGGCGACCCGCACGCCCGGCTCCGGCCCCACGAACGCGATCTGCGCGCTGGGCCAGGCCAGGGAGTACCACTCGGGGTCGGCCCCGTGCATCGCGAAGATGGCCGCGCCGTAGCCCTTGCGCAGGTGCACGGCGATCGTCGGCTGGGTGAGCGCGATCCGCTCGGCGAACATGTCGACCAGCCCGTCCAGCAGGCGCTGGTGCTCCTCCTCGACCGTCGGCAGCACGCCCGGCGTGTCGATGAAGGAGACGGTGGGCAGGCGCATCGCCTGCGCGACCCGCTGCATGCGCCGCACCTTGATGCTCGACTTCGCGTCGAGCGAGCCCGCCCGGATCGCCGACTGGTTGCCGATCACGGCGACGGCGTGCCCGTCGAGCCGGGCGATGCCGCAGACCAGCTGCCTGGCGAACTCCGGCATCCATTCGATGAACGAGCCGCGGTCCATCACCGCCGTGATCGCCTTCTTGACGTTGAACGGGCGCTGCGGCTTCGCGGGCACCAGCGTGCGCAGCGACTCCTCCATGCGGTCCGGCGGATCGCCCGTCCGCACGACGGGCGGCTCCGCCCAGGCGTTGGCCGGGAAGTACGAGAAGGTGCGCCGCAGCATGGCGATGGCGGCCGCGTCGTCGGCGACGATGACGTCGATCTCGCCGGTGACCTTGGCGTGCACGTCGCGGCCGCCCAACTCGAACGGCGTCACGACCTCGCCCGTCGCCTCTTCCACGATCGGCGGGCTGCTGACCGAGAAGTTCGAGGGCTCGGTCATGACGCGGAAGTCGGCGTCGGCGACGCTCCAGGGGGCGTAGTAGTTGCCCAGCACGGCCGTCAGCAGCGCGCCGCGGCGGGGGAATCCCTGGTGCCGGGCGATGTGCGCGGGTCCGGGGAAGCCCGAGAAGCGCGACGAGACGATGTCGGTGATGCGGGCCCCGCCGCCCTGCATCAGGCCGATGCGGGGTAGCCCCGCGTCGGCGACGATGCGCTCGAAGGCGCCGCCGCGCCGCATCGATCCCGCCCCGCCCGAAGCGCCCTTGATCGTCGCGTCGCTGGCCGCGTAGGCGATCCAGCGGCCGTCCACCTGCCCGAAGCCGAGCAACTGGCCGTCGCCCATCGTGCGGTCGTCTTCGCCCGGCACGCCGGAGTTGACCAGCGGGCCGAAGGGCACGTTCGTACCCGGGTCGAGCAGCAAATCGACGCGCTCGCGCGCCGTCAGGAAGCCGCGGTCGTGCTGACGCTGGACGCGCTCGGGGCCGCCCAGGCCGGCCGCGATCGTGCGGCGGCGGGCAAGCTCCGCGATGCCGCCTTCGACCGTGGCCTGCGTCACCGGCGTCTCCTCGTCGCTGTTCCGTGTCCGGAGGCTCCGGTATACCGGCGGCCCCGGCTTCGGTCGAGGGCGCGGGGCCCGCGCCCGACGGCGCCGCCTGCTCAGCCGCGCGGGCGGTCCCACCCGCGCTGCACCTCCGAGTTGCGCATCCGTTCGCGCGCCACGCGGAGCGCCCGGACCAGGGTGGGGCGTGTCTCCGCGGGGTCGATCACGTCGTCGAGGTAGTCCATCTGCGCCCCCGCCCAGGGCTCCGAATCGCGGCGGATCTGCTCCGCGTAGCTGGCGACGAAGGCGTCCTTGTCGGCCGCCGCCTGCCACTCCTTGCGGTAGGAGACCCGCACGCCCGGCTCGGGCCCCACGAACGCGATCTGCGCGCTGGGCCACGCGTACGAGTACCACTCGGGGTCGGCGCCGCTCATCGCGAAGATCGCGAAGCCGTAGCCCTTGCGCAGGAGAACGCTGAGCTTGGGCTGCGGCAGCCGCACGCGGTCGACGCCCAGCCCCCAGACGGCGTCCTGCAGCCGGCGATGCTCCTCCTCGACGGTGGGCAGCACGCCCGGCACGTCGATGAAGGCGACCAGCGGCAGCCGCAGCAGCTCGCACGTCTTCAGCATGCGCCGGACCTTCGTACCCGATTCCACGTCGAGCGAGCCGGCGCGGACGCCGGGCTGGTTGGCGATCACGACGACGGTGTGCCCGTCGAGCCGCGCGATGCCGCAGGCGAGCTGCTTGGCGAAGTCCGGCATCCACTCGATGAACGAGCCCCGGTCCATCACCGCCGTGATCGCCTTCTTGACGTTGAACGGGCGCTGCGGCTTCGAGGGCACCAGCGTGCGCAGCGACTCCTCGCAGCGGTCCCAGGGATCGCCCGTCCGCACGATGGGGGCCTCCTCCCAGGCGTTGGCCGGCAGGTACGAGAACACCCGCCGCAGTTGCGCGATGGCCGCCGCGTCGTCGGGCACGATGCCGTCGATCTCGCCGGTGATCTTGCCGTGCACCGCCGCCCCGCCCAGGTCGAAGCGGGAGACCTTCTCGCCCGTCGCCTCCTCGACGATCGCGGGGCTGCTGACCGAGAAGTTCGAGGGCTCCGTCATCACCCGGTACTCGGCGTCGATCGTGGGGCCCGGGCCGTAGTAGTTGCCCAGCACCGCGATGAGGTGCGCGCCGCGCCGCGGGAAGGCCAGCCGATCGCCGACGCTGGGGCCGTGGAACCCCGCGAACCGCGACGTGACGATGTCGGTGATGCGAGCGCCGCCGCCCTGCATCAACCCGAACATGGGCACGCCCGACGTCTCGACGAGCCGGTGGAACGCGCGCCGCCGCCGCGACGACCCCGCGCCGCCGGAGGCGCCCTTGATCGTCGCGTCGCTGGCCTCGTAGGCCACCCAGCGGCCGTCGATCCGCCCGAAGCCGAGCAGTTGGCCGTCGCCCATGGTGCGGTCCTCTTCGCCGGGCACGCCGGAATGCACCAGCGGTCCGAAGGGCGCCTCGCTGCCGGGGTCGAGCAGCAACTCCACGCGCTCGCGCGCGGTCAGCAGGCCGCGGTCGTGCTGGCGCTGCACGCGCTCGGGACCGCCCAGCCCGGCCGCCACCCTGCGCCGGCGCCGCAGCTCCGCCAGGCCGTCGCGGGTCATGGCTTGTGTCACTGCCTGTGTCATCGCATCCCCTCGGTTCCGCCGCGCGCGGCCGGCCGCGCGGGCTCAGTATGACTGGCGCCGGCCGGATGCGCCGCCGCCGCGCCGATCGGGAGGGGCCGCCGCGGCGGCCGCGCCATGACGAAGAACAGCGATCCGGCCGCCGCCATCGCCGCGAGCACGGTGAAGCCGGCGGTGTAGCTGCCGGTCGCGTCGGCCATCGCGCCGGCGATGATCGGCCCCAGCATCATGCCGAACATCACGATCATCGAGGAGAAGCCCATGATCGTGCCGAACGAGGTGCGGCCGAAGTAGTCGGCCCGGATCGCCGCCATCTGCGGGCCCCGCGTGCCCCACGAGAGCCCGTGCACGATGGCGAACACGAGCAGCATCCACAGCGCCGTCGCGTTGGCCAGCAGCAGCAGGCCCGCCACGTGGCCGATCATGCAGCCGACGACCAGCAGGCGCTTGTTCACCCGATCGCCGACGAAGCCGCCCCCCACCTGCCCCACCATCATGCAGGCGGTCATCAGCGAGACCATCGCGCCGGCGAAGCCCAGCGAGTAGCCGAGGTCCTCGCTGACGTAGACGATCAGGTGCACCATCACCGCCGAGACGATCAGCACCGCCGACGCGTGGCCCAGCGAGACGAACCAGAAGGCCCGCGTACGCAGCGCCTGCCGCGCCGTGAAGTCGGGCTGCGGCGCGCGCTGCGCCTGCCCCGTCGAGAGGTCGCGGCGTCCGTCGACGTGATGGCCATGCTCCTCGGGCGCGGTGCGCATGACCAGCGAGATGGGGAACCCGATCAGCAGCACGATGACGCCGGACGCCAGCGCCGTGTCGCGCCAGCCGAAGGTGTCGAGCGACAGGATCAGCAGCGGGATCAGCAGCCCGCCCACGGCCATGCCGGTCGACATCAGGCCCAGCGCGGTCGCGCGCCGGCGCTCGAACCACTTCACGACCGCGATCGTCAGGGTCATGAAGCCGGCCAGCCCGGCCCCGAGGGAGACGGTGAAGAACGACAGCACGAACATCTCGGGCGAGTTGATCTGGCTGAACCAGAAGAAGCCCAGCGCCATGATGACCACGCCGATCTGCATCACCCGGCGCGGCCCGAAGCGATCGACCATCCAGCCCTGCAGCGGCCCCAGCGCGCCGCTCTCGACGCGCGACATCGCGAACGCCGCCGCGAACAGCGTCTTGCTCCACTCGAATTCCTCGCGCAGGACGGCCACGTAGGCGCCGAAGGCCTGGAAGACCAGCAGCGCGTAGACCAGCTTCATGAGGAAGCCGGCGCCCACCATCCACCAGCCGTAGAAGATGCCGCCTTCCGTGTCCTCCCGGAAGGGGCGCGTCCAGCCGCCGGCGATGCGTCGTGCCACGGGCGCAGTCTAGGCGGGGGCGTCGTGGGCGCAGCCCCGCCGGGCACACGTGTCTCCCGCGACACGCGCCGAGACGGGCGCGGCGGGCGCGCGGGTATCCTGCCGGGGGCCGCTCGCGCCGGCCCGCGGAGGCCGCGTGCTGCAGTTCTTCCGAGTCCGACCCCGCCGCCCGCGGACGCTCGACCACGCCGCCGCGCCCGCGCCGCCGCCGCCCCCACGCCCGGCCCTCCCGTACGACGATCTCCCGCCGATGATGCGCCTGCCCGGCCGGCAGAAGCTCGTGATCATGAGCGCGCTGTGCATCGCCATGTTCCTCTCGGCGATGGACCAGACCGTGATGGGCGTCGCGATGCCCCGCATCATCGCCGACCTGGGCGGGCTCGACCTGTTCGCCTGGCCCTTCACCTCGTACATGCTCACGTCGACGGTGACCGTGCCGATCGTGGGCAAGATCTCGGACCTGCGCGGCCGCAAGCCCATCCTGGTCACCGGCATCCTCGTCTTCCTGGCCGGCTCGGTGCTCGCCGGGACGGCGCAGGACATGACGTCGCTGATCATCTACCGCGCCGTCCAGGGGCTGGGCGGCGGCCTGATCAACGCCATGGCCTTCACCATGATCGGCGACCTCTTCAACCCCCGCGAGCGCGGCCGATGGATGGGCCTGCTGGCCGCGATCTGGGCTCTGGCGAGCGTCGTGGGCCCGCTGACGGGCGGCACCATCACCGACCATCTCTCCTGGCGCTGGGTCTTCTACATCAACGTGCCGCTGGTCGCGATCGCGCTGCCGGTCGCGCTGCGCTTCATCCCGCACCACGTGCAGGCCCAGAGCGCGCCGATCGACTGGCGCGGCGGCCTGCTGCTCGTGGCCGCCGCGACGCCGCTGCTGCTGGCGCTGTCCTGGGCGGGGAACGAGTACGGCTGGGGCGAGGCGCCCGTCGTCGTGTCGTTTGCGATCGCGGCCGTCGCGCTCGCGCTCTTCATCTGGACCGAAACGCGCGCCGCCGAACCGGTCATCCCCCTGGGCCTCTTCCGCACCCGCGCCTACGCCGTCACGATCCTGACCAGCGCGCTCACGGCCCTGGCGATGATGGGCGGCCTGCAGTTCCTGCCGCTCTTCCTGCAGGGCGCGCAGGGCGCCTCGGCGACGCAGTCGGGCATCGTGACGATGCCGATGATGGGCGGGGTCGTGCTCAGCTCGGTCGTGGCGGGGCAGATCGTGCATCGCACGGGGAGCACGCGCCCGATCGCGATCGCCGGCTCCTTCGTCATGACGGGCTGCCTCTTCCTGCTCACGACGCTCGACGTCGATTCGTCGCAGGGCGTCACCCAGCTCTACATGCTGCTGCTGGGCATCGGCGTGGGCCTGGCCATGCCCATGCACTCGATCATCGTGCAGAACGCGCTGCCGCACCGGCTGCTGGGCGTGGGCACGTCGTCGGTGCAGTTCTTCCGCCAGATCGGCGCGACGATGGGCCTCGCGGTGTTCGGCGCCGTGCTGGTCGCCAGCTTCGCGAGCGGCCTGGCGACGGCCGACGTCCCCGGCGCCGACCGTCTGGCCGAGCGCCCCCAGATCCTGCTCGACCCGGCCGAGGTCGACGAGTTCCGCGCCGAGGTCGACGCCGCCGATCCGGGCGCGGCCGAGGCGGCGCTCGGCAGCGCGCGCAACGCCCTGACCACGTCGGTCACCGATATCTTCCGCGTCGCGGCGGCCATCGCCGCGATCAGCGCGGTCGCGGCGCTGGCCCTGCCGGGCGTCGCCGTGAAGGGGGATCGGGAGATGCGCGGCGGGCGGCGGGCGGTCTAGCCCTCGCGCCGCCGCCGCGCCTGCGCCTGCCGGATCTCGTTGGCCGGCACGCCGTAGCCATGCAACGCCTGGTAGGTGAGCTCCAGGCCGCTCTCCAGCAGCGGTTGCACGACCGCGTTCGCCCCCGCGTCGAGCAGCCGGGCGGCCGAGTCGGGCGTGTCGGCGCGGGCGATGATCCGCAGGCGCGGGTAGTCGGCCCGCACCATCCGCACGATCATCTCGCTCACTACGCTGTCGGCGATCGCGAGGATCAGCATGCGGGCGTGGTCGAGGCCGGCCTCGGCCATGATCATGGTGTTGGCCAGGTCGCCCCAGATGTAGGGCACCCCCGCCTCGCGGGCGCGCCGGGGCAGGGCGGGGTCGGAGTCGATGACGAGGTAGGAGAAGCCGCGCTGGGACAGCGCTCGGGCGACCTCGCCGCCGGAGTGCCCGAAGCCGGCGATCACCGCGTGCTGGCGCTGCCTGCCGTCGCCCACCTCCGCCACCGGCGTGGACACCCACCAGTCGCGCAGCTTGGGGATGCGGCGCAGGCCGCGGTCGATGCGGTCCGTCTGCCCGATCATCGCCGCCGAGATCGCCATGCTGGCCGCCCCCGTCGCGATCATGATCGAGGCCGCCTCGCCGGTGCCGGTGCCGGGGAGCACCGCCGCGAAGAGGAAGGAGAACTCGCCCACCTGGCCCAGCAGCAGCCCCGTGCGCAGCGCGCGCGTGGCGTCGAAGCCGGCCCAGCGGGCCAGCACGAATATGAGCACGACCTTGCCCAGGCCGCCCCACAGCAGCAGCGACAGGAAGATCGGCCAGTGCTCGACGACGATGTGGAGGTCGAACAGGACGCCGATGCTGACGAAGAACGTCGCGGCGAAGAGGTCGCGCAGCGGCACGACCTCCTGCAGGGCGCGCGTCGCGTAGATCGATTGCGCGGTCACCACGCCCGCCAGGAAGGCGCCGAAGGCCAGGCTCAGCCCGGCCGCGAAGCTGCCCAGCGCGATGCCGCTCGCCAGCGCGAAGACCGACATCAGGAACAACTCGCGCGATCGGTTGGCCAGGGCCTGGCCCAGGAACCAGGGCACCAGGAAGCGCCCCACGATGAGCACCACCACGATCATGGCGACGCCCTTGGCCGTCGCGATCAGTACGTCCTCGACCAGCGCGCCGCCGGTCGTGGCGCCGAGCTGCGGCAGCACGACCAGCACCGGCACGGCCACCAGGTCCTGCACCAGCGCGATGCCCAGCGCCCACTGGCCGTGCGCGTCGCGGCGGTTGCCCTGCTGGCCCAGCAGCCGTACCAGCAGCGCCGTCGAGGAGAGCGCCACGGCCGCGGCGATGGGCGTCGCGGTGATGGCGGAGAACCCCAGCGAGACGGCGATCACGTACCCGACCGCGCCGATGAAGCTGATCTGGATCGTCGCCGCGACGAGCAGCCGCCATCCCAGGGCGCGGAACTGCCGCAGCGGGAACTCGAGCCCGATCGTGAACAGCAGCAGCGCCACGCCGAGCTCGCCGATGAACTCGACGTCCTCGATGCTGTCGACCACGCCGGTGACGGGTCCGATCAGCATGCCGCCGGTGATGTAGCCCACCACGAGCGGCTGGCGCAGCAGGCCGGCCACGTAGCCGCCGGCCACGGCTGCCGCCACGAGGATCACCAGATCGCCCGCAACGGACGCACTCGTCAGGACGGGAAGGTCGATGCCCAGGGGATTGCTCGTCTCGCTCGCCGGCCCCGCCCGCGCCGCTCGGCGAGCCCGGTGCTCGCGTCCAGACTAGCGGTCGCTCGCGGCCGTGGGACGGGCCTCCGCCTCGGCTGCCCGATCGGCGGGGCGGGGAGGGCGCCGCACGAAGAGCAGCAGGACGAACGCCACGAACCACAACGCGGCGCAGAAGTAGAACGCGCCGGCGTAGTCGCCCACGGCGTCGAAGTAGCTGGCCAGCCCCAGCGGCGTCGCCGCCGCGATCGAGGCGGTGACCGGGAAGCCCAAGCCGCGCACCGCGGCCAGATGCCGGCGCCCGAACGTCGAGGCCCAGATCACCTCGTGGATCGGAATGTTGCCGCCCCAGCCGAGGCCGATGATCACCATCGCCACGGCGACCAGCGGCAGCGACCCGGCCTGCGCGGCGGGCACGAGCATGGCCGTTCCCAACCCGGCGATGATGAAGCCGATGCCCGCCAGCGCCTTGGGGTTCCAGCGGTCGGCCGCCGCGCCCCAGGGCGGCTTGGTGACCATGGCCAGCAGCGACATCGTCGAGGAGAGCGCGGCGGCCTCGCCGCGGCTGAAGCCGTGGTCGGTCAGGAAGGGGATGCCCTGCGTGAGGATCGCGAAGACCCCCACGATGCACAGCCCGAAGGTGATGACGATCAGGTAGAAGGCGGGCGTGCGCAGGGCCGCGCGGCGGTCGAGGGACTCGTCGTAGTCGATCGCCGCCGCGGCGCGCTGGGCGGCCGTCGGCCGGGCGCCGCCGTCGGGCTCGAGGCCGAAGTCCTCGGGCTGGCGCCGCATCAGCAGTGCCGCCGGGACGAGCGTCAGCAGCGCCACCCCCGCGACCAGGGCCCAGGCGGCCCGCCAGCCCAACTCGTCGATCGCGAGCGTGGCCAGCAGCGGCCAGACCACGCCGGCCAGCGAGACGCCCATGGAGGCGAAACCCAACGCCCGCCCGCGCAGTGTCACGAACCACTTCGACACCGCCACGGAGGCCACGAACATCCCCACCATCGCCGCCCCGCCGGCCATCACGAAGCCGCGCAGGATCAGCCACTGCCAGAGCTCCGTGACCTGGCTGATCAGCAGCAGCGACGGCACGAGCACGACGATGCCGGCCAGCATGACCGGGCGGGTCCCCAGCCGATCGACGTACGGTCCCACCCGGATGCCGACCGCGGCCATGACCAGGTGGGCGATCGTCTCGGCGAGGAAGAGCTCGCTGCGGCTCCAGTCGAGCCCCTCCGTCATGGGCTTGGTGAAGGCGCCGATCACGCCCGTCTGCGCGCCCACGGCGATGAACTGCGTCGCCAGAGCCGCTCCCACGATGACCCAGCCGTAGTAGAACGGCAGCCCGGTCACGCTGAGGCGGTGGCGCAGCGGTCGCTTCGGCACCATGACGGCATAGCGCAGCGCCCGACCCCGCGCCAGCGGCGGACGCCCCGTGCGGGGCGCTATCCTGGCGGCCCGCCCCGCGTCGGGGATGCCCCGCCGCGGCGGGAGGAGGGCCGGCGATGCCCGCTCGGGCCTTGTCGCACGTGCGCATCTGCGACTTCACCGGCCAGCTGGCGGGGGCCGGCGCGACGCGCTTCCTGGCCGCCTTTGGGGCGCAGGTCATCCGCGTGGAGGATCCCGTCACGGAGGGCCGCTGGGACATCCTGCGGGGCGCGCCGCCGTTCGTCGACGATCGCCGCGGCGTGGAGTTCGGCGGGCAGTTCCAGAACCACAACGTCGAGAAGCTGGGCGTCACGATCAATCTCCGCACGGAGGCGGGCAAGGACCTGCTGCGCCGCCTGATCGCCGTCTCCGACGTCGTCGCCGAGAACTTCTCCGCCGGCGTCATGGATCGGCTCGGCTTCTCGTACGACGCGATGCGCGCCCTGCGGCCCGACATCGTCTACGTCTCCAACTGCGGCTTCGGCCACACGGGCCCCTACGCGCGCTTCAAGACCTGGGGGCCGATCGTGCAGGCGGTGTCGGGCCTCACCTTCAGCTCCGGCCTGCCGGGCCTGCCCTCGGCCGGCTGGGGCTACTCGTACATGGACCACACCGGCGGTTACTACATGGCGATCGCGATCATGATGGCGCTGCACCATCGCCACATGACGGGCGAGGGGCAGTGGGTGGATTTCTCGACCGTCGAGGCGGGAGTGACGCTCAACGGTCCCGCCCTGCTCGACCACGCCGCCAACGGCCGCCCGCTGCGCCGCGAGGGGATGCCGCACAGCAACCGCGGCTGGCCCGGCCGCATGGCGCCCCACGGCATCTATCCGGCCGCCGGCGACGACGCCTGGATCGCCATCGCCTGCCGGCACGACGCGGATTGGGCGGCGCTCGCGGGACAGATCGGCGAGCCCTGGGCGGAGGACGCCGGCCTCGCCGGGCTGGCGGGCCGGCTCGCGGAGCTGGACGCGCTCGACGATCGCCTGGCCGCCTGGACCGGGCGCCACGACGCGACCGCCCTGGCCGCGCGGCTGCAGGAGGCGGGCCTCCCCGCCACCCGCGTGCAGACCCCCGAGCAGCGCATCGAGGAGGATCCCGCCACCGTCGATTGGGGCCTCTGGCCGGAAGTGCAGCACCCGCTCATGGGCGCCGTGCGCGTCGACGGCCTGCCCCTGCATCTCTCGGAGACCGACTGGGAGATCGCTCGCGGGGCGCCGCTGCTCGGCCAGCACAACGATGTCGTCTTCGGCGACATCCTGGGGGTCGAAGCGGCGGAGCGGGATCAGCTCCGGGCGGCGGGCGTGATATGACGGCCCCCATCCCTGGCGAACCGGGCCCCGGCCCCATCGCGGACCTCCGCGTCGTCGAGTTGCAGTCCGAGGCGGGCGCGTTCGCCGGCAAGCTGCTGGCCGACATGGGGGCCGACGTCGTCACCGTCGAGCCGCCGGGCGGTGCCGCCACCCGCGCCCTGCCGCCCTTCCTCGACGACGAGCCCCATCCCGAGCGCAGCCTGCACTTCTGGCACTACAACCTCAACAAGCGCGCGGTCACGCTCGATTGGACCCGGCCGCGGGGGCGCGATCTGCTGCTGCGTCTGCTCGACGGCGCGGACGCGCTGCTGGAGGCGGAGGGGCCGGGCGCGCTGGCCGGCCACGGCCTCGGCGACGACGTCCTGCGGGCGGACCGTCCGGGGCTGATCCACGTCTCGATGACGGCCTTCGGCCGCGACGGCCCGCGCGCGCACGAGCAGGCCACCGACCTCACGCTGCTGGCCGGCGGCGGTCCCGCCTGGAGTTGCGGCTACGACGATCACGCGCTGCCTCCGGTCGCCGGGGGTGGCTACCAGGGCTACCAGACCGCCTGCCACTTCGCCGTCATGGGGCTGCTCACCGCCCTGCTGCACCGCGATGCCGGCGGCCCCGGCCAGCGCGTCGACGTGAACATGCACGCCGCCAACAACGTCACGACGGAGGCGGCCAGCGTGAGCTGGCACGTCGCGCGGGCCACCGTCGGGCGGCAGACCGGGCGCCACGCCGCCGTCCAGCCCACGCAGCCCACGATCACCCAGTGCGCCGACGGCCGCTGGGTCAATACCGGCATGCCGCCCCGCAGCGGCGCGCAGTTCCGGGCCGTGCACGACTGGCTGCGGGAGTTGGACCTGCTCAACGGCTTCGCGGAGGCGGCCCTGCTGGAGGAGGGCATGCAGCAGGGCCAACTCTCGTTCGCCGAGATCCGCGAGAACGACCTGCTGCGCGCGATGTTCCACGCCGGCCGCGACGCCATGTCACGCATCGCCGGCGCCCTCGACGCCTACGACTTCTTCAGCGGCGGTCAGGAGCGCGGCTTCCAGTGCGGCGTCATCAACGCGCCCGAGGAGATCATGGCCGACCCGCACATCGCGGCGCGAGGATTCCCGGTCGAGGTCGAACACCCGGAGGTCGGGCGGCGCATCCGCTACCCGGGCGCGCCCTATCGCTTCGGCGCGACCCCCTGGGCCGTGCGCCGCCGCGCGCCCCTCATCGGCGAGGACAACGAGGCGGTGTTCGGGTCGCTGGGCCTGAGCGCCGGGGAGATGGCGTCGCTGCGCCGGTCGGGCGTGATCTAGGGGCGCTCTTCGCAGAGCTAGGACGTGTAATCGGCGGGGACGGGAACGGTGTCATCCCTCGTGCCCTGGGCACGATGGCGTTCCCACGCTGCATCGAGGTTCAGCCAGAGCTCCGGAGTGGTCCCAAACGCCGACGCGAGTTCTTCCGCGGTGCTCTCCGCGATTCCGCACTCACCCCGCACGAGCTGGTTGACGCGCTGCGCCGGCCAGGCCAGCACATCCGCCAGATCGGCCTCGGTCCAGCCGCGCCCTTCAAGGAAGTCCCGGATGAACTCTCCTGGGGGGAATCCCTCTGCTGGTACTTGCGTATCCATTTGCGGCGATGCTCCACGCCACACGGCGCGATCCCAGCCCCGACGCGGGCTAGTTGCGGGGCAGCCCGAGCCCGCGCGTGGCGATGATGTTGCGCTGGATCTCGCTGGTGCCGCCGGCGATGGTCGACGCGACCGTGCCCAGCGCCCCGTTGCCGGCGTAGCGTCGCACGGCGTGCGGCCAGGCCGCCGACGGCTCGGCCAGCAGCGACGGGAAGCCGGCAAGGCGCGTCACGGTGGTCACCAGGCGCTGCGACAACTCCGAGCCGAACAGCTTGCAGGCCGACGCCTCGTGGTTGGGAATCATCCCGCGCGCCTGCATCGTGACGACGTTGTAGCCCAGCAACGTGAGGACGTGGGCCTCGATGGCGCGCTCGGCCAGTTCGTGGCGGACAGCGGGGCGGTCGTGCAGGCCGATCTCCCGCGCGAACCCAGTCAGCGCCTCGACCGACTGCTCGATCTCGACGGCCGAGCCGATGCCGGAGCGCTCGAAGTCGAGCGTGGTGACGCCCACGTACCAGCCGCGGTTCTCCTCGCCGATGCGGTTGCCCACCGGCACGCGCACGTCCTCGAAGAAGACCTCGTTGAAGCCGGAGCCGCCGCTCATCTGGCTGATGGGCCGCACGGTGATGCCGGGCGAGTCCATCGGCAGGACGAGATAGGTGATGCCGCGGTGCTTGGGTGCGTCGGGGTCGGTGCGCACCAGGGCGAACATCCAGTCGGCCAGACGCGCGCCGGAGGTCCAGATCTTCTGGCCGTTGATCACGTAGTCGTCGCCGTCTCGGACGGCGCGGGTCTGCAGCGAGGCCAGGTCGGAGCCGGAGCTGGGCTCGCTGAAGCCCTGACACCAGATCGTCTCGCCGGTCAGGATGGCCGAGAGGTGCTCGCGCTGCTGCGGCTCGCTGCCGTGGGCGATGATCGTCGGCCCGGCCATCATCACGCCCGAGTCGGTGCCGACGCGCGGCACGCGGTTCCTGGCGAACTCCTCGTTGAGCACGAATTGCTCCAAAACGCCCAGGCCGGCGCCGCCGTACTCCTTGGGCCAGGCCGGCGCGATCCAGCCGTGCTTGGCGATGCGCCGGCGCCACTCCAGGAAGGCCTCCCGGAAGGGCGGGCTGCCGTCCCCGAAGTAGGGATCCTCGATCTCGCCGCCGTCGCGGAAGTAGTCGGGCTGTTCGGCGTCGATGAAGGCGCGCACCTCGTCGCGGAACGCGGCCATGGCCGGTGTGTCGTTGAACTGCATTGGAGCCTCCGCTTCTCCTCCGGCCCGCTCTAGCGATTCTGGAAGTGCGGCGTGCGGCGCTCGAAGAAGGCGGCGACGGCCTCCTTCTGGTCCTCCGACTCGCCGCTGCGCACGTGCCGGTCGGCCTCGAGGTCGAGCAGCTCGGAGAACGACACGCGGTCGCCGTCGTTGAGGTTGCGCTTGATCCCGCGCAGTGCGCCGGGCGCGCGATCGTGCAGCCGCTGCGCGATCTCCCGCACGCGGTCCATCAGCTCCTCGTCGGGGAAGACGCCCGACACGAGGTGCAGCCGCAGCGCCTCCTGCGCGTCGATGATGTCGCCCAGCAGGTACAGCTCCCGCGCCTTGGCCGGCCCCACGATGCGGGGCAACGTCCACGTGCCGCCGAAGTCGCCCGACAGCCCCGCGGTCCCGAAGGCCGAGAGGAACTTCGCCGACTCCCCCGCGTAGCGGAGGTCGGCGGCGCAGGCCCAGGAGAGGCCCGCGCCCGCGCAGGCGCCGTTGATCGCGGCGATGGTGATCTTGGGCATCTCGCGCAGCATCTGCGAGGTCTGCATGACGGTGCGCAGGACGCTGATCCTGGCCTCCGGCGGTCCCTCGCCCAGGCTGGCGCCGCCCGCCTTCAGGTCCCCGCCCGATGAGAAGCCGCGCCCCGCGCCGGTCAGGATCACGACGCGGACGTCGGGGTCGTTGTTAGCCGCGATCAGCCCGGCGCGGACCGCCCACATGAGCGGCCCGTTCATCGCGTTCAGCGTCTCCGGGCGGTTCATCGTGATCGTGGCGATGCCGCCGCCGGCCTCGTAGCGGGCGGGGTGGTCGGGGGCGTTGCTGGGCGTGGGGTCGGACATCGAGGTCATCGGCGGTCTCCTTGCTCCGGGCGCACTCCCGGGCCGCGCGCGCGCGTCGCTGGGATGCTAGCCGACTCGGCCCCTGCGCGCCGCCTCCTGCCCCATGCCCGCCGGGCCGCTACCCTGCCTGCCAACCCCGGAAACCTGCGGATCGGCCCGCACGAGGAGAAAGCGATGCCCGAAACCACCGACGGCGCCCCCGGCGTGCTGGCGGGCGTGCGCGTGCTCGACTTCGGCCGCTACATCGCGGGGCCGTTCTGCGCCGCGCTGCTGGCCGACCTCGGCGCCGACGTGATCCGCATCGAGAAGCTGCGCGGCAGCGAAGACCGATGGGTGCAGCCGGTCACGGAGAACGGGGCCGGCGCGATGTTCCTGCAGTGCAACCGCGGCAAGCGCGGCCTGACGCTGAACCCGATGAAGCCCGAGGGCCGCGAGGTCGTGCGCCGCCTGGTGGCGACGGCCGACGTCGTGATCGCCAACCTGCCGCCCGACACGATCGCGCGGATGGGCCTCGACTACGACACGCTGCGCGCCATCCGGCCCGAGATCATCCTCTGCACGGTGTCGGCGCTGGGGACGAGGGGGCCCTGGGCGAACAAGGTCGGCTTCGACGGGATCGCGCAGGCGATGTCGGGCAACGCCTACCTGACGGGCCACGCCGACGAGCCCATGCGGGCCTGGGTGCCGTACGTCGACTTCAACACGGCGACGTCCTCGGCGCTGGGCATCGTGGCGGCGCTGCTCGCGCGCGAGCAGGGGCGGGGCGGACAGCGCGTGGAGGCGTCGCTGCTGCGCACCTCGCTGACGGTCAACAACCCCGCCCTGATCGAGCAGCGGCTGCGCCGGCCCGACCGGATGGGCAGCGGCAACCGGGGCCAGACCGCCGGCCCGTCGGACATCTTCCAGACGCGCGACGGCTGGGTTCTGATCGCGGTCACGGGGCAGCCGCTGTTCGAGCGCGTGGCGGCGCTGCTCGACAATCCCTCCCTGCTGACCGACCCGCGCTTCGCCGACGACCTGCTGCGCGGCGAGCACGGCGAGACGCTCAGCGCGATGATGGCCCCCTGGTTCGCGCAGCGGACGACGGCGGAGGCGCTCTCGGACCTGGAGGCGGCGCGCATCCCGGCGGGGCCGGTCTACTCGCCCCAGCAGGCCCTCGACGACGCGCACATCCAGGCCAGCGGCATCCTGGGCGCGATCGACTACCCCAGCGCGCCGGCCGCCGCCCCCATCGCGAACTCGCCGATGGAGCTGTCCGCCACGCCGGCCCAGCCCCAGGGCCGGGCGCCGCTGCTGGGCGAGCACACCGACGAGATCCTGGACGAACTGGGCTACGACGGGGCCGAGATCGCCGCGCTGCGCGAGGCGCGCGTCGTCTAGCCGCGCCGGCTGCCGTTGCCGCTGCCGGCCGCCGGCTCCTCGGCGCGTCCGGCGATGACGCCCTCCAGCGGCGTCGGGGCCGTGTCGGGCGTCCGGGGTGGGCCGCTGGCCATGTGCAGTTCGCCTTCGTAGCTCGCGCCGTCCTCAATCGTGATGCGGGCGGCGGTGGCAGAGCCACGGATGACGGCGCTGGGCTGCAAGCTGAACGAGCCGTGGCTGTGCACGTCGCCCTCGACGCTGCCCGAGATGAGCACGTCGGCCGCCTCAATGCGCGCCTGCACGACGGCGCCCTCGGCGATGGTCAGCTTGCCCTCGCAGACGACGTCACCCTCCACGCGACCCTCGATGCGCAGATCCTTGGCGGAGCGCAGCGTCCCCTCGATGGTCGTGTGCCGGTCGAGGAACGTGGCCTCGGCCGCGGGACGGCGTTCGTCGGGGGTGGGGGCGTCGGGGCGGGTGGCGCGGGGCGCCGCCGCGACGACGTCGGCGTGATAGGGCATGGGACTCTCCTCCTTGCTGGTCGTGCCGGTCTTGCCGGGCCGGGCGCCGCTAGTCTGTTTGGTAAGGGCGCCGTCGGCGTGACGGATGGGGCTGAGGCCGGGGTGGCGGACCGCCGGCCGGTCTCCAGTGGACGAGTGAGCCGAGCGAGGCGGCTGGAAGTCGGGCGTGGGCGGGGTGGCGTGGAACGGCGTGCGCATGGGACTCCTCTCGCGGGCGGGCGGGAGCATGCGGCGCGGCGACGCCCGGCCCTCTCCGGCAGAACGTCGAACGCGGGGGCGGGGTTCCCGAACGAGGTGTGGACGCGGGCCGGCTAGCCGATCTCGATGGCGGCGCGCCCGATGCCGCTGAAGTCCGCCTCGACGCGGGTGGGGCCGGTCACGCGGGTGCGCACGAACGCGCCCGTGATCACGTGCTGCCCGGCCTCCAGGCCGCGGCCGAAGCGGGCCAGCTGCCGCACCAGGCGGCTGAGCGAGAGGAAGTGGTCGTCGATGTGGCCGCGCGCGTCCTGGCTGCCGACGGCGCGGCCGTCCTGGCGCAGGTCGACGCGCAGGTCGTCGAGGTCGATGCCGGCGGGGACGGGGCTGATCGCGTCGCCCACGACGATCCCCCAGTTGGTCATGTTGGCGGCGATGCTCAGCGCCGCGACATCCCCCGTGTAGCGCCCGCGGTCGTTCAGTTCCAGGCCGGCCGCGACGGCCCCGCCCGGCGCGCAGACGGCGCGGCGGACGTCGTCGGGCGTGACATCGGCCCCCGCGACCGGCTCACCCAGGCGGAAGCAGAGCTCCCCCTCGACGCTGTCGGGCCCGCCCGCCAGCGGCGCGCGATCGCCCGACGCGAAGATGCGATCGGCCAGGATGAAGCCGAACGGGCGGAAGCCGGGCCCCATGCGGTCGAGCGCCGTGCCCGACGTCAGCCCCACCTTCCAGCCGCCCAGCCGCTCGCCCTGCGCCCGCAGCCGTTCCAGCAGCTCCAGTTGCAGCGCCAGCCCGTCGTCCAGGCCGAGGTCGGCGGCGAGCAGATCGGCGTCGTCCAGGCGGCCGCTGCGCCAGGCCTCCAGCAGGCGCTCGACGACCGCGGCCTGCGTCACGAGGCGGGCTCGTCGACTGCTCCGGTCGCGGCGGCGCGGTTGAGGGCGTCCTTGCCGCGCTTCTTGAGCATCGCGACGCCGGGACTCGCCACCAGCGGTTGCCAGTCGCGGTAGGCGGTCTTCGTATCGACCGGCCACTCGATGGGGACGTCGAGCCGGTACTCGGGCGCCGTCGCCTCGGCCAGCGCCCGCAGCGCGTGCTCGGCGACGCTGCGCTGCATGGCCGCGTCGCCGGGCATCCCGAAGGCGTGCCCGAAGGGGAACTCGACCCCCACCACGCGCGGCGCGCGCCAGCGCCGGGCGGCGTCGGGCATCATCGTCACGACGACGGTGGGGATGCCGGCCTCTTCGACGAAACGTGCCAGCACGGACACGTTGTTGCAGCAGGCCGGTCAAGCGGGCGCGAGCACCAGCGCATCGACGCGGGCCTGCTTCAGCTGCCGCGTGATCGCGGGCAGGGTGTCCCGCCGCCAGGCCGCGCCGTCGTCCGACTGGTAACCCATCACGCTGTAGTGGTCGTCGGCCAACCGGCCGATGCGGCCCTCCGCCTCGAGCTCCGCGAAGCGGTCGAGCGGCAGCGCGATGTTGAAGTCCTGGTAGTGGTCGCGGGTGTTGATGTGCAGGTGCGCGAAGGCCATCTCGGCCTGCCGCGCGCCGCGCGGGACCACGCGGTAGGTGGGGTCGCCCCAGGTCGGCTCGCGCCGCTCCCGGTCCAGGTCGTACGACTCCTGCGAGGCGGGCAGGTACAGCCCGGCCGTGGTGAGCAGCGCGATGTTCGCCTCGGGCAGCGGCGTCGTCATGCCGGTCCAGACCGTGGTGTCGGTCTTCATCGGCGCCGACTCCATGCCGGCGCGCCAGTTCCGCGGCACGAACTTGTAGCTATCGACTCTGAACTCGGCGACGGCCATCGCTTCCCCCTTGTCCCGCCGCCCGAGTCTAGGGGGCGCGGCGCGCCCCTGGCGAGTCGCAGGGGCCCTCACCCCCGAACGACCGCCATCAGCAAGGCGGCCGCCGGGGGCCGACCGATCCATCCGGAAGGCGGGGCCTTACGTGGCCCGGCGCTTCTGGATGGAGTACGTGTTGAGGTTGCTGAGCGAACCGAAGGGTCCACCCAGCGGCCAGTTGACGTCGCCGCGCGTGAGCACGCTGTCCGGCGGCTCGACGACGTTGATGAACCAGGCGCCCCGCTTGTGGCGGAGGAACAGTTCCGAGATGAGTTCTTTACGCTGCTCGGGATCGCGCGCGACCTTGCTCTGCGCGTAGATGTCGTCCAGGACCGGGTCGTGGTGGACCGCCATGGAGTAGAACCCGTCGGGGGCGGTGCAGCAGGTCCACATCCCGCCGGGGTCCGCGAAGTAGTTCGCCCAGAACCAGTAGAGCGCGACGGGCGCGGTGCCCGTCGGACCCCCGCGGGTGTAGGCGTCGGTGAAGTACTCGCTGACGCTGATCGAGATGGGCTCCGCCCGGATGCCGACCTCGTGCAGCATCTGCGCCGTCGTCAGCGTGAGGTCCTCCTGGAGGTCGCCGCCCCAGTCGGGCGTGTAGTACAGCCTCTCGTCGAAGCCGTCCGGGTAGCCGGCCTCCGCCAGCAGCGCCCGCGCCCGATCGGGGTCGTAGCCCCAGTCCGCCGCCCGCGCGTCCTCCACGCTGGGGTACCCGACGACGCCGCGGTAGCCCCACATGGGCTCGATGGGCTCCACGCCGAGCAGCAGCCCCTCTGCGATCTCCGCGCGGTTGATGGCGAGGTTCGCCGCGATGCGGACACGCTCGTCCATCCACGGGTTGGGCGTCCCGTCCTCACGCGTCTCCTGCCAGAGGTTCGGGAAGATGTTGTGAATCGTCCAGCCCGGCCCGGGGATGAACTGCACGGTGAAGTCGGGGTCGTCGATGAACGGCGCGACCGCGTTGAGCCCCAACTCCGCGGCCCCGTCGATCTCGCCCGCCTCGATGCCGGCGATGCGCGACTGCAACTCGGGCCGCACCAGACCGACCAGGTGCTTGTGGTGGGCGTAGTGCGGCACCCGGATGGGGTAGTCGACCGGGTGGAAGTGGTCCTCCCAGCGCTCGAAGACGAAGTCCTCTTCGTCGGTGTGGCTGACGAAGCGGAAGGGTCCCGTGCCGATCGGGTGGTTATCCACCGCCTCATCGCCGCGCCGCTCCACGTCCGCCTGGGACATGACCATCACGGTGCCGGAGACGCCGACGGTACCCCAGTGGCCCGCATCGAAGTCCTCCAACTCGACCACCCAGGTGTTGTCGTCGACCGCCTCGTTGCGGAGCCAGGAGGCGGATCCCCAAATCGCCCGCACGGTTTGCCAGCCGGCCGGGTGGTCGCTCGTCGCGCCGCCGTCGTGGTACGCCGCGATGCCGCCCATGCGGTCGTAGGTGAAGGCGAGGTCGTGGGCGGTCAGCACGGAGCCGTCGTGGAACAGCGCCCGGGTCGGGGTGCCGATGCACGTGCCGCCCTCGTCGGCCCACTCCAGCGTGGCCAGATGTGGGAGCAGATCCTTCGTCAGGGGCGAGATCTCCACGACGCTTTCGTGAACGGCCCCGTGCGAGATGTAGTTGTTGTCGCTGCCGACCTTGTGCTGATCCAGGCCCCCCTGGTCGAAGGGGATGGCGAGGGT
>CBDBNA010000006.1:0-44122 GCA_965207695.1 Dehalococcoidia bacterium | reverse complement strand
AGAACCCGGACAAGGTCCGCGAAGAGCTGGCGCTGGCCGGTTTTCCGGACGGGTTCGAGTTCGACATGAACTCGTTCGACTTCGCGACGTGGATCGCGAGGGACGAGTTCATCCAGGCGCAGCTGGCGGAGTTCGGCATCGTCGTCAACCTGGACACCAAGCCCTCCCCGGCCTTCTGGCTCGAGTACTTTGACCTGGAGGCGAGCGGCCACAGTTCCACGATGTCGACCAGTGCCGACGTCTATTGGCAGATGGCCTGGGTGCACGACCCGTTGGGGCCGCACGCGTTCGGCGTGCCCGAAGACCCCAACGACCCGGACCGGGTCGCGGTCGTGGCGGGCCTCCAGGCGGTTGCCCAGGCCTTCGACCCCGACGAGCGCTACACGGAGATGCAGAAGCTGAACCGGGCGCTGGACGAGGCGGCCTGGGGCGCGAACTGGTTCTACCGCTGGGCGGTGTACGCGCACCCGGAGGAGGTCGAGTTCGAGATCTTCCCGGACGGGTATGCGAACTGGGGGCAGGACAACGTCCGCATCAACGCCTAGCGCTGCCCCGGGCCAGCCAGGATTCGAGCGCCCTCCGCCGTCCCGGCGGGGGGCGCTCAATGCCCCGCGCGGCCTGGACCGTGCCGAGCGCTGAGCCGGCATCGGAACGAACGCGATGAAGGCCTTTATCGTTCGCCGATTGCTTGCGACGGTCGTCGTCTTGTGGGTCGTTTCGGCGCTCACGTTCATCGCGCTGAACGTCCTGCCCGGCGACGTCGCGTCGGCGATCATGGGTCCGCAGGCGGACCCCACCGCGGTCGAGGCGCTGCGCGAGCGGCTGGGCCTGAACGATTCGCCGCTGAAGCAGTACGCCGGCTGGATTACCGGCGTGTTCCAGGGCGACCTGGGGGTCAGCCACCGCACGGGCACCGAAGTGCGGGACCTCATCGGGGGCCGCATCGAGGTCACCGTGGAGCTCGGCATCCTCTCGATCCTCATCGCGCTGATCATCGCGATCCCGCTCGGCGTGATCGCCGGGGCGCGCCCGGGGACCGTGTTCGACTACGGGCTGACGTTCTTCGCGGTGCTCGGCGTCTCCATCCCCGTCTTCTGGCTGGCGCTCCTGTTCGTGCTGCTCTTCGCCGTCGAGTTGGGCTGGCTCCGGGCGATCGGCTTCACGTCGTTCATCGATGATCCGATCGCCAACCTGAAATCGATGGTGATGCCCGCCGCGGCGATCGGGCTGACGCTGGCCGGCAACCTCGCTCGCCAGGTGCGCGCCTCGATGGTGGAAGTGCTGCGCCAGGACTATGTGCGCACGGCCCAGGCGAAGGGGTTGACGCCCCGCACCGTCATCACGCGGCACGCGTTCCGCAACGCCCTGATCCCGCTGGTCACCGTGCTCGGGCTCCAGGCCTCGCTGGCCGTCGGCGGCGCCATCATCGTGGAGACGATCTTCCAACTCCCCGGCATGGGGAAGCTCGTGATCGACTCGATCTTCTTCCAGGAGGTGCACGCGATGCAGGCGCTGACGCTCCTCATTGCCGCCGGCGTAGCGCTGATCAGCCTGCTCGTCGACATCTCCTACGCCTTCCTCGACCCCCGGATTCGGTACACCTAGGGAGCGCGCCATGTCCGACCAGCGTCCCGGGTCCGCCCCCGGCGCCGGCGCCGCGCAGGCGCCCTCGTTCGCGATCCGCGACGAGCACTTCCACCGCACGCGCGAGTTCTGGCGCCGGTTCCGCCGCCGCCCCATTGGCGTCGTCAGCCTCATCGTGCTGCTGCTGGTCCTCTTCGCGGCGATCTTTCAGGACGTCTCCGCGCGACACGACCCGATCGCGCAGGACATCGAGGCGCTCTTCGCGACGCCCTCGCCGACCCACTTCCTGGGGACGGACAACCTGGGCCGGGACTCCTACGCCCGCATCATCTTCGGCGCCCGCACGGCGATGCAGGTGGGGGTGGTCTCGGTCGTCATCGGGCTCGCCGCAGGCCTGCCCATCGGGCTGCTGGCCGGGTTCTGGGGCGGCCGCCGCGACGAGGTCCTCATGCGCATCATGGACGCGCTGTTCGCCTTCCCCTCCATCCTGCTGGCGCTGATCATCCTGGTCGGGCTCGGCAATTCCGGGATCGACCGCCTGATGCTGGTCTCGATCGCGATCGGGATCCCGTTCATCCCCGGCTTCGCGCGGATCATCCGCGGCAGCACGCTGTCCGTGAAGGAGCAGGAGTACGTCACCGCGGCCGCGGCGATCGGCGCCTCCGACCTACGGATCGCCGCGCGGCACATCCTCCCCAATACGCTCGCGCCGATCATCGTGCAGGCGTCGCTGCTGTTCGGAGTGGCGGTGATTATCGAGGCGGCCCTGAGCTTCCTCGGCCTGGGCACGCAACCGCCGGAACCCAGCTGGGGCCTCATGCTCGCGCAGGCGCAGCGGTTCATGGTGACCGGCGAGTTCGCCAAGATCCAGCTCGCCCTCTACCCCGGGTTCGCGATCTCGATCACCGTGCTCGCCTTCAACCTGATCGGCGACGTGCTGCGCGACCTCCTCGACCCGCGCCTCCGCGGCGCGGACTGACGACGCCGCGGCGCCCCCGGCCTCACCCCCTGTCTCCCTCTCCACCTGAACGATGGAGAGGAGGGTCCGGTCCCCTCTCCCGTGGGGAGAGGGCTAGGGTGAGGGGCAGCGACCGCCCGGGTCCCCCTCACCCCCACCCTCTCCCCAGGGAGAGGGTGTCAGGGGGTGACCTCCGCTCTCTTCGTGACGTGGTCGAGGGGCGCTAGTCGAGGTAGTCGCGCAGGCGGCCGGCCCGCGAGGGGTGGCGCAGCTTCGCCAGCGCCTTGGTCTCGATCTGGCGGATGCGCTCGCGCGTCAGGCTGAACAGCTCGCCCACCTCCGACAGGGTGCGGCTGCGGCCGTCGCTCAGGCCGAAGCGCAGCTCCAGCACCTCGCGCTCGCGCGGCGTGAGCTCCTCCAGCACCTCGCCCAGCGCCTCCCGCATCAGCTTGCGGTCGACCTGGTCGGGCGGCGCCGGCGCGCCCTCGTCCTCGATGAAGCTGCCCAGCGTGTCGGCGTCGTCCTCGACGCCCACGGGCGAGTCGAGCGAGGCCGGCTCGAGGCTGGCCTTGAGGATCTCGCGCACGCGCTCCTCGGGCAGCTCCATGATCTCGGCCAGCTCCGACGGCGCCGGCTCGCGGCCGTACTCCTGCACGAAGCGGCGGCTGGCGCGGTTGAGCTTGTTGAGCACCTCCGTGAGGTGCACGGGGATGCGAATCGTGCGCGACTTGTCGGCGATGGCGCGCGTCACGGCCTGCCGGATCCACCAGGTCGCGTAGGTGGAGAACTTGTAGCCCTTGCGGTAGTCGAACTTCTCCACGCCGCGGAACAGGCCGATGTTGCCCTCCTGGATCAGGTCCAGCAGGCTCAGGCCGCGCCCGGCGTACTTCTTCGACACCGCGACCACGAGCCGCAGGTTGGCCTCGATGAGGTGCGTCTCGGCCTCGTGCGCCTCGCGCTTGATGCGGTCGAAGTGGCGCTCGAAGCGGGGCTCCAGCGGCGCAAGCTCCGCCGCGAGGGTGGGGCCGGGCGCGAGCAGCGCCTCCTCGCCGACGATCGCGCGGCAGCGCTCGATCAGCTTCGCGTCGAGCAGGTGCGCGACGACCGACAGCTGCACGATCAGCGTGTTCGCCTCCTCCTCGTCGACGCGGCGGGCGCGCTGCACGCGGTCCCGCATCTCCTCGTTCAGTTCCCCGTCGATGCGGCCGCAGAAGTCGGGCTCGTGGATCAGGTCCAGCTGCGAGCGCTTGCCCCAGCGCAGCGACCGCCCGATGACGACCGCGACCGGCCGCAGGTGCTCCAGCTGCTCGAGCAGCGCCACCCAGACCTCCGCCCCGTTGGGGTCGCGGCCCAGGCGGTCGCTGAGGGCCTCTTCTACGTCGAGGATCCAGTTGCCGTCCTCGAGTTGGCGCGCCAGGTAGCGCTCGTCGGCGGCGGTGAGCAGGTCGACCCGGCCGATCTCGGACAGGTACTGGCGGACGGCGTCCTCGCCCGCGCCGGTCAGGTCTTCCAGCGTGCGGCTGGGGCGCGGCGGCGCGACCCGGTTCAGCGCGACGGGCGCCCGGCCACTGCTGGGGCCGGCCCGGCGGGCCCGCGCGGCGCGCCGGCGGGCGGCGGCCTTCTCGGTGCTGGGCGCCCCGCGCTCGATCGGCCGCGCGGCGCTCTCGCGGCGCACGCGCCGCCCGACGCGCTTGCGCGGCTTGGCGGGGCTCTTCTTCTTGGGCTGAACGGTGGTGTTGCTCATGTCCGTCTCGGACTTCGTTACGCTCCGGCTTCTCGATCGGGTTGGGCCGCTGCGGCCTAGCGCTCCCGATAGCGGCCGCGCTCGGCGCGGGCGCCCCCGCGCCCGCCGCGCTGCAGTTCCGGCAGGCCGGCGCGCAGCAGGCTGCGATGGCCCTTGCGGTGGTCCAGGTTCGCGGGCTGGCGGTCGGGATCGGCGGCATTGCCGCCGCCGCGGCGTCGTCTACGTGGCTTGCTCATACTGGTCCTTTGCCGGCTGACGGGCCGGGGGTTCCTTCGCGCGTCCCCGGAGGGGGACCGGTCGCGTGTCCGCCCCGCGCGCATCGGTGCTTCCCGGATGCGACGGCCCGGACGCGGCGAGCCGGCGTGGGTGCGCCGCCGCCGCTGTCCTGCCCGGATCGTCGTGCGCGGACCGGTCGGAACTCACCCTGAGTTTACCACACGCGATGTGCGCTCCCGCGTCACGCAGGTAACGCCGGGGCCGCGATCTCCGACACGCATCCGCGCGCCAGAGGGCCGCTAGGACAGATCCAACTCCGGGAAGTTGGGCTCCCGGCGCTCCTGGAAGGCCGCCACCCCCTCGGCGAAGTCCGGCCAGTTGAGCGACACCAGCGCCCGCGCCTCCGAGTCCTCCATCGCCGGGCCCAGCGGCCGCATCAGGTCGCGGTAGGTCTGCTGCTTGATGTGCATCAGCGAGCGCGGCGCCGCCGTCCGCGCCAGCGTGCGGACGTATTCCGTGGCCGCCTCCAGCAGCTCCTCGCTCGGCACGACTTCGTTGACCAGGCCGTACTGCTGCGCCTCCTGCGCCGAGACGCGCCGGCCGGTCCACATCATGTCGAGCGCCCGCGCGTGCCCCATCAGCCGCGGCAGCAGCCAGGTCGTGGCGTGCTCCCCGGTCAGGCCGCGCTGGGCGAAGGCATTGACGAAGAACGCGTTCTCCGCCGCGAAGCGCACGTCGCAGGCCGCCGCGAGCCCCAGCCCCATCCCCGCCGCCGGGCCGTTGATCGCGCCCACGACCGGCTTGCGCACGGCCATCACGAACGTCACCGACCGCTCGTAGTCCGCGTCCCGCTCCGCGCCGCCGGGGATCAGGACGTCCCCGGGGTCGTCGGCGAAGGGGTTGGGGTTCTCGGCCGCGGCCAGATCCTCGAGGCCGTCCATGTCGACGCCGGCGCAGAAGCCGCGCCCCGCGCCGGTGAGCACGATGCCCACCACCGACGTGTCCCGCTCGGCCGTGGCCATCGCGTGGCGCAGTTCGGTCTGCATCGCCCCGCCGATCGCGTTCAGCCGATCGGGCCGGTTGAGCGTGATCACGGCCACCGGGCCGTCCACCTCGTAGAGGATCGTCGTGTAGGTGCCGGTCGTCATCGTTGTACCTCCCGCCGGCGCCGCCTCGCCACGTGCGGGCGTCCGGCGCATCGGGCAGAGTGTAGCCCCCGTGCCGCCTGCGGGATCGGCTACCCTGTCGCCACGATGACCACCGCCGACACCGCCACCCGCCCCTACACCATCGCGACCGACCGCGTGGGACGCCGCACCATCGCCGTCAGCACGGAACTGACCAAGCGCCGCCTGCTGGCCTTCGCGGCCGGCATCGGCGAGTGGGCGCCCCAGTACAGCGACGACCTGCGCGCCGGCGGCCTGCTGGGCCACCCCGGCCTCGTCGAGAGCCTGATGTGGAACGCCCGGCACATGCTGGACGACGACATGGACCCCCGCGCGATCCCCTTCGGCGTCCACGCCTCGACGGACTGGCGGTTCCGCCGCGCCTTCCGCCAGGGCGACGTCATCACGACGCAGGGCGAGGTCATCGCCGTCGGGCAGATCCCGCCCGGCGTGATCAGCACGACGCGCTACCGGATGCTCGATTCGCGCGGCGACGAGGTGGCAGTGATGGACACCAGCGGCATCATGCGCGGGCTGCGAACCGACGGCGCCGACCGCGCCCTGGCCACCGTGCCGCCCCTGCCGGAGCGGGTCGTGGCGTCGGAGCCGTTGTGGAGCACCGGCGTGCCGCTGTCGGCGCACCAGGCCCACGTCTACACGGAGTGCGCCGACATCTGGAACCCCATCCACACCGAGCGCGGCTTCGCGCAGGACGCCGGCCTGCCCGACCCGATCCTGCACGGCAGCTGCACCTTCGCCTTCTCCGTGCGTGAGCTGATGCGCCGCTACCTCGACAACGACCCCGAGCGGCTGCGACGGGTCGCCGGCCAGTTCCGCTCGATCGTGATGCTGGGCGACCCCATCACCGTGCAGGCGATGGGCGAGTCGCGCGACGGCGACCAGCGCGTCGTCTTCTGGGAGACGCGCAACGCGCAGGGCGCACCCGCCGTCGCGAATGGCGCGCTCGTCTTCGACGGCTGAGCGGCTAGCGGCCCTGGTACCTGGGCGCGCGCTTCTCGGCGAACGCCTTGGGCCCCTCGGCGAAGTCGGCGGTCTGGCGCGTCGCGAAGGCCAGCATCGACTCCAGCCGGATCGCGTCCTCCAGCGGCAGCCCGTGCCCCCGCACGACCGACTCCTTGATCGCCCGCTGCGTCAGTGGGGCGCCCGACGTGAAGCGGGCCGCGGCCTCGCGCGCCAGCGGCATCACCTCGGCCGAGGGGACCACCCGGTTGACCAGCCCGTATTGCAGCGCCTGCCGCGCGTCGAGGTTGTCGCCGTAGAGGATGAGCTCCATCGCGATGGCGTGCGGCAGCTGGCGGTAGAGCCGCTGCGTCGCGCCCAGCGTCGGGAAGATGCCGCGCCGCACCTCGGGCAGCCCGAAGACCGACTTCTCGGAGGCGATGCGGAAGTCGGTCACGCTGAGCAGGGTGAGCCCCGCGCCCAGGCAGTAGCCGTCGACGGCGGCGATGATCGGCTTCCAGACGTGGATGCCGTCGTCGAGCGAGGAGGCGCCCCGCGGCTGGAACACCCGCGCGATCTCCACCCCGGCGCCGCCCGGCCGCCGCGGGACCGTCTTCTTCAGGTCGGCCCCGGCCGAGAACGCCTTGCCGCCCGCCCCCGTCACGATCGCCACCCAGATGTCGGGGTTGTCGCTGATCTCGGTCCAGGCCTCGGCCAGCGCCGCGAACGTCTCCGGGTCGAGCGCGTTCATCGCTTCCGGGCGGTTGAGCGTCACCGTCGCGACGCGGTCGGCGACGTCGAAGAGCACGGGCTCGGCGTCGGACATGGGGCCTCCAGGTGTGCCGCCCGCCTGGGCTGGCGGGCTCGGGGCAGCGAGACTACCATCGCCTGCGAAGCACACGCACGCATCGCGAGAGACCAGGGAGGCGCAGAATGTCCGACGAGATGTTGCTCTACGAGAAGCGGGACGACGGGGTCGCCCTGATCACGCTCAACCGCCCGACGCGGCTCAACGCGCTCCTGCCCGAGATGGGCGACATGATGAGCGACCTGTTCGACGACGCCGAAGCGGACGAGGCGGTGCGCTGCGTCGCCCTGACGGGCGCCGGGCGCGCCTTCACCGCCGGCGGCGACGTGAAGGCCATGGCCGAGGACCGGGACCTCGCCAGCGGCGGCGCCGCCAACTCCATCGACGAACTCGCCCGCAACCTGGCCGACTGGGGGTGGAAGGTCTCGGGGCGTCTCTACAACATGCCCAAACCCACCGTCGCGCTCGTCAACGGCTTCGCGATGGGCGCCGGCCTGAGCATGGCGCTCGCCTGCGACATCCGCATCTGCTCGAGCCAGGCCAAGTTCGGGACCGCCTTCCGCAACGTCGCCCTCTCCGGCGACTTCGGCGGCAGCTGGTTCCTGCCCCGCATCGCCGGCCACGCCGTCGCCAGCGAGCTCTACCTGACCGGCGAGATCATCGACGCCGACCGGGCTCTGGCCCTGGGCCTGGCCAACCACGTCGTGCCGCACGAGGAGTTCATGGACGCCGGGCTGGAGTTCTGCGCCCAGATCGCCGCCGGCCCGCCGCTGGCGATGGGGCGCATGAAGCTCAACCTGCAGCGCTCCGACTCCCTCTCGCTCCGCGAGGCGCTCCTCGCCGAGGCGATGCACCACACTCTCAGCTCCCACGACGAGGACCACGCCAGCGCCACGCAGGCGTTCGTCAAGAAGGAGACGCCGGTCTTCCGCGGCCGCTAGGCCGGCGCGCGAAACGACGGACCGCCATGACCACGCAGCCCTCACCCCCCGAGATCATCGACGTACGCCCGGCGCATCGCTTTGACGAGGCCGCTCTGGAGACGTATCTCGCCGCGCACATCGACGGCTTCACGCCCCCCATGGCGGTGCGCCAGTTCGACCGCGGCCACTCGAACCCGACGTTCCTCATCGCGGCCGGGGGCAAGGAGTACGTCGTCCGCAAGAAGCCGCCCGGGGAGCTGCTCAAGAGCGCCCACGCCGTCGACCGCGAGTACCGCGTCATGGACGCGCTGCGGGACACCGACGTGCCCGTGCCCCGCATGCACCACCTCTGCGAGGACCCGTCGGTGATGGGCACCGAGTTCTTCGTCATGGAGCGGCTGCACGGCCGCGTCTTCACCGACTACGGCACGGCCGGCAACGACGAGACCGAGCGCCTCGCCCTCTTCCGCGAGGCCACGCGCGTCCTCGCCGCGCTGCACGCCGTCGACTACGAGGCCGTCGGCCTCGGCACGTTCGGCCGGCCCGGCAACTACGTGCAGCGGCAGTTCCATCGCTGGACGAAGCAGTACCTCGCCTCCCAGACCGAGGAGATCGAGTCCTTCAACCAGCTCATGGAGTGGCTGCCCGGGCGCATGCCGGAGGACGAGGAAACGACCATCGTGCACGGCGACCCCGGGATGCACAACATGATGTTCGCGCCCGACGCGCCGCGCGTCGTGGGGCTGCTCGACTGGGAGATCTCCACGCTGGGCAACCCGCTCTCGGACGTCGCCTACTTCTGCTCGCGCTTCTACTCGGCCGACCCCGACAACCCGATCGAGCCGGGCCAGAACGGCGTCCCCCGCTGGGAGGAGATCCTCGCGCACTACGAGGGGTTCTCGGGCCGCACCATCACCGACTTCCCCTTCTACGTCGTCTTCAACATGTACCGCAGCGCGGCCATCATCCAGGGCGTCTACTACCGGGGCGTGCAGGGCAACGCGGCCTCGTCGCAGGTGATGACGACCGAGGGCGCCGCGCGCCGCACCGCCGACATGGCCTGGCGCCTCGCCCAGGAGGGCCTGCCCGGCTGACCCGGCGCCCCCGCGTCAACCACGACCAGGCACGTCCGATGCGCGCCCGCTATGGTGCCGGGCGCGGCAGGCGGACCCGCCCGCGCATCCGGGGAGGAAGCATGGACATCGCAGCGATTCACGGCCGCTTCGTTTGGCACGAGCTGGAGACCGACGACATGGACGCCGGCACGGCCTTTTACACGGCCCTCGTCGGCTGGGGCACGGCGACCGAGGATCCGGGCAGCGGCCCCTACCGGATGTTCACCCAGGACGGCGTCGCGGCGGCCGGCCTGATGGACCTGCCCGACGAGGCAAAGCAGATGGGCGCGGTCCCCTGCTGGCTGCTCTACGTCGGCGTCGAGGACGTGGACGCGACGATCGCGCAGGCGGAGGCGCTGGGCGCGACCTCGCCGATCGAGTCCTTCGACGTGCCGACCGTGGGCCGCATCGGCCTCATCCTCGACCCGCAGGGGGCGGCGCTGGGCCTGTTCGCCCCGGCCGGCGACGACCCGCCGGTGGGCCCGCCGCCCGGCGTCGGCGCGCCCTCCTGGCACGAACTCGCGACCACGGATTACGAGGCGGCCCTGCGCTTCTACGCCGAACTCTTCGGCTGGTCCGCGACCGAAGCCATGGACATGGGCGGCGGCGCGATCTACCAACTGTTCGGCCTGGGCGACGGGGAGCCCCTGGGCGGCGCCTTCAACAAGCCGCCCGAGATGCCCGTGTCGGCCTGGAACGTCTACTGGGAGGTCGCCGACGTGGACGCGGCCGCGGCGCGCATCCCCGGCCTCGGCGGCCGCATCCTCACCGAACCGATGGAGGTCCCCGGCGGCGGCCGCATCGTCCAGGGCGTCGATGCGCAGGGCGCGATGTTCTCGCTCTCCTCGCACCAGGCCTGACCCGCGGAGTTCCCCACCCCCATCCGAGAGGACCGTGCCCAGGCGCCGCGGGGCGTCGCTTGCCATCCCGCGCTCACTCCGCTAATATTCATCCATGACCCGCGTATCGCGTATCACTCGTCCTGCCGGAAAGCGTGCCGCGATCGTGCCCGCGCCTGCGCGATTTGACCCGCCGCAGTCCCTCCCAGGCCCGTGAAAGAGCGTGAAAGAACGTGAAAGAACGTGAAAGATCGCGAAAGATCCCGGAAGTTTCTGCAAGATCTTGCGCCCTGCTGCCCCCCGGTGAAAGAAAGTGACCGCCCCTGCGCGCCCCTGCAACGCGGAAAACCCCAATGATCATGGGCGATTTCCGGATCCAGCCCGTCCCGTCCCGTCGCCGAAAAAAAAGTGAGCGCCGTCGCGCGCGCGGATCTGCGGCCGGATCGTCCCCGCCTTAGCTCAGGCCGCCGGCCGCGTCAGTCGTCGAGGCCCCAGAGGTCGATCGCGTTCCGGCCGACGATCCGCTGCCCGTCCTCGATCGTCTCGGCGGCGTCGAAGCAGGCCTGGATGCTCTCCTGCGTGTAGCCCAGCGTGCTCTCGGGGTGCGGGTAGTCGTAGGTCCACATGATGCGGTCGGCGCCCATCAGGTCGACCTGGCGCAGGCCGGGCACGTCGTCCATGAAGGTCGCGTAGCAGTTGTTGAACCAGTAGTGGCTGGGCGGGTGGGCCAGCCGCGGGTTCATCTCCGACTCGAAGGCCTTGTAGACCTTGTCGGCCTCGAACAGCGCCGACGGCACCCAGGCGATGCCGCCCTCGGTGAAGACGACGCGCAGGCTGGGGTGACGCTCGAGGATGCCCGAGAAGGTCAGCAGCGACCACAGCCGCCGGAAGCCACCGAAGGCCACGACGATCGTCGTCGCCAGGCCGCCCAGGCCGCGCGCGTCGAAGGTCTCGCCCACGTGGAAGGAGAGCGGCAGGCCGACCTCCTCGACGGCGGTCCAGAAGCCGTCGAGCTTGCGGCTGTTGTAGAAGACGCCGGGCGGCAGCGTGGGCATCATCATCGCCTTGAAGCCCAGCTCCTTGAGCTGCGCGCCGCCCTCGCGGACCGAGGCCTCGTCCCAGAAGGGCAGCAGCCCGATGGGGAAGAGCCGGTCGCGGTGGGGCTCGACGTAGTCCATCACGATCTCGTTGTAGGCCCGGAAGCAGGCGGCGATGAACTCGTGGTCGTCGTTGCGGATGACGCCCATGGTGCGCTGCGGGAAGAGGACGTCCTTGCTGATGCCCTCGGCGTCCATGTCGCGGATACGCAACTCCACGTCCCACATGCCGGCCCGCCCCTCGATCATCTCCGAGGGGAAGCCGGGGTTATCGAGGCTGAAGCCGTCGGCCACCATGTGGAAGCCGGTCTCGTCCCAGTAGCCGCGCGGGCCGCGGTCGCGGTACTTGGGCGGCAGGTAGTCGGTCCAGTCGAGCGGCTCGAGGAAGTGGCTGTCGGCGGAGACGACCGTGGTCCCGGCGGGCCAGGACGACTCGGGCTGATCGGGCTCGCGGTGCTTCGGCCAAGCGCGCGGTTCGTGAACGGCGACCATCGGACTCCTCCAGTCTGCGGCTCCGGCCCGCGAGGCGGGAGCGATGCCCTATCTATACCACTTCCCGAAGACGGCTGCCCGGCGCGCGGCGCCGTGCGGCCGCTACTCCTTGCGCCCGCCCGTCGTCCAGATCAGACCGCCGTCGACGGTCAGCGTCTGGCCCGTCGTGTAGGTCGAGGCGTCGGAGGCGAAGTAGAGCAGCGCGTCGGCGATCTCGTGCGGCTGGCCCGCCCGCGGGATCGGGATGTGGCGCACGGCCGCCGCCTTGGCCGCGGGCTGCTCGTCCTCGGGCATCAGCGCGAACATGGCGTTGTAGAGCCGCGTGTCGATGGCCCCCGGCGCGACGCAGTTCACCCGGATGCCGTATTCCGCCCACTCGACGCCCAGGTGCGAGGTCAGCATGATCACGCCCGCCTTGGCGATCGAGTAGTGCAGCGTGGGGATCTGCGGCCGCAGCCCGCTGACCGAGGAGATGTTGACGATCGCGCCGCCGCCGTGCTCCTTCATGTGCCGCGCGGCCGCCTGGCTGAGGAAGAACAGCCCCTTCAGGTCGAGGTTCATCACCGTGTCCCAGGCGCGCTCGTCCATCTCCATGGCCGGGGAGAAGAAGTTGGTGCCGGCGTTGTTGATCAGGATGTCCAGCCCGCCCAACTCCGCGATCGTCGTATCGACGATGCCCTGCAGCTGATCCATGCGGCCCGCGTGGGCCGGGATGACGACCGCGTTGCGGCCCAGCGCCCGCACCTGCTCGGCGACCTTCTCCAGGTCCTCCTGCTTGCGGCTGCTGACGGCGACGTCGGCGCCGGCCTGCGCGAACAGCACGGCGGTCGCCTCGCCGATGCCGCGGCTCGCGCCGGTGACGAGCGCGACTTTGCCTTCGAGCGAGAAGCGGGGGAGGTCGGGCATGGGCGGCTCCTTGGGGGCCTGGCGCGCCGCGGCGGGCGCGGGTCGCCGGAGGATAGGCGGGCGCCTGGGGTGCGACAACCACGGAACCTCACCGCCTGTCTTCCGTTCGACCCCTGATCGAGCGGGCTCGGGGGTGAGGTCCGATCCTCCCGTCAGTGGGAATGCGGTGACGGCCCCCGGGAGACGGACGGCTCCCCTATCCTTCACGCTCCTCCGGGTCGGTATGCGCGCTCCCACCCAGAGCGGGAAGTCCGCCCGCACACCCCTGAGGAGTGACCGCGTGAGCAACCACTGGGACCGATTGCGACAGCGCCGGGTCAGCCGCCGCACGATGTTGGGCGCCAGCGCCAAGGCGGGCGTCGGCGCGGCCGGCCTGGCCCTGGTCGGCTGCGGCGACGACGATGCGGCCGCCGAACGGGCCGCCTCGGCCGCGGAGGAGGCCGCCGCCGCGGCCGTCGCCGCCGAGACCGAGGCCGCCGCGGACTCCGCCGCCGCGGCCGAAGCAGCCGGGCAGGCGTCCGCCGCCGCCGAAGAGGCCGCCGACGCCGCCCGCCAGGCTGCGGAGAGCGTCGCCGCCCTCGGCGAGCGGGCCGAGCTCGTCGACTGGACCGTGCCCTGGCCGATCGACGAGATCGATCTGGACGCCACGATCACCGTCGGCATCCCCTTCGACCAGGGAGGGACGGATCAGATGCGGGTCGGCAGCGAGGGCAACTACATCTCGCACGGCGCCGTGCACGACAGCCTCGTGGAGATCTCGCCCCTGACCAAGGACCTGCTCCCGCATCTCTGCACGCTGGAATGGGCCGACGAGGGGGCCACCTGCATCGGGACCGTGACCCCGGCGATGTTCCACGACGGCTCCTGGCTCACCGCCCACGACCTCGTCTTCACGTACGAACGGATGGGCGGCGTCGCCGAATACCACCAAGGCGGCGAGACAAGCGACCACCCGTCCGGCTGGCAGGCCACGCGGCCGGCCTGGGGGTCCGCGCAGTGGGTCCGCAACGGGGCCGTCGACGATCGCACTTGGCTGGTCGAGCTTGAGGCGTTCGACGCCTCGCTCTGGGGCACGATCGGCATCCCCGGCAACGTGTCCGTCTTCTCCAGGGCGGACACGGAAGCGCGCGGCGACCTCGCGGTGGACCAGCACCCGATCGGCACGGGCCCCTACCGCTTCGTCAGCCACACGGACGACGAGGACTTCGTCTTCGAGCGCTTCGAGGACCACTTCCGGCCGGTCGACCATCCCGTCCGCGTGCCGCACTACGCCCACAACAAGCACCTGATCGGCTTGGTGCGGCCCGAGATCCGGTCGCGCGTGGCCGGCATCGAGGCGGGCGAGATCGACGGGGCCACGGAACTGGGGCTCAACGCCGTCGCGCCGTTCCTCGACGACCCCGACTTCACCGTCCAGTTCCAGCCCGGCCCGGGCTACACGATCCACAACATTTTCCCCAACCTCTGGAAGGAGACGCGGGAAGACGGCGCGCCCAACCCGTGGCTGGACCAGCGCGTCCGCATCGCCGCGAACCTGGCCATCAACCGCGAGGCGATCGCCGAAGGCCTGCTACTCGGCGCGCCGGCCATCGAGCCCATGTTCGGGTACCGCGGCGTCGTCGGGTACCCCAGCGAGGAGGACGCGCGGGCGGCGGACTGGGGCTACCAGCCCGAGTGGGCGCGAGCGCTGCTGGCGGACGCCGGCTACCCGGACGGCTTCGATGAGACGCTGTACTACACCCCCGACTGGGGTGGCGACCTCCAGGAAGACCTGGTGCTCACCACGGCGCAGATGCTGACCGAGATCGGCATCCGGGTCACCCCCGTGTCCCTCTCCATCGTCGAGTACGGCGGCCCGAATTTCGTCCGTGGGATCGGGAAGGGTGGACCGGCCAAGGTGGGGCTCTACTGGTTCTGGGCGAACTACATGGCGGACGTCGGCGTGATGTGGACCTGCTGCACGGGCGAAGGCGGCTTCTACACCATGGCGATCCACGACGACCCGGTGCTGGAAGACCTCTACCAGCAGACGAGAGTCGAGCGCGATCCGGAGCGCCGCAAGGAGATCACCGCGGAACTGTTCCTGCGGCACAAGCGCGGCGCCTGGTTCATCAACGTCATCGAGCCACCGGACGGCGTGCTCACCCGCGGCGACGTCAACTGGCCGGCGGGCGGGCCCTTCGGCTCGCTGAGCATGCTCAACACGTACTCCATCCAGAAGCGCAAGGCCTGACGCGCGAGAACATTCCCCCTGTCCCGCTCTCCACTGCTCTGCGATGGAGAGGGGGTTAGGGGGTGAGGTCCGCTACCGCTTCGTGACGTGGTCGAGGGCGGCGCGGTAGTCCTTGTAGGGGCCGTCGCGCCAGGCCAGCGCCTCCTTGAAACCGCCGCCGCTCTCCATCGCCTCGTTGAACTTGTCGTACCACTTGTAGGCGAAGCCGGTGAACTGGTAGAGCGCGTCGAAGTCGGTGCCCGCGCGCAGGGCCGGGTAGATGCCCATGTGCTCGTAGTAGCGGTTGAGCGCGTGCTTGTGGACGGCCAGGCTGTCGGCGTCCTGCGTGCCGATGCGGCGCGCGAAGTTGAGCGTGTACTCCTCCAGGGCGTCGCGCGGCACGACCGCGTTGACCATGTTGATCTCCAGCGCCCGCTGGGCGGAGATGCTGTCGCCGGTGAACATCAGCTCCTTGGCCTGGCGCATGGGGATCACGAACGGCCAGATGCAGCCGTTGCGCGGCGTGCCCAGCCCCCGCGTGCCGGGGTGCCCGAAGGTCGCGTCGTCGCCGGCGATGACGAGGTCGGCCATCATCGCCAACTCGCCGCCGCCGGCCACGCAGTAGCCCCCCACCTGCGCGATGGTCACCTTGGCCATGTTCCAGAAGTAGAGCAGCACGTCGGTCACCTGGACCATGCTGGTGCGGATGCCGCCGACGAGCGGGCGGTCCTTGTCGTCGCGGCTGGGGTAGCGGCGACCCTTGTAGGGGTGGCGCGCCGTGGTCAGGTCGTAGCCCGCGCAGAAGGCGCGTCCCGCCCCGGCCAGGATCACGACGCGCACCTCCGGGTCGCCCTCGGCGTCGTGCAGGGCCTCGCCCAGCTCCATCAGCAGCGGGTTGGAGAGCGCGTTCAGCTTCTCGGGGCGGTTCAGCGTCACCTTGCAGATGCGACCGTCGTCCAGGGTCTCGTAGAGCAGGTTTTCGAACTCGGGCATGGCGGGTCCTTTCGGGCTGCCGGCGGGGTCGGGATCGCCCGCCGGGGTGGGGCTCGCTCGTCGCCGCCGAGGCTAGCGCAGCCGCGCGGGTCGTGATGTATCCCCCGCCCCGCGCTCCCGACACCGATCTTGTCCACCGCTGTGCGCGATCGGCTTGCCCCGATGGCCCCTGGGGATGCATACTGCGCGCGCCTCGCTCCGCGCGCTCGCGTGCGCGCGGCGGTCCGGCGTGTGGAGGTCCAGATGGACTTCGGCTTCAGCGCAGCAGATCAGGCCTTCCGCGGGCAGGTGCGCGAGTTCATCGCGCGCGAGTGGTCGCCGCCGCCCGAGGGGGCCTCGCCCGACGAGGCGCAGGCCACGACCCGCGCCTTCGAGAAGCGGATGGCCCAGCACGGCTGGCTGACGATGGCTTGGCCGGAGGAGTACGGCGGCCGCGGCGCGAGCCACGTGCAGCAGATGATCTACCGCGAGGAGGCGTCGCTGGCGGGCGCGCCCATGGACGTGCAGGGCGTCGGCATGGTGGGCCCTTGCCTGATGCTGCACGGCAGCGAGGACCAGAAGCGCGAGTTCCTGCCCCCCATCGCGACCGCCGAAGTGGCCTGGGCCCAGGGCTACAGCGAGCCGGGCTCGGGATCCGACCTGGCCTCGCTGCAGACCCGCGCCGTCCGCGACGGCGACGACTTCGTCATCAACGGGCAGAAGATCTGGACCTCGGGCGCCCACCACGCCGACTGGATCCACGTGCTCACCCGCACCGACCCGGACGCGCCCAAGCATCGCGGCATCTCCTACTTCATGGCCGACATGCGGTCGCCCGGCATCGAGGTGCGGCCGCTGATCGACATGGCCGGCAACCACGGCTTCAACGAGGTGTACTTCGAGGACGTGCGCGTGCCCGCCGACCAGATGATCGGGCCGGAGAACCGCGGCTGGTACGTCGCCACGACGCTGCTCGACTTCGAACGCTCCGGCGTGGGCACGCCGGCCGGCGCCCGCCGCGACCTCGACCGCTTCGGGGCCTGGGCCGCCGAGGCGATCCCCGATCGCATGCGCGAGCCCCACAATCGCAACCGCTACGCCGACCTGCACATCACCGTGGAGATCGCGCGCTGGCTGGCCTACCGGGTGACCTGGATGCAGAGCGCCGGTCTGGTCCCGAACCACGAGGCCTCGATGTCGAAGATGTTCGGCTCCGAGGTGATGCAGGAGGTCTACCGCTTCGCCGTCAACCTGATGGGGCTGAGCGGACAGCGCGTCCGCGACGGCGCCGCGCCCCTGGGCGGCTTCATCCCGCAGCGGTATCTGGAGTCCGTGTCGATGACCATCGCCGCGGGCACCAGCGAGATCCAGCGCAACATCATCGCCTCCCGAGGCATGGGGCTTCCGCGGCCGTAATCCTGGTGACGGTACGCGCCTGAAGGGGGCCCGGGCGACCGGGCTCTCTTCGATCTTGCCGCCGCCGCACTATCATTGGCCTACACATTGGCCTACGCATTGGCCCGCGGCGACCACGGGCGGGGCCGCATACCTCGGAGGAAGAACGATGCCGGCGCTGGAGGGAATGCGAGTCCTGGACATGACCCAGTACGAGGCCGGGACCTCGTGCACGCAGGCGCTGGCCTGGCTGGGGGCCGACGTCGTCAAGGTGGAGCCGCCGAGCGGGGATCCCGGCCGCGCGGCGGTGCATCTGGGATGCGGCGACTCGCCGTACTTCGTGACGCTGAACAGCAACAAGCGCAGCGTCGTGATCGACCTCGCCAAGCCCGAGGGGCGCGACCTCCTGCTGTCGATGGCGCCGCACTACGACGTGTTCGTCGAGAACTACGGTCCCGGCCGGGTGGAGAAGCTGGGCATCGACTACGCGGCGATGCGGGCCGTGCATCCGGGCATCATCTACGCGCGCCTCAAGGGCTTCGGCACCTGGGGGCCGTACAGCGGTTACAAGTGCTACGACCCCATCGCGCAGGCCGCGGGCGGTGCGACGTCGGTCAACGGCTACCCGGACGGGCCGCCCACTATGCCCGGCAGCATGTCGGCCGACTCCGGCACGGGGCTCACGCTGGCGCTCGCGATCACGGCCGCCTACGCGCAGCGGCAGCGCAGCGGGACCGGCCAGGAGATCGAGGTCTCGATGCAGGAGGCCGTGACCTGGTTCATGCGCACCCGCATCGCGACGCACGGGGACCAGGGCAAGACCGTCGTGCCGCGCGTGGGCAGCCGCTTCTCGGCCACGACCGCCATGTTTCCCTGCGCGCCGGGCGGTCCCAACGATTGGGCCCAGATGATGGTGGTCACGTCGAAGCACTGGGACGCGCTTTGCACGGCGATGGACCAGCCCGAGCTGGTGGTCGACCCGCGCTTCGAGACCGACGCCCTGCGCGAAGAGAACAGTGAGGCGCTGACCGGGATCATCACCGCCTGGACGTCGGCGCGCACGAAGTGGGAGGTCATGGAGACGCTGGGCGGCGCGGGCGTCCCCTGCAGCGCGGTGCTGGACACGGTCGAGCTGTTCCACAACGAGCACCTTCGGGAGCGGGGCTTCATCCACACGCTGGACCACCCGGTGCACGGCGAGATCCAGCTGCTCGGCTGGGCCCCGCGGATGAGCGAGAGCCGGGTGGAGCTTCGCGCCGCCCCCCTGCTGGGCGCGCACTCGGACGAGGTGCTGACCGCCGACCTCGGGCTCGACGAGGCCGGCCTCGCGGCGCTGCGCGAGTCCGGCGTCGTCGGGTGACCCTGCTGCTCGTCGCGCTGGGTGGGGCGCTGGGCTCCGTGCTGCGCTACAAGATCGACGGCTGGGTGCAGGCGGGGGCCGGCGGCGCCTTCCCTTGGGGCATCCTGTTCGTCAACGTGACGGGCTGCTTCGTCGCGGGGCTGCTGATGACCGTCCTGCTGGAGCGCACGTCGGTCTCCGACGAGGTGCGGACGGGGCTCCTGGTCGGCGTGCTCGGCGGCTACACGACGTTCTCGACCTTCAGCCTGCAATCCCTCGACCTGGCCGACGCCGGCCTCTGGGGGTACGTCGCGCTCAACGTCCTCGCCTCCGTGGCCGGGGCCCTGCTCGCGGTCTGGCTGGGGCAGCAACTGGCCCGGCTCTAGCACTGAGTCGAGCGATGAATCGAGGTGGGGCGATGGAGCGGCCGACGGCGCTGATCACGGGCGGCAACGCGGGCATCGGCAAGGCCGCGGCCAGGCAACTGCTGGAGCGCGGCTGGGAGGTCGTCATCACGGCCCGGCGACCGCCGACCGGCGAGGCGACGGTCGATGCACTACAGCGCCACGGGCCGATCTCCTGGCAGCCGCTCGACCTCGCGCGGCTCGACTCGGTGCGCGAGTGCGCGGCCCGGCTGATCGACGAGCGCGGGCGCCTCGACGTGCTGATCAACAACGCCGGCACGGTGCGCTCGCGGCGGGAGCTCAGCCCGGACGGCTTCGAGCTGACCTTCCAGACGAACCACCTGGGCCCCTTCCTGCTGACGCACCTGCTGCGGCCGGCGCTCGAGGCGGCCACAGCCCCCCGTGTCGTCAACGTCAGTTCCACGATGCACCGCCGATCAGCCGGCCTCGACTTCGACGACCTGCAGATGGAGCGCGGCTACGGCCCCATGCGCGCCTACGCCGACACCAAGCTGGCCAACGTCTACTTCACGCGCGAGCTGGCGCGGCGCTGGCCGGGGATCGTGTCGACCGCAGTCCATCCCGGCGGCGTGCGCACCGAGCTGGGCGGCGGCGGCGAGTTGCGCGCCCCCGGCCGCTGGGTGTGGTGGCTCATGAAGCGCTTCCTGCGCTCGCCGGCCAGCGGCGCGGCCCCCGTCGTGCGGCTGGCGGCCGACGACCTCGATGGCGCGAACGGCGCATACTTCCATCGCTTCAAGCGGCCGACGCTGCTCGGCCCTGCCGCCGACGACGCGGCCGCCTGCCGCCTCTGGGAGGCCAGCGAGTCGCTGCTGGGGATCTAGGCGTCGCGAAGGCGCTGCCCACGGCCTAGACTGCGCCCCGACGTCCGAGCGGCCGATCGGGAGGGGAGCCCCCATGCTGCAAGCAGGCGACGCGATGCCCGAGTTCACCCTGCGGGACCCGGAGCGGGAGAAGTTCACCGACGCGAACCTGCGCGGCGCGATCGCCGTCGTGGCGTTCTACCCGATGTCGTTCACGGGCGGTTGAACGCGCGAGATGGAGGGCTTCCAGCACCGCTACGCGGAGCTGCAGGCCCTCGACGCCCGCGTGGTGGGCGTGAGCACCGACACCTGGGCGACGCAGGGCGCGTTCGCCAAGGAGATGGGGCTGGAGTTCCCCCTGCTCTCCGACTGGCCCAGCGGCCGCACCGTCGCCGCGTTCGGCGTGCAGCGCGAGCAGGGGCCGACGGCGCGCCGGGTCACGTTCGTGTTCGACGCGGGCGGCGTCCTGCGTGAGGTGATCGACGACGAGCGCTCGATGGAGGCCCACCCCGAGGGCGCGCTGGCGGCCGTGCGCCGCATCGCCGAGGCGGATTAGGGCCAGACCATCCGCTTGTGCGGACGGTCGGCCAGGCGCTTCAGCTTCGGCTGGGCCAGCTTGACGAACTGGCAGGCGAGGCGCCGCGTCTCGCGCGGGTCGATCAGGTCGATGACGTCGAAGTCGTGCGCCGCCTTCATCGGCGAGCGCAGGCGCAGCAGCCGCTCCTCGATCATCAGGCGGTGCGCCTCCGGGTCGGGCGCGGCCTCGATCTCGCGCTTGTAGGCCGCCGCCACGCCCCCCTCGATGGGGATGCCGCCCCACTCGCCGGCCGGCCAGCCGAAGCGCAGGTTGACGTTGAACGGGTGGCCAATGCTGTGCGGCGCGTCGGCGGCCACGCCGTACGACTTGCGCACCGCGAACTCCACCTTGGGCACTTCCGCCTCGGCGCTGGCCAGCAGCGCCCGCGCGCCGCGGCGCATCTGCGCGCCCCGCTCGGCCGCCGAGCCCAGCATGAAGCCGGGCATGTCGAGGAAGATCACGACGGGCAGGTTGAACGCGTCGCAGAGCATCACGAAGTGGGCGTACTTGTCGGCCGCCGGGCCGTCCATCGCCCCCGCCATGACCATCGGGTCGTTGCCGATGATGCCGGCGCTGTAGCCGTCGAAGCGGCCGAAGCCGGTGATCAGCGAGCCGCCGAAGTAGCGCCGCATCTCGAAGAACTCGCCGTTGTCCACCACCAGCTCGATCAAGCGGCGCGGGTCGTAGCCGCGGGTGCGCTTGGTCGGCATGAGGTGGAGCAACTCCTCGACCGGCCGCTGGGGATCGTCGCCGGTCTCGACCCGCTCGGCGACGCCGTACATGTTGTCCGGCAGGTACGAGAGGAAGCGGCGGATCTGGTCGAAGAGGTCTTCCTCGTCCTCGGCCGCGTTGTCGACCTCGCCGCTGGTGTGGACGTGCATCTGGTAGCCGCCCAGGTCGTTCTTGTGGATCCGCTCCCCGATCGCGCGCTCCACGACCGGCGGCCCCGAGGGGAAGACCTGCGATTGGTCCTTCACCATGCAGTTGAAGTGCGACACGCAGCCGGCGGCGGCCGGCAGCCCGGCGCAGGCCCCCATGAAGCCCGCCGCCACGGGCACGTTGCGCATCAACTCCGCCAGCCGCCACCAGTGCTCGCCCTGCGGCAGCGCCATGCGGCCCGAGTGCTCGTCGGCCTTGGAGCTGTGCCCCACCCCCTCGATCAGCGCGACGTAGGGGATGCCGTAGGTCAGGGACAGCGGCTGCGTGTACTGCCAGGGCCCCTTGTGCACGTCGTGCGGGCTGCCGCCGGAGATCGTGGAGTCGTCGCCGCCGATGGCGACCGGGCGCCCGTTGATCTCGGCCAGGCCCATCACGTACGCGCCGGGCTTGAACGAGGTCAGGTTGCCGTCGGCGGCGTACTCAGCCGCTCCCACGAGCGGGCCCGCCTCCAGGAACGTGCCGGGGTCGGCCAGCCGCTCCATCCGCTCGCGGGCCGTGTACTTGCCCTTCTCGTGGAAGCGCGCGATCCGGTCGAGGCCGCCCATCTCCCGCGCCAGGCCGCGGATGTACTCCAGCTCGTCGAGCGCCTTCTCCCAGGGCTCGCCGGGCTTCCAACTGTCGTGGCGGGGGTCTGCGGGCATGACGGCTCCTGTCGCGCTGCGATCGCGCGCCCAGCCTACGACGCGGCGCCGGTTCGGGCCGCCAAGCCTATCGCTGCCGGCGTCGATCGCGCAGCGGCACCAACTCCGTCAGGATGCCGCCGGCGCTCCTGGGGTAGAAGAACGCCGCCCCGATGTTCCCCAGTTCGATGCGGCGCAGGCCCTGATCCTCCAGCTCGCGCGCCGCCGCTTCGACGTCGCGGCAGGCGTAGCCCAGGTGGTGCAGGCCCGGGCCGAAGCGCGCCAGCCGCCGGCTGGTGCCGGTGTCGGCGCCGGGGATCGGGATCAGCACCTCCAGGTAGGTCTCGCCCTCCCCGATCTTGACGAAGTAGTTGTGGGTCTGCTCGGGCTCGAAAAAAATCTTGTCCAGGTCGGCGGGGTCCGTGATGTTGCGGTCGAGGCTGAGGCCCATCTGCCGCTCCAGCACGTCGCTGGCCTGGGGCCAGGTCTCGGCGATGATGCCCACGTGATCGAGGCGTACGAGTCCAGACATCGCCACTCCCTTCGCCGGCGCGCGGGACGGCGCCGGTGCGCGCGGTCGTGGCGAGCAAGATAGCGCAGCGCCGCCGCGGCCCGCTCAGACGCCCAGGCTCGCGCCCCCGTCGACGAGCAGGGCGGCGCCGGTGATGAAGCGCGCCTGCTGCGAGCACAGGAAGGCGACCGCCTGCCCGAAGTCGTCCGCGTCGCCGATCACGCCCGTGGGCACGGTGCGGGCGATGGCGCTCAGGTCGTTGTTGTTGCCCCGCAGCCGCGCCGTGTCGTGCGCGCCCGGCTGGACCGAGTTGACCGTCACACCGTCCTTGGCGACCTCGCGCGCCGTGACCTTCAGGAAGGCCGTCAGGCCCGCCCGCGCCGCCGCCGAGGCGATCAACTGCGGCGGCGGCTGCCGCACGCCGTAGGACGTGATCGCCACCACGCGGCCCCAGCCGCGCTCCTGCATCGCCGGGATGGCCGCGCGGCACATGGCGATGCTGCCCAACATCGCCAGCTCGTTGGCCGTGCGGTAGGCTTCGATGTCGGTGCTGGCGAAGGTGCCGGCCGGGGGGCCGCCGCAGTTGGCCACCACGATGTCCAGCGTCCCCAGGCGCCGCTCCGCCTCCGCGATGAAGGCGGCGCCTCCCTCGGCCGTGCCGACGTCGGCGACCAGGGGGATCACGTCGCCCTCGATCCCGGCCGCGGCCGCGTCGAGGCGGTCGCGGTCACGGCCGCAGATCACGACCCGCGCCCCCTCGGCCGCCAGCGCCTTGGCGGAGCCGAGTCCCAGCCCCGCCGAGCCCGCCGCGACGGCCGCGTTCTTGCCTGCCAGTCCCAGATCCATGCCCGCTCCCTCCCGGATGGTGCGATCCGCCCGCCGCCGATCCACCGCGGTAGTCTACGCGCCGCGACGCGGCCCTGGGCTAGACTCCACCCGCACGCGAGTGGTGTGCCCCGGGATGCAGTAGCGCGAGGGAGGCATCGTGGCGATCAAGCAACTCAACGGCGCGGACGTGGCGGAGATCGCGCAGCAGGTCAGCAACTGGGGCCGCTGGGGCCCCGACGACGAGCGCGGCGCGCTCAACCTGATCACGCCCGAGCGCCGCGCGGCCGCCGCGGCACTGATCCGCGACGGCGAGACCATCAGCTGCTCCCGGCCGCTGCCGACCCAACCCGCGCCCAACAACCCCTTCCCCGTCCAGCACCTCATGCTCGCCACCGGCGATGCCCGGCCCCGCGTCGGGCCCGCCAGCGCGTTGGACTACTTCGCCATCGCCCCCCACGGCATGGCCACCACCCACATCGACGCCCTCTGCCACATCTTCACCGGCGACAAGATGTTCAACGGCTACGACAGGTCGGAAATCCGCAGCGACGGTGCCCACAAGCTCAGCATCATGGCCGGCAAGGACGGCATCCTGGGGCGAGGCGTCCTGCTCGACATCGCCCGGCTGCGCGGCGTCGACTGGCTGGACAAGGGCGAGCCGATCGGCGTCGAGGATCTGGAGGCCGCCGAGGCGGCCCAGGGCGTGACTGCCGGCCCCGGCGACATCCTGCTGATCGGTACCGGCCGCGACCGCCTCGAGGCCGAGGCCGGCGGCCCCTGGGACTACTTGGAGGGCTTGGCCGGGCTGCACGCCGAGACCCTGCCCTGGCTGCGCGAGCGCGACATCGCCATGCTCGGCTGCGACGGCGTCTCGGACGTGATGCCCAGCGGCATCCCCGACGCCTGGATGCCGCTGCACGAGGTCGTCATCCCCTGGATGGGCGTGCAGTTGATCGACAACATGCAGCTCGACCGCCTGGCGGCCGCCTGCCGCGAGCGGGAGCAGTACGCCTTCTGCCTCGTCTTCGCGCCGCTGCGGCTGCGGCGCGGCACCGCCTCGCCCGTGAACCCCCTCGCCATCTTCTGAGCGGAAGGACTGCACGCCGCCATGGACGCCGTTCACTTCATCCAGCAGACCCTGGCCCAGGCCCAGTTCCGGCTGCGCGCCACCTGCAACGGCCTCGACGACGCGCAGGCCCGCTGGCGCCCCGCCCCCGAGGCGAACTGCGTCGGCTTCATTCTCTGGCACCTCGCCCGCACCGAGGACAACCTCGCCAGCGGGGAGCAGGGCCTCGACACGCTGTGGGCCGGCGACGGCTGGCACGCCCGCTTCGGCAACGACGTCGACGCGCCGGCGGTGCTCGCCGACCGCCAGTCGGCGCTGGCCCTCGACATCCCGCCGCTGCCGCTGCTGCTCGACTATCAGGCCGCGGCGGCCGAGCGGACGCGCGCCCTGCTCGCCACGCTCACGGCCGGCGACCTCGACCAGCCCTCGCGGTCGTGGCCGGCCATGCAGCTCGCCGACGTCCTGCGCCACCTGGCGACGCACAAGAACAACCACCACGGCCAGATCGACTTCCTGCGCGGCCTGCAGCAGGACGACTGGGACCTGCCGCCCGGCACCGGCGTGCGTCTGCCCGACGACGCCTAGCGCGCGTCGACGGTGCCGCCGCTGACGTAGATGCGCTGGCTGCTGACGTAGGACGCGCCCGGCCCGCAGAGGAACACGACCACGCTCGCGATCTCCTCCGGAGTGCAGACATGCCCGAAGGCCGACTCGGGGTCGATCTCGCGCAGCGATTCGACGCCCCGCGTCGCCCGCATCAGGCGGAACCCCATCTCGGTATCGACCAGCCCCGGCGCGACGGTGTTGACGTGGATGCCGTTCGGCATCTCCTCCTTCGCCAGCGTGTGCGCGAACGCCTCCTGCGCCGCCTTGGCCATGTTGTAGGGCGAGCCGTTGGCCTGCAGCCCGGCCGTCGCGGCGCTGGTGATCTGCACCACGTCGCCGCGCTCCAACTCCCGCATCTGCGGGATCAGCAGGTGCGCCATGTACCACGAGCCGAAGGCGTGCGTGCGCAGCACCCGCTCCATCTCCGCCGGCTCGCCTTCGCCCACGGTGTTCCCCCGCGACGCGATGCCCGCGTTGTTGACCAGGATGCTGATCGGCCCCAGCCGCTCCAGCGCCTGCTCGGCCATCGCCTCGCAGGCGGCGTAGTCCGACACGTCGGCCTGGAAGGTCTCGGCCCGCCGGCCGTCGGCGCGGATCGCCGCCGCGACCTCCTCGGCGTGCGCGGAACGCTTCGCGTAGTTGATCGCGACGTCGGCGCCCTCCGCCGCCAGCGCCCGCGCGATCGCGGCGCCGATGCCGCGGCCGCCGCCCGTGACCAATGCCGTCCGTCCGTCGAGTGTGCCCATCGAATGTCCTTATCCTTGTGCGTGGCCGTGCAAGCGCCAGTGTGTGCCGGCCGATCGAAGCCCCGGCCCCGCCTGCGGCTGTACGTTGCCGGGGCGACCCGGCCATCATGGCGGCGGTCATGGTAGGCCCGCCGGCCGGTTGCGTCTTGCGGGCGTCCCAATGACGACCGGCCCCGCGAGCGCCCGGGGAAGCCTGAAACGAGGGCGAGAGCATGAGTCTGCGCAAACTGTTGATCGCCAACCGCGGCGAGATCGCCATCCGCGTGGCGCGGGCGGCGGCGGAGTTGGACATCCCCACCGTCGCCGTCTACTCGTCCGACGACGCGGCGTCGCTGCACGTCCGCGCGGCCGACGAGTCGTGCCCGTTGGAGGGCGTCGGCGCCGCCGCCTACCTCGACATCGAGGGCGTGGTCGGGGCGGCCAAGGCGGCCGGCTGCGACGCGCTGCACCCCGGCTACGGCTTCCTGGCCGAGAACCCCGGCCTCGCGCGGCGCTGCGCGGAGGAGGGCATCGTCTTCGTCGGGCCCAGCGTCGAGTCGCTGGAACTCTTCGGCGACAAGGCCCGCGCCCGCGCGCTGGCCCAGGAGAACGACGTGCCGGTGCTGCCCGGCAGCGCCGGCCCCGTGACGGAGGCCGAGGCGGCCGACTTCCTGGCCGGGCTGGGCCCCGGCGGCGCGATGGTGATCAAGGCCGTGTCGGGCGGCGGCGGCCGCGGCATGCGGGTCGTCGAGGAGGCCGGCGCGGTCGCCGAGGCCTACGCCCGCTGCCGCTCCGAGGCCAAGGCCGCCTTCGGCGACGACGCCGTCTACGTGGAGGAGTTGATCCCCCGCGCCCGTCACATCGAGATCCAGGTCGTCGGCGACGGCCGCGGCGGCGTCAGCCACCTGGGCGAGCGCGAGTGCAGCGTGCAGCGCCGCCACCAGAAGATCGTCGAGGTCGCGCCCAGCCCGCAACTGAGCGAGACGCTCCGCGCCCGCATCGCGGCGGCGGCCTTGCGCATGGCGCGGGCCGTCGGCTACCGCAGCCTGGGAACGTTCGAGTTCCTCGTCGACGCCACGACCGACGACCGCTTCGTCTTCATCGAGGCCAACGCCCGATTGCAGGTCGAGCACACCGTCACCGAGGAGGTGACCGGGGTCGACCTCGTGCAGTCGCAGCTTCGCATCGCCGGCGGCGCGTCCCTCGACGGCATCGGGCTCGCGCAGGAGTCGGTGCCCGCAGCGCGCGGCTACGCCATCCAGTCGCGCGTGAACCTGGAGCAGATGCAGCCCGACGGCACGGTGCGGCCGGCCGGCGGCATGCTGACCGTCTTCGAGGCCCCCTCGGGCCCCGGCGTCCGCGTCGATACCTACGGCTACGCCGGCTACGCCACCAACCCCAACTTCGACTCGCTGCTGGGCAAGGTCATCGCCGCCTCGCCCTCGCCCGACTTCGGCGCGGCCGTCAAGCGCTCCCTGCGCGCCCTCGACGAGTTCCAGATCGGCGGCGCCGAGACGAACCTCGGCTTCCTGCGCAACGTGCTGACCCACGCCGACTTCGCCGACGGCTCCGTCTACACCCGCTGGGTCGACGACAACATCGCGACCCTCGCGGCCACGGACGGGGCCGCCGACGGCGCGCCTGCTCGCGACGGCGTCGGCGGGGCGGGCGCGAAGCTCGACTCGCGCGACCCGCTCGCCGCGCTCGACTTCTTCCGTCAGGGCGAGGGCACGCGCGGCGCGGGCGCCCCCGCCGCCGCCGAGATCGTCGGCCCGCCCAACACCGACCCGGTCGGCGCGCCGCTGCAGGGCACCGTGGTCGAGATCCAGGTCGCCGTCGGCGACCAGGTCCGCGAGGGCCAACTGCTCTTCGTGATGAGCGCCCTGAAGATGGAGCACCTGGTCCACGCGACCTTCGGCGGCGTCGTGCGGGAGATCACGGTCTCCGTCGGCGACACCGTGTATGAGGACCACCCGCTGATCTTCGTGCAGCCGGCCGACGTCGGCGACGCGATCGTCGAGGCGGAGAAGGAGATCGACCTCGACTACATCCGGCCCGACCTGCAGGCCCTCTTCGACCGCCGCGCGTTCGGCCACGACGCCAACCGGCCCGCCGCCGTCGAACGCCGCCACAGCCGCAACCGCCGCACCGTGCGCGAGAACATCGAGATGCTCATCGACCCCGGCACCTGGATCGAGTACGGGGAGTTGGCGATCGCCGCGCAGCGCCGCAAGCGGCCGCTCGACGAGTTGATCTGGAAGACGCCCGCCGACGGCCTCGTGGCCGGCGTGGGGTCGGTGAACGGGGAGCACTTCGGCGACGACCGCAACCGGGTCGCCTTCATCTCCTACGACGACACGGTCTTCGCCGGCACCCAGGGCATGAACGGGCACCATAAGACCGACCGCATGGTCGATCTCGCCTACGAGTTGTCGCTGCCCGTCATCTTCCACGCCGAGGGGGCCGGCGGCCGCTCCGGAGACACCGACCATTTCGAGGGGCGCGGCTTCGGCGGCGACGTCCGCACCTGGGACAAGATGTGCCGGCTGAGCGGCACGGTGCCGATGATCGGCATCACGGCCGGCTGGTGCTACGCCGGCAACGCGGCGATCCTGGGCGTCACCGACCTCATTATCGCGACCGAGGACGCGCTCATCGCGATGGGCGGCCCCGCCACCATCGAGGGCGGCGGCATGGGCGCCTTCCTGCCCGAGGAGGTCGGGCCGATCTCCGACATCGCGCCCGCCGGCACGGTCGACCTCGTCGTCAAGGACCAGGACGAGGCGATCCTGATGTCGAAGAAGGTCATCTCCTACTTCCAAGGCGCCATCAAGGACTGGGAGTGCGCCGACCAGCGCCTGCTGCGGCACGTCATCCCCGAGAACCGGATGCGCGCCTTCGACGTGCGCGAGGTCATCCACCTGCTCGCCGACACCGACTCCGTCGTCGAGCTGCGGCCCGACTTCGGCATCGGCATGGTCACGGCCTTCGTCCGCATCGAGGGGCGGCCCTTCGGGCTGACCGCCAACAACAACGCCTTCATCGGCGGCGCGATCGACAGCGACGGCTCCGACAAGGTGGCCCGCTTCTGGCAACTCTGCGACGCCTGGAACATCCCCATCATCACGCTCGTCGATACGCCCGGCATGATGGTCGGGCCGGACGTCGAGCGGACCGGGCTCGTGCGCCATTGCAGCCGCCTCTTCGTCACCGGCGCGAACCTCGAGACGCCGCGCTTCGCCGTCATCCTGCGCAAGGGCTACGCGCTGGGCTCCATGGCCATGCTCACCGGCAGCGCCCGCGCGCCGCACTTCACGGTCGACTGGCCCACCGGCGAGCACGGCGGCATGAACGTCGAGTCGGGTGTGCTGCTCTCGAACCGGGAGAAGCTGGCGAAGATCGAGGACGTCGATGAGCGGGCGGCCGAGTACCAGCGCCTCGTCGACATGGCCTACGTGCGCGGCGGCTCGCTCAACGTCTCGTCCACGTACGAGATCGACAACACGATCGACCCGGCCGAGACGCGCTACTGGATCATGCAGGGCCTCAAGGCCTGCCCCAACCCCGACCCCATCCGCCGCGGCCGGGCGCAGTTCATGGACACCTGGTAGCCGCGCGGCGTCGCGCGAGCCCGGCTAGCAGACGATCTCGTCGATCACGAGCTGCGCCAGCGTCTCGTCGTCGAGGCCGAGCTCCCCTTGCAGAATCTCCAGGTTGTGCTCGCCCAGCGCCGGCGACGGTCGTGTGGGCAGGTAGGCCCCGTTCCACGTGAACGGCTGCTTGTGGGCCAGGAACGGCACCTCGCCGCGGTCGTACGAGAGGTAGTAGTCCCGCAGGCCCGCGTCCCGCTCCACTTGGTCCGCGACGCTCTCCAGGGCGCTCGCCGGGATGCAGCGCGCCTGCAGCCGCTCCGCGATCTCCCACTCGTCGCCGTCCGAGGTCCAGGCCGCGATCGCGGCGTTGATCTCGGCCTCCGCGCCGCGCCTCCCCTCGACGCCGGCCAGGTCCGATCGCGACGCCAGGTCGCCGCGGCCCATCGCGTCGCACAGGGCCAGCCACTGGGCGTCGGTGTGCGCGCTGATCGCGACCCAGCGGTCGTCGCCGGCGGTGGGGTAGACGCCGTGCGGGACGGCGTCGGGCGATGCGTTGCCCCGCCGCGCCGTCGTCACCCCGTTGACGAGCTGGTCGATCAACTCCGTGTCGAGCAGATGCACCGACGCCTCGTACTGCGCGATCTCCAGGAACTGCCCCTCGCCCGTCTCCTCGCGCTGCAGCAGCGCCGCGATCAGCCCCGCGGCCGCGATCGGCGCGAGCGTGAAGTCGGTGTGCAGCGTGCCCATGCCGACCGGCGGGCGGTCGGGCTCGCCCATGTGGCCCGGCACGCCGCTGAGCGCCAGCACCCCGTTGCCGATCGCCCGCCAGTGCGACTTCGGCCCGCTGTGCCCCATCACCGGGAACGAGCCGATCACCAGGTCGGGCCGCAGCGGCAGCAGGTGCTCGGGCCCCAGCCCCCACTTCGACATCGCATCGGGCGCGTAGTTCGAGGTCACCAGGTCGAAGCGGGGCAGCAGATGCTGCTTGATGAAGTCCACCGTCTCGGGCTTGTGCAGGTTCAGCGTCAGGCTGCGCTTGTTCGTGTTGCAGTCGGCGAAGAAGCCGCCCGTGTCGATGCCGAAGCCCGTGGGCGGGTGCACGAACTCCCGCACCTGATCGATGCCCGTGGCCGATTCCACCTTGACCACGTCGGCGCCGAGGTTGGCCAGCAACTCCGTGATCAGCGGCCCCGCCGCCATCCAGCAGAAGTCCAGCACCCGGTAGCCCGACAGTGGCAGGTCGCCCTCGCGGCCCCGCGCCGTGCCCCGGCGGGCGCCCAGCGACCCCTCGTCCAGCGCCCGCAGCACGCTCTCCGACTGCTCGCCCAGCGCCGGCGCCGGCCGCGCCTCCACGTCGAAGGCGGAGAAGCGGTACGGCGAACGGGGCTTCGGGATCGCGCGCCCCAGGGCGGCGTGCTCGACGGCCGGGAAGAAGTCGCGCGCGTGCAGGTGCGGATCCCCCGCGATGTCGGCCGCCGTCTGCACCGGCGTCGCGTAGTGCCGCCCCTCCTGCCCGCGCCGCACCAGCTCGTCGCGGTCCAGCGACGCGCAGAACTCGATGAAGTAGCGGTTCATCTCCTCGCGGTGGGCGGCCCGGAACATCGGATCCTGCCACTCCTCCGTCCCCATGCCGTAGCCCTCGCCCATCACCTCCCGGTACCACTCCGAGAACAACGCCCAGCGCACCGGGTTGGGCATGAACGCGACCCACTGCCCGTCCTTCGTCGCGAACGTCGTCCCGTACGACTTGATCAGCGTCACGGTCCCCGTGTTGCCGGTCTTCCACGAGTTGAAGCCGGTGCCCAGCGCCCGATTCTCGAGCCCCGACTCGCCGGCGCGCTCGCAGACCGACCCCCACCAGCGCCAGATGTTCTGGTTGGCCGCCTGGATCGTCGTCGACGCCGTCGCCTCCTGCAGGCTGATCTCGGCCCGGTTGCGGCGGCCCCGCAGCCGCCGGTCGAAGATCGCGGCGCAGGCCGCCGCCACCCCGACGTAGGACGCCTGCTTGTAGCCCAGCTTCCCGGCCGGGTAGTCGGGCGGCACGTCGGGGAAGCCGCAGCAGTACAGCAGGCCGCCCGCGGCCGCCGCCGCCAGATCGCTGACCGCGAGCTCGGGCTGCCCCCGGCGCAGCACCGCGTCGATCACGGCCGGACCCTCCGCCGCCGCCTCCAGCGTCTCCAGCAGCGCCCGCGCCCGGTCGCTCTTCTCGACCGGCGCGATGACGACGTCCGCCGTCTCGGCGATGGCCCGGATCCGCCCCCACGCCTCGTCCGACTCCAGGTCCAGCGCCAGGCTCTGCTTGCCCGCGTTGTAGAGCAGATGCGGCAGCCCGCGCTCCATCCCCGCCTCGCCGTCGACGAACGGGCCCCGCGCCCGCGTCGCGTCCCCGCCGGCCGCCTCGACCCGGATCACCCGCGCCCCCAGGTCGGCCAGGTAGCGCCCCGTGACGAGCAGCGGCTCGTCGGCCAGGTCCAGGACCAGCGCGCCGTCCAGCGGTTTGGCGTTGGGCATCGCGACCCCCTCAGTCTCTCCCGCTCACCGGCGGGCGTTCCGTCCCAGGCGGCCTATTGAACCGGCCCCCGGCCGCGAGTATCGTCCCGATCGATGTCTCAGCACACGCCGCTCAGCCCCTACCGCGTGGTCGAACTGTCCAGCGAACGCACGACGTTCTGCGGGCAGATACTACGCGACCTCGGCGCGGAAGTGATCACCGTCGAGCCACTGGACGGCTCCGACGCCCGGCGCTTCGGCCCCTACGCGGACGATACGCCCGGCCTGGAGAGCAGCCTCGCCTGGTGGGCGCACAACCGCGACAAGCGCAGCCTTGCGCTGGACGTCGGGACCGACGCCGGGCGCGATATCCTGTCGCGGCTACTGAACGACGCCGACTTCCTCGTGGAGGGCGTCGATCCGGAGCGGCAGGCCGGGCTCGGCCTCGACGATGAGACGCTCGCCTCGCGCTTCCCCCGGCTGATCGCCGCCTCGATCACTCCCTTCGGGCGCGAGGGCCCCAAGGCCGCCTATCGCGGCGGCGAGCTGATCACGCTCGCCGCGTCGACGCTCCTCTCCACCTGGGGCGACAACGACCGCCCACCCGTGATGATGGCCGTGCCCCAGGCCTACGCCCACGCCGGGGCCGAGGCCGCCGTCGGCTGCATGGTCGCGCTCGACGAACGCGCGGGGTCGGGCCTCGGCCAGCGCGTCGAGGCGACGGCCCAGACGGCGCTGACCTTCGCCACCCAGTGCACGACGCTCAGCGGCCTCTGGGGCGCCGGCAACTTCTTCCGCTGGGGCGGCGGCTTGAAGTTCGGGCCGCTCGGCGTGCGCTTCATCTGGCCCTGCAAGGACGGCTACGTGTCGGCCGGGCTCTTCTTCGGCAGCGCCATCGGCCCGCCGACCAACCGCTTCACCCGGCTCATGTACGACAAGGGCTTCTGCGACGAGTCGATCCGCGACAAGGATTTCGTCACCTTGGTCGGGCCGCTGCTGAGCGGCGAGGAGCCGATGTCGGAGTTCGACCGCTGTCAGGAGGCGGTGGAGCGCTTCTGCGCCGCCCACACGCGGGCCGAGATGGAGGCCTACGCGGTCGAACACGACCTGCTGGTCGACGCCGTGCGCACGACCGCCGATCTGCTCACCGAGCCGCAGCTCCAGTCGCGGGACTACTTCCGCCAGATCGACCAGCCCGGCGCGGCCGACCCCGTGACGGTCACCGGCCCCTTCGCGCGCTTCAGCGAGACGCCGCTCGAGATCGGCGGCCACGCCCCGTCGATCGGGGAGCACACGCGCGAGGTGCTGCGCGGCGACCTCGGGATGGGCGAGGCCGAGATCGAGGACCTGCGGGCGCGGGGCGTGATCGGGGTGGCGCGATGAGCGAGCACACGACCAACGCGACCGCCCTCGCGGACCTGAAGGTGCTCGACCTGAGCTGGGCGCTCGTCGCCCCGGCGGCGATGCGCGTCCTCGCCGACTTCGGCGCCACGGTCGTCAAGGTCGAGAGCTCCACCCGCATCGACCCCGTGCGGGCGGGGCCGCCCTACTGGCGCAACCAGCCCGGCCCCGAGCGCTCGTCGAACTTCATCAACTACAACGTCAACAAGCGCATGATCCAGCTCGACCTCTCGAAGCAGGCGGCGCGCGACGTCGTGCTGCGCCTGGTCGACTGGTGCGACATCGCGATCGAGTCGTTCGTGCCGGGCGTGATGGAGCGCTGGAATCTGCACTACGACGCGCTCAGGCAGCGCAATCCCGACCTGATCATGGTCAGCACCTGCCTCAACGGGCAGACGGGGCCCGACCGCGAGGGCGGTGGCTACGGCGTGGGCGGCGCGGCCCGCGCGGCCATGATCGAGGTGCTCGGCTGGCCCGACCGCGACCCCTCGCTGGCCCGCGCCTACACCGACTACACCGCCTCGCGGATGGTGGCCGTCGCCACGCTCGCCGCGCTCGACCACCGCCGCCGCACCGGGCAGGGGCAGTACATCGACCTGTCGCAGGTGGAGGCGTCGATCCCGTTCATCGGCGCGGCGGTGCTCGACGCCGGCGTCAACGGGCGCGAGTTGCGCCGCCGCGGCAACCGGCTGCCGGGCGCGGTCCCGCACGGCGTCTTCCCCTGCGCCGGCGACGACTGCTGGATCGCGATCGCGGTGCGGTCGCAGGAGGAGTGGCGCGCGCTGTGCGGCGTCGCGGCGGCCGGCTGGGAGGCCGACCCCCGCTTCGCGAGCCCGGACGACCGCGAACGCAACCAGGACGCGCTGGAGGAGGCGATCGCCGCCTGGACCGGCCCGCAGGATGCGCACGCGCTGGAGCAGCAGTTGCAGGCCGCCGGGGTCGAGGCGCACGCCGTCCTCGACAGCCTGGAGGGCGACAAGGACGCGCAACTGCAGGCGATGCACCACTTCGTGGGGGTCGAGTCCTCCGACCTCGGCGTGATCCCCGTCGAGAACACGCGGCAGCGGCTCTCTCGGACGCCCTCCGACCCGCGCTGGGTCGGCACCTACGGCGAGGACAACGACTTCGTCCTGCGCGAACTGCTGGGCCTCGGCGACGACGCCATCGCCGAGATCGCGGCGAGCGGCGCGCTGCAATAGGCCGCCGGCCGCGCGGCGTCGTATCCTGGCCCGCGAGTAGATCCACGCACGAAACAGCGAAGAGAGGGCGCGCCATGGGACCGCTGACGGGCATCCGCATCGTGGAGTTGCAGGGCATTGGGCCGGGGCCGTTCTGCGGCATGATGCTCTCCGACATGGGCGCGGAGATCATCCGCATCGACCGGGCCGACCGCGTCAGCGGCGGCGACCCCGCCAACCCGCCGATCGACCTGCTCGCACGGGGCCGGCGCTCGATCGGGATCAACCTCAAGAACCCGGCCGGCGTCGAGACGGCGCTGCGCCTCATCGACGGGGCCGACGCCGTCTTCGAGGGCTTCCGCCCCGGCGTCATGGAGCGCCTCGGCCTGGGCCCCGATGTCTGCATGGCCCGCAACCCGAAGCTGGTCTACGGCCGCATGACCGGCTGGGGCCAGGAGGGGCCCTACGCCCAGATGGCCGGCCACGACATCAACTACATCGCGCTGGCCGGCGCGCTGGCGCCCATCGGCCGCGAGGGCCAGGCGCCCGTGCCGCCGCTCAACATCATCGGCGACTTCGGCGGCGGCGGCATGCTGCTGGCCCTGGGCATGGTCGCGGCGCTGCTCGAGGCCCAGCGCTCTGGCGAGGGCCAGGTCGTCGACGCGGCCATGGTCGACGGCGCGAGTTCCCTCATCACCGCCCTCCACGGCTCGATCCAGGTCGGCAGTTGGGTCGAGCGGCGCGCCTCGAACCTGCTCGACGGGGGCGCGCACTTCTACGACGCCTACGAGACCGCCGACGGCAACTACATCTCGCTCGGCTCCATCGAGCCGCAGTTCTACGCCGAACTGCTCGAGTTGATCGGTCTCCAGGACGAGGATCTGCCGCCGCAGATGTCTCGCGCCGGCTGGCCGGAGTTGAAGCGCAAGGTCGCCGCGATCGTCAAGTCGAAGACCCGCGACGAGTGGGAGACGATCATGGAGGGCAGCGATGTCTGCTTCGCGCCGGTCTTGCAGCCCAGCGAGGCGCCCCGGCATCCGCACGCCAAGCACCGCAAGTCCTTCGTCGAGATCGCGGGCATCACGCAGCCCGCTCCCTCGCCCCGCTTCAGCCGTACGGAAAGCGCCGTGCAGGGTCCGCCCGCCCACGCCGGCCAGCACACCGACGACGTTCTCTGCGCCGCCGGCCTGAGCGAAGACGAGATCGCGTCGCTGCGGGACTGCGGCGCCGTCGCCTGAGCGGGCCGCCCGCGCTCATCGCGGCGCCCGCCTCACCAGAGGCGGTGCACGCCGTACTGGTCGAACAGGGCCTCGTTGGAGACGAGCACGAGGTCGCGCGACACCGCCTGCGCGATGAGCATGCGGTCGAAGGGGTCGCGCAGCGGACCCGGCAGCGCGCCCGCGCGCTGTCCGTCGGCCACGGTGACGGGCAACTCCTCGAAGCCCGCCCGAGCGAGGGCCCCCGGGATGTCGCGGGCCAGGGCCTCCGCCTTCGGCAATCGGCCGCTGCGGTGCTTGGTCGCGATCTCCCAGGCCGACGCCGCGCTGACCAGCACTTGATTGTGCTCCGTGTCCTCCAGCGCCCGTCTCGCGGGCGGCGACAGGCGGCGGTTTCCCTCGTACCACCAGAGGAGCGCGTGGCTGTCGAGCAGCAGCCGCACGGGTCAGCCGCCCTCCCACAAACGCAACTCCTCCTCGGGCAGCGGCTCCAGGATGAGGTCGCCCATCTCCTCCCAGAATTTATCCCCCTTCATGGCGCCGAACTCCCGCTTGCCGCGGGGCTTGTACGCCACCAGCCGGGCGACCGGGGCGCCGTTGCGGGCGATGGTCACCTCCTCGCCCGCCTCGACCTGGGCCAGCAAGCGCGAGAGCTGGGTCTTCGCCTCGTGCACGTTCACCGTCACCATCGCCGGCTCCCTCCTCCTCGTCGCCGATTGCGCAGCCGCACGGATCAGCCGCCCTCCCACAGGCGCAGCTCCTCCTCGGGCAGCGGGTCGAAGAAGCGGTCGTCGAACTCGATCAGGCCCTTCATGGAGCCGAACTCCCGCTTGCCGCGGGGCTTGCAGGCCACCAGCCGGGCGACCGGGGCGCCGTTGCGGGCGATGGTCACCTCCTCGCCCGCCTCGACCCGCGCCAGCAGGCGCGAGAGCTGGGTTTTCGCCTCGTGCACGTTCACGGTCACCATCGCCGTCCCCGTCCTCATGCCTTAGCTAACGCTATGACTAGGCCGACGATCCGTCAAAGGGGGCGCGCCGGCGGGCTTCCGTCGCGCAGGTGATGGCCGCTGCCGTGCCGAGGCCGTATCCCTGACCGAAGCCGGCCGGCTGGGCCCGGCTACCCTGCGCGCGACGAAAACCCTTGAGGAGTCCGACAATGGCCGCAATCACCGACATGGTCTCGCTGGAGCAGCGCGGCGACATCGCCCTGGTGCTGATCGACAACCCGCCGGTCAACGCCCTCAGCCACGGCGTCCGGCTGGGGCTGCTCAAGGCCTTCGAGCAGGCCGCGGACGACGACGCCGTCAAGGGCGTGGTGCTGGCCTGCCGCGGCCGCACCTTCATCGCCGGGGCCGACATCACCGAGTTCGGCAAGCCGCCCAAGGCGCCCGGCCTGCAGGAGCCCCAGACCGCGATCGAGGACTGCCCCAAGCCGGTCGTGGCGGCCATCCACGGCACGGCCCTCGGCGGCGGCCTCGAGGTCGCGATGTGCGCCCACTACCGCGTGGGCGACCCGGCCGCGCAGTACGGCCAGCCCGAGGTCAAGCTGGGCCTCCTCCCCGGCGCGGGCGGCACGCAGCGGCTGCCGCGCGTGACCGGCGTCGCCAAGGCGCTGGAGATGTGCGCCATCGGCGACCCCATCGGCTCGCAGGAGGCGCTGGCCGCCGGCCTGATCGACGCGATCATCGAAGGCGACCTCATCGACGGCGCCGTCGCCTTCGCGGAGCAGCTCGTCGCCGAGGGCGCGCCGCTCAAGAAGATCCGCGACCGCGACGAGAAGATCGACGAGGCCCGCGCCAATCGCGCCGTCTTCGACGACTTCCGCAAGAGCATCGCCCGCAAGACCCGCAACTTCCACGCCCCCGCCAAGAACGTGGACCTGATCGAGGCGGCGCTCGACACCCCCTTCGACGAAGCGCTCAAGCAGGAGCGGGAGGTCTTCGAGGATCTGATGGCGGGCCGGCAGTCCCAGGCGCAGCGCTACTACTTCTTCGCCGAGCGCCAGGCCGCCAAGGTGCCCGACCTGCCCCGTGACACCGCCCTGCGCGAGGTCAAGACGGTGGGCATCCTGGGCGCGGGCACGATGGGCGGCGGCATCGCGATGAACTTCCTCAACGCCGGCGTGCCCGTGAAGATCGTCGAGCGCGACCGCGAGTCGCTGGAGCGCGGCATCGCCGTCGTGCGCAAGAACTACCAGCGCTCGGCCCGCCGCGGCCGCTTCACGATGGAGCAGGTCGAGGAGCGCATGAGCCTGCTCGACGCCGGCACCGACAAGTCCGTCTTCGCCGACGTGGACATGGTGATCGAGGCCGTCTTCGAGCTGATGCCGCTCAAGAAGTCGGTCTTCACGGAGCTCGACGCCATCTGCCGCGACGGCGCGATCCTCGCCACCAACACCTCCGCCCTCAACGTGAACGAGATCGCCGCCGTCACCAGGCGTCCGCACGACGTCATCGGGACGCACTTCTTCAGCCCCGCCAACGTGATGAAGCTGCTCGAGATCGTGCGGGGCGACGAGACCGCCGAAGACGTCCTCGCGACGACCCTGCAGGTGTCGAAGACGATCGGCAAGATCCCGGCCGTCGTCGGCGTCGCGCCGGGCTTCGTCGGCAACCGCCTGCTGTTCCAGCGCGGCCTCGAGGCCGAGCGCCTCATCCTGGAGGGGGCGCCCCCCGCGCGGGTCGACAGCGTGCTGTACGAATTCGGCCTGCCCATGGGCCCCTTCGCCATGGGCGACCTGGCCGGCCTCGACGTCGGCTGGGACCCCGACGACACGCACGGCCGTACGGTCCGCGAGGTGCTCTGCGAGTCTGGCCGCCGCGGTCAGAAGAACGGCCGCGGCTACTACATCTACGACCCTGAGACGCGCGCCCCCTCGCCCGACCCGGAGGTGCTCGACCTCATCCGCGACTTCGCCGCCAAGCGCGGCGTCGCCCAGCGGGACGACCACAGCGACGAGGAGATCCTCGACCGCTGCCTGCTGCCCATGGCGAACATGGGGGCCAAGATCCTCGAGGAGGGCAAGGCGATGCGCTCCTCCGACATCGACGTCGTCTGGGTCAACGGCTATGGCTGGCCCGTCTACCAGGGCGGCCCCATGTTCTGGGCCGACGGCATGGGCCTCGACACCGTCGCGGCCAAGATCAAGGACTACGGCGCGAAGCTGGGCGGCGCGCACTGGGAGCTGTCGCCGCTGATCGAGCAGCTCGCGTCCGAGGGCAAGTCGTTCCAGGACCTGCCGCCGCAGAAGATCCGCTGACCGTCGCGCGGGCATGGGGCGCCCCGCCGGTATGCTTGCCGCCGACGGAGGTTGACCATGCCCATTCAGAAGCTGCTCGTCGCCAACCGCGGCGAGATCGCCATCCGCATCATGCGCGCCGCGCGGGAGCTGGGGATCCCGTCGGTGGCGGTGCACTCGCCCGACGACGCGAACTCGCTGCACGTGCGCCGCGCCGACGAGGCGCAGGCGCTGCCGGGCGCCGGCGCCCGCGGCTACCTCGACATCGAGGCGGTGGTCGAAGCGGCCGCCGCGTCGGGCTGCGACGCCGTGCACCCCGGCTACGGCTTCCTGGCCGAGAACGCGGCCTTCGCGCGCCGCTGTTCGGAGGAGGGCATCACCTTCGTCGGGCCCTCGGTGGGCTCGCTGGAGTTGTTCGGCGACAAGGCGCAGGCCCGCAACCTGGCCGTCGGCCACGACGTGCCCGTCCTGCCCGGCAGCGCCGATGCCGTCGGCCTCGACGAGGCGCGCTCCTTCTTCGCCTCCCTCGGCGACGGCGGCGCGATGGTGATCAAGGCCATCGCCGGCGGCGGTGGCCGCGGCATGCGCGTCGTGACGGCCGCGGGCGAGATCGAGGAGTCCTACACGCGCGCCCAGTCCGAGGCCGGCGCCGCCTTCGGCAACGACGCCGTCTTCGTCGAGCGGCTGATCGCGCGGGCGCGGCACATCGAGGTGCAGGTGGTGGGCGACGGGCGCGGCGGTGTCGCGCACCTCGGCGAGCGGGAGTGCAGCCTCCAGCGCCGCCACCAGAAGGTCGTCGAGCTTGCGCCCAGCCCCTGGCTCAGCGACGCGACGCGCGATCGCATCACCGCCGCCGCGGTGCGCATGGCCGCCGCCGTCAACTACCAGAGCCTGGGCACCTTCGAGTTCCTCGTCGATGAGGCCAATGAGGCCGATTTCGCCTTCATCGAGGCCAACCCGCGCCTGCAGGTCGAGCACACGGTGACCGAGGAGGTCACGGGGGTCGATCTGGTCAAGGCGCAGCTGCGCATCGCGGGCGGCGCGTCGCTGGCCGACGTGGGGCTGGAGCAGGACGCGGTGCCGGCCCCGCGCGGCCACGCCATCCAGTGCCGCGTCAACATGGAGCGCATGGAGCCCGACGGCGACGTGCGTCCCTCCGGCGGCAGGCTGACGACGTTCGAGCCGCCCTCCGGCCCGGGCGTTCGCGTCGACAGCTACGGCTACCCCGGCTACACGACCAACCCCAACTTCGACTCGCTGCTGGCCAAGGTGATCACCTACTCCGCCTCGGGCGATTTCGGCGACGCCGTCGGGCGGGCCCGGCGGGCGCTGGCGGAGTTCCAGGTGGCGGGGGTGGAGACCAACCTCGGATTCCTGGACCGGGCGCTGGAGCACGGCGACTTCGCGAGCGGCGGCGTCTACACCCGCTGGGTCGACGACAACGTGGCGGAGTTGGCCGCCGCGCCGGCGCCGGTGGAGACGGCGTCGGGCGGGAACGGGCAGGCCGGGCTCGCCGGCGCGCAACTCGACACGCGCGACCCGCTGGCCGGTCTCAACTACTTCCGCGAGGGCTCGGGGACGCGGGCCGGGCAGGTGGCGACCGTCGCGACGGCGCCCGGCGCCCAGCCCGCCCCCGACATCGTCGGCCCGCCCAACACGACGCCGGTCCGCTCGCCGCTGCAGGGCACGATCCTTGAGATCACCGTCGCCGAGGGCGAGCCGGTCCGTGAGGGGCAGCAGATGTTCGTCATGGACTCCATGAAGATGGAGCACCTGATCAAGTCGGACGTCGGCGGCATCCTGCGGCAGTTGACCGTCGCCGCGGGCGACGTGGTCTACGAGGGGCATCCGCTCGCCTTCGTCGAGGAGGCCGACGTCGGTGAGGCGATCGTCGAGGAGGAGACGGAGATCGATCTCGACTACATCCCGGAGCGGCTGCGGGAGTTCCGCGAGCTGCAGGCGATGGGGGCGGACGAGAACCGCGCGGAGTGGGTCGATTTGCGCCACGCCAAGGGCAAGATGACCCAGCGCGAATGCCTGACGGAGTTGATTGACCAGGGCTCCTGGTTCGAGATGGGCGAGCTGGTGCTGCCCGCGCGCCACGAGATCATGTCGGACGAGTTCCTGCGCCGGCGGGCGCCGGGCGACGGGATGATCACCGGCGTCGCGACGGTCAATGGCGACCTCTTCGCGGAACAGCGCGCGACCACGCTCATCGCCATGTACGACGAGACGGTCTGGGCCGGCACCCAGGGGATGATGGGCCACCTCAAAACGGACCGGGTGATCAAATTCGCGCATGAGCAGGCGACGCCGCTGATCCTCTGGGCCGAGGGAGCGGGCGGCCGCTCGGGCGATACGGACTTCCACCACGTCGTGGCGGCGGGCCAGGCGATCACCGAAACCTACGACATGCTGGGCAAGCTCAGCGGCAGCGTGCCGACAATCGGCATCACCGCCGGGCGGGTCTTCGCCGGGAACGCATCGATGCTCGGCATCCTGGACTGCGTGATCGCCACGAAGGACTCCAACATCGGCATGGGCGGCCCCGCCACCATCGAGGGCGGCGGCCTGGGTCTCTTCCTGCCCGAGGAGATCGGGCCGATGGAGGACCTGGGCCCGGCCGGTTCGGTGGACATCATCGTCGAGGACGACCACGAGGCGATCGTCGCCGCGAAGAAGTACCTCTCCTACTTCCAGGGCCCCGTCGACGACTGGGAGTGCGCCGACCAGCGCCTGCTGCGCCACGTCATCCCCGAGAACCGGCTGCGCACGTTCAAGGTGCGCGAGGTGATCGAGCTGCTGGCCGACACCGGCTCGGTGCTGGAGCTGCGGTCGGAGTTCGGCGTCGGCATGGTGACGTCGTTGATCCGCATCGAGGGGCACCCCGTCGGCATCATCGCCAACAACAACGAGCACCTCGGCGGCGCCGTGGACAGCCCCGGCGCCGACAAGCTCTGCCGTTTCGCCCAGCTTTGCGACGCCTTCAACATCCCCATCCTCGTGCTGTGCGACACGACCGGCATGATGGTCGGTCCCGACGTCGAGCGGACGGGCCTGGCCCGCAAGTGCAACAACGTCTTCGTGACGCTGGCCAACGTGCAGACGCCGAAGTTCTGCCTCATCCTGCGCAAGGCCTACGGCCTCGCCGCGCAGGCGATGCAGACGGGCAGCGCCCGCGCGCCCCTCTGGACGCTGTCCTGGCCGACGACCGAAATCGGCGGCATGAACCTGGAGGCCGCGGTGCGGCTGGGCGACCGCGCGGAACTGGCGGCGATCGAGGACATCGAGGAGCGCGCCGCGCGCTACGAGGAACTCGTGGCCGAGGCGTACCGGCGGGGCAAGGGCGTGAACGCGTCCTCCGTGCTGGAGAACGACGGCGTCATCGACCCGGCCGACACGCGCCGCATCTTCGTGCGCAGCCTCATGGCCTGCGAGAACCCCCACCCGATCCGGCGCGGCCGGCGGCCCAACATCGACACCTGGTAGGGCGTCCCGGCGGGCAACCGCCCGGCGCCCCTCTGGCGGCCCGCGGCGCAAAGGGTCTACCATGCGCCGGACCGGGCGAGTCGGATCGCCGACCGGGAAGGGGCGTCGCCGCCCATGCAGTTCTGGAACTTCCTCGCCATCCGGCTGTTGCAGGCGATTTTCGTCGTCTTCATCGTGGTCAGCATCGTCTTCTTCGTCTCGCGCACGGTGGGCAGCCCCGAGACGTTCCTGCTCCCCTTCGACGCGACGAACGCCGACATCGAGGCCCTGCGCGAGAACCTGGGCCTGAACGATCCGCAGATCGTCCAGTACGGCAACTTCCTGTGGGACGTGCTGCAGCTCGACTTCGGCAACTCCTACCGCGGCGGCGGCACATCGACGATCGGGGCCATCGGCGACCGGGCGGTGAACACGTTCAAGCTGGGCGCCGCCGCCCTCGTCGTGTCCCTGGCCGGGTCGATCCCGCTGGGCATCATCGCGGCGCTGCGGCGCGGCAAGCCCATCGACTGGGTCGCGCGGCTGCTCGCCGTGATCGGTCAGGCCACTCCCAGCTTCTGGCTGGGGCTGATGATGATCTTCTTCTTCGCCGTGCAACTGGGCTGGTTCCCGACGGGCGGCGCCGACGGGTTCAAGTCGCTGATCCTGCCGGCGGTTTCCTTGGGCTTGCTGGAGATGGCCGCCATCATGCGGCTGACGCGCTCGGGCATGATCGAAGTCATGGACACCGACTTCATCCGTACGGCGCGGGCCAAGGGCTTGAACGAGCGCGTCGTGATCTTCCGCCACGCGATCCGGCACGCCTTGCTGCCCGTCGTCACGATCCTCGGCATCGGCCTGGGCCGCCTCATCGCCGGCTCCGTGATCATTGAGGTCGTCTTCGCCTGGCCGGGCGTCGGCCGCCTGATCATCGACTCCATCATCCAGAACGACTTCCCCATGGTGCAGACGGCGATCATCGTCCTGGCGGCCTCCATCTCGCTCGCCAACGTCCTCGTCGACGTCTCCTACCGCATCATCGATCCGCGGATCCGGGCGGGAGCGCTCTGATGGCCCAGCATGCCGGGGCGGCGCCGGTCGAACTGGAGGAGACGCCAAGCGGGATCCGCTGGCGGCGCTGGCTGGGGCTGTCGGTTCCCTCGCTGATCGCGCTGGTGCTCCTCGTGGCGGGCATCTTCGCCGACCTCCTCGCGACGCACGACCCGGATTTCATCGACCTCCTCGCGCGCCTCGAGCCTCCCGTCTTCGACGGTGGCACCTGGACGCACCCGCTGGGCACCGATGAATTGGGCCGCGACATCTACAGCCGGCTGTTGCACGGCGCGCGCGTCTCGCTCATCGTCGTCGCGATCGTCGTGCCGGGCGCGGCCCTCATCGGCAGTCTCATCGGCATGGTGTCGGGCTGGGTCGGCGGCTTCACCGGGCAGGTGCTGATGCGCATCGTCGACGTCCAACTGGCGCTGCCGTCCATCCTCTTCGCCGTCCTCATGGCCAGCGTCTTCGGGCCCAGCCTGCGCAACGTCATCATCATCCTGCTGGTCTGGACCTGGTCCGCCTATGCGCGGCTGGTCCGCGCCGACGTGCTGTCCCTCCGGGAGCGCGACTTTGTCACGGCGTCCCGCGCCACCGGCGCGACCGGCTGGTGGATCATGCGCAAGCACCTGCTGCCCAACGTGGCCAACACGATCGTCATCATC
>CBDBNA010000005.1:0-221541 GCA_965207695.1 Dehalococcoidia bacterium | reverse complement strand
GCCAGCCCGTCGTAGGTGCTGGTGCCGCGCCCGATCTCGTCCAGCACCAGCAGCGAGCGCGGCGTGGCGCTGCTCAGGATCGCCGCCGTCTCCAGCATCTCCACCATGAAGGTGCTGCGCCCGGCCGCGATCCGGTCCTGCGCCCCCACCCGCGCGAAGATGCGGTCGACCAGCCCCAGCCGCGCCGACGCCGCCGGCACGAAGCTGCCCAGCTGGGCCAGCAGCGCGATCAGCGCCGTCTGCCGCAGGTAGGTGCTCTTGCCGGCCATGTTGGGCCCCGTCACGACCAGCAGCTGCCGCCCCGCCCCGTCCAGCTCGGCGTCGTTGGGCACGAAGCGGCCCGGCCCCAGCCCGGCCTCGACCAGCGGGTGGCGTCCCTCGCGGATCTCCAGCCGCGCCGAGCGGTCCAGTCGCGGCCGCGTCCAGCCCTGCGCCGCCGCCACCTCGGCCAGCGACGCCTCGGCGTCCAGCCGGGCGGCGCCGGCCGCCAGCCGCTGCACGGCCGCCGCCTCGCCGGCCACGCGGCGGCAGAGCGCGGCGTAGAGCTCGCGCTCGCGCCCGGCCAGCGCGTCGCGCGCCGCCAGCAACTCCCGCTCCAGTTCGCGCAGCCGCGGCGAGACGTAGCGCTCGCCGGCCGTCAGCGTCTGCCGCCGCTCCCAGTCCGGCGGCGCCGCCGCCGCGTGCGAGCGGCCCAGCTCGATGTAGTAGCCGAAGCTGCGGTGGAAGCCCAGCTTCAGCGAGGCCACGCCGGTGCGCTTGCGCTCCTCCGCCTCCAGCGCCGCCAGCGCCCGCCGCCCCTCGCGCAGGCGCAGGCGCAGCGCGTCGACCTCCGCGTCGAAGCCCTCCCGCAGCACCTCCGCGGCCGACTCGCCGCGGGCGTCGCCGAAGGGCTCCGGCTCGGCCGTCAGCGCCGCCGCGATCGCCGACGCGGCCCCGCTGGCCGGCGGCAGCGCCGCCGCCATGGAGCGCAGCAGCGCCGCCCGTTCGGCCTCCGCGGCCTCGCCCGCCGCCGTCCGCAGGGGAGCGGCCAGCGCCGCCGCCGATTCCAGCCCGCGGCCCAGCGCCGCCAGCTCGGGCGGCGCGGCCAGCCCGGCCGCGGTGCGGCCCAGCAGCCGCTCCAGGTCGGGCAGCTCGCCCAGGCCGCGCCGCAGCCGCTCGCGCAAGGCGGCCGAGCCGTGCAGCAGCGCCACCCGATCGAGGCGCGCCTCGATCGCCTCCAGCGCGATCAGCGGCCGCCCCAGCCGATCCCGCAGCAGGCGCCGGCCGGCGGCCGTGCGGCAGCGGTCGAGCAGCCCCAGCAGCGACTCGCCGCCGCCCGGACCGGGCAGCAGGTCGAGCGCCCGCAGCGTGGCCGCGTCGAGCCGCATCGTGGCGGCCGGGTCGTAGATCTGCGGCCGGCGCAGGTGCGCCAAGCGGACGTTCTCGCCCTCGCCGGCGCCGGCCTCGCCCTGCCCCTCGCCCAGGTAGTCCAGCAGCGCCCCCAGCGCGCCGGTCAGGGCCGGCCGCCCCTCCAGCCCCAGCCCTTCCACGTCGGCCACGGCGAAGCGCTCGCGCAGCAGCGCCGCGCCGCGCTCGGCCCGGAAGCGATCGCGCGGCCGCGGCGTCACGCTCCAGCCGGGCGGCTCGCCCTCCGCGTCCCCCGTCTGCGGCGTCGTCTCGGCCCCCGGCTCCGCCGCCAGCAGCAGCTCGCGCGCGCCCAGCCGCTCCAGCTCGCCGAGCGCCGCCGTCCGCGCCGCCTCCGCCCCGGCCGCCTCCAGCTCGCAGCCGCGCAGCTCACCGGTGCTGAGGTCGGCCAGGGCCAGCCCGGCGCGGGCCGGGCCGCCGCCGCCGCCCGGCTCGACGCAGAGCGCCGCGCAGAAGCTGTTGCGGCCCGCCTCCAGCAGGGACGGCTCCAGGGCCGTGCCGGGCGAGACGACGCGCACCACGCCGCGCCGCACCAGCCCGCGGGCGGCGCCGCGCGCCGCCGGATCCTCGAGCTGCTCGGCGATCGCCACCCGGTGGCCGGCCGCGATCAGCCGCGCCAGGTGCCCCTCGGCGCTCTGCACGGGCACGCCGGCCAGCGGCACGCGCAGCCCCTTGCCCATCGGCTTGCTGGTCAGGGCCACGCCCAGCGCCTCGCTGACCAACTCCGCGTCGTCGTCGAAGGTCTCGTAGAAGTCGCCCAGGCGGAAGAAGAGGATCGCGTCCGGGTGGCGCGCCTTGAGGTCCAGGTACTGACGGCGGATGGGGGTGCTCAGGGCCGGCTCCTCGACGGGACGGCGTGCGCCTCCCGCTCACACGGTAACGTGTAGGATAGCCGACCAACCCGCGCGCCGCACGCCGCCGCGCGCGCCCCTCCGCGGGCAGGCTAGCAGCGCCGCGCCGGCCGCCAAGCCGCCGGCGCACATAAGCCGGCCCGCGGAGGGGCCGGTGGCGACGGCGACGGTAAAGCGGATGTCAGGCGGGGGCGGCGGCCGCGACCGGGAAGCGGTCCTCGACGGCCACGGCGGCGGGCGCCAGCTCGGCGCAGAGGCCGCACTGCACGCAGGCCGCCTCGTCGATCGTGCGGCCGGACGCGGCGTCGCCGCGGATGGCCTCCGTCGGGCAGAGCGCCGCCGCCTCGGCCAGGGCGGGGTCGGAGGCGTCCGTCACGCGGTGGCGGATCAGCCCCCGGCAGACGCGCGCCGGGCAGCGCCGCTCGAGCACGTGCAACTCGACCTCCTCGCGGAAGTGGCGCAGGGCGGCGCGGATCGCGTAGGGCGTGAACTGGCCGTGCAGGCAGTTGGCGTTCTGCAGCGTGCGGTCGACCACGCCCAGCCGCTCCAGGTCGGCGGCGCGCCCGCCGCCGCGCGTGATCCGGCCCAGCATCTCCACCAGCCGCTGGCTGCCGCCGTGGCAGGTCGTGCAGCGCCCGCAGGACTCGTCCTCGCAGAACTCGCTGAAGTAGAGCGCCAGGTCGACCGCGCAGGCGCGCTCGTCGAACAGGATCAGCCCGCCCGAGCCGAGCAGCACGCCGCGCTCCGTGAAGGGCGGCCGCTCCAGGTCCAGGCCCAGGTCGTCGGCGTTGAGCAGGCCGCCCAGCGGCCCGCCGGGCTGGATGCCCTTGGCCGCGCCGCCGTCGGGCACGCCGCCGCCGATCTCCTCCAGCAGCTCGCGCATCGAGGAGCCGAAGGGCACCTCGACGATGCCCGTGCGGCGCAGCGCGCCGCCGATGCTGAACATCTTCGTGCCGGCGTCGGCCTCGGTGCCGAACTCGCGGTACCAGTCGGCGCCGTGCAGCAGGGCCGGCGGCACGTGCGCGTAGGTCTCGGTGTTGTTGACGTTGCTGGGCAGGCCGAAGACGCCGCGCTGGGCCGGGAAGGGGGGGCGGATCTTGGGCATCCCGCGCAGCCCCTCCAGGGAGGCGATCAGCCCCGTCTCCTCGCCGCAGACGTACGAGCCGGCGCCGCGCACGACCTCCAGCCGGAAGGCCCGGCCGGAGCCCAGCAGGTCGCCGCCCAGCAGCCCCGCCGCGGCCGCGTCGTCGACCGCCCGCTGCATCCGCGCCACGCTCAGCGGGTACTCGTCGCGGATGTAGACCACGCCCAGCTCGGCGCCCGTGGCCAGGCCGGCGATGGCCATCCCCTCGATCACCAAGTGCGGGTCGGACTCCATCAGGATGCGGTTGACGAAGGCGCCGGGGTCGCCCTCGTCGGCGTTGCAGAGCATGTACTTGTCTGGCCCCGGCGCGCCCAGCAGGAACTTCCACTTGCGCCCGGCCGGGAAGCCGCCGCCGCCGCGCCCGCCCACGCCGGCCGCCTCGATCAGGTCGCAGATCGCCATCGGCTCCATGCCGAGCGCGCGGTCGAGGCCGGCGTAGCGCCCCCCCGCCAGCGCCTCGGAGAGCGATTCGGGGTCGATCACCCCCATCAGCTCCATCACGCGGCGCTCCTGCGGCGCCCAGAAGGGGTGCGCGCTCAGCGGCGGCACGCCCTCCTGGCCGTCGCCGCCGCGCACGCCGATCGCCCAGCGGCGATCGTCGCCGCCCGCTTCGGCCTGCGCCGTGCCCAGCACGGCGTCGAGGAAGTCCTCCACCTCCTCCGGCGGCAACGGCCCGTAGACGACCGGCCGGCGGCCCGGCCGCTGCAGCTCGACCGTCGGTTCGGCGAAGGAGAGCCCCAGCGAGCCGACCCGCACGATCTCCACCTCGAGGCCGCGCGCCGCGATCGACTCCCGCAGCCGCGACAGCGTGTGGTCGGCGCCGGCGGCCACCGAGGAGGTGGTCAGGTCGACGCGCAGCAGGGGGCGATCGCGCGCCTCGCGGGGAGGGCCGGCGCCGGCCCGCAGGGCCTCGTAGGCGGCGCTCATGAGGCCGCCTCCGGCGTCTCCGCGCGGCGCACCAGGGCGGGCTGGATCTCGACCGCGTCGGGCGGCGGCGGCGCGATCGCGTCGGCCGTCTCGCCGTCGCGCAGGCGCCGCGCCAGCCGGGCCGCGTCGGCCAGGCCGAGCTTGCCCACGACGCGGCCGTTGAGCCAGACCTGCGGGGCCTGCTCGCAGGTGCCGTTGCACTGCCCCAGCCACAGGCCGTAGTCGTCGTCGGGGCCGTTCTCGCCCAGGCGGCAATCGAGCGTCTCTTCGAGGATCAGCTTGATCCGCTCGCCGCCCAGCACGCGGCAGGTGGGGCCGCTGCACCAGGTCAGCAGCGTGGCCGGCGGCGGCGTGAGGCGGAACTCGGAGTAGAAAGTGGCCGGACCGTAGACTTGCGCCTCGCTGATCCCCAGCCGCCGCGCGACCAGCGCCATCGCCGCCCGCGGCACCCAGCCCAACTCGTGCTGCACGCGATGCAGGGCGGGCAACAGGTTGCCCTTGCCCGGCTCGACCCCGGCCAGCGCGGCGACCACGCGATCGCGCTGCGCGGGCGTCAATGCGCCCGCCTGCCCGCCGTCGCCGCCGTTCGCGCCGTTGCTCACGGGTCGCATCCTATCGGCGCGCCCGCGCCCGGACAACGCCGCCCCGTGCGAGCCTCACTCCTCGGCCAGCAGCGCGTCGACGAACACGCCGGCGTCGAAGGGGGCGAGGTCGCTCAGCCCCTCGCCGGTGCCGACGAAGCGCACCGGCAGGCCCAGCTCGGCCGCCACGGCGAAGACGACGCCGCCCTTGCTGGTGCCGTCGAGCTTGGCCAGGCAGATGCCGGTCACCTCGGTCGCCTCGCCGAAGACGCGCGCCTGGCTGAGCCCGTTGCCGCCGGTCGTGGCGTCGAGCACCAGCAGCACCTCGTGCGGCGCGCCGTCCACGCGACCGCCGATCACGCGCCGCACCTTGCCCAGCTCGGCCATCAGGTTCTTCTTGGTTTGCAGCCGCCCGGCCGTGTCGATGATCGCCACGTCGGCGCCGCGGGCCTGGGCCGCGCCCAGCGTGTCGTAGGCGACGGCGCCGGGGTCGGCCCCCGCCTGATGCGCGATGACCGGCGCGCCGGTCCGCTCGCCCCAGCGCTGCAACTGCTCGATGGCGGCGGCGCGGAAGGTGTCGCCCGCGCCGAGGATGACCGAGCGGCCCTCCTCCCGGTAGGCGTGGGCCAGCTTGGCGATGCTGGTCGTCTTGCCGGCCCCGTTGACCCCCACCACCAGGATCACCTGCGGCGCCGGCGGCTCCGCCGCGCGGGCCGGCGACCAGAGCAGGCCGCGCTCGCGCGGCGCCTCCAGCAGGGTCACCATCTCGTCCCGCAGCAGGGCCCGCAGCGCGGCCGGGTCACGCGCCCGTTCCGCCGCGGCCCGCCGCCGCAGCCGCGCGATCAGCGAGGCCGTCGTGCGCACGCCGACGTCGGCGCCGATCAGGATCTCCTCCAGTTCCTCCCAGAACTCCTCGTCCGCGGCGCCGCGGCGCAGGGCACCGCCCAGCCGTCCCAGCACGCCGCCGCGGGCGCGGCGCGTGCCGGCCCGCATCAGCGCCGAGAGCTCGGCCGCCTCGACGGCCTGCTCGGCCGGCGGGTCGCTGCGGCGGCGGAAGAGGCGGACCATGGCGGCTCCCCGGACGGACTCAGTCGTCCAGCTCCAGATCGGCCAGGCGCACCGACAGCACGCGGCTGACCGAGTCCTCGCCCATCGTGATCCCGTAGATGCTGTCGGCCTGCTCGATCGTGCGCCGGTTGTGCGTGATGACGACGAACTGCGTGCGCTCGGCCAGCGCCTTGAGCGCCCCCACGAAGCGCCCCACGTTGGCCTCGTCGAGCGCCGCGTCGACCTCGTCCAGGACGCAGAAGGGGGCCGGCCGCACCTCCAGCAGGGCGAACAGCAGGGCGATGGCGGTCAGCGATCGCTCGCCGCCGGAGAGCATGGCCAGGTCCTCGACGCGCTTGCCGGGCGGCTGCGCCTCCAGCTCCAGGCCCGACGTCTCCGGGTCCTCCTCGTCGCTCAGCCGCAGGCGCGCGGCGCCGCCGCGGAACATCAGCTGGAAGTAGCGCTGGAATTCGGCGTCGACGCGCCGGCAGGTGGTCGCGAAGCGCTCCTGGATCAGCGCCGCCAGCTCGGCCTCGGCCGCGAGCATGCGCCGCTCCGCCCCCTCCAGGTCGTCGATCTGGGCCGTCAGCTCCTCGTGCCGGACGCGGATCTCCTCGTACTCGCCGGCCGCCTCGGGGTTGACGCGGCCCAGCCAGCGCAGCCGCCCGCGCAGCGTCTCGACGCGGCGGCGCAGGTCGGCGTCCGACTCCGCCGGGTCGGCGGCGGGGGCGGACGGCGGTCCGGCGGCGCCGTCCAGCGGCGCGACGCGGCCCTCGCCGTCGATCGTCAGCTCGTCGCCGGCCATCGCCTCGCGCAGGCGCTCCAGCGCCGTCTCGCCCTCGCGCAGCGCCGCCTGCGCCTCGACCAGCGCCTTCTCCGCCTCGATGCGCCGCGCCTGCCGATCGGCCAACACGGCGCGCCGCTCGCGCTCCTCGCCCTGCAGGGCCGCCAGCGCGTCGGCCTCCGGCGAGGCCGCCTCGGCGCCGCGGTCGCCGAGGCGGGCCTCGCGCTCGCGCTCGGCCGCGGCCAACTCGGCGGCGAGGGTGTCGAGCGCGGCGGCGCAGGCGGCCAGGTCGTCGGCCGCCTGCGCGCGCTGCGCTTCGCGCCCGGCCAGCGCCTCGCGGGCGCGGCTCAGGGCGGCGCGGCCGGCCTCGTCCCGCTCCTCCAGACGGCGCTGCTGCTCCCGGGCGGCGCGCAACCGGCTCTGCGCCTCTCCCAGCGCGCGCAGCCGGGATGACTGCGCCTCCTCCGCCGCGGCCAGCGTCTCGTCGCCGGGCCGCGCGGCCCGCGCGGCCTCGCGGTCCGCCTCGCGGCCGCTCCCCGCGGCGTCCACCTCGGCCGCGACGGCCTCGGCTTGGCGCAGTTCCTCCCGGGCGCGCGCCAGCGCCTCCTGCGCGGCCTGCGTCTCGCCGCCCAGCGCGGCCAGGTCGGCGCGGCGCTGGCCCGTCGCTTCCTGCGCCCGCTCGCGGGCGGCGGCGGCCTCCTCGGCGGCCTCCTCGGCCAGCCGCAGCTGGTCCGCCAGCGTCTCCAGGGCGCGGCGGCGCTCCTCGACGTCGGCCGCCTCGGCCAGGGAGCGTTCCAGATCCTCGATCTGCTCGGGCAGCGCGCGCAGCTCGGCCTCACGGGTGAAGGCGCCGCTGTCGGCCAGGCGGCCGCCCGTGAGGGCGCCGTTGGGGCGCAGCAGGTAGCCGTCGCGGGTGACGGCGGCCCCCAGTCCGCGCTGGACCATGGTGCGGCCGGTGGCGAGGTCCTCGACGATCAGGGTGCGGCCCAGCAGCGTGTCGACGACGGCGCGGTACTCGGGCCGGCAGCGGACCAGCCGCGAGGCGACGCCGATCACGCCTGGCTCCTCCGACATGGCCAGCGGCGGGCGCACGCGCGTCGCATCGAGCGGCAGGGCGACGATGCGCCCAGCCCGCTCCTGGACGAGCAGGCGCATGGTCGAGAGCGCCTCGTCGGCGCTGCTGAAGATCACGGCGTCGAGGTAGTCGGCGAGCGCCGCCTCGACGGCCCGCTCGAGGCCGCGCGGGGCGTGCACGACGCGGCGCAGCACGGCGGCCACGCCGGGGACGCCGGTCGACTCGCCGTCGCGGGGGACGCCGCGCGTGCCGAACAGGGCCCGCAGCCCCTGGTGCATGCCCTCGCTCTCGCCCTGCAGCTCGCGCAGCATCTGCAGGCGGTCGCGGGCGCGGTCGAGGTCGCGCTCGCGGCCGGCGCGGGCGGTCTCCAGGTCGCGCAGGCGGGCGGTGGCCAGGTTGTAGTCGCGGGCCAGCTCGGCGCGGCGCTCGTAGGCGTCCGACGCGCGCACGCCGGCCTCGGCCTGCGCCGTCTGCGCCTCGCCGACGGCCGCCTCGGCGCCGTCGAGCCGGCTGCGGAGCGTCTGCAGCGCATCCTCCCGCGCGGGTAGCCCGGCGCGGACGCCGTCGGCGCGCCGGGCCGACTCCGCCCGGCGGCGCTCGTCGTCGCGCGCCGCGCGGTCCAGGCGGTCCAGTTCCGCGTCGGCCTCGTCGCGGACGCGGCGCAGCCCGGCCAGCCGCCCCGCGGCGGCGTCGAGGGCCTCCTGGGCAGCGCCGGCCTCGGCGGCGGCGGTTGCGGCGTCCGCCGCCAGCGACGCCCGCCGCTCCGCGTCGGGCTCTTCCCCCGGCGCGTCGAGACGCTCCCGCAGCGCCGCGACGTCGGCGCCGAGCTCGGCCACGCGCGCCTCCAGCAGACCGCGGCGCTCCCGAGCCAGATCCCGCTTCGATTCCAGATCGCGCACGGCCGCCGACAGCCGGCGGCGCTCGGCCTCGGCGGCGTCGAGGCGCTCGCGGGCGGCCTCCAGGTCTCGGCGCCAGCGCTCCATCTCCTGCTCGGCCCGGGCCGAGGCGGCCTCAGCCGCCTCCCGATCGGCGGCGCGCTCGCCTGCGGCGGCGCGGCCCTGCGTCAGGGCCGCGTGCAGCCGGCGCTGCTCGCGGCCGTAGAAGTCGCACAGGGCGCCGTGCAACTCGGCGGCCAGCTCGGCGTGCTGGGCGGCGCGCTTGGCCTGCCGCTCGACGGTGCGCAGGCGCGGCTCGATCTCGGCCGCCAGCAGGCGCGCGCGGGCCAGGTTCTCCTCGGCCTCGGCGCGGCGGCGGCGGCCGTCGATCATGCGCAGGCGGTGGGGGCGCACGCCGGCCACGTCCTCGATCAGGCCGCGGCGGTCCTCGGGACGCAGCCGCAGCACCTCCTCGACCAGCCCCTGCCCCATGAGCGCGTGCGAGCCCGCGCCCAGCCCGCCCTGCGCGAACAGCTCCTGGATGTCGCGCAGGCGCACGCGCGCGTCGTTGATGCGGAACTCCGACTCGCCGCTGCGGTGCACGCGCCGCACGACCTCGACCTCGGGCGCGTCGAGCGGCAGCCAGCCGGCGCCGTTGTCGAGCACGATCCGGGCCTCGGCCAGGCCGGCCGGGGCGCGGCTGCCCGAGCCGGCGAAGATCACGTCCTCCATGCGTTTGGCTCGCATGAGGCCGCTCGTCGCGCCGCCGATGACCCAGCGCAGGGCGTCCATGATGTTCGACTTGCCCGAGCCGTTCGGCCCCACGACGGCGGTGATGCCGGGGTCGATCTGGAACTGCGTGCGCGTGGCGAAGGACTTGTAGCCCTGGATATCGAGTCGTTTGAAGTGCATGCGGGGTCTCGTTCTTCAGCCGCCGGGCGGGCGGCGGCCGGCCGGCCGGGGGAGCCCGCTCAAGGGAGGGCCTCGGCCGGCAGCCCGCGCAGGGCCATCTCGGCCGCCGCCATCTCGGCCGCCTGCTTGCTGGGCCCCGCGCCGCCGCCCAGCGTCTCCCCGTTGACGCGCACCTCGACGCGGAACTCGCGCTCGTGGGCGGGGCCGCGCTCCTCCACCGTGTGGTAGCGCGGCGTCGCGCGCCACTCGGCCTGGCAGGCCTGTTGCAGCAGGCTCTTGGGGTCGCGCTCGATGCCGGCGATGGCGATCGCGGCCAACTGGTCCGACAGCGCCCGCAGGATGACGCGTTGCGCGGCGGGCCAGCCGCCGTCGAGGTAGACCGCGCCCAGCACCGCCTCGAAGGTGCGCCCCAGGATGGCGGGGCGGTTGCGCCCGTCCTGCCCCTCGACGCCCTTGCCCATGACAAGGTAGCGGCCCAGGCCGCAGGCCCGCGCCAGGTCGGCCAGCGTCTCGTTGCGGACCAGCAGCGAGCGCACCTCGGTCAGCCAGCCCTCGGAGGCGGAGGGGTAGTCTTCGTAGAGGTGGCGGGAGACGACGGCGTCGAGGACGGCGTCGCCGAGGAACTCCAGGCGCTCGTTCGACTCCACGGCGTCGCCGGGGTTCTCATTCAGGTGCGAGCGATGCACCATGGCCTGGCGCAGCAGCGCGCGGTCGGCGAATTCGTGGCCCAGGCGCTGCTGGAGCACGTCGAGGCGGGTGCTGCGGCCGCGAGCCGGCACGCGGCCGGCCGGGCCCGAGGGATCGTTCATGGCGCGGCCCTCGGCGGTCGCCGGCGGCTGGTCGATCGAGTCAGCGGATAATGCACGTTCGCAGTTTAGACCTCCCACGCCTTCGCGCCCCCCGCTCGCTCCCCGCCGAGTCAGCTTATGACACCGCCGCGCGCGCCGGCCGCCGCCTGCGGGCCGAGTCGGCCACATCACGCAGCGAACATTATGACGTGTCGACACCATGACCGACGAACCGCGTCCCCCCGAGATCCTCGACCGGCTCTGGCAGGGCCTCGACGCACCGGGCCGCGCCGCGCTGACGGCGCTCACCGAGGCGGCGGAGGCGCGGGAGGTGGCGCTGTTCGCCGTGGGCGGGGTCGTGCGCGACCTGCTGCACTCGCCCGGGGGCGCCCCGCGGATCAACGACCTCGACTTGGCGATCGAGGGCGACCCCGCGCCGCTGCTCGACGCCCTGGCGCGGGCCACGGCGGTCCGGCCCACCCGGCACGACCGTTTCGGCACCGCCACGCTGCGGCTCGGCGGCGTGCGCATCGACATCGCGCGGACGCGCCGTGAGCGCTATCCGCGGCCCGGCGCGCTGCCGGTCGTGCGGCCGGCGATGATCGGCGAGGATCTGGCGCGGCGCGACTTCAGCGTCAACGCGATGGCCCTGGGGCTGTGCGGGCCGCGGCGGGCGGCGCTGCTCGATCCGTTCGGGGGGCGGCGCGATCTGGAGCGCGGGCTGATCCGCGTCCTGCACGACCGCTCCTTCCGCGACGACCCCACGCGAGTCATCCGGGCCTGCCGCTACGCGGCCCGGCTGGAGGCGCGTTTCGCCCCCGGCACGGGCGCGCGGGCGCGGGCGGCGCTGCCGCGGGTGCGCGCGCTGAGCGGCGCCCGCTTCGGCGAGGCCTGGCGACGTCTGCTGCTCGACCCGGCCGCCCCGGCGGCGCTGGCGGGGGCGGTCGCGCTGGGCGTCCCGGCGGCGCGGCTGCCGGGCTGGTCGCCGCCGCCGCGTCTGGTCGCCGCCTTCGGGGAGATCGCGGAGGCGGCGACGCCGGCCGCCGGCTTCTGGGCGCTGACCGGCCTGACCGCGCCGCCGCCGGTCGTGGCGGCGTTGCCCCGCGCCTGCGCGCTGACTCGCGAGGAGCGACGCGCCTTGCAGGGCGGGGCGAGGCTGCGGGCGCGACGCGCGCGGCTGAGCCGGGCGGAACTCGCCGACAGCGCCGCCGCCGCGCTGCTGCGCGGGCAGGAGGCGGCCGTGCTGCGGGCGGCGGCGGCGCTGTGGCGCGGACAGGCCGGGGAACGCGCCCGACGGGCGATCGAGGAGTGGCCGGCCGCAGCCTCGCCGCTCGACGCGGCGGCGCTGCGCGCGCTGGGCGTCTCGCCCGGGCCGGAGATCGGGCGCTGGCTGTCGCTACTGCGCGACGCGGTGATCGACGGCGCGCTGCCGCCCGGCCCGGCCGGCGTCGCGTCCGCGCGGCGGGTGGTGCGGGAGGCGCTCGACCGCGACGGCGGGCGCGGTCGAGGGCGGCGGCTACAATCGCGACGGTCCGCCGCCGGCGACACGCCGCCGCCAGGCGCGGGCCGAAAGGAACGGCTCGCATGAGTAGTCCCGCCGGCGACGACAGCGGCGGACGGGCGCTGTTCAGCGTCGGGCGCGACGAGCGGCCCGCCTGCACGGTCTGCGCGCAGCCCGTCGAGAGCGGGGCTTCGGCCATCTGCAGCGACTGCGCCGAGCCTTTCCACCTGGTGATGACGCGGGAGGAGGCGGGCAAGAACTGCGGCGAGGTCTGGCTGAGCGAGGAGTTCCTCGCCCTGCAGTTCGGCTGCGCCCGCTGCCTCGCCGCGGCGCGGGGGGAGTCGCCGCCGCCGGCCCCGCCTTCGGCCCCGGCGGGGGAGGCGAGCGGAGGCCGCGTGCGGCACGAGGGCCGCAGCGCCCGCCAGATCGTGCGGCGCAGGCGTCGCTGATGCCACGCCAGCGCCGCCGCCGCCGCCGTCGCGCCCGCGCCGAGAGGGGCGCCCAGCCGCAGGGCTCCGGCCAGCAGTCGGCGTCGCTGGCGCCGGTCGACGCGGTCCGCGTGCGCCCCTGGTGGCGGCCGACGGTGGCGGTCGTGATCGCGTTCTCGGCCGGGCTCTGGGTGGGCGCGACGCTGTCCTTCGCCGACTCCGCCAGCGGCGCGGCGCTGCTGGCCGGCGCGCTGGGGATGGGACTGGGCGGCGCGCGGCTGCTGTCGAACAAGTTGCGCCGCGACCGCCTGCGCGCCGCGCGCGAGGCGCGGGATCTCAGCGATCGCGAGCGCTGAGCGCGCGTCCCATCCAGGTGCCCTCGCGGGGCTTGGGCCGGTCGAGGCCGGCCAGCGGGCGATAGCCCAGCCGCAGCCAGAAGTACAGCGCGATGCCGTTCGAGGCCGGGACCGGCGCCCGGCCCGACGTCGCGCCGAGCCGCCGGGCGGCCCGCTCGACGATCGGCACGGCCGCGCCGCCGTAGCCGTAGCCGCGCCACTCGGCCTCGATCGCCAGCCAGGTCCAGACCAGCGCGTCGTCCTCGACGCGGGCCGCGCAGGCGCCGACCGGGGCGGCGGCCCCGGCGGGGCGCAGCCAGTAGACGGCGTCGCCGGCCTCGATCCGGTCGCCCAGCGGGCAGGGCAGTCCCGCCCCGCCCAGGGCCGATTCCGCCTCGGGCAGCCAATCGGGCGTGGGGTCGTCCGGGGCGCGGGCGCGCAGGCGCAGCCGTCGCGACCGCAGTTCGGCGGGCCAGCCCGCCGCCGCCGGGCTCACCGCGCCAGCCACTCTTCGACGCTGCCGGCCAGCGCGTGCCGCGGTGGCCGCTCGGTCGTGACGGGCGGCAGCGATCGCAGGAACGACTGGCCGTAGCGCTTGCCGCCGAGGCGGCCGTCGAGCACGACGACCAGGCCGCGGTCGTCCTTGCGGCGGATCAGCCGCCCGAAGCCCTGCCGAAAGCGGGTCACGGCCTGCGGCACCGAATAGCGCATGAAGGGGTTGTCGTACTCGTCGGCGCGGGCGGCCTGGACGGGGTCGCTGGGCACCGCGAAGGGCAGCCGCGCGATGACGACGACGGAGACCGTGTCGCCGGGGATGTCGACGCCCTCCCAGAGCGAGGCCGTGCCCAGCAGCAGCGAGCGCGGGTTCTCGCGCAGCGCCTGCAGGACGCGGGCGGGCGATCCGTCGACGCCTTGCGCCAGCACCACGATGCCCGCCTCCTCGAGCGGTCCGCGCACGCCGCGGGCGGCCGCGCGCAGCGCCCCGTGCGACGTGAACAGCGCCAGCGTGCGCCCGTCGGCGGCCATCGCCACGTCGATCAGCGCCTCCTCGACGGCGCCCTGGTAGGCGCGATCGGAGGGCGGCGGCATGTCGCCGGGCAGCAGCAGCCGCACGGCGCGGCGGTAGTCGAAGGGGGAGCCGAAGCGCTCGCCGGCCGCGTCGGGCAGGCCCAGGCGCTCCTGGATGAAGTCGAAGCGGCCCTCGACGGCCAGCGTCGCGCCGGTCACGACGCTGGTCCGGCGCGGCCCGAAGAGATCGTCGCGCAACTGCGACGCGACCGTCAGCGGCGCCGCGTGCAGCGTCGCGAATTCGGAGCGCGGGCTGGAGTCGAGCCAGGTCACCGTGGCGGCGTCGTGGCGGGTGAGGAGGTCGCCGGCCTGCTCGCAGCGCTCGGCGAGGGCGGCCTGCACGTTCGCCAACTCGGCCGAGAGGCCCTCCCACTGCTCCCCGGCGCGCTCTGTGTCGTCTTCGGCGATCGCCGCGGCCGCCGCGACCTCGTCGATCGTCTCGCCCAGGCTCGTGAGCGCCGCATCGACGTCGCGCAGGGCGGCGAAGACCGCGTCCCAGCGGGTCTCGATCGCGCTCCAGCCGGGCTGGGCGCGGACGCCGGCCGTGAGCCGCAGGCGGCTGTCGCTCGCGCCGGCGCCGCGGGCGTGGTCGTGGGCGAACTGGTGCAGGACCGTGAAGAACCCCTCGACCGCGACGGCGGCCGCTGAGATCGCCGGGGCGACGCCGGCCAGCCCGCCGACAAGCTCGGCGCGCAGCGCCTCGCCGCCCGCATCGTCGTGGAAGAGCGACGGCGGCGCCGCGGCCATCGCCGCGCGGGCCGCCCCGGCGACGCCCTGGTCGGTCCCGCGCGGGCCCAGCCGGTGCACCCGCTCCAGCAGGTCGGTGAACGAGGCCACGCGCAGGGAGAGGCCGAGGTGCTGCGTGGCGGCGTCCTCGAGGTGGTGGCCCTCGTCGGCGATCAGCGTGTCGGCGGCGGGCAGGACGCCGCCGCCCGCGGCCATGTCGCTGAGCAGCAGGGCGTGGTTGGCGATCACGATGTGCGCCGCCTCGGCGCGGCGGCGGGCGCGTAGCAGGAAGCAGCTGCCGTCGCGTACGTAGGGGCAGGAGCGCGAGGAGAGGCAGTCCTCCCCCTCGGCGCTGAAGTACGACCAGGCCGATTCCTCGTCGGGCCCCACGTGCAACTCCGATCGGTCGCCGGTCTGCGTGTCCCGCAGCCAGACGATCAATCGGGCCAGCAGCCGGTTGGCGGCCGCGCCGGCCTCGGAGGTGACGGCGCCGCCCCCGCCCGGCGCGACCGCCCCGGCGGCGCGTTCCTGGGCCAGCCGGCGGCGGCAGAGGTAGTTGCGCCGCCCCTTGAGCGTCGTGACGCGCAGGGCGTCCGCGGCCCCGTCGCCGAGGGCGTCGCGTAGCAGCAGCCGGGTGGCGGGCACGTCGTGCTCAAGCAGTTGCTCCTGCAGAGCGATGGTGTTGGTGCTGACGATCGCGCGGCCGCCCGTGGTCAGGGCGCGCAGCGCGGCCGGGATCAGGTAGGCCAGCGATTTGCCGGTGCCCGTGCCGGCCTCGACCAGCAACTGCCCGCCGGTCTCCATCGCGCGGGCGACGGCGCGGGTCATGCCGGCCTGCTCGGACCGCTCCTCCCAGGCCCCGAACGGCTCGGGGTGGCGGGCCCCCGCGTCTAGCACCGACTGCGACAGTTCGTCGAGCGGGCCGTAGATGGCGGGCGCCTCGGGGCGGGGCGGCGCGTCGGGGACCGGCGCCGCGGCGGGGGCGGCGGGACGGGCGCGCGCGGCCGGCGAGGGCGGCGCAGGGGCGGTCGCGCCGTGCGCCTCGGCGATCTCGCGCAGCAGCGTCGCCGGCGACCAGGCCATGCCGCCGGCCAGCCCGATCAACTCCGCGATGAGGTCGCCCGGCAGCGCCTCGGCGCGAGCCAGCAGCGCCAGGAAGACGGCGCGGGTCGTCTCCGCGTCGGCCAGGGCGCGGTGGGCGTCGGGGTGCGCGACGCCGTAGCGCTCGGCCAGCGCCGACAGGTTGTGGCTGCGGTGGCCGGGGTCGACCAGACGGGCCAACTCCAGCGTGTCGAGCACGTCGCCGGGCGGTTTGATGCCTTCCCGGTCCAGCATGGAGAGGTCGAAGCCGACGTTCTGCCCGACGACGGTCGCCTCGCCGATGAACTCCTCGATATCGAGACGCACGCTGTTGAAGTGGGGCGCGGTGGCGACATCGGACGGGGCGATACCGGTCAGCTGCTGGATGCGCAGCGGGATCTCCCGCCCCGGATTGACGAGTTGCGAGTAGCGGTCCTCGACGCCGTCGCGGGTGAAGCGCACCATGCCGACCTCGGTGATGCGATCACGCGTCTGGTCGAGGCCGGTGGTCTCGACGTCGAGGGAGACGAAGCGGCGGAGCGGCATGCGCGGGCCGAATCCAGAGTCGCCGACTGCGACCTGCACAGCCTACGCGTTCCGCTGCCTAGCGGCCGAGGGGATCAGTCCGGCGGCTGGAAGGGGCAGAGTCCGTCGGGGCCGTGCACGTAGGGCGTCGTGCGGCCGGCGTGGAGGTGCTCGATCATCTGCTCGCGCGAGCGCAGCGGTTCCGGGAAGGCGGTGGCGTAGGCGCCGATGCCGCTGGTCGAGTGGGCGTCGGAGCCGCCGGTCATGGGCAGGCCCAGGATCTCGGCCACGCGGTAGGCAAAGGCGTTCTCGCGCAGCGTGTTGGCCCCGTTGCCCACCTCGACGCCGTGCACGATGTGGAAGACGCGCATGCGCTCGGCCGCCTCCTCGGGGCTCATCGCGAAGGGCGGCTCGCCCTTGCGCATGAAGGTCACCGGGTCGAAGAAGTGTCGGAAGGGGTGCGCGACGCTGATGAAGGCCCCGATCTCGTCGGCCACGGCGCGCAGCCGCTCACAGGAACGGATGCCGGGGTAGTAGCGGTCGATCCCGAAGACGACCACGTGGCCCAGGTCGGTGGAGACCTCCATGCCCTGCGAGAGGAACAGGTCGGGCGCCTCCGCGACGAAGGCCTGCCAGTCGTGGCGCTCCCAGACGCGGTCGTGCTCGCTGACGTTGATGCCGCTGAGGCCGCGCCGCCGCGCCTCGGCCAGCAGGTCGGCCGGCTGCAGTTCGCTGTCGGCGGCGCCGCGCACGGTGTGCACGTGCGAGTCGAGGATCGTGCCGACGGCAGGCTGGGGCATCGGCGAAGTATAGGAACGGGCGCGGGATCGCTCTGCCGCGTGGGAGCGATCGCCGGCGCGGCCGCGCTCAGGCCTCGGCCAGGTGCGGCAGCAGCCAGCCGAAGAGCCCGGCGAAGAGCAGCGCCAGCAGCGTCAAGCGGCGCACGGCCGGGAGGCGGGCGGCGACCGCGAAGAGCAGCGCCAGCCCGGCCGGCAGCGCGATGGCCAGCGAGAAGCCCCAGGCCGGGCTGCCCGCGCCCGCTTGCGCGCCGTCGCGGACGGCCCAGTAGATCGCGCCCAGGCCGAGACCGATCGCGCCCCAGGCAGCGTGCGCGCCCAGCGTCACGGCGACGCCGAGCAGCGGCAGCGGCGCGTCGGGGTAGCGGTCGTGCAGGTGGCGGGCGACGCGCGTCGACTCGACCACGATGGAGGCGATCAGGGCGGTCGAGGCCATACCCATGGCGGCGCCCGCGATCAGCCCGGCCAGCAGGGCCTCCATCGCCGCGGCCCTAGCGTCCGGCCGGGGCGGGCAAGATCGCCGTCGCCGGTTGCCGTCCCAGCGGCCGCACGACCCGCGCCCTTCCGCCGCCCGCGGTCAACTGCGCCGCCAGCACGCCGAAGCGGGCGGCGTCACGGGCCGCGCCGAGCAGGAAGAGCGACGGGCCGGCGCCGGCCAGCAGCGGCACGGCGCGCGCCGCCCGGGCGAAGCGCCGCCGCTCGGAGGCGACGCCCAGCAGCACCTCCCCCACGACCGCGTCGAAGGTGTTGACGAGGTCGTCGCGATCGGGCGCGCCGCCGTCGGCGAGCTTGGCGGCCAGTGCGCGGCCGCGGGCGCCGTCGCCGAAGTGGCGCGGGCGCAGGGCGGAGAACATCGCGGCGGTCTTGGCGGCGGGCAGGGGCAGCTCGGGGCTGAACAGCAGGCCGGCCCAGGCGGCGCCGTCGGGAAGCGGCGTGACGCGCTCGCCGCGGCCCTCGATCAGCGTCGCGCCGCCGGCCAGGAAGAGCGGCACGTCGGAGCCGAGGCTCGCCCCGACCGCGGCCAGATCCTCCGGCCGCAGCCCCAGGCCCCAGAAGGCGTCGGCCAGGCGCAGGAAGGCGGCGGCGTCGGACGAGCCGCCGCCGAGCCCGCCGGCCACGGGCAGCCGCTTGCGGATCGTGACGCGGCCCGGCAGCTCGCGGCCCGCGGCGTCGCGCAGCGCGCGCCAGGCGCGGGCGACGATCTCGCTCTCCGCATCGGCCGGGGCGGGAAGCGGGCGGCCCTCGTCGTCGATGAAGCGCGCCGTCGGGGCGTCGTCCTCCGGGGCGGGGTCGAGGCGGACGTCGTCGCAGAGGTCGAGCGTCTGGGCGACGGAGATCAGGTCGTGGAAGCCGTCCTCGCGTCGCCCCAGGACCTCCAGCGTGAGGTTGATCTTGGCCGGCGCGCGGGTCTGCACGGCGCTCGCCGGGGGTGGCGCGGCGCGGCTCACGCGACCGACCTGCGCGCCTCGGCCGGGGGCGGCGCGCCGCTGCGCTCCCGCTCCCAGGCGAGCCGCGCCCACTCTTCGAGCGTGAGCGTGGCGGCGCGCCGGGCAGGGTCGATTCCGCAGGCCCGCAGCCAGGACGGGGCCGCGCCCGGCTCGAGCCACATCGCGCGGGCGAGCGCGTTGTGCAGTTGCTTGCGCGGGAAGGCGAAGCCCGCCCGCACGACCTCGAAGAAGCGCGCTTCGCTGGGCACGTCCACGGGGGCGGCGGCCCGGCGCTGGAGCCGCAGCAGACTGGAGTGCACCCCCGGAGGCGGATCGAAGGCGCCGGGCGGGACGTCGAAGAGTTGCTCGGGTTGCGCGTAGAACTGCACCGAGACGCTGAGCAGGCTGCGCCGCCCCGGCGGCGCGACGACCTGCCGGGCGACCTCGCGCTGCACCATCACGACGAGCCAGGGCGGCGGGTCGGGCTCCTCGCTGAGCATGCGGCGCAGGAGCGGCGCGGTGATCGCGTAGGGCAGATTGCCCACCAGCCCGGCCGGCGGCGTGCGGGCGATGGCGGCCAGCGCCTCGCGCAGGCCGACCTCCAGGATGTCGCCGTGCAGCACGCGCAGGTTGTCGCGGGCGGGCAGGCGGGGGCGCAGCCGCAGCGCCAGCGCCTCGTCGAACTCCACCGCGACGACGGCGCGGCCGGCCCCGGCGAGTCCGTCCGTGAGCGCGCCGCGGCCCGGCCCGACCTCGACGATCGGCAGCCCGTCATCGGGCACGGCGGCCAGGACGGCGTCTCGCACGGCGGCATCGCGGAGGAAGTGCTGGCCCAGGGCCGGGCGGCGGCGGCCGTCGGCGGAGGGTCGGCGGGCCACCGCGACTCCTAACCTGCGTCCGGGCGCAGTGCGGCGCCCGGCGCGGCGAGGGAAGAGGCCGTGCACCCGTCGTCGAACGGCCCCATGCGCTTGCCGTCGTCAGCCAGCTCCACCCAGGCCGCCCCGTGGCGCCCGAAGCGCTCTACCTACCGCTGCTTCCTCTCGGACCTGACGGGGTTCGGTAGTGCTTCGCCGCACGGGACCCAGGCTTCAACGCCGCTTCACGCCGGTAGTTCGCATGGAGAACGCCCTCGGACGGGAATTCAACCCCGCTGGAGCGGATTGCGGGTACAGGGCACCGCTAGCTCCCCGTCTAGCACGACACATTCACCCTACTCAGCGCGGGCGGGGCCGGTCAATCTGGAGCGGCGCGCCGCGGGGGCGCTCCGAAGCGCGAAATCGGTTCCAGATCCGCGCGAACGGCGCGCAGGCGATTGGCCGCCGCTCCGGGAGGCTCGTACCATCGGGGGCAGGAATCGACGCCGCGGGCGGTCGCGCCGGCGCGCGGCGGGCAGGGACGATACGGAGCGCACGGAGGACGGGGCGCATGCGAATCATCACCTTGGGGTTCCCGCTGCCGAGCGCGGAGGTCGATAACCACTCGATCGCGAACGCGCCGGCGCTGTACGAGTACGACGCCTGCCTGATCGACCCGCGGGCCGTGTCGCTGCAGATCGAGGGCGTCGCGGCCGGGTCGGCCGACCTGCGCAAGCCCGACGGCACGCCGGTGCGGGCCGGCGCGACGGGCGCCTTCCACTTCGGCCTGGGCGAGTTGCTGACGCTGCGCCGCGACGAGATGGCGCGGCTGCTGGGCAAGGGCGGCGTGGTCGTCGTGATCGGCTACCCCAACGTGCCGCATCCGGTCGTCGGCACGCTGCCCGGCGCGAACCGCTACTCGATCCTGCCGGCGCCCGACGGCGTGATCTACACGCCGCCGCAGTTCCTCCCCGCCGACGGATCGAGCGTGACGCTGGTCGACCGCAACCACGCCTTCAGCGGCTACCTGCAGGACTTCCGCACGCGCATCACCTACCGGGCGCGCTGGGACACGACGCGGATCGAGAACTTCGACAAGGTGGGGCGCGTCTTCGCGCGCGGCGCGGCCGGCGTGGGGATCGGCGTCGAGTTCCGGGTCGGGCCGGGGCAGGTGATCTTCCTGCCGCCGCCGACGCAGGAGCTGCGCGGCATGCAGCGCCGTCCCATGACGGAGGCGATCGTGGACGGCATCGGCCGCGCCTTCGACGCGCCGCCGCCGGAGACGATGCCGGCCTGGGTCCGGCGCTTCGACCTGCCCGGCGTGAAGGAGGCGGAGACGCGGCTGAAAGAGGCCGAGGGGGGCTTCGCCGAGGCGGAGGGCCGGCTGGTGGAGGCGCGCGCCTTCCACGCCGAGGCCCAGAAGTTCCGCGGCCTGCTGTGGGGAGAGGGCCATTACACGTTCGAGCCGCTGGTGCACGAGGCGATGCAGACGCTGGGCTTCGAGGTCCGCGACGGCGGCGGCGGCGGCCGGGTGCTGCTGCACGAAGGCGACGGCGACCCGCCCAAGCAGACGGCGCTGCTGGAGATCGATTTCGCCGACGGCACGGTGACGGAGCGCAGCTACCTGCGCCTGCAGCGGCGCATCGAGGAGGAGTTCCTGCGCAAGGGCGAGCGCCGCAAGGGCGTGATCGTCGTCAACGGCCAGCGGCTCACGGCGCCGTCGGAGCGCAAGCAGCCGTACTCGGACCTGCTGGGCAACGCCTGCGCGAACTTCGGCTACGCGCTGCTCACCGGCGACACGTTGTTCACCCTCGTCACCTACGCCCTGGAGGACAGCGGGCTGGAGGATCCCGACGCGGAGACGCTGGCCGCGATCCGGGAGATCATCCTCGACAGCGACGGGCCGGTCTCCGTCGAGGAGATGGACGAAGACGCCCTGGACGAAGACGCCCTGGACGAAGACGAGGGCGACGAGGGCGGCGAGGGCGCGGAGCAGGGGGAGGCTGCCGCGGCGTCCGATGCACCGCCGGCCGAGGCGGCGCCCGCGCCGGCCGACGGCGCCGCGCCGGCCCGCGAGGCGGTCACCGCCGACAGCGAGGCTGGCGGCTAGCGCCCGTCTACGTCCGCGCGCCCGTGCCGATCTCGAGGACGGTCATGAACGCCTCCTGCGGGATCTCCACGTTGCCGACGCGCTTCATCCGCTTCTTGCCCTCGGCCTGCTTGGCGAGCAGCTTGCGCTTGCGGGTGACGTCGCCGCCGTAGCACTTGGCGAGCACGTTCTTGCGCCGCGCCTTGACCGTTTCGCGGGCCACGATCTTGCCGCCGATGCTCGCCTGCACGGGCACGTCGAAGAGTTGGCGGGGGATGCGCGAGCGCAGCTTGACGACCAGTTCACGGCCGCGGCGCGGGGCGTTCTCGGCGTGCACGATCGCCGACAGCGCGTCGACGGGCTCGCTGTTGACCAGGATCTCCAGCTTGACCAGCGACGCCGCCCGGTAGCCCACGAGGTGGTAGTCGAGGCTGGCGTAGCCCTGCGTGCGCGACTTCAACTCGTCGTAGAAGTCGCTGAGGATCTCGGCCAGCGGGATCTCGTACTCCAGCAGCACGCGCAGGCGGTCGCTGTCGGCGGAGACCTCGCCCCGCTCCAGGTACTCCATCTTCTCGAAGCGGCCGCGGCGCTGATTGACGATCTCCATGATCGCGCCCACGTAGCGGTGCGGCGCGATCACGGAGATGCGCAGCCAGGGCTCGCGCACCTCGGCGATGCGGGTGGGGCTGGGCAGGTCGGCCGGGTTATCGATGCGCAGCACTTGGCCGTCGGTGGTCTGCACCTCGTACTCCACCGAGGGGGCGGTGAAGATCAGCGAGAGGTCGTACTCGCGCTCCAGCCGCTCCTGGACGATCTCCATGTGCAGCAGCCCCAGGAAGCCCATGCGGTAGCCGAAGCCCAGCGCGGCCGAGCTCTCCTTCTGGTACTGCACCGAGGAGTCGCTGAGGCGCAGCTTGTCGAGCGCGTCGCCGAGCAGCGGGTAGTCGGCCGACTGCGCCGGGTAGAGCCCGGCGAAGACCATGGGCTTGGCCTCGGCGTAGCCGGGCAGGGCGGCGTCGGCGGGGCGGCGCCAATCGCTGATCGTGTCGCCGACGCGGGCGTCGCCGACCTCCTTGAGCCCCGTCGCGACGTAGCCCACCTCGCCGGCGTGCAGGGCGGGCAGCGGCGCGAGCTGCGGCGCGAACGTACCGAACTCCATCGGCTCGAAGCGGCGGGCGCTGGCCATCAGCCGCAGCGGCGCGGTCCCGCGCAGCGTCCCCTCAACGACGCGGACGTAGGCGACGACGCCCTTGTAGGCGTCGTAGGCCTGGTCGAAGATCAGCGCCCGCGGCGGCGCGGCGGGGTCGCCGGCCGGCGCCGGCACGCGCGCCACGATCGCCTCCAGCAGCGCGGCGACGCCCTCGCCCGTCTTGGCCGACACGCGCAGGATCTCGTCCGCCCCGAAGCCGACCACGTCGACCAGCTCGCGGGCCACGTGGTCGGGGTCGGCCGCGGGCAGGTCGATCTTGTTGATCACGGGGATGATCGTCAGGTCCTGCTCCAGGGCCAGATAGACGTTGGCCAGCGTCTGCGCCTGGATGCCGGCGCCGGCATCGACGACGAGCAGGGCGCCCTCGCAGGCGGCCAGGCTGCGCGAGACCTCGTAGGCGAAGTCGACGTGGCCCGGCGTATCGATCAGGTTGAGCTGGTAGGAGTCGCCGCCGGGGGCCTCGTAGCGCATGCGCACCGCGCGGGCCTTGATCGTGATCCCTTTCTCGCGTTCCAGGTCCATCGAGTCGAGCAGTTGCTCGGCCATCTTGCGCGGATCGACCGTGGCGGTCGCTTCGAGCAAGCGGTCGGAGAGGGTGGACTTGCCGTGGTCGATGTGCGCGATGATGCAGAAGTTGCGGATCATCGCGGCGTCGCCGGAGGGGGAACGGGGCGAGGCGGGCTCCATGCGGCCGCAGCGTATCACGGGCGGGGCGGCGGTTCGGAGTCGGCCCGCCCGGCGCCGGCGCCGGTACGCGAAGGACGGGGCCGAAGCCCCGTCCTCGGTGTTGCGTTGCCTCCCGGCGCGCGAAGGGCGCCCGCGGCCGGGCCGCCCGCTAGACGCGGTGGCACTTGGTGAAGTGGCCGGGCTCGATCTCGCGCATCTCCGGGTCTTCCTCGCGGCAGACATCGATGGCGATGGGGCAGCGGGTGTGGAAGTTGCAGCCGGAGGGCGGGTTGAGCGGGCTGGGCACGTCGCCGGTCAGGATGATGCGCTCGCGCCGGCGCTCCACCTCCGGGTCGGGGATGGGCACGGCCGAGAGCAGCGCCTGCGTGTAGGGGTGCAGGGGGTTCTCGTAGAGCCGGTCGCTCTCCGTCAGTTCGACGATCTTGCCTAGGTACATGACCGCCACGCGATGGCTGATGTGCCGCACGACCGAGAGGTCGTGGGCGATGAACAGGTAGGTCAGCCCGAAGTCGCGCTGCAGGTCCTCCATCAGGTTGATGATCTGCGCCTGAATGGAGACATCAAGGGCGGAGACGGGCTCGTCGGCGACGATGAAGGCCGGCTCCACCGCCAGCGCGCGGGCGACGCCGATGCGCTGGCGCTGGCCGCCCGAGAACTCGTGCGGGTAGCGGCTGGCGAAGTAGGGGTTGAGCCCGACGATCTCCAGCAGCTCGCGCACGCGATCCTTGCGGCGGCCCGAGTGCAGGCCGTGGATGGCCATCGGCTCGCCGATGATGCTGCCGACGCTCATGCGCGGGTTCAGCGAGGCGTAGGGGTCCTGGAAGATCATCTGCATGCGGCGCCGGTAGGAGCGCAGCTTGCCGCCCTTGAGCTTGGTGAGGTCGACGCCCGGCATGCCGCCGTTCTGCGCCTCGACGAGCGCCTCGGCGTCGATCTCGGGGCGCTCGCTGGTCGTCGCGTACTCCGGGTCGTACATGACGACCTCGCCGTCGGTGGGGCGGTAGAGCTGCAGGATGGCGCGGCCGGTGGTGGACTTGCCGCAGCCCGACTCCCCCACGAGGCCTAGCGTCTCGCCCTCGCGCACGCCGAAGGAGATCCCGTCGACCGCTTTGATGTCGGCGATCTTGCGCTGGAAGATGATCCCCGAGGTGACGGGGAAGTACATCTTCAGGTTGTTGACCTGCAGCAGCGTGTTGTCGCGTGGCTTGTTGCGGTCGGCGTCGCCCTCGGCCACGGCCATCGAGACGCGCGCGGTGGCCGTGGCGGCCTTCGAGGCCGCGCGCATCTCCTCGGGCGTCATCGAGCCGACGGCCGCCTCGATGCCATCGCTGTGCGCCTCGTCGGCGGCGGTCTCCTGGCCGTTCGCGTCCTGGGGCTGATCGTTCTCGTTGCTCATGACTTACCCTTCCGCCGCAGCGAGGACCTGCTTGCGGGCTTCCTCACCGACTTCGTCCGGGTGCCAGCAGGCCATCTTGTGGCCCTCGCGCACCTCGGTCAGCTCCGGCCGCTCCTCGCGGCAGATGTCCGTGGCGAACCGGCAGCGCGGCTCGAAAGCGCACCCCGGCGGGAGATTCGTCAGGTCCGGCGGCACGCCCTCGATGGGGATCAGGCGGCCGGTGCGGGCGTCGAGGCGGGGCACCGATTCCAGCAGCCCCAGCGTGTAGGCGTGGCGCGGGTTGTGGTAGATGTCGGTGGCCGATCCGGCCTCCACGATGCGGCCGCCGTACATCACGTTGACGCGGTCGGCGTAGCGCGCGACCACGCCCAGGTTGTGCGTGATGACGATGACCGCCGTGCCCAGCTCGCGGCTGAGGCGCGCCATGACCTCCAGCACCTGGGCCTGAATCGTCACGTCGAGCGCCGTGGTGGGCTCGTCGGCGAGCAGCAGCTTGGGGTCGCAGGACAGCGCCATGGCGATCATCACGCGCTGGCGCATGCCGCCCGAGAACTGGTGCGGGTAGTCGTGCAGGCGCTCCTCGGCGGCGGGGATGCCGACGAGGTGCAGGAGCTCCACGGCGCGGGTCTCCGCGTCGCGGCGCTTGAGGCCCAGGTGCAGTTCCAGGGCCTCGGTCAGCTGGCGGCCGATGGTGAGCACGGGGTTGAGCGACGTCATCGGCTCCTGGAAGACCATGGCGATGTCGTTGCCGCGGATCTCGCGCATGCGCGCGTCGTCGACATCGAGCAGCGACTCGCCGTCGAAGAGCACCTCGCCGCCGACGATCTTGCCGGGCGGGTTGGGGATCAGCCGCATCAGCGAGAGGGCGCTGACCGACTTGCCGCTGCCGCTCTCGCCCACCAAGCCCAGGGTTTCGCCCGGCTGCACGTCGTAGCTCACGCCGTTCACGGCCCGGACGACGCCCTCGGAGGTGAAGAAGTGCGTCTCGAGTTCCTTGATTTGCAGCAGTGGTTCGGCCATGGCGTCGTCCTCGCGAATCGTGGCTTAGGCGTCAGTGTACCGGCGGCGCGTGGTGGGGAAGAGGAGACTCGAACTCCTACGCCTTGCGGCACATGATCCTAAATCATGCTCGTCTACCAGTTCCGACACTTCCCCGCGCGTGTGGCCCATGCATCCCCTCGCATGCGCGCGTGGTCGTGGCGTGGCGTCCGGGGGCGGGGGATCTAAGGCCGGAGTGGTGAGCCGCCAGGGACTCGAACCCCGAACCTGCTGATTAAGAGTCAGCTGCTCTGCCAATTGAGCTAGCGGCCCCTGCCGGCATCCCGGCCGTCAACGCCTCATTCCCGAACGATCGGCCTGCGCCGATCACTGCCGTCCGACGGCACGGAGGATACACCGTGCGACGCCGTGCCGGAACCCTAAGCCATCCGCGCAAGGGCCGTCAACGATCGGCGCCGGCGGCAGGGGCGCGCAGCGTGGGGGCAAATTGCCGACCTTCGCGGCGCCGTCTACATTGGCCCCGACCCCGGGCGGTTAGCTCAGTTGGCTAGAGCGCTGCGTTGACATCGCAGAGGTCACTGGTTCAAGTCCAGTATCGCCCACCAGACAGCCACTCCCGACGCCCGCGATCTCGCGCCGGCCGCCGGTTTCGCCGCGCGCGGCCGGCCGTCGCGCGAGGCGCACCCGCCGAAAGCCGCCCCCATGCCCGATGCCGCCGATGTCGCTGGTCCGCTCACGGGCGATGCCCCCCCGCCGGAGGCGGCCGGCGCGATCGCCGGCCGGGACGACGTCGACGCGGAGGAGTGGCTGCACCGCATGCGCCACTCCGCCGCGCACGTGCTGGCGCAGGTCGTGTTGCAGCGCTTCCCCGACGCCCAGATCGCCATCGGCCCGCCGATCGACACGGGCTTCTACTACGACTTCCTGCTGCCGCGGGCGCTGACGCCCGACGACCTGAGCGCTATCGAGCGGCAGATGCGCAAGGAGATGAAGCGCAATCACCGCTTCGTCTGGGAGGAGGTCCCGGTGGCGGAGGCGCGGGAACGCCTCGCGGCGCAGCCCCTCAAGCTGGAGTTGATCGACGAGATCGGCGACGGCGCCGAGGGCGTGGGGCTGTGCACCCACGCCGAGTTCACCGACCTCTGCCGCGGCGGGCACGTCACGTCGACGCGGCAGATCGGGCCCTTCCGGCTGACCTCGGTGGCGGGGGCCTACTGGCGCGGCGACGAGGCGCAGCCGCAGTTGCAGCGCGTCTACGGGGCGCTGTTCGCGACGCAGGAGGAGCTCGACGCGCACTTCGAGCGGCTGCGCGAGGCGCAGGCCCGCGACCATCGCCGCCTGGGCCGAGAGCTGCGCCTGTTCACCTTCTCCGACGACGTGGGGCCCGGCATCCCCCTGTTCCTCCCCTACGGTGAGACCGTGCGGCACCAGATGGAGTCGTACATCCGCGAGATCCAGACCCGGCGCGGCTTCCAGCACGTCTGGACGGCCAACCTGGCCAAGGGCCAACTGTTCGAGCGCTCGGGCCACCTGGCCAACTACCGCGAGAGCATGTTCCCCGGCATGACGCAGCCGGGCAGCGAGGTGGAGATGTTCCTCAAGCCGATGAACTGCCCCTCGCATATGACGCTGTACAACTCGCAGCTGCACAGCTACCGCGACCTGCCACAGCGCTACGCCGAGTTCGCCACCCTCTACCGCGACGAGAAGTCGGGCGAGCTGTCGGGGCTGACGCGCGTGCGGTCGCTGACCCAGGACGACTGCCACACCTTCTGCACGCCCGAGCAGGTGCAGGACGAGTTCGGCCTCTGCATGGCGCTGGTGCGGGAGGCGCTGGAGACCTACGGGCTGACGGACTACCGGGTGGCGCTGTCGCTGCCGGGCGCCGACGAGAAGCTCGCCGGGGAGCCGGAGCAGTGGCGGCTGGCGATCGCGGCGCTGCGCGAGGCGCTGGCCGCGTCGGGGCTGGACTACACCGAGGAGACCGGCGAGGCGGCGTTCTACGGCCCCAAGGCCGATTTCTTCGCCAAGGACGTGCTGGACCGCGAGTGGCAGCTGTCGACCATCCAGGTCGACTTCGTGCAGCCCGCGCGGATGGGCTGCGAGTACGTGGGCGAGGACGGCGAGCGCCACACGCCCGTCGTCCTGCACCGGGCCGTGACCGGCACCACCGAGCGCTTCATGGGCATCCTCATCGAGCAGTACGCGGGCGCCTTCCCCGCTTGGCTGGCGCCGGTGCAGGCGCGCCTGATCCCCATCGCCGACCGGCACGCGGGCTTCGCGCAGGCGGCGGCGGAGCGCATGCGCGCGGCGGGACCGCCGCACGACCCGCTGCGCGTGGAGGTCGACGCGGGCGGCGAGCGGATGAACGCCAAGATCCGCCGCGGCCAGATCGAGAAGGTGCCCTACCTGCTGGTCGTGGGCGACAAGGAGGTCGAGGCCGACTCGGTCGCGGTGCGCGGCCGGGGCGGCGAGGACCGCGGCGTGCTGACCGTCGACGACTTCACGGCCGCGCTGCTCGACGAAGTGCGTACGCGGCGCCGCTAGGCCCTATTCAGATGGAACGGGCGTTCCGGCAGGACTGTTGACTTCCCCTCGCGTCAACCGCTAAACTGTGGTCATGGACCGCATATAGCGTGTCACCCGGATCGGACTGACGCCCTCCGCGGGCCCGGCTGAGGCCGTGAAAGATCGTGAAAGAACGTGCAAGTTCGTGCCGGATTCCTGCTCCCAGATGCGCCCAGATGCGCCCAGATGCGCCCAGATGCGCGCCGGTGCACGCCCATGCATCCCCATGACTCCGCGTGGCCGGGGAAGATCCCCAGTGAACATGGGGGTTTTCGCCGCGTAGCCTCGCGGCGGGCGCCCGCAAGAGGCCCGGAGAAAAAAAACGTCTTGCATCTCGGGGCCATGATCCCCCTCCGCGCCCTCCTCTCCGACGCCCCGGCGCCGATGTGAACAGGCCCCAGGGAAACAGCGACACACGAAGGACGATCCGTGCCATACCTCCCGCGCGCGGCGCCGGTTATGATGTGCGCTCATCAGGGACGCGGCGCGCGTCGCCGCGCCCCGAGGGATGCATAGCGGGGGACGCACGCCGATGAGCCAGGACCGCCCCCTGTTTCGCAAGCTGCTCGTCGCGAATCGCGGCGAGATCGCGCTGCGCGTCGTGCGCGGCGCGCGCGACCTCGGCATCCCCACCGTGGCCGTCTACTCCGACGTCGATGCGGACCTGCCGCACGTGCGCCTGGCCGACGAGGCCTACTGCTTGGGCCCCGCCCCGGCGGCGGAGAGCTACCTCAACATCGAGCGGCTGCTCGACGTGGCCGAGCAGTCGGGCGCCGACGCCGTGCATCCGGGCTACGGCTTCCTCTCGGAGAACGCCGACTTCGTGCGCGCCTGCGCCGCCGCCGGGCTGACCTTCGTGGGCCCGCCGGCGGAGGCGATGGACCAGATGGGCGACAAGATCGCCTCGCGGCGCAGCATGCAGGCGGCGGGCGTGCCGATCGTGCCGGGCACGGTCGACCCGGTGACCAGCGTGCCCGAGGCCGCCGCCGCCGCCGACGAGGCCGGCTACCCGGTGATCGTCAAAGCGTCGGCCGGGGGCGGGGGCAAGGGCATCCGCGTCGTGCAGAGCCCCGACGAGCTGGCCCGCGCGATCAGCAACGCGCAGGAGGAGGCCGGGGCCGCCTTCGGCGACGGCGCCGTTTTCGTCGAGAAGCTGCTGCGCGGCGCCCGGCACATCGAGGTGCAGGTGATCGCCGACGCCGAGGGCAACGTCGTCACGCTGGGCGAGCGCGAGTGCTCGTTGCAGCGCCGCCGGCAGAAGCTGATCGAGGAGGCCCCCTCGGCGGCGGTGGGACCCGACCTGCGGGCGCGCCTGGAGGAGGCGGCGGCGACCGCCGTGCGGGCCTGCGGCTACCGCAACGCGGGCACGGTCGAGTTCCTCGTCTACGGCGAGAACGGGGACCAGGTCGCCTTCCTCGAGGTCAACGCGCGGCTGCAGGTGGAGCATCCGGTGACGGAGCTCGTGCGCGGCGTCGATCTGGTGCGGGACCAGTTGCGCGTCGCGGCCGGGCTGCCGCTGGGCTACACGGGCGCCGATCGCCCGATCCACGGCTGGGCGATGGAGTGCCGCATCACGGCCGAGGATCCCTACGCCGGTTTCCTGCCGGCCATCGGCCCGATCCACGCCTACCGCGAGCCGACCGGCCCCGGCGTCCGCGTCGACGGGATGCTGCATCCGGGTATGGAGGTCAGCCTGCACTACGACTCGCTGCTGGCCAAACTGATCACCTGGGGCGAGGACCGCGACCAGTGCATCCGCCGCATGCGGCGGGCGCTGCGGGAGTTCAGCGTCGCGGGCGTGCACACGACGATCCCCTTCCATCTCGCGATGCTGGACGACCCCAACTTCCTGCGCGGCGCGATCCACATCGACTACGTCGAAGAGGAGTTCCAGATGCCGGCGCCGGACGCCGAGGCCAGCGAGCGGCTGGCGGCGCTGGCGGCGGCGGCCTACTTCCAAACCGCCGGCGAGCGCGACCCGCAGCACACGAACGGCGCGCTGGGTGGCTGGGCCGGCCAGGCGCGCACGCTGCGCCGCCCCAGCGGCACGGGCTGGAGACGCTGATGGCGCGGCGGCTGGCGCTGAAGGTCGACGGACGCGTCCAGGACTTGGACCTGACGCGGGGTCCCGGCGGGACGTTCCTGGTGGAGGTCGACGGGGAGACACGGCGCGTCGAGCTCGCCCCCAACGGCGGCGGCGGCATGCACCGGCTGCGGGTCGATGGGCGGCTCACGGACGTGCACATCGAGCGGGCCGGCCGCGGGCTGCGGGTGACCGTCGGCGCGCGCGCGCACGAGGTCGCGGTGCACCGCGGGACGGCGGCCGACGGCGCCACCTTCGAGGAGGGGGATCGGGTCGTCTCGGCCCCCATGAGCGGCGTCGTGACGGAGGTGCTGGTCGAAGCGGGCTCGGCCGTGCGGCAGGGCGACCCGCTGCTCGTCATCGTGGCGATGAAGATGAACAACGAGATCCGCTCGCCGCTGGACGGCGTCGTGCGGAGCGTGCACGTGCAGGTGGGGGAGTTGACCGAGCACGGCGCGCTGCTGGTCGTGCTGGAGGCCGACGCGGATCCGTCGGACTGATCGTCGCGTGTCGGGTGCGTCGTTGACCCGCGTTTTCGCGCGTTGCTAGCATGATTCTCTATCCGCTCGGCGTTCGGCCGGTGCGGAGCGAGCCCATCCGACGCCGGTCCGGACCCGGCACGAGCGCGGCAGGGTGACCGTCGGGAAGCGGGAGGCGGTTTCTGGCCAAGGCCGATCACCGATTGAACGGACGCATCCGCGCTCCCGAAGTGCGCGTCATCGACGACGCGGGTCAGCAACTGGGCGTCCTGCCCACCGAGCAGGCGCTGGAGATCGCGCGGGATCGGGGGCTCGACCTGGTCGAGGTCGCGCCCACCGCCCAGCCGCCGGTCACCCGCATCCTCGACTACGGCAAGTTCAAGTACGAGCAGGCCAAGAAGGAAAGCGAAGGGCGCAAGAAGCAGAGCCGGGTGGTGCTGCGCGAAGTGAAGATGAAGCCCAACATCGGCCAGCACGATATGGACTTCAAGCTGCGCACGGCCGCGAAGCTGCTGCGCGCCGGCGACAAGGTGAAGCTGACGGTCGTCTTCCGGGGGCGCGAGATCACGCACCCGGAGATCGGCCGGGGACGGATTCGCACGATGATGGAACGGCTGGAGGCGGAGGAGAGCCTGCCGCTCACGGTCGAGAAGGACGTCGGCATGGAGGGGCGCTTCATGAGCGTGATCGTGGCGGAGGACAAGGTGCGGGCGGCGGCGCTCGCCCGCGAGCAGGCGGAGGAGGCGGCCGCCGCGTCCGCGACGGAGGTGACCGGCTGATGCCGAAGATGAAGACGCACAGCGGCGCGAAGAAGCGCTTCCACATCACCGGCAGCGGCGAACTGCGCCGGATGAAGGGCAGCCGCGGCCACAACAAGACCAAGAAAAAGCGCCGCCAGCTCTATGCGATGGCGGAGATGCACCCCGTGCAGACGCGGGGGATGCGCAAGAAAGTCAAGCGGCTGCTCCCCTACGGAGTCTGACCGCGACGCGGGCCGCGACCGGCTCGCCCACGAAGGCAGGTCCCCATGCCCCGTGCCAGGAATCGCCCCGCCGCGCGGCGGCGGCACAAGAACGTGCTGGCCCAGACCAAGGGGCACCACGGCTCGCGCCGGCGCAGCTTCAAGCGGGCCTCGGAGTCGCGGCTGCACGCACTGTCCTACGCCTACCGCGACCGCCGCGACCGCAAGGCCGACTTCCGGCGGCTGTGGATCCAACGCATCAACGCCGGCGCGCGGCTGCACGGCCTCAGCTACAGCCAGTTGATCCACGGCCTGCGCCTGGCCGGCGTGCAGATCGACCGCAAGGTGCTGGCCGACCTCGCCGTGCAGGACCCGCCGGGCTTCGAGGCGGTCGTCGAGCGGGCCAGGGCGGCGCTGCCGGCCTGAGCGCCCAGGCGCCGCGCGAGCAGAGGGATCGCATGCGGATCGGCAGTTCCCGCCTGGGCCGCACCTTCGCCGACAAGGTCGAGGGCTTCCGACGGCTCGAGGCCGACGGCTTCGCTTCGGCCTGGCTGCCCAATATCTTCGAGCACGACACGATGTCGGTCATCGTGGCCGCGGGCGCGGTCACGCAACGCGTGACGCTGGGCGTCGACGTCGTGCCGACGTACTCGCGCCACCCCATCACGATGGCCCAGCAGGCGCTGAGCGCGCAGGCCGCCACGGGCGGCCGCTTCGTGCTGGGCGTGGGGCTGAGCCATCAGGTGGTGATCGAGAACCACTTCGGACAGGACTTCGCGAAGCCGGTGCGCCACATGCGCGAGTATCTGACGCTGCTGGGCTGCCTACTGGCGGGGGAGCAGGTCGACTTCGAGGGGGAAGTCTTCCCCGTGCGCGGGGCGCAGCTGCGGGTGGGCGACGCCGAGCCGCCGCCGGTGCTGGTCGCGGCCTTGGGTCCGCAGATGTTGCGCCTGACGGGCCGCCTGGCCGACGGCACGGTCACATGGCTGGCCGGGGCGCGCTACCTGGAGGAGGTCGTCGTGCCGACGATCGGGCAGGCGGCCGCGGCGGCGGGACGGCCCGACCCGCGGATCGTGGTGGGCCTGCCGATCGCGCTGACGAACGACGTGGGCGCGACGACGGAGCGCATCGCCCGGGCCTACCGCTTCTACGGCGACCTGCCCTCGTACCAACGCGTGATCCGCGGCTCCGGGGCCGAGGGACCGGCCGGCGTCTCGCTGATCGGCGACGAGGCGCTGCTGGAGCGCGAGTTGCGCCGGCTGAAGGAGATCGGGGTCACGGAGTTGATCGTCACGCCCGAGGGGCACGACCGCGAGACCCGCGATCGCACCTACGAGTGGGCGAAGTCGCTGGCGCCCACGTTCTGACGGATGGGCTGAGGTATGGGCTGACGTCGCGGCCGGGGGCGCCACGCCGATCCACACGCCCCGCGGCCCAGCGCGGTGATCGCACTACGGCCGATCACGCGGCGCGGGACCGCTACGCGCCGGGCAGCCCGTAGGACTGGCTGCCGCCCGTCGCGACCGCTTCCTCAGCCATCTCCTAGTCTCCGGCGGCCATCCACTCAGCGACCCGTTCGCCGATCATCATGCAGGTGAAGTTGGTATTAGCTCTCACCACCGTGGGCATGATCGAGCCGTCGACCACCCTCAGGTTCTCGACCCCATGAACCCGGCCCTCGCTGTCGACGACCGCGCCTTCCGCCGGATCGGCGCCCATGGGACACGTGCAGGTCGGGTGGGCCGTGCTCGTCACCGTCGCGTGGATCCACTCGTCCAGCTGCTCGTCGTCGTCGACGGTGTCCTGGTCGATGTCGATCGCGCCCTGATGGAACGAACTCATCTCGTCGGAATGCGCCAGGTTCCAGGCCAGCCGTGCGGCCTCTCGCAAGCGGACCCGATCTCCCTCGTGTTCGTCAAACTTCAGGTCGATGTTGGGATGCTGCGTGTAGTCCGCGCTCTGCAGAGTCACCGAGCCGTACGAGTTGGGCAGCTGTACACTCGGGGCAATAGCGAATACCCAGCTGGCCTCTTCCTCCTGCTCATCCGCGCCCACCCAGGCGCCGAACCGGAGCTGGGGACCGACCCGGAAGTGTCCGAGCAGATAGACCTGCATGTCGTTGAACTCGCCCGTCTCGGACGTGTAGCGCAACAACGTCTGGACGAGCGGACGAGGACGATCCGGATCGACCGTGCCCGGCGTCGGCCAGAACAGCATCGTCAGCGCCGGGTGGTCCATCAGGTGCTTGCCCACACCGGGCAGGTCGACCACCGAGGGAATGCCCAGTTGCGCCAACTCCCCCGTCGGCCCGACGCCGCTGCGCAGCAGGATCGCCGGACTCATGATCGCGCCCGCACAGAGCACGATCTGCCGGCCGCGAACTTCCTGCAACTCGCCGTCGCACTCCACGACCAGGCCAACGGCCCGATTGCCTTCGAAGATCACCCGGTCCACCAGGCAGTGACCGCGCACCGTCAGATTCAAGCGGTTCCGCGCCTGGGAGAGGTAACCGAGACTGGCCGACCAGCGGGTCATCCGTCCGGGGCCGTCGCGGTTCATCGCCAGCGGCGAGATGCCGGTCGACTCCGGGTCGTTCTGATCGTTGGTCTGCTCGAAGCCGTGCGCCACGCAGGCGTCGTAGAACCCTCGTTGCACCGGCTCCAGTTCGTCGAGCGTCCAGCGCCGCACCGGGATCGGTCCACCCTGGCCGTGGAAGTCGCCGCCTTCGTCCTTGTCGTCCTCAATCCCGCGGAAATAGGGCAGGCACTCGGACCAGGCCCAGCGCTGGTCGCCGGTCATCTCGGCCCAGACGTCATAGTCGTCGGGCGCGCCGCGGATCGCGACGCCCCCGTTGACGGCCGAAGAGCCGCCGACCAGTTTGCCGCGCGGCAGCGGCTCTTCGCGGCCGGGAACGAACGTCGCGCCGAAGCCCCAGTCGTGCCGCTTGACCGATGGCTCGAGGACGCTGTCGATGTCGGACGGCAACGCATCGATCGACGCATAGTCCGGCCCGGCGTCCAGCAGCAGCACCGAGCGCGAGCGATCCTCGCTCAGGCGGGTCGCCATGACGGCGCCCGATGATCCGGCCCCTGCAATGATGACGTCGTACTCCATCCGATCCTCCTCACGTGCGACGATCAGAGTAGGACTCTACCCCGTTGGGATGTCCGAGGTCCATCGATCCCGATCTCGTGCCCATCTGGGAGGCCGCCGGCCCCGGCAGCGCAGAGCGCGCCGGCCTCACGATCGACACGGACGTCTGCCTGATGCAGCCGCTCGGCAGTCGCCGCCCGTAGGCGGCCGGCCCCGAAGCAGGTAGGCGGCTACGCGCCGGGAAGCCGGTAGGACTGCTTGCCGCCCGCCGCGACCGCTTCCTCGTCCTCTTCGCTGTACTCGTGGAGTTGCGGCTCGATCGCCTGCACGTCGCCCAGCACCGTCTCCGAGAAGCGGCGCAGGCTCTCTTCGGCCTGGCCGATCGGCATCCCGCCGAAGCGGAAGTTGAGCACCAACTCCTCGGCGCTGGTCATGCGCTGGATGTAGTGGATCTTGTCGAGGCACTCTTCCGGGCTGCCGAACACCTGCGGGCGGGCGTTGAACTCGCCGATCTCCTCGAGGCTCTTCTTCTTGAGCGTCTTCTCGAACTGCTCGTAGAACTCGTAGCCGCCGGCCTGCTTGAAGTGGGCGCTGTCCGAGAAGTGGTAGTGCCGCTCGACGCTCTCCTGGGCCTCGGTCACGTGGCGCACCATGCGCTCCCAGCCCTCCTCGCGGTCCTTGGTGCAGACCACGTTGACGACCACGGTGGGCTGCTTGGGACCCCAGCCGTGCTCGGCTCGGACGGCGTTGAAGTCGCGCATGTCGACCCGGTATTCGTCCCACTTCTTCTGGTTGGTGAACAGCATGCCCAGGCCCGCGTCGGCGGCGATGCGCAGCGTGCCGGGGCTGATCCAGGCGACCTTCAGGTGGTCGAGCAGGTCGGGCGTGCGCGGCCGCGGCCGGATCGTCGTCTCGGAGATGGTGAAGAACTCGCCCTCGTGGGCGAAGAACTCGCTGCTCCATGCCTTGCGCAGGATCTCCAGCGACTCCAGGAAGCGGCCCCGCGACTCGCCCATCGGGACGCGGAAGCCGTCGAACTCGCGCTGGCCGGCGCCGCGCCCCAACCCGATGGTGAGTTTGCGCCCCTGCAGCATGTTGTCGAGCACCGAGATCTGCTCGCAGATCGCGATCGGGTCGTACCAGGGCAGCACGACGACCATCGTGCCGAAGTCGATGCGCTCGGTCATGCCGGCGAAGTAGGTCAGGTTCTGCACCGCGCCGCCGGTCATGATGTAGGGCGAGAAGTGGTGGTCGATCGCCCACAGCGAGTCGTAGCCCAGCGGCTCGACGAGGCTGCCCAGGTGCAGGTCCTCCTCGTAGATCTGGGCGTCGGTGACGGGCTGCGGCTCGTCGCTGGCCTTGCGCTCGAAGCGGTCCCAATCGTGGTAGTTCTGGAAGTTGAGGTGAACGCCAACCTTCATCGCAGGCCTCCTTGCCTGGTCGTTGCGCGACCTGCGCGGCCCGGGGTCGGTGGGCCGTCGCGCAGGCTATCTGCTTTCGCGGATGGCAGCCAACAACTCGCGCTCCAACTGCCCGACGATGCCCCGCCGCACGCGGGCGATCTCGGCGTCGGTCAGTGTGCGTTCCGGCGAGCGATAGGTGACGGCGTAGGCGAGCGACTTCTTGCCCTGCGGCACCTGCGGACCCTGGTAGATGTCGAACAGGTCGGCCCGCTCGACGAGGCGGTTGCGGGTGAGGACGGCGTGGACCCGAGCCGCGGGCAGGTCGGCCTCGACGACGATCGCCAGGTCCTCCACGACCGCCGGGTAGCGGCTCAGCGTGCCGATCCGCAGCGGCTCGGGGTCGCACGCGGCCAGTGCGTCGACGTCGAGTTCGGCGAGGAACACGTCGCCCGCGATGCCCATCCGCTCCGCGACGGCGGGGTCGAGCCGCCCGACCACCCCCACCGGCGTCACGCGCCGCCGCTTACCCGTCCCCTGCACGACGCCGACGCGGGCGCTGACGCCGGGCAGCAGCGCTGCGTCGGGCGGCTCGGCGCCCTCGTAGTCGAAAGGCAGGCGCAGCGCCGCCGCCACCGCGTCGAGCAGGGCTTTGGCGTCGTACAGGTCGGCGGCGCGGGGCCCGGGGTCGTGGGCGGAGGCGGCGGGCGTGCCGCCCATCGCCAGCACGACGTCGGTGCGCTCACGGGGCAGGTCGTGGGGGCGGGGGAGGAAGACCTTGCCCGCCTCGAAGATCTGCAGGCGTCCCGCCGCCCGCGCGCCGCCGCGGGCGTTGGCGGCGTAGCTGGCCAGCACGCCCGGCCGCAGCGACGTGCGCATTCGCGCGTGCTGCGAACTCATCGGGTTCAGCAGGGCGAGGGCGTCGTCGCCCGTGGGGGCATCGCCGGGGCCGGCCGGGACGGCGTCGAGCGCGGCCGCGCTGGTCGCGCCGTAGGTGATGACCTCGCTGCAGCCGGCGGCGGCGAGGGCGTCGCGGATCGACTCGCGCACCCGGCGCGGCCGATCGAGGCTCGGCTCCGGCAGCACGCCAGCGAGGCCCCGGCTGGGCAGGTTGTCGTAGCCGTAGATGCGGCAGACCTCCTCGACGACGTCGTCGGGCAGCGCGATGTCGGTGCGCCAGGGCGGCGTCTCCACGACATAGGTGCCGGGCGGCTTCCAGCGGGTGGGCAGGCCCAGGCCGCTGAGGATCGATCGCACGGTCTCGGTGGGCATGGCCACGCCGGCGATGCGCTCCAGCCGCTGCGATGTCAGTTGCACGCGCGCCGGCGGCCGCTTGGCCGGGTACGCGTCGGCGACGCCGTTGTCGGCGATGCCGCCCCCGGTATCCAGCAGCAGCCGCATCGCCCGCGCCGAGGCCAGCGCCGCCAGTTCCGGGTTGAGCCCCTTCTCGAAACGCAGCGAGGCCTCGGTGCGCTGCTTCAGGGCCGCCGCCGTGCGGCGCGTGTTGTCGGGCGCGAAGCTGGCCGCCTCGAGCAGGACGCTGGTCGTGTCCGGTGCGACCTCCGAGTCGGCGCCGCCCATCACGCCGGCCAGCGCCCGCCCCGTGGTTGCGTCGGCGATCAGCAGGTGATCCGCGCCGAGCTGGTGGTCGCTGCCGTCGAGCAGCGTGATCGCCTCGCCGGGCCGCGGCCGGCGCACCACGATGCGGCCCTCATCGAGGCGGTCGTAGTCGAACGCGTGCAGCGGCTGGCCCATCTCCAGCATGACGAAGTTCGTCACGTCGACGACGTTGTTGATCGGGCGCTGCCCGGCCGCGGCCAGGCGCCGCTGCAGCCACTCCGGCGAGGGGCCGACGCGGATGCCGCGGATGATCGTCGCGATGTAGCGGCCGCAGACGTCGGGGTCGGCGATCTCGACGGACGTCGCCTCCGTGATCGGCGGCCCCTCCTGCGCGTACTCGATCTCCGGCTCGCGCACGGCTTGGCCGGTCAGCGCCGCGACCTCGCGGGCGATGCCGAGCACGGAGAAGTGGTCGGGCCGGTTGGGGGTGGGCGTGATGTCGAGCACGGTCTCGCCGAGCACCTCGCTCAGCGGCGTCCCGACGGCGGCCGCGTCGTCGAGGACGAGGATGCCCTCGTGCTCATCGGAGAGGCCGAGCTCCAACTCCGAGCAGACCATACCGGCCGAGACGACGCCGCGGATCTTCGACCGCTTGAGCTTGCGGGTCTTGCCCGAATGCGCGTCGTGGAGGGAGGCGCCCTCCAGCGCGAAGGCGATCTTCTGCCCCGCCGCGACGTTGGGCGCGCCACAGACGACCGTCTGGGGCGCGTCGCCGCCGTAGTCCACGGTGGCCAAGCGCAGGCGATCGGCGGCGGGGTGCGGCTCGACGCCGGTGACGAGGCCGACGCGGACGAGGTCGCCCCAGTCGCCGGTGCGCTCGATCGACTCCACCTCCGCGCCGGCCATCGAGAGGCGGTGCGCCAGATCCTCCACCGGCAGCGTGATGGGCACGTAGTCGGCCAGCCAGCGCAGCGGGACCCTCACGTCGCGCTCCCGGCGGATTCGGGGCGGCCGGCCTCGCCACGGAATTGTTCCAGGAAGCGCAGATCGTTGGCGTAGAAGTAGCGGATGTCGTCGATGCCGTAGCGCAGCATCGCGAAGCGCTCGACCCCCATGCCGAAGGCGAAGCCGGTGTAGCGTTCCGGGTCGAGCCCGGCCGCCTCGATGATCTCCGGGTGCACCATGCCGGCGCCCAGCACCTCCAGCCAGCGTCCGCCCCAGCGAATGCCCAGCTCGGCGCCGGGCTCGACGAAGGGGAAGTAGTCGCAGCGGAAGCGGGTCTCCAGTTCGGGGCCGAGGAAGCGGTGCACGAACGATTCCAGCGTGCCTTTCAGGTTTGGGAAGGAGACGCCCTCGTCGATGACGAGCCCCTCGATCTGGGTGAGCATCCACTCGTGCGTGGCGTCGGTCGCTTCGTAGCGGTAGCAGGCCCCCGGCACGATGACGCGGATCGGCGGCCGGTGCGTCTCCAGGTAGCGGATCTGCATGGGCGAGGTGTGGGTGCGCAGCAGCCGCCGCGGCGGCGGCCCCGTGCCCCCGGCCGCGCCGCCGGCGTCCTCCGGGTCGATCCAGATCGTGTCCCACATATCGCGCGCGGGGTGGTCGCGCGGGATGCGCAGGCGGTCGAAGTTGTAGCTGTCCCACTCGACCTCGGGGCCCTCGACGACGTCGAAGCCCATCTCCCGGAAGACGTCCTCCATGGCGCGGCGCGTGAGTGTGACGGGGTGCAACTGGCCCTGGGGCAGGGAGCGCGCGGGCAGCGTCACATCGACGGCGGCGGCCTGCGCGGCCGCGGCGCCCCGCCGCAGCGCCTCCCGGCGCTCGTCGAGCGCCGCTTCGAGCGCGCCCTTGAGCGTGTTGGCGCCCTTGCCGATGGCGGGCCGGTCGGCCGGCGGCAGGTCGCGGACGCCGCGCAGCACGCCGGTCAGCCGTCCCTTGCGGCCCAGGTAGCGCGTGCGCCAACCGTCGAGCGCGGCCGCGTCGGACGCGGCGGCCAACTCGCGCCGGGCGTCGGCTTCCAGGGTGGCGAGGTCGGGGAGCGCCATCGCGGTCACCGTACTTACGGCCCCGGCGGAGGGCAATCGCGGCCGGCGGCGACGCGGCGCGGCGCTGCTACACTCGCGCCGATCGACGCGAGAGCGAAGGAGCCCCCTGCCATGGCCGTCAAGAGCTACGTCCTGATCGAGACCGAAGTGGGCACGGCGAAGTCCGTCGCGGACCACCTTAAGGACATCCACTACCGCGATGCGAGCGTGATGCAGGTGGACACCGTGACCGGCCCGTTCGACGTCGTCGCGCAGATCGAGGCCGAGGATCTCAACCGGCTGGGCGGCTGCATCACCGAGGCGATCCAGACGATCACCGGGGTGAAGCGCACCACGACCTGCCTGACGCTGATGCTCGACTAGCCGCGCCCCCGCGCGAGATCCCGGCGGAGAGAGGTGGGCCGATGCCCCGGCGGACCGAGCCCCCCGCGGACATGCTGCCCGTGGAGGAGGCGCTGGCGCGGATCCTCGACCTCGTGCGGGAGATGCCGGCCGAGCTGCGCCCCATCCGCGAAGCCACCGGCCAAGTGCTGGCCGCCGATGTCGTGGCCCCGTTCGACATCCCCCCGCACGACAACACGGCCATGGACGGCTACGCGGTGCAGGCCGCGGATACGGCGCCGGCCGGCGCTGATGTCGATGGAGAGGGCGCCGCTGAGCTGCGGGTAATCGGCGAGTTGGCCGCGGGCTACGTGTACGAGGGCGCCGTCGGGCCCGGCGAGGCCGTGCGCATCATGACCGGCGCCCCCATGCCCGCCGGCGCGGACTCGATCGTGCCGTTCGAGGAGACTGACGAGACGGGCTTGCAAGCGCCGGGGCAATCGGCCGACACGGCGCAGCGCAGCGTGCGCGTGCTGAAGGCGGCCCGGCCCGGCGCGAACATCCGCCGTCGCGGGGAGGACGTGCGCCAGGGCGCCCTGATCCTGACGCGGGGGCTGGTGCTGCGGGGGGCGGAGATCGCCGTGCTCGCCTCGATGGGCATTGGCGCCGTGTCGGTCGTGCGGCGGCCGCGCGTCGCCATCCTCTCCACCGGCGACGAACTGCTGACCCCGGGCGCCTCGGCCCAAGGGGAGCCGCCGGCGCCCGGCAAGATCTACGACAGCAACGCCTACGGGCTGGCGGCGCTGGTGGAGGAGTACGGGGGCGTGCCGGTGCTGTCGGGCATCGCCCAGGACACGGTGCCGGCGCTGACCGCGAAGATCGCCGAGGCGGTGGCGGCGGCCGACATGGTGGTGACGTCGGCGGGGGTCTCGCGCGGGGACTTCGACGTCGTCAAGGAGGTGCTGGCGCGGGAGGGCGAAGTGCGCTTCTGGACGGTGCGGATGAAGCCCGGCAAGCCGCTGGCCTTCGGCCGCTTCAGCGCCGCCGACGGGCGGGCCGTGCCGCACATCGGCCTGCCGGGCAACCCGGTCTCCTCGCTGCTGGCGTTCGAGCTGTTCGGGCGGCCGGCGCTGTTCAAGATGCAGGGGCGGCAGGTGCAGGAGCGGCCGGTCGTGATGGCCGTTGCCGATGAGCCGATCATTAACACCGACGCACGCCAGGTGTACGCGCGGGCGATCGTGGAGCGGGCCGCCGACGGCCGCTGGCACGCCCGGCTGACGGGACCGCAGGGATCGGGCGTGCTGACGTCGATGGCCTACGCGAACGGCTACGCCGTCTGCCCGGCCGAGCGGGAGCGGGTGGCCGTGGGGGAAGAGGTGGAGGTGCTGATGGCGGACTGGGAGCACTCGCCCGACTGAGCGGGCGCGATAGGGCAGACCCTACTCGAGCCAACCGCAGTTCGGCGCGGTGTCGCGCTCAATCAGCCTCGGCAGTCAAGAGCGTTGCGATGTTGGCCACCAGCCATGCGGATGCAGCACATACCTGCAACCAGTCCCCGCTGGAGTCAATCCCGGAAGTCACCATGCTGCTGATCCAGAAAATGCTGGCAGCCGTTTGGCCAAGCCACTTGATGCTTCGCGCTCTGGCCAGTCGGCCGCGTCGCGTGCCAGACGCGACGGCGCCCTTCCCGATCCCCTTCAACATGCGCATTGCTGACCGCAGCAGGAGAGGTCATCGAGATACATGCCCCACTTGCGGTACTCCTCCAGATCTTCCGCCGGCAGCCCTAGCGAGGTGGCGATCGCTTTGGCGACAACCGCGAATCGTTGTCGATACTTGAAGATGAAGCAGAACACATGATCGTTGTGGCGAACCGCGGGGCCGCAGAGGAACACTCCCGGCACGAGGGTCGATTCATCGTCTTCGCTCAGGAGCAGCGAGCCATCCTCGCGTCGTTCGAACAAGTCCGCGACGAGCCTCTGACTGCCCTCGAATCCGCCTGCCAATAGTGGCGGCACGGGCGTCTGGAGCCGGCGTCCGCCTTGAGCCCGCACTTCATACGCGGTGTCCACGCGGGCAACCGACTCGATGGTGGTGTTCGGGAACAGCTCCACTTGCTCAACAAACTGGTCTTCACGCATCCGCTCGAGCGTGAACGGGGAGAGCGCGTCACTGGGATCGGAACTCTCCTCCTCCCACGGGCAGTCCTTGTCGAACAGGCAGACTCGTTTGTCGCGACAGGCGAGGTGATAGGCAGCGTCGACGCCACTTTCGTAGCCGCCCACCACGATGAAGTCGTCGCCCTCCAGATCGTCATAGCTGGCGATGGTCGCGGTGTGGCGGCACAATTCGCTTCCAACGAAGCCACCGAAGCGTGGGTATTGAAACTCGCCCGCGGCCCAAATCACGTGCTTGGCTTGCAAGCTCTCGTCGGCGGTCTCGATGCGGAAACCGCCGCCAACCCTCGATACCTGCCGGACGTCGACATCCTGGCGAACAGGCAGCTCAAAGAACTGCGCGACTGCACGCAAGTACGCGGCATAGTCCTCACCGGTCGGATGCTCTACCCCCAAACTGTACGCGGGTGAGGTGCCGATCGCGATTGAGTTCAGGTCGAGCATCCCAATCGAGTTGGTCGCGTACGAGGGCGTGATGAAGCGCGTCTCGGCCGGCCATGAGGCGAACGAAGCGCCGACCGTGTGACGGTCGAGCACCACAAAGTTCTCGATGCCAGCATGCTGGAGCGTCACCGCCACGCCCACGCCTGCGGCGCCGGCGCCGACGACAACGACGTCGTGGACCTGCTCACTTCCCGTGCGAATCATGGCGAGATCGATCTAGCGGACTTGTGTGCTCCGAGCGGCCTGTCCGCAAGGCCTCGAGGACCGGCTGCCTGCGTTCGGCGGCCGTCACGCGCTTTCAGACCTGTGCCAACCAGCGAACATAGAAGGGTTCATGTCCGAGCACTGTCGCTGATCTAACACTCTCTTACTCCACGCGCCGTTGCCGGCCGAGAGGCCTTCCCTGGGGCTGGCCTCTTCAGCCAATCGACCGCGTCAACCGCCGGCCCTTGCGCCCGGCGCAGCTGGTCGCGGTCGAGTGTGCGGCTCCCGTCCAGGCCTGCCGCCGCCGCCAAGATCATCTCGTCGCTCGACGACGGCGCCGCACTCGCGCCGGGCCGACCGTGACGAACGCCGCCGGCCGGTCAGCCGCTGTAGGTCCAGCCGGTGTTGAGCGACGTCAGGGGCTCGGCGTCGCGCTGGCGGTCTCCGTCGAGGACTTGGGCGACGACGAGGATGTGGTCGCCGGCCGGGATGAACTGCTGCGCCTCGCAATCGAGCCAAGTGAGGGCGTCGCTGAGGACGGGACAGCCGCGCTCGGTCGTCCAGTACTCGACGCCGGCCAGCTTGTCGCGCAACTGCTGGCCGCGCGTGCGCCCGCGGATCTTGGCCGGGTCGCGGGGCTGGAGGAAGCGTCCCGCGACGTCGAAGCAGTCCTCGGCCAGCAGGGCCACGCTGAGCGCCCGGTTGGCCTGGATGCTGCCCAGGCTGTAGGAGTCGCGCTCGAATGCGATCAGGATCAGGCGGGGCTTGAAGGAGACCTGCAGCACCCAGTCGGCGATCATCCCCGAGGGGTCGCCGCCGCGCTGCGTACCGATGAAGTAGACCCCGTAGGGCATCTCGTGCATGACGGCGGCCAGCCGCGCGTGCTGGCGGCGCGAGTGGGCCGGCTCGGGCTCCGGGGGAAGCGTCACGACGGCCGACTCCGCGCGCAGTTGCAGGAGCAGGTCGCGGGCGATGTTGAGCTCCTGCATGCGGGCGTCGGCGTCGGGCGCGTCGGGGTTGCGGTCGGGGTGGAAGATGCGCGCCAGCATGCGGTAGCGCTCGGCGATGACGTCGGCCTCCGCGTCGGCGGGGACGCCGAGCAGGGCGGCGGCTTCGGCCCGGTCGCGAGGGATGGCCATGGCGGTCAGCGTATCGCGCCGGGCGCAACCTCGGAGGCCCCGACGGCTACTCCCGCTTGCCGGGCAGCTTGGGCGCCAGCCAGTCGATGAACGCCTGGGGCGCGCGGGTCTGCATGTAGAAGCGCCCGGGGCCCTCCAGCTTGGCGACCAGGCCCTCGCCGCTCGTCAGGGTGGTGCGCCAGCCGCCCGACTTGCCGACGCTGTAGCGCACGCTCTCGTCGAAGGCGACCATGTGCCCGGTGTCGACGGTGTAGCGCTGCCCCTCGCCGAGTTCGATCAGGCGGATCGCGCCGTAGCTGGAGAGGAAGATCGTGCCGGCGCCGGTGGCCTTGAGCAGGAAGAGCCCCTCGCCCGAAAAGAAGCTCTTGGCGCCGCCCCACTTCGTGTCGATCTCGACGCCGTCGGTGGCGGCGAGGAACGAGCCGGACTGGATCAGCAGCGACGGCCCACCGACCTCCAGGGCCACGATGTCGCCCGGGAGCGCGGGCGCGACGGTGACCTCGCCGCCGGCGCCGGAGGCCTCGAACTTGTTGATGAAGAAGCTCTCGCCGCCCAGCACCGATCGCTTGAGCCCCTTCATGAGGCCGCCCCGGACCTCCGACTTCATCTCGATCGTGTCGGACATGCTGACCATCGCGCCGGCTTCGGCCTGCATGCGTTCGCCGGCGCGCAGCTGGATGACGCCGAGGGCGAAGGCGGGACCGTGCTCGATCGTGTATTCCATGGGGCTCATTTCGTTCGTGGAGGCCGCCGCGGGCGCGGCGGCCGTTGGGGGTGGTGGACCGCACTTCCATCCTACCCAGGCGCGGTGCGGGCGGTATGGCCGCTATGTCGCGGAGTTCCGCGCGGCTAGTAGCGGGCCGTGAAGTGGTCGAACTCGTGGCTGGCGGCGCTCCAGGAGACCTCGATGTCGATCACGCGGGCCATGCCCGGCCCCTCGTAGAGCCGTTCGAGGAGGGCCTCGAGCACCGGGCGCGGCCCCTCCGCGACGACCTCCACGGTGGTGCCGGTGGGCAGGTTGCGCGCGTAGCCGCTTAGCGCGTCGGGGTCGAGGCGGTAGGCCGTGCGGCTGCAGAAGTCGCGGTAGCCGACGCCCTGCACGAAGCCATGCACGAGCGCCGTCAGCCGCTGATCCGGAGCCGCGTCGGCGGGCGGGTCCATTGGCCGACTACGACGCAGCCGGTTCCACCAGCCCATGCACCACCTCGCGAACCAGTTCCGGCGGCACGTCGTCACGGACGACCGGTGCGCCGATCGCCTCCAGCAGCACCCAGCGCTGCCGCCCCGCCGCGACCTTCTTGTCGCTTCGCATGGCCTCGAGCACCGTGTCGGTCGTCAGGCCGGGGCCGGGAGTGGCGCGAGTAGGCAAACCGAAGCGTTCAAGGACGCGCTCGTGCCGCGCGGCCGTCGCGCCGTCGATCAGGCCGACGCCCTGTGCGATCCGCGCCGCGCCCACCAGACCGATGGCGACCGCCTCCCCGTGCAGGCAGGCTTGGTAGGACGTGACGGCCTCGATCGCGTGGCCGATCGTGTGGCCGTAATTCAACGTCATGCGCAGGCCCGACTCGCGCTCGTCGGCGGAGACGACGGCGGCCTTGATCGCCATGTTGCGGGCGATGAGGGAGACCGCTCGGTCGCGGACGGCCGGGGCGGAATCGTTGAGTGCGAGCAGGGCCGGGGCGTCGCGCTCCAGTTCGTCGAGCATGGCCGCGTCGCGGATGAAGGCGTGCTTGATCACCTCCGCGAAGCCGGCCCGCAGTTCGCGCGGGGGCAGGCTGGCGAGCGTGCGGATGTCGGCCACGACCGCGCGTGGCTGGTAGAACGCCCCGACCAGGTTCTTGCCGGCCGGCAGGTCGATGGCGACCTTGCCGCCGATCGCCGCGTCGACCATGCCGAGCAGCGTCGTGGGGGCGTGCACGAGCGGCATCCCGCGCAGGTAGGTCGCGGCAGCCGTGCCGGCCAGGTCGGTGACCACGCCGCCGCCCAGGGCCAGCACGACGTCGCCGCGCTCCGCGCGGGCTCCGGCCAGCCAGTCGAAGAGGGTCTGCAGCTGCGCGGGGTTCTTGCTCGTCTCGCCGCCGGGCACGGTCGTCGATTCGCAACGGCGGCCGGACGCCGTCAGGGCGGAGGCGAGTGCCTCCCCGTAGAGCGCTTGGATGGCTGCATCGCAGACGAGGAAGACGCGGCCGGCCCTGGGCGCGACCGCGTCGAGGATCTCCGGCAGCCGCTCCAGCAGGCCCCAGGCGCAGTAGACCGGGTAGTCGGCCGCAGCCGGACGGGTGCGCACGACGGCGGCCAGGGCGTCGTGCGCGGCGAGCGGCGAGGCGTCGGGCTCGGCAGTCTCGGGGCCCCGTACGAGGTCGCGGGGGCGCTCCGCGGAGGCGACGGCAGCGGCCCCGTCGCGCTCGAAGACGGCGGCGATCTGATCGGCGACCTGCTCGACCGAGGCCGTATCGGTGTGGACGGTGGCGTCGGCCAGGGCATAGTGCGACTGGCGGGCGGCCTTGAGGCGACGCACGGTCTCCAGGCGCTCCCCGCCGGCGAGCAATGGCCGGGCGTCGGCGCGGGCCGACTCGGCCGGCGCGTGCCGGGCGACGATGGTGCCCAGCCGCGCCTCCAGCGCGACGACGAAGCCGCCGTCGCAGAGGGCCTCGCGGTTGGTCGCGTCGAGCCAGAGGCCGCCACCGGTCGCGATCACGACTCGCTCCCAGGCGGCGGCCTGCCGGGCGGCGTCGCGCTCCAGGGCGCGGAAGGCGGCCTCGCCGTCCCGGGCGAAGATGTCGGGCACGCTGCGACCGGCGGCCGCCTCGATGAGGTCGTCCGTGTCGAGCGCCGTCCAGCCCAGCCGGTCCGCAAGGGCGCGCGCGACGGACGACTTGCCGGTAGCGCTGAAGCCGATCAGGACGATGCGCGTCGGTTGGGGCGGGGGCATGGCCGCTATCCGTCCGCCGGCCGCTCGCCGAGGGGGCCGATGCGGGCCTGGAAGGCGGCCAGGTTGCGCTGCACCTCCGCCAGGCTGTCGCCGCCGTGCTTCTCCAGCAGGGCGTCGGCCAGCACGAGGGCCAGCAGCGCCTCGACGATGACCCCGGCGGCGGGCACGACGCAGACGTCGGAGCGCTCGTAGTGGGCCTGCACCCGCTCGCCGCTGGCGAGGTCGGCCGACGGCAGCGGGTGGGCGAGCGTCGCGATGGGCTTGACCGCCACCCGCACGACGATGTCCTCGCCGTTGCTGGTGCCGCCCTCGATGCCGCCGCCGTGGTTGCTGGCGCGCCGCCAGGGGCGCGTGGGAGCCTCGCCGCTGGGCCAAGCGTCCTGCGGCAGGACGACGTCGTGCATCTGCGCGCCGCGCCGCGCCGCGCCGCGGAAGCCGTCGCCGATCTCCACGCCCTTGAAGGCGTTCATGCTCAGCAGCGCCTGCGCGATGCGGCCGCTGAGCTTGCGGTCCCAGTGCACGTGCGAGCCCAGGCCGAAGGGCACGCCCGTCACCCGCGCCTCCACGACGCCGCCCACGCTGTCGCCGTCGCGCTTGGCGGCGTCGATGGCGGCGACCATGCGCGCGGCCGCGTCGGGGTCGGCGCAGCGGACGGGGGAGTCCTCCAGCGCCTCCCAGTCGATGGCGGCGAAGTCGGCCTCCTCCGAGGCGACGTCGGCGATGCGCACGACGTGGCTGTAGAAGCGCGCGCCGGCCTGCTCGGCCAGGCTACGGGCGACGGCCCCGGCGGCGACGCGGGCGGCGCTCTCGCGGGCGCTGGCGCGCTCCAACGAGTTGCGCACGTCGTCGTAGCCGTACTTCAGCGCCGCGGCGAGGTCGGCGTGGCCGGGGCGGACGCGCGTCACCTGGGTGGGCGGGTCGGCGCCCGGCTCCAGCGCTTCGACGGCCATCGTCTCGGTCCAGGGGCGCTTGTCGGGGCCGCTCCCGGTGGCGTGGTCGCGATTCTCGATCCACAGCGCGACGGGGCTGCCCAGCGTCCGTCCGTGCCGCACGCCGCCGCGGATGTGGGCGTAGTCGCTCTCGATCTTCATGCGGCCGCCGCGGCCGTAGCCGCGCTGGCGCCGCGCCAACTGCGCGCGGATGTAGGCCTCGCTCAGGGGCACGCCGGCGGGCAGGCCCTCGACGATGGCCGTGAGGCCCGGCCCGTGCGACTCCCCGGCGGTGAACCAGCGCAGCGATCCCATGGAATGACGGTAGCGCAGGCGAGAAATGCGATCCGCCGATCAACGCCGCGCGCGCTACGGATCGGCGGCGGCCGCCTCGTCCACCTCCTCCGCTTGGGCGAGAGAGGCGGCCAGGGCGGGGTCCATGGGCGGCAGCTCGATGGGACGCGGCTCGCCGCTGGGGCCCAAGTCGTATGTGGCGTTGAAGGCCAGCGCGATCTCCCGCGCCTCGGCGTCCCAGTCGAGCCCCACGGCGTCGGCGCGGTCGGCGCTCATGCTGAGGATCGGCTGGGGCGTGGCGCGGGTGGCGTCGCGGAACGTGGTGTAGACGTCGACGCGCACGACCTGGGGGAGGTAGTCGGCGACGTCGTAGAAGACCATCTCGGTGATGCGCACGGCGGTCGCGAGGGCGATGTCGAGGGCCGTCGCCACCTGCTGGCTCTTGCCTCCGATGACGCGCATCTCCGGCTCGGCGCTGGTGGTGATCTGCACATGGCCGGCGTCGGCCGCGAGCAACTCCATGCCCTGTACGCCCCCCCAGACCGCCGCGCTGATGCCCTTGGGCGGGCGCATCCGATGCCAGTGGTCGATCTCGGCTTCGAGCAGGCCGCGGATCGCGTCGAGATCGTTCGCCGCCGCCAGCTGCCGCCAGTAGGTGTGCGTGCGCATCTCCTTGAAGAGGACGAGCCCGATCAACCCCACGATCACGAAGATCACGGCGAATGTGATCGCGACGCCTTCATTCATGAGATCGGCCTCTGCCCGGGGCATTCATCGGATCGGGCGCCGCCCGTGACGCTCACGAGACCTCCGCCATGGCGCGGCGGGCGGCGGCGGTCATGACGGCCATGGGCGGCACGCGGCGGGTCCACAGCTCGAAGGATGCCGCGCCCTGGTGCACGAGCATGGGCAGCCCGCCGACGACGCGGTGGCCGGCGGCGGCGGCCTCCCGCATGAGCGGCGTCTGCAGCGGATTCGCGACCAGGTCGACGACGAGCGCGCGCGGGTTGAGCGCGTCGACGGGGAAGGGTGTCGCGTCGGGCTCCTCCGACCCATGCATGCCCACCGGGGTGCAATGCACGACCAGGTCGCAGACCTGCAGCGCGCCGATGGCGGCGGGGTCGTCGGCGCCGCTGGCCCGCAGGCGCACGCCGCCGGCGTCGCCACCGGTGAGCGCCGAGGAGACGTCGTGGCGCAGGCGGGCGGCCCGCACGGCGGTGCGGTTGACGATCGTGATCGAGGTGGCCTTGCGCCAGACCAGCGCCCAGGCCACCGCCCGCGCCGCGCCGCCCGCGCCCCAGACGACCGCGTTGACGCCGCGGGCGTCGAAGCCCACGTCCTTGAGGGCGGCCTGGAAGCCGGCGACGTCGGTGTTGAAGCCGGCCAAGTGGCCGCCCTCGTTGACGATCGTGTTGATCGCGCCGACGAAGCGCGCGGTCTCGTGCAGGCGGTCCACGTAGCGCAAGGCCGCCTCCTTGTACGGGATCGTGACGTTGGCGCCGAGGGCGTCGGGCGTGCGCAGCCCGCGGATGAACTCCTCGACCTCCTCGGGAGGCAGGTCCCAGGCCTCGTAGCGGGCGTCGACGCCGATGGCGTCGAACGCCGCCTGTTGGAAGCTGGGCGAGATGCTGTGGCCCAGTGGATGGCCGATCAGGCCCACGCGTACGCTCATCGCTGCTGCTCCCTCCGCCTCATCCGGCCCCCGCTACTGGCTGCGCACCCGATCGACGTTGTCGCGGTGCTCCTCGAAGGTCTCCGCGAACAGGTGCCCGCCGTCGCCCCGCGCGACGAAGAAGAAGTACGGCGTCTCCGCCGGGCGCAGGGCGGCGAGGATGGATTCGATGCCCGGCGAGGCGATCGGGGTCGGCGGCACTTCGTCGGAAGCATACGTGTTCCAGGGCGACGGCACTTGCAGATCCTCGGCCGTCAAAGGGGATTTCCAGTGGCCGTAGAGGGCGACGCTGTCTGGATCCTGCGCCAGCGCGTACTGCACCGTCGGGTCGGCCTGGAGCGGCAGGTCGTTGTCGATGCGATTCCAGAACACGGAGGCGATGACGGCCCGCTCGGCGGGCAGCACTGCCTCCCGCTCCACGATCGAAGCGATCGTCAGCAGCAGGTGCAGGGGACGGCCGGCGGCGGCGATCTCGGCCCGCATATCGAGCGTGATCTGATCGTCGAAGCGGCGCAGCATCTGCCGGACGACGTCGGCCGCGGTTGCGACGCGGGAAATGACGTAGGTGCTGGGGAAGAGGTAGCCCTCGAGCGAGACGCCGCCGGGTCGCCCGAGGGCGAGGGTGCCCCGTGCCACGGCCGGGTCGGCGGCGGCGGCCTCGAGATCGGCGACGCTGATCGGGCTGTGCTCGGCGACGCGCGCGAAGATCTCGGCCGCCTGCCAGCCCTCCGGGATCGTCACCACGATCTCCGACGTGACGCCGCGGCGGATGCGCTCGATCACGTCCATGGTGAGCATCCCGGGCTCGAAGTCGTACGTGCCGACGACGAGGCGGCCCTCGTAGCCCAGCAGCCCGACCAGGGTCTGGAACTGCCGCGAGGATGTGATCACGCCGCGGCGGAAGAGTTCGTCGCCGATCTGTTCGGCGGTGTGACCGCTGGGGATCTCGACGACGATCGTCTCCCCGCCCCGGGCGGGGTGCTGCTCCCGCGGCTCCGGCGCGTCGCCGAGGACGGCGCCGGGGCTGCCGAGCGAGATCCACACCGCCACCGCGGCCAGCACGGCCACCAGGGTCCCACTCACCGCCCAAGCCAACTGGCGGTTCATGGCTTGCCCGCGCGCTGGATGTCGAGCCAGCGCTGGAGGATGGTCGCGGCGGCGGCGGCGTGCTGCTTCTCGCGCCGGTGCGCGCGGCGTGCGGGGCTGATCGCCCCCGGCCGGCGTCCGCCGCGCGGCTTCTCCGTCGTCGGCGCCGGTGCGGCGTCGTTCGAGTGGCGTTCCCCCTGCACGGCCAGGGGCAGCCCCAGCGCGCCGGCGACGCCCGCGCCCAGCTCGCGGAAGGCCGCGGCCTGGGCGTCCTCGGCGCCGTCGGGGCGATAGGGCACGCCGACGACGAGCAGCGCCGGCGCGTCGGGCGCGATCGCGGCGTGGATGGCGGCGGCGATCGCGGCGGGCGTGTCCGGGCGCAGGGCGCGCCGGTCGATCGTCGTGCTGGGCAGCGCCAGCCGGCGGGCGTCGTCGGAGAGGGCGACCCCGATCCAGCGCTCGCCGGGGTCGATGGCGAGCACGCGGCCGGGCGGGTGCGCGGGCTCAGCCACGCGACCGACGATCCGTCGCGGCGCGCGGGCCGGCTGGGCGGCGGTGGTGCATCTGCATTCGACGGCGCTCTTGCCCCTTGGTCTCCCCGTCGCGGGCGCCGCCACGCCTGTGCGATGAGCATATCGAACCGGGACGCGGGCGTGGCGGGGTGGGCCGCGCTAGGACCCCTTCACATCGGCGCCGGGGCGTCGGAGTTGAGCGACGACGCGGGCGCGGAGCGGGTCACGGGCATCAAGATCACGGTTTGAGTCTTCACTTTTTTTTCTGCGGGGCGCCTAGCGAGAGGCTGCGAGGCGAAAACCCCATGTTTACTGGGGATCTTGCCCGGTCACGTGGAGTCATGGGGTTGCATGGGCTTGCACCGGCGCGCATTTTGGAGCATCTGGGCGCATCTGGGAGCACGAATCCGGCACGAACTTGCCGGATCTTGCACGATCTTTCACGTTCTTTCACGGGCTCATCCGAGTCCGTGGCTGGTGTCGGTCGGGATCCAGGACACGCGATACGCGTTCTATGAGAACAATATAGCGGATGGAGCGAGAGAGTGTCAACCGTCCCGCCGGGAGGCCCGTCCCGTGGGAATAGCCCTTAGCGCCCCTGCTCGTCGATCAAACGCTGCAGGATGGCCGGGACGGCCGCCAGGGCGTCGTCCACCCGGCCCGGATCCTTACCGCCGGCCTGCGCCATCTCGGGCCGGCCGCCGCCGCCGCCACCGGCGACCCGCGCCACCTGCTTGATCAGGGCGCCCGCGTGCAGGCCCCTCTCGACCAGGTCCGGCGTGATCATCGAGAGGAACTGCGGCTTGCCGCCGGCCACCGTCGCCAGCACGATGACGCCGCTGCCCATGCGCGTGCGCAGTTCGTCGCCGGCGCGGCGCAGCGCGTCGGAGGATTCGACCTCGATGTGGCCGGTAGCGAGGGGCACGCCCGCGACTTCGACCGTGTCGGCCGCCAGGTCCCCGGCCGAGGCCGCGCCCGCCTGCCGCTCGATCTCGGCCAGTCGTCGGCGCGCGTCGGCGAGTTCGTCCTGCAGCGCCTGCACCCGCGCCGGCACCTCCTCCGGGGGCGTCTTGAGCAGTTGGGCCGTGTGCTGCAGCGACTCCAGCCGGCGCCGCTGCCAGGCCCCGGCGGCCGCCCCGGTGAGCGCCTCGATGCGGCGCAGCCCCGCGCCGATGCTGGCGTCGCTGACGATCTGGAACGCACCCACGAAGCCCGTCGCGGGCGCGTGCACGCCGCCGCACAGCTCCTTGCTGAAGCAGTCGTGCACGTGCGGGGCCGGGTCGCAGATCTCGACGACGCGGACGTCGCTGGCGTACTTCTCGCCGAAGATGGCGATCGCGCCCGACTCCAGCGCCTGCGCGTAGGGCATCTCGTTCGTCCCCACGGCGATGTCGTCGCGGATGCGGGCGTTGACGAGTTCCTGCACATCGGCCAGTTCGGCGGCGGCGGGCGCGCCGGGCTGCGTGTAGTCGAAGCGCAGCCGGTCGGGCGCGACGAGCGAGCCCGCCTGGCGCACGTGGTCGCCCAGTACGGCGCGCAGGGCCGCGTGCAGCAGGTGGGTGGCGGTGTGGTTGCGCATCAGCCCGTGGCGGCGCTCGAGGTCGACGGTGGCTTGCACCGGGTCGCCGACGGCGATCGATCCGGCCGCCAGCGTGCCCAGGTGGGTCTGCAGGTCGCCGCGGGGCTGCGTGTCGCCCACAGCGATCTCGCCCCCGGGCCCCACCAGGCGGCCGGAGTCGCCCTGTTGCCCGCCGCCCTCGGCGTAGAACGGCGTGCGGTCGAGCACGACCTCCAGCGGCGCCTCCTCGCCCGGCTCGCCGACCTCGACCCGCTGCCGCCGCTCTCCGTCGACGATGAGCGCGAGCACGCGCCCCTCGGCGGCGACCGAGTCGTAACCCAGGAAGTCGGTGCGGCCGTCGATGCCGGCGAAGAGGTGCTCGGCGGCGTCGGTCTGGAACTCCGAGGCGGCCTGCCCGCGCGAGCGCTGCTGCGCCATCGCGCTCTCGAAGCCGCTCTCGTCCAGGCCCAGGCCGGCCGCGCGGGCGACCTCGCGGGTGAGCTCCATGGGGAAGCCGTAGGTGTCGTAGAGGACGAAGGCCTCCTCGCCGGCGACGGCCTGCGTGGCCGCCCGTTGCCGGTCGAGCAGGGCCGCGAGCGCGTCCCCGTCCGGGGCCTCCTCCGCCCCAGCGAGTCGCTCGACCGGCGCCAGGGCCAGCCGCTGCGAGAGATCGGCCAGGGGGCGGTTGCGCAGGTCGGAGAAGCCGCGCAACTCGCCGGCCAGGGCGTCGCGCCACTCCGTCGCGACGCCGGCCAGCGCCTCGGTCCCGGCGGCGGCCCGCGCGCGCTCGTGGAACGGCGCCGAGGTGGCCGCAAAGACGCGCTTGAGGGGGATCGTCTGCTCCTCCAGTAGCGTGTGGCCGGTCTCCAGCGTGCGGCGGAAACGTTGTTCCTCCTGCGCGAGCACGTTGTCGACCAGCGCCGCCTGATCGCGGATTTCCGGGTAGGCGTCGCCCATGTGGCCGCGGACCTGCGCGGCGACGTCGACCAGCAGCGGCTCCTGGATGCCCAGCGTGTGGGCCATGTAGAGCGCGCGGCGGATCAGGCGTCGCAGCACGTAGCCGCGCCCCTCGTTGCTGGGCAGGACGCCGTCGGAGACGAGGAAGGTCATCGAGCGGCCGTGCTCGACGACGACCCGCAGCGCCGACTGCTCCGCGTCGGGCGCGGTCGCGTAGTCGCGCGCGCAGCGCTCCGCGACGTAGGCCAGCAGCGGCGCGAAGACGTCGGTCTCGTACAGCGTCGGGGTGTCCTGCAGCATCATCGCCCAGCGCTCCAGCCCCGCGCCGGTGTCGATGTTCTGCTTGGGCAGGGGCGTACGGGAGCCGTCGGGGTTCTGCAGGAACTGCATGAAGACGAGGTTCCAGATCTCCAGGTAGCGGTCCTCGTCGGCGGCGGGGCCGGGGTGCGAGCCGTCGGGCCGGAGGTCGTAGTGGATCTCGGAGCATGGGCCGCAGGGGCCGTTGAGGCCCGAGAACCAGTAGTTGCCCTGGTCCTCGCCGTAGCGATAGATGCGATCCTCGGGCACGCCAATTTTGCGCCAGTTCTCGTGCGCCACGTCGTCGTCGAGGAAGACGGTCGTCACGAGCCGGTCGGCGGGCACGCCCACGACCTTCGTGACCAGATCCCAGGCCCAGGCCTGGGCCTCGGCCTTGAAGTAGTCGCCCAGGGAGAAGTTGCCCATCATCTCGAAAAACGTCAGATGCGATTCGTCGCCGACCTCGTCGATGTCGGTCGTGCGGAAGCACTTCTGTGTCGAGGTCAGGCGCGGCTGCGGCGGCGCCGCCTGGCCCATGAAGTAGGGCTTGAAGGGCACCATGCCCGCGCTCGTGAAGAGCAGCGTCGGGTCGCCCGGCGCGACGAGCGGGGCGCTGGCCACGGCCAGGTGGTCGTGCTGCTCGAAGAACTCGCGGAACGTGCTGCGGATGCGGTCGGCTTGCATGCGGGCGGTCTCCGGTCGGCGGCGGGTGCGCGGTCGGGCTGGGGAAAGTATACGAACGCCCGCGCTCACGTCCGCCCCCCGCGGCCCGCCGGGGCGCTCCGGTTGACAGTCGGGCCGGCCCCTTTCTACGTTTCTCGCACGATTCTGGCGGCCTGAGGCAGGCTGCCGGGCGCGGGACGACGACCGTCCTCGCGCCGAGGGACACACGTGGGCACGACCGACCCCGCGGACTCCGACCAACCTCCCGATCCGGACGACCATACGTCGCCGCCGACTGCCGTGGTGCTCGCGGCCGGGCGCGGGACGCGTATGCGCTCCGATGTGCCGAAGCCGCTCCAGCCCCTCGTGGGGCGGCCCGTGGCGCTGCACGTCCTGCACGCCCTGCGCGACGGCGGCGTCCGGCGGGCGGTCGTCGTCACGGGGCACGGCGCGGAGGCGGTCGAGGCGGCGGTCCGCGCGGGCGCGCCGGCGGACCTCGGCGTGGATTTCGTGCGACAGCCGGCGCCGCTGGGCACCGCGGACGCGGCCCTGCAGGCGCGCCACCTGGCGGCGGACGGCGAGGTGTTGATCGTCAACGGGGACCTGGCACTGCTCCGCGCCGAGGACGTCTGCGCCGTGCTGGCCGCACCGCCGTCGTGCCTGACGCTGGCGGCGGCGCGCGTGCCCGATCCGGCCGGGCTGGGCCGGGTCTGCCGCGAGGGCGGGCGGCTGCGGGCCGTCGTGGAGGAGGTCGATGCGGACGCCGCCACGAAGGCGATCGACGAGGTCAACGTGGGGATCTACCGGGCCGATGCAGCCTGGCTCTGGCGCGCGCTCACATCCCTGCCGGCCCGCGCCACCGGCGAGGTTTACCTGACCGACGCCGTGGCCAACGCGGCCGACCGGGGAGAGGCCGCGGCGGTCGTGGTCGATGCGCCCGACGGACCGCTGAACGTCGAGTCGCGGCGCGACTTGGCGCGGGCGGAGCGCGTGCTGCGCGATCGGATCAACGCGCGCTGGATGGACGCGGGCGTGACGATCGTCGATCCGGCGACGACCTACATCGACGCCGGCGTGGTGGTCGGGGAGGAGAGCCGCATCGAGCCGGGCACGCACCTGCGCGGCGCGACCGCGCTGGGACGCCGCAACCTCGTGGGGCCGAACGCCGTGTTGATCGACACCCGCACCGGCGACGACTGCGCGCTGGTGCAGTGCCGCAGCGAGGGAGCCGTGCTGGCCGACGGCGTCGACGTGGGGGCATTCAGCACCCTGCGCGAGGGCACCGTGCTCGACGCGCACGTGCACATCGGCACGCACGCCGAGACGAAGAACGCGCACCTGCATCGCGGCGTGCAGATGGGGCACTTCTCGTACCTGGGCGATGCCGACGTGGGAGCCGATAGCAACATCGGCGCGGGCGCGATCACCTGCAACTTCGACGGCGCCCGCAAGCACCGCACGACGATCGGGGTCGGCTGCTTCATCGGCAGCGACACGCTGCTGATCGCCCCGGTGACGATCGGCGACGGAGCGGCCACGGCGGCCGGATCGGTGGTGCGCCGCGACGTGCCGGCGGGCAGCCTGGCGGCCGGCAGCCCGGCCCGCATGCGACGGGCCCGGCGGGACACGTCATGAGCGGCCCATCGATCGCGGCCCTGATCATCCTGCTGGCGGCCTACTCGCTGCTGGCGCTGGAGGCGATCGCGGAGGCGGGCGTCGTCAGCCTCAGCCGATCGCGGGCGCGGCTGCTGCACAGCCGGGATCCCGACGACCCGCGCCGCCAGCGGCTGCAACGCATCACGCAGAACCGCGAGCGGGCGCTGGGCTCGTACGCCGTGGGCCGCACGCTGGCGGTGGTCACGGGGCTCGCGGCGGCGGAGTACGTGATGATCCGCGAGTTCGGTTTCACCTGGGACGTGGTCATCGTGACCGCCGTCGTGGGCGGCATCGTCGCGGGGCTGACACAGGCCGTGCCGCGCCGCCTCGCTCAGTCGAGCCCCGAGGGCTACGGGCTGGCTTTCGCCCGTGCGATGGACGCGCTCGACACCCTTTTCCTGGGCCCGGCGTTCGTGCTGGAGGCGCCGGCGATGCTGGTCAGCCGCTTCCGCAAAGGCCGCGACGAGCACGCGCCGGAACCCACCGAGCTGGAGGTGCTGCTGGAGCAGGGCGAGGAGGAGATCGAGGAGGGCGAGCGGGAAATGATCCGCCGCGTCGTGGAGATCGGCGACACGGCGGTGCGCGAGGCGATGGTGCCGCGCCCCGACATCGTGGCGGTGGACGTGGCCCTGACGGCGCGGGAGGCCGCGCAGGTGGCGGTCGACAACGGCTACTCCCGGGTGCCCGTCTGGGAGGGCGGCATCGACAACATCGTCGGCGTGCTCTACGCGAAGGACGCCCTGGCGACGCTGCTGGTGGGGCGCGAGACGCCGGTGCGCGAGTTGATGCGGCCGCCGCTGCTCGTGCCCGAGAGCAAGCTGGTCGACGAGTTGCTGGCGGAGTTCAAGGCGCTGCGCGTGCACATCGCGATCGTGCTCGACGAGTACGGCGGCACGGCGGGCATCGTGACCATCGAGGATCTGCTGGAGGAGATCGTGGGGGAGATCGAGGACGAGTACGACCGCTTCACGGTGGCGCCGGTGTACCGCATCTCCGACACGGAGGCGTTGCTCGACGGCCGCGCCTCCCGCGACTCGCTGACCGACCTCTTCGGCTGCCGCTTCGGCGAGGACGACCCGGATACCGTCGGCGGCTTCGTCTTCGACCGGCTGGGCAAGATCCCGGCCGCCGGCGACGAGGTCCGCGTGGAGGGGCTGGTGCTGACCGTCGTGCGCCTGGACGGGCGGCGGATCGCCCGCGTTCGGGCGCACGCGCCCGATGCCGTGGCGGCGGATGGCGAAGCGTTGGAGACGGATCGATCGCTCACTGGGTAGCGGTCGCGCGGCGGGGGCACTGGACAGAGCGCGCGGGGGGCTTGCTACCGTCACTGTCGGAAACGCGACCCCGGAACCGGCGGGGCTCACCGGGGCCCGGCGGTCGGGGAGGGTGTTGAGGACACGATGCCGCAGTCGGACCTGTCCTACCGGCTCGCCCTGGCGCGCGTGCCGCGCATCGGCGCGAAGCGCATGGCGCAGATGGAGGCGTACTTCGGCTCCATGGCCGACGCGTGGTCGGCGCCGGACGACGAACTGCGCCAGGCCGGCATCGACGGTGCGACGCTGCGCTCGCTGCACCAGGCCCGCGGGCGCACCGACCCCGACAGCGAGATGGCCAAGCTGCAGGCCTCGGGCGTGCAGGTCTACACCCGCCACGACGACGCCTATCCGCCCCGGCTGCGCGAGATCTACGACGCGCCGCCGCTGCTCTTCGTCCGTGGGGAGATCCTGCCGACCGACGAATGGGCGGTGGCGGTGGTGGGGACGCGCCGCGTGTCACCCTACGGTCGGCAGGTGACGGCGGAATTGAGCAGCGGGCTGGCCGGCAACCGGGTGACGGTGGTGAGCGGGTTGGCGCGGGGCGTCGACGCGATCGCGCACGAGTCGGCCCTGGAGGCGGGCGGCCGCACGATCGCCGTGCTGGCCTGCGGGCTCGACATGGTCTACCCGCCGGAGCACGCCGGGTTGGCCCAGCGCATCGCCGAGGACGGGGCGGTGGTCTCGGAGCAGCCGCTGGGCACGCCGCCGCGGCCCGACTACTTCCCGCGCCGCAACCGGATCATCTCGGGGCTGACGCTGGGCACGCTGGTCGTCGAGGCGCCGCAGGGAAGCGGCGCCCTGCACACCGCCAACTGGGCCAACGAGCAGAACCGCGAGGTGTTCGCCGTGCCGGGCCGGATCAGCTCGCCGACGAGCAAGGCCAGCAACGCCCTCATCCAGCAGGGCATGGCCAAGCTGGTGACGAACGTCTCCGACATCCTGGAGGAGTTGAACCTGCAGATGGTCGAGCAGCAGTTGGAGATGTCGGCGCTGCTGCCCGACGACCCCACGGAGTCGGCCGTGCTTGAGCGCGTGGGCAGCGACCCGGTGCACGTCGACGACTGCGTGCGGCTGGCTGGATTGCCCGTCGCGACGGTCAGCAGCACCCTCGCCATGCTCGAGATGAAGGGCGTCGTGCGCCAGGTGGGACCAATGACCTATGTGCGCCGCTAAGACGCCGGCCCGCAAGCGCGCGCGGGCGAAGGCCACACGCGGCAAGCAGCTGGTGATCGTTGAGTCGCCGGCCAAGGCGGAGACGATCGGCCGCTTCCTCGGGCCGGACTACGTCGTCGATGCCTCCTACGGCCACGTGCGCGACCTGCCGGCCCGGGCGGAGGAGCGCCCGGAGGCGATCCGCGGCGAGGCCTGGGCGGAGCTCGGCGTCAACGTCGAGCGGGACTTCGAGCCGGTGTACATCGTGCCCAAGGAGAAGGCCGAGCACGTGCGGCGGCTCAAGCGCGAATTGAAGACGGCCGACAAGCTGCTGCTGGCGACGGACGAGGACCGCGAGGGCGAGAGCATTGGCTGGCATCTCTGCGAGGTGCTGGAGCCCGCCGTGCCCGTGGAGCGCATCGTCTTCCACGAGGTCACGCAGGAGGCGATCGAGGACGCCCTGCGATCGCCGCGGGCCGTCGATCAGAACCTCGTCGAGGCGCAGGAGGCGCGGCGCATCCTCGACCGGCTGTTCGGCTACAGCCTGTCGCCGGTGCTGTGGCGCCGGATCCGGGCGGGGACGTCGGCCGGGCGGGTGCAGAGCGTCGCCGTGCGGTTCACGGTGCAGCGGGAGCGCGAGCGGGCGGCCTTCCATCGCGCTGTCTACTGGGACGCGGAGGCGACCCTCGCCGCCCAGCAAGGGACGCTGCCGGCGACGCTGAAACACTTGGGATCCGATCGCCTGCCGACCAGCCGCGACTTCGACTCCACGACCGGCGAACAAACCGGCAAGGGCGTTCGGCTGCTGGACGAGGATGGGATCACCGCGCTGGTCGCTGCGTTGGAGTCGGCCGCTCTGTGGACTGTCACGAAGGTCACGGCGACCCCGGCCGGCCGCCGGCCACCGCCGCCGTTCACGACATCGACGTTGCAGCAGGAGGCGAACCGTCGTCTGGGCTTCAGCGCGCGCCGCACGATGCAGATCGCGCAGGGGCTGTACGAGGGCGTGGATTTGGGGGCGGAGCGTGAGGGGCTGATCACCTACATGCGCACCGATTCGGTCACGTTGTCGAGCCAGGCCCTGGCCGAGGCGCAGACCGTGATCGCGCGGGAGTACGGCGACGGCTTCGCGCAGGGCCCGCGCGGCTACAAGACCCGCTCCCGCAACGCGCAGGAGGCGCACGAGGCGATCCGGCCCACGCACCTCCGCCGCACGCCGGCGTCGCTGCGCGGCGCCTTGAACCGCGATCAGCGGCGTCTCTACGAGTTGATCTGGCAGCGCACCGTGGCCAGCCAGATGCCCGACGCGCAACTCGAGCGCACGGTCGTGGACATCGACGTGCCGCTCGGCCCGGCCTGGCCCGCCGACGACCGCGCTCACTTCGAGGCGCGCGGGCAGCGGGTGGTGTTCCCCGGCTTCCTGCGGGCCTATGCGCCCGCAGAGGGCGACGAGCGGCTGCTGCCCACAGTCGAGGTGGGCGAGACGCTGCGCCCAACGAATGTCGAGGCGAAGCGGCACGAGACGCAGCCGCCGCCGCGCTACACCGAGGCGTCGCTGGTGCGCAAGCTGGAGGAGGACGGCCTGGGCCGCCCCTCCACCTACGCGTCGATCCTGAGCACGATCCAGGATCGCGGCTACGTCTTCACGCAGGGCAACGCGCTGGTCCCGACCTTCCTGGCCTACGCCGTGACCGACCTGCTGGAGCGCCACTTCGGCGACCTCGTGGAGCCCGACTTCAGCGCCGACATGGAGGAGGCCCTGGACGCCATCGCGCGCGGCGAGGCCGACTCCGGCTCGCACCTGCGCGCGTTCTACTTCGGAGAGCCCGGGGAGGATGGGAACGGGGAGGCAGGCGTGGGGCTGGGCCTATTGGGGCGGATCGAGGCGCAGCTGCCGGAGATCGCCTTCCCGCTGATCCCGGTGGGGGAGGCGCCCGGCAGTGAGGAGCCGATCGTCGTGCGCATCGGCCGCTTCGGGCCGTACCTGCAACGCGGGGAGGGCGGCGAGGGCAACACGGCCTCGCTGCCGCCCGACCAAGCGCCCGCCGACCTGACGGCGGAGCGCGCCATGGAGTTGCTCAGCCGGCGCGTGGAGGGCCCGCGCGACCTGGGCCGCGACCCGGACTCTCGGGAGCCCGTGCTGCTGCAGTCGGGGCGCTACGGGCCGTTCGTGCAGCGCGGGCCGAACCCGCCCCCCGGCACGAAGCGCGCCGAGATGCCCAGGCGGGCGTCGGTGCCGCCGGGCATGGAACTCGACGACGTCACCCTGGAGGACGCGCTGCTGTGGCTGTCGCTGCCGCGCGTGCTGGGCGCCGCGCCGGAGGGCGGGGCGTCGATCGTCGCGGCCAACGGGCGCTTCGGGCCCTACCTGCAGCGCGGCGACGACCCGAAGGACACCCGCTCCATCGAGGACACAGACGACGTCTACACGATCACGCTGGAGCGGGCCCTGGAATTGTTCGCGAAGCCGAAGAGCGCCGGCTTCCGGCGCCGCCCGTCGAGCCGCGCGCTGCGGGATCTGGGCGCGCACCCCGATTCGGGCCGGCCGGTGCGGCTGCTCGACGGACGCTTCGGGCCCTATGTGACCGACGGCACGACCAACGCCAGCATCCCACGCGCGCTGGACCCCAGCCAAGTGACCCTGGAGCAGGCCCTGACGCTGATCGCGGAGCGGGCGCTCGCGCCCAAGCGGGCCCGCAAGGGCGCGAGCAAGCGCGCCGCCGGGCGCGCGCCGGCGTCGCGCGGCGCGAAGCCGCGCGGCAGGAAACGGGCCGCGAAGAAGCGGGCGCGCAAGTCGAGTTAGCACCCTCCGTCGGCGTCACGAGGGAAGTCGCGGGCGCCGGCCGCGGGGTTCGCGAGCGCCGCCATCCCGCCGCCAGATAGGCCCGGATTCGGCTTAACGCCGGCTTTACGCCGCGTTACACTGCCATTATTCGGCGCGGGCTCGCTGCCCCTACAGTGAGCGCGCTCGCGTGGTGGCGGGGTTTGGACAAGGTCTGACGTGACCGCAGAACCCCTGCCACGGGCAGCGGAGGACGGCGCCGCCCTGCTGGACGCCTACCTCGACGAGCTTCGCCTACAGCGCAATCTCTCCCCGCACACGCTGCGCAACTACCGCACCGACCTCTCGCACTTCATCCGCTACCTGGACGAGCGCGAACTGTCGCTGGCCGAGGTCAGCCGCCTGACCTACCGCGCCTATCTGGCCGGGCTGAAGGAGGATGGCGTCGCGCAGGGGAGCCTGCGCCGCCGCGCCAGCACGATCAAGTCGTTCTTCCGGCACCTCTTCCAGCAGCGCACCCTGCCGACGGACCCGCTGCGCTTGGCCGCGACCCCCAAGACGCCCCGCACCCTGCCCCGCTTCCTGAGCGTGCGCGAGGTCGAGCGCCTGATCGAGGCGCCCGACGTGCACACGCCCGGCGGGCTGCGCGACCGCGCCATCCTGGAAGTGCTCTACGGCTCCGGCCTGCGGGTCAGCGAGCTGGTCGGTCTGACGCTGCGCTCCGTCGATTGGGAGAACGCGGTCCTGCGCGTGCGCGGCAAGGGCGACCGCGAGCGCGTGGCGCTGCTCGGCGATCACGCCTACCTCGCGATCGAAGACTACGTGCGCTCGGGCCGGCCGCAGCTGGTGGCCGAGGGCTCCCCCGACGCGTTGTGGCTGAACCGCTTCGGCGGGGCGCTGTCGGCCCGGGCGGTGCAGCTCGCGGTGCAGCGCTACGCGGTCGCCGCGGGCCTGCCGAAGGTCGTGCACCCGCACCTGCTGCGGCACTCGTTCGCCACGCACATGCTCGAGCGCGGCGCCGACGTGCGGGTCGTGCAGGAACTGCTGGGGCACTCCAACGTCGCGACGACGCAGATCTACACGCACGTGACGGAGTCAGCGAAGCGGGCCGCGATCGAGCAATCGCTCGACGGCATCAGCGATCAGTTGTTCAGCCGCCGGGAGCGCCGGCGCCGCGCGTCGCGGGCGCCCGACCCGGCACCGGACGCCGGTTTCCTGCCCGGTGAGGTCGCGGAGGTGGCGCCGTGAAGGTTCTGCTTATCTCGGGCCCGAATCTGAACATCCTCGGCGAGCGCAACCCGGAGATGTACGGGACGCAGACGCTGAGCGAGATCGAGGGGCTGGTGCAGCAGCGCGCGCAGGAGTGGTCGGTCGAGGTGCGCCCTTACCAGTCGAACCACGAGGGCGCGATCATCGACTTCCTGCAGCAGGAGAAGAACGCCGAGGGCGCGATCATCAACCCCGGCGCCCTGGCCCACTACGGACTCTCGCTGCGCGACGCGCTGGAGCACTTCCCCGGGCTCGTGGTCGAGGTGCACCTGACGAACATCTACGCGCGCGACAACTTCCGGCACGAGTCGGTGACGGCGCCCGTGGTCGCGGGGGTGGTGAGCGGGCTGGGCTGGCGCGGCTACCTGGCGGCGCTGGACGCCCTGGTGGGGCTGCTGCACGAACGTCGCGGCGCTTCCTAACGCCCCTGCCCGCGCTCCCCGTGGGCAGAGCGCCGCGGCCTGCGTACACTTCGATCCGTCATCGCTTGCATTCCGGCTGGAGGAGACCGCCATGTCCGATCGCCTGACGCGCGCGCGTGCTGCCATTGAGGAGGCGGGGCTCGACGCACTGCTGGTCACGAATCCGTACAACCGCCGTTATCTGTCGGGCTTCACCGGCTCGGCGGGCTGGCTGGTGGTGAGCGCCGACGCCGCCTTGCTGGCGACGGACTTCCGCTACTGGGAACAGGTGGGGTCGCAAGCGCCCGACTTCACGCTGTACAAGCAGGAGGGCGCGCAGGCCGACTGGCTGCCGGGCTTCGTCGAGGCGCTGGGCGGGCGCAAGCTGGGCTTCGAGGCGGCGCAGATGAGCGTCGCGGCGCACAAGCAGCTGCGCGACACCCTGGCGGCCATGCCCGCGCCCAAGCGGCCGGCGCTGGTGCAGAGCGAGGGCCTCGTCGAGCAGGTGCGGGCCGTCAAGGATGCCGAAGAGTTGGACGCGCTGGAGCGGGCCGTGCTGCTGGGCGACGAGGCCTTCAACGACGTCGCCGGCCGGGTGCAGCCGGGCTGGAGCGAGTTGCGCGTCGCCTGGGAGATCGAGAAGTACGCCCGCGAGCACGGCGCCGAGGCGATGTCCTTCGCGACGATCGTCGGCGGCGGCCCCTGGGGCGCGATGCCGCACGCCTATCCGCGCGAGATGCCGCTGGAGGCGGGCAAGCCGATCGTCATCGACATGGGCGTGATCGTCGACGGCTACTGCTCGGACATGACCCGCACGATCGTCCTGGGCGAACCGGACGCGAAGTTCCAGGAGGTCTACGACATCGTCCTGACCGCCCAGGAGACCGCCGAGGCGACCGTCGAAAGCGGCATGACCGGCGGGCAGGCGCACATGATCGCGCAGAACATCATCAGCGAAGCGGGCTACGGCGACCGGTTCGGGCACGGACTCGGACACGGCGTGGGCCTGGAGATCCACGAGCACCCGCGGCTGGGCCGCACATCGGAGGACGTGCTGGCCGACGGCATGGTGATCACCGTCGAGCCGGGCATCTATCTGCCCGGCTGGGGCGGCATCCGCATCGAGGACATGGGCGTGCTGGAGAACGGCCGCTTCCGCAACTTCACGACCGCGCCCAAGCTGCGCATGGTGGGCGCCTAGGAATCGGGCAGGGCGAACCCGGCGACGGGGCGCGACGGGAGGGCTCGCAGGATGGTGATCACGACCGGCGATCTGCGCAAGGGGGTCGTCGTGGCGATGGACTCGACGCTCTACCAAGTGACGGATTGGGAGCACATCAAGGTGGGGCGGGGATCGGCCCAGGTGCGGCTCAAGCTGCGCGATCTGCGCGCCGGCCACAGCCTCGAGAAGACCTTCCAAGCGGGCAGCAAGTTCGACGACGTGCGCGTCGAGCGGCAGGTCATGCAGTACCTCTACGCCGACGGCGACCTGCACTACTTCATGAACACCGAGACCTACGAGCAGGAACCCCTGGAGCGCGCCAAGGTGGGCGAGGCGCTGAACTACCTGGCCGAGAACGGCAGCGCCGAGGTGCTGTTCGCCGGTGACGAGGTGATCGGCGTCGAGTTGCCGGCCTCCGTGCCGCTGCGCGTGACGGAGAGCGACCCCGGCCTGAAGGGTGACACGGCGACCGGCGCGACGAAGCTGGCCACGCTCGAGACGGGCCTCACGGTGCAGGTGCCGTTGTTTGTTGGGCCGGGCGACCTGCTCAAGGTCGATACGCGCAGCGGCCACTACCTGGAGCGGCTGGAAGCGGCCTCATAAGCCACGCCTGCATAAGCCGCACCGGCGCGCCGCGACCGGCGCGCGAGGCGGTACGCTGCGGGCGATGACGCTCGACCGGCCCGCCACCGACGACCCCGGCCTCGCCCTCCCCGACGACATCTCCCGGATCGCGGAGTTCGCCGCTACTTACTCGCCGGGGCCGCGCAAGCCGCCGGGCGTCGCGGCGTACGCCGTGGGCCAGGTCGCGGCCTACCTGCGCGAACTGCTCGACACCGACCCGGTGGTCGGCGACATCTGGGTGTCGGGGGAGTTGCGCAACCTGTCGCGCTCGCAGGCGGGGCACCTGTACTTCACGCTCGGTGACGCCGACGGCGCGCTGTCCTGCGTCTTCTTCCGCCGCGAGAACCGCGGCGTCCGGGTGGAGGAGGGCGAGCAAGTGCTCTTGCACGGGCGGGTCTCCCTGTGGGCCGAGCGCGGCGAGCTGCAACTCTACGTCGATGCGCTGCAGCCCGAGGGGCTGGGCGTGCAGCAGGCCGAGTTCGAGCGGCTGCGCCGCCAGCTCGAGGCGGAGGGACTGTTCGACCCGGGACGCAAGCGCCGGCTGCCCGCCTACCCGCGCGCGATCGGCGTCGCGACGTCGCCGGCCGGGGCCGTCTGGCACGACGTGCAGACGGTGCTCGCGCGGCGCTGGCCGCTGGCGGGTCTCGTGCTCGCTCCCTGCCGGGTGCAGGGCGAGGGCGCGTCGGTGTCGGTCGTCCAAGCGATCGAGGCGCTCAACGCGTCGGCGGACGACGGCGCGCCGATCGACGTGCTGATCGTCGCGCGCGGCGGCGGCTCGGCGGAGGACCTGGCCGCGTTCAACAGCGAGATCGTCGTGCGGGCCGCCTACGCGAGCGCCCTGCCGCTCGTCAGCGCCGTGGGGCACGAGACGGATGTGACGCTGATCGACTTCGTCGCCGACGTGCGCGCGCCCACGCCGTCGGCCGCGGCGGAGTTGGTCGCGCCCGAACGCGCCGAGGAAGCGGCGCGGCTGCACGAGCGCCGCGAGGCGCTGAGCCGCGCGATCGATCGGATGACGGAGTCGGCGCGGATCGACCTGGACGCCGCGCGGGAGCGGCTCGACGTGGCGGCGCCAGACTGCGACTCCGAGCGCCTGCGGCTCGACGCGCTGCTGGGGCGCGGCTGGGAGGTCGCGCAGGGGCGGGTTGCGACGGCGCGGCTGGGCCTGGCCGGGCAGGCGGCGCGACTGGCCACGCTCGATCCGCGGGCCACGTTGGCGCGCGGCTACGCGATCGTCGAGGATGCGAGCGGCGCCGTGCTCAGTCGGGCAGCGCAGTTCACGCCCGACGATCGCGTGCGCCTGCGCCTGCACGACGGGTCGGCGGGCGCGCGCATCCTCGACGTGTCCCCGGGCGGGACCGTCGCCGAGGACGGAGCGACGCCGTGAGCCCAGCCAAGAAGTCCGAGCCACCGGAGCCCGGCGAGGCCGCCAACGAGCCCTCCTACGAACAACTGGTCGCGCGCCTGGAGGAGACGCTGGCGCGCCTGGAGAGCGGCGACCTGCCGCTCGAGGAGGCGCTGGCGGCGTACGAGCAGGGGGCGGCGCTCGCGGGCCGCGCGCAGGAGTTGCTCGACCGGGCGGAGCAGCGCATCCAGGAGTTGCGGGAGCTCGACCCGGAGCCATGACACTGCGCATCGCTTGGTTCGCGACGGCCAAGGGCACCAGCTCCCGGCTGCTGTTCGAATCGACGCAGGCGGCGATCCGGGCGGGCCGGCTCGATGCCGAGATCGTGGTCGTGTTCTGCAACCGCGAGCGAGGACAGTCGGCCAACACCGATGCCTTCCTCGACAGAGTGGCCGCCGCCGGAACGCCGCTCGTGACGATCTCGTCGGGGGACTGGCGGCGGCGCGTCGGCGGCGAGTTGTCGCCGCCGGGCGGCCAGCTCGCCGCCTGGCGGGAGGACTTCGACCGCGCGGTCCTCGACGCGATCACGCCCTACCGGCCCGACGCCGGCATGCTGGCAGGCTACATGCTGATCACGACGGCGGCGCTGTGTGAGCATCTGCCGCTGTTGAACCTGCACCCTGCCGAGCCCGGCGGGCCGGTGGGGACCTGGCAGGAGGTCATCGAGGTGCTGATCGCCGCGCGTGCCTCGACGAGTGGGCTGATGCTGCAACGGGTGACGACGGCGCTGGACCGCGGGCCGATCGTCAGTTGGTGCCGCTACCCGCTGCGCGGTGGAGCGCTCGACGCACTCTGGGACGCCGCGCCGGACCCGGCCGACCGCGACTCGGATCTGTTCCTCGCTATCCGGGCGCTGGGCGTGCGGCGGGAGCCGGAGTTCATCATCGCGTCGCTGCAGGCTGTCGCGGCCTGGCGGGCGGGCGCCGGGCGGGACCTGCCCGCTCCGGGCGACGACGGCCCCGCACTCGACGTGACGGACGCCGTCGAGGCGGCGCTGCCCGCGCCGCTGTGACTTCGCCGCGCACGTAACGGGGACAAGTGGACGGAACGAACGGCCGCCGAAGCGGATCGCGTTCGTATACTCCGGCCATGGCCTCCTCCTCCCCGTCGCGGCTGCCCGTCCCGATCGACGACGCGCTGTATGAGCACGGACGCGATCGCGACATCCCGTCGCTGCTGCCGGCGCTCCGCTCCGACCTCGCGCCGCTGGTCCCGACGATGCGCCGCGCGGCGACGGTGATCGTGGCTGCCGCCGTGGCCGACTGGGCGGTCCGCGCCGGCGCGCGCGCGGCGCTGGACGCCGGCGCGCGCGCCGTATTCGGGCAGCGGTCGAACGGCGCGCGTCGGAACGGAGCGGCGCCTCGCAGCGAGACGGTCGTCCACGAGCGCGTGATCGTGCACCGGTCGTCGTAGCGCGCCGGGGGCGTCGAGACGCCCCCGCACTCCACCAAGCGCCTAGACTCCCGCGACCCGGTCCATGCCGGGCGAAGGAGTCATCGTGCCGCGCTGGCCCAGCAGGAGTTGGTACGTACTTGGTTCCCGTGGCGTGCTGGCGGCTGCCGTCGCGGCGCTGCTGGGCCCGGCCTGGGCCGCGAGCGCCGCGAGCGGGGCGACGCCGGTCACGGCGCTCGCGCAGGCGCCCCGCGGCGTCGCGATCACCGAGGTCCGCGCCGAGGCCGGTCGCGGTCAGCAGGAGGCCGCCTTCGAGTGGGTGGAGATCCACAACGCAGGCGCTGCCCCGGTCGACTTGACGGGCTGGCGGCTCGCCGACAACCGCGCCGAGGATTCCATCCCGGCGACGACGCTGGCGCCCGGTGCGTACCTGATCGTTGGCGGCGGGGCGGAGCTGGCGGCGGTGCTCCCGGCGGGCGTGACGCTGGTCGTTGTGGAGGACGGGCGGATCGGCAACGGGCTGGCCAACGGCGGCGACCGCGTGTTGCTGATCGACCCGGCCGGCGCGACCGTCGACGGCGTGTCGTGGGGCGGCGACCAGACGATCTCGGATGTCACTCCGCCGCCTCTCGGGCAGACGCTGTCGCGGGGCGATGGGGGCTGGATGGCCGCAACGCCCTCTCCCGGCGCGCCGCACACGGCGGCGCCGGCGCCTCCCCCTGCGGAGGCCGCTCCCGCGCCGGAGGCCTCGGATGCCCCCGCCGAAGAGCAGATCTCCCCGTCGCCGCTGCGCATCACGGAGATTCTGCCCAATGCCGGCGAGGGCGCGCGCGACGCGGCCTTCGAGTGGGTCGAGGTCCGCAACGCTGGTTCCGAGCCGATCGACCTGACGGGCTGGACGCTCGCCGACAACATCGCGGTGGACGTGCTGCCGGGCGGCGTGGTCCCGCCGGACGGGTACCTGACGATCGGCGGCTCCGCTGAGGCGGCCGAAGGCGCGGCGGACGTCGTTCTGGAGGACGGGCGGATCGGCAACGGCCTCGCCAACACGGGCGACGTCGTGACGCTGCGCGACCCAGAGGGGCGGCTGGTCGACGAGGTCGCCTACGGCCAGGGATCGGTCCCGCTGCCGGAGGCGGGCCGCTCGATCGCACTACGGGGCGACGGCTGGGTGCTCAACGGCGCGCCATCACCCGGCAGCGGCGATGTGACGCCGCCTGCGCCGTCCCCCGCGGAAGCGTCGCAGCCGTCGCAGGAGGCGTCTGAAGAAGAACCGCCGGCCCAGGAAGAACAGCAAGCCCCACCGGGTCCGCCGCCATTCCTGCGCATCACGGAGATCTTCGCCAGCGCCGGCGAGGGGTCGCGCGACGCCGCCTTCGAGTGGGTGGAGGTCCACAACGCGGGTACGGATCCGATCGACCTCACGGGCTGGACCATCACAGACAACGTCGCGATGGATGTGCTGCCGGGGGGCGTGGTCGCTCCGGGCGCGTACGTGACGATCGGCGGCTCCGCCGAGGCGGCCGATGGTGCGGCGGACATCGTGCTGGAGGACGGGCGGATCGGCAACGGCCTCGCCAACCGCGGCGACAGCGTCACGCTGCGCGACCCGTGGGGGCGGCTCGTCGATCAGGTCGCCTACGGGTCGGCGTCGGTCCCGCTGCCGGAGGTCGGCCGGTCGATCGCGCTGAGCGATGCGGGCTGGGTAATCAACGTCGCGCCGTCGCCCGGCAGCGGCGATGTGACGCCGCAACCGACGGCCGAGGAGGATCCGGCGCCGCCCGACGAGCGAGTCGAAGAAGATGCCGCGGCGCAGGATGAAGCGCCGGCGACCGCCGATGCCGCCGCGACGGACGAAGTGATGCTGCCTGACGATGAGGCCTCATCGCAGGATGGCGAGCGCGCCCCCACGGGGCCCCTGCCGCCGCTGCGCATCACGGAGATCTTCGCCAGCGCCGGCGAGGGTTCGCGCGACGCCGCCTTCGAGTGGGTGGAGGTCCACAACTACGGCGCGGATTCGATCGACCTGACCGGCTGGATGATCGCCGACGCCGCCGCCGAGGATCGGCTGCCGGGCGGCGTCGTCGCGCCGGGCGCGTACGTGGCGATCGGCGGCTCCCCGGAAGCCGCCGGCGGCGCCGTGGACGTCGTGCTGGTGGACGGGCGGATCGGGAACGGCCTCGCGAACGGCGGGGACAGCGTGGTCCTGCTCGACCCGCACGGGCGCATCGTCGGTGGGGTCGCTTACGGGACGGCGTCGGTCCCGCTGCCGGAGGAGGGCCGATCCATCGCCCTGACCGACGACGGCTGGGTCGTGAACGCCGTCCCCTCGCCGGGCAGCGATGCCGTGACGCCGCTGCTCGAATCGCTGGAGGACGACGAGAAGCCGCCCAACGGAGTGGCGGACAACGGCGGCGAGGCGCAGGATGAAGGCGGCATCCCGGCGTGGCTGCTGGTCGTCGTGGCGGTGGCCGCGCCGCTGGCGGCCCTGACCGGGCGCATGGCGCTGCGACGGCTGCGACGATCCCATGGAGGAGGGCGATGACGATGACGGAGTCAAGCGAGCAGATGGGCGTCTTCGACGTGATCTACAACTGCCGCGCGATGCGCCGGCTGGACACCCGGGAAGTGCCGGAGGAGTTGCTGCGCAAGCTGGTCGATGCCGGCAACCAGGCGCCCACCGGCTCGAACCAGCAGGGCGTGCGCTGGATCATCGTTCGCGACCCGGCGGTGAAGCGTGAGTTGGCCGACCTCAACCGCCGCGGCGTCGAGGCGTACATCGGGCCGCGGCTGGACAACCTCGAAGAGGTGCCGCATCAGTCGCCGGCGAAGCGGCGTCGCATGCTCGACGCGGTCCTGTGGCAGATGGAGCACATGCACGAATTGCCGGCGCTGATCGTGGCCTGCCACGACTTCGGGGAGCCGCCGACGCCCGAGCAACACGCGGCCGGCAACGTCGCGGTCTGGCCCGCCGTGCAGAACGTGCTGCTGGCGGCGCGGTCGCTGGGCCTTGGCGCTGCTCCGACCACCCTGGGGCTGATCGACCACGGGGCCGCCGCCGCGGCGCTGCGCCTGCCCGAGACGATGGCGCCCTACTGCCTGATCCCGGTCGGCTATCCGCTGGGGCGCTTCGGCCCCGTCACGCGCAAGCCGCTCGACGAGGTGCTGCGCTTCGATCGCTGGTCGGACTAGATCGGCGGTCGGACGCATGAGCGGCGGCGATCGCGGCGCGGGGCTGCGACTGAAGGTCATGCTCGCCCGGGCGGGAGTGGCCTCGCGGCGAGGCTCGGCGGCGATCATCGAAACGGGTCGGGTGTCGGTGAACGGGGTCGTCGTCACCGACGAGGCCGCCTGGGTGGACCCGGCCCGCGACCACGTCACCCTGGACGGCGCGCCACTGCCCGCCGCCGAAGGGCGCCGCTACTTCGTCCTACACAAGCCGGCCGGCGTGCTGTCGGCCGCCTCCGACGACCGGGGCCGTCGCACCGTGACCGACTTCCTGCCGCCCGACGCGGGGCGCTGCGTGCCGCTCGGGCGGCTGGATATGGACAGCGAGGGCCTGCTGCTGCTCACGAATGACGGCCCGCTGGTCGACGGGCTGCTCCATCCCCGCGCGGGCCTGCAGCGGGAGTACCTGGTGGAGGTGGCCGGACGGCCCAGCGACGCCACGCTGCAGCGGCTCTACGACGGTGTGGAGTTGGAGGACGGCCTCGCGCGAGGCAAGCCGAAGCGGTCGAAACGGCCCGGCCGTCCGGCCGACGGCGACGAGCCGGCGACCAGTTGGATCACGCTGATCATGACCGAGGGCCGCAAGCGGGAGGTGCGGCGCATGTGCGAGACGGTGGGGCATCCGGTGCTGCGGCTGATCCGCGTGCGCTTCGGGCCCATCCGGCTGCGCGACCTCGCGCCGGGCGAGATCCGTCCCCTGACGCCGCACGAGGTCCGGCGGCTGCGTCGGGATGCCCGGCCCGCCCGCGACGGGTGACGCACCTGAGAGAGCGGCCCGAGACGGCGCCCGATGCCATACTGGAGGCGATGGTGAACGAGATCGGCGCCGGCGCCCGGCTGCGCGTAGTCGCGATCGATGGGCCGGTGGCGTCCGGCAAGACGGTGATCGGCAAGGCCGTCGCCGAGCGGCTGGACTGGCCCATGTTGGACACCGGCATCATGTACCGGGCGCTGACCTGGGCGGCGATCGAGCGCGGCCTCCTGCCGGATCCGACGGCCGCCGACCCCGCGGCGCTCGTGCGGCTTGCGGAGGCGGTCGACCTGAGCGTGGGACATCCGCCCGCGGGCAGTCCGGAGACGGCGTCGATCGCGGTGGACGGCGCCGACGCCACGCCGCATCTGCGCAGCAAGGCGGTGGAGGACGCCGTCTCGGTCGTGGCGAGCGTGCCGGGCGTGCGCGAGCGGATGGTCGAGCAGCAGCAGGAGATGGCGCGGCAGGGCGAGATGGTGATGGTGGGCCGCGACATCGGCACCGTGGTCGCGCAAGAGGCGCTGGTGAAGATCTACCTGCACGCCTCGGACGCCGTGCGCGCCCGGCGGCGGGCCGAGCAGATGCGCGCCTCGGGCCGGCGCGTGACGGACGACGAGGTGCTCAACGATCTGCGCAGTCGCGACGCGATCGATCAGGGCCGCGCGACCGCGCCGTTGCGCCCCGCGGTCGGCGCGGAGGACGTGAACACCAGCGGCGACGACCTGGAGACCGCGATCGAGCGGGTGTTGACCATCGTGCGGCGGGCGCTTTGCGACTCGCCGGCCTCGGACGGGCGCTCCGCATGAGCCGGGCGGGCGTCGGGCGGGCGCGGGCGGCGCTGTCGCTGCGAGCGCGGCATGCCACCACGTGGCTGTTCTTCGAGGAGTCTGCGGCGCTGCGCCGGGTCGGTCTCGCCGGGATGCCCAACGGCTCGCGGGTTTGGTACCTGTTCACCTGCGGCATCGCGATCCTGTTCTTCCGTATCTGGACGAAGTGGGAGCGGGTCGGGCTGGACAACCTGCCCAAGTCGGGGGGCGTGATCATGGTCTCGAACCACCTCTCCTCGGCCGACCCGCCCATGCTGGCGTCGGCGATGTACCCCCGCTGGCCGAAGTTCATGGCCAAGATCGAACTCCTCCAGAAGGGCTTCATCGGCTACCTGTTCGCGATGTGCGGCGTCTTCCCCGTGCGCCGCTTCGAGGCCGACCTGGGCGCGTTGCGGGAGGCGCAGCGCCTGCTGGCGCGCGGCGAGATCGTGGGCGTGCTGCCCGAGGGGCATCGCTCCGATACGGCCGAGATGAACGAGGCCTATCCGGGCGCGGCGCTGATCGCGCTGCGCAGTGGCGCGCCGGTGCTACCCGTCGCGATCACGGGCAGCCAGGAACTGCGGAAGGGCTGGGGGGTGTTCTTCCAGCGCCCACGCATGCGCGTCGTTTTCGGCGAGCCTTTCTGGATCAGCCACGAGGGCGCGACGAACCGGGACGTGGTTGAGGCCGCGCACACGCGAATCATGCGCGAGATCGCCGGCCGGCTGCCGGCTGCGTACCGCGGCGTCTACCGGGAGCGCTTCCCCGACCTGCCCGACGAGGCCCTGCTTCACGTCCCCGCCGCCGGCGGCGCCGAGGCCGCGCCGTGACCCCGCGCGCCGAACCCGCGCCCGGGCAGCCCATCGCGTCGGTCGATGCGGACAGCCTGGCGGCCGAGGCCGGGCTGCGCCCCGGCGACCGCGTCGTCGCGGTGAACGGGGTCGCCCCGCGCGACGCGATCGACTTCCGCTTCCGCACGACCGACGACTTCGTCGCCCTGGACGTGATCCACGACGGGGCGCCCGGCGTCGTGGAGTTCGAGAAGCCGACCGACGAGACGCTGGGCATCGAGTTCACCGGCGAGGCCTTCGGCGGCACGTCGCTGTGCAACAACAAGTGCTTCTTCTGCTTCCTCAAAGGGTTGCCCAAGGGGCTGCGGCGTCCGCTCTACGTCAAGGACGACGACTACCGGCTGTCCTTCCTGCACGGCAATTTCGTCACGCTGACCAACCTGGAGGAGGACGATTGGGAGCGGCTGGCCGAGCAGCGCCTGAGCCCGCTCAACGTGTCGGTGCACGCGACCGACCCAGCGCTGCGACGCGAATTGCTCGGCAACCCGCGCGCCCCCGACGTGCGCGAGCAGCTGCGGCGGCTGGCCGCGATCGGGATCGAGGTGCAGACGCAGATCGTCGTCTGCCCCGGCGTGAACGACGGCGCGGCGCTGGACGAGACGATCGGGGAGTTGTTGGGCCACGACAACGTGCTGAATATCGGCGCGGTCCCGGTGGGAAACAGCATCGATGGCGAAGCTCGCATCGATCATCCGGGCATGCGTGCGCAGACGCCGGCCGAGGCGCGGCGCGTCGTGCAGCAGGTTGGGCGCTGGCAGCGGCGAGCTCGCGAGGAGTGCGGTCGATCGCGGGTCTTCGCCTCGGACGAGTTCTACCTCCGCGCCGGGGGGCGCATCCCGTCGGCGGCGCGCTACGACGGCTTCCCGCAGTGGGAGAACGGCGTCGGCATGACTCGCTCGCTGCTCGACGATTGGGCGCGGACGCGGCGCCGCATCCGCGCCGGACGGGTAGGGCCGGCCCGGCACGGGCGGGCGCTGCTGGCCTGCGGCACACTGATCGCGCCCACGCTGCGGCGTCTGGCGGCCGAGGCGGGGGCGTTGCTGGGCGTCGAGCTGCAGGTCGTGGCGACGCCGAACCGGCTGTTCGGCGGCCGCGTCAACGTCTCTGGGCTGATCCCGGGGGCCGACTTCGCCGCCGCCGTGCGCGCGGAGGCGCCGGACGCCGACGCGCCCGTCTTCCTGCCCCGATCGAGCCTCGACTACTACGGCCGCCACTTCCTCGACGACATGACGGCCGAAGACCTGGAGATCGCACTGCGAAGGCCGCTGGCCTTTGTCTATACGGTCGGGGAGGTCGTAGAGTGGCTCACCGCCGCGGAGTGGTCCGCTCCCGCGCCGGGCCGAGCGCCGCGCAGCAACGGGCGCAGCTGGGCGCCGGAGCCGCTCCCCTCCGGAGCGATGGCGACGGCGCCCGGCTGAGCTCGGGCGCGGACGGCGGGCCAATCCGAGTCGGGCATCCTGGCGGGGTGACCGAAAGGCGTACGGCCATGTGCGGCATCATCGGCTATGTGGGCAAGCAGGCGGCCGGCCCCATCGTGCTCGAGGGCCTGCAGCGGCTCAACTATCGCGGCTACGACAGCAGCGGCTTGGCCGTCCTCGACCACGACGGCGCGCTGGCCGTCATGAAGCGCGCCGGCAAGCTGGCCGAGCTGGAAGCATCGCTCACCACGCCGCCGGCGGGACGCACCGGAATCGGCCACACCCGCTGGGCGACGCACGGCGCCGTCTCCGACGGCAACGCCCACCCGCACCTCTCCAGCGACGGCGCGGCGATCGTCGTGCACAACGGCATCGTCGAGAACTACCGCACGCTGCGCGATCGGCTGGCGGCGGCGGGCGTCGAGTGCCGCTCGGAGACCGACAGCGAGGTCATCCCGCAGCTGATCGGCCTGTACCTGCGCGAAGGGCACGACTTCGACGAGGCTTTCCGCCGCGTGCTCGGCGAGATCGAGGGGGGCAACGCCGTCGTCGCGATGGAGCGCCGCCGGCCGGAGCGACTCTACGCGGCGCGGCTGGGCAACGCGGGCGGCATCGTGCTGGGCGTCGGCGAGGGGGAGATGTTCGTCGCCAGCGACGTGCCGGCCCTGCTGCCCCACACAACGCTCATGCAGCCGCTGGCCAACGGGCAGTGGGCGCGGATCAGCGCCGCCGAGACGACGATCCGGGATCTCGACGGCGCCGAGGTCGCGCTTGCGCCGCAACGCGTCTCCATGGACCCGGTCGCCGTGGCCAAGGGGCCCTACACGCACTTCATGCAGAAGGAGATCATGGAGCAGCCGCGGGCGCTGTCCGACTGCATCCGCGGGCGGGCGCACGTCAACCCGGCCGGCGTCTCGCTGGAAGACGTGCGGCTGAGCGACGAGCAACTGCGCTCCCTGCGCCGCGTGCTGATCGTCGGCATGGGCACGTCGATGCACGCCGGCATGGTCGGCCGCTACTACATGGAATCGCTGGCCGGCCTGCCGACCGACTGCGACAACGCCTCGGAGTTCCGCTACCGGGCGCCGCTGCTGGGGCCGGAGACGCTGGTCGTGGCGGTGACGCAGTCGGGCGAGACGGTGGACACGCTGGGCGCGATGGCGCAGGTGCGCGACCACTGGGGCGCCCCGCGCGTGGCGATCACCAACGTCGAGGAGTCGGAGGCGACGCGGCTGGCGGCGGGCTCGGCGATCTACCTGCGCTGCGGCCCGGAGATCGGCGTCGCCTCGACCAAGACGTTCATGGCCTCAATGGCGGCGCTGTACGTGCTCGCCTGCCGCATCGGGGCGGCGCGGGGGCACCTGCGGGGGGCGACGCTGGAGCGCGCCATCGACGCGCTGCTGACGGCGCCGGGCATCGTCGACCGGACGCTGGCCCAGGCCGAGATCTGCCGCGAGGTGGGCCGCGTCTGCCGGCACGTCGAGCACATGCTCTACCTGGGCCGCGGCTTGCAGTACCCGCTCGCGATGGAGGGGGCGCTGAAGTGCAAGGAGATCTCCTACATCCACGCCGAGGGCTACCCGGCCGGAGAGATGAAGCACGGGCCGATCGCGCTGATCGACCGCAGCATGCCGGTGGTGGCGCTGGCGCCGCGCGACCCGCTCTACGACAAGATGTGGAGCAACATCCAGCAGGTGCAGGCGCGTGACGCGACAGTCATCGCCGTGGGCACGGAGGGCGACGCTGAGCTGGAGGCGGCCGCCGACGTGTTCATCCCCATCCCGGCCTGCGACCCCCTCATCGCGCCGTTCGCGACCGCGATCCCGGCGCAGCTCATCGCCTACTACCTGGCGACCGCCCGCGGCGCCGACGTCGACCAGCCGCGGCACCTCGCCAAGACCGTCACCGTCGAATAACCGTTCGCGCCCGTACGGGTGACGCGTCATAGCGATCGGCCGCCGTTGGGCCCGGTGCGGATATACTCCGCACTCGTCCGGCAGCCGAAGGACGCGTGTCATGCCCAGCAGCGCCTCGCAGCCCAGCCCCAGCCTGACTCCACGAAGCCCCCTCGCCTATCGCTTCGGCGACGGCGTGGCCGACGGCGACGCGTCGATGCGGGAGTTGCTGGGCGGCAAGGGCGCGGGCCTGCACGAGATGAGCCGGCTGGGCGTGCCCGTCCCGCCGGGCTTCACGATCCCGACCGCGGTCTGCAACGACTTCCATGGCGCGGGCGGCGCCTTCCCCGACGGCTTGCGCGACGAGGTCCGGGCCGGGCTGGCCTGGGTCGAGGAGCGGGTGGGGACGCGCTTCGGCGACGCGGAGAACCCGCTGCTGCTCTCGGTGCGATCCGGCGCGCGGGTCTCGATGCCGGGGATGATGGACACGGTGCTCAACCTGGGCCTCAACGACCGCACGGCCGAGGGGCTGGCCCGCCGGTCGGGCGACCCGCGCTTCGCCTACGACTCGTACCGGCGCTTCGTGGCGATGTACAGCGACGTCGTGCTGGGCGTGAAGCGCGAAGGCGACCTGGCCGAGGACCCCTTCGAGGCGCTGCTGGAGGCGGCCAAGGCGAAGGCGGGGGTGGGATCGGATACGGAGTTGAGCGCCGCGGCGCTGCGGGGCCTCGTGGCGGCCTACAAGGGCGTCGTGTGGGCGAAGCTCGGGCGGGACTTCCCCGACGACCCGTGGGAGCAGTTGTGGAACGCGATCGGCGCCGTGTTCGACTCCTGGCACACGGAGCGCGCCACCGTCTACCGCGACCTCTACGGCTACCCGCACGACTGGGGCACGGCCTGCACCGTGCAGTCGATGGTCTTCGGCAACCTGGGCGACGACTGCGCGACGGGCGTCTGCTTCACGCGCGACCCGAAGAGCGGCGCGCCCGGCATCTTCGGCGAGTATTTGGTCAACGCGCAGGGCGAGGACGTGGTCGCAGGGGTGCGTACGCCCCTGCCGGTCGCGGAGGCCGCCCGCGCGCCCGGCGCGCCCGCCTCGATGGAGGCGGCCCAGCCCGATACCTACGCTTCGCTGCTCGCCGCCTGTGAGCGGCTCGAACGGCATTTCGGCGACATGCAGGACATCGAGTTCACGGTGCAGCAGGGGCGGCTCTGGATCCTGCAGACGCGCGCCGGCAAGCGCACCGGCCCGGCGATGGTGCGCGTCGCCACAGACCTGGTGGCGGAGGGCATGATCGACCGCGAGGAGGCGCTGCGCCGCATCGACCCCGAGCAGGTGTCGGAGTTGCTGCACCCGGTCTTCGCCGACGACGCGCCCCGCTCGGTGATCGCGACGGGCTTGGCGGCGTCGCCGGGCGCGGCCGTGGGACAGGTCGTCTTCTCCGCCCAAGAGGCGACCGACTGGGCGGCGCGCGGCGCCCAGGTGATCCTGGTGCGGCTCGAGACCAGCCCGGAGGACATCGAGGGCATGCTGGCCGCGCAGGGCATCCTGACGGCCCGTGGCGGCATGACCTCGCACGCGGCCGTGGTCGCGCGGGGCTGGGGGACGCCCTGCGTCAGCGGCTGCGGCGCCCTCGCGCTCGACTACGGCGCGGGGCAGTTCCAGGTCGACGTGCCGGGGCAAGGCGTCGTGACCGTGGCGCGCGGGGACACGATCTCCATCGACGGCAGCACGGGCCAGGTGATGCTGGGCGCCGTGCCGCTGGAGGAGCCGGAGCTGCCGGACTCGTTGCAGTCGCTGCTCGACTGGGCCGACGACACGCGCCGCCTGCGCGTCCGCACCAACGCCGACACGCCCGAGGACGCGGCCAAGGCGCGCGACTTCGGGGCGGAGGGCATCGGCCTCTGTCGGACCGAGCACATGTTCTTCGGCCCCGACCGGCTGCTTGCCGTGCGCGAGATGATCCTCGCCGACGACCCGGCGGCGCGGCGCGCGGCGCTCGTCAAGATCCTGCCCATCCAGCGCGAGGACTTCGTGGGCATCTTCGGCGCGATGGACGGCTACCCGGTCACCATCCGGCTGCTCGACCCGCCGCTGCACGAGTTCCTGCCGCAGACCGAGGCCGAGCAGGAGCGCGTGGCGGCCGACCTGGGCGCCGGCCGGGACGCGGTGCGCCGCCGCGTCGAGGCGCTGGCGGAGTTCAACCCCATGCTCGGCCACCGGGGCGTGCGCCTGGCCGTTACATACCCCGAGATCTACGAAGTTCAGACGCGCGCGATCCTGGAGGCCGCCTGCGAGGCCGCCGGCGACGGGGTGGTCGTGATCCCGGAGATCATGGTGCCGCTGGTCGCGACGGCCTCCGAGCTGGCGACGACGCGGGAGCGGCTGGTCGCGGTCGCCGAGCAGGTCTTCGCCGAGCAGGGCCGGCGGCTCGACTACACGATCGGCACGATGATCGAGTTGCCGCGCGCCTGCGTGACCGCGGACGAGATCGCCGCCCACGCCGACTTCTTCTCCTTCGGCACCAACGACCTCACGCAGACCACCTTCGGCCTTTCCCGCGACGACGCGGGCCACTTCCTGCCGGCCTACCTGGAGGGACGGGTGCTGGAGCGCGACCCCTTCGTGGAGCTGGACCGTGGCGGCGTGGGCGCGCTGGTGGAGATCGGCGTCGAGCGGGGGCGCCGCACGCGCCCCGACCTGAAGATCGGCATCTGCGGGGAGCACGGCGGCAACCCGGCCTCGGTGGGGTTTTGCCACGCGGCCGGCCTCGACTACGTCTCCTGCTCTCCCTACCGGGTGCTGGTCGCGCGGCTGGCGGCGGCGCAGGCGGCGCTCGCCTGAGCCCGTCGGGGCGCGCGCGGAACCCGGCCGCCGGGCCCGGCGTCTTGCGCGGCGAGGGCGGGCGCTCAAGCCTGCCGCGGCATATGATGGGCCGAAGCTGGGGGCGCAGCCGCGCGTGTCGGTCCTCGGCCGGGGCTGCGCCGTGACGGGGTGCTGCCGTATCGCGCCGCTCGATTCCCCGGCCGCCCGCGGCTGGGTGGAGGGAGCCCCCGGGCAAGCATGACCAGTCGCGTCGGTTCGCTGCTCGTCGCCGGCTTCCTCGGGGCGATCGTCCTGATCGCGGTCGTCGTGATCATGATCCTCACCGACCGCGGCGAGGTGCGCGACTCGGCCGTCATTGTCGCCTCGCTGCGCGACGACCAGGTCGTGCTGCTGGGCGACCCCACCGAGATTCGCGTCACCGTCACCGACGACGAACCGATCACGCGCATCGCCCTGTTCGTCGACGGCGAACCGATCGCGGCCGACGCGCAGCCCGTCCACGACCCCGCGCAGGGCACCTACAGCGCCTCGATTCCCTGGCTGCCAGAGCGGCTGGGCTTCGTGACGATCAGCGTGGCCGCGCAGGGCCTGAGCGGCGAGGAGAGCCTGATCGAGTTCCGCGTCGAGGTGACCGACGACGCCAGTCGGCTGGGCGGCGCCCTGACCGTCAACGCCACGCGCACGAGCGCCGGCGCCCCGGTCGTCAACGAGCCGCTGGAGCTGCAGGTGCGGGCCCGATCGCAGGAGGCGGCCGTGGTGCGGTTCCGGCTCATCGTCGAGGGGACGCTCGTCGCGGAGGCCGGCGCGGTCGAGTCGGAGCCCGGCGTCTACGACGGCCTGCTGGAGTGGACGCCGGCGCAGGCCGGCACGGTCACCGCTGACGTCTTCGCGCAGACCGCCGACGGGACCGAGGCGAGCGCGCAGATCCTGCTCGACGTGCTGGGCGCCGCGCCGCCCGAACCGGCGGCGACGCAGCAGCCGCAGGAAGCAGAGGCCGCCGATGAGCAGGCGGCCCCGGTCGACGAGGGGTTCCTGAGCATCCAGACGCCGGCCGACGGAGCCGGCTTCCGCTGGACGGACGATCTGGAGGTGGAGGTCGTCGTGTTCGCCGACGGGGTGGGCCGGCTGGTCGGCATGACGCTGTTCGTGGATACCGTGCCGTTCGCCAACGTCGAGGGACTGCAGGCGCTGGGGGACGGGACCTATAGCCTGACTATCCCCTGGCAGCCCAGCGGCGACGGCACGTTCATCCTGCAGGTCGTCGCGATCTCCGACACGAACCGCCGCTACGACGATCGGGTGACGGTAACGGTCGACCCGGACGAGGACGAGGAGGGCGAGGAAGACGAGGACGGCGAGGACGAGGGTGACGGCGCGGAGGACGACGAAGAGCCGGCCGACGAGGAGGCCATGCCTGATCTGACGCCGACGGCGGTCGACGTGGGGACGGGCCAGTCGGTCGTCGTGACGATCACCAACGCCGGCGAGGGCAACCTGGCCAACACGCCGATCCTGGTCAGCCTGACGCGCGCGTCCGACGGGCTGGTGCTCGACGAAGCGACCGTCGTGCTGACGCTGCCGGCGCACCGCAGTCAGGTCGTGGAACTGCCGATCTCGCTGACCGATGCGCTGGAGATCACGGTCGTGGTGGACCGCGACAACACGATCGAGGAGAGCGACGAGACGAACAACACCATCAGTGCGACGTTCGCGCCGCCCTCCCGCCCCGACCTCGTGGCGCAGGCGCTGCAGCTGCAATCCGACCGCACGGTCTTCGTGCGCGTCACGAACGTCGGCGGCAGCGCCGCCGAGCCGCCGATCGTGGTGCTGATCGTGCTCGACGGCTTCGTCGTCGACGAGTTGTCCTACGACGGGCCGGGGCCGCTCGCCCCGCAGGGCACGCTCGACCTGCAGAGCGCCGTCGTCATCGGCGAGGGGCAGTCGCTGTCGGCCATTGTCGATCCGGCCAACGGGATCGCGGAGAGCAACGACGGCAACAACGCGATCACGATCAGCATCGCCGAGTAGCCCGCCGCCCGGCCTCCCGAACGGTCCCTCGGGCCGCACCTGTCAAACGGCCGACTTGACAGCTTGACTGCCTGTCTACACTGGGGCGCAAGAAGCGGGGCCGTCCTCGGCTGCTGGGGAGACGGCGCCGGCTTGGCACGCGCGAGGGGGAGTGCGGGTTGAGCGTCGTCGACGAGGTCAAGGCGCGGGTGGACATCGCCGAGTTGGTGGGCGAGTCGGTCGCGCTGCGCAAGTCGGGCCGCACGTTCAAGGCCCTGTGCCCCTTCCACGCCGAGAAGACGCCCTCGTTCATCGTCGACCCCAGCCGCCAGACGTGGCGCTGTTTCGGCGCCTGTAGCGAGGGCGGCGACGTCTTCTCCTGGGTCATGAAGCGCCAGGGGGTGGAGTTCCGCGAGGCGCTGCGCATCCTGGCCGAGCGGGCGGGCGTCCAGGTGGCCCCGATGGACGCCCAGGCCGAGGAGCGCCAGAAGCGGCTGGGACGGTTGCGCAGCGTCAACGAGGCGGCGGCGCGCTTCTACCGCCGCAGCCTCGCGGACGCGGAGGCGGCGGAGGCGCGCGGCTACCTCGAACGGCGCGGCGTGCCCGACGCGGTGGCGGAGCAGTTCGGCCTGGGCTACGCCCCGGCGGCGCCCGACGCGCTGCGCGGCTACCTGTCGGCGCGGGGCTACAGCGCGGAGGAGATCGCGACCGCCGGGCTCAGCGTCGAGGGGGAGGGTCCCGTCCGCGACCGCTTCCGCGGCCGGCTGATCTTCCCCATCCGCGACCCGCAGGGCCGCTGCGTCGGATTCGGCGCGCGCGCCCTCGACGACTCGGATGTCAAGTACCTCAATACGCCGCAGACGCCGCTGTTCGACAAGAGTTCGCTGCTCTACGGCCTGGACCGCGCCCGCGACGACATCCGCCGCGCCGACCACGTGATCGTCGTCGAGGGCTACATGGACGTGATCGCCGCCCACCAGCACGAGCAGACGCACGTCGTCGCGTCGATGGGGACGGCGCTGACGGAGCGGCAAGTGGCGCTGATCAAGCCGCTGACGCGCAAGATCCTGCTCGCGCTCGACGCCGACGCGGCGGGCGCGGCGGCGACCGTGCGCGGCATCGACACGGCGCGCGAGGCCGTGGGCACGGAGCCGCGGCCGGTCGTGACGGCGCGGGGCCTGGTGCGGATGCAGAACACGCTGGCGGCCGACATCCGCATCATCGAGCTGCCGCCGGACCGCGACCCCGACGACCTGATCCGGCTCGACCCGGAGCGCTGGTCGGCGCTGGTGCGGGAGGCGCCGGGCTACCTCGACTATCGCTTCCGGCGCGGGCGCGAGGCGCACGACCTGGAGGACCCCCGCGCGCGCAGCGTGCTGATGGGGGAGTTGCTGCCGCTGGTCGCCGCGACGAGCGACCCGATCGTGCGGGCCGAGTACATGCAGCGGTTGGCGCAGATGTGCCGAATCGACGTGGACACGCTGCGGCGGCGGGCCAGCATCGCCGAAGTGCCGCCGCACCTGCGGGCCTCGCCGGGGCCGGCCGCGCGCCCGGAAGCGGCCGCCGCGCCGCCGCCCCGCCGCCGGCTGACGCGCATCGACAAGCACGCCGAGACGCTGATCACGCTGCTGCAGCACGGCCCGGCCGCCGCCGCAGAGGTGGACGCCGGCACGCCCGGCTTCGTGCCCGACGCGCTGCGGCGGGAACTGCTGCGCTCGCTGCTGGCGGGCGAGGACGCGGCATCGCGGGAGGGTGAGTTGGGGGCCCTGGCGGAGGAACTGCGGGCGCGGCCCGTCGCGCCGCCGCTGCTGGCCGAGCCGGGCGTCGCGGCGCGGGACATCGCCGGGAACATCCGCCACCTCCATATGCAGGAGGATGCGCGCGAGCACGCGCGGCTGCTCGCCGAGAAGCAGCGCGAACTCGGTGCGCGGCCCCTGCACGATGCCGCCTACGACCTCGCCCGGGACGGCTCGCACGGGACGCCGGATGACGAGTCCTCGCCTGCCGCCCAGGTGTTGGAGAGTCACGCGCGGGGACGCGCGCTGCACGCCCCGGCGGGCGTCGCGACGCCCGACCCGGCGACGCATCCATCGGCCGGTACGAACGGCGCTACGAACGGCGCTACGACCGGCGCTACAAACGGAGAGGCCCCCTCATGACTCCCACGACGTCGGTGAAGAAGCGGCCCAGCGGATCGAAGTCCAAGCGGCGGGCCTCGCCGAGACCGCCCATCGAGCGCGACGAGCCCGGCGAGGCCGGCGGCGGCGCAAGCACCGCGAACAGCGCCGGGGACGGGGGGGCGGACGCTCCCGCCTCGGCCGGGGCGAGCACGGCGACGAAGACGACGAAGGCGGCGACCCGCAAGCGCACGACCGGGAAGTCCACCGGCAAGGCCGGGACGCCCGCCTCCCGCAAGAAGGCCGCGCCCAAGACGGACGGGCAGGAGCCCTCCCCGAACGGCAGCAAGCCGCGCTCCCGCGCGAAGCGGGACGGCGCCGAGAAGCAGCCCGCGAGCACGCGCAAGCGCGCGCGCGTGACGCGCCGCATGACGGCCGAGGCGCCGACCCAGCGCAAGGTCAAGACCGCCGCGAAAACGGAGGCGGAACGCAAGGTGCGCGCCCTGACGGCGCCCGTCGACGAGTTCTCGATGCCGGCCGGCAAGCGCTCGATCAACCTCTCGCAGCGGCCCAAGACGACCACCAAGAAGTCGACCAAGGCGGCGCCGACGCCGCAGAAGGCGGCCGCCCGCCGCACCGTCGCCAAGCGCATCGACGAGGCGCAGATCCCGGAGGGGATCTCGATCCTGGAGATGCTCGACCCGGAGCGCGTGCGGCAGCGGCGGGCGCGGGAGGAGGGCACGCCGGCGCGGGTGCGCATCTCGCTCAGCAAGCTGGCCGAGGAGGGGGAGGGCATCGACGACCCGGTGCGCATGTACCTGCGCGAGATCGGGCGGGTCTTCCTGCTCTCCGCCGCCGACGAGAAGCACCTGGCGCGGCAGATGGAGGAGGGCAACTGGATCCACGACATCGAGGAGGAGTTCGCCGAGTTGCACCATCGCGGGCCGACCCCGCTGGAGACCTTCCTCCTGCTGATGGACCAGCTCAAGGAACTCAAGCGCACGACGGCCGCGGTCGCGAAGGCGCTCAAGCTGCACAACCAGCCGATCGTCGAGTTGATCGACGACGAGACCTTCCGGGCGCGCGTGGACGGGGAGATGGACGAGGAGTTGCGCGCGCTGCTGGAGAAGCGGCTGCGGGTCAGCGAGGCCGACGCGGAGGAGTTCCTGGTGCGGCTCTCCGTCGTGACGCACATCCTCACGCCGGACCTGCTGACGCGCTCGGCCGACGCGATGGGCGGCTGGGACGCGCTGGACCCCGATGCGCCCGACGCCATGCGCCAACTGGAGCCGCTCGAGGCGCGCTACGAGCGTCGCTTCGACGAGCTCAAGGAGGAGTCGTACCGGGCGGAGAAGCGCCTCACCGAGGCCAATCTGCGCCTCGTCGTCTCGGTGGCGAAGAAGTACATCGGGCGCGGCATGACGATGCTCGACTTGATCCAGGAGGGCAACATCGGCCTGATCCGGGCGGTCGAGAAGTTCGACTACCGCAAGGGCTATAAGTTCTCGACCTACGCCACCTGGTGGATCCGGCAGGCGATCACACGCGCCATCGCCGACCAGGCGCGCACGATCCGCATCCCCGTGCACATGGTGGAGACGATCAACAAGCTGGTGCGCGTCTCCCGGCGGCTGGTCCAGGAGTACGGCCGCGAACCGACCTCGGAGGAGATCGGCCGCGGCATGGATCTGCCGCCCGAGCGCGTGCGCGAGATCCTCAAGGTGGCGCAGGAGCCCGTCTCGCTGGAGACGCCCATCGGCGAGGAAGAGGACTCGCACCTGGGCGACTTCGTGCCCGACCTCGAGACCCTCGCCCCGGCCGACGCCGCCAGCCAGCAGCTGCTCAAGGAGACGGTCGAGGACGTGCTGTCGTCGCTGACGCTGCGCGAGCGCCGCGTGCTGCAACTGCGCTTCGGGCTCGAGGACGGCCGCAGCCGTACGCTCGAGGAGGTGGGGCGCGAGTTCGGCGTCACCCGCGAGCGCATCCGCCAGATCGAGGCCAAGGCGCTGCGCAAGCTGCGCCACCCGTCGCGCTCGCGGCGGCTGCGCGACTACCTCGATTAGCGCCCGCCGGGCGGGGGAGTGGGACGATGCCGATCTACGAGTACTACTGCCGGCGCTGCAACGAGCGCTTCACGCAACTGCGCCCGGTTTCGGCCGCGGCGGAGCCCTCGACGCAGTGCAGCTGCGGCCACCGGGCGATGAAGGTCATCACGATGGCGGCCGTGCTGAGCGGCGCAACGCCCGGCCCCGGCGAGGTGGAGGCCGATGCGCGGGCCGACGGCGGCTGCCCCTGTGGCCGCGGGTCGTGCGGCTGCGGCTCGATGAACTAGCCGCGCCGGCGCCAGGCCCAGCCGGCCAGCGCAGTCCCGCCCGCGACGGCGATCGTCGCCGCGCCGATCAGCAGCGTCGTCTCGAAGAAGAAGCCCTGCGGGAACATCTGGATCAGGCGGTCGCGGCTCGACAATTGCCAGAGGTCGTTGGTGAAGAACAGCAGGTGGAACTGCCGGAAGGCCTCGTCGAAGCCGGTCACGGCGACGACCCCCAGCACAACGATCGCCAGCCCGATGCCGGCGCCCGCGTAGAGCCCCGCCCCAGCCAGGGCGTCGCCGACGCGGGGTCTGCGCCAGTACCAGGCGCCCAGCAGGAACGCGACGATGACCCCAATCGCGGCCCAGCCGGCGTCGTAGGTGCGGACGATCAGGAGCTTCACGTCGACCATGTGCAGGATCTCGCGTTCGCTGAGCAGGGGCTCGGTCGCGCCGTCGGGGGTCGTGACGGGGATCTCCGCCCGCTCGTCGTCCGAGAGGAAGTAGGCGCGCAGGGCGGCCCCGGCCCGGTCGACCTCCGCCCGGTCGAGGCCGGTGCGGCGTTCGGCGTCGTAGCGGTCGAAGCCGCGCTCCCACCACCAGGCCGACTGGGCCGTGAAGCGCACGCTCCAGGCGATGGGCAGGGTCAGCAGCGCCACGGCGAAGGCCAGCACGGCCAGCCGCCAGGCCCAGGGACGCAGGGCCGGGGGCAGCCGCGGCGGCTCCCGCAGGCGGCGGCCGAGAGCGGGGGCTGCGCTACGATCCATGCCGCGTGCCCTTCGCCCTTCGCCGGCGCGGATCCCATCCGGGCGCGGCCGCCGGCAGTGTAGCCGCCGTGGAGTTCGCCCATGCCGACCGACCCCGCGCCCGTCCCGATCGACGCGCTGCTAGCGGCGGCGGGCATCGACGCCGCGGCCGGTGTGCAGGTCGTGGCGGCGGCGCGCTGCGCCGAGGCCGACGCGACGCTGGCGACGATCGTGCTGGCCGGGGGGGCGGGAGACCCATCGGCGCTGCTGGCCAAGTACCCGCCGGAGACACCCGTCAGGCCGCTCCTGTCCGACGGCGCGGGCGGGGCCGCGGCGGGGCAGCCGAGCACGGCTGGGGCCGTCGCGGAGAGCCGTGGCTGGGAGGAGGATGGGCTCATCGCGCTGGCGCTGCCGGCCCTGCCGGCCGAGGAGGTGCGCGGCGACCTGCGGGGGCTGGTGGGGGTCATCCGGCGCGTGCGCGACCCCGAGGGGGGGTGCCCCTGGGATCTGGCCCAGGACCACGCGTCGTTGCGGCCGCACCTGCTCGAGGAGACGTACGAGGTCCTGGAGGCGCTCGACGGGCTGGCCCGGCCGGACGCCGGCCCCGAGGCACGCGACGCCCTGCGCGAGGAGCTGGGCGACCTGCTGATGCAGATCGTGCTGCACGCCCGCCTGGCCGAGCAGTCGGGCGACTTCACGCTGGGCGACGTCGCGGAGGGCATCCGGGCGAAGCTGGTGCGCCGTCACCCGCACGTCTTCGGGGAGGAGCAGGCGGCCACGCCCGGCGAGGTCGAGCGCAACTGGGAGGCGCTGAAGGCGGAGGAGCGGAAGGCGGGCGGGGGGCGGGCAAAGTCGGCGATCGACGGCGTCCCGGCGGCGCTGCCGGCCCTGGCGCGGGCGCAGCGACTGTCGGGCCGGGCGGCGCGGGGGGGCGCCGGAGGGGACCCGGCCGACGTCCCGGCGGCGCTATCGGAGGCGCTGACGGCGGCGTTGGCTGGGGCCGCCGACGGGGGGGAGGCGTCTGGAGCGTTCGGCGATCTCCTGTTCGCGATGGGCGACCTGATGCGTCGTCAAGGGATCGAGGCCGAGGACGCCCTGCGCGAGGCCTGCGCCCGCTTCGAGCAGCGCTTCCGGGAGGGCGAGGAGGCCTGAGCCGGCGGGGCTCGGGCGGGGGCCCGGGATCGTGCCGGGACGGAGTCGGTCAGTGTGGGCCGGCGGGGATCTTGAGGTCCGCGAAGCGAACGCCGGGAGCCGATTTGCAGGAATTTGCAGGAATTTGCAGGAAATCGGCCATTTTTTTCGGCCGGGGCCCGCGCCGGCGCCGCGGCGTCAGTCGTCGGGCGCGGCGGCGTTCGTCAGCGCGTCGGGGGCGTCGCGTTGAACGAGGGCCAGGCCGCGCTGGATGACGGCGAGCCGGGAGGGTTTCAGGTAACGGGAGAAATCGGCGTCGACGGCCCGACGCAGATCGGCGATCTCGCCCTCTCCATAATCGGGTCTCTGGATGTTGAGAAGGCTCATCAGGAGGGTTTCTCCCTCGGTTATGTCTTGGTCCTCCCGATTCTCGCCGTCGGAGTCGCCGGCGTTGGGGTCTCGGGAGCCGGCGAGAATGCGCCCGGCCTCGCGCTGCGCGGCGACGACGACGCTCGCGACGGCGGCCATGTCGGCGATGCGGTCCGGGTCGTAGCGGTAGCGGGAGATGACGTGCCAGCAGACCAGCGTGAGCTCGCGCAGGGAGAGTAGGCACTCGATCTGCTGCGTGTGCACGAACTCGGCCTCTTGGTGCTGCTCGATCAGGTCGACGCGGGCCAGGTCGCGGGAGATCGTCGGTGGGGAGACGCCGAGTTTCGCGGCGATCTCGGCTCGCCCGAGGCCGCGCCGACGGAGGTCGGCGACGGAGCGCAGGCGCTCCTGGACGCGGGGGCCGGCGCCCCACTTGCGGGCGCGGACGGGCAGCGGATCGGGTAGTTGGTCGTCGATGGAAGTGGACACACGAGGGCCTCTCATTGGCTCCCGTGCGTCGGGACGAGCTATTGTTCGCGAAGTGCCTCAGAACGCGTTACGCGGTTCTGTGGATGATCGTAGCGGGTTGTCCGTTCGTCCGTCAAGGGGTCCGGAAGGGGTGCAGAAGGGGTGCAGAAGGGGTCCGGAAGGGGTGCAGAAGGGGTGCAGAAGGGGTCCGGAAGGGGCTCCCAAGGGGCTCCCAAGGCGCCTGGAAGGAGGCCCGGAGCGGCCTCTACGTGCTCGCGAACCAGGCGACGAACAGCCCGACTTCGACGAGCAGGAGTAGGACCATGAGCGACGCAAGCAACGACTTCCGGTTCACGGCCCGGGAGTTCTCTTCGAAGTGCTGGCCCGCCCAATAGAGACTGCGGAGCTTGAACTCCTTTTCGGGCAGGTGGAGCCAGTGCGCGTAGAGACGGGCGGGGTTGACCAGCGTCATTCCAGACCATGCGCGGGCTGCCAGCCCCAGGAAGACTGTGACTCCCGCCAACGCGAACGCAGCGATGGCGAATCCCGATGTGAAGCTCGCGGCCCCGTCGGCTGCCCGCACACCGATCGGGAACGCGACCGTCAGCCATATCACAGCCCACTGAAGGGCATCGATCCGTCCGTGGACGGCCGTGAGTCGGGCGGCGACTTGCGAGTACGAGCGCACGCCTTGCCGGAACGCCAAGTCGAGGCTCGGGTAGTTCTCGGGATCGAATGACTGCGCAGCGTGGGGCGGGGGGACGCCCGGATCATCAGCGGGGTCCACGGCGTCGTCAGCGGAGTTCGTTATTCGCCTGACGCCGGGGTTGTCCAGCGTCCCTGAGAATCCTGCCGGGGTTCGACGAAGGCGGCGGATGTGGAGGAGGCGGCTGAGCGGACTGCGGTTCATCGGGCACGTCGGATCCCTTCCTGGGACGTCGCTCTGCGACCTGCGGCCATGGTACACCCGACGCCCCTCACGACTGCGCGTAGCGACGGAGGGCGTATCGTCGGGGGGAGGTGGAGGCGATGGCTGTGCGACCGCGGGCGTGGCTTCGGGCCGGGTGGCGGCGGGCGGCGGCGCGGCGGGGACGGGGCGGCGGCGGAGGCGGCGGGGAGGCGCGCACGACACGGTCGCGCACGGTGCGGCGCCCCGGCGACGTGGTCCTGCGGCGCCGGCGCGTGCAGACGGAGGTCTTCGCGCTCGAGCGCCCGCGGCGCGTGATCCGCCTGCGCCCCACGCCCTGGTACCTGGTGGGCGCCTTCGGGGCGGCGATCCTCATCGGCGCGGCGCTGCTGTCGCTGCCCTGGGCAGCGGAGTCGGGCCGCTGGACGAACGGGCTCGACGCGCTGTTCACGGCGACCTCGGCGGTCTGCGTGACCGGCCTCGTGCGGGTCGACACGGCGGAGCACTGGAGCGGCTTCGGCGAGGCCGTGATCATCGCGCTGATCCAGATCGGCGGCCTGGGCGTGACGATCTACGCGGGCTCGCTGCTGGTGCTGCTGGGGCGCCGCTTCGGGCTGCGCGGCAGCAGCCTCTTCGGCATGGAGTTGACGGGCTCGGGCGAGTGGGACATCGGCCGGCTGCTGCGGCGGGTGCTGATCTACGTCGCGGTGGCGGAGGTCCTGACGTTCCTCCTCCTGCTGCCCTGGTTCCTGATCGAGTTCGGCGGGGCGGGCGCGGTCTGGTCGGCGCTGTTCCACGCCGTCTCGGCCTTCAACAGCGCCGGCTTCGACCTGATGGGCGGGCGGCAGAGCTTCCAAGCGCAGATCGGCGCGCCCTACCCGCTGATCGTGATGGGCGTGGCGGCGTTCCTGGGCAGCCTGTCCTTCGTGACCGTGTTCGACCTGCGGCGCGGCTGGCGGCGCTGGTCGCTCGACACGCGCATGGTCGTGCTGATGATGGCCGGCCTGCTCGTCGGCTGCATGGCGCTCTTCCTCGCCGCCGAGGTGCAGTCGGGCCGCGTGCTCGACGGCCGCACCCCGCTCGAGGCGCTGGTCAACTCCTTCTTCCTCTCGGTCAACCGCACGACGGGCATGTCGGCGGTGGACATGAGCGCCCTGCAGGACGTGACGACCGTCGTGCTGCTGCCGCTGATGTTCATCGGCGGCGCCTCCACCTCGACGGCGAGCGGGATCAAGGTGGGCACGTTCGTCGTGGGGCTGGCGGTGGTCGTGTCGTCGCTGCGGGGGCGGCACCAGGCCGAGCTGTTCGGCCGCGAGATCCCGCACGCCGTCGTGCTGCGGGCGATCGCGGTCGTGCTGCTGGGCGTCGTGGCGCTGACGGTCGGCGTGGTCGCGATGATGCTGGCCGAGGACGGCCCCGTGCTGCCGCTGGTCTTCGAGGCGATGTCGGGGCTGGCCAACGTGGGCTGGTCGCAGGGCGTGACGGCGACGCTCTCGGGCGCGGGCACGGCGATCCTGATCGTGCTGATGTTCGTGGGCCGGCTGGCCCCGCTGATGGTCGCGCTGACCGTGCCCGACCGCGGCCAGGCGCGCTACCGCTACCCGGCCGAGGGCGTGCGGATCGGCTGACGGCGGGGGGTTACTCCGGCGCCGCCCAGGGGTCGTAGGAGCCGAAGTTCCAGAGCTGCCCCTCGGGGTCGCGGGCGGCGTAGAGGCGGCCGCCGTAGTCCTGGTCGGCCGGCTCCATCACGACCTCCGCCCCGGCGGCGCGGGCCCGCGCGCAGTGCGCATCGACGTCGGGCACGATCACGTAGGGGGAGCTGGTCAGCGCGCCGGCCGCGGCGGCCGTCACGACCAGCGCGCCGAAGTCGTCGTCGCGGGCCGAGCCGAGCATGATCATGCCGTCGCCCAGGGTCAGCTGCGCGTGCGCGACGCCGCCATCGCTGTCGGGCACGACGAGGTTGCGCTCGAAGCCGAAGGCGTCGCAGAGGAAGTCGATCATGCGGGGCGCGTCGGCGTAGCGGAACGAGGGGATGACGGAGGAGGGCATGGGAACTCCGGGCGCGGACGCGAAGCGCCCCCGACGGTCCACGGTGTATCGTCGGGGGCGGGTCGGGGCCGCTCCGTGTGCGGAGTGCCGCCTATACGCACCATGGGGCCAAATGGCGACCCCTGGATGCACGGCGGCGGGAGTTGACGCCTCCCGGCTCCGGCTCGCTCAGTATAGCACCCCGGACGCGCGGCCGGCGGCCGACTTCACCCGACGGCCTCCGCTCCATCGAGATGGATGGGGAGGCGCCTGAGGCCCTAGTCGTGCGGGTCGAGCACGACGACCGGGATCTCGCGCGGGTTGGCGCGCTCCTGGTACTCGTCGTAGGGCGGGTAGATGGTGGCGAGCTGCTTCCAGAGGGCGGCGCGCTCGGTGCCCGAGGCGGTGCGGGCCGTGGCGGCGGTGCGGCGGTCGCGCACCTGCACCCAGACCTCGGGGTTGGCGGCCAGGTTGACGTACCAGGAGGGGTGGGCCGGCGCGCCGCCCTTCGAGGCGATGATCACGTAGGCGCCGTCGTAATCGCCGTAGATCAGGGGCAGCGTGCGCTCGGCGCCGCTGCGCCGGCCGACGGTCAGCAGCAGCAGGGTGGGGTAGGGGCCGTCGCCGTTGGGCGCGATCCAGTCGTGCCCGTCGGCGCCGTTCGAGTCGAGGTAGCGGCGGGTGTGGTCGCGTTGCCAGTCGGGGGCGTCGTCGTTGACGGAGAACGTGGGCATGGGGCCTCCTCGGGTGGAGGGTAGCAGGGGCGGGGGTGGGGGACGCGAAGCGCCCCCGGCGCTGCCGTCGCTGGCCGACCCGTGGACGGGCGGGGAGATGCACACGGCGCCGCGGATGTTCGGGTAGGGCTAGTCCGACGGCATCCCCGGAGGGCCGGGCCAGTCCTTGGGGAGTCGGAGGATTTCCCCGAGGCGGGGGCCTTCCTCATAGACGACTGTTCCGTCTTCGACCCGGGCACTGCCTAACTGAAGCAGTTCGTCGGGAATCTTGGCGTCGATGAAGGGATTGATGTACGTGCAGGCGTGAGAGCCGGCGACGGACTGCATCCAGTCACCAAAGAACGTGACGCCATGGAGCCCCCGGGAACGCGGCCCGTCGTTGTCGAGCCAGGCTGAGTCCGGAGTCCGAGCCGTGCCCGTCACGACCGTGTGAGCGCCCCCGATTGAGTGGCAGTCATCCCGCTCGCCGAAGAGCGTCGCTAGCTGGCCGTCGGCATCCACGGGCGAGCCGGGGATGCTCAGGGCGACGATCAACGGCTTGTCCAAGTTGCGATACTTGCGTGCCTTGGTAAGTAGCTTGCTCTTCAAGTAAGCGACGTCGTCGATGTCGGTGCTGAAAGGCATTGGCCCGGCCTGGATCAACTGGTGAGCGTTGCCCCGTTTCCAGGGAATCGCAGTCAGCTTCAACCTCCATTTCCCACATCGGAACTTGAGGCGCCGGTTCTCGACCGGCGCCCCGTCGATGATGCGTGCCGGATCGATCCCCTCCAGCCACTCCCGGACGGTGTCCTGGACTCTCGTGCGGGATGGGGCCTGCTCCAACGCGCCGCGAGGGTCTGCCCTCAATGCGATCCCGTCCGGCGGACGTATCTCATTGATCGTATCGAAGACTTCGTTCTGAAGCGGATCTCCGAGGCGCATACCCGTATACTCCGCAACGGTCGCCTCGATGTACGAAGCGCGCCCACGCCGGTCCGTGATCGCGAAGTCCGGCCTTCCGTGACCCTCTCGGAGTTCCGGCTCCACGACCACCGCGAAATCCAGGCGGCGCAGGAGTTCGTGCAGCATGAGCTCGAAGGCCGCGGAGTCGTGCTGGTGAGCACCTTCGCGAAAGCGGCGACGTAGGTTCTTCTTCCGATCGTCGGGGTAGTGCGAGAACCACCGCTCGAAGACGGCGCGGACCCGCTCGCTCGATGGCCAAGCCGACTCATTGATGAAATCGACCATCTCCTGGGCTGAGGGCTTCTCGCACGTGTTCGTCCGCTCGAAGTCGTCGAAGAGGGTCAGGTTGTTCGTCATCAGGATCCGCTCAAGGATGCTCGCACGATGCTAGCTCGGCGTGCCAACTGACGGGTGTCCCCGGAACTGCCGTCGCCGGCGGGCCCGCGGGCGGGCAGGGAGATGCACACGTCGCCGCGGATGTCCGGGTAGGTGTGGTCAGCGCCAGCAATCGGGCAGGGGGGCGCCGATGCGGGCCAGGTCCCAGCACGGGCCGACGTCTTCTATCATCTCCGCTTCGCCGCCCGGGCCGCGCGTCGCCATGAGGCGGCAGCGCTCTTGCACGCCCGACGGCGACGTGTAGGTGATGCACGCTTCGACGATGGGGGCGCCGCCGACGACGCGGAACACCGGCCCCTCGCGCGAGAGCACGGTCCAGTCAGGCGTCTTCGGCGCGGCCTCGGCCCGACGCTCTAAGGCCTCAATGCGGTCGTGCAGGGCGGCGGTGGCGCCCCAGCGCAGTACGTCTGCCTCGGTGAGCGCCCACGCCGCCGCGAACGCGCCCAACGCAATGACGCCGATGGCCCCAGCGGCCCACTTCCACTTGCTCATCGGTCACCCCTTGCTGTCATCGGCGCAGTATACGAGGCGGGGACAATCGCTGGACCGGCGCCAACTCAAAGCCCCCGTGCTGTTGGGGGTGGGGCTAGTCGTCGTCCGCTGGTGGTTCCGTTGATGGTTGGAGACTAAGCAGCCGAAGATGGGTGATGATGTGGATTACGAGGGAGGCGTCTTGCTCGGTTGCTTGCTGGCTTTCGTCCTGCGGAGGCAAACCATGCATGTACCGATTTCGTAAGTTGAGGCCACGGTCATCGGTCAGGAGGACACGGAAAGGGAAACGCATCTCCTCGGGCATCCACCGGGACAGTGCCTGAAGGACTTCTCCGAGGGCCTTTACCCCCCCAGAGCGCCCCCCATGCGGTTGCTTGCGGGCGATGCCGCCTGCCATCAGCAGAGCTTGCCGAAGGACAGCTTCGATGCGGGGCAGCGCGATGTGTATGGCCTCGTCAAACCGGCCGGCCCAGTAGTGTTGGAGCGTCCTGGCAAACACCTCGGCCTGTTGCGAGTTGATTAGAGCGGTCTGAAAGGCCTCATGAAGCTCTCGCTGGCCTGGGGCGTACGCTTCCTGAATCGCCAGGAGCGCTCTTCTTGTGATCACTGCATGGACTCGCGCAGCAAATGCACCGTGCTGCACCATTGCCAGTGCACGCTTTGCCTCGTCAGTGTCGACGACGCGAAGCGGATGTCCCGTGGGATCGGTGATGACCTGAGGGATGAGACGCCAGAACACAAGCTTCTCCATCTGCTCATCAACAGCAGCTGAAGTTTCCTGGAGGTCGCCTGTTGGAGGCCACCAAGCGCCGAGGCGGTCGAGGGCACGACCGACGCTGTCGTCACCGACTATCAGAGCGATGAGTCGCTCGACCTCGTCCGCCGGGAGTTCGAACGATACCTCCGCCGACTCGGTGTAGAGGTCGCTCGGATCGGTCTGCTGCATCATGAGCCGGATGGGCTCACGCATGTCCGCGGTGGTTCTTGTGCTGTTCGCGATCTCCAGGGCCTTGCCCAAGGCATCCAATCGAAGCCAGCCGCTCTCTTGCTGCGCCGCCCATTGGATCCAGAGTTCGACGCTTTCCCGCTGAAGGCGCTCAATCTCCGCTTGATCGCCGCGGGCGAGCCGCTGTTGCAACTGGAACAGTGCGATTCGATTGTCTGGGTAGTTGCCCGCGAAGAGCACGTGAGCCTGGTCCAGGAGTCCGCGCAGATCATCCGGCTGATCGGCCGCGGGCAGGCTGACCAGCAGTGTGAGGAGGCGGATCACCACGCCCGGACGTGCGTCGGCCTCAAGGCGGTTGTACTCGGCTACAAGCTCTTCGACAGCTCGCTGCCTGATACGTTCCCCCACCCCGGGGACATTGAGTTGGCGGGACAGATCGAACGCCCGGTCGAGGCAGTCGAATGCCTCCAGCCCATCGCAGTGGGGCAATGCTGACGCCGAGATGTAGTTGTTGATCGCGGCACGCGCGTGTTCGTGTGGGGCTTCGCCGAAGCTCGTGACCCAGAGCAAGTCCTGGAGGCGGGCGGCGACCACCGGCGAATGGACGAGCTCCGCAAGTTGCTGCCACGCATTCAGCACGTCGTCTTGTACGTCCCACGTATACGGCGGCGTCACGAAGTCTTCGGTCTGGAGCATCGGAGCGAATGGCCCGTATGTCTCGCGTCTCGATTCGCCCGACTCAGTGAGGTCGTACTGCAGAGCGGCAGCTGCGGTCCGGACTACCGCATCCGCGGGGATCGCGGCCCGCTTCCTGAACTCGGACGCGATCTTGAATGGGTGGCATTGCTCTTCGGCAATCTTGTCGAGCAGCGCTGCGGCTTCCGTGAGGTCCATCGGGTAATTCTCCTTCACGTTCAGAAGACGGAGAGTCACGGTATCAACGAGCAACGACCTAGCAACCGCCGAGGTACCATAAGCGCGCGAAACGCTAAGAACGGATGTTTCGTATCTTACACAGGGGCGCTGCCCCGCCCCTACCCCCGCTCCAGCGGCGCGAGCGACAGCAGCAGCTTCTTGATCCCCGCCCCGTCGAAGGCGACGGTGATCTCGGTGTCGGCGCGGCCGGAGGACTTGACGGCCACGACGACGCCGGGTCCGAAGGCCCGATGCGTGACGCGCTCGCCGGGGTGCAGGGGGGCCTCGGCGGGGGAGGGCGGCGGCGGCGCGGCGGCGTAGGGGGCGGGCTCCTCGCGGACGCGGCGGCGGGCGGGTGGGGCGTCGGGGTCGGGGTCGACGCCGTCCCAGCGGTCGGGGTCGGGACGGGCGCGCGGGGCGGCGGGGCGGGCGCGGGCGCGCGGGTCGGGCGGGGCCGAGTCGGCGTCGTCCCAGGTGAGCCAGCGGTTGCGGGCCGGCCGCACGTCGGGGCTGAGCGGGCCGGGGGCCGACGAGCCGGCGCGGCCGCGGCGGTCGATCGCGTCGGGCGGCAGGTCGGCCAGGTAGCGCGAGGGCGGGTTGTGCCCGGCCCGCCCGGCCAGCGCGCGGCGGAAGGCGTAGCCGCAGTACAGCCAGCGCTGGGCGCGGGTCATGCCCACGTAGCAGAGCCGGCGCTCCTCCTCGAGCGCCGACGGGTCGTCGAAGGAGCGCACGTGCGGCAGGATGTTCTCCTCCATGCCGATGAGGAAGACGGCGGGGAACTCGAGGCCCTTGGCGGCGTGCAGGGTGATGAGCGTGACGGCGGCCGGGCCCTCCTCGAGGTTGTCGACGTCGGCGACGAGGGCGACGTCGGCCAGGAAGGTGGCGAGCGCCGAGGCGGGCGCGGCGGCCTCGTCGCCGGGGGCGTCGGGCAGGGCCTCGCTCGGCGCCGGGGCGAGGGCGTCGTAGTTGGCCGCGACGGTGCGCAACTCCTGCACGTTGTTCCAGCGGTCCTCGCCGTCGTCGAAGGTGCGGTAGAGGTAGTCCTGGTAGCCGGTCTCGCGCAGCAACTGGTCGATGACCTGCTCGACGGTGCCCGTCGCGGCGCGCTCGCGGGCGCCCTGCACGACGGCCAGGAACGACTGCAGGGCGGCGCGGGCGCGGGCCGTGACGCTCGGGGGGTCGCCCCCGTCGGGTGATGCAGTGCCGCGGACGGCGGCCAGCGCGGCCTGCGAGAGCGAGGCGTCGCGGCGGTCGGCCCAGTCGAGCAGCAGGGCGCGGGTGCGCTGCCCGACGCCGCGCCCCGGCACGTTGACCATGCGCTCGAAGGCGACGTCGTCGTGCGGGTTGAGGGTCAGCCGGCAGAGGGCGAGCAGGTCCTTGATCTCGCGGCGGGCGTAGAAGCGCGTGCCGCCGATCAGCCGGTAGGGGATGCCCCGGCGCAGGAAGGCCTCCTCGACGACGCGCGACTGGGCGTTGGTGCGGTAGCAGACGGCGACGTCGCCGGGGCGCCAGTCGCCGGCGGCCATGCGCGACTCGATCTCGCGGGCCACCTCGTCGGCCTCCTCGGCCTCGGTGTAGGCCTCGAAGACGACGGGGCGGTCGCCCTCGGCGTTGTCGGTCCAAAGCTCCTTGTGGATGCGCTCGGCGGCCTTGTCGATGACGGCGTCGGCGGCGCGGCAGATGGCCTTGGTCGAGCGGTAGTTCTGCTCGAGCCGCACGGTCGTGGCGTCGGGGAAGTCGCGCGCGAAGTGCAGGATGTTGCGGATGTCGGCGGCGCGCCAGGAGTAGATCGACTGGTCGGGGTCGCCCACTACGGTCAGGCTGCCGTGGCCGGCCGCCCAGGCGCGGGCCAGCCGGTACTGCACGATGTTCGTGTCCTGGAACTCGTCGACCAGGACGTGCGCGAACCGCTCCTGGTAACGCGCGGCGACGGGCGGCTGCGTCGCAAACAGCTCCAGCGTGCGGCCCAGCAGGTCGTCGAAATCGACCGCCGCGTTCTCGCGCAGCGCCGCCTGGTAGCGCTCGAAGCAGCGCGCCACGACCTCCTGGCGGTAGTCGCCGGCGTGGGCGCTCACCGTCTCGGCGCTCAGCCCCTCGTTCTTGGCGCGCGAGATGGCGCTCAGCACGCGGCGGGCCGGGTGGTAGCGGGTATCGACCGACAGCTCTTCGAGGGCGCGCTTGACGATGGCGATCTGGTCGTCGTCGTCGTAGATGACGAAGCCGCGCGGCACGCCGACCGCCTCGCCGTCGGCGCGCAGGATGCGGGCGCAGACGGCGTGGAAGGTGCCCAGCCCCATGCCGCGCGTGCCGAGGTCGTCGGGGCCGCCGGGCAGCAGCGCCTCGACGCGGGCGCGCATCTCGCGGGCGGCCTTGTTGGTGAAGGTGACGGCCAGGATGCGCCAGGGCGGCACGCCGGTTTCGCGCACCAGCCAGGCGATGCGGTGGGCAATGACGCGCGTCTTGCCCGAGCCCGGTCCGGCCAGGATGAGCAGCGGGCCGGCGGGCCCGGTCACCGCCTCGCGCTGGGCGGGGTTGAGGCCGTCGAGGTCGAGGGTGGGGAGGTCGGGCCGCTGCGAGGTCGGCATGGGGGGAGCGTAGCAGCGGCGGTCGGGGTCGGACGCGAAGCGCCCCCGACGGCTCTCGATGTATCGTCGGGGGCGCTGGCGTGGGCAATCGCTGCCACGAGGCCCCAGCGTAGAGGGCTCAGCCCCGCGGGGAGCTAGCAACTCTCCCGCGCCCACGCCAGCAGTCTAGCAGACGCGAAGCGCCCCCGACGGCTCGCGATATATCGTCGGGGGCGCGTGTCGGAGCCGCCCCGGCGACGGGGTGCGGCCGTCCAATGCCTTGGTCACTACGGCCGCGGGGGTAGCGCCCCCGGCTCCGGCGCGCGCATTGTAGCACTTACGGACACGCGGACGCGCAGCGCCCCCGACGCCAGGCTCGGGGGCTAAGTGAAGCTGAGAATCAGGACCGCGACGGTGAGCATGGCCGCGACGGCGCCGATGACGCGGATCTCGGCCGCGTGCAGGTCATCCCGTGTTGCGAGGGGGCGCGCCACGTCGTTGAGCGACTGCATCATGTCCCAAGGGTAGCACCCGGCCGGCCTCGTCCATCTGGCGCAGGCGTCCGATCAGTCGGGCGGGATGAAGCCCTTCCTCTTGAGCGCTTCCACGTACTCGTCGTGTCGCATTGGACAGTTGATTAGCCTGACGAATTCTTCCGGGGGGAGTTTTGAGTTCTTTCTGATGGACTGCCTCACGATCGGAGACAAGTCCCTCCCGCCGTGGCTTCCCGGGAACGTGAACTGGGTGATGAGATTCCCCTCGTAGTAGAACTTGCCGTGCACCTCTTTGGTCTGCTCGGCCTCGATCCCGAGCTTCCGCAGCATTTGCTGGGCATCACGCGAGGAGAACACGGGAAGCTTCATGCGTGACGGATGACCGTCGCGAGCGTCCGCTTCCAGCGAGACGGGAGTGGGCCCAACTTGTCATCCGCCATCGCGTTGAGATCGTCGAAGAGGCGAAGTAAGCGGTTCTCAAACGAAATGAGGGCTCCGTCCGGGGTGTCGTCCACACCCATCAGACCGATCTCGAACCAACTGACGCTGGTTTCGTCCCCATCCTCCTCCACGGTGATCGGGATGTCACGCAGGAGTTCATAGTCTGGCGAAGCCAAGGTCGTGATGGCAGTGGCGTAGACGCTGCGCTCGGACAGCCGCTCCACCTCCTCGCGCAACTCCGTCAGTTGCGAGGAGAGACGGCCGACCTGATCGTGCAGGGCCGCGTCGTTATGCCCGAGCGCGGCGGGAGGCGGCGGAGACTTCGGCTCGGTGGTCACGCGGGCGCCCTTTCGCGCGGATTGGGCGGTGGGTCCGCCCGTGGACATGGTACAGGGCGGGGAGAGGGGTGGGGGTGACGGACGGGAACCCCACGACCCTTCGGCACGTCTCAATAGGGACGCGGTGATCCCGCGCCCGAAGGGCGGTACGATGGCACGGGCGGCTTCGGCGAGGGTGAGCCCAGTGCGAGGGTTCGCATGAACGTGACGGCGCCGCTGATCTCGTGGCCCGGCGGCAGTCCCGAGAACACGGGCATCATCATTGGCGTGGTCCTGGCGGCCTACGTCATCGCGCTGTGGCTGACGGCGGTGATCTGGACGGCGCGCGACATCCGATCGCGGGCGCACGACCCGGTGTCGCAGTTAGTGGCGGTGCTGATGGTTTTGGCGCTCAACCTGCCCGGCTGGGTGCTCTACCGCGTGCTGCGTCCGCCGCTGACCCTGGCCGAGCTCTACGACCGTCAACTGGAGGAGGAGACGCTGCTGCGCGACCTGGGCGAGGCGCTGGCCTGCCCGACCTGCAGTCAGTCGGTGGAGGAGGACTACCTGGTCTGCCCGCACTGCGCGACGGGCCTCAAGGACGCCTGCGCCGACTGCGACAAGGCGCTCTCGTTCGCGTGGCGGGCGTGCCCCTGGTGTGGCGTGACACGGACCCCCGAGCCGGCCGCGGCAGAGGTCGAGGCCGAGGTGGAGGTCGATCTGCTGGGGCTGGCGGAGTCGGTCTCGCCGCTGGAGGAGCTGGAGGCACGGCGCGAGGAGCCGGCGGTGTCGAGCCCGTTCTCGAAGCGGGAGCGCCCGGCCTCCGAGGGCGTCCGTCCGACGCAGTGGCGTCCGCCGGGCCCGGTCGGCGGGCCGGGTGGGATGGACCCGGGGTCGAAGTAGGTCAGACGCGCTTGCCCAGGTGCTAGACTTGCGCTGACGATTCGTTGAGAGGCGGCCGAATGACCATCCGGTTCAACACACGCGAGGCGGTCCACAAGCTCGTCCGGAGTGGGATGCCGGAGGCGCAAGCCGATGCGACGGTGGAGGTCGCCGAGGACGCGACCAACGGCCTCGTGACCCAGGAGCAACTGGAGGCGACGCTCTATCGAGCGCTGCTCATCCAGACGGCGGTCACCATCACGATCATGACCGCGATCATCGCAGCGTTCACCAAGCTCTGACTGAGCCGATGCCGCAGTCGCGGGCCCATGGGACGGCCGGGGGCGCTCGAGACGCGAAGTCCACTCCCCTCGCGACGGAGCAGTTCGAGGCGACGCTCTACCGGGCGCTCTTCATCCATGGAGCGGTCATCATCGTCGCGCTCACCCTCATCATGCTCGTCGTCATGAGCGGTCTTCTGGCAGCGTTCACCTAGCCCCGACCGGCCGCCCGGCGCTCCGCGAGGGCGGCGGCGACGAGGCCGCGCACGGCCGGGCGCCCCGCCTCGGCGAGGCTGCGCAGCTTGACGTGGCGCAGCTTCTTGCCCGTGCCGTCGAGCAGGCCGTCGGGGTCGGGCAGCGCGGCGCCCTGGTAGAAGCCCAGGTTCACCCAGGCCCGCTGCGGCATCAGGTAGGCGTAGCCGTCGATCATCTTGCGCGGTCCGACGCCGTAGGTCGCCGCGCGGTCGCCCAGCCGCACGACCTCGCACACCTCGGGATGCACGCCCAGGACGACTTCGCGCAGGGCGGCCAGGACGGGGCGCAGGGGCTCGCCGGTGATGCTCAGGAGGTCGTCGAAGGAGCCGATCTTGGCGTCGGGCACGGCGGTCAGTCTTCGCACTGATCGAGGATGAGCGTGATGACGGCCCACTCGGCGGGGTCGAACGTGAGCTGCCACTTCACCTTCACGTCGTACCAGGCCTGCGCGTACCAGCAATGCCTGTTGAGGATGGGCGGCAGCCACCCGGTCGGGTCGGAGGCGCCCTTGGCCTCGTTCGACCCGGACCACGCCGCGACCAGGGCGGGCGAGTCGAGGTCGTTGGCGAAGGCGCGGCGCCGCTCCGGCGACCAGGCGTGCGCGCCCGACTCCCAGGCCTCGGCCAACGGCACGAGGTGGTCGATGTGCAGGGCGCTGCCATCGCCCGCGACCTCGACGGCGGCGTAGCGGGTGCGCCACTCGCCGCCCGAGAGCGTGCAGTCGGGCCCGACCGCCGGGGTGACCGTCGCGTCGCGGATCAGCACCTCCCGGCGGGTGTCGCAGCCGTCGCCGTCGGCGTCGATCCAGCCGCCGAAGGCGTCGCGGTCGTAGCCCTCGCGGCTCACCTCGGGGCCGACGATGGGCCCCGGCTGCACGTCGAAGCCGGCCCACTCGGAGGCGACGGCGAAGACGAAGGCGATGATCGTGACGAGCAGCGTGAGCACCCGGCGTCCGCTCCCGGAATCCGCCCGCGTGGGCGGTCGCACTTATGCAATGTGAGAAGCTAGCACGCCCGGCGGCGATGGGCGTCGCGCGGCCCGGTCAGGGGCCGGGCACGATGGCGAAGGTGCCCAGCCCCTTGGCGACGAGGCGGCCCGCGTTGCGCACGTCGGCCTCGGCGATGACGAGGCGGCGGCCGCGCCGCAGCACGCGCGACTCGCAGTCCATGCGCCCCTCGTGGACGGGCGCGAGGTAGTTGACCTTCAGCTCGACCGTGACGTTGCTCTCGTCGGGCGCGGTGACGGAATCGACGGCGCCGCCCATGCTCTGGTCGATGAGCGAGAAGGTGACGCCGCCGTGCACCGCGCCGCTCGAGTTGAGCAACTCCGGCCGCACGTCGACGTGGCTGTGGTTGACGCCGTCGCTGCTGGGCTCCTCGACCATCCCGAGCAGGCCCGCGACGAAGGGGTCGTAGGGGGGCGTGTGCATGGGGCGGGGCCGCGCTAGGCCGACGACGCGGCCGCGGCGCCGAGCGCGGCGAGCAGGTCGGGGCAGGCGGCGACGAGGTCGGCGGCGCGGCGCAGCTTGCGATCGCCGGCGAAGGGCGCGTGGCCGTAGAGCGCGCCGATGCGGTCGACCGCCTGGGGCGTGTCGAGCGGCGTCGTGATGAGGGCGAACTGCTCCTGCTCGGCGCGCTGGGCGATGTAGGGCAGGTTGGGGGCGCCGCCGCTGAGGATGAGGCAGAGCGGCTCCGCGTCGAGCGCGGCGAGCGCGACGTCCACCTTGTCGTTGCGGGTGATGACCGACTTGTCGGGGTAGCGGCTGAAGTGGTCGATGCCGCCGTGGGCGCTGATCGGGCCGACCTGCAGCCACTCGGCGGCTTCGCCCCAGAGGCCGGCGTCGCCGCCGAGCTCGCCGTCGATGGCCCGCGCCATCGCGTCGACGAGGGGGGCGCTGAGCAGGCGGTCCTGAGGCAGCGCGGCGAGCAGGGGCAGGCCCAGCAGCGACGCGAGGCGGTCGGCCTCGGCCAGGCCGGCGGCCTGCGACGGGCCGGTGGGCAGCGCGTTGACGAGCAGGCCGTCGGCGCCGGCGGCCGCCGCGGCGCGGGCCAGCGTGTCGTCGTCGGCCTCGCGGTAGCGGGTCACGAGCAGGACGGTCGAATCGGCGTCGCGCAGGGCGGGGCAGGCGGCGGGGTCGGGGACCTCGACGACCGCGATGTCGGCGTCCGACGGAGGCGCGTCCTCGGGCTGCCCCGACGCGCGCACCCCTTGCAGGCGCGCGAGCGTCTCCGCGTCGGCGGCGGCGGAGTCGCCGCCGGGCAGCCGGACGGCGCGCACGGTGGGGGGCGCGGCGGCCTCGCCCGAGCGCCGCAGCGCGTGGGCCAGGCCGGCCATCACGACGGTCTTGCCGTCGCCGGGCAGGGGAGAGGTGACGAGGATGCGGGACATGGCGGCATGATAGCAACGGCCCGCGCTCGGGGCGCGCCGCCCGACGATGCCGCCGGGCGGCGATGGGGGTATGATCGCGGTCGGTGTGGGCCGAGGTAGCTCAGTTGGTAGAGCACACGACTGAAAATCGTGGTGTCGGCAGTTCGATTCTGCCCCTCGGCACCAGCTTCCCCTGACGCGATGGTGGGTTGGTCGGAGGCCTGCCGCCGTGCGCGGGAGGGGGCGCGGCGTGCACGGACCTCACCCCCTAGCCCCCTCTCCATCGGGGGATGGAGAGGGGGGACCGGAGGGCGCTTGGTCGCGGGGTTGGTGAGACGGGTCCGGACGGGGCGGGCTGGGCGTAGACTGGGGTCGCAACGGGACGGACGAAGATCCCCCTGCGCAGCTTCCGCGTCGACCTGCAGAATCCGCGCGGCGGTACTTCTTGAAGACAGCCCGCACAGATGTGCATCACGACGGGACGCTCAACATCATGCAATTCGAACCACTGAAAGAGGTGAACTTGCGAACCGTCTGGCCCCACGAGGCAGACGACTTCACCCCGTGGCTATCCGAAAATCTGGACCGCCTCTCTGAAGTGATCGGTATCCCTCTGGAACTCGAAGGCACCGAGGTGTCGGTGCCGCCCTTCTCGGCCGACATCGTCGCCCGCAACCCTGGCGACAACAGCCTCGTCGTGATCGAGAACCAGTTGGAACCAGCCGACCACACCCACTTGGGCCAGATCCTCACCTACTTGGCCGGACTCCAGGCCCAGGCCGTCGTTTGGACCGCGCGCGACTTCTCGGACGCCCATCTCGCCGCGGTGCGATGGCTGAACGACCATACGAGTGATGACGTGTCGTTCTTCGCCATCCGTGTCAAGGTGCTGCGGATTGGTGACGATGCGTCGTCTCCGAGGTCGCTGGTCTTTGATGTGTTGGAGAAGCCCAGCGAATGGGAGCGCCGCATCCGCACGGTAGAGAGCAGCAGGTTGACGTCGCTCCGTGAATTTCGCAATAGCTTCTGGATGAGGTATGTCGAGCGGTACCCCGGCGATATGCAACTCAGGCCCAATCACTTCAGCCCCAACATCTTCCACGACATCGGCGGCCTCGTCGTATCCCAGTATCTGGCACAGGGCAGGGTCGGCGTCTACATCCAGAAGACGAATGCGCGTTATACCGAGGAAGACCGCTGGCGCATCGAACAATGCGAGGAAGGACTGAGCGAGACTGACAGGCGCCTCCAGATCGACGCCAACGACAGGAGTAAGTGGCCGGAGATGATCGAGTGGCTGCATGAGACGCTGGAGACGTTCCGCGGCGTGATCGAGCAGACACCCACTACAGTTCCGGAAGCGGATTCAGTGGTCGGCTAGAGGCCCGAGGCGCACGCGGTTGCCGGCCGGGCGTAGACTCGGATCACGGTCCGACGCGGGGGTGGGCGAACTGGCGACGCGCCAGATGGGCGAGGCCGACCGGGTGCTACGATGCGCAGGGTTGCTAGGCCCCGCGGGCAAGGGTTCGCATAGACTGCCCGCACTCCGCACAGGGAGCGGCCCCGGCCCGCGCCCCCGCGCCTCGCGTCGGGGGCGCTTCGCGTCCGGACCCGCGGGAGTGCTATAATGCGCGCGCCGGAGCCGGGGATTGCTAGTCCCCGCGGCCGTAGTGACCATCGCTAGGCGGCCGCACTCCGCACCCGGAGCGGCCCCGACACGCGCCCCCGGAGCCTAACAGGCCGCCGGGGGCGCTTCGCGTCTGCCAGGATGCCGGCGTGGGCGCGGGGGAGTTCTCGCCTCCCGCGTCGGGGCGGCGGCCCAGCCCCCCGATTCCCCACGTCAGCGCCCCCGACGATATATCGAGAGCCGTCGGGGGCGCTTCGCGTCCCGCTCCGGTCCCCCCTCTCCGTCGGAGATGGAGAGGGGGTTAGGGGGTGAGGTCGGCCCGCTCCAGATTCAGCGCCAGCAGACGCTCCAGCGCCTCCTCCTCCCCGACCTCCGACGGCCAGCCGTAGGCCGACCAGACGGCCGCGTCGAGGGCGGCGTGACGCTGCGCCAGCCACGACGGCCGGTCGTTGTACAGGTTCGTCAGCGTGCGCGTCTTGAGGACGGCGGCGGCCTCGGCGCTGACGGGGAGGAGGCGGGGCGGCAACGACGGCACGACGTCGGGCGCCGCGCGCACCAGCTCGGGCGGGTTGAGCCAGTGCCGGCGCGCCGCGTCGAGGTCGCGGGCGGCGGCGGCGATGGCGTCGCGCTGGGCGCGCTGCGCCGCCGTCAGCGACGCCTCGGGCGTGTCCAGCGGCCAGGGGAAGGGGAACGTCTCGAACGTCGTCGTCGGTGTGTAGCGGGGGTCGTTGCCGACGCCGAGCCAAGTGCACATCCGCAGCGACCACCACTCGTGCGCGCTGGAGTGCAGGACGCCGAAGGCGTAGTCGTCCTCGCGGGCGATGGCGATCGTGGCGCTATCCGGCAGCGTCGGCGCTGTCGCCCAGACGAACAGCCGATGCTTCGCGACCCTCGGAGTCACGATGAACCGTGACAGCGGCGCCAGCGCCGCCCGCATCGCCGGCCGCGACTCCACGTGCAACCACCACCGGTCGCGGTAGGCCTTGCGTCTGTTCTCCGCCCGCACCGGCCGCACGTGCTCCTCGGCATAGCCGAACGGCGCTTCGTAGTCGGCCGCCGCCGCCTCTGAAATATCCGTCCCGAAGTCGATGATGAACATTCCGCGCGGTCGTCGTGTGATGTCCGCTCCATTCACCCATGGCACGACGACGTCGCTGTTGGGCCTCCCGTTCACGTTGCTAGGGAGCGCCAGCATCTTGCGTGCGACATCGCCGGGAATGTCGAACGCGCCGCCCTTGGAAACCCCCATGAGGGAGACTCCCTGGTTCTCCGCCAGTACACGCGCATGGGTCAGATCCAGGCCGGTCGTCAGGTTGCTGTTGATCGCGTCGACCGGCTCTCCGTCCAGCGCCCGCTCCGTCTCCGACCCATCGTCCTGCCCGACGATCGAGACGCGCACCGCGGCCCCGTCGACGACCCACGGCTCGTCCGACCAGGCCATGAAGAGATCGCCGCTCTCCTTCACCCGGTCCAGCGCCGTCCGGTTTGCCCCGCCACGGATCGAGTTGGTCGCCAGCAACCCGGCCCGCTTCGTCGCGCCCGCAGCGATCCGCCGCCGCGCCTGCTCGTGCCAGTAGCACGCCAAGTCGGACTCTCTCGATACCTCCCCGTCCCACGCCGCGAACATCTCGTCCACGTATGCGTCGCCCAGCGACAGGCGCACCATCTTCGTTCCCAGGAACGGCGGGTTTCCGACGATGAACTCGGCGGCGGGCCAGGCGGCCGGGACGGGGCGGCCTTCGGCGTCGCGAGCCAGGATCGCGTCACGCAACTCGATGTTGTCGAGCGGTTGCAGCACCGGGTCCTCGGGGAAGCCGTAGCCGTGCTCGATCATCCACTGGAACTGCCCCACCCAGATCGAGACGCCGGCCAGCTCCTTGGCGTAGGGGTTGATCTCGATGCCCAGCAGGTTGGCCGGCCCCAGGCGGGGGAATTCGCCCGTGACGCCCAGCCGCGCGCCGCCCCAGCGGATGGCCTCGAACTCCAGGTCCTTGAGCAGCCGCAGCGTGACGTAGAGGAAGTTGCCCGAGCCGCAGGCCGGGTCGAGCACGCGCACCGCCCGCAGCCGGTCGAGGAAGGCGCGCCAAACCGTCTCGGCCTCGGCCTCCCAGGCGGGCAGTTGCGCGCGCCGGCGCCCCTCGCGCGTCAGCGGCGACGGCGGCCGCCCGGCCATCAACTCCTCCACGCGCGCCTGCATGGCCGCCAGCTCGCGCCGCAGCGGCGTCAGCACCACCGGCTCCACCACCTGCAGGATCTTCGCCCGGTCGGTGTAGTGCGCGCCCAGCTGCCCCCGCTTATCCGGGTCGAGCCCGCGCTCGAAGAGCGTGCCCAGGATCGACGGCTCGACCTGCGACCAGTCGAGCAGCGCCACGGCGTGCAGCGCGTCCAGCTCGTCGCGGGTCACGGCCAGCGTCTCCGGGCCGTCGAAGAGGCCGCCGTTGAACCACTCGACCCGCTCGTTGCCGTAGAAGCGCCCGGCCGCGGCGTCGGACATGCGCCAGAACAGCTCGGTCAGCCCCAGCCCGAACTCGGCCGGGTCGCCGCGGCGCGACTCGATCAGGCCGGTCAGCAGGCGGCGCGGCAGCAGGCCCACGTCCTCGGCGAAGAGGCAGAACAGCACCCGGTTGAGGAAGTGCGCGACCCGCTCGGGGGCCTCGCCGCGCTCTCCCATCGAGCGGGCGATCTCGGCGAAGCGGGCCGCCGCCTCGGCCGTGACCTCCTCGGGCGACCGGGCCGGCCGCAGCGACTCGGGGTCGGTCATCACGGCGCGCAGGACGCGCAGCCCCTCGGCCGGCTCGCGCGCCAGCGTGTCGAGGGTCAGCGCGTGCACGGCGGGCCGGGTGTTGGTGAAGTTGGTGTGGACCTCGATGCGGTCCATGTCGCTGACGACGAGCAGGGGCGGGTTCTCGAGCGCCTCGCGGTAGTCGAGCAGCTGGCGGTAGGCGGCGGCCAGGTCGCGCCCGGCCCCCTTGTACTCCCAGCCGAAGTAGCCGCGCCGCCAGACGTCGGCCCAGCCCGTCCCGCCGCTGGTCTTGCCGGCCCCCGCCTCGAAGGTGTACTCGGCGCCGGTGGGGTCGGCCTCGTTGGGTGTCGGCGTCCCGGTCAGGCGGCAGAGGTCGAGGAAGTGCTCCTGCGAGGAGGCGCGCTCGCGGCGGGCGTTGTCGCGCCACTTGGCGATGAAGGCTGGGAGGTCGGTGGGGTTAGGCATCGCCATCGTCGTTCGAGTCCTGCTCCGGCTCGACATCGAACCACCGCTCCGGCGGTCGCAGGGGCACCGGAGGATCAGTACGCGGGTCCACCATGCCGTACAGCGATGGTGGATCATTGAAATGAATCACAGCGGAGTTCAGTTGCTCTTGCGTCAACCCGGTCGCAGGGAACTCGCCCTCTCCCGAGAAGTCGGTACCTGACAGGTTCGCAAACCGGAAGTCTGCATCCGTCAGATCAGCTGACCAGAAGGTTGCACTACTCAGGTCAGCACTCCAGAAAGTCGCTCCGTTAAGGTCAGCGTCCATCAAGTGCGTGTGCAGCAGTTCGGCCTGGGTGAAATGCGCGCGCGGCAATCGTGCCCCGTTCAGGTTCGCCTTGTGCAGCTTCGCCCCTGAGAAGTCTGTCCCGCGCCGCAATCGCAACAGGGACGCTAGTGAACTGACTTGCGGGTCCGTCCGGTGTGCGCTGGATAGATCCTTGCCCCGGAGGTCAGCCCCTTTGAGATCGGCTCCTTGGAAATCCAGCCAGAAGTTGTTTGCGGCCTCAATCTGCATCTGGCGCTCATGGCAGACCGCGATCGAATCCATGGCGGTTTGAACATCCTCCCTCAGCTTGTAGTTCGGTCCAGTGTCACGCCACTTGAAGTCGCTCTCAGCTTCCACTTCCATGCGACGATCGAGAGCATCGTCCGTAGTCGGACGGCGTACGAACGAACACAACAGCCGCATGATCGGGATGTGATACTCACCGGGCCGTTCTTCCGCGAGGACGTGCAGTGCCTCGATGCCAATGAGACGATCCGAAAGAGCGTCGCTCCGAAGTAGTTCCACACCTCTTTGGTACTGCTCATTCAGCAGACTCCGCCGTGCCGTGTCTGCCTGCCGATCCGCGACTTGCGCGCGCCAAACGGCCAGCGGCAGCGCCACCAGACCGGCGATCACGAAGCCCAGGTTGCGGATCGTCGTACTGTGGGATTCTCTACCGACTTCGGTGCCAACTTCGGTGCCGCTCAGCCAACCCGGATCCACCACCATCACTACTGCGCCAGCGATCAGTCCTGCCCCGCTCAGACTCAGGCTGAGCCCCAGCAAGTGCTCCGTGAACTGCTTTCGCGCCCACCCCCACAGCCGCGTCGCTAGATGCCAGCCGGGCGGACGCCACGCGTGCACCCACGCGCCGACCGCCGCGATCCGGCTCTCACGCCCAAGCCAGCCCGGCACCCACTTCTTCATCACACCCCGACCGTACCCCCGACCGTCGCGCCGGGGAACACGGACGCGCGCCGTCGCCCCTCTCCATCCCCAATGGAGCGGGTGCCAGGGCTCAGGCCGGACTGTGGGCTAGGTGAGTCGCGCGATGGCGACGCTGATCGCGGCGGTCGCCGCAGCGAACCCGATGATCCACCGCGTCTGCACGTGAATCGCGCGCTGGATGTCGGCGCTCAGCGCCTGGATATCGGCGCGCAGGTCCAGGCATACGCGCTCGATATCGCTGCGTGTCGCCGGTTCCGGGTCGGGGGAGACCGCGTTCATGGCAACGATCGTAGCGTGACCCGTCCCACCTCTCCACCTCCTGGCATCCGCCGACGGGGGCCGCGCGTAGACTCGGATCACGGCGCGACGCGGGGGCGGGGGAACGGCGACGCACCGGGGAGAGATCCGATGCGGCTGACGGCGCGGCGGGGCGGGTTGCTCGTGGCCGTGGCGGTGGTCGCGCTGGCGGCGGGGCTGGCCTCGACGCACGGCGGCGCGGCGGCGCAAACGCCGCCGGCCGACACGGTCACGACGCAGTTGCGGCCCGGCTGGAACCTCGTCGCCTGGATGGGCCCCGACACGACGCCGGCGCACCTGTTCCGGTCGGTCCGGCCGCTGGCGGTGGTGACGGCGTGGGACGCCGAGGCGGGCCGCTACACGTGGGCGCGGCGCGGCGGCGCCGTGCCGCCGGCGCTGGAGCGGATCGACCGGGGGCGGGCGCTGTTCCTGTGGCTGTCGGGGACCAGGCCGGTGCAGTGGACACGCCCGGCCTCCGGGGAGGGGATGCTGCTGACGCTGCCGGCGGGCTCCAGCCTGGTCGGCTGGGCGGGGCTCGACGGGACGCCGGTCGCGGAGGCGGTGGGGCGCTTCGGCGACGCGCTGGTCGCGGCGTCGTGGTGGGATGCCGCGACGCAGTCGTACGCGCGCTACACGCCCGGGGCGGACGCGTCGGCGCTGCTGAACCACGGCGACGCGCTGTGGGTCGAGCTGGCGGAGGAGCGGCGCTGGTGGCAGTCGGGCACGGCGCGGTCGCGGATCGTGTTCGGGAAGCGGGTGGCCGATGAGCAGAAGGCGGAGTTGCGCGACGAGATGGAGGAGGTCGTGGCGTTCTTCGCCGAGCGCTACGGCATCGAGCCGCCCGAATTCACGCTGAGCGTCGTGCCGGACGTTCCGCTCGCCAACGCGTCGCTGCGGCTGATCCGGCTCGGCGAAGCGATCGATATGCAGTCGTTCCTCCCGTACGCGCTGGCGCACGAGTACTTCCACATTCTCCAGTTCGACTGGGCGCCGCGATCGCTGAACCGCAGCGAGCCGCCGTTCTGGTTGGTCGAGGGCGCCGCGCGGTTCACCGAGGGCCTGTACGACTGGGTCCGCGAGGGTGGTACGGAGGACCGGATTCGCACCGTGTGGTGGGGGCAGAGCCTGAGCGTCGACGTCCCGCTCAGCGCGGTCGAAGAACGGGATCCCTTCCTGAGCTTCGGCGCCCTGGCCTACGCGCTGGGGGCGCTCGCGGCGGACTGGCTGGTGCGGCGGGCGGCGGCCGAGGCGGCCGGCGTCGCCTTCGACCCGCACGCGCCCGGCGGGCTGGGCGTGGGGCCCGAGTGGGACGCGCACATCGACTACTACCGGCTGCGGCCGTCGTCGTTCAGTTGGCAGACGGCGTTCCAGGACGCCTTCGGCATCGGCGTCGCCGAGTTCTACGAGGCGTTCGCGGTCTACCGCGCCGAGCTGGCGGCCGAGCGGATGCCCCATCTGGCCGACGACGTCGACGCGCCGGCGCTCGTGTTCGAGGGGGAGGTCGGCCCGGACGTGGCGGCGCGCGTCCGGGCGCAGTTCGATGAGCTGCAGGCGCTGTTGGCCGAGCGCCTGGGCATCGGGCCGGCCGACTACACGGTGTTCGCGGCAGCCGATGTGGAGTCGGCGGCGGCGGCGCACCTGCGGGTGTCCGGCCGGGAAGCCCCGCAAGAATTCTGCGGCCTGTGGTCCCCCCGGCACTTCGTGCTGAACCTGGGGTGCAATACGCATCCGGTCACGCTGCTCGCCCGGCACCACGCCACGCACGTCCGGGTTCGGCTGGCGCCGGCCGATTCGCTCCCGCCCCTCTCCGAGCAGTTGTGTTCCCGCGGCCCGTGCTGGTTGACCCCCGCGACCGACCGCTACGTGGAGGCCGTGTCGCGCGCCGGGGTCGGCGTCGAGACGCTCGCCCAAACGCGGAACCGGAGCATCGAAGCCGCGCGAGGGTCGGGACAGCCGCTGCACGCGCTGGAGACCAACGCGGGCCACGGCGCCGTAGGGCCCGAGATCGCGCAGGCGCTGGAGTTCCTGGCCGCTGAGTGGCTGGCGGAGCGGGCCGGGGAGCGCTCGCTGTTCGAGTACTATCGGCTGCTGCCGGCGTCGCGCAGCTGGGAGCAGGCGTTCCGGCGGGCGTTCGGAATCGCCGTCGCCGACTTCTACGACGCCTTCGCCGAGTACCGCGCGGCCGGCTTCACGTCGTAGCGACGGCGTTCGCCGCCCCCTAGCGACCGCGGAACTCGGGCGGGCGCTTCTCGACGAAGGCCTGGACGGCCTCCTTGTGGTCGGTGGTCATGCCGGTGCGCCACATCCGGTCGGCCTCCATGTCGAAGGCGGTCCAGACGTCGGTGTGGAGGGCGCGGTTGAGGTTCTCCTTCATGTAGCCCAGGGCGATGGGCGGCCCGGCGGCGATGTGCCGGGCCAGGCGCAGGGTCTCCTCCTGCAGGGCGCCGGCCGGGAAGACGTGGTTGACGAGGCCCAGCTCGAGGGCGCGCTCGGCGCCGACGCGGTCCGCGGTGTAGTAGAGCTCGCGCGCGCGAGCGGTGCCGACGATGTTGGTCAGGAACCAGGAGCCGGCGTGGTCGCCGGAGAAGCCGATGTTGCGGAAGGCGGTGGTGAGGAAGGCGTCGTCGGCCATGGTGCGCAGGTCGCAGGCGAGGGCCTGGGAGAGGCCGGCGCCGGCGGCGGGGCCGGGAATGGCGGCGATGGTGGGCTTGGGGAACTCGTAGAGGGCGCCGGTGGTGGCGCGCTGGGCCCGGCGCAGGCGGCGCACGCGCTCTTCGAGGGGCGCGCCGGCCGACTTGGCCCCCTCGGCGAAGCCCTTCACGTCGCCGCCGGCGCAGAAGGCGCGCCCGGCCCCGGTGATGACGACGCAGCCGACGTCGTCATCGTCGGCGAGCTGGGGGAGCAGGGCCGCGAGCGCCTCCATCATGGGGCCCGACTGGGCGTTGCGGGCCTCGGGCCGGTTGAGCGTGAGCACGGCGACGCGGCCGTCGCGGTGGGCGAGCAGGTGGTCGGTGCCGGTGTCGATGGTGGTGGGGTCGTGCATGGGGATCCTTGCCGTCGGTGGTCGGTCGTCGGGGGCAGGATAGGGGGTGAGGTCGGTTCGGGGGGCGGGTGCGCCCTGCCGAGGATCGCCGCAGGAGCGTAGAATGTGGTCGTGAGCGGCGCGCCTTCGGGACGGCGCGCCGGGGAGGTCCACGACGTGGGTGTGTTCAACTGGCCGGTCCGGCTCGACAGCATGGACGGCGAACGCTCGCTGGAGATCGAGGCGATGGTCGACACCGGCGCGAGCTACACGATCGTGCCCGCCACACTGCTGCGAGAACTGGGCGTGACGCCGTTCAAAAAGATCACCGTCGTGCTGGCCGACGGGCGCCAGGTCGAGATGGACATTGGGCGAGCTTGGGCCACGATCAATGGCGCCAGCGAGGTCACGCTGGTGGTCTTCGGCGAAGACGACGCTCGCGCCCTGCTGGGGGCCTACACGCTGGAGGGCCTGCGCCTGGCGGTGGACCCCCACAATCACACGCTGATCCCGGCGACGACCGCCTGGGCGTAGGCGGCCGGGAGCCCCGATCACCCCTCGATGCCGGCGCCCCAGGCGAGCGCGTTCGACAGCAGCTGCCGGTAGGCGGCCGTCTCCCAGGGGCCGCGGAAGGCCGGCTCCGCGTCGCCGCCGACGCCGGCCGCGGCCCGCGTGACGGGCGTCTGACAGTGCCCGGGCGCGAAGTAGGCCACGCCGCCCTCGCCGACGTCCCGCACGATCCCCAGCGCGCGCGAGCGGCCGTCGGGCAGGAGCGTGGTGTCCTCGTCGTAGACCATCGCGTAGTGGCCGACGGGCGCCTCCTGCATGTCCATCGTGAGCAGCACGCGCGTCTCCGGGTGCTGCACCTCGATCCAGTAGGGCTCGTCGCGGATGGCGAAGCTGGGCGGCAGCTTGTCGGTCAGGACGTGGTCGTGATCGGTGACGGTCACCTCGAAGTCCTGCACGGGCGGATGGGTGAGGAAGAACGCGCCGAGCGCCCCGTGGTAGGGCGCCTTGACCATGCGGCGGGCGTTGCGCCCCTCGACGCGGACGGCCTTGCCGCCGGCGCTGCCGTGCAGCCCCAGCCAGCGCCCGCCGTCGGCCAGCCAGTCGCGGATGGCGCCGGTCGTGGGCTCGTCGGCGAAGGGCCCGGCGACGTAGGTCACGAGCAGCTGGCAGTCGCGGATCCACTTCGGGCAGTCGGTGAAGTCGCTGCCCACGGTGGCGTGGACGCGCTCGTCGGCCTGCAGCGCCTCGAGGATGCGGACGCGGGCGTAGTCCATGTCGTGGCCGGCGTGCGACCCGGGCGGGAAGCCGCCGACGATGACGTGCACGCGGATGGGAGTGGGCATGGCTGCTCCTTATCTATTAGGGCCTCCCGCCGAATCTAGCACCGGCGCCGCCGCCGCGACGCCCTCGTGGGCGGCGGCCTGATCGATGGCGCGCGAGAGCGCGTCGCGCAGAGCGACGGCGTCGTCGAGCGGCATCTCGACGGCGAGGCGCTGGGCCGGCCCGTCGGCCTCGCGCACGAAGTCGAGCAGCAGGGCGTGCTCGGCGGCGAGCCGGGCCGGATGGTCGTAGGCGAGGTAGGCGTGGTCGGCGGGGAACCAGCCGGCCGGCCCCTTCGCGGCGGCGGTGAGCGGGAGCTTGGCGGCGATCATCGTGCACATCGGTGGTCCTCCGGGGTCGGCTGCGGCCGGGTCGCGGGCCGACGGACTCAGCCGCGCAGGTGGCGGCCGAAGAACTCCCAGATCTTCTCCCAGGCATCGACGGCGGCCTCGGCGCGGTAGACGGCCGGCCGGTCGTAGTAGAAGAAGCCGTGCCCGGCGCCGGGGTACATGTGGAACTCGTACGTCTTGCCGTGCGCCTTCAGGGCCGCCTCGTGCTGGGCGACCTGGGCCGGGCTGGGCGCCGAGTCCTCCTCGCCGAAGAGGCCCAGCAGCGGGCACTGCAGGTCGGCCGTGTAGTCGATGGGCGGCACGGGCTGGGCCGGGGGGCGGTCGTCGGGCGCCTGCACGACGCGGCCGCCCCAGCAATCGACGGCCGCGTCGACGCCCGTCGCGCGGGAGGCGATGAGCACCGTGTGGCGCCCGCCCGAGCAGGTGCCCGTCACGCCCACCTTGCCGTTGTGGGCCGGGTGCGCGCGCAGCATGTCGATGCAGCCCTGCGCATCGCCCACGACCTGGTCGTCGGGCACGCCGCCCTCGGCGCGGACCTTGGCCGCCACGTCCTCGGGGGCGCCGTGGCCGGCGCGGCAGTACAGGTCGGGCGAGAGGCACAGATAGCCGTGGTGGGCGTAGCGGCGGGCCGTCTCGCGGTAGAACTCGTCCCAGCCGGGCAGGTGGTGGATGAGCAGCACGGCGGGGAACGGCCCGGGCCCCAGCGGCCGCGCGAAGTAGGCGGTGACGGGGTCGCCGTTCGCGCCCGTGACGGTGATCGTCTCGGCGATCAGGCCCTCGTACTGGTCGGTGGTGTAGGTCATCGCTTCCCTCCCGTCGGGAGTGTAGGGGAGGGCGCCGGGAGTAGACTCGGGTCGCGGCGCAACTTCGGGCGGGGGATGGGCGTTAAGCGTCGCAGGAGAGGTGCGATGCGGCTCTCGCGGGTCTGGATGTTGCTGCTGGCAGCCGTCGTGATGGCGGCGGTCGGGGTGGCGCTGGCGTGGCCGGGGGGACGGGCGTGGGCGCAGGCGCCGCCAGCCAGCACGATTACAACGGAGTTGCAGCCGGGTTGGAACCTGATCGGGTGGATGGGCTCCGACACGACGGCGGGGGAACTGTTCGACGCGATCCCGGCGCTCCAAGTCGTGGCAGCGTGGGATGCGGAGGCGGGCCAGTATGCGGCGGCGCGCCGGGCTGGCGTCGTGCCGTCGGCGCTGGCGCAGATCGCGCGGGGACAGGCGCTATTCCTGCAAGTGGGCGGGATCGGGACGGTGTCGTGGACGCGTCCGGCGTCGGCGGAGGGGATGCTGCTCACCCTGCCGCCGGGCTACAGCTTGGTCGGCTGGGCAGGCCGGGACGGGACGCCGATCGCGGATGCGGTGGTGCGATTCGGGACAGCGCTGGTGGGCGTGTCGTGGTGGAACGCCGAGACACAGGAGTACGAGCGCTACACGCCCGGAGCGGATGAGCCAACCGAGGGGACGGCGGTGCTGAACCATGGCGACGCGCTGTGGGTGGGACTGTCGGAGGAGCGTCGCTGGTGGCAGCCGGGACAAGCAGAGAAGTTCGCGGTCTCCGGTCCGGTGCCCGGTGAGCGCCGGGCCGAGCTTCGCGCGGAGATAGCGGGTGTGGTGGCCTTCTTCGCGGAGCGCTACGGGATCGAACCGCCGGAGTTCTCAGTTCGAGTCGTCCGGGGCTTCCGCCGAGTGACATCCTCGCCCGGGGAGATCCTCATCCGCGGGACGGCGAACGACCCGTTCATGGGTTGGGCGCTGGCGCGTGAGTACTCCCGCGTGGTGCAGTACGCCCTCGCGCCCAGCGAGTGGGTGAGTTCGCCGCCGTGGCTCCAGGCGGGGACGGCGACCTATCTCTCCGGGCTGTACCAGCAGGAGCGGGCCGGCTGGACGGTCGATCACCTTCGCGAGGGCTGGTGGCTGGCGTCGCTGGGCCTGCCGCCGCTTCGTGATCTGGCGGGGAGCTTGGCGTTCTCGGCCACGCTGCAACCCGGGTACGAGTTGGGGGCGCTGGCGACGGACTGGCTGGTGCGGCAGGCCGATGCGCAGGCGCCGTTCGCGTACTACCGGCGGTTATCGGCGGCGGAGAGTTGGGAGGAGGCGTTCGCGGCCGCCTTCGGCATCGGCGTCGACGAATTCTACGCGGCGTTTTCCGAGTACCGATTGCAGGTGAGTGACGCGCCGGCACGGCATTTCGCGGATGCGGAGGACACCCCAATCCTCGCGTTTCGGGGCGAAGTCGCGCCGGAGGCCGCAGCGGCGCTGCGGGCGGAATTCGCGTCGCTGCAGGCGCTCTTCGCCGACCGGCTCGGGGGCGCCCCGGCCGACTACACGGTGTACGTCATGGGCGACGACGTGTCGGCCCCGCCCGCCTACCCCGGCCGATCGGGCACGGGGACGCAACGTCCGCCGTGCGCCGTGCCGCACGCCGCGGTCGCCGTGCTCGTGGACAGCGAGTGCCGCGGCGATTTCGTCGCTGCGGTCGCGGCCCTGCACTTCCGCAACGTGCAGGCACGCATTGCTCCGCTCGAGTCATTGGCGCCCGAGTCGGGCGACGGCGGGCCCTGGGGTCCCGAGTGGTTGGAGCTTGGCGCGATCGACTACATGACCCGCGCGGGCAAGGAAGCCGCTGGGCTCGAGGCGCTGGACCTGATCCGCCAGGAGGAATCGATCATCGCCCGCGAGGTGCAGGCGCCGTTGCTCGACCTGGAGCCCGATGCGGAGAGCGAGGCGGCGGCCGCGCTGCGCTTCCTGGCGGTCGAGTGGTTGCTGCAGCGCGCGGGGGAGGCGGCGTTGTTCGAGTACTACCGGCGGCTGCCCGCGTCGAGGAGTTGGCAGGGGGCCTTCTTGGCGACGTTCCGGATCCGGCTTGAGGAGTTCTACACGGCGTTCGAGGAGTACCGCCGGACGTTCGCGGAGTTCGCGCTGCTGCCGCACATGATCGACAACCGGGCGGAGCCCGTTCTCCGCTTCGCCGGGCAGGTGCCGCTCGAGACGGCGGTGCGGCTCCGGGCCGAGTTCGAGGACGTCCAGGCGTTCTTCCGGCAACGGTTCGATGGGGGGGCGGCGGACTACACGATGTACGTCGCCGGGGATGCGGCGTCGGCGGCTGCGACGTACATGCGCGTTCGAGGAGAGGCGATCGAGGTGCAGGAGTGCCGTGCCCGGGGTGGGGCCGTCTCTCTTGTGATCCTGAATTGCGGTGGACCGCCTGCGGTCTCCCTGGCCGGCGAACACTTCCGTCGGCTGCGAGACGCATTGGCGCCACGGGGGGCCGGTGACCGGGGCCCGCATTGGCTGCATGCGGGCGCGCGCGCGTACGTCTCCTCGGCGTACCACGCAACGTTGGGGATCGAGACCCTGGCGGAGATGCGGGATCAGCGGATCGAAGCCGCGCGGCGGACGACGCAGCCGCTCAGCGGCATGGAGGGCTCCGCCGCCGCGACGGGGAGCGACGCCGCCTTCGCGATGGGCTTCTTGGCGGCCGACTGGCTGGCGCAGCGGGCGGGGGAGCCGGCGATCCTGGACTACTACCGCCGGCTCGGGACATCGACGAGTTGGCGGGAGGCATTCGCGGGTGCGTTCGGGATGACGATCGACGCCTTCTACGCGGCGTTCTCGGAGCATCGGCGGAGTTGGGAGCAACGAGTCCTGCGGCATCTCGCCGATGGCCGAGAGGAACCGCTCATCGTGTTCGTAGGCGATGTCCCGACGGATGCAGCAGAGCGCCTGCGTGCCGAGTTCGCGCGCATGCTGCGGTTCTTCGACGATCGGCTGGGTGCCGCGCCGGCGGACTACACGCTCGTCGTAGCGGCCGACCGGGCGGCTGGGGCGTCCGCCTATGCGGAGGCGCTTGGGCACGAGCCGGACGGGCCTTTCTGCAGCGAGAAGGAGATCGGCGTCGCGTTCTTCCTGGTCCTGACCTGCCACGAGTCCCTGCCCGACGATCTGGCCGGGCACCACTACTTCAGCGCCTTGGAGCGCTTGGGTCCCCGCAGCGGCTTCTTCACGACGTGGTATTGGCTGCACTTGGCGACGCTCTACTACGTGGAAGCCGCCTACCGGGCGGCGGCCGGTCTGGCGACGTTCCACGAGGCTCGGGAGCAGGAGGTCGTCATCGCCGGCCGTACCTCGCAGCCGCTGCGCGAGATGGAGAATTACTACGACATCGTGCGACCGTATGACCTGGGCGGCCAAGCCTTGAGCTTCCTGGCGGGCGAGTGGCTGGCGCAACGGGCGGGGGAGCAGTCGATCTTCGAGTACTACCGGTTACTGGCGTCGTCGGGGAGCTGGCGGACGGCGTTCGCGCGGGCGTTTGGGATGCCGGTGGAGGAGTTTTACGACCTGTTCGCGGCGTATCGCCGGGAGGTCGTGACGCCGCTGCCCCACCTCGCCGACGACCGCCTCGCCCCGGTGCTGGAGCTCCTGGGCGAGATCCCGCTCTCCAGGGTGGCGGAGATCCGGGCGGACTTCGAGGCGTTCCAGACCTTCTTCCGCGACCGGCTGGGCAGTGGGCCGGCCGACTATACGGTCTACGTCGCGGCCGCCGGTGAGGCTGCGCGGACCGCGCAGTTCCACGTGTTCGGCGACCCGCCCGGCACGGCGGCGAGTCCGTGTGCCGGGAGCAATCCGGGTGTCGCGGTCTACTCGACGCTGAACTGTTACAGCCACCTGCCGGGCTATCTGGCGCGGGAGCACTTCTACAACGTGCGGGACCGGCTGGCGCCCTGGGGGGATCTGCCGCCGGCGGGCGACGGATACGCGGCCCGCGGCCCCGAGTGGCTGGAGATCGCCGCGATCGGATACCTGACGCATGCGGGTCGAGCCGCGGCTGGCATGGGCACGCTGGCGCGCGCTCGCGAAACGCAGGCCGCCCTCGTCGGTGGGACGCAGGCGGTCCTCCGCAATATGGAGACGGAAGCCGGCGCCGAGGCGCTGCCGCCTCGCGTGGTGGCGGCGCTGACCTTCCTGGCGGCGGACCAGTTGGTGCAGCGGGCGGGGGAGCGGTCGCTGTTCGAGTACTACCGGCGGCTGCCATCGTCGGACAGTTGGCGGGAGGCCTTCGAGGGGGCGTTCGGGATCGGCGTGGATGCCTTCTACGCGGAGTTCGAGGCGTATCGACATGGGGAAGTCGCCCCACTTCCCCACTTGGCCGATGACTTGGATGAACCGGTCCTGGTGTTCCAGGGTGAGATGCCGGCCACGGCCGCCACGGCCCTGCGGGCAGACTTCGTGGGCCTGCTCACGGTCTTCCGGGAGCGCTTCGGGGATGCGACGGCGGATTATACCGTCTACGTTGCGGCGGACCTCGCGGCGGCCGCGGAGTTGTTGGAGTTCGCGTCGCTCGGCACCAGGGCCTGCGATGGCTGGGTGCCGAATGTCGGGCAGCTATGGGTCCTCGACTGCCCCTATCGCGCCGACGTGAGGACACGCCTGCCCGACGATCTCGCCAGCTCTCACTTCCGGGTCGCCGCTCGCCAGTTCTCCTCTGCACCGCGGGTACTTCGTCCGGCGTGGCTGCTGCTGGGCGGCGCGACCTATGCAGAGGCCGTGTTCCGGGCGCAGCGATCGGCCGTGCCTGCTGCGACACTCGGTACGTTCCGGCGCGAACAGGGGCGCGTCGCGGGGGAGACCGCGGCGGCGCTCGACAGGTTCGAGGGTGTGACGTCGCGCGCCGGCGCTCCCCTCAGGGTCGTGCGCGCCCTCAGCTTCCTCGCCGCCGACTGGCTGGTAACACGGGCCGGCGAGCGTGCGATCCTCGAGTACTACCGACTCCTCCCATCGTCGGACAGCTGGCAGGACGCTTTCGAGGGCGCGTTCGGCATCGCCATCGACGACTTCTACGAGGAGTTCGAGAAGTACCGCGCGGGACTCTAGGATCGACGCCAAGGAGGCGTCGATGGACGATCCCACCTTCGAGACGCTGCTGCCGCGACCGCTGTCGCCGCGGCGGGCGCGACTGCTGGAGCGCGCGCGGGCCCACGCGGCCGATTTCGAGACGCGCGCCGACGCCCACGACCGCGCCGGCAGCTACGCGCTGGAGAACATGGAGGCGATGAAGGCCTCGGGCTACGCGCACATGATCCTGCCCGCCGAGTGGGGCGGCGAGGACGTGTCGCTGCTGGAGCTGTGCGCCTGCCAGGAGCAGCTGGGGCAGGGCTGCGCGGGCACGGCCATCGCGGTCAACATGCACCTCTTCTCGCTGGGGGCGCTGCTGCTCGACGCACGGTCGGCGCCCGAGCGGGGGCGGGCGCGGATGGAGGCCGGGCTGCGGCTCATCGGCATGCGCAAGCAGATCGTGGCCGGGTCGTTCAGCGAGCACGGGCAGGCCGGGGCCTACCTGATGCCGGCGACGCGGGCGCGGCGGGCGCCGGGCGGCTGGGAGATCCACGGTCGCAAGGCGTACACGTCGAACTGGCCGGCGGCCGACTTGGTGGGCGGGCTGGTGCATTTGGAGGACCACCCCGACGGCGACGACCGGGTGGCGATGGTCACGGTGCCGAAGGGCACGCCGGGGCTGTCGAGTCCGGGCGCGGCGACCTGGGACGTGCTGGGGCTGCGGGCCTCGGGCAGCTACGACGTCGCCTGGGACGGCGTCTTCGTGGCCGACATGCTGATGCCCGAGTCGATGGCGGCGGCCGATTACTACGCCACGATGACCGCCTTCGGGGGCTGGTTCAGCCTGAGCGTGGCGTCGGTGTACCTGGGCGTGGCGCAGGCGGCGATCGATTGGACGCTGGCCTTCCTGCGCGAGCGCCGCTCGGCCGCCGACGGCCGGCCGCTGAGCCGCATGCCGGGCCTTCAGTACCAGCTGGGCGAGATGGTCGCCCTGCAGATGGCCTCGCGGTCGATGATCGGCGCCGCGGCCGCCGGCTGGGAGGCGTCGCCCTGGACGGCCGAGGAGGCGCGGCTGCACGGCAGCGCCTGCACGTACGTGACGTCGAACAACCACGTGCGGGTGCTGGAACTGGCGATGGACGTGGCGGGCGGTCCGGGCCTGTTCCGCTCGGCCGGGCTCGAGCGCCGCTACCGCGACGTGCGCGGGGCGAAGGCGCACCCCCCGTCGGACATGGGCGCGCTGGAGGAGATCGCGAAGGCGCGGCTGGGCATCCCCTGGGGGTCGTCGCCGCGGTGGGGGTAGGGGGTCACTCCCGGGTCCGTAGACTGGAACCGTGTCGCCCGATGCTTGGTTAAGCGTTCATAGGGGGACCCGATGCGACCAGCGGGTTTGCGTGCGCTGGTAGTGGTCGCCGTCGCGGTGGCGGTCGCGGCGGGGCTGTGGGCGTCGCAGGGGACCGCGTCGGCGCAGGCGCCGGCGGCCAGCACGATCACGACGGAGTTGCGCCCCGGCTGGAACCTCGTCGGTTGGATGGGCCCCGACACCACGCCCGCGGATCTGTTCCGAGACGTCCGGCTCTTGCAAGTCGTTGCGGCGTGGGACGCCGATGCGGGCCGGTATGCCTGGGCGCGGCGCGGGGGCCCCGTGCCACCGTCGCTCGACCAGATCACGCGGGGGCAGGGGCTGTTCCTGTGGCTGTCCGGGACCAGCGCGGTGCAGTGGACGCGGTCGGCGTCGGCCGACGGGATGCTGCTGACGCTGCCGCCGGGTGACAGCCTCGTGGGCTGGGCGGGGCTCGACGGGACGCCGATCGCGGATGCGGTGGGGCGCTTCGGGGACGCGCTGGTCTCGGCGTCGTGGTGGGACGCCGAGACGCAGTCGTACGAGCGCTACACGCCCGGGGCGGCGAGATCAGCGCTGCTGAACCACGGCGACGCGCTGTGGGTCGAGCTGTCGGAGGAGGCGCGCTGGTGGCAGTCGGGGACGGCGCGGACGCGGTTCGAGCTCATCGGAGCCGTCGCTCAAGAGCAGGAGCCGGAGTTGCGCGCGGAGATGGCCCGCGTGGTCGCTGTCTTCACGGCGCGTTACGGCATCGAGCCGCCGCACTTCTTCGTGCTGGTCGATCCACGGCTCGAGATCCACGCGGACGCCTCCGAAGGAAGGATTCGACTCGGCGGGGAGGCGGTCGACGGGCCCCGCCGGGAGCTCTCACTCGCGCACGAGTACTTCCACGTTCTGCAGTTCCACTTGAGCCAGCGCGCGCCGAGCGCTGACGGCTCCCCCGCTTGGCTCACCGAAGGGACCGCGACCTACGCGGCGGACGTGTACCACCGGGAACGGGAGGGATGGACGGACGACCGGGTCCGAACGGCTTGGTGGGAGAAATCGCTTCGTGTCTCCACGCCGCTCAGCGCTCTCGAAGATCCGCAGTCGTTCTATGCGCTTGGGAATCCGGCCTACTGGTTGGGCGCGCTGGCGACGGACTGGCTGGTGCGGTGGGCGACGGCGTCGTCAGACGATGTCCCCTTCGAGCCGTTCGATCCCGGGGGCCTGGAGTTCCGGGGGGACTATGACGCCCATGTTCAGTACTACCGGCTGAGGCATTCCTTGGGGAACTGGCAAGGGGCCTTCCAGGAAGCGTTCAGCATCGACGTCGACACGTTCTACACCGAGTTCGCAGCGTACCGCGCCGAGTTGACGGCTGCGCGCCTGCCGCATCTGGCCGATGACGTTGATGAGCCGGTGGTCGTGTTCGAGGGGGAGATTCCGTCCGAGACGAGGGACCGGATCCGCATGCAGTTCGCGGAGGTACAGACGGTCTTCCTCGATCGCCTTGGGGGCGGGCCAGTGGACTACACGATGCTCGCCGCGGCCGATGCGGCGTCGGCCGCCGCGGCGCACTTCCGTGTATCCGGCGAGGATCTGGACGAGAGCAGCTGCGGTTTGTGGAGAGCCGAGTACTCCGTTGTTGACCTGCAATGCCAGACCCGTCTTGTGACGCATCTTGCCTGGAATCAAGTCATTCGTGTCGCGAGCCGGTTGGCCCCCCTGGAGTCGCTCCCGGCAGCGGTTGGTGAACTCAGCCCACACGGCCCCGTCTGGCTGGGAGCAGCTGTGAGTCGGTACGCGGAGGCGACGGTGCGCGCAGCAGTGGGCGCTGAGCCGCTGTCGCAGACCCGGGACAGAAGCCTTCCGGTCGCTCGGCATACCGGGGCGGCGCTGCGCGACGTGGAGACCTCCGCCGACTTCGATGCGGTCGTGCCTCACGCAGCGCACGCACTGAGCTTCCTCGCCGCCGAGTGGCTGGTGGAGCGCGCCGGGGAGCCGGCCCTGTTCGAGTACTACCGGCTGCTCCCCTCATCAGAGAGTTGGCAGGCGGCGTTCGAGGGTGCCTTCGGGATGAGTGTCGACGACTTCTACGACGCGTTCGCGGCGCACCGGGCAGAGGTCGCGCCGCCGCTCCCACACCTGACCGATGACGTCGACAAGCCGATCCTCGTGGTTATCGGGGAGGTTCCCGCGCATACTGCAACCCAGATGCGGGTGCAGTTCGAACAGGTGCAGGCGCTGTTTGTCGAGCGCCTCGGCAGTGGGCCAGTGGACTACACGGTGTTCGTGGCGGCCGATGCGGGGTCGGCAGCAGCCGCGCACCTCGGGGTGTCCAGCGAGGAGTTGGAGGAGGGTAGCTGCGGTTTGTGGCGACCTGCGTACTCCGTTGTTGACCTGCAATGCCAGGCTCGTCTCGTGACGTATCTTGCCTGGAATCAAGTCACCCGCGTCACGGACCGATTGGCCCCGCGCGATTCGCCTTCTGTTGCGGTTGAGGAGGTCAGCTCTCGCGGTCCCGCTTGGTTGCGAATCGGCATTGCCAGGTACGCGGAGGCCGCCGCCCGTGCGGTCGTTGGTATTGAGACGCTCGGCCGGACCCGAAGTGGGGGGATTGCGTCAGCGGGACAGACCGAGCAACCGCTGCGGAGTATGGAGACCTCCGCCGAGTTCGATGCGGCCGGGCCTTACGCAGCGCACGCGCTGAGCTTCCTCGCCGGAGAGTGGTTGGCGCAACTCGCGGGAGAGCCCGCCCTGTTCGAGTACTACCGACTCCTCCCGTCGTCGGACAGTTGGCAGGACGCCTTCCAGGGCGCATTCGGCATCACCATCGACGAGTTCTACGCGGCGTTCGCGGCCTACCGCGCCGCGGGCTTCGAGCCCTAATCCTCCTCCCGGCCGACTTCGCCCAGGAAGACGCGGGTGAGGATGTCGCTGCCGCGGATGGAGGCGGGCGTGCCGTCGTGGACGACGCGGCCGTTGGCGAGCACGTAGGCCCGGTCGACGATGTCGAGCACGCCCTTGATGTTGTGCTCGACGATGAGGATGGTGGTGTCGAGGGCGGCGCTGATCTGGGCGACCTTGGCGAAGACCTCCTTGACGACGATGGGGGCCAGGCCCAGCGTGGGCTCGTCGAGCAGCAGCACCTCGGGGCCGGCCATGAGGCCGCGGCCCAGGGCGAGCATCTGCTGCTGGCCGCCCGACATCTGGCTGGCGAGGTCGCGGCGCTTGGCGTGCAGGACGGGGAAGAGGTCGAGCACGGCGTCGAGGCGGCGCGCCTTCTCGGCCGCGTCGTTGAGGTAGAGGCAGCCGATCTCCAGGTTCTCGACGACGCTGAGGTGGGTGAAGACGCGCCGCCCCTGCGGGACGAAGGCGATGCCCTGCTTCACGATCTCGTGCGTCGGGGCGGCGAGGGGGGCGCCGCGCCAGTGGACCTCGCCGCCGACGACCGGCGCGAGGCCCATGATCGCCTTGAGGACGGTGGATTTGCCGGCCCCGTTGGGGCCCATCACGGCGACGACCTCGCCCTTGCGCACGCCCAACGAGACCTCCTGCAGGGCGATGACGGGGCCGTAGTGCACGGAGACGCCGTCGAGGCGGAGGAGCGGCGGGGCGTCGGCGGTGGTGGTCATGGCGGTTTCCCCCTCCGGGACGGGCGCGGCTAGAGGCCCAGGTAGGCGTCGATCACCTCGGGCCGGGCGAGGACCTCGCCCACGTCGCCCTCGGCGAGCAGCGTGCCGCTGTCGAGCACGATGAGGTGCTCGGGCAGCTCGCGCACGATGTCCATGTTGTGCGAGATGAAGATGATCGTGTGCCCCTGGTCGCGGATCAGGTGCATGATGCCCTTGACCCGCTCGATCATCTGCGGGAACAGCCCGGCGAAGGGCTCGTCGAAGAGGAAGGTGTCGACCTCCATGGCGAGCGCGCGGCCGATCTCGAGCAGCTTGCGCTGGCCGTAGGAGAGGTTCATGGCCAGGGCGTCGCGCTTGTCCCACATGCCGACGTCCTCCAGGATGCGGCGCGCCTTGGCGCGGTGAGCCGGGCGGCCGCGCTCGAGCAGGGCCGGCACGACGCGCCGCTCGGTCAGCACGACCATGATGTTGTCCCAAACGCTGATCTGGTCGAACAGGCGCACCTCCTGGAAGGTGCGCGTGATGCCGTGGCCGGGCGTTTCGTGGGCGTGGACGACGCGCAGGCCGACGCCGTCGATGATGACGATGCCGCCGTCGAGGGGCAGCGTGCCGCTGAGCAGGTTGACGAGGGTCGACTTCCCGGAGCCGTTGGGCCCGACGATGCTCGTCATGCCGCCGCGCGGGATGGCGATGGAGAGTTCGTCGACGGCGCGCACGTCGCCGAAGTGCTTCGAGATCTTGTCGGTCTCCAGGGCGTAGGCGGCGGGGTCGCCGGGCGCGGGGTCGGGCGTCGCGTGTTCGCTCACAGCTTGAACCTTCCCACCAGCCCCTGCGGCCGGAAGAGCATCAGCAGCACCAGCATGATGCCCAGCACGACCTGCTGCGCCTGCCCCACGAACTGATTGGGCAGGAAGGGCAGGAAGCGCATCCCCTCCTCCAGCAGCACGAAGGCCATCGCGCCCAGCAGCGATCCCCAGATGGTCGCCAGCCCGCCCAGGATGACGATCGAGACGAGCAGGATCGACTCGAGCAGGATGAAGGAGTTGGGGTCGATGAAGCTGGCCCAGCTGGCGAAGAGGGCGCCGGCCAGTCCGGCCATCATCGCCGAGATGACCCAGACGGCCAGCTTGTAGTGCGTGCTGCGATAGCCGAAGACCTCGATCGCGCCCTCGTCCTCGCGGATGGCGGTCAGCACGCGCCCGAAGGAGGAGGTGACGAGGTACCAGCCGATGGTCGCGACGATGGCGAGGCAGACGAGCACCAGCAGCAGGAATTCGAGGTCGCCGTCGAAGACGAAGCCACCGATGACGGGGCGCGGGATCTCGTGGATGCCGAAGGCGCCGCGGGTCAGGCTGCGCCAGTTGAGGAAGACGCTGTAGGCGATGATCGCCAGGCCGAAGGAGACGAGCACGTAGATGTCGTCGCGGAAGCGGTTGAAGGCGACGCCGACGGCCAGCGCGACCAGCCCGGCGAGGGCGACGCTGACGGGCAGCGCGGCGAAGAACGGCCAGCCGAAGGTGGGGATGGTCTCGGTGCGCAGCTGCTCGTAGGCCGCGTCGGACGTGAGGATGGCCATCGCGTAGGCGCCGACGCCGAAGAAGGCGATGTGCCCCACCGACAGCAGCCCCGTGTAGCCGACGACGAGGTTGAGGCTGACCGTGAGGATGGCCCAGATGCCGAAGACCGTCACCAGGGTGATGGCGAAGCCGGCGCCCTGCCAGAGCATGAAGGCCACCGCCCAGCCCAGGATGAACAGGTTGGCCCACAGCTCGAGGTTGCCCGGCACGCGGCGCAGCAGCTCGCGGGGGCGGGCCAGTGGCGTCGCGGGGGCGGGGGCCGGGTCGGTCATCGGACGTGCGCTCCTTATGTCTCGATATATCTGTCGCTATCGCCGCGGCAGCAGGCCCTTGGGCCAGAAGGACAGGAAGAGGACCAGCAGCACGAAGGAGATGGCGTCGCGCCATTCGCCGGCCAGGTCCCAGATGCCGAACTGCTCGATCAGGCCGAGCACGAAGCCCCCGACGATCGCCCCCCAGAGGTTGCCGATGCCGCCGACGACGGAGGCGATCCAGCCCTTGAGCAGCAGCAGCAGCCCCATGCGCGGCTGGATGGCGGTGTCGTGGCCGCTGAGCACGCCGCCCAGCGCCGCGTAGAGCGCGGCGATGAAGAACACGACGGCGATCACGGCGGTCGTGTTGATGCCGACGACCTTGGCGACCTCCTCGTCGTCGCCGATGGCGCGCACGGCCTTGCCGAAGGCGGTGCGCTTGAGCAGCAGCAGCAGCCCCACGAAGCCGGCGATGGCGACGCCGATCGTGAAGACGTTGAAGCCCTTGACGTTCGCGCCGCCGATCGTCCACGGGTCGCTGCCGAAGGCGTCGGGCAGGGGGCGCGGCGCGCTGTGGAAGACGATGGTCGTGAAGGCGGTCAGGGCGAGCAGGACGCCGAGCGTCGCGACGAGCATCACCAGCGGCGTGCGCGCCCGCTCGCGCATGTAGACGTAGAGGCCGCGGTAGAGGGCCAGCCCCAGCGTCGCGGCGAGCAGGCAGGAGACGGCCCAACTGAGGTAGAGCTGCGACCCGGGCGCGCCGGCCAGCGCCATCCCGCAGTAGCCGCCCAGGACCGCCGCCGGGCCGATGCCGGCGATGGCCATCCCGCGCAGGTCGGCGCTGGGGTCGATGTGGCGGCGGACGCGCCGGGCGACACGGTAGATGATCCACCCCACCACGACGGCCGTTACCAGGCCGACGACGGGCGCGAGCAGCAGGTGGAGTTCGTCGGGGTGGGCGAGGATCACGCCGGTGTAGACGCCGGTCGCGGCGGCCAGCGCGCCGCCCAGCCAGCGCAGCAATCGGGGTGGGCAGCGCTCGCGCAGGCGAGGGCCGACGCCCTCGTGCAGCGCCCAGGCGACGACGCCGGCCACCAGCGCCCCGAAGATGATGTTGACCGCCAGGCTGTTGACCTCGTACTGGCCGCCGACGGCCTGCTGCGATCGCAGGTAGAAGACGCCGTAGGCGCCCAGCGCCGCGGCCGCGCCGTAGTAGAGGTCGAAGAACCAGACGGTGCTGTAGACCAGTGTGAAGCCGATCGCCAGCAGCGCGTAGACCGCCCCGACCGATAGCCCGTTGAACGTGAACTGCAGCGCCTGCTCGGGCGACTGGCTGATCTTCCAGAGGACGTAGGCGAGGGCGACGGTGCACAGCACCGTCGCCAGCAGCCGGGTCTGGTTGGCCGCCAGTGTCGCCACGTGGCCCCCGGAGTCCGCCGCCCGGCGATGCGGCGGCGGCTACTGGATCGGGGCCGGTCCCAGGACGCGGTAGCCCTGATTGTCCTCGGTTCGCTCGGCGACCGGCAGGACCTCGACCACCACGTTGGACAGCCCGACCACCTCGCCGTCGGCGTCGAAGCTGTAATCGACGCCGATCGCGCCGCTCCAGGTGATGTCGTAGAGGCAATCGCGGAAGCCGTCGGCGTCCTGGTCGTCGTCCGTCTGCTCAAGGCATGCGGCGGTGATGTAGACGTCGTCGTAGGCCGAGCCCAGGTACCAGGGCAGCGTCACGTAGTCGTACTCGGCGCGGAAGTTGGTCAGCACTTCCTGCGCCTTGTCGTTGGCCGGGTCGAGGTCGGCGGTGACGGCCTTCAGGCCGGTGGCGGCGTCGCCGGCGATCTCGAGCGCCGTCGCGCCGATCGGCACGACCTCCGAGTAGATCGGGCCGTCGTAGCCGAGCTCGCGCAGCTGCTTGACGATCGTGCCGCCGGCGAACTCGCCCTGCGCGGCGAGGTGGATCGCGTCGGGGTCCTCGCCGATCAGCTTGGTGAGCTGGGTGCGGAAGTCGGTCACGTCGGAGGCGTAGCGCTCCTCGGCGACGACCTCGCCGCCCAGGCTCTCGAAGTGCTCGACGGTCGTGCGGCGCACGCCCTCGGCGTAGTCGGTGGCCTCGGTCATGGTGGCGATGGTGCGGATCCCGTCGGCCCAGAGCACGTTGCCCGTGTCGATGCCGAGTTGGGCGTCGCTCATCGAGGTGCGGAAGATGTAGTCGCCCGCGTTGGCGATGTCGGGGTTGGTCGCCAGCCCGGAGAACATGATCACGCCGTCCTCCTCGGCCAGGGGGGCGGCGCCCAGCATCGCGCCGCTGCACGACGTGCCGAGGATGATCCTGACGCCGTCCACGTCGGTGAGCTTGCGGTAGGCCGTGATCGCGTCCTGGGCGCTGCACTTGGAGTCCTCGACGACGAGTTCCAGCATGCGGCCGTTGATCCCGCCGGCGGCGTTGATCTCCGCCACGGCCAGTTCCTTGGCGCGCACGGCGACCGTGCCGTAGGTCTCGCCCGGCCCGGTCAGCGACTCCATGACGCCGATCCGGAAGGGGCCCTGCTCCTCCTCGGCCGCCGCGGCTTGGGCCTGCGCCTGCGCGGCGGCGTCGTCCGCCTGCGCCTCCGCGTCCTCTGCCGCTGCCTCGTCCGCCGCCGTGTCGGCCGCGGCCGGGGCGGCAGGCGGTTCGGCGGCCTCGTCGTCGTCGCCGCCGCAGGCCACCGCCAGCAGCGCGAACGCCGCCAGCAGGGCCAGCAGGACGACCCATCTGCTCATGATCACACGCATCGGATGCTCCTCTCGCGCTGCACGACGCCAATAAGCAATGAGGGAATGAACCCGCCCGCCCATCCGCGGCCGGAGGTCGCGGCGCGCAGGCGGCGGCGCCGCAGTGTACAGAAGCTATTGCCCCGGACAGAGGATGTCCAGGGGTCCGGGCGGGGGCGCCTTGCCGTAGCGGCGGCGGTCGCGGGTTGGTCGCTGGGGGGCGGGCTGGGTACGGTGAGCGCGACGGTCGGCGCCCCGCGGGCCCGGCCCGGGCAGGGAGCAATCCGGTGGAAGTCTACATCCTGATCTTGGTCGCGCTGCTGTTCCTCTCGGGGTTCTTCTCCAGCGCGGAGACGGCGTTCCTCTCGCTGGAACGGGTGCAGGTGGCGGAGCGGCTGAGCGCGGGCGTGCCCGGAGCGGGCCGCGTCGCGGCGCTGCTCGAGACGCCGCGCCGGCTGCTGTCGGCGATCCTGCTGGGCAACAACCTGGTGAACACGGGCGCGGCGGCGGTGGGAACCGCCATCGCGACCGATCTCGTGGCCGGCGGCCCCGGCGTCCTGGCCGCGACGCTGGTCGTCACGGTGCTGCTGGTCATCTTCGGCGAGGTCGCCCCCAAAACGACGGCGCTGCACCACAACTTCGCGGTCGCGCGCATCTACGCGTTGCCCCTGCAACTCTGGGCGCGCGCCACCGCCCCGGCCGTCGCCGTGCTCGACGCCCTGAGCCGCCTGCTGCTCTCGGTGATCGGAGAGCAGAGCAAGTCGCGGTCGGCGCTGAGCCTGGGCGAGCTGCGCACGGCGATCCGTCTGGGCGCGGAGACCGGCACGATCGAGCGCGACGAGTCGGCGATGCTGCTGGGCGCGCTGGCCCTGCCCACGCAGCAGGTGCGCCGCGTGATGACGCCGCGCGTCAGCATCGCGGCGGTCGAGGCCGACGCGCCGCTCGCGGAGGTCGCGACCACGCTCGCCGAGTCGGGCTTCCTGCGGCTGCTGGTGCAGGAGGGGACGCTGGACGAGATCGTGGGTTTCGTGCACGTCAGCGACGTGAACGCCGCCCAGGCCCGCGGCGGCGATGGGCCGGGCCGGGCCCGCGACCTGATGCGGGAAGTGGCGTTCGAGTCGGAGCGCGCGCCGGTGACGCGGGTGCTGGAGTCGATGCAGCAGAGCGGCTCGCACTTGGCGGTGCTGGTCGACGAGTTCGGCGCGACGTCGGGCATCGTCACGCTGGAGGACATCCTCGAGGAGGTCGTGGGCGAGATCCGCAGCGAGAGCGGCCCGCAGCGCAGCGACGTGGCCGTGCGCGTGGGCGGACGCCTCTACGTCGAGGGGCAGCGGCCGCTCGGCGACCTGGGCCAGGAACTCGACGCCGACCTCTCCCACGGCGAGGCGGAGAGCGTGGGCGGACTGGTGCTGGCCCACCTGCGCCACATCCCGTCGCGGGGCGAGTGGGTGTCGCACGGCGGCTATCGCTTCACGGTCATGGCGGCCGACGGCCGCCGCGTGCGGCTGGTCGCGGTCGAGCCGGAAGCGGGCCCGGAGGACGAGGCACCCGCGGCTGAGAACGGCGACGCCGCCGCGCCGGAGCGGGACGACTGATGGACTTCGCGATATTCGCCGTCTGCGCGCTGGCCATCGCGCTGGCGGGTCCGGTCCTGGTGCGCGCCGTCGAGGGTGTCGGCGAGCGCACGGGGCTGGGCCATCTCTGGCTGGGCACGGTGCTGCTGGCCGGCGCGACCTCGTTGCCGGAGCTGGTCAGCGTCGTCGCGGCGGCGGGGATCGATCAGCCTGACATCGCGGTGGGGGCCGTGCTCGGCTCGAACATGTTCAACATGACCATCTTCGGGGTCGTGCTGGTGCTCTTCCCCCTGGCGGTGCGCACCAACCGGGCCGGCGCGCTGACCGGCGGCGTGGCGATCGTGCTGGCGGCGGCGACGCTGGTCTTCCTCCTCAGCGGCGGCGGTGAGTTGGGACACGTGGGCGGCGGCGCGATCGTGCTGCTGGCGCTGTACGTCGGTGGGTCGCTGATGCTGTTTCGCGAGGACCGGCGCGCGGCGGCCGCCGCGGCGACCCCGGACGTGGAGGCGCCGCCGGCCTCAATGCCGCGCCGGGGCGACATCCTGCAGCTGGTCGCGGCGACGGCCGTGGTCTTCGTCGCCTCGCTGTTCCTGCCCAGCGCCGCCGAGGGGATCGCCGACACGCTGGGCGTCAGCGGCGGCGTCGTGGGCGTCGTCGGCGTGGCCCTGGCGACGTCGCTGCCCGAGGTCGTCACCTCGGCGGTGGCGCTGTGGCGGGGCGCGCCGGGGTTGGTCGTGGGCAACGTCTTCGGCAGCAACGTGTTCAACGTCGCGGTGCTGTTCCCCGGCGACCTCGCACTCGACGAGGGCCCGCTGCTGGCGGCGGCAATGGACGAGCAGGCGGTGACGGCCGCCTTCGGGCTGTTGCTGATGCTGCTCGCCCTGGCCGCCCTGGTCGAGCGGATGCCGTGGTCGTCGCCGGGCGGCGGCGGGCTGCTGGGGCGGTCGCGGGCGCTGCGCCTGCTGGGCGCCGGCATCCTGGCTGGCTATCTGGTGGGCATCGTCGTGACGGTGAGCCTGGGCATCGAGACGGGCTAGGGCGATTGCCGGCGGGACGCCGCGCTGAAACGCGGCTTCGCTACCGCTCTCCGACGGCCGCGAGTTCCCGCACCTCGACGATGAGTTCCCGGCCCAGCGCTCCCAGCGCCTCGTTGAGACGGCTGGCGGCGGTCCCGTGGCGCGGCGCGAGCATGCGGCGGACGACCTTCTCATCGACGCCCAGACGGCGAGCGAGCTCCACCCGGGATAGCCCACTCTCGCGGAACGCCAGCGTGAAGGCCGCCTTGGCCGCCATATCGGCCGGCACGGCCACGGGCTGCTCATCCTCGATGGGCGCACTCGGCACGGGGATCGGCTCACCGTCGTCGATCCGTCCGGCGATCGCCTCCTCCAGCGCGTCGCGCGCTTCCCTGAGCGCCTCCGCTTCATCGGCGCCGGAGGTCAGACACTCCGGCAGGTCGCGGAACGATACGACGACCTCGCCGGGTCCCGTCCGTTCAAGCCGGCTGGGGTAGATGAATCGCATCGGGCGTTACCTCGCTTCGAAGTCGTCGCGGTCGATCCCAAGTTGGCGCAGCATGCTTGCGAGCAGCCCCGCTCCCAACTCCTTACGCCGGCCCTTGACGACGGTCTTGCGGCGGCCGTAGTAGAGCGTGACGTGGCTTCCCTTGCCGCGCTTGGCGTCGACGCGCACGGCGACGCCGCGCTCGCGGCCGAGCCTCCGGACCTGCTTGATGAAGCTCCGGCCGTCCACCATCCCAGCATAGGGCATAAGTGTCCGAGACTTACCGCGGCGGCAGCGCCTCTTGCGCCTGGGCATCGAGACGGGCTAGGGCGATTGCCGCGGGCCGGGCCCCGCTGCGATACTTGGTGCACTCGGCGCCCCACGCGCTGGGGCCGGGCCCCCTCGCGGGCCGGAGCAGGCGCAGGCCGGAGTGGCGGAACTGGTAGACGCGACGGTCTCAAACACCGTTGAGGGGTAACCCTCGTGCCGGTTCGAATCCGGCCTCCGGCACCAGCATCGGCCGCGGCGCGACGGGTCGCGACCGTGCCGTGGATGTCAGCGGGGGCGTTGAGGGAGCGGATGCCGAGTGGTGTAATGGTAGCACGTGGGACTTTGGATCCCTCAGTTCAGGTTCGACCCCTGGCTCGGCAGCCAGCAGGCGAGCGCGTTCCCCGGTAGCTCAATTGGTAGAGCGGGCGGCTGTTAACCGCTAGGTCGCAGGTTCGAGTCCTGCCCGGGGAGCCAGGCTTCCGGCCCGCGCGGCCACGACGGGGCGCAGCGATGGCCTCCCAGACGATCATCACGACCATGGTGGACCGCATCGTCGGCCGGTTCGACCCGTCCCGGGTGGTGCTGTTCGGCTCGCACGCCCGCGGCACGGCCCGCGAGGACAGCGACGTGGACCTGCTCGTCGTCATGCCCGACGGCACGGACCGGCGGCAGGCGGCGGTGGAGATGTACGTGCTGCTGGGGGACATGCCGGTCGCCAAGGACATTGTCGTGACGACGCCCGATCACATCGCACGGCGGGGTCACGTCATCGGCACGGTGCTGCGGCCGGCCCTGCGCGAGGGAACGGTGCTCTATGAGCGAGCCTGAGACGGCGCCGGAGGCCAGGGTGGTGGTCAACGACATGCTTGAGCCTGGATCTTGAGAGCTGCCCGCGGCGCCTCCGCACAACGGCGGGACGGCCGTGGCGCTCCCATTCAGGACGCAGCCTCCGCGGCCAGCGCCTCCCGCCCGAACCGCTCGACGGCCTCCAAGGTCTCGCGCACGTCTTCCCACTCCGTCGTGTGATTGAGAATGCACATCCGGAGGGCGAAGCGTCCCCGCAGCAGCGTCGACGAGACCAATGCCGGCTCTTCCCAGAAGACGCGGGCGAGCACGGTCCGATTGACCTTCTCGACGGCTTCCTCTCCGAGCTCGGCGCCCTCGGGGTTCACCCGGAAGCACACGATGCCCAGCGACGTTGGGCTCAGGAGTTCCAGCGCCGGGCTGGCGCGCACATGCGCTTCGGCCCGCGCGGCCAAGTCGATGCCCTTCGCGACGGCGCTTCGGAACGCGGCCATCCCAAACACCTGCACCGACATCCAGACCTTCAGCGCCCGGAACGACCGGCTGACCTGCATCCCGCGGTCCCCGAAGTTCGGGTGGTTCGCGCCCCAGATGGTGTCCTGCAGGATGTCGGGCCGGACGGCGAAGGCGTCTTGAAGCGTGCTCGCGTCCTTGACCAACAGGCACCCGGCCTCGTAGGGCTGGAAGAACCACTTGTGCGGATCCAGCCCGATGGAATCGGCCCGCTCGATCCCGGCCAGCAGCCGCTTTCCCTCCTCGGTCACGGCCGCGAAGCCGCCATACGCCGCGTCGGCGTGCAGCCAGATGCCCTCGGCCTCGCAGAAGTCCGCCATCTCCTCGAGCGGGTCGATCGCCCCGGTGCCCACCGCCCCCGCGCTCGCGCACACGATGATGGGGTGGAAGCCCGCGGCGCGATCGTCGGCCACGGCTTGCTTCAGGGCATCCATGTCCATGCGGAAGAGTCCGTCGCTGGGGATCATTCGCACGCACTCGGGCCGAACGCCGATGGTCGTGGCGGCGCGGCGCAGCGCCACGTGGCCCTGGTCGCCCATGTACACCGTGGCGCGTTCGGGGTGACCGGCCGCCTCCCGCGCGGCCACGAACGCGTCGACCGTGCTCACCGACCCGCCGCTCGTGAAGAGTCCCCCGGCGCCTTCCGGATAGCCGAGCCAGCGCCGGAACCACTCGATGACCACCAGCTCCACCTGGCTCGGGCCGCTCCCGGTCAGCCACGTCACCGCATTGATGTTGAACCCGGCGGCCAGAAAGTCGGCGATGACGCCCGGCCAGGTGGGAGAGGACGGCACGAAGCCGAAGAAGCGCGGGTGATCGAGCCGGGCGGCGTAGGGGAGAATCTCCGTCGCCGCCTGCTCCAGCACGTCCTGCGCGGGCCGGCCGCCCTCCGGCGGGTCCTGCATCAGGGCGGCCGCGAGGGCCTCGCGGAACTCGCCGTCCCAGGCGCCGCCCGCCGGCAGATTCGCGCTGCGCTCGACCAAGAGCTCCGCAGCCGTCCGCGCGAGGTCCAGCATCTGCTCGGGCGCCATTTCGAGGTCACGTGTGGTCATATGCGTCCACCCGAGTGTCATTCTATATGATCGGCGCTGCCAGCCAGGGGGCTCGCGCCAGCAGGTCTCGTGGTGCGCCGTCGGTGGCAGGTTCTCCTCTCCCCATCGCCGCGCGCGGGGACGGCGCTCTGTGGGCGGGCTTAAGACTGCAGCGGGTGGTGGATGGGGCAGGAGCGCCGCGAGTGGTCAGAGGGTGAGGTCCTCCGACATCCGGCTGTCTTCCTGCACCAACTCGTAGTCCGCCGGCGCCTTGTCGGGCTCCTCGATCAAGTCTGAGGCGATCTGTTTGCCCATGACGGCGGTGATCGCCTTGAGGAGCGCCGATTGGCGAGCCTCGAAGAACTGATCGAAGTCGTCGGCCCAGACATGCTCCGGGTCAATGAGATGTGATCGCAGGTAGCCATCCAAGTCGTCCCGCGGGACGCCGCCGGAGGCGATGCCCCCGGAGGCGGTCCGGTCCAGGTATTCGCTGGGTGATACGCCGCCGATCTTGCGATTCGTTCGTGCTGTGAGCGGCGTCTTGTTAATGATTGAGTCGCAGCGCTTGGGCTCAATCCCGTTCTTGCCGCACCAGTCCTGGGGGAATATGTGGTGAATGTCGACGCTCTCGTCGAAGTAGGTCTGTACGGACGACTCCTCGCCTGTTCTCCAGTCGCAGGCACCTTCACGCAGGAGCAGCGCGTAGACGCCCTTGTATGCGGCACTGTTCCGCGTGCGCAGGGTGAGCAGGCGGGCGGGGGCGAACTCGGCGTCGTAGATGGTCGTCGGCTCTGGCCCAGCGTCTCGAATCCATTTCACGACTTCGGGAAGATCGCGAGCGAAGCGCGTCTCGTTCCCCCCGCCGTAGAGTTCGCCAAGCACGCCGCACCAGTACCAGCGTGCGAGTTTCTCCCTCGCGGCGTGCGGTTCCCAATCGCGGTCCAGGACCGTGAGGATCGCTGCTAACGGGATCAGTTGACTTCCGTAGGGCAGGAACTTTGCGTCATACAAGTGCTGCGAGTGGAGGAATCGCGCCGCCTTCTCGAAGCCCCCCACCAGCGAGTCCGCCCATCGCCGGTAATCGTCCAGCCCAAGGCGCAGCATGTCCGGTCGCTTGCACCCGATACCCGGTGCCCGCTCCTCCTCCGTGCCACCCTGGATGATTGCGTTCCGGCGCTCCCGCGTGGCTAGCAGCGTGACCGCCTGCAGGAAGTCCGTGTTGGACACGCCCGCGAGGATCGAGTGAGAGTGGATAGTGCGCTCCCGCTCTCCCCAATCCGGCCGTAGTTGGAAGTCATCGGCGGCGAAGGTTGCCGTCAGCAACTCGAACACAGTGAGCGTGACGCCTCCTGTGTTGACCTTCTCGAAGACCTGACAGACAGCCTCCTTCGGTGTGTCCCTGCCAAGCTCGATGACCGGTACCTGGTACTGCTCGAACCGTGTCACGATCTTCTCGTCAAACTCGTTCCAAAGCTCGATCTTCTGTTCTTCATACTTCCAGAATCGCTCGAATCCCACCCGCCACTTACGCGCGTCGAATGCCTTGGAGAGGGGGAAGAGCATCGCTTCATACTCGCGCTCGGGACTTGAGTAGTCCTCTAGGACATCGCGCCCGAAGCGCCTGATCTGTCGGTCTGCAGGTAGTGAGATGACCGCTTCCTCACGATCGGCATCCGGGTCGATGGCCGCTCGCATGTCGATGTAGTACCAGCGCTGGATCTCTCGTCCTCGCTGGTCCTGGGTCAGCACCGGTTGGCCAAGAAGAAGAGACTGGAAGAGCGACGTAAGCCGCTGCTGTCCGTCGAGGATGAGGCGATCAGCCTCGCGGTGAGCCAGCGTCGGCGCACCCTCCAGGGGCCGCTGCTTAAAACGGACGTTCTCCCCTCCAGCCCTGAGCATCATCACGGCCCCGATCGGGTACCCGAGGGAGATACTTGCGAGCAGACTCCTAATGTCGTCGTCGTCCCATACCCAGCCTCGCTGGAAGTCGGGCAGTTGCAGGCGGCCGCCGGACGCCTCACCGAGTAGCCCGTCCAACGCTTCCTTCTCGATGTTGTACCCCGTGATGGCCATCGCGCCCCCTCCAGTCCATCTTCGCCCGCTGATCGCTTCCCAACTTCGTACTACAGTCTCGCGGGCCGGGCCAGCCTGACCATGCGCAGCGCTCCCTCCACCCCACTCCCCTACCACCGACGGTCCCCCTCCCCCGACCGTCCCCTACACTCGGCCCTCGACGACCAAGCGACGACGAAGGAGGCGATTATGGGGCCGCTCGACGGCATTCGCGTGGTGGAGTTCACGCTGGGCATCCACGGGCCCTACGCGGCGATGCTGCTCGCCGACATGGGGGCGGAGGTGATCAAGGTCGAGCCGCCCGACGGGGACATCAATCGGCGGGCGGCGGTGGTGGGCGGGCCGCCCGAGGTGGGGTCGCAGTTCTACGCCTGCAACCGCAACAAGCAGGTGGTGTGCCTCAACCTGCGCACGGACGAGGGGCTGGCGGCGGCGAAGCGGCTCGTCGCGACGGCCGACGTGCTGGTCGAGAACCTGCGCGGCGGGGTGCTGGAACGGCTGGGGCTGGGCTACGAGGCGCTGGCGGCCCAGGATCCGCGGCTGGTCTACGCCTCGGCCAGCGGCTGGGGGCCGAAGGGTCCGTACGCGACGACGGCCTCGGTCGACATCATCGCGCAGGGGGCCGGCGGGTCGGTGGCGCACACGGGGACGCCCGAGACGCGGCCGCTGCCGGCCGGCGTGGCGCTGGCCGACCATGCGGGCGCGGTCTTCCTGGCGCTGGGCATCATGTTCGCGCTGTACGGGCGCGAGCGCACGGGCCGAGGCCAGCGGGTCGATACGTCGCTGTTCGGCAGCCAGCTGGGCATGCAGGTCTGGGAGTTCAGCCACGTCCTGCTCGATCGGGGCGATCTGCCGATGGGCGGCAAGGGGCACCCGATCGCCCGCGGCATCTGGCACGTGTTCGACGCGGCCGATGAGTCGTTCGTGCTGGCCTGGGTGACGGACGCGCGCTTCGCGGCGCTGTGCGAGGTGATGGGCTGGGACGACTTGGCGAAGGACGCGCGCTTCGCGTCGCCCCTCGATCGGGTGGAGAACCACGAGCCGCTGTACGAGGCGCTGCGCGACGGCTTCATCGAGTGGCCGTGGGAGGAACTGCGGCAACGCCTCGAGGCGACGGACCAGGTGTTCTCGAAGGTGAACACGTACACCGACCTGGCGTCGCACCCGCAGGCGCTGGCGAACGACTACGTGACGTCGTTCGAGAGCGCCGAGTACGGCACGCTGCCCATGGTGGGCTTCCCGATCGGCCTGAGCGAGACGCCGGCCTCGGTGCGCAGCCGTCCGCCCGACCTCGACGCGCACACGGTCGAGGTGCTGGCGGGGCTGGGCTACTCGGGCGAGGAGATCGGCGCGATGATCGCCTCGGGCGCGGTGGGCCACCCGGCGGAGTAGCTGCCGCCGGGATGGCCCCACGGCCGCGACGGCCCGTATCCTCGCCCCGCGCGACTCAGGCGGGGGTCGGGGCCGCGCGGGCGAGGCTGGCCAGCGATTCCCAGGCGGTTCGGTCGAACAGGGACTCGGGCACCTTCACGTAGCGCCAGTCATCGTCGGTCAAGGCGCTGGCGTCCTGGCACCAGCGGGCCATGGGGAGGTCCTTGCGAGGAACCTCCAGCGTTTCCAGGCCCTTTGTCTCGACCACGTACATCGCCTGCGGGGTACGGACGACGAAGTCCGGCCGGTAGTAGCGAAGGCCGCCGCCGGCGCTGACGTACGGGATCTCGAAGCGAACGGCGGGCTCGTTCTTGGCGAAGGCGAGCACGTCGGACGCCGTGGTATCCAGCCAGCGCACGAAGCGCTCCTCCAAGGTTCCGTCGCAAGGCACGAGGTTGAAGACCGTCTTCTGCGCGGGAAGCGCGGTGCGCGTGGAGGGGTAGGGCTCCGTCTCCGACGCGCGAATCCACTCCCCGGTGGGCTGGGGGTCCCGCTCCACGATCGAGAGTTTGCGGATGGCCCTCACGAAGACCTCAAACAGCAGCGTCTTCGCGTCGCTGTGGTTGAGGCGCATCATCACCCGTCGATCGTCCATGTCGGCCAGCCCGCCGAACATCACGTCTTCGATGTAGCGCTTCATCGGCGGCGCGAGCTTGGCGAAGCCATCGGAAAGGTTGGCGAGGCGGCACTCCCGCAGCACGAGCCGGGTGAGGACGTTGAGGTATCCCGCCGGGTCGGCCGGGAAATCACGCTCGAACTCGTCCTCGTCCACGACTTCCCGCGTGAGCATGTCGCGACCGCGGTATTCGAGCGGATCCTCCGCCAACTGCCCACCCAAGGGAAGATTGAGATGGTGGACGGGGAGTCCGAACGGATCGATGCGGCTGAGATCGGGCGCGGCCACTGTGAGCGAGGGCGTGAGGCGCGGGATCTCGATGTCATATTCGAGCTTCGACCTGTCCACCAGGACGGTCTGGATGGGGGGCTGCGCATGCTCCGCCGGCACGCGTTCGATCTCAAGCCCCTCTTCCGCGAGTTCGTGCTCCCAGAAGTCTCTGAAGGCCTCATGCTCAAGGACGATGACCTGCTCGCGCACATCCCCGTAGGCCACCGGCCACATGCGGCGTAGCCCGCGCCCGAGCGTCTGTTCGGGGAGGATCTGCGACGTGGCGGAGTAGGCGCGGAGCGGAACGATGACGGTGACGTTCCGCACGTCCCAGCCTTCGCGGAGCATCAGCACAGAGACGATGGCGCGGTATGGGTTGTCCGGTTCGTCGACCCTGCGCGCTGCTTCCCGGAGGACTTCGAGTTCCTTCTGCTTGGCCTTACTCACGCCTTCAACGATCTCGCCTTTCTGATTCGTATGAATGACCAGCACGCTCTCGTCGCTGAAGTCCGGCTGCATCTTGAGCCAGTCTCCGATCTGGTCCGCCGACTTTGTGTCCTCCGTCATCACGAAGAGCAGCGGGTGACGCTGCACATCCTTCAGCTCGTCGCGGCGTTCGCACCACTTCCGGATGCCGGCGTTCAGTTTGTCGCGATGCCGGTCGGCGGCGTTCTCTGCCGCGTACTCGATCATGCCCGAGAGCTCACCGAGGATGGGTCGCTTCACGATGCGGTCTTCGATCGCTTGCGCGATGGGATAGTCGACGACGATCTCATTGAAGAGCGCGCCGTTGTTGTGCTTCGGCGTGGCGGTGAAGTCGAACTGCGCGCGAAGCCCGGCGCCGGTCCGCGAGCGCAGTTCCTCATCCATCCGCTGGATGACCTGCACCCACTCGAGTTCGTCCGTGTGCAGGTGGTGGCCCTCGTCGTTGAAGACCATCAACTCCCCGTGCGACAGCATGCGCTCACGCAGCCCAACGCCGGTCCCTTCGAGCGCGCCCGGCCGGGCGCCGCCGAGGACGGCGGTCATCTCCTCCGGCTCCTGTCCCGTGCGAGCCCGTCCCCGCGAGTCATAGAGCTGGTGAATGTTGGTGAGGTACAGCGTCCCCGGCGTCGAGGAGACGACGGGGTCGTCACGAGTGACGACGGTGAACTGCCAGTCCGCCTCCCACTCCGGCGGGATCAGGGGATCCTGGCGGAAGATCGCGCCGCCGCGGAAGTCCTCGAGCAGCCGCTGATAGACGATCACGTTGGGCGCGATGAGCGCGAACGTCTGGGTGTAATCGCCGTGGTGGCCAGCCTCGAAGCGGGCGTTGAAGTACGACCAGGTCATGGCGAGCGACATCACCTTGGTCTTGCCCGAGCCCGTCGCCATCTTGAAGACGTAGCGGGCCCAGCGGTCCTCCGCCGGGTTGACGCTGACGCGCCGCTGCGTATCGAAGTGCTTCGCGAGGTCGTAGAGGCTGCGCGCGCGGACCACCTCATAGAGGTAGATCAGCGTCTCGATCGCCTCCCGCTGGCAGTAGTAGTAGAGCCACTCCTCTCCGTCCTTCGTCAGGTGGTCGCTCTCGAACCAATAGAAGAGCAAGCGCTTGGTCGTGGCGGTCGCGCCCTCATAGCCGCGGCCGCGCCAAGCATGGACCGCTTGCCGGATCGCGGGAACGAGCGCGGCCCGAGATTCCCGCTGCGAGGCCGGAAGCTGGTAGGCCGGGAAGAGGCGAGCGGTGCCCACGTGCGATTCCTCCCCGGCCTACGCGCCGACGGTGACCGCGAGTTCGTGCGTCGTGTCGTTGCCGAAGATGTCGATCACCTTCACGACGACACGCCGCTCGCCCGGCTCCGCATAGTGGTGCGGATCGGAGCGGAGGGCGAGCTTCGGATCCTTGCGCGTGCGGTAGGCCTGCCACTGATTGACGAAGGTCTCCCCGTCGAAGTCGAAGTCGACCGACCAGTAGTCGATCCAGTCCGACCACTTCTTGACCTTCCCGCCGACCTTCTGCTGCATGTAGTCGTCGACCGCCGGGAGGAAGCCGGCCAGCTCGATCTCGACGTCACGGCCATCGACATGCGTGTCCACCTCGACGACGGACAACTCGAAGAAGTGCACATCCCCGGCGTCCACGGCGCGCTTGTCCATGACCTCGCGTGGGATGTTGAACAGGTGCACGCCGACTCCGTACTGCTGCGCCAGGGAATCCTTGCCGGCCGGATTGAGGCCCATCTCCCACTCCCAGCCGAGCACATCGACCTCGGCGATGCCGTTCGCGACGCACTCCTCCAAGGTCCGATCCAATTCGTTGTTCGTGACCGGGGCGTCGGTCGCGCCGACGTGGACCATGCGCCCACCGCGTTCGCCGTGCAGGTGGGCGAACCCGGGGATAGGGCGCGCGCCGAACAGTTCCAGGATGAAGCGGTAGTAGTCGTGGACGGCCTCGCCGGCCTCAATGCCCTGCCAGTAGCGGCGCTCGTAGCGACCGAGGTTGAGCACCTCGAACGGGCGGCATTCGGGAATGTCGAGAAGGCGCTTGCGGGTCGTCTGGATCGCGAACCGGCCGAGGTCCGCTCCGATCCAGCGCCGCCCAAGCTCTTCTGCAGCCACTACGGTGGTCCCAGAACCGGCGAAGAAATCCATACAGATGTCACCTGGGTTCGACGAAACCGAGATGATTCGATCAAGAAGAGCCTTCGGCTTCTGGGTGTTGTATCCTGTGATCTCATCGCCGTATGGGCGGTTGTAATGCCACCAGTCCTCCGGTATCTTTCCCCGAGGGTCGGGCCGGTATGTCTTGCCGGGTGCTCGGGTTCCATCCCCTGCGAATACCGTTGCCTGATAATCGCTGTCGTACGGCACTCGCACTTGGTCCGCATTGAAGGTCCAAGATTCCGACTTTGTGTAGAGGAAGATCGGGTCGTGCTTCCTTGGGAAGAACCCCTTCGACTGTCCTCCGCCCGCGTAAACGCGGACAATCTCGTTCAAGAATCTCTCTCGCCCGAAGATGTCATCAAGCAGGAGCTTGACGTAGTGTCCCATTCGCCAGTCCATGTGTACGTAGATTGATCCCGTGTTAGATAGAAGATCCTTAGCAAGCACGAGGCGCTCGTAGAGGTACTGGTAGTAGCGTTCTCCTGCCCGTCCCCAAGTGTCACGGTATGCCAACTCCTCGATTGCTGTTGGCCGCTTCTGAAGCTCCGTAGAACCTACCGTAGCAGTGAACGTGAAGTCATCCCCGGTGGCGAATGGCGGATCGATATAGATCAAATCCACCTTGCCTGCGAACTCGTCGAGGAGGGAGGCGAGGACGTACTTGTTGTCGCCCCAGATCAGCTTGTTGCGCCAGCCGTCGGGCCACCAGTCGGGGAGGTCGGTCGCGCCGGTCAGCATCGGGGCTTGGGCATCGCGCGCGCGGCCCGCGTCGTTGACGCGCTCGATCGTCTGGAAGGGCAGCCGCACGCGCTCAACTTCGGTCCGCTTGTCGGGCCAGACCAGTTCGACGCGGTCGTAGTCGCGGGGTGGATCGGCCATCGCGTGCTCCTCGCCCCTGGCAGCGTAGCTATCGGATCCGTGACGGGGGCGCCGGGATGGCATAAGTCGTCACGGGCCCCGCTCCCCCACCACCGACCGTCCCCTACACTCTGCCCGCGACGACGAGGCACTGACGAAGGAGGCGACGATGGGGCCGCTGGACGGCGTGCGGGTGGTGGAGTTCACGCTGGGCATCCAAGGGCCCTACGCGGCGATGCTGCTGGCCGACATGGGCGCCGAGGTCATCAAGGTCGAGCCGCCCAACGGCGACATCAACCGGCTGGTGACGGTGGCGCCCAAGCCGTACTCCGTGCCCACGCAGTGGTACGCCTGCAACCGCAACAAGCGGGTCGCCTGCCTCAACTTGCGGAAGCCCGAGGGGCTGGCCGCGGCGAAGCGGCTCGTCGCGACGGCCGACGTGCTGGTGGAGAACCTGCGCGGCGGCGTGCTGGAGCGGCTGGGGCTGGACTACGAGACGCTGGCGGCGGCGCATCCGCGGCTGATCTACGCGTCGGCGAGCGGCTGGGGACCCGAGGGGCCGCTGAAGACGGTGGCGGGGGTGGACATCATCGCGCAGGCGGCGGGCGGCATGGTCTGGCACACGGGGACGCCCGAATCGCGGCCGCTGCCGGCCGGGGTGGCGCTGGCCGACCACGTCGGCGCGGTCTTCCTGGCGCTGGGCGTGATGTTCGCGCTCTACGGCCGCGAGCGGACGGGCCGCGGGCAACGGGTCGATACGTCGTTGTTCGGCAGCCAGATCGCGATGCAGGCCTGGGAGTTCAGCCACGCCCTGCTCGACCCGGGCGAGTTGTCGATGGCCGGCAAGGGCCATCCGCTGGCCCGCGGCGTCTGGCACGTGTTCGACGCGGTGGATGAGTCGTTCGTGCTGGCCTGGGTGAGCGACGATCGTTTCGCCGGGCTGTGCGAGGCGATGGGCTGGGACGACCTGGGCAAGGACACCCGTTTCAGGACGGCCATCGGCCGGCTGGGCAACCACGACGCGCTGTACGCGGCGCTGCGCGATGGCTTCCGCGAGTGGCCGTGGGCGGAGCTGGAACGGCGATTCAAGGCGACCGATCAGGTGTACACGAAGGTGAACTCGTACGCCGACGTGGCGTCGCACCCGCAGGCGCTGGCGAACGACTACGTGACGTCCTTCGAGAGCGCCGAGTACGGCCCGCTGCCGATGGTGGGCTTCCCCATCCGGCTCAGCGAGACGCCGGCCTCGGTGCGCAGCCGTCCGCCCGACCTCGACGCGCACACGGCCGAGGTACTGGTGGAGCTGGGCTATTCGGACGAGGAGATCGGCGCGCTGTTCGCCTCGCGCGCCGCCGGCCACCCGACGGACTAGGCCTCGCTGGTGGCCTACGCTGGCGGTACGCGCGCTCGCGTAAGGGAGATGAGGCCGACGGTGGAGTTCCGCTTCGCACACCTGCTTCGCGCGTTGCTATTGGCCGTGGCGCTCGCGGCGTTGCTGGCCGCGTGCCGGGGGCCAGACCCCGTGGTCATCGCCACGACCGGCGACTACCACCCCTTCAACGTCGTCAACGAGGACGGGGAGATCGACGGCCTGGAGCGGGAGTTGGGCGGCGAGCTGTGCCGGCGCGCCGACCTGGAGTGCGAGTGGATCCTGAGCGAGTGGGAAACGATGATCCCCGACCTGGTGGCGGAGGAGTTCGACGTCATCCTCGCCGGCATGAGCATCACCGCCGAGCGGGAGGAGCGGATCGACTTCACGGAGGCGTACTATCCGCCGACGCCCTCCGTGTACGTGGCGATGGCCGGCGCGGGTGACGCGGCCGCCGAGGGCACGATCGGCGTGACGGCGAACACCATCTACTCCGACTATTTCACCGAGTTGGGCCGGCCGTTCGTGTCGCTCGACGGCGAGGTGGACGCGGTCAGCGTCGTGCTGAGCGGCGAGGTGGACGCGGTCCTCGTGGATCACGGCTACGGCGTCGAGAAGGTCGCGGAGCACGCGGGCCAACTGGCCATCGTGGGACCGTCGGTCCTCCTCGACCGGGGGCTCGGCATGGGCGTCCGCACGGGCAGCGATCTGAAGGCCAAGCTCGACGAGGCCCTGGCCTCGATGAAGGCCGACGGCAGCCTGAACGCGATCATCGTCAAGTGGGTGGGCGCGGGCGCGTCGACGTTCGAGTAGCGACGCCGCTCACGCCGGCTCGACGACGAGAGGGTGGGTGGAGGCGGGGTCGCCGACGCGAATGCGCACCCGGCCGGCCAGGGCATCCTCCAGCAGGTCGCCGCAGACCTGGGCGCGCCAGCCGGTGAGCAGGCGCGGCGGGCGCTTCGGGTCGCGGCCGGCGAGGTGCCAGTTGATCAGCCGGCGCAGGTCGCCGGCGCCGCCGACCAGCGTGGGGGCGACCTCGCGCTCGATGCAGATCGATTCCAGCAGGGCCTCCAGGGTGAGCGCGAGCATGCGGGCCTGGCTGGGGCCGCCGGAGTCGCCGCGGCGCTTGGCCGGCAGCTCGTCGGGCGGCAACTCCCGCGCGACCTGCAGGGCGTCGAGCAGGCCGGGGCGGTCGCGGTGGGGCAGGCGCTCCATGCCGCGCACGCGGCGCAGGTCCTCGAGGTCGACGGGGGAGGCCAGCGCCGCGGCGACCAGCAGGTCGTCGCGCAGGATACGGCGGCGGGGGACGTCGCGATCGCGGGCGAGGTCCTCGCGCCAGTGGGAGAGCTCGCGCACGGCGGCGAGTTCGCGCCGGCTGAGCCGCTGCGCCCCCGCGACGCGCCGCCAGCGATCCTCGGTCAGTTCCCCATGCAGTTGGTCGTCGCGGCGGGCGAGCTCCTCGTCCAACCATGACAGGCGGCCGCGGTCTTCGAGCAGCGGGTGGAGCGCCTCGTGCAGCGGGAGCAGGTGCTCGACGTCGGCGGCGGCGTAGGCCAGTTGCCGATCGCTGAGGGGCCGGTGCATCCAGTCGCTGCGGGTCTGGCCCCGTTCCGCGTGGCGGCGCAGCACGGTGCCGACGAGGCTGTGGTAGGCGAGCGGGTAGCGGTAGCCGAGCAGGCCGGCGGCGATCTGCACGTCGAAGACGCGGGCCGGCAACGCGCCGGCCTCCAGCCAGCAGAAGCGCGACTCCTGCTCGCCGGCGTGCATCACGACCTCGACCCCCGGGTCGGCGGTCAATTCCCAGAGCGGCGCAAGGTCCGGCAGGACGAGGGGGTCGAGGATGGCGACGCGGCCGGGCGTCGCGATCTGGGCGAGGGCCAACTCGGGCTGGTAGGTGCGCTCGCTGACGAACTCGGTGTCGAGGGCGAAGATGCCGGCCTCGCGGATCTCGTCGTAGAGGGCGGCGGCCTGGTCGGGGTCGGTGATCAGGCGGGCGTCGGCGGTCGGATCGGGGCGCGGGGCGCGGTCGGGGGCGGTGCGGCGGCGTCGGGGCATCGGGAGGGAGGGTAGCGGCTGGCGCGGCGGGGCGCTCGGGGCGCGGAGATTATCGACAATAGTAGACAGGCCGCCCGAACCCGTCTATCATAGTAGGGAGAGGGGGAGCCCATGAAGGGTCCAGGCAAGCACTACCGGCAGGGCATGACGTGGATCGACGCGATGCGCACGTTCCCGGACGACGCGACGGCCGAAGCATGGTTCGTGCAGTGGCGCTGGCCCGAGGGCGTGCGCTGCCCGCGCTGCGATGGCGAAAACGTGCAGCACGGGGCCAAGCACCCGACGATGCCGTTCCACTGCCGAGCCTGCCGCAAGTACTTCTCGGTGAAGACCGGAACGGCGATGGAGGGGTCGAACCTGGGCTATCAGGTGTGGGCGCTGGCGATCTACGCGCTCACCACGTCGCTCAAGGGCGTGTCGAGCATGAAGCTACACCGCGACCTGGGCATCACGCAGAAGAGCGCGTGGCACCTGGCCCACCGGATCCGCAAGGCGTGGGAGGACGACGGGGGCGACCTGTTCGCCGGCCCGGTGGAGGTGGACGAGGCGTACATCGGCGGCAAGGAGGAGAACAAGCACGAGTGGCAGCGGGCCTCCGAGCAGGGCCGCCCGGCCGAGAAGCTGGCCGTGGTGGGGGTGAAGGACCGCGCAACGGGGCAGGTGCGCGCGGAAGTCTTGGGCACGGCCCACGCGCCGCGGCTGCGCCACTTCGTGCGCCAGCACACGGCCCCCGGCGCCCGGCTGCACTCGGACGGGCACGGGGCCTACGCCCCTCTCGACGGGGAGTACGACCACTACACCGTCTCCCACAGCGCCGGGACGTACGCCGTGGGGGAGACGCACACGAACGGGATCGAGTCGTTCTGGTCGATGCTCAAGCGCGGGTACACCGGCACGTACCACCAGTGGAGCGCGAAGCACCTGGACCGCTACGTGGCCGAGTTCGCCGGCCGCCACAACCTGCGCGAGCTGGACACGGCCGACCAGATGCGGGTGATCTGGCGGGGGCTGGTGGGGAAGCGCCTGCGCTACCGGGAGCTGACGGCCTAGCGCCAGCAGCCGGGGAGGGGCGCCCCGATCTCCGCCCGGCCCCAGCACGCCTCTACCGCCTCGAATGTCGTTGAGTCGCCGCCGCCGCCGATCGTGATCTGCCTGCACGTCTCCTGCGACCCGCCCGCCGGCGTGGTGTAGGTGATGCAGCCTTCGATCACGAACCCCTGTCCCACCGTACGGATGGGCTGATCCGTCGCCAGCACGAGCCATTCGGGCACCGGCGCCGGCACCTCCACCTCCACCTCCACGATCTGCGGCTCTGGCTGGACGAGCGCCGGCCAGAGGAGCGGGGCGAGGAGCACGAACACGATCGCTGGGATCGCGGCGATCAGCATCAGGACCATCCGCTTGAGCACAGGTGCCTCCTCGCAGCGCAGGAACTTGGCTGCGTTGCAGACACCCGAGCACCGGTCACACGGCGAGGAGGCAGAGAGCCCGCCCTGCGCGGCGTCGGACCAGTGGGTGTGTCTGCAACGACGGGAGGAGGCTAGACGGTAGAGTGGGGGAAGTCAAAGGGGGCGGGCCGTGGGCGGCCCGCCCCCCGGAGATGCGCCCCCGTAGCTCAATGGATAGAGCACACGATTGTCGACCGTGGGGATGTGGGTTCAAGTCCCACCGGGGGCACCAAATCCGCTACTTGGGCTTCTTCGGCGGTTTGAGCACGGCCTGGGCCAGCCGCTCCGGGGTGGTGGGGATGCGCAGGTCGGTCGCTGCGGGCATGGCAGCCTTCCTCTCAGCGGGGGTCCGGTAGCTAGCAATGTATCACAATGCTAGGCTCCCGGCGGGCATGGGGGGCGATCCTGTCCTCGTGCCCTTCTGTACGGGTGGCCCCCGTCGGCTCCGGCTGGCGGGGGCTACTCTGGCTTGTCTACTATTCCCCCTAATCCCCTCGGGGCGCGGCGCCGCGCGCGGTATCGACGCGGTATAATCTGCCCATGACGACCCGCGCGAACTACTACAGCGACACGGCGACCGAGTTCCTCATCAAGGCCCGCGTCCACCTCGCCGAGGGGGATCTGCGGCAGGCCTCGGAGAAGGGATGGGGCGCCGCCGCGCAGATGGTGAAGGCCGTCGCCGAGGAGCGGGGCTGGCAGCACAAGACGCACGCCGATCTGTACCAGATCGTCGGTCGGCTGGCGGAGTTGTCCAACGATGAGGAGTTGCACCGCCTCTTCATGTCCGCCAACGCCCTCCACCAGAACTTCTACGAGGGCGACATGCCCGCCGCCGCGGTCGACGTTGGAGTTCGCGACGCGGAGCAATTCGCGGCTGCGCTGGAGGCCCACCTGCCATGACGACCCGCGCGAACTACTACAGCGACACCGCGCACGAGTTCCTGGTCAAGGGCCGCGCCCACCTCGCCGAGGGGGATCTGCGGCAGGCCTCGGAGAAGGGATGGGGCGCCGCCGCGCAGATGGTGAAGGCCGTCGCCGAGGAGCGGGGCTGGGAACACAAGACCCACGCCGACCTGTACCGCGCCGTCGCGCGCGTGGCGGAGGAACTGTCCGACTCACGCGTGCAGAACCTCTTCCGCTCGGCCAGCGCCCTGCACCAGAACTTCTACGAGGGCGACATGCCCGAGACGGGCGTCGCCACCGGCCTCGACGACGCCGAGGAGATCACCGCCCTGCTGGCCTCCGTCATCGACTGAACGGCGCCGGCCTGCGTCACGACACAGTCGGCCGGGTCTATCCGCTGCGTCTGCTGCCTTTCCTCCTGCGCCGCGCCCGCCCGCCTACCTCAGGCCGGTCCCCTGCCCATGCCCGGCGATCGCTGCGCCTCGACCTCGGCGATGGCGGCGGCGCCGAAGCCGAGGTCGCGCATGATCTCCGCGGTGTGTTCGCCGTGCTCGGCGAAGAGCGCCTTCGGCGAGCCGGGCGTCTCGCTCAACTGCACGGGTTCGCCGACCACGGCGCGACGCCCGACGTGGGGGATCTCCTTCTCGACGATGTATCCGTTGGCCCGCGCCTGTTCGTCGGCCAGCACGTCCGCGTAGTCGAAGACGCGCTGCGCGATGATCCCGTCCGGGTGGAGCTCGAAGAAGTCCGCCCACTCGTCCGTGCGGCGGCGGCGCATGACCGCAGCGATCGCCGGCCGCAGCCGCAAGCAGACATCGTCGAACTCCTCTTCGCTCGCGTGGGGCAGGCCGCTGGCCGGATTGCGCTTGCGGGCGGTGTCCCAGCGCGGATCGACGGCCAACTCCGGCGTGTGGCCGAACTCGCAGAAGGCGCGCCAGCTCTCGTCATCGCGGATGCCGATGCAGAAGGCGCCGCCGTCGGCCGTCTCATAGAGACCCGTCATCTGGGGAGAGGCGGTGTGGAAGGCGCCCTCGCGCCGCAACACGTGCCCCGTCACCGATGAGTGATTGATCTCCCAACTCTGCATCCAGAGCAGCGCCCCGTAGGCCGACGTCGACACCTTCTGGCCGATCCCGTGCCGCTCCCGCTCGAAGAGGGCCGTCAGGATGCCCAGGGCGAGGGCCATGGAGCCGGCGGTATCCCCGACGATCGCGCCGGGGATCACGGGAGCGTCGCCGGGATGGCCGGTCACGCTCGAGATGCCACTGCGCGCCTGGGCGAACGAGTCGCTCATGCGGTGTTGGCGCCACGGTCCGAGGTGCCCGTACCCGCTGGCGACGGCGTAGATCAACCGCGGATGACGTGCGTGCAGCGCCTCGTAGCCCACGCCCATGCGCTCCAGCGCCGGCTCGCGATAGTTGCTGAGCAGCACGTCGGCGCCGGCGATCAAGCGATCGATCACCTCGCGTCCGAGGTCGGTGTGGATGTCCAGCGAGATCGACCGCTTACCGGCGTTCACACCGATGAACTGCGTGCCGGGGGCGGCGTCCGACGTGGGATTGCGCACGCTGCGGTACCAGCGATTCGCCTCGCCGCCCGGCGGCTCCACCTTGATCACGTCGGCGCCCAGGCCGGCCAGGAGTCCGCCCGCGCCCGGCCCCTGCACGGCCACGGCCAATTCGACGACGCGAATCCCCTCGAACGGCTCCATTGGTTCCCCCTCCAGACCCCGGCGTCGGGGCTACGGGCGGATGCCGACCTTGGCCTTCGGGCCCAACTGGCTGCTGACGGTCTCGTAGGCGAGCTCCAGGAAGCGGTGCACGTAGGACCGCGTCTGGCGCGGGTCGATGATGTCCTCGATGCCGAAACCCTCGGCGGTGCGGAAGGGGTTGCGGAACTGGAGCAGATACGCCTCGATCTCCCGGCGCTTGGCGTCGGGGTCGGGCGCGGCCGCGATCTCGCGCTTGTAGGCCGCGGCGACGCCGCCCTCGATGGGGATCGAGCCCCAGTCGCCCGACGGCCAGCCGACGCGGTAGTTGACCCGCCCCACGTTGGCCGTCGCCTGCCCCGCCATGCCGAAGTTCTTGCGCGTGATCACGGTGAAGATGGGCACCGTCGCGAGGTAGGTCGCCCAGTAGGCGCGCATGCCGTGGCGCAGCGTGCCGGTGCGCTCGGCCTGCGGACCGAGCATGAAGCCCGGCACGTCGGCCAGGAAGACGATGGGGATGTGGAAGTGGTCGCACATCTCGACGAAGTGGCCCTGCTTGTCGGCCGAATCGGCCGACATCGCGCCCGCCAGCACGTGGGGGTTGTTGGCGACGATGCCCACGGGGTAGCCGCCCACGCGCGCGAAGAGCGTGTGGACGGAGGGGCCGAACTCCGGCTTGATCTCGAAGAACTCGCCGTCGTCGACGATCAACTCCACCACCCGCAGCATCCGGTAGGCCCGCGTGCGCCGCCGCGGGACGATCGAGAGCAGCTCCTGCTCCTCGCGATCGGGCGGGTCGCTGCTGGGGCGCACCGGCGGCTGCTCGTAGACGTTGCTCGGCATGTAGGAGAGGAAGGTCTTCATCTGCCGTAGCGCGTCCAGCTCGTCGACGGCGCGGTTGTCGAGCGCCCCCGAGGCGCCGACGTGGATGTCGGGGCCGCCCAGCTCGTCCTTCGTCAGCTTGTGTCCGAGCGCCCGCTCGACCACCGGCGGGCCGGCGGCGAAGAGCGACCCCTCGGGCGTCATCACCGTGAAGTGCCCCAACACGGCCGAGGCCGCGGCGCCGCCCGCCGCCGGGCCGGGCACCGAGTAGACCAGCGGCACCTCCTGGCCGGCCAGGATGGCGTGCCCGAAGGCATCGAAGGAGCTCGGCAGATGGGCGTGCCCCTCACTCCCCTCATTCGCGACGTTGGCGGCCGCGCTCTCGATGAAGTGGATCAGCGGCACCCGGTACTCCCGCGCCATGTCCTCAAGAAAGTGGTTCTTCGACCGTTCCTGGCCGCTGCCGGCGGAGGCTCCCCCGGAGACCGTGAAGTCCGACCCTCCCACCACGACCCGGCGGCCGTCGACCTTAGCCAGCCCGCCCACGTAGGCCATGGGCGCAAACCCGGCGAGGCGCCCCTCCTCGTATGTGCCTTGGCCCGCCAGGCCGCCGATCTCGTGGAAGCTGCCGGGGTCGGCGAGCGCATCGATGCGCTCCCGGATCGTCAGCTTGCCCAGGGCGTGGTGCCGGGCGACGCGCTCCTCGCCGCCCAGCTTGAGCGCCAGGCGGCGGCGCAGGTGGATCTCATCGACCTCGGGTTGCCAGGTCATCGGGTGTCCTTTCGGTAGGGTGGGGCCGGTCGAAGGGTAGAGCGGAATCGCGCCGACCTGCTCGGCGCCGCGGGGTCTATGGGGGATCGGCCCCGCTCTCTTTCTCCGCTTCCTCTAGCAGGGCGCGCAGCAAGGGCTTCAACTCGGGGATGTTGTAGCTGACGATCTCCCAGACCTTCTCCGGGTCGATGCTGCCGTAACCGTGCACCACGCGGTTTCGTGTCGCTGTGATGATCGCCCAAGGAATCTCGGTGTGGGCCCGCTGGACAGTGTCGGGGATGTTGTTCGCCGCCTCCCCGAGCACCGTGATATTCCACAGTACCGCGTCATAGACAACAGCCGTGCCGGTCAGTAGTTCTCGGTCCAGGCCGCTGGCGTGCCGCTCGATCCGTGCGCAGCGATCGAGCATGTCACGCACGTAGATGTCCCATCGCTCCCTAGACATACACTGCATCCGCTTCAATGTAGGGGCGCAGTTCAGCCCGGATGTCGACATCGACCACGAGGTCGACGGAGTGGCCGAAGAGGCACTCCAGGTACTGGAGCGCCTCACCGTACCCGGCCCAGCCGCGGGCGCCGGGAAGGGAAATGAGAATATCGACGTCGCTCTCCGGTCCCGCCTCGTCGCGGGCGGTGGAGCCGAAGAGGGCGAGGTCGACCACGCCGAAACGCTCGGCCAGCACCGGCTTGTGCTCGCGCAGGAGGGCCAGCGTCTCGTTCCGGCGCATCACCTGCCTGCCCTTCCGTCCTTCGCTCGTCAAGTCTACCGCGCGTACGGCGCGGGGCGGGGACGGGACGGCGCCGCCGAGGCGGAGCGCTCAGCGGACGTTGCGCAGCTGCGGGTCGAGGTAGTCGCGCAGCCAGTCGCCGAAGAGGTTGACGACGAGCGAGACGCTGATGATCGCGATGCCCGGCACCGTGACGAGCCACCATGCGGTGCGGAGCAGGTCGCGGCCCTGCGCGGTCATCGCGCCCCAGGAGATCGTGTCCTGCTCGACGCCGACGCCGAGGAAGCTGAGCGCGGCCTCGGCGATGATCACGGTGGCGATGTTGAGCGTCGCCAGGATCACGATGGCGTTGATCAGGCTGGGCAGGATGTGGCGCACCATGACGCGCAGGTTGGTCGCGCCGATGGTCTGGGCGGCGATGACGAACTCCCGCTCCCGCAGGGCTAGCGTCTCGCCCCGCACGATCCGCGCCCAGGTCGCCCAGAGCCCAAAGACCAGCACGATGACGACGTTGACCAGGCTGGGCCCCCAGATCGAGGCCAGGAAGACGGCCACGAGAATGCCCGGCAGGGCGAGCTGATAGTCGACCAGCGCCCCGATGGTGCGGCCCGTCCAGCCGCCGAACCAGCCGGCCAGCAGACCCAGGACCGATCCGATCACGGTCGCGATGGGGATGATCAGCGCGATGGCGAGCAGGGAGATGCGGGCCCCGTGCATCAGACGGCTGAGGTAGTCGCGGCCGAAATGGTCCGTCCCCAGGGGGTGATCCCAGCTGCCGCCGTCGAACACCGGCGGCTGGATCCGCCCGATGAGGTCCTGCGCGTAGGGATCCTCGGGGGCGAGGGTGGGACCGAAGATGCCGAAAAAGACGAACACCAGCAGCAGGGTGAGCGTGATCGCGAGCGTCTTGGGGGAGCGCACGCGGAAGCGGCGGCGACGGCGGGCGGGCTCGGCCAGGATGGGGACGTCGACGGCCACGGCTCAGCTCACCCCCGTCCGGATGCGGGGGTCGAGGAAGGTGTAGGAGACGTCGACGACGAAGTTGACGAAGATGATCCAGGTGGAGGTCATGATCACGGCCGCCTGCACGACGGGGTAGTCGATCGCCTTGATCGACTGGATGATGAGGAAGCCCAGGCCGGGCCAGGCGAAGACCGTCTCGACGACGACCGAGCCGGAGAGGATGTAGCCGACCTGCAGGCCGAGCAAGGTGACGACGGCGAGCATGGAGTTGCGCAGCGCGTGCTTGAGGATGACGGCGCGCTCGCGCAGGCCCTTGGCGCGGGCGGTGCGGATGTAGTCCTGCTGCAGCGTGTCGAGCATGGAGGAGCGGGTGAAGCGCATGACCGCGGCGGCCGGAAACGATCCCAGCGTGATCGCGGGCAGGATGATGCTGCCGATGCCCGACCGCCCGCCGGTGGGGAAGAAGTCGAAGTTTACCGCCAGGAAGAGGATCAGCATGAGGCCCAGCCAGAAGTTGGGCACGGCCTGGCCCAGCAGCGCGAACAGCCGCGCGATCACATCGACCACGCCGCCGCGGCGCACCGCGGCGACGACGCCCATGGGGACGCCCACCGCGAAGGCGAAGAGCAGCGCCGCGACGCCCAGCATGATCGTCGCGACGATGCGCTCGGTCACCACGTCGGTGGCGGGCACGTGAGCGCGGAAGGACGTCCCGAAGTCGAGCTGCGCGGTTTCGGCGAGGAAGCGGCCGTACTGCACGATCAGCGGATCGTTCAGGCCGAGCTGGTCCTTGTACTCCTCGATCTGCTCGCTGGTCGTCTCGATCGGCGCCAGATAGCTGATCGGGTCGCCGGTGGCCCGGCTGAGGATGAAGACGCTCGTCACGACCAGGAACACGACCGCGACGCCGCGCAGGAAGCGGGCGACCGCGGCGTAGGCCAGTTGCGTGTTCATCCGGCGTCGACCCCTCAGGTGGTTCGGCCCGATGGAGCCCGCAGGCTAGCGCGGGCGCGTGAAGCCCGGCAATGGGGAAGCGGAATTCCGCCCCCGGACGACCGCCCGAACCTCACCCCCGAACCCCCTCTCCATTGCCGAGCAACGGAGAGGGGGGACTCTGATCCCCTCTCCCTGGGGAGAGGGTTAGGGTGAGGGGGACCTCCGCGGACCCCTACGTGCTCGCCCCCAGGTAGCGCGGGTTGAGGCCCGGGTCCGAGTGCAGCCAGCCCTGGTAGCTGATGTCCTTCCGCGCCCCGTGCAGGTGCGAGAGGTTGAACAGCGGGATGTTGTACGCCTCCTCGTACCAGATCACGGCGGCGTCCCAGTAGAGGTCGTTGCGTTTGTCCTCATCGAACGTAACGTTCGCCTCTTCGATGAGCGCCTGGAAGTCCAGGAACCCCGGGACGAAGTCGTCGTCCGCGTTCGTGTGCGTGTAGGGATTGTCGATCGCGCCGATGAGGGTCCAGGCGAAGCCGGCGCCCGCCGGCGACCCGTTCTTGGTCGCCCCGTTCTGACTCATCAGGAAGGGGTAGGGCACCACGTGGTCGCGGACCTCCTGCAGCGCGCCGCCGAAGTCCAGGTAGTCCACCTCGCACACGAAGCCGACGTCGTTCAGATACTGCTGGATGGCCGGCACCCAGCGTTCGTCGCCCCAGAGGCCGGTCGCGATGTGCAATCGGATCTGGAAGCCGACCTGGCCCGCCTCCTCCAGCAAGGCGCGCGCCCTGTCCGGGTCGAAGTCCCGGTAACCCGAGGGGCCCAGCGGCAGGTCGTAGCCGGCCGGGAAGGGCGAGACGGCCGGCAGTTCCAGGCCGGTCAGCAGGTTGGCGATGATCGCCTCCCGATCGAGGGCGTAGTTGGCCGCCTCCCGCACGCGCTTGTCGCGCCAGGGGTTCGGGCCGCCCGTGATCGGGTCGAGGGACTGGTTGAAGGGCAACTCGATCCCCATGACGCGCAGGCCCGAGACGGTGATCACGTGGTGGTCGTCCGAGCCCTCGAACAGCGCGGCGCCGTCCGGGCTGAGGCGGTCGGCGACGTCGATCTCCCCCGCCTCCAGAGCGGCGATGCGGGACGACTCCTCCGGGAAGTAGCGGGCGACCACCGTCTTGGCCCAGTTGCCGTAGTAGTTGAGCGGTCCTTCGTCGGCGGGGTTGGGGAAGAACCAGTCGTCCCAGCGCTCGCTCTCCATCCGCTGGTCCGGCGTGAAGGAGGTGAACGTATAGGGACCAAAACCGACCGGGTTGCGGGCGAAGTGCTCGTCGCCGTGCTCCACGATGTAGTCCCGCGGCACCACATGGGAGTTGCCGCCGCCCGTCTGCTCGGGCGCGTTCACGCTGGGCGGATCCATGACCATGTGCAGGGTGAGGTCGTCGACCACTCTCATGTCGCCGATGAAGGCGATACGCGCGGCGATGCCGCTCACATAGTCCGGGTTGTAGTCGGCAATGCCCAGGTTGCGTTCGAACCACCACTGCACGCGCTCGGCGTCCAACGGCTCGCCGTCGTGGAAGGTGACGCCGGGCTGGACCGTGATCAGCAGGGCGCCGTTGTCATCCACGTACTCCCAGTTCGCGTAGCCGCCCGACGCGAGGTGATTGCGCCCCCGGTCGATGGCGTAGAGCGGGTCGAAGTGCAGGTAGTTGGTGACGCCGGCGCCGCCCTGGTCCGTATTCACGTCCAGGGAGGCCGGGAAAGCGGGGTAGCCGATGTTCAGCGTGGCCTCCGTGTCGTATCGGCTGACCATCGGGGCCGGCGCTTCCTCTTCTTCCTCCATGGCCTGCTCTTCGGCCTGCTCCTCTTCTTCCATCACTTGTTCGGCCTGCGCTTCGGCCTGCTCCTCGGCCGCCGCGGCGGCGGGGGCGTCGTCGTCGTCATCGTCGTCGTCGCCGCCGCAGCCGACCAGCGCGAGGCCGGCCGCGCCGACGCCGGCTTTGGCGCTGGCTCCCAACATCGTGCGGCGGCTGATCTTGTGGCGCCGCAATCGGCTCCAGTAGTTGCTCATGGCAGCGTCCTTCCGGGGGATCGAGGCGTCCCGCCTCCCCTGGACGGGATCGCGCATGTCGATCGCGGGGAGTATCACCCTTAACGCCAAGCATGTCAACGCTCTAGGAGCAAGTCAGCGCTTGACATTCGTTGGCGGGCGAGACCTCACCCCCGAACGACCGCCCGGACCTCACCCCCGAACCCCCTCTCGATTCGAGCAACGGAGAGGGGGAACTCTGATCCCCTCTCCCTGGGGAGAGGGTTAGGGTGAGGGGGATCCGGCGTCCGCTTCCACGTTCCCCCTCTCCGTCGTTCAGATGGAGAGCGAGACGGGGGATGAGGTCCGTCCGCATCGGCTGTGGTAGGGTGGGCAGCCAGCGGAGGGTCCCCATGAAGGTGCAAGCCTCGATCAAGAAGCGCTCGCAGGACGACCAGATCGTCCGTCGCAAGGGGCGCCTCTACGTCATCAACAAGAAGAACCCGCGCAACAAGCAGCGCCAGGGCTAGACGGCCGGGCGTTCGCCGGCGGGCGCCGGGGCGCCGCGGGAGCGCTGCGATGGCCGATACCGAGCCCGACTGGCTGCTCCCGCTGCGGGCGCTGTTGGGCTCGGGCACGGGCGGCGACCTGCTGATGTTCGGCGCGCAGGTGGCAGAGGTCGATCGGGGCCGGGCGGTGGTGCGTCTCCCGGTCACGCCGGCGACGGCGGGCGGCGCCCAAGGCGGCGTGCACGGCGGCGTGATCGCGACGCTGGTCGATATGACCCTGGTCACGGCGACGATCACCCTCCTGCGCCGCGGCGAGGAGCCGCGCGGCACGGCGGAGCTGAACGTGTCGTTCCTGCGCCCGGCCGTCGGGGCGGAGTTGATCGCGACCTGCGAGATGCTCAAGAAGGGCCGCTCGCTGGCGGTGGGCGATGTCGAGGTGCGCAACGACCGCGACGTCCTGGTCGCGAAGGGCCGCGGCACCTACGCGGTCGGGCAGGTGGGGTAGGGCCCTACTTCCGCAGCGCCTCGGTGAAGCGGACGTCGTAGTTGCCGGCGCGGAAGTCGGGGTCGGCGGCGAGGCGCTGCAGGTAGGGCGTGTTGTGTTTGATGCCCTCGATCTCGACGCCGGCCAGGGCGTCGTCGAGGCGGGCCAGGGCGGCGGGCCGGTCGGCGGCGTGGACGATCAGCTTGGCGATCATCGGGTCGTAGTAGGGGGTGACCTCGTCGCCCGACTCGATGCCGGTGTCGACGCGGACGCCCTCGCCCTCGGGGAAGCGCAGGTGGCTGATCGTGCCGGGGGCGGGCAGCAGCGTCTCGGGGTCCTCGGCGTAGATGCGCACCTCGATGGCGTGGCCCGTGGGCTCGGCCGCGTCGGCCGGGAGGTCGAGCCGCTCGCCGGCGGCGATACGCAACTGCCACTCGACGAGGTCGAGGCCGGTGACCATCTCGGTGACGGGGTGCTCGACCTGCAAGCGCGTATTCATCTCCAGGAAGTAGAAGTCGCCGTGCGGCTCGGCCAGGCACTCGACGGTGCCGGCGTTGTGGTAGCCCAGGCCCTCGATCGCCTCGACGGCGCGGCCGGTGAGGCGGGCCCGCAGGTCGGGCGTGACGGCCGGTCCGGGCGACTCCTCGATCACCTTCTGGTGGCGGCGCTGGACCGAGCAGTCGCGCTCGCCCAGGTGGCGGACCGTGCCGTGGTGGTCGGCGAGGATCTGGATCTCGATGTGGCGCGCGCCCAGCACCTGGCGCTCGAAGTAGAGGTCGTCGCTGCCGAAGGCGCGGCCGGCCAGCGAGCGGGCGCGCTTGACGGCGCGGGCCAGCTCGGCCGGGCCGGTCACGATGGCCATGCCGATGCCGCCGCCGCCCCGGCTCGCCTTGACGATCAGCGGGTAGCCGACCTCGGCGGCGGTGCCCTCCAGGTCGTCGTCGGAGAGGTTGCCCTTCGTGCCCGGGATGAGGGGGAAGCCCTGCTCGCCCATCGCGGCGCGGGCCTGATTCTTGTGCCCCATCAGGTCGATGTGGCCGCCTTCGGGCCCGACGAAGGTGATGCCCCGCTCGGCGCAGGCGCGCGAGAAGTCGGGGTTCTCCGAGAGCAGGCCGTAGCCGGGGTGGACGGCGTCGCAGCCGGCGGCCTCGGCCGCGTCGAGGACGGCCTCGATGTTGAGGTACGACTGCGCGACGGGGGCCGGGCCGAGGCGGGTGGCGCCGTCGGCGCTGCGCACGTGCAGCGCGTTGGCGTCGGCGTCGGAGTAGACGGCGTGCGTGCCGACGCCGAGGCGGCGGCAAGTGCGCATCACGCGGACGGCGATCTCGCCGCGGTTGGCGACCAGCAGGCGGTGGAAGGGGGCCGTCACGGCGCGGCGACGGCTATTCGAGCGTGAGCAGGACGTCGTCCTCCTGGACGGGCTGGCCCTGCTCGCAGGCGATGGAGGCGACGGTGCCGCCCTCCTCGGCCTCGACGGGGATCTCCATCTTCATCGATTCGAGGATGAGCAGTTCGTCGCCCTCACTGACGCTGTCGCCGGTCGCGACGAGCAGTTCGAGAATCGTGCCGGCCATGGGGGATCGTACGTCGGCCATCCGGGATACCTCGTCCATCGCTCGCCGGGGCGGGTCGGCCCCGGATCGGGAGTCGTCTTCGGAGCCGAGGATCGCCCGACGCGTGGGTTGTGTCAACCGGGGGCCGGGTCAGAGCTGGGTGGGGACGGTGGAGATCGCGGTCAGCGAGGCGACGTTCAGGCGTCCCGCGCCGTCTGGCCGTTGTCGGTCGCAGGCGGGGGTTCGGTGAAGCGCTCCCCGCGCTCCTCCGCCGCGAGGCGCCGCCGGTTCCACGCGACCCACTGCGCGCGCTCCTCCTCTTGGCCCTGTTCTTGCCCTTGCGCCAGACCTTGCTCCAGACCCTGCGCCAAGCCGGCCTCGAAGCGGATCTTCTGGTACCTCTCGGCGATCATCGCTCCTCCCTCCACAAGAATAACCGTGATGGCCGCCATCACGAGAACGAGCGGACCAAGGCTCTCCCCGATGGCGATGAGCGTCGCGATCTCGATGCCGCCATCCGCTATCTCCCGATAGCCGACAAGCGCGAGCCCGACCACGAATTGGAGGGTGAACAGGAAGAACTGCGCACCCTCGCGGGTCTTCGCGACGCTGGGCAGGACGCTACGCCGTCGTCGGCCGGCACACGGCCAGCGCGCAGGTGGCGCTCGCCATGGTCGTCACCTCGCCCACCCGATACCTGAGGTGGCGCCGCGCTTGAAGTCCTTGGCTGATCGTCCCTCCCCTTTCGGTTGCACCCTCATACTATCCGATGACGGCCGTGCGGGATTGAGTCCACGACCCCGCACCGGCGCGTTCGGGAACGAGCCCGCGCTGCTAGGGTGGACCCGAGGGGAGACGCCCGATGCACCGCGATCTGATGGAGATTCTGGTCTGCCCGGTGACGAAGGAGCCGCTGGAGTTGGTGGTCGAGGAGGAGGCGGGCGACGAGGTGCTGCGGGGCCACCTGTACTCGAAGGCGATCAACTTCCGCTATCCGATCGAGGACGGCATCCCCAACCTGCTGCCGCCGGAGATGCAGGGGGCCGACGCGGCCGAAGGGGCGGACGCGGGCGCGTAGGCGCGACGATCAGCTGCCGGCGGGCGCCTGCAGGGCGGCGTCGACGGCGCGCATCAGCGCGGCGACGTCGACCGGGCTGCGCAGATTGGGCGGGCGGCGGTAGGTGACGAAGGCCAGCAGGTCGTCGCGCAGGAGCACGACCGCATCGGCCTCGTCGTCGTCGATCGTGAAGGCGAAGTGGCGGGCTCCGTCGCCGACGCCGCGCGGCACGCCGACCAGGTCGAGGCCGCGGTAGCCGGGGCTGTCGGCCACGGCGGCGGCGAAGGCGAGGAAGAAGCTCTCGGCGTCGACGCCGGGCTCCAGGCGCAGGAGGTCGAGCGAGAGCACCTCGTGGCTGGCGGCCGCGGCGTAGGTCAGGCGGGCGGCGCCGCCGACGAGGCCCAGCGACAGGATGGGCTCGCGGTCGTCGCGGGCGACGCGGACGAAGCGGCCGGGGATGCCGAGCGCGCCGGGGTCGAGGCGGGCCTCCAGGGCGCGGTCGTTCTCGAATTGAGCGGGGAGGAGCACGGCCGGCGCCTCGGTGGCCGGTGCGGTTTCGGGTGTGGGCGCGTCGTCGCTGGCGGACGCTTCGGCGCTGGCGGCGGTGTCGGGCTGAGCGGCGGGCGGAGGGTCGGGCTCGTCGCCGGTGCAGGCGGCCAGAAGGGGCAGAAGAATAAGGAGAGCGACGACGGGCAGCCGGGGCCGAGGGAGGGGCGTCATGGTGGGCTGAGGCGAGTGTAGCGGGGCGGCCGGCGCGACCGGCGGCGCAGCGTCAGTGGCGGCGGCCCGTGGGCGGCAGGCTCTGCGCGATGGGGTAGAAAACGTCGTCGAACTTCTTGAGCCAGGTCAGCAGCCACTCATGCTGGTTGGGCCAGTCCTCCGGGTCGCGGATCGGCGCTTCCTTCAGCACGTAGATGCGGCGGGCGTACTTGCTGCCGGGGCCGACCCAGGTGACCTTCTCGGGCGCGAACGCCGCGTCGATCTCCTTCTTGCGCTCGAGCAACTGCGCGTAGCGGGTCGGCCCGTTGGGGCCGCGCGTGATCACCTCGACGCGAAGGTGATCCTTGGGGCTCAGCGTGTGCTTCATCCCGCGGGCGTGGACGGTGTACAACTCGATGTCGGGCCGGCCGATCCCGAAGGCCATCCAGTTCTCGGGCTGCGGCCGGCGATTGGTCAGTTCGCGGTACTTCGGGACCCCGTCGCGCAGGAAGATCGCCCAGTAGCGGAGTTGCCGCCGACGGCCCTCCGACAGCCGCCGGTAACCGATATCGTTCTCAAGTTCTTCGAGTTCCGGCAGAGGCATGGCGGACATCCGAAGCGGGGGGGGCCGGTGTGCCCGGAGCATACACACGGATCCACATCAGGGGGAGGGGGTACGCGCGCCGAAATCCACGGCGGAGGATGCCGTACGTGTCGCGCGCAACATCCAGCGACAAAATGAGACCCGCGGGACACCTACGCGTCGAGATTCTGGACCAACGGGCGGAACACGTCGTCGAACTTCTGCAGCCACTCCAGGAGCCAGCGGTGCTGGTTGGGCCAGTCGTCGCGGTCGGTGACGTCGGCGTCTTTGCTGAAGTACATGCGACCGGTGCGCCGGTTGCCGGGCGGCGCCCACACGAGCGCAATCCCAAGCTCCGACTCGATTCGCACCCGCTTCTGTTCGAGTTGCTTGTAGATCGATTCCCGATTGTCTCCAGTCGCAAGTAGCTCAACCCGTATGTGATCCTCGAGCTTCACGCTGCGAGGATCACCCTTCGTGGCGACGGCGACCAGAGTGATGCCGGTGCGCCCGACTCCGAAGGATGTCCAGTTCTCTGCCAGCGGCTTGCCAATCCGCAGTTTGGTCCCAGTTGACTCCCCAAACTCCTTGAACGCGGTCCAGTACGCAAGCTGCCTTTCGCGCGCCGGCGTGAGGCCAGGTTGGGGCTTGGTCTTGGCCCACTCGTTGGGTTCCGAAATGAGCGTGAATCGAGGCGCCGGGAGCGAATCGCCGATCTGCCAGACCTCGATCTCGATGCCGAAGAAGCGAACGTCCTCCGCGGTGCTGCGATTGAGCCAGTCGAGCGCGGCGCGGTGCTGTTCGGTGAATTCGCGAGCGATCCAGACGACGGTGGAGACATCGCTGAGACCGGCGGCATAGGTAAGCAGTTTTCCGAGGTGGTCGTGATCGGTCCGTTCGAGCTGGTTCTCGATCACCACACGATGTCCGTCGGGAATGCTGCGACAAACGACGTCCGCCGAGTAGGGACCAACCGGAACTTCGGAGGACTCCAACTCCAAGTCGAGCCCGATGGCATCGCTAAGGAGAGACAGGTTGTCCTCCGAGGCGAGCCAGGGCGTGAAGTCGACGTCCTCTATCGGCCAGAAATCGCGCAGGGGCTTGCGCTCGATGGCGCCGAATTGTGGAGAAGCCATGGCCGACCCTTCGCACTGGAGCGTTCGGACGTTAGGCAGGATACAAGGTGACAGATCGGGGGCCCGGCGCGACGCCCGCCGGTGCTAGGCTGCTCGCAACGACGGCTGCACGGACTTTAATCCGGTCCCGCGAGGCCGGGAAGGACGACAGCATGGGCCTTGCCGCGCCTCCGCATACCTCCTACCCGCGCACCTTATTGTCTGCGCCCCCCGGCGACGGGGCGGCCGTCGATCGCGCCCGGAGCGTGCGATGACCGCCCCGGCCGACGCGGCGGTGGTGATGAACGCGGGCGCGATCCGGCGGGCGCTGGCCCGCATCGCGCACGAGGTGGTCGAGCGCCACCCCGACACGGGGCGGGCAATCCTGGTGGGGCTCCGCACGCGCGGCGCGCCGATGGCGGCCCGCCTGGCGGCGGCCATCGAGGAGTTCGAGGGCGTGACCGTCGAGCGCGGTGCGATCGACATCGGGCTGCACCGCGACGACCTCTCGCTGCGAGGGGTGCGGCCGGCGCTGCAGCCGAGTGCGCTGCCCTCGTCGCTGGACGACCGGGTGGTGGTGCTGGTCGACGATGTGCTGTTCACGGGTCGCTCGATCCGGGCCGCGATCGACGCGCTGCTCGGTTACGGCCGTCCGGCGGCCATCGAGTTGGCCGTGCTGGTCGATCGGGGGCACCGGGAGCTGCCCATCCGCCCGGATTATGTCGGCAAGAACCTGCCGACCCGCCGCGGGGACGACGTGCAGGTGCGCCTGGAGGAGGTCGACGGGCGGGACGAGGTGCTGGTGGCCGGGGGCGCCTGGGAAGGGGGCCGCTGATGGTGGCGCGGACCGTGCGGACCGATGACCGCCCGGCGGAGGCCGCCGAGCCGGACGGCGCGCCGGCGGCGTGGGGGCACCGGCACCTGCTCGACGTGGACGTGCTCTCGCAGGAGGACATCGTCGCCGTGCTCGACACGGCGGAGGCGATGGAGGAGGTGCTGCAGCGCCGCGTCGCGCGGACGCCGGCGCTGCGCGGCGTGACGGTCTTCAACCTGTTCTACGAGCCCAGCACGCGCACGCGGGCCTCGTTCGAGCTGGCCGGCAAGGTGCTGGGCGCCGACGTGATCAACATGACCGGCAGCGGTTCCAGCGTCGAGAAGGGGGAGTCGCTGATCGACACGGTGGCTACGATCCGCGCCATCGGCGCCGATGTGATCGTGATGCGGCACCCGAGCGGAGGCGCGCCCTACCTGGCGGCGCAGCACTCCGAGGCGCACGTCGTCAACGCCGGCGACGGGTTGCACGCCCATCCCACGCAGGCCCTGCTCGACGCCTTCACGCTGCGCCGCCGGCTGGGCGACCTGGCCGGCAAGCGCATCGTGCTGATCGGCGACATCAAGCACTCGCGCGTCGCGCGTTCGAACGTCTGGGCGCTGACGACGCTGGGCATGGAGGTCACGCTGGTCGGGCCGCGCACGCTGCTGCCGACGGGCCTCAACGCCGCGCCGCCCGCGTCGGGCCGCGACTTGTCGCTGCCGCGCGTGCGGCTCGAGGAGGACCTCGACCGGGCGATCGAGGGCGCCGACGCGGTGATGGCGCTGCGCCTGCAACGCGAGCGGATGCAGGGCGCGTTCCTGCCCTCGCTGCGGGAGTTCTCGCGGCGCTACCAGATCACGCCCGAGCGCCTGGCGCGCGCCCGCGAGGGGGCGGCCGTGCTGCACCCCGGCCCGATGAACGAAGGCGTCGAGATCGCCGCCGACGTGGCGCACGGCATGCAGAGCGAGGTCGAGCGGCAGGTCGCGCACGGCGTCGCGGTGCGCATGGCCGTGCTCTACCTGCTGACCCAGGGAGTGGGGGTGGACCGGTGACGCGCGACCTGCTCATCCGCGGCGGACGGCTGATCGACCCAGGCAGCGGCGTCGATGCAATGCTCGACGTGCTGATCCGCGAGGGACGGGTCGCGGCGGTGGGGGCGGACCTCGGCGGGATGGACGCGCCGGTGCTGGAGGCGGTGGGGCGGATCGTCACGCCGGGCTTCGTCGACCTGCACACCCACATCCGCGAGCCGGGGCAGGAATATAAGGAGACGGTCGCGTCGGGCATGGCGGCGGCGGCGCGCGGCGGCTTCACGACGATCTGCGCGATGCCCAACACGGAGCCCGCCATGGACGGGCCGCCGGTGGTGGCGATGGTGCAGGAGGCGGCGCGCGGCGGTCCGGCCCGGGTGCTCTGCGTCGGCGCGGTAACGCGCGGACGGGCGGGAGAGCAACTGGCCGAGCTGGCGGAGTTGCGCGACGCGGGGGTCGTCGCCTTCAGCGACGACGGCGACGCGATCGCGTCCGGGACGCTGGCCCGGCGGGCTTTCGAGTACGCCTCCGACCTCGGCCTGCCGATCGCCGAGCACTGCGAGGACCCGGCCTTGGCCGAGGGCGGCGTGATGCACGAGGGCGTCGTCTCGACGCGGCTGGGGCTGCGCGGGCAGGGCGCGCTGGCGGAGGTCTCGATCGTGGAGCGCGACCTGCGGCTGGCCGAGGCGGCCGGGGCGCGGCTGCACATCTGCCACATCAGCGCGCGCGAGTCGTGCGAGGCCGTGGCCGAGGCGAAGGCGCGCGGCGTCGCCGTCACCGCCGAGGTCACGCCGCACCACCTGCTGCTCACCGACGCCGCCGTCGCGGGGCCGAACGGCGCCGGCGTCTCGCCGGGCGGGCTCCGGTACGACACCAACGCCAAGGTCAACCCGCCGCTGCGCTCAGGGGATCACGTCGCGGCCTGCCTGGAAGCGCTACGGACGGGCGTCATCGACGCCGTCGCGACCGACCACGCGCCCCACACCGTCACCGACAAGCAGTGCGAGTTCGATCGGGCCGCCTTCGGGATCAGCGCGCTGGAGACGGCCTGGGGCGTGCTGGGCGCCCTCATCGCGCGGGGGGAACTGCCGCTCGACATGGCCATCGAACGGCTGACCTGGGGGCCGGCGCGAGCCTGGGATTTGGATCGGATCGTGCCGGGGCTGGGCCGGCTGGCCGTCGGATCGCCCGGCGACGTGGCCGTGCTGGACCCGTCGTCGCGCTGGACGGTGGAGCCGGAGCGCTTCGCGTCGAAGGGGAAGAACACGCCGATGGCCGGGATGGACCTGGTGGGGTCGGTCGTCGCGACGGTGTCGGGCGGGCGGGTTGTTTGGGGGGAGGGCACGTCGTGACCACTGACCGCCCCGACGGCTGCCTGGTCCTCGAGGACGGGAGCGTCTTCCGGGGGCAGCGCATGGGCGACCCCGGCACGGGCTGGGGCGAGGTCGTCTTCAACACGTCGATGACCGGCTACCAGGAGATGCTGACCGACCCCTCCTACGCCGGCCAGATCCTGGTGCTCACCTACCCGCTGATCGGCAACTACGGCGTCATCCCGCCGACCGACGAGAGCGCCCGCATCCAGGTGCGCGGGCTGGTCGTGCGCAGCGACTGCGACCGCCCCAGCCATCCGCTGGGCGGCATGACGGTCGACGCCTACCTGCGGGAGAGCGGGACGCCGGGGCTGGCCGGCGTCGATACGCGGGCGATCACGCGGCGCATCCGCGAGCGGGGCGTGATGCAGGGGCTGATCGTCGCGCCGGAGGAGGTCGAGCTGGCCAAGGCGCGGCTGGCCGACCTGCCCGAGTACGACAGTCAGGACTTCATCGAGGTGGGGACGCGCGAGGCCTACGGCTGGGACGGGGCGCCGTCGGCGGTGGATGGGGACGGCCCGGCCGATGGAGACCGCCCGCACATCGTCGTGCTCGACGAGGGACTGAAGTACAACATCCTGCGCATGCTGCGCGCCCGCGGCTGCCGCGTGACGGCGGCGCCGCCCGAGACCGGCGCGGCCGACGTCCTGGCGATGCGCCCCGACGGCGTGCTGCTCTCGCCGGGGCCGGGCGACCCGCAGTTCCGCGACCGGCAGGTCGAGGCGGCCTCGGGGCTGCTGGGCCGCGTGCCGCTGATGGGCATCTGCCTGGGCCACCAGGTGATCGGCCGGGCGCTGGGCGCGGGCACGTTCAAGCTGAAGTTCGGGCACCGCGGCGGCAACCACCCGGTCAAGGACCTGATCACCGGGTCGGTGGCGATCACGGCGCAGAACCACGGCTACGCGGTCGACCCCGACGGGCTGCGCGGCGGCGCCGCCGTCAGCCACGTCAACCTGCACGACGACACCGTCGAGGGGCTGACGCACTCGGAGTACCCGCTGGTCTCGATCCAGTACCACTCCGAGGCGTCGCCGGGGCCGCTCGACAACGCGGAATTGTTCGACCGCTTCCTCGACCTGGTGCGGGAGGGGGCGTCGTGACGGACGAGGTCAGCTACCGGCGGGCCACGTCGGCCGACGCGGAGGCGATCGCGGCGGTGGTCGCGGCGGTGGTCGCGGAACCGCAGCCGGTGGGACTCGATCGGGCCTTCTCGGCCGGCGAGGTGCGCACCTGGATCGGGCGGCTGGGCGAGCCCGGCCTGCTGCTGCTGGCCGAGGCCGGGGGCCGCACGCTGGGCTTCGGCGCGCTCGACTTCGACACGCGCGAGCCCGAGGCGGCGTCGCTGGGCGTGTGGCTGCTGCCCGAGGCGCGGCGGCGGGGCATCGGCACGCGCCTCGCCGAGGGTCTGCTCGCACACGCGCGGTCGGGCGGCTTCCGGCGGGTGGTCGGGCGGCTGCCGAACGACCCCACGAATAGTAATGAGGCGGCGCTGAGCTTCCTGAGCACGATCGGCGGGCTGGCGCCGATGATCAACAGCATGGGCCCCGACGGCCCCGAGTTGCGATTCGAGCTGCCGCTGTGAGGGGCGCCGGCGTCCTGCTGGCGGCGGCGATCGTGCTGGCGCTCTCGGGCGCGGGGGCCGGGCTGGGGCTGGCGCGGCTGGCGGCCGGCGACGCCGGCGCGGCGTCGGGGCTGCTGGTGCTGACGCCGGCCCTGGTCGGGCTGCCGTTGGGGGCCGGACTGGGCATCTGGGGCGCGATCGAGCGGGGCTGGCTGGGCCGCCCGCCGGTGGAGACTTCGGACGAAACATCGGGGGAGGGGGCGGCCGGTGGATGAACCGAAACCGGAGAAGCCGCGCACGGTGCTGATCATCGGCAGCGGCCCGATCGTCATCGGCCAGGCGGCGGAGTTCGACTACGCCGGCACGCAGGCCTGCAAGGCGATGCGCGAGGAGGGCGTGCGCTCGGTGCTGGTCAACTCGAACCCGGCGACGATCATGACCGATGAGGACGTCGCCGACGTGACCTACATCGAGCCGCTGACCGTCGAGGTGCTGGAGCGGATCATCGCGCGGGAGCGGCCCGACGGCCTGCTGCCGACCTTGGGCGGGCAGGTGGGGCTCAACCTGGCCGTCGCGCTGCACGAGGCGGGGGTGCTGGAGCGCCACGGCGTCCGCCTGCTGGGCACGCCGCTGACGGGGATCCAGAAGGCGGAGGACCGCGAGCTGTTCCGCGAGATGATGCGCACCATCGGCGAGCCGATCCCGCCCAGCGTGATCGTCGAGAGCGTCGAGGCCGGCAAGGGAGCGCTGGCCGAGATCGGGCTGCCGGCGGTGATCCGCCCGGCCTACACGCTGGGCGGCACGGGCGGCGGCTTCGTCACGACGGAGGAGGAATACTGGCGCACGCTGGAGAGCGGGATGGCCGCCAGCCCGGTGGGGCAGGTGCTGGTGGAGCGGTCGCTGCTGGGCTGGAAGGAAGTCGAGTACGAGGTGATGCGCGACGGCGCCGACACCTGCATCACCGTCTGCAACATGGAGAACCTCGACCCGATGGGCGTGCACACGGGCGACTCGATCGTGGTCGCGCCCAGCCAGACGCTGTCCGACAAGGACTACCAACGGCTGCGCTCGGCGTCGCTGAAGATCATCCGCGCGCTGGGCATCGAAGGCGGCTGCAACGTGCAGCTGGCGCTCGCGCCGCGCACCGACGTCACGCCCTGGGACGGCCCCGGCGAGAGCGGCGCGCTGCCCTACTACGTGATCGAGGTCAACCCGCGCGTGAGCCGGTCGTCGGCGCTGGCTTCGAAGGCGACGGGCTACCCGATCGCGCGGGTGGCGGCGAAGATCGCCGTCGGGCGGCGCCTGGAGGAGATCCGCAACCGCGTCACGGGCAAGACGACGGCCGCCTTCGAGCCGGCGCTCGACTATGCCGTGGTCAAGATCCCCCGCTGGCCGTTCGACAAGTTCGGCGCCGGGGATCGCTCGCTGGGCACGCAGATGAAGGCCACCGGCGAGGTGATGGCGATCGACCGCTCCTTCGAGGCGGCGCTGCAGAAGGCGGTGCGCTCGCTGGAGGTCGGTGGCCGCTCGCTGCTGTGGGAGGACAAGTCGGCCGACGACCCGGGCGCGGCGGCGGTCGTGCCGACCGACAACCGCATCTGGCACCTGATGTCGGCCCTGCGCCGGGATCCCGACGTGGCCGCGCTGGCGCGGGAGACCGGCGTCGACCCGTGGTTCCTCGACAAGCTGCTGGGGCTGGTGGAGATGGAGAAGCGGCTGCTCGGCGAGCCGCTGACGCCGGGACTGCTGCACGCGGCCAAGCGGCTGGGCTTCGCCGACGAGCAGATCGCCAACCTGGCCGGCTCGGTGACGGAGAAGGTGCGGCAGCAGCGGCTCGATTGGGACATCCGGCCGGTCTACAAGATGGTCGATACCTGCGCGGCCGAGTTCGAGGCGGCGACGCCCTACTTCTACTCCACCTACGAGGAGGAGAACGAGGCGCTGCCCGAGTCGGGCGACCGGGCGCTGGTGGTCGGCAGCGGCCCGATCCGCATCGGCCAGGGGATCGAGTTCGACTACGCCTCGGTCAAGGCGGCGCAGGCGCTGCGCGCGGCCGGCTACGCGGCGGTCATGGCGAACAGCAACCCGGAGACGGTCTCGACCGACTTCGACACGTCGGACCGGCTGTACTTCGAGCCGCTCGACGAGGAGTCGGCGCGCGACATCCTGGAGAACGAGATCGGCGCCGGCGGCCCCGGCGGGACGCGCGAGGCCGTGCCCTCGATCCTGCAGTTCGGCGGGCAGACGGCGATCAACCTGGCCGGGCCGCTGTCGTCGTCGGCGCAGCCGATCCTGGGCTCGTCGGCGGAGGCGATCGACCTGGCCGAGGACCGCAAGCGCTTCGAGCGCTTCCTCTCGGGCCTGGGCATCCCGCAGCCGCCGGGCACGACGGTGTCGAACATGGCCGACGCCATCCAGGCGGCCGAGACGATCGGCTATCCGGTGCTGGTGCGGCCGTCGTACGTGCTGGGCGGCCGGGCGATGGAGATCGTGCAGGGCGCGGGCGAGCTGGCGCGCTACGTTGGCCAGGCGATGGAGGCGGGGCCGGGCCGGCCGGTGCTGATCGACAAGTACTTCGCCGGCGTCGAGGTCGAGGTCGACGCAATCTGCGACGGCGAGACCGTGCTGATCCCCGGCATCATGGAGCACATCGAGCGGGCGGGGGTGCACTCGGGCGACTCGATGGCGGTCTACCCGGCGCCCAACCTGACGCCGGAGGAGACCGCCCTGCTGGTCGACTACACGCGCCAGATCGGGCTGGGGCTCGACGTGCGCGGGCTGATGAACATCCAGTACGTCGTCATGCGGGGCCAGGGCGACGACCCGGGCGGCGTCTTCGTGCTGGAGGTCAACCCGCGCGCCAGCCGCACGGTGCCGTTCCTCAGCAAGGTCACGACCGTACCGATGGTCGAACTGGCGGTGAACGTGATGCTGGGCCGCAGCCTGCGCGACCAGGGCTACGCCGACGGGCTGTGGCCGTCGCGCGATCTCGTGGCGATCAAGGCGCCGGTGTTCAGCATGTCGAAGCTGGCCGGGGTCGATACCTACCTCGGGCCCGAGATGAAGTCGACCGGCGAGGTGATGGGCGTCGACCGCGACTTCGACGGCGCGCTGACGAAGGCCCTGCTGGCCAGCGACCTGGCCCTGCCGGCGCGGGGGACGGCGCTGCTCAGCATCGCCGACCAGGACAAGGCGGAGTCGATCGATCTGATCCGCCAGCTGGGCGAGGCAGGCTACACGCTCTACGCGACCGACGGCACGGCGGAGATGATCCGCGGCCTGGGGCTCGAGGCGCGGCGCGTCCCCAAGCGGCTGGCGGAGTCGCACCCCAACGTGGTGGACGTGATCGAGGCGGGTGAGGTGGACTTCGTGCTCAACACCTCGGAGGGGGGCCGCACGACGCTGCGCGACGGCTTCCACATCCGGCGGGCCGCGGCCGAGAAGCGCCTGCCCTGCTTCACGAGCATCGACACGTCGCGGCACGCCGTCGCGGCACTGCTGTCGGAGGGGGGATACGAAGTCGCGCCCCTGTCGGAATACACCGGTACGGAATACACGCGTAGGGAATACACCGGGTCGGAGTCCACGGGGGCGTGACGGTGCAGACGTGACGGTGCAGCAGGCCGAGGCGGAGGTCCTGGAGACCGAGGAGATCTACCCCGGCACGTTCGTCACCTGGTACGCGGGCGAGGCGGTCTGTAGAGGGGCGCAGCCGGGCCAGTTCGTGATGGTGCAGCCGGTCGAGGGGATGGACCCCTTCCTACCGCGCGCGTTCTCGTTCTACCGCTTCCGCGAGCGGGGCGGCGAGCGGCAGTTCGCCCTGCTCTACACGGTCATCGGCGAGGCGACGACGCTGATGGCGTCGCAGCCGGTGGGGGCGGTGTCGCGCATGACCGGCCCGCTGGGCCGCGGCTTCGAGGTGCGCCGGGGCGCCCGCAACCTGCTGCTGGTGGGAGGCGGGGTGGGCGTCGCGCCGCTGGTCGCGCTGGCCGACGAGCAGCTGGGGCGGGGCCGCACGCTGGTCCTCTGCGTGGGCGCGCGGACGGCGGAGGGGGTGTTCCCGGCCGAGCTGCTCCCGCCCGAGGTCGAGTACGCCGTCGCGACGGAGGACGGCGCGATGGGCCGCCGCGGCCTCGTCACCGACCTCTTCGCCGAATACCTGCCCTGGGCCGACCAGTCGCTGGCCTGCGGGCCCACGCCGATGTTCCGCAGCATGGCCTCGGTCGTGCGCGCCGACGGCATGGGTCGCTCGGTGCAGGTGCTGATGGAGACCGAGATGGCCTGCGGCACGGGCATTTGCTACGGCTGCGCCGTCTTCACCAAGCGCGGCGTCCGCCTCTGCTGCCGCGACGGCCCCCGCTTCGAGCTGCTCGACGTGTTCTAGGACCTCACCCCCGGTCCGCCTCTCCATCTGGACGATGGAGAGGGAGAACTCATTGGCGGATGCGAAAACAAGGCGGACCGCTATTTTCGGTAGTGTCCGATATCGCTATCAGAAGCGGAGGCTGTTGGGGGAACTGAGTGACCCGGGCGCGGTGTAGGCTCGACGGGGAGGGCTTCCGATGCCGATCGAGTTGAACCACACGATCGTGCCGTCGCGGGACAAAGTCGCGGCGGCGGAGTTCTTCGCGCGCATCTTCGGGCTCGAATACCGGCGGCGGCCGGGGCACTTCGCGGCCGTGCGGGTGAACGCGACGCTGACGCTGGACTTCGCCGACGAGGCGTCCTTCGAGTCGCACCACTACGCCTTCCACGTCGATGACGCGACCTTCGACGCCATCTTCGGGCGCGTGCAGGCGGAGTCGATCCCCTACGGCAGCGGGCCGCGCTCGGCGACGGACATGCGCACGAACAGCCGCAAGGGCGGCCGCGGTGTCTACTTCCGCGACCCCGACGGGCACCTGCTGGAGCTGATGACCGTCGTCTAGCGGCCGTCTCGGGTGGGTGGCGTGCTAGCCGAGCTACCGCCGGTGATTCGCGATGTGCTGGAGCACCAGGAGCGCCGCTCTGGCGTCGGCCGCGGCGCGATGCAGCGAGCCGTCGAGTTCCAGGCCGCATTGCGCCAGTGCGTTGCCCAACTTCTGCCATTTGTGGTCCCGGCCGTAGAACCGGGCATAGAGCCGCATGATGCAGTAGCGGTCCGGGGACTCCCGCCAGTGCCGCCACTCGCCCGGCCAGTGCAGACCGGCTGCGGAGATGGTTTGCGCCAAGAGCCGGCGATCGAAGTCGAAGTTGTAGGACAGGACGGTGCGCCCGTCGAACACCTCATGGAGGGCGGGCATCAGCTCCTGGATCGTCGGGGCCTGCGCCAAGTCGGCATCGCTGATCTGGTGGACGCGGCTCGCACCCTCCGAGACCGGGCACGACGCGCGGACCAGAGAGTCGAGGAGCACCTCGCCGGTGGCGGAGACGCAGCTGATCTCGACGATCTGGTCTCCGCGGGCCAATCCGGTTGTTTCGGTATCGAAGATGACGGGCGAATCCGCCAAGACCTCGCGAGCAAGTTCGGAGGGCCGTCGCCGGCGATGGTCGAAGTGGGCTCGCCCGTCCGCTGGCGCCTGCGCGCGGCCGCGCGCGCGTGGCCGGTCCGCTGCGCCACCGAGGAGAACCCGCATCAATTGGCGCAGCACAGTTCCCCCGCCTCCCCGTGAGGGTCAAGGCTAACAGTTCGGCCGCGCCTATCCGGCCGCCTCGACGTCCGTGAGGGCGAAATCCCCGCCCTTGAAGAGGAGGGGCTCGCCGGCCGTCTCGGCCAGGGCGTAGGCGAAGCAGTCGCCGAAGTTCAGCCCGGCCGGATGGTTGCCCTTGCCGAAGCGTCGCCAGGCGCGGCGGGCGGCTTGCGCGTGCTCCGCGGTGACGGGGGCGACCTCGATGGCGGCGCGGTCGAGGAAGCGATCGAGCTCGTCAGCGGCCTCCGGGCCGGCGCGGCTTTCGAGCACGATGGCGATCTCCAGGAAGCCCGCGGCGGACAGACGGCAGCGCGGCGCCTCGGCGACGGCGCGGGCGTAGCGGTCGGCGTCCGGCTCGTCGAAGAGGACGGCCAAGACCGCGGACGCGTCGACGATCACTTGGGCAGCCCGCGCTCGTCGTAGAGGAGGTCGCCGTGCTCGGCGGCGGTGGGGCCGTCGCGGAGGAGGCCGGCGCAGCGCCGCCCGATGGCGCGCAACTCCGCCACGCGCGTGTCCACGCCACGGGTGCGGCGCTCGCGTTCCAGCCGCTCCCGCAGGGCGACGGTCATCGCGCCGGTCATCGTCTCGCCGGTGAGGTCAGCCAGCTCCGCGGCGAGGCGGCAGGTCTCCTCATTCTTGATGTTGAGGCTCATCGGGCCGACCTCCAGGGTAGAACGACATCGGTCGCGTCTACCATAGAGCGTCGGCGTGCGGTCGCCAATCGGCTGCGGAGGAGGCTTGGCGTCGGGTCCCCTACTGATCGACGGCGCGGGAGGTGGTGACGCCCACCATCGTGGCGGTGATGACGACGTTGCCGTCGGCGTCGACGAACTCGCTGATCTGCTCGCGGAAGCTGAGCGCGCCGCCGCGGCGGCCCTCCTTCGTCCAGGTCTCGCCGGGGCGCCTGCGGACGGTCAGCGTCTCGCCGGCCCGGACGGGGCGGTGATAGACGAAGCGCTGCTCGGCGTGGAGGCCACGGGAGCTCTCGTCGGTCCCGGGGCCGGCCGGGGTCCCGGTCGGCTCGGCGCCGGAGCCGCGCCAGGGCCGGCCGGGGAGGGGGCGCGCGACGTCGGGATCGAAGTGGGCGGAGGCAATCGCGTAGGTGGGCGGCGCGATCACCCCGCCGGGCTCGGTCCCCTGGGCCTGGCCGGCGTCGCGATAAATCGGGTTCTCGTCGCCGATCGCGGCGGCGAAGCGCATGATGTGCCCGGCTTCGATGGGGAAGGTGATCTCGTCGGCCATGGGCGGGCTCCGGCGGCTAGGCGTCGATCCGGGCCGAGGCGTCGCCCTTGCAGACCTCCTGGCCCTCCTGGTTCGTGGTCGAGACGGCGAGGTCGACGAAGTGCTGACCGTCCTCCTCGCGGATGGCCTCCACGGTGGCGGTGGCGGTGAGCGTCGCGCCGGGGAAGACCTGCCGCGTGAAGCGCACGCCGAAGGCCGTGAGGCGGCCGTCGCCGACGTAGTTGGTCAGCATCTTGCCGGTCATGCCCATGCTGAGCATCCCGTGCGCGAAGACGCTGGGGTAGCCGGCGATCTCCTTGGTGAAGGGAGTGTCGGTGTGGATGGGGTTGTAGTCGCCGGAGGCGCCGGCGTACTGCACGATCTGGGTGCGGGTGAGGTTCTCGACGACGACTTCGCTGTGCGTGTCGCCGACCGTGAGGTTGCTGGCGTTGAGGGGCATCGGGGTTCTCCTGTTCGCTTGGCTGGGCGGGTCGTGCTTCGGCGGGTCTACTGGCTGTTTCTCTCAAGCGACCCTACTGGGCTGTTTCTCTGAGGCGACCCTACTGGTCGACGGCGCGGGACGTCGTGACGCCGACGGTGGTCGCGGTGATGACGATCTCGCCCGCCTCGTCGAAGAGCTCGATGATCCCCTCGCTGAAGGTCATCGTGCCGGCGCGGCGGCCCTCCTTCGTCCAGGTCTTGCCGGGGCGCATGCGGGCGGTCAGCGTCTCGCCGGCCAGCACGGGCCGATGGTAGACGTAGCGCTGCTCGGCGTGCAGGCCGCGGCCGCTGCCGCCGCCGTCCTCCTCCTCATCGTCGTCGCTCTGCGGGCGGGCGGTGGCCTCGGCCGCCGAGCCGAACCAGGCCTCGCCGGGCTTGGGCCGCAGCGAGTAGTCGGCATCCCAGTGCGCCCAGACCCGCTCGAAGGTGGGCGGCGCGGGAATGCCGCCGACCTCGGAGGCCTTGGCATACTCGGCGTCCTTGTAGATCGGATTCTCGTCGCCGATGGCGCGGGCGAACAGCATGATGTGCCCGGCCTCGACGGGGAAGGTGACTTCGTCGGCCATGGGGGGCTCCTTTGCGCGGCCCGGCCGCCGGCGGCCGGGGCTCCGCTGGGGAGGGTAGCGGGCCGGACGCGGAAGCGGGAGGGGTCAGGCGGGACGGCGGGTCGCGATCTCGACCTCGTTGCCGTCGGGGTCGTCGAGGTAGAAGGCATCGACGGCCATGAAGGGGTGGGCGCCGTCGCGGGTGGCGTGGCCGGCCGCCTCCAGACGGTCGCGAAGGGGCTCCCAGTCGGCCGGGTCGACCTCGAGGCCGATGTGGTGCAGGCCGGCGGGCGAATCGGCGCCGGCGGGGGCCGCCTGCCCGCCGGGCACGAGCACGATCTGCATCGGCAGCCCGTCCTTCTCGCCGACGCGCAGGAACTTGCCGGGCAGCCCGGGCGGGGAGAACAACTCCAGCCCCAGCGTGTCGCGGTAGAAGGCGAGCGCGCGGTCGATGTCGGCGACGCGAAGAACGATCTCGACGATGGCGCGGATGGTCATGGCTCGGGCCTTTCGGGCTGGTCGTTGTGGGGAGGATAGGGGAGCGCGCGGGCCCCTTCCCCTCCGATCAGCAATATGATCCAATGGGGGTATGAGCGACGCCCTCGAGCCGCCAGAACGCAACGCGCTGATCCGGGGGGACGCGCTGGCGACGATGCGCGGCTGGCCCGACGCCTGCGTCGACCACTGCATCGCCGACCCGCCGTTCAATATGAGCAAGCGCCGCGGGCTGGGCTGGGCCTTCTCCTCGCACGTGACGATGGCGGAGTCGTGGGACCGCTTCGGCGACGACGAGTTCTTCCGCTTCAACGTCGAGTGGCTCACCGAGGTTCGCCGGGTCGTGAAGCCGAACGGCAACATCCTGGTCTTCGGGACGTACCACAACATCTACCAGCTGGGGTTCATTCTGCAGTCTTTGTTGAACCGGCGCGTGCTGAACTCCATCGTGTGGTACAAGCCCAACGCGCAGCCGAACATCACGGCGCGGATGCTGACGGAGAGCACGGAGCAGCTGGTCTGGGCGGTGAACGGGACGCCGGAGGGACCGGGCAAGGCAGAGAAGTGGGTCTTCAACTACTGGAGAGCGAAGCAACTGGGCGGAGGCAAGCAGCAGCGGAATGTGCTGGGACGAAAGCCATCAGGCACATCACCGATTATGATCTCCACCCCCGTTGCACCCGCTAGCGAACGCAAGAGCGGGAACCATCCATCGCGGAAACCAACTCGACTTGCCGAGCAATTGCTAGCCCTGTTCACGAATCCAGGCGACCTCATCCTTGATCCCTTCGCGGGGAGTGGGTCGCTGGGGGAGGCCGCTATCCGACGCGGTCGAGCCTACATCCTTGTTGAACAGAACCGGGAATACTACGCTCTCGCGCGAGAGAACCTGCAGAGAGAAGAGAACAGGGAGAAGTCAACCCACCACTGGGCTGAGACCCGAGAGCCGCCGCTCTCAGAAAGTGAGATCAGAGTCCTGGATGACGTGCCGGTCCCACAGGCTGACCGATTGAGCCTTGTGCTCCAAGTAGTGGCGTTGGTGCAGGAAAGGAGCATGACTCCTGAGGAACTCGCAGATCGCATGGAAACCGACGACCATGCCGAGTATGTCAGGCGGCAAGGTGCCTACTACGCCGAGGCGGCGCACGCTCTGACCTGGATCGAGCCTGATCCCGATCGGGATGGGAGCTACCGGGTCACTAGACGCGGCGAGGAGGTCCTCAAGTCGCACGGAGCCGGAAGACGAGGCCGCATCCGCGAAGACATCGGGAAGATGCATTTCGGCATTGTCGCTGAGGCCCTAGGGATCGACGTCCGTTCGGGTGTCCCCGATGCAGAACTCTACGCGAAGGAATTGATCGAGTGGTTCCCGATGGCCGAGAACACGGCTCGGCGACGCGCGCAGACCTTCCGCCACTGGCTTGAAGAACTTCAGGACGGCTCCCTGGGCTAACCTGATGGTCGGCGCGGCACTCGCCACCATCCGTGCGCTCCCTGCCGACAGTGGACTCACTACCCACGCTGGCCGGGCATACACCAACAGAATCTCCTTGATCTAACTGAGGGCTTGCGACCCGTGACTCGATGCTGCTAGGATCGGACCTGCCAGACGGTTCAGTTAGTAGGCATGGGCCGAATGTAGCTGTACACCGCTGGTGCTCGGGGCCCCGGAACGCACGGGGCCCTATTCTTTTCATCCGATCGCCCTCTCCCCCACCTCCGGGCATCATCCCCTCGGCAGGGTGCTAGCCTGCGCGCCCGGCGAGCCACGAGACGGAGGGCGACGATGGGGCGGTTCCAGCGCTGGACGTTCGGCAACACGGAGGTGATCGCGCTGCAGGACACGTGGTCGCGGCTGCGGCCCGATTATTTTTTTCCCGATGCCGATCCGGCGGCCTTCGGCGGGTACGAGGAGTACCTGATGGAGGGCGGGCGGATGGCGCTGAGCCACACCGCCTGGCTGATCGCGAGCGGCGGCCGCACGATCCTGGTCGACACGGGCATCGGCTTCCGGCCGGGGCCGCTGCCGGTCCGGGAGGAGGCGGCGCTGCCGGCCGTGCTGACCGAGGCGGGCGTCCGGGCCGACGCGGTCGACACCGTGGTCTTCACGCACCTGCACTACGACCACGTGGGCTGGAACACCATTGAGCGGGACGACGAGGTCGCGCCGCTGTTCCCCAACGCGCGGCACATCGTGCAGCAGCGCGAGTGGGATTACTGGAGTGGCTCCGAGGCCGATCCGATGGCCGCTCCCGACCGGGCGCTGGTCCTCGACCCGCTGCTGGAGCGCGGGCTGGTCGACTTCGTCGAGGGGGAGTACGCGGTGACGCGGGAGGTCGTGACCGTCCCGTCGCCGGGGCACACGCCGGGCCACGTCTCGTTCCTGCTGACGGCGCCGGGGCAGTCGGTGCTGTTCCTGGGCGACGCGGCGCACTCGCCGATGCAGGTGCCGGAGGCGCACTGGTGCGCCGGGGCCGACATCGACCCGGAGCGGGCGCGGGCGTCGCGGCGGATGCTGTGGGACCGGGCGGCGCGGGACGGGGCGCTGGTCGCGACGAGCCATTTCCCGTTCCCCAGCCTTGGGCGGGTGGTCGAGGAGGACGGCGTGCGTCGCTGGGAGGCGCGTGAGGGGGAGGCGTAGCGCCGATCAGCTAGCCTCGCGGCGCGACTGCCCGCGCGACGGCCGAAGGAGAACCGCGATGAGCAGAGTGCATCGGACGTCGGTCGGGAACGTCGATCTGGTGGCGCTGCAGGACACCTGGCTGCAGCCCAAGCTGACCGACTTCTTCCCTGAGGCGGCGGGAACGTCGCTGGACCCGTTCCGCGACCTGCTGAGCGACGCCGACGAGCTGTCGCTGAGCATCACGCCGTGGCTGATCCGCAGCGCCGGCCGCACGATCCTCGTCGATACGGGCATGGGCGGCCGGCCCGTCGAAACGCCGCTGGGCGTCGAGCCGGCGCTGCCGTCGCTGCTGGCCGAGGCGGGCGTCCCGCCGGAGGGACTCGACATCGTCGCGTTCACGCACCTGCACTTCGACCACACCGGCTGGAACACGATCGACCGCGACGGCGCGCCGACGCCGCTCTTCCCCAACGCGCGCCACGTCGCGCAGCAGACCGAGTGGGACTACTGGGCAGCCGGCGCGACGGGCGCCGAGCCCGACCGCGCCCGCGGCCTCGACCCGATCACGGCGGCTGGGCTCTGGGACCTGGCCGACGGCGAGCGGGCGCTGACGCCCGAGGTGGTCGCCGTCCCGACGCCGGGGCACACGCCGGGCCACGTGTCGCTGATGGTGTCGAGCGCCGGCGAGTCGGCGCTGCTGATCGGCGACGCGGCCCACTCGCCGGTGCAGGTGCGCCAGCCCGACTGGTGCATCGGCGCCGACGTGGATATGCCGCTGGCGCGCCGCACGCGACGCGGAATGTGGGATCGATCGCTGGCGGAGGGCCTGCTCCTGGCGACGAACCACTTCCCCTTCCCCGGCCTGGGCCGGGTCGTCGAGGAGGGCGGCGTGCGCCGCTGGGCGGCCGCCGGGGAGTAGGGAGACGGCGGCCCGGACTACTGCTCGACGAAGACGGTGATCGTCAGGGTGTAGGCGCCCGTCTCTCCGCCGAAGCCCCCGACCGCGACGTAGTAATCGCCCGACTCCGGGGCTTGCTATTCGATACGCGATGCGTAGGTATCGGCGTGGTCGTCGTTGTACTCGAGTTGCGACCCGCCGGCGTCGTACAGCGTCAGCTCGGAGTCGCCCAGCGTCTCCAGGCCCACGTCGATGCGGTAGAGCGCGCCTTCTTCGGCCCCGAACACGAACACGTCGACGTCGGCCGCGTGGTGCAGCTCGCCCTCGACCGAGCCGCCGATCACCGCCGACGTCGCGTCGGCTTCCGGCGGGAGTTGGTCGCCGTGGTCGTCGACGTTCGCCAGCGCCGTGATGGTCAACGTGTAGGAGCCCGGGCCCCAGCCCTCGACCGCCACGTAGTAGTCCCCCGCGACCGGAGCTTCCCACTCGATGCGCGCTGCCAGGGTGTCGGCGTAGTCGTCGTTGTAGGCCAGCTCCCACCAGTCGGCGTCGAGCAGCCTCAGGATGGAGTCGTCCAGGGTGCCGAGGCCCGCGTCGATGCGGTAGAGCGCGCCCTCCTGCGCCTCGAAGACGAACATGTCGGTGTCGCCGCCGTGTTCCAGCACACCCTCGACCGGCGCGCCGACCGTCGCCGGCGTGGCGCCGTCCGGCGCGTCGGCGTGGTCATCGTCGCCCAGCGTCTCACCGCCGCCGAAGTCCCCATCGATCAGCAGCCCGTCTGGGACACAGGCGAACAGCTCCCCGAGGAACTCGAAGAGCGCATCCGGATCCTCCGCCGCGTCCCCGCTGAACAGCGCGCTCAACTCGCCGCCGGCCACCAACTCCAGCAGACAGGCTTGCTCCTCCTCGCTCAGATCGTCGTACGCCACGCCCGACTCTTCGAGCATCGCTCGGAGCGCCGCGTCGGGGATACAGATGAACAGCCCCTCCAGGAGCGCGACGAACGCCGCCGGGTCGTCCGCGGCCATCAGCCCGTCCTCATCGTCGCCGGTCAGCAGCCCCAGCAGGCAGGAGCGCTCTTCCTCGCTCAGGTCGTCGTACTCCACGCCCGATCCTTCGAGTAGGTAGCGAAGCATGACATCCGTCAGGCAGCCCATCATGCCCGCGGCGAAGTCGACCGACGCGGCATCGTCGGCAGACGCGGTGACGACTTGAATGACGTCGGAGCCTGCGACCAGCGCCTGCAGGCAGGAGCGCTCGTCGGCGCCGAGCAGCCCCGCATTCTGTTCGATCCCCGCGACGGTGACCGCGAAGAACACGGCTTCGGCGGTGTCATCGGGGAGGCAGGAGAGCAGGTCGGCCTGCCACGGCTCGCTGTCGGTCCCGGCCAGGACGCGCTCACTCAGCGCCGACCCCAGCCGGTCGTCGCCCAGGGCGTCGCGGATGCACGACTGCTCGTCGGCGGTGAAGCCGTCGAAGAGGTCCTGCCAGGTGGTGGCGCTGCCGACGCTGATCTCCAGCGCTTCGCCCGACGGCTCCGCTTGGGCAGCTGCGCTCTCGCCGGCGTCGTCCGCATCGTCGGCATCGTCGGCTGAGGCCGGCTCGTCGTCCGTCTCCGGGGCCGCGGGCTCGGGCTCGTCGGTCTGGGCGGCCTCGGCGGGCTCGTCCACCTCGGCCGGCTCGTCCGTGTCGGGGCCCGCGGGCTCGGGCTCCTCGGCCTGGGCGGCCGCGGCCGGAGTGGGCTCGGGCGTCTCGGGAGGCTCGGGCTCGGAATCGCCCGAGCAGGCGGCCAGCGCGACCGCCATCGCCACCACGATGATCACCGTGAGCCAGCGTCGGGAGAAGATCTGTGCGGTCATGTCGGCGGCTCCCTCGCGATCGGGTACGCGGTGCGTCCTCTACAGCATGGCACACGGTGGGGTTGCTGGGCTGGGGGCTGGGCGGGATGTCACCGCCTGTAGGCTAGGACGATACTCGCGAAAGGCATCATCTTGGAGGGCAGCGGACACGCCGTGCTCATCCGACGACACCGGACATGACACGTGGACAAGACACGACTCTCGAACCTACTCGCCTTGGGTGAGGGATTCAGCATCGAGTTCAAGCGGTCCATGCCTTCCGATCTCGGCCGGGAGATATGCGCCTTCGCCAATGCTACGGGTGGAGTGATCCTGATTGGGGTCGATGATTCCGGAACCGTGGTCGGCGTGGGGGATCACAACCGGCTGAAGTCTCAGATTCAGAATATCGCCCGATCAGCAGACCCTCCTCTGGCCGTGGATGTGGAAAGCGGAGGAGACGTGCTGTGCGTCACGGTGCCCGAACAGTACGGCAAGCCGTACTCCTTCGGAGGGCGGTTCTTCGTGCGAGAGGGTGCAACCTGCCAACAACTGTCCCGTGACGAGATCCGAGAGTTCTTCTTCAAGGAGGGTGTAACCCGGCTGGATGAGGCACCCTGTGACGCCTTCGACCCAGCTGTCGAGATCACGCCCACGCGCTGGGCTGAGTTCTCGGAGCGCGCGGGCATCGATCCGGGACTGGATCCGACGACGGTGTTGGCGAACCTCCATCTGCTCCGAGATTCCCGGATGACCTACGCCGGCGCCTGGCTGCTGGCCGACGACATTACCCGGTTCACCCTCCAAGCGGGCGTGACCTGCGCCGTCTTCCGTGGGCGCACCAAGACACACATCCTCGACCGCAAGGAGTTCAAGGGAAGCCTTTACGCCATCTACCAGGAAGTGATGACCTACTTCCAAGCCAAGCTGAGCTCCGAGCTCATTCCCCATGCCCAGGGAAGAGATGAGCGGCTGGAGCTTCCCGAGAGCGCGCTGCGGGAGGCCGTGGTGAATGCAATCGCTCACCGCGACTATCGCAGCACGGCCAACGTGCAAGTCTACATCTTCCGGGACCGGGTGGAGATCGTCACTCCGGGGGGACTCCCTCCGGGCATGCGAGAGGAAGATCTTGGCAGCAAGAGCGTACCGAGGAACCCCTTGCTCTTCAGCCTGCTCTACCGGATGAGACTGGTGGAGCAGATTGGCAGCGGCATCCGCCGGATTCACGACGCCTGCTTGGAGCACGGCGTGCCGGCGCCCGATATCCAGGTCTCCCCCGACTGGGTGACAGTGACCTTCTCGCGGGGGGAGGCACCTACCACCCCTCATGTGACCCCTCATGTGACCCCTCATGTGACCCCTCATGTGGCACGTCTCGTCGCTGCTCTGCGGGGGGAGATGGGCCGGGGCGAGATCATGGGCGCTCTGGGGCTGGCGGACCGGACGCACTTCACCAGAACGTACCTGCAGCCCGGTCTCGATGCGGGCTTGGTCGAAATGACGCTCCCGGGCAGCCCAAGGAGTAGGACGCAGAAGTATCGCCTGACCAGTCTGGGAAGACAGGTACAGGAATCTGAGCGGGTTGGGCGATAGGAGTAGGCTTCGCCGCGGCCGGTGAGGAGGCGGAAGTCTCTCCCTCCGCTGGAGAGGAGGGAATGACCGGGTACGGACGCTCCCCCTACTTCGACTCGCACAGCTCCGGGACGTACGCGGCGATGTCGATGTAGCGGTCGGCGACCTCGCGGATGTCCTTCGAGGTGCTGTGGCCGAAGGCCACGACTTCGACGCGCACGCCGCGCGCGCTGACGATCTCCACCAGGCGGCGGAAGTCGCCGTCGCCGGAGATCAGCGCGATGACGTCGAGGCGGTCGGCCATGGTCAGGATGTCGATCGCCAGTTCGACGTCGAAGTTGGCCTTCACGCTGCCGCCCGAGAAGCGCTTCAGCGGCTTGGTGACGATGCGGTAGTCCTTGTCGAGGAAGGGCAGCACGAAGCGCTCCATCTCGCGGCGCGCCTCGGGGTCGTCGGAGATGGGCGCGTAGGCGATGGATCGCACCAGGGTGCGGCCCTGCCCCAGGAAGGCCTGCACCTTCTCCCAATCGACGGTGACGCCGGAGCGCTCGGCCGCGTAGAGGATGTTGGGCACGTCGACGAAGAGGGCCATGCGCGGCTTGATGCCCACCTCGCCCGAGGCGCTGGGGCCACCCTGCGCGGCGACGAGCGACTGCAGGAGACGCGTCTGCTGCTCCAGCAGGTTGGTCTGGCGCTGCACGAGGGCGACGAAGCCGGCCTCGGTCGAGAGGTCGGGCTCGGGGTCGGGTGCGGGGGCCGGCGCGGCGGGCGCGGCCTTGGCGGCCCGCTTGCGGGCGGGGGCGCGCTTACGCGCGGGCTTGGCCGCCGGCTCGGCTGTGCTTTCCTTGGCCGCGGTCGAGGCGCGGGTGCGCGCCCGGGCGCCGCGGCGGCGGCTCGGGGTGGACTCGCCGGCGTCGCCCGTCTCGGCCGGGGTGGCCGTCGCCTTGGAGGCGCGGCTACGGGAGGCTCGCTTGCGGGACGAGGTCTTGCGGGCGGGGGTGGCCGCCTCGGCGCTCTGGCCGTTGGCGGATGCGGTGTCGCCCCCAGAGGGGGCGCCGTCAGTGAGGTCGTCGTCGCTTTTGCCGCGACGGAAGAATCGGGACATGGGGTGTTGGGTCTTTCGTTATGTGGAGTGCACGGCGACCGGCGTCGCCGGTCCGGGCGATGGAGCCGGGCCGGGCGGGGCGGTCGGGGGCACGGAAGCAGCGCATCAGATGATGCTTCGCTCGCTGGATGGGGCCGGGCCCGCGGGCGGCTGGCCGGGAGCCGGGCGAGCGTGAGCCGGGGTGTGGATGGGCGCCTGGGGCGGGGCCATGCGCGCCAGGACGCCGGCCTTGGCGGCGACGCGCCCCGCGATGTCGCGGAAGGCCGCGGCGACGGCGCCGTCGGGCAGGAACTCGACCAGCGGACGGCCCTCGTCGCCGCCGGCGCGGATCTCGGTGGCGAGGGGGATCGCGCCGAGGAAGTCGACGGCGTGGTCTTCGGCCGCGGCCTCGGCGCCGCCGTGGCCGAAGATCTCCACCCGCTGGCCGGTGTCGGGCGTGATGAAGTAGGACATGTTTTCGACGATGCCGAGCACGGGCACGGTGAGCTTCTCGAACATCGCGATGGCCTTGGCGGCGTCCTCGAGGGCGACGGGCTGCGGCGTGGAGACGATGATCGCGCCGGCGATGGGGACGTCCTGGGCGGCCGACATGGCGGCGTCGCTGGTGCCGGGCGGCATGTCGAGCAGGAGATAGTCGAGCTCGCCCCAGGGGACGTCGCGGAGGAGCTGCTTGACGCCGCTGCCGATCATCGGCCCGCGCCAGACGACGGGGGAGCCGGGCGGGAGGAGGAAGCCGATGGAGATGAGCTTGACGCCGTAACGCTGGATGGGGTGCAGCCCCTGCTCGCTGTTGGCCTGGAAGCCGGCGGGCAGGCCGAACATGGTGGGCAGGTTGGGGCCCGTGATGTCGGCGTCGATGAGGCCGACGGCGGCGCCGTCCTTGGCCAGGGCGACGGCCAGGTTGGTGGCGACGGTGGACTTGCCGACGCCGCCCTTGTTGGAGGCGATGGCGATGACGTGGCGCACGCCGTCGATGGGCTGGGGGCCGGCGGGCGGACCGTGCCCGTGGACCTGCGGGGGCGTCGCGCCGGGGCTGGGACCAACCACGGATTCTCCTGCTCAGGCCGGGTGGGCGTCCCGGCCGCTGGCTCCACCGTGCCACCGTCGGGCGTCACGCGCCAGTCCCGGCGCACGTAGGGCGAGCGACGCCGGCGGGCACGGCGTCGGCCCGACGTAACGTCGGGAACGGTGGTGATGAGCTGCGCGAACGATGGTGTGAACGATGTGGAACTCTGGCTCCACTTCGAGCGTATTGATGGATACGGAAGGGCGTCAAGGTTTACAGGGAGCCTTCCGTAACGAGGAGCGGCGTATTGACTGGCAGCCAACGCCGATCCAATGATGGAGATGCCGGGTATCCGAAGCGGTAAGGCGGCGGACCGCGCGGCAGTGGAGAGGTTGAGACCGATGCCGACGAAGACTGCGAGCACCCCAGGCGCCGAGGCCGCGCCCGTGGCCGCGAGCGGTACTTGCCACCACCACTGGCTGATCGATGCCCCCAACGGGCCGATCAGCATGGGGCATTGCAAGCTGTGCGGCTGTGAGCGCCAGTTCCCCAACTCGTCCGAGGACTCCATCTGGGACGGGGCCGAGGGACGGTCGCGCTGGAACGACATGGGCATCTCCCGCCGGCGTCGCAGCGCGGAGAGCGCCGCGACGCAGGAGAACGCCGTCGCGGTGTAGCGCCGGTGCGAGACGGAATCATCGCGCCGCTCCCTTCTGGGGGCGGCGCGTTCTTTGTGCGTCGGTTTGCGTCCCGGCGCGGTAGGCTGCGGGCAGGATGACCGACGGCGGACACGACGGCCGCGGCGATCGCGTGGACATGCGGGTCGACCTGGCGCCCGGGTGGAAGCGCAGCCTCGTCCTGCGCAACCCCGTGATGACGGCCTCGGGCACCTTCTCCAACGGCATCGAGTTCTCGCGCGTTTTCGACCTGAGCCGGCTGGGGGCCATCGTCTCGAAGGGCGTGACGCTGAAGCCGCGGCGCGGCAATCCCATGCCGCGCATCGCTGAGACCCCGTCGGGGATGCTGAACAGCATCGGCTTCCAGAACGTCGGGCTGCGCCGGCTGGTGCGCGAGGTCTGCCCCGTCTGGGCGACCTGGGACACGCCGGTGATCGTCAACGTGCTGGGCGACACGGTCGAGGAGTTCGCCACCCTGGCGCGGGAGCTCGACGGGGTGCCCGGCGTCGACGCGTTGGAGATCAACATCTCCTGCCCCAACCTCGACGTGGGCGGGATGGAGTTCGGGCAGGACCCGGCGGCGGCGGCCGAGGTGACGGCGGCCGTCGCGCAGGCCACGACGCTGCCGGTGATCGTGAAGCTGACGCCCAACGTGACCGACATCGTGCCGCTGGCGCGCGCGGTCGAGGAGGCGGGGGCGCAGGCGCTGTGCGTGGCCAACTCGGTGCTGGGCATGTCGATCGACGTGCGCACGCGCCGGCCGCGCACCAACCGCCCCACGGCGGGGCTGACCGGCCCGGCGATCCGTCCCATCGTGTTGCGACTGGTCTGGGAGACGGCGGGCGCGGTGTCGCTGCCGGTGATCGGCTGCGGCGGCATCGCCACGGGCCGCGACGCGGCCGAGTTCCTGCTGGCCGGCGCCTGCGCCGTGCAGGTCGGCACGGCCACATTCCGCGAGCCGCTGGCCCCCCTGCGCGTGCTCGAGGAGTTGGAGTCGTACTGCGCCGATCAGGGCGTCGCGTCGGTGGGGGAGCTGGTCGGCGCCGCGCGGGGGTAGGGGGGCCGGGGGGCCGGCCGGAAGCCGGTGTACAGTCTGCGGATGCCGAGCCACCGGGTGTACATCGACGAGTCGGGCGACCACACCTATCGGGACACCGAGAACCTCAGCACGCGCTACCTAGCCTTGACGGGAGTCGTGGTCGAGAAGGCGCACTACGACGCGTCGATCGTGCCGACTCTCAACGCCCTCAAGCGCAAGCACTTCACGTACGACCCGGACACCCCGGTCGTTCTTCACCGCATCGACATCGTGAAGCGGAAGGGGCCCTTTGGCGTGCTTCAGGAGCAGGCGCGGGCCGAAGCCTGGGACACCGATCTCGTGGAGTTCCTCAGGACTCTCCGTGCGCAGGTCTTCACGGTCGTGATCGACAAGCACACGTATGGGGCAAAGCACCCTACCGAAACTCCCGATCCCTATCACTACGCGCTGCAAGTAATTCTTTCGCGAATTCGGGGCTATCTGCATCTCAATGGAGCCCAAGCAGACGTGTTCGCGGAGTCCAGGGGCAGGCGCGAGGACGCTCGCCTTAGGGCCGAGTACCGATACATCCGTACCCATTACGGACCCTACCTCACGCCCGAGCAGTATCGTGCGGCGTTCCCGGACGAGGAACTCATGATTCGCCGCAAGGAACACAACGTGTTGGGGCTGCAGATCGCCGACCTGCTCGTGTCTGATCAGAAGATCGACATCGCAATCAGAAACGGGAAGCCCACCGCCAAGACACCCGGCGATCTCGCACAGCGGCTCACCGCGGCTGCGGCTCACATGATCAACGACTATGGGCGGGTCTTGCTGGATTAAGGCATGAAGAAAGGCGGGTCGCCCCGCCCCCTCCACGCTGGCCCTTACGGACCATCCTTAGGCGCTGGCCCTTACGGACCATCCACGACAAGCATAGAAATCCGGAAGGCGCGCTGTCAACGCGCGACGGTGGACACTGGTCGGGGTGGGCGGATTTGAACCGCCGGCCTCACGGCCCCAAACCGCGCGCTCTGCCGGACTGAGCTACACCCCGATCGGGTCGATCCCACCGTAGGCCGCCCGGCGCGGGGCCGTCTATCGCGGTCGGGGCGCGACGCCCCCTGTAGGCTGACGGGCATGTCGCTGCAACAGCCTCGCATCCCGGCCATGGCCGTCGTGCTGCGCGTCGTCTCGATCCTGGGCATGGGGCTCACGTCGTCGGCGGCGGTGCTGCTGCTGGTGGGCGCCGAGTGGCTGTGGGCGGGGGTCGCGGTGGCCGCCTTCGTGCCGTTCCTGGCGATGATGTGGCTGGTCGACCGGATGATCCCCGACCCACGGACGCGGCGCTGAGCGCTACTCCTGGATGGTGACCGAGACGATGCGCGCGCCCGGCGGCGGCGGCGGCACCTCCTGGGGGTCGCGCAGGGGGATGCCCTGCACGAGGTCGAGACCGGCCGTGACGACGCCGAAGGCCGTGAAGTCGAGCCCGTCGAGTTGGCCCTGCGGCGAGAGCGTGATGAAGAACTGCGACGACGACGCGCCGGCCGCGCTGCGGGCCATGGCGATGACGCCCGCCCCGCCGAGGCTCAGCGCGCCGGCGGGGGCCGGGGTCTCGTCGGGCAGGATGTAGCCCGCGCCGCCGGTGCCGGTCGCCGTGGGGTCGCCGCCCTGGGCGACGAAGTTCTCGATCACGCGGTGGAAGGTGAGGCCGTCGAAGAAGCCCTGCCGGGCGAGGAAGACGAAGTTGTTGACGTGCACCGGCGCGACATCCTCGAAGAGGTCGATCTCGACCGTGCCGGTCTCGAGTTCGATCACGGCGCGGTAGTCGACCCCGGCGGCCAGGGCGTGGGCGGGGGCGGCATCGAACTGGGGTTTGTCGACCGCGCCGATGTCGGCGCTGGCGTTGGGGTCGGCGGGCGCGCGGCGCACGATGGGGTCGACGCCGCTGGCGCCGCCTGGGCCGACCGGGTCGCCGCCCATGAGCAGGGGCAGGCTGCCGCCGACGAGCCCGGCGATGATGCCCAGCACGCCGATCGCCACGACCGGCTTGAACCACGTCTGGCGATAGAACGGCTTGCGGCCGCCGCCCTCGTCGTAACCCCGCGTCTCCTGGCGGCGTCGCGCCAGGCGCTGCTGCCGCGTGCGCGCGCTTCGACCCTCCCGCGCCACGTGAACCTCCCATGCCGCCGCGCCGATGGGGGCAGGTTATCAGGCGCCGGGCGCTGGGGCGCGAGGCCGCGGCGTGGGATGATGGCGCGGGAGGCGTCATGCCGGAATTCGCGCAGGAGTTCAGCTTCGCGTCGCGGCGATCGCCGGTGCTGGCCCGGCGCGGCATCGTCGCGGCGACGCAGCCGCTGGCCGCGCAGGCCGGGCTGGATGCGATGCAGGCGGGCGGCAACGCAGCCGACGCGGCCGTCACGACCGCGGCGGCGCTGGCCGTGGTCGAGCCGATGTCGACCGGCATCGGCGGCGACTGCTTCGCGCTCTTCTACGACGCGGCGCGGGGCACCGTCGAGGCGCTGAACGGCAGCGGGCGCGCCCCGGCCGGACTGACCCTCGACATCGTGCGGGCGGCGGGCGAGACGGGCCGGACGATCGGGCCGGGCAGCCCGCACGCCGTCACCGTGCCGGGTGCGGCGGCGGGCTGGGCCGACGCGGTCGCGCGCTGGGGACGGCGCGACCTGGCGTCGGCGCTCGCCCCGGCCATCCAGCTGGCCGAGGACGGCTTCGCCGTGACGCCGGTGATCGCCCACCAGTGGGACGACGGCGCGGACCAGCTCGACGGCGACGGCGGTGGACTGCTGCCGGGCGGCTCGCCGCCGCGGCCGGGGTCGGTCTTCCGCAACCCTGGCTTCGCCGCGGTGCTGCGCGAGGTGGCGTCGGACGGTCCGGCGGCCCTCTACGAGGGGCGAATCGCTGCGGCGATCGTGTCGGCGGTCGCGGCGCGCGGCGGCCTGCTCTCGATGGCCGACCTGGCGGCGCACCGCTCGACCTTCGAGGCGCCCATCTCGACGACGTACCGCGGCCTCCGCGTCCACGAGCCCGGGCCAAACGGGCAGGGCCTCGTGGCGCTGCTGGCGCTCAATATCCTCGACGGCTTCGACCAGGCCGAGGTCGCCGGCGGGTCGGCGGCGGCGCTGCACCTGCAGATCGAGGCGTTGCGGCTGGCCTTCGCCGACGGGCGGCGCTTCATCGCCGACCCGGCCACGCCCGGCGGCGTGCCCGTCGCCGAGCTGCTCTCGCCGGAGTACGCGGCGTCGCGGCGGGCGCTCATCGACCCGGCGCGCCGGGTCGAGGTCGCCCCCGGGGAGCCGGCCGCGGCGTCGGACACGGTCTACCTGTCGGTCGTCGATGGGGAGGGCAACGCCTGCTCGTTCATCAACAGCACCTACGGCGCGTTCGGCACGGGCATCGTGCCGGTGGGCTGTGGCTTCGCGCTGCAGAACCGGGGAGCGGGCTTCACGCTGGAGGCGGGCCACCCCAACGTCGTCGCGCCGGGCAAGCGGCCCTACCACACCATCATCCCGGCGCTGAGCACCCGGCCCGACGGGTCGCTGCACGCCTGCTTCGGCGTGATGGGGGGCTGGAACCAGCCGCAGGGGCAGCTGCAGGTGCTGTCGGGGCTGGCCGACGCCGGGCTCGACCCACAGGCCGCGCTCGACGCGCCCCGGTTCTCGATCTTCGAGGATCCGCCCGACGGCCCGGTGCTGGTCGAGCCGGGGCTGGGCGAGGCGGCGCTATCGGGCCTGGAAGCGCGCGGCCATCCCATCGAGCGGGTGGAGGCGACGCGTCGGCTGTCGGCGCTGGGCCGGGGCCAGGTCATCGTGCGGGGGGAAGACGGCGTGCTGTGGGGCGGCTCGGACCCACGCGCCGACGGCTGCGCCGTCGGCTGGTGAGGGCCGTCAGCCGTCAGTGAGGATGGGCCGGCCGGCGCAGGGCTGGAGGTCGCGCGCGTTGCCGGGGGGGTGGGGACGGACGGCGTCGGGCAGGGGGGCGTCGATGAGGGCACGGTGGGCGTCAAGCTGGGCGGAGGCAGCGGCGACGCGGTGGCGCAGCACGACCCACTGCACGCCCTCGCGGAAACGGCCCTCGTCGTCGGCGGTGGTGAGGGAGCCCGGGTAGCGGTACGAGGCGCGACGGCCGGGCGGCGGCAGCAGGCCGGCGAGGTCGAGGGCGGGGACATCGATCGACGGGGCCTCGGGGAGAGCGCCCAGGCGGTCGAAGACGAGGGCCAGGGCGGGGTTCGCCGGGCCGACGGTGTAGAGCACGCCAACGACGAGGATGCCGCCGTCGGGGCCCGCGTGGACGAGGTGGAGCTCCATGGGCGGGCGGCGACCGTAGACCGCGTGCTCGGCGGGGCTGTGCCAGTGCAGCGACTGGAGGGCGTAGGCGCGGCCGTCGATACGCAGTTCGGCGGCGCCGGCCGGGGGCGTTACGACGACCTGGGGTATGACCCGGGGCCGGCCATCGATCGGGTCGCCGTTCGCGACGCGGAACTCCGCCGTCACGGCGAGGGGGGCGTCGGAATAGCGGAAGTCGAGCGGGGGAAGGTCCGCGCGGGTGATGGGGCTCGTGAGGTCGATGGGGCTCTGGAGGGAGACGGGGGTCATGGGGAGACGGTACAGCGTCGGTGGGGGTGCGTCGCGAGTGATAGCATGACTCGGAGTGAGTCGGATGGTGAGTCGGAGGGCGAACGGCGATGCAGCAACTCACGGTGCGTGGCTTCGACGACGAACTGAGCGCCCGGCTCCGCCGTCTGGCCCGGCGTGAGGGCATCTCGCTCAATCAGGCGGCGCTGCGGCTGCTGCGCAAGGGCGCCGGGCTGACCGACGACGGACGTGGCTCGGACACGGTGGGATCCTCGCTGGACGACTTCTTCGGGAGTTGGACGGCGGAGGAGGCGGACGCAGTGGAGGCGGCGATCGCCGAGTTCAAGGTGATCGACGAGGAGATGTGGCGGTGGTGACGGCGCATCGCTGCGCCCGGCATCGACGGGCGGGCGGTGAACCCTTTCGCGGACTTGCAGGGGGCGCGGCTTCAGAAGCGCCGATGCGGGCGTCGCGGCTGGCCGCCCCGACCACGCTAGGCTGAGCCGGCACGCGCCACTTGCGCGACCGTGGGGGAACCGCCGGGCGGGGCAAGCGTTAAGCGATCGGGGTGCCCGATGCGCATGCGCTCCGTTTCCTTCGGCATCTTCCTGCTGCTCCTCGCCGCGCTCCATGTCGCGCTGCTCCCGTCCGGCCGGGCGGCGGCGCAAGCGCCCGACCCCCTCACGCTCACCGTCACCGCCGAGCGCTCCGAGTGCACGGCGGGGACGCTCAACCCCGTCACGTGGGAGATCAGCGGCGGCACGCCGCCCTACACCCTGACGATCGATGGCGCAGCGGTGGACGCTGGCGCGGAGGGCGCGGCCGTCACCTGCGGGGCCCTGTCCGAGGGCGCGACCGCGGCGCCGGCGACGATCTCGGCCGTCGTGACGGATGCTGCTGGCGGGGCGGCCACGGCGAGCGCCGGCTACGCGATCGTGCCGCCCTTTCACGGGCCGCTGTTCTCGGAGCGTACGGCGGGGGTGGAACCCCTCTCGCTCACGCTCACGGCTCTGCGCGCCGAGTGCACCGCAGGGACGCTGAATCCGGTCGTCTGGAGGATCAAGGGCGGAACCCCGCCCGACACCCTGACGGTCGACGGAGCGGTGGTGAACGCGGACGCCGAGCGCACGACAGTCACCTGCGGGAACCTCCCGGCGGGCGCGACCGAAGCGCCGGGCACGATCAAGGCCAGCGTGACGGACGCGGCCGGGACGACCGTGACGGCCAGCGCTGCCTACACGATCGTGCCGCCGCTCCCAGCGCAGTCGGAGCTGGGAGGCCCTAGCCTCCACGCGCTCAACTGGCTCAAGTGGGACCGCGGGGGAGTTGGCGGGTCGCCACCTACTACGGGGACATGGACATCTGCTTGCCGGTGCCAGCGGTACCTCGTGCGCTGGCGAAGCGTCGGCACGGACACCTGGACGACCGATTCCCTTGTGGTGAACCTCAGTCAAGCGGCCGATGGCGTCATCTTCTACTCCCTCGAAGGCCTCGACGAGGGCGCGACGTATGAGATCGCGATCGCGAAAGTGCGAGACAAGATCGAGCAGGAGACGCCGGGAGCGCTGATGTGGAGCGCGCCGCTTCTGATCGCCCCCATCTCCCCGCTATCGGGGGTCGAGGCCATCGCTACGCACGACACGATCACCATCAACTGGGATCCGCCGCCCGTCTTGGAGCGCCTCGATGTGAGGATCCGCGAACCCCGGACACACCGCTCTGACCAGCGCGGGATCATCGCAGACGACACCATTCCGGATCACATTGTCTTCCGCGACTTGCGCCCCGACACGTGGTACCCCCTGCACGTAATCGTCGGGACTCCGGAGTTGGCGGCGGACGCCATGATGCGCGTGAGGACGGCCGCGGCGCCGGCGGAGTGGACGCCGCTCCCGCGCGGTCCGCAGAACCTGCGCACCACTGTGACGCACGATAGCGTCACGGTGGACTGGGATGCGCCCTACGCGGGCGCCGACGACGTGTACACGGTCGAACTCACATCACGCGAGGCCCAGGGAGCCGAAACAGCAACCGTATCTGGGGGTGTGACCACGAACACCTTTACAGGGCTGGCCCCGGCCACGTCCTACTCGGTCTGGGTGACACACTCGGACATCGTCTCTGAACCCGTCGGCGTCGCTATCAGGACGCAGGCGCGGCCGGCGGCGCCGTTGCGGCTGACGCTGTCGGTCGAGCGGGCGGAGTGTGCGGCGGGCGCCTCCACCCGGGTCAGCTGGACGATCACGGGTGGAACGCGTCCGTACACGCTCACCGTGGCGGGGGAGCCCGTCGCTGCCGACGAGGGCGCGGCGACCGCACCCTGCGGCACCGGGGGTCCGCGACAGCAGACGATCGAGGCCCACGTGACGGACGCCACCGGGGCGATGGCGTCGGCCGTCGGCACGTACATCATCGTGCCGCCTGTTGCCCCACCGCCCCCGTCGGCGCGGGCGGCGGGGGTGGAAGCCCTCGCCCTCACGCTCACGGCGGTGCGCTCCGAGTGCACGGCGGGGACGCGGAATCTGGTCACATGGGAGATCACGGGCGGAAGCCCGCCCGACACTCTGACGATCGATGGCGAGCCGGTGAACGCGGACGCGGAGAGCGTCAGCGTGACCTGCGGGATCCTGCCCGACGACGGGGTGGGAGAACTGCCGATTACGGAGGCCCCGGGAACGATCACGGCCACCGTGACCGACGCCACCGGCGCATCGGCCACGGCGAGCGCCGCCTACACGATCGTGCCGCCCCTCCCGGCGCCGACAGGGCTTCACCACACTAACTCCATCCCGGCATACGTCTACACCTCGTGGGATGACGTGCCCGGTGTCGGAGAGCTGACGCTCGAAAGTGCCGAAGGTACCCCGTACACCATCGACGCGTACCTCGTGCGCTATCGGGTAGTCGGCGCGCCTGAGTGGATCCATGTGCTGCGGGAGACAACCGTCGGCAACCTTTGGGAAGTCGCCGCGGCCGACATCCGCGAGTTCTCGGTTGCCGCCTTGCGTCACCCCCTGGAACAGCTCACTCCCGCGGCGCTCCGCTGGAGCGTCGCGCACCCCTACGCGGCGGTTGTGGCGCCGCAGAATCTGGTCGCCACAGCGACCCACGACACCGTCACCGCCCACTGGGACAAGCAACCCCACGGCGACGGCGGCGTGGTCCGCCTGTATGGCGCCGCCGGCGGCGTCTCGAAGCGATTCCCGATGGCGACGAGCGCTGGCCGGCACAGCGTCACTTTCGACGACCTCCCACCGGGTACCACATACCGTGTGAGCGTGGAGTACTGGCTGGGCTCTGCGCAGACAGAGGTGACGACGCTCGCGCCACCGCCCGACTACGAACCTTTGCCCTCCGGGCCGCAGAACCTCCGCGCCACCGCCACGCACAACTCGATCACGGTGTCTTGGGAGGCGTCGCGTCCGGACGATCCGCTCAGCTATTCGGTCCTGGTGCTCCATGCCGCCAGCGAGATCCAGGTCGACGTGCGGGACCTCGCCGAGGGCGTGACGTCGGTCACGTTGATGGGGACCTTCTGGCGGATCCAGCCCGACACGCTCTACGAAGTCGTGATCTACGAGGATGGCATCCGCGGGGCTTCTGCGGAGCTCTTGATTCGCACGCCCGCCAGCCCCGGGCCGGAGGGGTCGTCCATCTGCTTCGATTACGGCGTGGGGCCGACGATCTGCGCGTAGCCCCTTACCGCGGCCCGTCGACGTGGACCATGACGATGTCGACGCCGTGGTACTTCTGGTGCCGCACGGACGAGGCGTAGTGGCGCAGGAGCCGGAAGGAAATCTCCCGGTCGTCGGGCACGTCGGGCGGTTCGCCCAAGTAGGCGAGGCGGTCCTCGATGTTCTCCCCCGCCGTGGCGGAGACGAACTCGAGCTCCGCGTCGCGCCCGGCCATCCGCGCGGAGACGACGAGGCGGCGGCCGCCGTCGCCGTCGGCGGGATCGGGTTCGTCGGCCAGGAGGCTGGTGAGCGTCTCCTCACCGACGAGCAGCAGCCGGTGGCTGGCGGCGTCGTCCCATCGGGCCTTGGCGGCGAAGCCTTCGAGGAAGCCGGCCAGCGCGGGCAGGGCGGCGGGGTCGAGCGCGACCTCCAGCCGCCGCCGTCGCGGCCCGGTCAGTTCGATGAAGAGCACCATCGCGACGGCGACGATGGCGCCGGAGGTCATGCCGTTGCCCAGCAGCACGGCGAGGAAGCCCTCGCCGAGCAGATCGGGGAAGATCCACCCGTTCTGGAAGGCGACACCGACCCAGAAGGCAAGCCCGACCACGGCGGCCTTGCGGTGGTCGACGCCGTCCTCGACGACGATCTTCATGCCCTGCACGAAGAGCATGCCCAGGAGGAGCGTGACGTAGGCGGCGGCGACGGGGCCGGGGATGGCGATGATGACGGCGGTGAACTTGGGGAAGAAGGCGATGACGATGAAGACAACGCCGATGACGACGCCCACGCGCCGTGCGGCGATGCCGGTGACCTCGGCCAGGGCGATGCTTGAGGAGTAGGTGGTGTTGGGCGGCGTGCCCGCGAGCCCGGAGAGCAGGTTGCCCACGCCGTCGGCGTTGAGCGAGCCCTGGACGACACGGAAGTCGGTGGCGCGAGGGCGGCGGCGGGAGACCCGCTGGATGGCGACGCCGTCGCCGATGGTCTCGATCGCGCCGACCAGGGTGACGACGATGAAGGCCGGCAGCAGCGCCCAGAACTCGACGCCGGGGGTGAAGTCGAAGCCGGGCCAGGCGTCGAAGGGCACGCCGACCCAGGCGGCGTCGGCGATGGTCTGGGTGTCGTAGAGGCCGAAGGGGGCGCCGACGACGCAGCCCGCGGCGATGCCGATCACGGGCGACCAGAGGCGCCAGGCGGGCGGCGCGCGCAGGATCAGCGCGCCGATGACGACCAGGGTGGCGGCGGCGGCCAGGGGCGCGGCCGCCGAGTCGGTGTCGTCGGGGACGTCGACGAGGAAGTTGGCGACGAGGGGGATGACGGTCGCGGTGATGAGCATGATCACCGTCCCCGTCACGACCGGCGTGAAGACGCGCCGCAGGAGCGAAAGCCGTGCGGCCAGCAGGAATTGGAAGAGACTGGAGACGACGATCAGGCTGGCCATCGTGCCGGGTCCGCCCTCGACGAGGGCGGCGACGCACACGGCGATGAACGCGCCGGAGGTGCCCATGATGAGCACGTGGCCGGCGCCGATGCGTCCCACGCGGACCGCCTGGAGGATGGTGCAGGCGCCGCTGATCAGCAGGGCGGCGAAGGCGGCCCAGGCGATGTAGTCGTCGGACTGGTCGGCCACGCGCGCGATGATGACAACGCTCAGGACGACGGGCGCGACGATGATCATCGCGGCCTGCAAGCCGGCGCCGGCGGCGACCGCGGGCGGGGGGTTCTCGTCGGGTTCGTAGCGGACGGCTTGGTCGTCGGTGGGCACTAGCGTCGATCCGGCGCGGTGGAGGCTGGGTCAGGGGAGGCTAGCGCAAGCGGTCGCCCCGTGGGAATGGTGGGGTCAGGCGGGACGGTGGTGGCCCTGGGCGTTCGCAACGCAGTAGCCGAAGCGCGCCGGATAGTGGACGATCGGAGGGCGCTTCCTCGGTGATGCGGCCGGGGGCAGGCCGGACGGATGGAGGGATCGCCGTGGCGACCACACCAGGCAGTGAAGAACGGGCGGGCTTTCCGCAGCGCGCGGCCGGCATCGGCCGGGCGATCCCGCTTAGCGAGGTGTCGGCGATCGCGAAGGAGGTGCGGGAGCTGATCGCGGCCGGCCAGGAGAACCGCGCGCTGGAGTTGGTGCACAGCCTGCACCCGGCCGACGCGGGGTTGATCCTCGCCGGGCTGCCGCGCACGAGCCGCGACACGCTGCTTCGGGTCATGTCACCCGACACGCTGGCCTGGGTGCTCCGGCAGATGAACCCCGTCGAGGCGGGACGGCTGGCGTCGCGGCTGGGCGTCGGCGTCGTCGCGTTCGCCCTGCGGCAGGTGAACCCGCAGCGCGCGATCGCCACGCTGCGACGTCTGCCGACGCCGCACGCCCGCGCCGTGGTGGAGACGCTCGATGAGCCGCTCGCGGCGGACGACCTGCTGGCGCACCCGTCCGACAGCGCCGGCGCGCTCATGGTCCCTGTCTACCCCACGGTCCCCATCGACGGGCAGGCGGGGGCAGCGCGCGACAGCGTGCGCGCCCTGGCCGAGGACCGGGGCAAGTTCACGCACGTCTTCGTGCTGGGCCCCGGCGATCAACTGGCCGCCCAGATCGCGATGGTCGACCTGGCCCTCGCGGTCGACGAGACGCCGGTCGCGGACATCAGCGCGCCGGTCGTGGCCGCGGTGCCGGTGGAGACGGGGGCGGAGGAGTGCGCCCGGCTGCGGCGGCACTACAACGTGACGCAGCTGCCCGTCGTCGAGGACGGGCGGCTGATCGGCGTCATCCTGGCCGATTCGCTGATCGGCGCGCTGGTCGAGGAGGATACCCGGCAGATGCTGCAGGTCGCGAGCGTGGCGGGGGAGACCACGGGCGGCCCGCTGACCGACTCGCTCCGCACACGGCTGCCCTGGCTGACGCTGAACCTGGGCACGACCTTCCTGGCGGCGGCGACCATCTCGCTGTTCGAGTCGACCCTGGCGCAGGCGGTGGTGCTGGCGGCGTTCCTGCCGGTGGTGGCGGGTCAGGGCGGCATCGGCGGCACGCAGACGCTGACGCTGATCGTGCGCGCGATTGCGCTGGGCGAACTGGTGGGCGTGACGGCGTGGCGGCTGCTCGCCCGCGAGGCGACGCTGGGCGTCCTGCACGGGGCTTGGCTGGGGCTGCTGGTGGCGGCGATCGCGCTGGTCTGGGAGCGCAACCTCGGCATCGCGCTGGTGCTGGGAGTGGCGATGCTGGGCAACATGATCATCGCCGGCTCGGTGGGCGCCGCCGTGCCGCTGTTCCTGCGGCGCGTCGGCGTCGATCCGGCGGTCGCGTCGGCGGTCGTGGTGACCACCTTCACCGACGTGTTCGGCTTCCTGCTGTTCCTCGGCATCGCCAGCGCGGCGATCAGCCTCATCGTCTAGGGGAAGCCGGCACGCGGCGCGGCCCCTACCGTACGCTCGCCCGATGGACCGCCCGCCGGAACTGCGCACCGACCGCCTGCTGCTGCGCCCCTTCCACGGCGACGATGTGGACGACGTGTTCGCCTACGCGTCGGACCCGGAGTGGGGGCGGCATCTGCCCGTGCCCCGGCCGTACACGCGCCGCGATGCTGAGGAGTTCGTGGCGGAAGCGACCGTGCCCGACCCCCGGCAGCGGCTGCAGTGGGCGATCGTGCACGAGCGGCGGGTCTCGGGCGGGATCGAGTTGCGTGTTCGCGATCCCGACTCGGCGGAGATCGGCTATTCGCTGGCGCGGACGCTGTGGGGACGGGGCCTCACGACCGAGGCGGCATCTGCGGTCGTCGGCTATGGGTTCGAGGCGCTGGAGTTGGTCCGCATCTGGGCCGCCGCGGACGTGCGCAACGTCGCGTCGTGGCGGGTGATGGAGAAGCTGGGCATGCGCCGCGAGGGGCTGCTGCGCAGTCGCCGCGTCGTGCACGGCGAACGGGTCGACGACGTGCTCTACGCGCTGCTGCGGGAGGAGTGGGCCGGGGCGGACTAGCGGAGGACCGCGATCTCGACGCCGAGATCGAGGCCCGCCCAGGCGGCGTCGGCGGTGAGGACGGGGAGGCCGCGGCGCTGCCCCAGGGCGATGCAGGCGCGGTCGCCCAGCGAGAGGCCGGCAGCGCGAGTCAGCGTGATGAGCAGCCCGGCCGCGAACGCAGCATCGGCGTCGAAGGGAGCGACGTCCACGCGGAGGCCTGCGATCCTCGCGCGGATCCCCGCCTCCGGCGCTCCGGCGCCGGCGAGCTTGGCGACGACCTCGGAGAGGTTGACCGTGCTGATGACCGCGCCCGCGACGAGCGCCTCGGTGACTCGTTCCTCTCCGGGCTCGTGTTTGAGCACGGCGAGGACCGCCGAGGCGTCGAGGACCCACTCACTCACGGGCGGCTTCCGCCCGGCGCTCGGCGATCAGCTCCGCGACGAGCGAGCGGTCCTTGTCCACGTACTTGGCGACGAACTCCTGCGCCTCCCGGATGGCTTGTGCGAGCGTGACCAAGCGGAGCGAACCGCCGTTGAGTTCGAGGGTAAGCGAGTCGCCGGGGCGCAGGCCGAGGGCGCGACGGTAGTCGGCCGGGATGACGACCCGGCCGTGCTTGTCGATCTTGGTCGCCGTGTGCTGCATGTGCCACCTCGATGCGTTCGTGGCAAATCGATCGGAGATGCCACATCGAGGCGATCATAGCAGCCCGGCCGCGCCGAGTGCCGACTATGCGCCCGGGGCGCGGTAGGAAATGTTCTTGGCGACGGCCTCGTCGATGGTCTCGGGCGTGACGAGGACGGTGACGCTGACGTTGAGCGCCCCGGCCGCCCCGATGTTGAGCGAGACGGCGGTGGCCGTGGCGTCGTCGGGCAGGTCGGCGATAATGAAGAGGTCGCAGGCGCCGAAGGCGTAGTAGAGCGCCTCGACGCTGCCGCCCACCCCCTCGATCGTCGCGGTGAGCGCCGCCCGGCGGCTGGCGCCGCCCTCCTCGATCAGGCCGGTCAGGCCCGCCTGCGTATAGCTCGCCTGCAGCAAATACTTGCCCATTACATCCCTCCAGAACGTGACTTCGGGTCGCGACCGCCGGTCGGATCGGCGGTTGACAGACATTCTACGCTTCGGGCAGAAATGGTCGGCGCGCGAGGAGGTCAGGCGATGCAGATGGACAACGAGCCAGCACCCGTAGGGGAACCCCCGATCTTCGGGAACGTGCTCATGCGGTACGCGGAGGAGTTCTACCTGGGCTTCCGGCTGCTGTTCGCCTTCCTGCTGGCCCTGCACGGGGCGCAGAAGGCGTTCCTGCTGTGGGGCTTCCCGGCCGATCACCCGCTGGGGCTGCGGGTCGACATCGCCGGCTGGGTGGAGTTCATCGCCGCGATCCTGATCGCGAGCGGCGTGTTCACCCGGCTGGGGGCCGGCGCGCTGGTCGTACAGATGGTGGTGGCCTACTTCGACGTGCACTACGGCAACGGGCTGTGGCCGCACATCTACCCGGCCGACGGCGGCTTCGGCGCCCACGGCGGCGAGGTGGCGATCCTCTACTTCGCCATCGCGGGGATCATCGGCATCCTGGGCAGCCGCAAGTACGGCATCGAGCGGCTGGTCTTCAAGCGGGAGCTGTTGTAGCGGCGCCTCGCCCGGCTAGCGCACCGGCCGGCGGTACCAGCCACCCCAGGCCGACTTGCGCCGCCGCAACAGCGCGATGACAAGCGGGTTGGTCCAGACCAGCGTCCGCCAGAGGGGCCACTCGTCGAAGCGGCGGGACGACGCGAGCACGCGCGGTTCGCGGATGAACCGGACCGTGCGGCCGGTGCGCTCGGCCAGCCGCTTGAGACCCCAGTAGAAGTCGACGTCCTCGCCGATCCAGGCCGTCTCGTCGTAGCCGCCGGCCTGCTCGAAGGCCGAGGCCCGGCAGAACTGCGTCGCCCCCTGGCTCATGCTCAGCAGGCGGGCGAGCAGCCGCCAGGCGCGCAGGTAGAGCCGGATCGCGCGGCGCCGGGGCCGGTACTCGACGTCCACGCCGCCGCCGATGCAGGCCGGGTCGCTCATCGCCGCGTGGATCGCGGCGAGCAGGGTGCGCGGCACGATCACGTCCGCATCGATGAAGACGAGCACGTCGCCGCTCGCGTGACGCGCGCCGGCGTTGCGGGCGCGCGCGATCCCCTGCACCGGCTCGCGCACGACGGTCGCGCCGCCGGCCTCGGCGACGGCGGCGGTGTCGTCGTCGCTGTTGTTGTCGACGACGATCGTGTCAATGCGGACGTCGGGGCGGGCGCGCAGGTGCGCGGCGGCGGCGCGGATCGCGTCGAGGGTGGCCGGGAGGGCGGTCGCTTCGTTGAAGGCGGGGATGATGATCGTGAGGTGCACGAGTGGACGCCGTGGCGGGTAGCAGCGGCACGCCCGCCGGGACGATGTACGAGGGGGGCTGCTGAGATAGTATGCCCGCGATGAACCCCATACTCGATCGGCTGAGCCGGCTGGTGACGGCCCGACCGTGGGTCACGATCCTCGTCCTTCTCCTCATCACCGTCGTGATGGCGGCGGGGGCGAACCGGCGCGCGCCGGTGATCGAGGGCGCCGCCCTGGCCTTCCTGCCCCCCGGCAACGAGATCGCCGAGGCGACGCGCACGATCGAGGAGCGCTTCGGCGACTCCGGCGAGGTCAGCATCGTCACGCTGATCTTCCGCGGCGAGGAGTTCACGCCCGGCGGACTCGCCCAGATGGACGCCCTGCTCGGCGCGATCACCCGCAACCCCGACGTGGCGGAGTTGCTCGCGCCCGGCGATTCGGTCATCGCGCCCTCCTCATTGATCAAGGCCGCGCTGCAGGCCGACGACCTCGGATCGCTCACGCAAGCGGAGATCGACGCCGCCCGCAGCGCGCCGGAGATCGCGCCGGCGCTCGACGCGATGACGGGCGTCGACACCGACGGCACGCCCGTCGCGACCGCCACCATCCGCCTGCGCGACACCGGCGACGAGCGAATCGGGGAAGTCGAGCGCTGGATCAACACTCTGGCGCTCGCCGACGAGGGACCGCTGCGCGTGACCAGCGTCTCGCCCATCGTGGTCGAGGATGAGTACCGGGAGGCCACCGAGAGCGGGATGGCGCCGCTGATCGGGCTGGCGCTGGTCCTCATCGCGCTGTTGCTGCTGCTCTTCCTGCGCACGCTGTCGGACCTTCTGCTGACGCTGGCCGGGCTGCTGATCTCGCTGATCTGGGTAATCGGGGCGGAGGGGTGGCTGGGCCCCGACGGCCTGAGCGTGATCGGCGCGCCCAGTTCGCTCACGACGATGGTGCCGATCATCGTGATCAGCCTCACGGTCGACTACGCCATCCAGGCCGTCTCGCACTACCGCGAGCAGCGCGCCGCCGGCGGGCCGGTGCTCGACGCCGTGCGCACCGGGCTGCGCCACGTCACCATCCCGCTGACGCTGGCCGCCGTGACGACCATGGTCAGCCTGCTGGCCAGCCTGTTCTCCCCCATCGGCGTGATCGGCGATTTCGGCATCGTGGCGGCGCTGGGCGTGGGCATGAGCCTGATCGTGATGCTGACGCTCGTGCCGGCCGGGCGCACGATCATCGATCGGCGGCGCGAGGCCCGCGGCACGCTGAAGCCGCCCCGCCCGGTCTCGAACGCGCTGCCGGGCATCGGGCGGCTGGCGGAAATCCTGGGGGCCTCGGTCACGCGGCGCCCGGCCCCCTACATCGTGGGCGTGCTGGGCGTGACGGTCGGGCTCGGCTTCGCGGCCACGGGCCTCGAGTCGGAGTTCAGCATCCGCGACGTGCTGCCCCGTGGCGGGACGGTGCTGGAGGATATGGAAACGCTCGACGCGGCCGTCGGCGGCTCGACGGAGATGGCGAGCGTGCTCGTCGAGGCGGAGGCCACGGAGACCCGCACCCTGCTCAACCTGCGCGATCTCGAGGCGGCCTTCGCGGACGAGGCGCGCCGGCCGCGCGTGGCGGCGGGCCCGATGCACGCCTCGTACGAGTCGCTCGCCCGCGACTGGACGCACGACAGCGGCGCGCCCGGCGACAACTACGACCCCGAACTGGCGGCGCTCTTCCGGGAGGCCTCCGCCGAGGTGCGGCTCGACCCGGCGCTGATGCAGCAGTTCATCGACATGCTGGCGGCGCGGGATCCGGCCGTCGCGCGCGGCCTGGTCAACGATCCGGGCGGCATCGACGCGATGCTGCTGCAGTTCCCCGCCTTCACCGACGACCCCGCGGGCACCAAGCTGGTCCAGGACGAGATCGATGCGCTCTGGGCGGGCGACGACGACGCGATCACGGCGACATCGCTGAGCATCACCTCGGTCACGGTGACGGACGAGATCACCAGCCGGCAGACGGAGTCGATCAGCGCGACGATCGCGCTGGCGCTCGGCATCCTCACGATCTTCTTCTGGCTCACGCTGCGCCAGCCGGTGCTGGGCTTCATCGCGGTGGCACCGATCGCGCTTGTCCTCATCTGCGTGCTGGGCACGATGGCGCTGCTGGGCATCCCCTACACGCTGGTCACGTCGATCATCACGGCGCTGTCCATCGGCATCGGGGTCGACTACACGATCCACGTGATCCATCGCTACCGGGAGGAGTTCGCGCGGCTGCGCAACCCGGAGAAGGCGGCCATCCGCACGCTTGCGACGACCGGATCGGCGCTGCTGGGTTCCGCGCTGACGACGGCGCTTGGACTGGGCGTGCTGGTGGCCTCGCCGCTGCTGGCCTCGCAGCAGTTCGGCATCACGGCGGCGATCACGATCGCTTACTCGCTGATCGTCTCCATCCTGCTGGTGCCGCCGGCGATGACGGTTTGGGGCGCCTACCAGAACATGCGCCTGCGCTCGATGGTGGAACGGGAATGGGCCGCCTTGGACGAGGCGATCGAGGGCATTCACCAGCGCCACGAGCAGGAGCAGGGCTCGGCCTAGGCCCGCGACGGAGGCCTACGCGTTCCGCAGCCGGGCGACCTGGCCGTCGATCGCGCGAGTCCACTCCTCGGCGCCGACCTCCATCGTGGCCACATCGCCGACGAAGGCGCTGCACAACACCAGGTCGGGACGCAGTGCACGCAGTCCGAGCAGGCTCCCGGCGAGCGCCGTGGCGCTTCCCCCGGCGGCCTCCAGCACGAGCGTCGACCATTCGCCATCCCACAGGAACAGCGAGTCCCCGGTGAAGAGATACGACTTGCCGTGCGGGGAGCGGTAGAAGAAGCAGAGGCTGCCATCGGTGTGGCCGGGCGTGTGCAGGACCTCGACATCCTCCACGTGATCGTCGCCCTGGGCCAGCACGGTGTCGACGGTCGCGGCGCGGCCGATCGCGGGCGCCTCGATCGCGCTGCACCAGAGCCGGGACCCGAAGCGATGGCGGATCGGGTCGAGCAACTCGTTCGCTTCGTCGCGGTGACTCAGCAGTTGGTGGGCGACGCCGCCCAACTCCGTGATGGCATCGAGGTCGCTCTGCTGGTCGAGGCCGATGTTGTAGAGTAGGACGTTGCCGGCAGGCCGCGTCACGAGATAGGCGTGCGACCGAAGCATCCCGGACTCATGCCGGGAACTCTGCCACAGGTCGGGCTGTAACTGCTTCACACTCCGCCTCCTGCGCAGGGCGAGGCTAGGCGAGCCTCGCGCGTCCGGTCCAGGGCCCGCCAAGCTGATGCGCCGCCGCCGCGAGCAGGAGCAGGGCCCCGCCCAGGAAAGAGGCTCATGCAACTCCGCCAACTCTCCCGAGGGCTGAGAACCGCGTACCGCGGCTCGGACGTCCGCCGTCGCGTGCGGTACTTCGATGGGTGGATGGACAGGGCGAACGCGGAGGTCGCCGCCCCGGCGGCCTACGACCACGCCGCAACCGTCGAGGAGTACTACGACCTGTGCAGCGAGTTCATGGTGTTCGGTTGGAGCGAATCGCTGCACTTCGCGCCGCTGTCGCCCCGGGAGAGCCTGGAGGAATCGCAGATCCGGCACCAGAGGCTGATGATCGACAAACTGGCGCTGCGCGAGGGCATGACGGTGGTCGATGTCGGCTGCGGGATCGGCGGGCCGATGCGCCGCGTGGTCCGGGAGGCGGGTGTCCGGGTCGTCGGGGTGAACACGAGTGCGGTTCAGTTGAACAAGGCGAAGTCGCTGAACGCGGAGGCGGGACTCGACCACATGGTCGACTACCTCGCGTGCAGCTTCATGGACATGAGCGCCGTCGCGGACGCCACGTTCGACCGGGCCTACGCGATCGAATCGACCTGCCATGCGCCGGACAAGGCCGGCGCGTTCGCCGAGATCTACCGTGTGCTGAAACCCGGCGCCCTCTTCTGGGGCCAGGAGATGTGCATGACGGACCAGTTCGATCCCGGGGACGATCGGCACCAGGCCATCAAGAGGGATCTCATGCACGGCATCGCGCTCAACGAGATCGCGACCACGGGCGAGGTGAACCGGGATCTCGAAGCGGTGGGATTCGAGGTGGTCGAGGGAATCGACCGGGCCGTTGCGGGGAGCGCGCCGTCGACGCCGTGGCACCAACCCATGGAAGCCCGCGGCGGCACGCTGGGCAGCGCCCTGCGCCGGACACCGATGGGCCGCAAGGCGTTCGCCAGCGGGTCCAGGCTGGTCGAGGCGGTGGGCATCTTCCCGAAGGGCTCCGCGGAGGTCATCGAGTTGATGGACCGGACCGCCAACGCCTACGTCGCGGGGGGAAGGACCGGGCTCTTCACGCCGCTGTACTGTTTCCTGGCGCGCAAGCCTGGGTAGGCCCGCCGCGACCAGGGCGCCCGCGGGTGCCCGTGTCTCACTCGACCTTTAGCTCTCGCCGCTGTTCCGCGATGAGGAACTTCAGCTTCTTGCTGGGGTGCAGCGACGGGAACGGGCTGATCTTGAGCTTGTAGTTCTCCGGCGACACCTTGATCGTGAAGTGGTGCGCGAGCAGCAGCAGGTTCACGGCCAGGTGCAACTCCATCCAGCGGGAGCCCAGGCAGGTGTGCGTACCCAGCCCGAAGGGCGCGTAGCCGGGGCTGAGATGTTCGTCGCGCCCCGGCAGGTAGCGGTCGATGTCGAAGGTGTCGGCTTCGGGGAAGACGCCGTCCATGTAGTGGGCGGCGCTGTGCGCGACGAAGATGCGCGCCCCCTCCGGGATTTCACGGCCCTCGACCACGCAGCCGTTCATCACGTTGCGGACCGACATCGGAACGATCGGGTACATGCGCAGGCATTCCTGGATGAACCGATGCGTGACGTCGATCGCCTCGTGACTGAGGTCGCTCCCGTCCGGATCACCGTTTGCGAACAGGGCGTCGGCCTCGGCGCGGATGCGCTCGTGGAACTCCGGCTGCGAGGCCATGGCGTAGACCGCGAAGCTCAGCATGTCGCCGAGGTAGACGCTCGCGATCAGTGGAGCCGAGAGGACGAAGCGCAGGTTCGATTCGGGCAGGAACTGCGGGTCGCTCGTGTGCAGGCTGAGGAAGTCATCCGCCCAATCGCGCGGACAGCCGGCCCGCTGGGCGGCGGTGTGGACGCCCTGGATCCGGTTCAGCAGCACGTCGATGCTCTTCGCCTTGCGCCGCATCCCCGGCGTACGCAGCATGAACTTCGGCATGACCTTCACGACGTGCGTGCTGAGCGCGCGGGTCTTGAAGGAGACCAGATCGTCGATGACGTCCTGAGAATCGACGCTGATCGTGAGCGGCGAGAGTTGCGCGTTGACCAGGCGGCGGCACATGCGCGTCGCCTGGATCGTCTCCCCCACTTCCCACTCCGCCATGTGCTCCCGGGCGAGGCGATAGAGGTCGTCCAGCACCCCTTCCAGCCGCGCGCGGGAATAGGCGGACTGCATGGCCTTGCGGAAGCGGAAGTGATCGGCGCCGTCGAGCGCGGGCAGGATGCCGTTCGCGCGGTAGACCTTCTCGAAGTCCTGCAGATAGTCCCTCGTACGCAGGTACATGCGCCCTTGCTTGTGCGCCCAGCGGTTGGCCTCGGGCCCGGCGAGGACGATCATCGGCGTCATGAACGGCGGTTTGATTTTGTAAACCGGGCCGTACTTCTCGGTCAGGTCCGCGAAGAGCGCGGGGAGATTGCCGTCGCGCACGTGACGATTGCGCAGCAGCCCCAGCAGCGAGACGGTGGGGATCTCCTGCGTCAGGACCGAGGGCTGCAACAGCGGCCCGGCGAGGTTCTGGGAGATCGCCTCCGCGATCGCCCGGCCGATCAAGTCCATCCGGCAGATGATCTCGATCCGCTCCTCCGACTCCTCATCCAGCATGAACATGAAGCGGAAGACGTCGCAGGTGTTGATCAAGCAGATGATGATGACGTCGCGGTCCTCCGGAATCCGGTCGCTGAAGATCACCCGGCGGATGCGCGTCCGCACGAACTCCGCCGCCGTGCTTTTCCGGTCGGCGCCGGAGGATTCCATCTGCCAAGCCATCGGCGCCAGGGTCCAGAAGTCGCCCTCATGGCGCTCCAGGATCTTCAGATCGACCAGCCGCTCCAGCGACAGGTCGATGATCGACTCCGCCCGCGGCGCGAGCCGCTCGATCCAAAACTGGGCGTTGCGCTGCGTCGGCTCGTCGTGGATCTCCCCCAGGATGGGGTCCAACGCCGGATCGCCGGTGGGCGTCCGGTCCAGCGGGATCAGGGAGTCCATGTCGGTGTCGATGCGGTTCAGCAACGACAGCTCGGCGAGCACCGCGCCGACGACGGCGCAGTTCAGCGCCCAGCCCGGAACCTGATGGAAGTAGCCGCTCTCCTCGTTGAGGAGCATCAGCAGGAGCTCTTCGGGCAAGCTCAGCGTTTCGGTCGCGACCTCTTCCGGAGCGAGAGTCATCGCGCTGCCTCCCCGGATCAACCCCGGCGCCCGGTTCGTTTGGACGTAGAGGGGACGGGTACAGTGTAACTCACAAGGGGAGAAGGAGCGCCGACCGATGCCGACCGCACGCACGGAGCCAGAGACGCTGCCGTCGCCGCCCTCATTTCCCGAGGGCTGGTACTTCGTCGCCAGCCGCGAGGCGCTGCGCAAGGCCAGGCTCATCCAGAAGACGTGGATGGGCGAGAACATCGTCGTCTGGGCCGACGACGAGGGCCGCGTCTGCGTCGCAGAGGCCGTCTGTCCGCACCTGGGCTCCGATCTCGGCCCCGACGCGGGCGGCCGCGTCGGCGAAGGCCGGCTAGTCTGCCCGTTCCACGGCTTCGAGTTCGACACGACCGGCCAGTGCGTGCATACCCCGTTCGCCGCGGCGCCCCGCTCGGCCCGGCTGCGCGTCTTCGAGACGCGGGAGATCTGCGGGCTCGTCTTCGCCTGGTGGGGCGTCGGCGGGCGTGAACCGCAGTGGCGGTTGCACGGCGGCCCGTCCGACGATCCCAGCTGGGGCGGCCAGGAGATCCGCACCCTGCGCTTCTCCGGCCACCCCCAGGAAACGACGGAGAACTCGGTGGACGTGGCCCACCTTCGCTACGTCCACGGCTACGACAGCGTGACGCAAGCCGATCCGGTGTCGGTGGACGGCGCCTGTCTCCAGAGTCTCTTCGGCTTCCGCCGGGTCCGGAAAATCGCCGGGCTGGCGAGCCTCACCTTCAACGTGATCGCCCACACCTGGGTCTACGGACTGGGCTACTCGTTCGTGGAGATCCGCGAGCGTTCGATCGGCATGGACATGCGTCTGTGGATCCTGGCGACGCCCGTCGACGGCACGCTCATCGACCTGTCGATCGTCTCGCAAGTGCGAGAGATCCGGGAGCCCAAGCGGTGGTTCGCGGGCTTGGGCTTCCTCCCACGACGCCTGCGCGCGCCGCTGATGAATAAGTTCATCGTGGCGCAGCAGCGGCAGGACGTGCTGCAGGACGTGATCATCTGGAGCCGCAAGCACTATCGGCCGCGCCCCCGCCTCTGCCGCTCCGACGGCGAGATCATGACCTTCCGCGCCTACTGCGCCCAGTTCTACCCGGAGCCGGCCGCCGACGGCGCGCCCGCATCCTGAGGCCCGCCACCCCGGCGCTACGCCTTCCGGAAGCCCGAGCCGTACATGATGCCGCCGTAGTAGTTGAACGACCGCCGCGCCGCGGGGTCGTCGAAGGGGTAGTCGGCGCCGAGCTGCCGGGCCGCCGCCAACCCCGTCACGAGGCACGTCTCCTGGCTGTTGACGAGCGTGTGCGCGCCGCAGTGCCAGGTGCGCCGCCGCCCCTGGATGAAGCGGAACAGGGGCACGAGCAGCGTCACGTGCCGGACGTCGTGGACGATGTGCTGGAACCACCCCCGCCGGATGACCTTCGCCTCGTCGATGGGGCTGATCGGGTTATAGGTCACCAGGCAGGGTTTGTCGGAGCCGTGCGCCCAGGGCTGCTGGTTGTGCATGATGTAGGTGATCTCGTAGTTGTCGGGCCGGGCGCCGTACTGCTCGATGTGGTTCGTGCGCGTCGTCAGCGGCTGCACGGCGTTGTCCGGCAGCACCGAAGCGTCGGAATGGACGACGGCGTGGTTGTGGAGCTCGCTCTCGTAGCGGATCGACGAGAGGATGTAGCGCTCCAGCATCGTCGGCTTGTCGAGGATCATCAGCGTCTGGTTCGCGTTGCAGGCGAAGATCACCTCGTCGAACGTCTCCCGCACCCCGTCCTCGTCCTCGATCTCCACGCCCGACGCCCGCCGGTACACCTTCCGCACGGGCCGGTTCAGGTAGATCTTGTCGCGGAAGCCGGCCGTCAGGTGCTCGTAGATGCGGCGTGTGCCCTGGTCCCAGGTCTGCATCGGCGTCGCCGTCTCGATATCGAAGAACTCCAGGTAGCGCGAGAACAGCGCGGCCGGCATGTCGAACACGTTGGTCGCCAGCACGAAGTTGACGAACATCGGCTTGAGGACCTTGTAGCGGAAGTCGTCGGAGAAGCCGCCCAGGTTGAGCACTGTCCGCATGCTGATGTAGGTGAACGGGTTGAGGGCGTTGAGCAGCTTCGACTGGGAGCGGGTCAGCGCGCCGAACCAGTGCAGGCGGCGCAGGAGCCGCTGGAACTTGGCGATCTCGTCCTGCAGTTCCTCCCGGATCTCCGAATCGAGGTCGTGGGCGTACACCTGGCCCTGGTAGCGCACGCTGTAGCTGAAGCGGGTCTCGAACAACTCGATGCCGAAGCGCTCCAGCAGCAGCACGAGGTGGTGATAGATCGACGGGATGCAGGCCGTGACGGCGATGTCGAAGGGGATCGTGCTGCCGTCGTCCTGCGGCATATCGGCCGTGACCGCGTTGCCGCCGACCTGGTCCCGCGCCTCGAACAGGCGGAAGTCGAATCGATCCGGGTGCTGGTCCAGCGCCCAGGCGGCGCCCAGCCCGGACACCCCTCCCCCAACGATGGCGATGCGTCGCGGCATGGTCCCGGCGCGCCCCGCCGGCTAGTTCCCCACGAGCACTTCGATCGCCGCGACCGCGCCGATGATGAGCCCGGTCTGGAAGAGGAGCAGCGCCAGCATGCGCTTCTCCAGGAGCGCGAGCGCCAACTCCAGGTCACTCTTGGTCGCCAAATCCTCCTGGGCCTCGGTAATCACCTCGACGACGGCCTCCGCTGCCTCCTGTCCCCCCAAAGGGCCACGGAGTCGCTGCACGGCTTTCTGCGTATCGAACGTGAGGGCCATCGTGCCTCCAGGATAGTGCTGCCAATCGAGCGTTGGTACCCCCGAGAGGAGTCGAACCTCCGCCTCTGGTTCCGGAGACCAGTGCTCTATCCGCTGAGCTACGGGGGCGGGCCGGGTCGATCGTAGCAGGGCCGGGGCGTCGCGGGGCGGACCGGAGCGTCAGGCCGACGTCAGCGCGGGCGAGGACGCGGGCAGTCCGGCGGCCGCCCCGTCCTCCACGACAAGGGAGCGGCCGAGCGCCTGCAACGCCTTCTCTACGGAGGTGACGTGCGAGCGATGCTCGGGGTCGATCAGCCGGCGCACCGCGTTCTCATGCACCCCCAGGCGGCGGGCCAGGGCCACGCTGGTCACGCCCTGCTCCCGCATCGCGGTGTAGAGGGCCAGCTTCGCGGCGAGGATGGGGGTCACGAAGATCAGCACCTGCCCGTCGGCCGGAGGGCTGGGAGCGGGGACGTCCTGCCGGGCCTTGACGTACATGCCAAGCGCGACGCCAAGGCAGTCCTTGGCCAGCTCCAACGCCTCCTGCCGGGACCAGCCACCCGTGTTGGCCCCGTACACGTCGGGGAACGTGACGACGTAGGCTTCCCGGCCGGTGGCGCGGTCCTCCTCCTCGTCGCGGCGGATGTCGCATGGGTAGGCGTAGCGCATCTCTAGAAGTCCCGTCGGTCGATGTGGAGGTCCCTCAGCATCGCGGACAGCGTGCCCATGGGGATCTCACCGTGTGCAACGGTGGTCCGATAAGAACCAAGCCGCGCCTCCCCGTGACTTCCCTTGCCGCGCCTTGGGAAGAACTCGAACTCAAGCCCCTGACGTCGGGCGTATCGCCGGGCTCTCCTGACGAACTCCCGTCCGTTCACGTTATCAGTTCAGCACAGATTTGTGCGATCTGGCAAGGGTGGCCTCAACTCCCCAACCCGCGACGGCGGTACTGGATCGCCTCCGCGACGTGGGGGGCGTCGATGGCGGCGGAGCCGGCCAGGTCGGCGACGGTGCGGGCGACCTTGAGCACGCGGTTGAAGGCGCGGGCCGAGAGGTCCATCTGGGTCATCGCCATCTTAATCAGCGAAGCGGCCTGGGGCGTCAGCTGCTCCTGGCAACGCTCGCGCACCTGGCGGGGGCTGAGGGCGGCGTTGGTGGGCGCGGGCGCGTGGTCGGCGATCGGCTGGCCGTCGTTGCGGGCGATCTGCAGCTCGCGCGCGCGAGCGATGCGCTCCCGGACGGCGCTCGACGGCTCCGGATCGGACAGAGCGACGAGCTTGTCGTAGTCGACCCGGGGCACCTCGACGAACAGGTCGATGCGGTCGAGCAGCGGCCCGGAGATGCGGCGCTGGTAGCGCAGCACGGCTCCTTCGGAGCAGGTGCAGGGGGCGACGGGGTCGTCGTAGTTGCCGCAGGGACAGGGGTTCATCGCGCCGACGAGCATGAAGTTGGCCGGGTAGGTGACGGCGCCGTGCACGCGGGCGATGGTGACGATGCGGTCCTCGAGCGGCTGCCGCAGCGATTCGAGCGCGGCGACGTTGAACTCGGGCAACTCGTCGAGGAAGAGGACTCCGTGGTGCGAGAGGCTGATCTCGCCGGGCCGGGGCTTGCGCCCGCCGCCCACGAGGCCGGCGTTGGAGATCGTGTGGTGGGGCGAGCGAAAGGGCCGCTCGCGGACCAGGCTGACGCCCTCGGGCAGCATCCCGGCGACGCTGTAGACGGCGGTGACGCTCAGCGCCTCCTCGCGGTCGAGGGCGGGCAGGATGCCGGGCACGGCGCGCGCCAGCAGCGTCTTGCCGGCCCCCGGCGGGCCCGCCATCAGCAGGTTGTGCCCGCCCGCGGCAGCGACCTCGATGGCGCGCTTGACGTGCTCCTGGCCGCGCACGTCGGCGAAGTCGACGTACGCCGGCGCGAGCCGGGCGCCGGTGGAGGGGGCCCCGCCGTCGGCGGGGGGCGCCGAGGGCAGGGGCGCGTCGCCGTTGGCGGTCTCCATCAGGGCGGTGAGCGTGGGGAAGCCGAGCACCTCGATGCCGTCGATCAGGGCGGCTTCGGGCGCGTCGGCCTCGGGCAGGACGAGGCGGCGGGCGTCGCCGTCGCGCAGCGATGTCGCGACGGGCAGGACCCCGGGCACGTGGCGCAGGTCGCCGTTGAGGGCCAGTTCGCCGATGAACACCGCGCCGCGGACGAACTCGTCGGGGATCTGGCCCGAGGCGACGAGGATGCCGACCGCGATGGGGAGGTCGTAGGCGGTGCCCTCCTTGCGCAGGTCGGCGGGGGCGAGGTTGACGATGATGCGGCCGCCGGGCAGGCGCGCGCCGGCGTTGCGCAGAGCGGCGCGGACCCGCTCGCGCGCCTCCGAGACGGCGGCGTCCGGCAGACCGACGATCTGGATCGCCGGCAGCCCCCGGGTCATGTCGACCTCGACGGTGACGATCTCGCTGCTGAGCCCAACCACGGCGCAACCATTGACGCTGGCAAGCATGGTCGGATGGTAGAGGCGTCGGCCGGGAGGCGCTGCCTTTCCCCTACAGCTCCCGATCGACGCCGAGGACGCCGCGCACGGCGTCGACCTTGTGCATGACGCGCTGCAGCTGGGCGTAGCCGTCGGTCTCGACGGTCAGGGAGAGGACCACTCGGCCGCCGTCCTCGTGCGTCGTCAGGCCGACGATGTTGATGTCCTCGTCGGCGAAGACGTTGGAGATGTCGCGGATGAAGCCGACCCGGTCCCAGCCCTCGATGCGCAGCCGGGCCGAGTAGCGCGTACCCGGCACGCTGCCCCACTGCACCTCGACCAGCCGCTCGGTTTCCTGCGTCTGCAGCACGTTATGACAATCATCGCGGTGGACGGTGACGCCGCGGCTGCGCGTGACGTAGCCGGTGATGGGGTCGCCCGGCAGCGGGCTGCAGCAGGCGGCGAAGCGGGTCATCACGCGCGAGGAGCCGAAGACGTGCACGCCGGTCGCGCCCTCCTGCGGCGCCACGGGACGCTGCAGCGGGCGCTGCAAGGGCACGGGCTTGACGGTGGGGCGGGCGCCGGTCGGGACGGCCAGCCGCAACGCGAGGCCGTGGGCCGTGTTCTCGCCCGTGCCGATGGCGATCAGCACGTCGTCGAGGCTGCGCTGGCCGGTGATCTCCAGCAAGGCCGCCTCGACGTCGGAGAGCTTGAGGTGCAGCCGGCGCAGTTCCTTCTCCAGTTCCTCGCGCCCGCGGGCGAGGTTCTCGGTACGCTGTTGCTTGCGGAACCACTGCCGCACCTTGGTGCGGGCGTGGTTGGTCTTCAGGTAGCCCAGGGCGGGGTTGAGCCAGTCGCGGCTGGGCCCGCGCGAGTTGCGGCTGGTGACGATCTCCACCACGTCGCCGTTGCTGAGCGGCGTGGTGAGCGCGACGAGGCGCCCGTTCACCTTCGCGCCCACGCACGCGTAGCCCAGCTCGGTGTGGATGCGGAAGGCGAAGTCGAGCGGGCTGCTGCCGGCGGGCATGTCCTTCAACTCGCCCTTGGGCGTGAAGACGAAGACCTGGTCCTGGAAGACGTCGCTCTTGATCGTCTCGACGTACTCGCGCGCGCCGGGCAGGTCGCCCTGCCAATCGACCAACTGGCGCAGCCAGGCGAGGCGCTCGGCGTCGCGGCGGTCGGCCTCGGGAGCAGCGTGAGCGGGCCGGGCCGCGCGCCCCTGCTTGTAGCGCCAGTGCGCGGCGACGCCGAACTCCGCCTCGTCGTCCATCTCGCGGGTGCGGATCTGGATCTCGAGCGGGCGGGTCGCGGTCCAGTACACCGTCGTGTGCAGCGACTGGTAGCCGCTGGGCTTTGGGTTGCCGATGTAGTCGTCGAACTCGCCCGGGATGGGGCGCCAGAGGCTGTGCAGCACGCCGAGCACCTTGTAGCACTCGTCGAGCCGGTCGACGAGCACGCGCACGGCGAGCAGGTCGTAGATCTCACTGAAGCTCTTGCCGACGGCCGCGTACTTCTGGATCTTCTGGTGGATCGAATAGATGTGCTTGACGCGCCCTCCGACGCTGGCGTGGATGCCGTTGTCCTGCAGGGCCGTCTCGAGCTTGCGCTGCAACTGCGAGAGGTAGCGCTCGCGGGTGGCGCGCCGGGCGGCGACCTGGCTGGCGATGCGCTGGTAGTCGTCGGGCTGCTGGTAGCGGAAGGCCAGGTCCTCCAACTGCCACTTGAACTGCCAGATGCCCAGCCGGGCGGCCAGCGGCGCGTAGATCTCCATCGTCTCGCGGGCGATGCGCTGCTGCTTCTCGGGCGGCAGGGCGTCGAGCGTGCGCATGTTGTGCAGCCGGTCGGCCAGCTTGACGATGACGACGCGCACGTCCTCGGCCATGGCGATGAACATGCGGCGCAGGTTCTCGGCCTGCACCTGGTCGTCGCCGACGCCGGCGGCGGCGCTGGGGAAGGCCAGCGAGCCGAGCTTGGTAACACCGTCGACCAGCGCGCCGACCTCGTCGCCGTATTCAGCGGTCAACTCGTCGAGGCTGACGTCGCAGTCCTCGACGACGTCGTGCAGCAGGGCGGCCTGCAGGACGGGCAAGCCCAGTTCCAACTCGGCGCAACTGACGGCGGCGGCCAAGGGATGCTCGATGTAGGGGTCGCCGGAGGCACGCAGGTGCCCCTCGTGGGCGCGGTCGGCGAACTGGTAGGCACGCTCGATCTCGGCGATCTCCCCGGGCCCCAGGTAGCGGGCGGCCGTATCGCGCAAGTCGTCGAGCGTCGGGTGGACGGGGTCGGCCCGCCGGTCAGTGATCTCCGTGGTCATGCGTCGATTGTAGGACGGCGGCGGGGTGACCTCACCCCTCGCAAAGACAGAGACCGCCCCGAGGGCGGTCTCGACCCTACCGCCGAACAGATAGGGAGGGTGTCCGTACGGCATCAAGCCCGGTGCCTGCCCGTCGACGAGGCGGGACCGGATTGCTAAAATCTAGCCAGATAAGCTAGCCTGTTCGATGACCGGAGCGCGCGATGACCGAGTGGCAGTTGCAGGACGCGAAGAACCGCTTCAGCGCCGTGGTCGATGGGGCGCTGTCGGGCGAGCCGCAGCGGGTGACGCGGCGGGGACGGCCGGCCGTCGTGGTGCTGGCGGTCGACGAGTACGAGCGGTTGCGCCGGCTCGACCACGCCGCGGCGCCGACGCTCGCGCGCCTGCTGCTCGACATCCCCCAGGACGGGGGCGAGTTCGAGCGGCTCCAGTTGCCCGCCCGGCCGCTGGAGCCTTGATGTACCTGCTGGACACCGACGTGCTGTCGGCGCTGCGGCGGCGCGAGCGCGATCCGGCCGTGGCCCGCTGGCTGGAGGCGCAGCGCACGACCGACCTGTACCTGAGCGTGGTGACAGTGGGCGAGGTCGAGCGCGGCATCGAGCGGCAGCGGCGGCGCGACCCGGCCTTCGCGGAGGCGTTGGCAGCCTGGCTTGACCGGGTGCTGGCCTGGTACGGGGATCGGGTGCTGGGCGTCGATCTGCCCACCGCGCGCCGCTGGGGACAGCTATCGGGCGCGCTTGGGCACGAGGGCGCCGACCTGCTCATCGCGGCGACGGCGCTGGAGCACGGTCTGACCGTCGTGACCGGGAACACGCGCCACTTCGCACCGACGGGCGTCGCGGTGCTCAACCCGTTCGCGGGCGGAGAGATTTCGTAAGGCCGACAACGCTTCCACGGGCCGGGGGTCGTTCGTACGATGGGACGGGGCCTCCGGGCCCGGGAGGAACGCGATGCAGTTTCGGGCGCCGCGGGGGACGCACGACGTGCTACCAGCCGACGCGCCGGCGCGGGATCGGATCACGTCGGTGGCGCGGGCGACGGCGGCGGCGGCCGGCTACCGCGCCTTCGAGCCGCCCACCTTCGAGCAGGCCGACCTGTTCGTGCGCGGCGTGGGCGACGGCACCGACATCGTCGAGAAGGAGATGTACATCTTCGAGGACCGCGGCGGCGAGCGGTTGGCGCTGCGCCCCGAGGGGACGGCATCGGTCTGCCGGGCCTACGTCGAGCACGGGCTGGCCAACGCGCCGCAGCCGGTGAAGCTGTTCTACGTGCTGCCGATCTTCCGCTACGAGCGTCCCCAGGCGGGGCGCTACCGCCAGCACACGCAGTTCGGGCTGGAGGCGATCGGCGTCCGCGACCCGGCGCTCGACGCGGAGGTCATCTCGGTGGGCTGGCGGATCACGCAGGAGTTGGGCCTGCGCGACCTGACGCTGCTGTTCAACAGCATCGGCGACGGCGAAGACCGGCGCGCCTATGTGCCGCGACTGCGGGCGCACTTCGAGCCACAGCTTGAGTCGCTCTGCGGCGACTGCCGGGGCCGCTTCCACCGCGCGCCGCTGCGCCTGCTCGACTGCAAGCAGGAGTGCTGCCGCCCCTTCCAAGCAGGGGCACCGCTGATCAGCGAGCACCTGCGGCCGGAGTCGCGCGAGTTCGCCGAGGCAGTGCGGGCGCATCTCGCGGAGCTGGGCATCCCGGTGCGCGAAGCGCCCACGCTGGTGCGGGGGCTGGACTACTACACGCACACGGTGTTCGAGATCGTGCCGGCGCGGGCGGGGTCGCAGGTGACGCTGCTGGCCGGCGGCCGCTACGACGGGCTGATCGAGGCGATCGGCGGCAAGCCGACGCCCGGCATCGGCTTCGGGATGGGCATCGAGCGGATGGTGAACGACCTGCGGGCGCAGCAGCTCGCGCCGGACGAGGAGACGGGACCGGCAGCGCTGGTCGTGGCGCTTGGCGCGGCGACGGGCCCGCGCGCAACATCGCTGGCGGCGGAACTGCGGGCGGCAGGCGTCAGCGCGACGATGGCGTTCGGGGGCCGTTCGCTGAAGGCGCAGTTGCGGCACGCCAACCGCACCGGCGCGCGGGTCGCGCTGATCCTGGGCGAGCGTGAACTCGCGGAGGGCGTCGTGCAGGTGCGGGACCTGTCCGGCAGCGAGCAGCGCACCGTCGCGCTGGGGGAAATCGTGGGGGAGTTGTCGGGGTTGGGGTCCTAGCCTCCTGTCCATCGGGGATGGTGCGGGGGACCGGCTGGGGCAAGGCGCAACGGTCCGTATACTCGCAAGGCCGTGAGTGACGCTTCGCTCTCCCCGATGTGGCGGCAGATCGCCCGAATGCGCGACCGCTTTGACGCGGTCGAGCAGGAGATGGCGTCGCCCGCCGTGGCGACCGACCCGGTCCGCCTGCAGGCGCTGGCACGGGAGCGGTCGCAGTTGGAGCCGCTGATCGGGCTGCTGGCGAGCTATCACAAGACGCAGGACGAGATCGGGCAGGCCGAGGAGGTGTCGCGGGGCAGCGGCGACGCCGAACTCGAGGAGATGGCGCGGGCGGAGCTCGAGGAGCTGCGCGAGCGGATGGGGGCGCTGGAGGACGAGGCGAAGCGGGCGCTGCTGCCCAAGGACCCGAACGACGATCGCAACGTGCTGATCGAGATCCGGGCCGGCGCCGGCGGCGACGAGGCGGGCCTGTGGGCCGGCGACCTGCTGCGCTCCTACACGCGCTACGCCGAGGGGCGCCGCTGGACACCGGAGATCGTCAGCGCCAACGCCAAGCCCGGCGGCGCCGTGAAGGAGGTCATCCTGCAGGTGACGGGCGAGGGGGCCTTCTCGCGCTTCAAGTACGAGAGCGGCGTGCACCGCGTGCAGCGCGTACCCGAGACGGAGGCGCAGGGCCGCATCCACACCTCGACGGCGACGGTGGCGGTGCTGCCCGAGGCCCAGGAGCTGGACGTCGCGATCGCCGAGTCGGACGTGCGCATGGATCGCTTCCACTCGGGCGGGGCGGGCGGCCAGAACGTCAACAAGGTCGAGACGGGCGTCCGGCTCACGCACGAGCCGACCGGCATCGTCGTGACCTGCTCGGACGAGCGGTCGCAACTCAAGAACCGGCTCAAGGCGATGCGCGTGCTGCGGGCGCGGCTCTACGACATGCAGCTGCGGGAGGCCGAGCAGGAGCGCTCCGACCGGCGCCGGTCACAGGTCGGCACGGGCGACCGCTCGGAGAAGATTCGCACCTACAACTTCCCCGAGAACCGCGTGACCGACCACCGCATCGGGCTGACGATGCACAACCTGCAAGTGGTGATGGAGGGGGAGATCGACGGGCTGATCGACGCGGTGGCGACGGCGGAGGAGGCGAAGGCGCTGGAGACGGTATCGCGGGAGGCGGCGGGATGAGCGGCGCGGCGATGCGCGACGTGTGGATGGCGGCGACGGCGCGGCTGCAGCAGGCCGGCATCGACGATGCGCGCTTCGAGGCGGAGGTGCTGCTGCGCCACGTGAGCGATCGCTCGCGGGCGCGCTTCTACGCCTACCTGGAGGACGTGCTGACACCCGAGCAGGCGGCCGCCTTCGAGGCGGCCATCGCACGGCGGCTGCAGCGCGAGCCGGTCGCCTACATCACGGGGCATCGGGAGTTCTACAAGCTCGATATCCACGTCACGCCCGACGTGCTGATTCCGCGTCCCGAGAGCGAGCTGCTGGTGGAGACGGCGCTCACGCACCTGCGCGACCAGCGGGTGCGGCGGGCGCGCGTTGTCGACGTGGGGACGGGGTCGGGCGCGATCGGGCTGGCCATCCTGCGCGGCCGGCGCGACGCCCGGCTGCTGGGCATCGACGTCTCGGCGGCGGCGCTGCGCGTGGCGCGGCACAACGCGCGCCGCCTGACGCCCCGCCGCCGTCACGACTGGCTGCAGGGCGACCTGCTGACGCCGCTGCGCGGGCCATTGGAGTGCGTGGTGGCGAATCTGCCCTACGTGCCAGAGGCGGCCGTCGCCGGGCTGGCGCCCGAGATCCGCCGCTACGAGCCGCGGGCGGCGGTCACTCCGGGCACGACGGGGGTGGAGCTGATCCTGCGGTTGGTGACGCAGCTCGGGACTCGGCTCGCGCCGGGCGGCATCGCGGTGCTGGAGATCGACCCGGGACTGGCGCGGGAGGTGTCGGCGGCGGCGCGGCGGCTGCTGGGGCCGGCGCAGGTCGACGTGCTGAACGACCTCTCGGGCGAGCCGCGCGCGGTGAAGATCGTCGCGGGCTAGGGTCAAGTCACGCCGCGCCGGACCGCTGCCTGCATTCGCGGCACACGAAGCGGCCCCCGGCGATCGCCATGGGCATGGCGGCCGCCGGGGGCCGATCGATCCACCGGAAGGCGGGGCCTTAGGTGGCCTTGCGCTTCTGCATGGAGTACGTGTTGAGCATGCCGAGCGAACCGAAGGGCCCACCCAGCGGCCAGTTGACGTCGCCGCGGGTGAGCACGCCGTCCGGCGGCTCGATGATGTTGATGAACCACGCGCCCCGCTTGTGCCGCAGGAACAACTCCGAGGTGAGCTCATTGCGCACCTCCGGATCGCGCTCGACCTTGACCTGCGCGTAGATCTCGTCGAGGACCGGGTCACCGTGGATCGCCATGGTGTAGAAGCCCTCGAAGTTGGTGCAGCAGGTCCACATCACGCTGGGGTCCGCCATGTAGTTCGCCCAGAACCAGTAGAGGCCCACGGGCGCGGTCCCTGACGGACCGCCGCGGGTGTAGGCGTCGGTGAAGTACTCGCCGATGCCGATCGAGATGGCCTCCGCCCGGATGCCGACCTCTTGCAGCATCTGCGCCGTGGTTAGCGCGAGGTCCTCCTGCAGGTCGCCGCCCCAGTCGGGCGTGTAGTACAGCTTCTCGTCGAAGCCGTCCGGGTAGCCGGCCTCGGCCAGCAGCGCCCGCGCTCGCTCGGGGTCGTAGCCCCAGTCCGCCGCCCGCGCGTCCTCCTCGCTGGGGTAGCCGATGACGCCGCGGTAGCCCCACATGGGCTCGATGGGCTCCACGCCGAGCAGCAGTCCCTCAGCGATGGCCGCACGGTTGATGGCGAGGTTGGCGGCGATGCGGACGCGTTCGTCCATCCACGGGTTGGGCGTCCCATCCTCCCGCGTCTCCTTCCAGAGGTTCGGGAAGATGTTGTGGATCGTCCAGCCCGGCCCGGGGATGAACTGCACGCTGAAGTCGGGGTCGTCGATGAACGGCGCGACCGCGTTGACGCCCAACTCCGCGGCCCCGTCGATCTCGCCCGCCTCGATACCGGCGATGCGCGACTGCA
>CBDBNA010000004.1:0-57438 GCA_965207695.1 Dehalococcoidia bacterium | reverse complement strand
TGCTGATTGTCGAGCGGCTCGACCCGCGCCTGCGCGAGGCGCAGGCGGTCGTGCTGGTGCCCACGCGCGAGCTGGCGCAGCAGGTCTTCGGTGTGCTGGAGTTCCTCGCCGAGGCGATGGGCCTCACGGCCGTGCCGCTGATGGGCGGCCGCCGCCTGAACCAGGACTTCGACAACCTGGAGCGCCGGCCGCAGATCGTGGTGGGCACGCCGGGGCGCATCATCGACCACCTGGGCCGCGGCACGCTCGACCTGCGCGAAGTGCGCGTGGCCGTGCTCGACGAGGCCGACCGCATGCTGGACATCGGCTTCGAGCCGGACATGCGCCGCATCCTGGGCCGCTGCCCGCGCGACCGGCAGACCGCGCTCTTCTCGGCCACCATCCCGACGCCGATCAAGACGCTGATCTGGCGCTTCATGCACGAGCCCGAGCACGTCGCGATCGAACCCGAGCAGGCCACGCCCGGCGCGATCAACCAGCGCTACTACGAGGTCGCCGAGCAGGACAAGTTGAAGGCGCTCTCGGAGTTGCTGCCCGAGATGCACGGCCGCACGCTGATCTTCTGCAACATGAAGGTCACCGTCGACCGGCTGGTGCGGCGGCTGCGCGACCGCGACATCCCCGCCGAGGCCATCCACGGCGACCTCGACCAGCGCAAGCGCGACCGCGTGATGGACCGCTTCCGGGCCGGCGAGTTGCAGTTCCTCGTCGCGACGAACGTCGCCTCGCGCGGGCTCGACATCCCCGACCTCAACCATGTGGTCAACTTCGACCTGCCGCAGAACGCCGACGAGTACGTGCATCGGGTGGGCCGCACCGGCCGCGCCGGCCGCGAGGGCAGCGCCGTCACCTTCGTCTCCGAGTGGGACTACGACGCCTTCGACGACATCCGCGCGCGCGCCGGCGACGATCTGACGCGGGACGACCTGGCGCTCTACGCGACGTCGCGCTGAGTGGGTTCGTCGGGGCCGCAGCCAATTGACAGGCTCCCGGACTGGTGGGACGATCGCAGGGCTATGCAGCCGCACCAGCCGCCGCAGTCCCGACCGCAATGGCTCACGATGGCGATGCCGGGGGGTTCTTCTCGCCGGGAAGAACCCGCCTAGATGCTCCCCCCGCCGGCCGGCCGCCGGCGTCCGTCCCCCCGCCGATCTGGACCGCGATGCGCGCCGCCGGCGCCGCGCCCATCGCGATCCGTCCGGCCACTCCGACCCGGTAACCGCTGAGGCCCCCCGATGAGCTACGCCACGTCCCTCGTGTGCCGCGAATGCGACCACGAAAGTCCCCTGGAACCAGTCAACGCCTGCGACTATTGCTTCGGCCCGATGGAGGTCGCCTACGACTACGACGCCATGCGCGGCGTCGTGACGCGCGAGTCGATCTCCGCCGGGCCGCGCTCCATCTGGCGCTACGAGGCGCTGCTGCCGGTCGACCCCGAGCACCGCATCGACCTGCAGGTCGGCTTCACGCCGCTGCTGCGGGCCAACAACCTCGCCCACGAGCTGGGCATGCGCGAGCTGTGGATCAAGAACGACACGATGAACCCCACCTGGTCGTTCAAGGACCGGGTGGTGGCCGTGGCCAGCAGCTGCGCCCGGCAGTTCGGCTTCGAGACGCTGGCCTGCGCCTCGACCGGAAACTTGGCCAACTCGGTCGCCGCGCACGCCGCCCGCGGGGGGATGCGCGCGGTCGTCTTCATCCCCCACGACCTGGAGGCCGGCAAGGTGCTGGGATCGGCGATCTACGACCCCACGATCGTCGCCGTGAACGGCTCCTACGACGACGTCAACCGGCTCTGCTCGGAGCTGGCCGACGCGCGCCACTGGGCCTTCGTCAACATCAACGTGCGCCCCTACTACGCCGAGGGCAGCCGCACGCTGGGCTACGAGGTGGCCGAGCAGCTGGGCTGGCGCAAGCCCGACCAGTGCGTCGTGCCGATGGCCAGCGGCGCCCTCTTCACGAAGATCTACAAGGGCCTCTCGGAGTTCGCCGACCTGGGCCTGATCGACGACGCGCCGGTGCGCATGTACGGCGCCCAGGCCGAGGGCTGCTCGCCCATCGCGACGGCCCACGCGGCCGGCACGATGAACGTGCGCCCGGTCAAGCCGCGCACCATCGCGAAGAGCCTCGCCATCGGCAACCCGGCCGACGGCTACTACGCGCTCAAGGTGATGCAGGAGAGCGGCGGCGGCGCCGTCGCCGTGCCCGACCCGGAGATCGTCGCGGCCATGAAGCTGCTGGCCGAGTGCGAGGGCGTCTTCGCCGAGACGGCCGGCGGCGTCACCCTGGCGGCTCTGCGCCAGGGGCTCGCCGAGGGGCGGATCGATCCCGAGGCGGCCACCGTTATCTTCATCACCGGCGGCGGCCTCAAGACGACGGACGCCGTCGAGGGGGACGTCTCGCGCCCCATCCAGATCGAGGGCTCCCTGCGCTCCTTCGAGGACGCATTCGCCGCCGCCGGCGGCTAGACGGGCGGTCGGGCATGGCCAGCAAACGGGTGCGCTTCACCTTCGAGGGCGAGCGCGTCGGGCAGCCCCTCATCTACCGGCTCGGGCACGAGTTCGCCCTCGTCACCAACATCCGCATGGCCGACGTCGAGGCCGGCTTCGGCTGGGTCGTGCTGGAGGTCGAGGGCGAGGCGGACGAGATCGAGCGCGGCATCGCCTGGATGGAGTCGCAGGGCGTGCGCGTCGATCCGGTCGGCGGCGACGTCGTCGAAGGCTAGCCCCCGACCGGCCCCGCACGAAGCAGACAGGAGCACGAGCATGACCCCGCAGCCCTACCGCATCCACGTCCCCGACGACGCCATCGCCGACCTGCGCGACCGGCTCGCCCGCACCCGCTGGCCCGGCGAGATCACGGACAGCGGCTGGGGCTTCGGGACCAACCTCGCCTACCTGCGGGAGCTGTGCGACTACTGGCGCGACGGCTTCGACTGGCGGGCGCAGGAGGCCCGCCTCAACACGATGCCGCAGTTCACCATTGATATGGACGGCTACGAGCTGCACTACGTCCACCAGGCGGGCGCGGGGCCCGACCCGCTGCCGCTGCTGTTCAGCCACGGCTGGCCCGGCTCGATCTTCGAAGCGAGCAAGATCATCGGCCCGCTGACCGACCCCGCCGCCCACGGCGGCGACCCGGCCGACGCCTTCACCCTCGTCGCCCCCTCGCTGCCGGGCTACGGCTTCTCGCAGGTGCCCACCACGCCGGGCTTCGGCGGCGTCAACCACACCACCGACCTCTGGGCTGATCTGATGGCCCGCCTGGGCTACGACCGCTACGGCGCCCAGGGCGGCGACTGGGGCGCCGGCGTCAGCGCCCGCCTCGCCCACCGCCACGCGGGGCAGGTCGTGGGGGCGCATCTGAACATGGTCGCCGTCGCTCCGCCGCCCGGCGAGCGCGACCCCCAGTCGCCCGCCGAGGAGGCCTACCTCCAAGCGGCGCGCGCCTGGGACCGGGCCGAGGCCGGCTACCAGAGGATCCAGGGCACCAAGCCGCAAACGCTGTCCTACGGCCTGACCGACTCCCCCGCCGGCCTCGCCGGCTGGATCGTGGAGAAGTGGCGCAGCTGGAGCGACTGCCACGGCGACATCGAGACCCGCTTCAGCAAGGACGAGATCCTCACCAACGTCTCGATCTACTGGTTCACCGGCACGATCAACACCAGCATGCATCGCTACTACGCCGGCATGCACGATGCGGAATCGAACTTGAACGAGCGCATCGAGACGTCGCTGGGCTTCGCGATCTTTCCCGCCGAGATCGCCGCCGCGCGGCCGCCGCGCTCCTGGGTGGAGCGGGGCTGCAACGTGGCCCGATGGACGGAGTTCGACAGTGGCGGCCACTTCGCCTCGCTGGAGGAGCCGGAGCTGCTGGTGCAGGACGTGCGGGACTTCTTCCGGCCGCTGCGCTAGCAGCGGGGCGCCGGCGGCGGCGAGCTAGCCGGCTTCGTCGGTGAAGGGGACGATGTCCGTCATCTCCGCCACGACGATGCGGCGGTTCGAGTAGTTGTTCGCGTCGCGATCGAACGCGCCCTCGCAGGTCACGAGCGTGACGATGGCCGTGTCCGACGGCCGCAGGTAGGCGACGCCGTTGGGGTCGTTCCAGCGCACCGACACCACCTCGGTGACCGTGTAGACGTAGTGCTCGCGCTGCTCGTTGTCGCGGAGGATGAGGAAGTCGCCGAGGGCCGTCCTGTCGAGCAGCCAGCAGACGCCGACGCCGATGTTGCCCTGCGTGTCGGTGTAGTCGCGGTGGCCGGCCAGCAGCACGTTGCCGGTCTCGCCCGGCTCGGGGCCGCCCTCCCACCAGCCGATCACGTGCGGGTTGTCGGGCGCGCCCATGGCGCGGTTCCAGGTCAGGCCGACCCGTACGAGGCTGGCCTTGATCTGCGCCGCGGGCATCAGCAACTCCCACGACGTCCGCGCTGAACTGCGGCTGCTCCACACGATCCCGGGGCCGGCCAGAATCGCCCCCTCCCAACCCGTGCCGCCGTAGATCAACGCCTCCTCGTCGAACTCCGGCAGGGTGGGCGGCGGCCCCTCGGGCTCTTCGGGTTCTGCGGGCTGTTCGGGCTGTTCGGGCCGGGCGGGTGTCTCCGGCAGGTCCGGTTCCGTCCGCGGGTCCGGCTTCGTCGGCTCCACCTCATTCGTCTCGTCGCGTTCCCCGTCGACGGCCGGATCGTCGCCGGGCTCGGGACGCTCCGTCGGCCTGTTTGGTCCCTCGTAATCGGGACCGACGCCGGGCGGCGTGGGGGATCCGCGGGTGGCGTCGCCGCGCTCCGACCGCGCATCGTCCGCGCCCTCGGCGCCCGGCTCCTCCGGCTCGATCGGGGCCGCGACCGCCGGCTCCTCCTCGCCCTCCGGCGACGGCTGCTCCGCATCGGCGGCGGGCGGGTCGCCGGGATCCTCGTCGCCGGCGGCGGACGGCTCGTCCGTGTCCCCGTCGGACGGCGTCCGGGCCGGCTCGTCGGCGGGTGCGTCGGACGGCGTGTCCGGCGGCTCGGCGGCCGCATCGGGCGGCGTCTCCGTCGCCGGCTCGACCCCCGCTTCGGGCGTCTCCGGCTCGACGGTGATGACGACGGGGTCGGGTTCGACCGGCGGGCTGTCGGACGCCGTGGAGACGGCGATGAAGGTGACGCCGAAGACGATGGCCGCGAGGCCCGCCGTGGCCACGGCCCAGACATGCTCCTCGAGCCAGAGCCGGACGTCCTGCACGGTGTCGTCGCCCCCGTGTCCCATCCCGTCGCGCCCGTCGGCCCCGGTCGGATCACCCCTGGAGGCGACTCTACAGGCGGGCAGGGGCGCGAGTTCCCTGCTTCGGTTAACGCAGTGCCCGTTCGGTTAACGGGCCGATCGCTGCCCGGCCGCGCGGCCCTGACCCTGCGCCAGCAGGCGCGCCGCCCGCGCCGGATCGGTCGGCCGGCCGCGCGATAGGTGCGCGCTCCCGGCGATGAAGAAGCGCCAGGGCAGCGCCGCCGACTCGGGGCCGGCGTACTCCACCCCCACGCGGGTGCTGGCCGCGACGCGTTCGCCGGGCCGCAGCCCGCCGGGCATGGCGCGGATCGGCCCGACGCGCAGGTCGCCGCCGTCGTCGGCGCGGGTGACGCCCAGTGCCCGCGTCAGCAGGCCCGGCCCCCGCGCCGGACCCGTCAGCCCGCGCAGCGGCTCCAGCGCCCGGATCAGCACCCCGCTGGGGTAGTCCGGCCCCTCCGTTACGAAGTTGAGCATCGTGTGGATGCCGTAGGTGATGTAGACGAAGGCGTAGCCGCCGGGCCCGAACAGCGTGCGCAGCCGCGGCGTCTCGCCCCGCCAGCCGTGGCAGGCCCGGTCGTCGAAGCCGCGATACGCTTCCACCTCCACGATGCGCCCGCGCCGCAGCGCCTCGCCGTCGCGCCGCAGCCAGACCTCGCAACCGAGCAGGTCGGCCGCGACCTCGGGCGTGGGCCGGTGGAAGAAGCGGCGCGGGAGCGGTCGTGGCACGGTGGGCGTCCAACGCCGGCGCGGCCCGCCGACGCGCTGGAGCGTAGCATCGGGCTGCCCCCACGGCCTCGTCGATCATTGATCGATAATCGCGGAGATCATGCGCGCCCAAGTCGACCCCGTCCGCCTGCGCTACTACCGCCGCCGGCTGCGCGCCTGGTTCCGCGAGCACGGCCGCGACCTGCCCTGGCGGCACACCCGCGACCCCTACCGCATCCTCGTCTCCGAGATCATGCTCCAGCAGACCCAGGTGCCGCGCGTGGCCGAGGTCTACGAGGAGTTCGTCGCCGCCTACCCCAGCATCGACGACGTCGCCCAGGCCGACCTGACCGACGTGCGCCGCATCACCGACCCGCTGGGCTACAAGGCGCGCGGCGGCTACATCAAGCGTCTCGCCGACGAGGTGGTCGAGTACCGCGCGGGCCGCGTGCCCGACTCCGTCCCCGAGCTGATGGAGCTGCCCGGCGTGGGCCGCTACACGGCCGGCGCCGTGATGACCTTCGCCCACGGCCGCGCGACGCCGATCGTGGACACCAACGTCGCGCGGGTGCTGGGCCGCTGGTTCGCCGACTGCCTCCCGCCCGGCGACACCCCGGCCCAGCACGACAAGCGCCTGTGGGCGCTGGCCGCCGCCCTGCTGCCCCGCCGCGGTCGGGACTTGCAGCGCGGCGGCTGGGAGTTGAACTCGGGGCTGATGGACTTCGGCGCGAAGATCTGCGTCGCGCGCAAGCCGCGCTGCGGCGTCTGCCCGCTGCGGCGCCGCTGCCACTACCCGCCGCGGCGCCGGCCGCCGGAGCCGGAGGTCGTCGTCTGGTTGGAGGGCTGAGCCTCACTCCCTGGCCCCGCGCCGCCGGAACCTCACCCCCTGTCCCCCGCTCCATCTCGACGATGGAGAGGGTTCTGATCCCCTCTCCCGTGGGGAGAGTGCGAGGGTGAGGGGCAACGACCGCCCGGACCTCACCCCCTGTCCCCATCTCCATCCAGAAGGATGGAGATGGGGAACGTGGTCGCGGGCGCTGGGAACCCTCCGGTCCCCCCTCTCCATTGCTCGGCAATGGAGAGGGTTCTGATCCCCTCTCCCGTGGGGAGAGGGTTAGGGTGAGGGGCAACGCCCGCCCGCCCCGCCGCCCGCGTGCGGAACTTTTTCGCTCGACGCCCTCTCCCCTCCCTCATAGAGAGGGGGGACACGTTTCCCCCATCACTCCCTTACGTCAACTGTGGAAACTTTACATCCAGAAACCTTGACGCCCCCCCCCCCCATAGACGTCATAATGTCTCCGCTCTCGAAGCACGACCCCATCCAGAGGGGATGGGGCGATCACATCCCAGGAAAGGATGACGCCATGAGCAACTATTGGGAGACCCTGCGACAGCGAAAGATCAGCCGCCGCACGATGTTGGGAGCCAGCGCCAAAGCCGGTGTCGGCGCGGCCGGCCTGGCTTTGGTCGGCTGCGGCGACGACGACACGGCCGACGCCGGGACCGCGGCCGCCGAACGGGCCGCCGCGGCCGCGGAGGAGGCCGCCGCCGCGGCCGTCGCCGCGGGCGAGGCGCGCGCCGCCGAGACCGAGGCCGCCGCCGACGCCGCCGCCGAGGCGGCTGCCGCCGCGTCCGAAGCCTCCGCCGCCGCTTCACAGGCTGCGGACGCCGCCGACGCGGCCGCCGCCCTGGCCGCCGAAGCCGCCGAGTCGGAGGACGCCGCCAACGCGGCCGCCGCCGCGGAAGCCGCCGCCCAGGCGGCCGCCGACGCCGCAGCCGCCGCATCCGCGGCCGGCGATGAGGCCGCCGCGGCCGTCGCCGCTGCCGCCTCGGAGGCCGCCGAGGCCGCCGCCCAGGCCGCCCGTGACGCGGCCGCCGCGGTCGAGGCCGGCACGGCGACCGCCGAGGCCGCCCAGGCCGCCATCGATGAGGCCGCTGCCGCTGCGGCCGCCGCCGCCGAAGCCGCCGGCGAGGCATCCGCCGCCGCCGGCGAGGCCGCCGCCACCGCCCAGGAGACCGCCGAGGCCGCGGCCGAGACCGCCGCCGCGGCCGTCGCCGCGGCGCAAGAGGCCGCCGACGCGGCCCAGGAGGCCGCCGAGAGCGCGGCCATGGCGGCGGAAGAGGACGACATGGGCGCCGCCGCCGGCGAGATCGACCGCGAGGCCACGCTGCGGCTCGCCCTGGCGGCCGACAACGGCGGTCTGGACCCCCATCGGTCGGGCAGCCAGGTCAACTACCAGAACTCCCACGGCGTGTTCGAACGAAGCGTGACGGTCAATCCGGAGACCGGGAATCCGGCGCCAGTCTTGCTTCAGTGGGAACTCCCGGATGAAGTGACCTGGAATTTCACCGTCAAGGACAACGTCTTCTTCCACAACGGCCAGCAGCTGTCGGCGGAAGACATCATCTTCACCCATGAGCGGGTCGGGGGCATCGCCGAGTACAACCAGGGCGGCGAGACGTCCGACCACCCCGGCGGCTGGGCGAGCGCACGCACGCCGTTCGGCGCCCAGAAATGGGCGAGCTATGGGCAGACCGACGACCTGCACTGGACGCTGACGAGCGACGGCCCCGATGCGACGATCCCGGGATCGGCCCTGACCATTCCGTACGTCATGTCCAAGGCGGACACGGAGGAACGCGGAGACGCGGCCGTGGACGCCGAGCCGATGGGCTCGGGTTACATGCGCTTCGTCAGTCATGCCGAGGACACCGACTTCGTGATGGAGCGCAACGATGACTACCACATCCCGTGGTCGCCCTCACCGACCCCGATCGCCTCGGCCTCCTACAAGCGGCAGGTGCACCTCGTGCGGCCCGAGCCCCTCTCCCGCGTCGCCGGCATCGAGGCGGGCGAGCTCGATGTCGCCTACGCCCTGACCCCGGACGTCGCGGAACCGATCATGGACGACCCGGACTTCAATGTCGGTTCGGGCTGGGCCGGCAATCCGAACCAGTACCTCATGGCGAATTGGTTGATCGACGAACTCAACGGCGGACCGAATCCCTTCCGGGACGAGCGGGTGCGCAAGGCCCTGAACCACGCGATCAACAAGCAGGCGATCATCGACAACCTGATGACCGGGAAGGAGGGCGTGTCGTACGGGCAATGGGCCGCCAGCGCGTTCTACCCGCGGGCAGCGCTCGAGGCGATCGGCCCGTACGCGTACGACCCGGAACTGGCCAAGGCCCTGCTCGCCGAGGCCGGCTACCCGGACGGGTTCAAGACGCCGTTCCACTTCTCGGCGGACTTCATCCCGACCGACCCCGCAGTGGCGCTGGTCCTGCAACAGGATCTCGGGGCTGTCGGCGTCGAGCTCGAACTGCGCTCGTACCCGACCAGCGAGTTCTTCGCCACGGCCCGCAACAAGGAGGAGCCCGGGCTCTACTTCATGCAGCTCTGCGCCTGCTACGAGCCGGATATCATGATCGCCTCGCACATCGCTCCAACGGTGGGGGACACCTACGCGCTGCAGCCTTCCCCGGAGCTGGACGATCTGCGCGCGCGCACGAGGACGGCCATCGACCCCGACGAGCGGGCCGCGGCGATCGAGGAACTCTACGTGGCGCACTACCAGAAGGCGAGCTTCATCTACCTGACGGAGCGCTTCCAGTTCCACGCGACGGCCGCCAACGTCGAGTGGCCGCTGGGCGGCGCGCAGCTCGCGGACATGCATTCGATCTGGCAGATCAACGTCCGCTCGACGTAGACTAGGGCCGCCAACGTGGAGGCGCGGGGCGCAGCCGCCGGACGGCGGCTGCGCCCCGCGTGTACGCGCCCGTCCGGGCCGCCGCCGGCCGGCGCGCAGCGGGGATCGCGATGCAGTTCTGGCACTTCTTCGTGGTGCGTCTGCTGCAGGCGGTCGTCGTCATCTTCATCGTCGTCAGTCTCGTCTTCCTCGTCTCGCGGCTGGTGGGCAACCCCGAGCAGTTCCTCGCCGGGCCCGACGCGACGGAGGAGGATCTCATCGAGATCGAGGAACGCTTCGGCCTCAACGACCCGCTGATCGTGCAGTACGGGAACTTCCTGGCCGATCTCCTCCGGGGCGACTTCGGCCATTCGTGGATGGGGGGCGGCGCCTCGGCGATCGCCTCGATCGGCGATCGCGCCTGGAACACGTTCAAGCTGGGCATCGCGGCGCTCGCCTTCGCGATCGTGACGGCGGTCCCGCTGGGCGTGGCCGCCGCCCTGCGCCGCGGCGGTCTGGTCGACTGGCTGGCGCGATTCCTGGCCGTGATCGGGCAGGCGGTGCCCGGTTTCTGGCTGGGCCTGATGCTGATCTTCTTCTTCGCCGTGCGGCTCGACCTGCTGCCCACCGGCGGCGCGGCGGGATGGCAGTCGCTGATCCTGCCCGCGATCTCGCTGGGCATGCTGGAGATGGCCGCGATCATGCGCCTGACCCGTTCGGGGATGATCGAGGTCATGGACACCGACTTCATCCGCACGGCCCGCGCCAAGGGCCTGCCCGAGCGCACGGTGATCGTGCGGCACGGGCTGCGCCACGCGATGCTGCCCGTCGTCACCATCCTGGGCATCGGCATGGGCCGGCTGATCGCCGGCTCGGTGATTATTGAGGTCGTCTTCGCCTGGCCCGGCGTGGGGCGGCTGATCATCGACTCGATCGTGCGCTCCGACTACCCGATGGTGCAGGCCGCGATCATCGTGCTGGCGGCGTCGATCTCGCTGGCCAACGTGCTCGTCGACCTCTCCTACCGCTTCATCGATCCGCGCATCCGGGTGGGGTCGCTCTGATGGCGCACGACGCGACCGCGACGCTCGCCGCCCCGGTGCTCGAACGCCGCCGGCGCCGCAACTGGCGCCGCTACGCCGGCCTCTCGATTCCCGCCGCCGTCGCCCTGGTGTTCGTCGTCTGCGGCGCCTTCGCGGGGCTCCTCGCCCCCGACGATCCCAACTTCATCGTGCTGCCCGACCGGTTCGAGCCGCCCGTCTTCGCCGGCGGCACCTGGGATCACGCCTTCGGCACCGACGACCTGGGCCGGGACATCCTCAGCCGCATCCTGCACGGCGCCCAGGTCTCGCTCATCGTCGTGGTCACGGTGGTGCCCGGGGCGGCCATCCTCGGCACGCTGATCGGCCTCGTGTCGGGCTGGCGGGGCGGCCTCACCGGCAACCTGTTGATGCGCCTCACCGACATTCAGCTGGCGCTGCCGTCGATCCTCTTCGCGGTCTTCCTGGGCAGCGTCCTGGGCCCCAGCCTGCGCAACGTGATCATCATCCTGCTGATCTGGACTTGGTCGCCCTATGCCCGCTTGGTGCGGGCGGAGACGATCTCGCTGCGCGAGCGCGACTTCGTGATCGCCTCGCGCGCGGTCGGCGGGGGCGGCGTCTGGATCATGCGCAAGCACCTGTTCCCCAACCTCGTCAACGTCGTCGTGGTCGTCATGACGCTGGAGGTCGCGATCGTGATCCTGGCCGAGGCGGCGCTGAGCTTCCTCGGCGTCGGCGTGCCGCCCGGCACGCCCTCCTGGGGCGCCATGATCACCGAGGCCCGCAACTACATGGTCCAGGCTTGGTGGGCGATCTGGTTACCGGGCATCGCGCTGATGATCGTCTCGTTCACCGGCAACCTGATGGGCGACTGGCTGCGCGACGCCCTCGATCCGCGCCTGCGGAATTTGCGCTAGGGAACCTCACCCCCTGTCCCCCTCTCCATTGCAGGGCAATGGAGAGGGGGAACGTGACCGCGGCGCGGCGGGGCCGGCGGCGAGACCCGTCGGGCCGGGCTGCCTCCTGTCCGGTTCCCCCTCTCCATCGTCCAGATGGAGAGGGGGTTAGGGGGTGAGGTCTACGACCCTGCCAGCAGCACGACGTAGGCGCGCTCGATCTCCCGGTGGAAGCGCTCGGGCAGGCGCGCCCAGTCGTGCGCCTGGACCAGGATGGGGATGTTGGAGCGCTCGAACGCGGCGGCCAGGTCGGCCAGGCCGGCCAGCGGCTGCAGGTCGGGGCCGCGCAGCACCAGGTCCAGGTCGCTCGCCGCGTGGCTCTCGCCGTTCACGCGGCTGCCGTAGGCCCACACCTCGGCCGTGGGCACGTGCTCGCGCAGCAGCGCCTCGATCTGTGCGCGGTAGCGGGCCGGCAGGTCCAGCCGGTCAGTCATCGGGCGCCTCCGCGATCGCCCGCGCCAAGGCGCGCGCGTCCGCGATGAATGCCGGCAGCAGCGCCAGCGTCGCCTCGGCGAAGTCGGCCCCGTACTGGTGCGCCGTGTCGTTGCGGTGGTCGCGGTAGGCCAGCCAGCGCTCGCAGCCCTCCACGGAGACCAGACCGTGCTTCGCGGCATGGCGGAACAGGTCCTTGAAGGTCAGCCGGTCCGCCTGTTGGTTGCTGGCGAAGTAGGGCCGCAGCCGCTTCCGCAGCAGGCTGCCGCACTGCTCCAACACCAACTCGAACTCCTTGACGCAGGCGGCGCGGACGATCTCGCGCGAGAGGCCGCCCCCTTCCGACGGCGGCGTCGGCTCGTCCAATCGCGCGAAGGCCGTGTCCAGCGTCTCGATGCAGCGGTCGAGGAATGCCGTGTCGATGGTCATCCGCCGGCTCCCTGCTCGAACCCTAGCAGGGCGCGCGCCTCGGCTAGGCGTCGGAGATCAGGCGCAGGATCGGCCCCTCCGCGAAGAGGTTGGGCGCGACGGGCAGCTCCAGGCGCTCGTAGATGTACTGCGGGATGCCCACGTCGGCCAGCAGCAGGTCGCCCACGGCGGCGGCGGCGTCGCCCTCGATCAGCCCCGCCTTGGGCAGGGCGAGGCACAGCGTCGTGCTGGCGACGATGGCCGTGGCGTAGACATCGCCCGACGCCGCCTCGACGCCCGAGGGCACGTCGAGCGAGATGACGACCGGCGGCGCCTGCTCCAGGATCGCGTCGACGATCAGCGCCGCGTCGCCCTGCACCGGGCCGCGCAGCGTGTAGCCCGTCAGCCCGTCGACCACCGTCTCGGCCTCGACCAGCATGGCCGGGAAGCGCTCGTCGAAGTCCGGCGCGCCGGGCCAGGTGGCGCGCACGCCGTCGCGATGCAGGATGCGGTGCTGCGCCGCGGTCGTCGCGTGCAGTTGCCCCGGCGGGCCCGCCAGCGCGATGCGCGGGTCGTAGCCCCAGTTGCGCAGGTGCCGCGCCGCCGCCAGCGCGCCGCCGCCGTTGTCGTCGCGGCCCGCCACGACCAGCACGCGCCGCGGCGCGTACGGATCGGGCGGGCCCGCGTGATCGCGCACCACGACGGCCAGCGCGCGGCCGGCGTTCTCCATCATCTGCAGGGTGGAGAGCCCCGCGTCGTCGACGGCCAGCCGTTCGATCTCCCGCATCTCGTCGGCGCTGACGGCCGGGATCTCGTGGGTTGCGCGCAGGGGGTAGAGGGCCGAGGGGTCCATGCCGCGAGTATCCGCCCCGCCGCGCCGCCGATCCAGCCGCGGGGCGTCCGGGAGGTGTGCCGGGCCGTTAAACACACAGCCCGGGGCCGACGAGAGCCCCGGGCTGCGCAGGAGGCGGACAGGGCGAGCGAGAACCCTGTCCTTTTCGGACCGCACGACCGTCGCTACTGGAAACCAACGGCCGCCGGCTACCCGCACATTCAGCGGGCCGCGACGCCGAGGGAAGCGCCGGGAGCGTCTCTGCTCGAACCGGACCGGGCCTTGAACAAAGAAAGCCGATCCGTGTCGGGCACGATCGGCTCTGAGACTCCCTCAGTCGCCTACGGGGTTAGCTGACGGGTTCGGCGCGAAGGAGATGCGCCTAGGAGCCGTGGCTCCATTCACCCCAGAAGGTGGGTCCCCCGTTCCTCCCGAAGGAGGATTCGGCCCTCGCTATTCAGTTGTGCCGGGAGTGTAGCGCATCCCGCCCCGGGTTGCGAGCCGTGGCGGGGGTCCGGACCGGGGAATCGTGGGACATAATACTGCGTTAACGATCGGGTGCCAGCGGCCTACTCCGGCAGCGACGCCAGGAACTCCCCGACGGCCGTGTTCCAGGCGTCCGGGTCGTCGAAGTTCGACCAGTGCGACGCCCCCGCCACGACCACCGGCCCGCGGCCGTCGGGCAGCTTCGCCACCATGTACTCCGACGGCCCGCGGAAGGGCGCGTCCTCCTCGCCCACCAGGACGATGGCCGGCGCCGCGACCTCGCTGCACTCCACCATCGGCGGCATGCGCATGACGCCGCGGTAGACGCCGGCCAGGCCGCGCGCCGTGTGCCGGATGGGCGCGTCGCCGCCGTGCCGCCCCATGCGCGCCTCGCGCGCGTCGAAGTCGCCCTCGGGCCAGCGCGCCTCGATCTTCGCGGCCAGCTTCTCGTTGTTCGACGTCCAGCCGGCCGCGCCCCGCATCTTGCGGTAGCCCGGCCCCGTGTCGGAGAGGATCAGCCCCCGCACCCGGTCGGGGTAGCGCTGGTAGAAGCGCAGCGACGTGTAGCCGCCCAGCGAGTGCCCGCCCACGACCGCCCGCTCGACGCCCGCCGCGTCCATCACGGCCCGCACGTCCTCCACGACGCCGTCCTGCGTGTAGAGGCCGAGGTCGGCGGGCGCTTCGCTGCGCGCGTGCCCGCGCATGTCGAGCGTGATCACCTGGTAGCGATCGCGGAAGGCCTCCACCTGGGCGCGCCACAGCTCGGCGCTGTCACCGAAGCCGTGCACCAGCACGACGGCCGGGCCGTCGCCCTGCGACTCGTAGTACAGATCGATCCCGTTGGCGTGCAGAGTGGGCATTGGGCGGCGCTCCTCGTCGTGGGAGGTCATGGGCCGGACGGGGCGCTTGCCCCGTCGCGGGCGGGCGGCCATCGTAGGCCCCACGGGCATACGCGACCGGCGCGCGGGCGATGATACGCGCCCCCGGGCGTGAGAGGGAAGGGAGCGGGCGATGGAACGCATCGGCTTCGTGGGGCTGGGCATCATGGGCCGGCCCATGGTCAAGAACCTGCTGGCGGCGGGCTACGACGTGTGCGTCTGGAACCGCAGCCGGCCCGGCATCGACGAGTGCGTCGCGGCCGGCGCGAGCGAGGCCGCCGGTCCGGCCGCCGTCGCCGCCGCCTGCGACATCTTCATCAGCATGGTCACCGACAGCCCCGACGTGGAGGCCGTGATCACCGGCCCGGGCGGCGCGATCGAGGGGCTCGCCGCCGGCGCGCTCGTCATCGACATGAGCACGATCAGCCCGGCCGTCACGCGCGACATCGCCGCCCGGCTGGCGGACAAGGGCGTCGCCATGCTCGACGCGCCCGTCTCCGGAGGCGACGCCGGCGCCATCGCCGGCACGCTCTCGATCATGATCGGCGGCGCCGCGGCCGATGTCGAGCGCGCCCGCCCCGTCTTCGAGGTCCTGGGCAAGACGATCACGCACGTCGGCCCTATCGGCGCGGGGCAGTCGGTCAAGCTGTGCAATCAGGTCGCGATCGCCGGCTGCCTCGAGGGCGTCTGCGAGGCGCTCACGCTCGCGCAGAAGTCGGGCGTCGACCCGGCGCGCATGCTCGACGCGATCTCGGCCGGCGCGGCCGGGTCCTGGCAGATGTCCAACCTGGGCCCGCGCATCATCGACCGCGACTTCGCGCCCGGATTCATGGTGCGGCTGCTGCAGAAGGACCTGCGCCTCGCCCTCGGCGCCGCGCAGGACGTCGAGCAGCCGCTACCGGTCGCGGGTCTCGTGCACCAGTTCCTGCACCAGATCGAGGCCGCCGGCCGCGGCGGCGACGGCACGCAGGCGCTGGCCCGCGTGCTCGAATCGCTCGGGGGAACCGAGGTGCGCCGGGGGTCGGTCGGGGACTAGCGGAGCGCTAGGCCGCCGCGACCAGCTCGCGCCCGGACAGGCGCTGCGCCACGACCTCGAGCAGCTTCCAGATCACCGCCGGGTGCTCCAGGGCGATGTCCTTGAAGTCCCAGCGCGTCAGCACCAGGCACTCCGTGAACTCGCGCGTCACGACCGTGGCCGAGCGCGGCTGCTCCAGGACGAGCGCCAGCTCACCGAAGAAGCCGCCCGCGGCGGTCGTGGTGATCGTGCGCTCCTCGGGCGTGCCGCGCCCCGAGACGACGTCGACAGCGCCCCGCGTCACGACGTAGAGCCCGGTGCCCAGGTCGCCCTCGCGGGTGATCTCGTGCCCCGCCTCGTACGTGTGCAGCTGGCACTTGGCCGCGAACGGGCCCAGCTCGGCCTCGTCCAGCCCCGCGAAGAGCTCGGTCTTCGCCAGCATCGACTCGAAAGAAAACGTGTCCGACATTCCTGCTCATCTTCCTGCTGCCGGCCCCCGCCGAGGAGGCTCCGTCGGCCCCTCAATGGGCGACAGCACTTCCACCGTATGGATGTCCCCGCGGCCCTGCTGTCGTGCCCGTCACGGCGCGACTGTCAAGCGTCGCGGCTGTGTGCTCCCCGTCACGGCTCGGGTGTCAAGCGGGGTGGGCGTCCCGTGCATCCCCGCCTCCAGCGCCTCTCCCGACCCCCGCCAGCGCCTCCGCGACCCGCAAGCCCGGCGCTCGAAATCAATGCTTTGGCGCCCGCGGGCGCGGTGGCGGCGCCCGCTTGACGGGGCTATCGTTGAAACCTAGTCTCTCGCCCCCGTTCTTCGAGGGAGGGCTTGTACGAATGGCCGACGCACCGAACGCGCCCGCTGCCCCGGAATCCGGGGCGCCAACCGGTGTTGAGATCAAGAACGAAGGGGTCGACGCCGACGCCGGCCCCTCCCCGGACCCTGTCCAGGCGGCCACGCAGCGCGACCGGATCGTGGTCGTGATCCAGCGCGTCGCCGAGGACTACTTCATCGCGACGGACGAGACAACGCAGAACTTCGGTGAGGGGGACACCGCCGCAGAGGCAGTGGATGCCCTCCTGGACGCCCTTCGGGAATACCTCGCAGCGCTCCAGGAAAGCGACCCCGTGCTGTTCCCGGATCAGAAGCGTCACCTCGCCCACCTGGCGTCGTTGAGCGTGCTTTAGTACCGGCACTCCAGCGCAGAGCCGTTCACCGGGCCCTCGCGGGGAAGCTGCGCGGTGAGGAACGGCCGGGCAAGGACCACAAGACCTACCGTTTCACGCTCGCTGACGGTCGCTGGCGGGAGACCAGGATCTCGCATGGCCGCGCCCATGACATCCCTGCCAGCCTCGTGAGCACGATGGCGAAGCAACTGACGGTGACCCCGCGCCAGTTCCGGGACGCGGTGGCTTGCACGATGAGCCGGGAGGACTTCTGGGCGCAGCTTGAGCAGGTGCCGCGCTAGCTCCGATCGCCGCCGACCGCCGCCAGCGCCTCCCCGATGATCTCGACGGCCTGGTCGATCTGTGCCTCGGTGGTGGTGACGGGCGGGACGAAGCGCAGCACGGCGCCCTCGCGGCGCAGGCTGAAGATGAGGCCGTCCGAGAGGCAGCGCTCGTAGACGGCGCGACCCTCGGCCGTGGCGGGCTCCTTGCTCGCGCGGTCGCGGACCAGCTCGACGCCTTGCAGCAGACCGCGGCCGCGCACGTCGCCGATGATCTCGAAGCGCGCGGCCAGCGCGTCGAGCTTCGAGCGCAGGTAGGCGCCCAGGCGGCGGGCCGTGCCGGGTACGTCCTCCTGCTCGATCACGTCGAGGCTGGCGGTCCCGGCCGCGCAGGCCAGCGGGTCGTTGCTGTGGCTGTGCGTCACGATGAAGTCGCTCTCGACGACCCGCTCCTCGATCGCGGCGGAGGTCGTGACGGAGCTGACGCAGACGCCGCCGCCGAAGTGCTTGGCGAGCGTGATGATGTCGGGCACCACGCCCTCGCGCTCGAAGGCGAACATCGCGCCGGTCTTGCCGAGGCCGGTCTGCTCCTCGTCGAGGATGAGCACCATGCCGCGCGCGTGGCAGCGCTTCTGCAGCTCGGCGAGCCAGCCGTCGGGCGGCTCGATGACGCCGCCGGCGCTGAAGATCGGCTCCGTGATGACGGCGGCGGGACGGCTGGTGGTCTGCGCGTCGATCAACTCGAAGCTGGTGTCCAGGCAGGCGAATTCGCAGTCGGGGAAGGTCTGGCGCAGGGGGCAGCGGTAGCAGTAGGGCGCGACCATCGGCATCGTGCCGGGCGCGGGCGGGCCGTAGCCGGCGTGCCAGCCGGCGTAAGTGAGCGCGCGCGTCGAGTCGGACATGCCGTGGAAGCCGACGTGCGGGCTGGCGACGTCGAAGCCGCCGGTGTACTTGCGGGCGATGTTGACCGCCGCCTCGTTGGCGTCGGCGCCCGACTGCAGGAAGAGGCTCTTCTCGAGCGGGGGCGGCAGGATCGCGGCCAGGCGCTGCGCCAGCTCGACCTCCTTGTCGTTGAAGTAGCTCGAGTGCGCGTGGACCAGCGTGTCGCAGGCCTCCGCGACGGCGGCGCTGATGGCGGGGTGGTTGTGGCCGAGCCAGGCGCACATCTGGCCGCTGTTGAAGTCGAGGTAGCGCTTGCCGTTGACGTCCTCGACCTCGCTGCCGGCGCCCCGCACGAAGACCGGGCCCTCGACGCGGCCCTTGTCCATGCGCGCGCGGAAGCTGTAGCGCCGTGCCGCCTCAAGGATCTCCGCCTCGGCTGCCCGCGCGGACTCGGCGCCGGCCTTGGCCTGGAGCGTCATCGCATCACCATCGGGTCAGCCTACCGGATGGGCGGGTGGGGATGGGCGGCGCGGCGGGCCTACGCGCAGATCGTCGCGCCTACAAGGTATTCGAAGCAGGTGACGGCTCGCTTCGCACGCGGCGCCGGCACCCCCGCCGTCGTGACGGCGACCCTCACGGTTTCGGAGACGATGCTGGGGTGCTCCACGTAGACCACATAGGTCGTGGCGCGTGCCAGCCCCGTGAAGGTGTGCTCCGTAATGCCTGCCCCTTCGAGGAGGATGTACTCCTTTCGATCCTGGGCCGTGGGTTCCCGGTCCGCGCCGGTGTGGAAGATCCAGACTTGGTATGCGTCCTCAGCGCCCGCATAGGGGGCGTCCCAGTCCACCGTGACGCTGTTGTGCGTGGCGGTCGTGCGCATGTTCTGCGGTCCACGCGGCAGCGGCGTCCAGCCGGGCGGGGCCGCGGTTGTCCGCGCTGTGATCTCGGTCCGCGGGCCCTCAACGAGCGCCGCGACCCATACCCGCACGGTGTACTCCGTATCGGGCGGCAGGTGGTGGAAGGCGACCTCGTGCGGTGTGCTGCCGTCGCCTCTGAAGAACTGACTCGCGCTCCCGTCCGAACCGAAGATGCTCACTTCGAACACGTCTGTGGCGGGCTGGGAATCCCACGTCACGGTGATGGTGTCGTGCGTCGCGGTCGCCCGTACACCGGTCGCCGGAGCCCAAGTGATCGCGGTCGTCGGTGCGCTCCAGGTGAGCGCGCCCGGCGTCTCGTGCTCGATCGCGTCCCGTAGCGTGGCGATCGACACTTCGTACGTCGTACCTTCACGGAGGTCCGGGAGTGAAGCGCCCGCCAAGGTTTGCCCAGTGTGTGAGGTTCGATCCCGGGTGAGATGGGATGTCCAGCTGGCCGAACCCTCGGCCCGCCAGCGCACGACGTACAGGGGGCAGGGACAGTCGGACCCCAGCGCCGGAACTGGGCCGGCCGCCGCTACGCGGTCCCACTGCATCCCCATCGAGGTGTGCAGTGGATACGCTGCGATCCCCGTCGGCGCCGGGAGGGGCTCCTTCAATTCCGCCAGATCCGTGCCGGTCGCGCTGACGCCACGGGCGTCGGTGACGGTGGCGGTGAAGGCGCGCGCATGGCGGTACTCCACCAGATGCTCCCAGGCGGGATCCGGCGCGGCCGTCTCCGGGATCGGACCGCAGTTGATCCGGTGCGACTCGGCCGCCCGGTCGACCGCCTCCCCGTCGATGCTCAGGTGGTAGGGCGCCTTGCCGCCCGTGATCGTCCAGGTCAGATCGGTCAGCGTGTTGGCCGTGCAGATGTCGCGGGAGGAGGTCAGCGTCACGGTCAGCGGGGCGGCCGCGTCGGCCGCGGTGGCGGTGACCCGCGTCGGCGGACTCTCCGTGCCGGCCGGGTTGAGCGCGGTCAGCCGGACCAGGTACTTCGTGCCGTCGGTGAGGCCGGTGATCGCGTGGCTCCGGACGCCGGCCGCGAGTTGCGTTGAGGCCTGCCACGCCGTGGGGCCCACCGGCCGCCAGCTCAACAGGTAGCCGGCCGGCGTCCAGCCGGTGGGTTTGCTCCAGTTCACCGTCAGCGAGGTGGCGCTGGCGGCGCTCACGGTGAGCGTGGCCGGCGCGGTCAGGATCGTGCGGAAGTCACCGCGGAACTGCCGCAGCGTCGCGCCGCCGGCGCTGATCGGGTGGACCCGCACCACGTACGGGCGGCCCGGCGACAGCCCGGTGATCTCATAGCGCGTGGCGGTCGCCGCCTGGTCGGGCCCGAAGACCCCATCCGGCGCCCGCCATCGCACGTCGTAGCGCGCGGCGTCGGGCACGGCATCCCAGGTCACGGTGAGGGTGGTGAGGGTCGCCGACTCCAGCGTCAGCGGCCTGGCGCCGGTCGGGCCCGCCTTCTTCGTGGCGACGGTGACCCGCCGCGGCGGACTCTCCGTACCGGGTCCGTTCAGCGCGAGCAGCCGGACGAGGTACTGCGTGCCGTCCGCGAGCCCCGTAATCGTGTGGGTCCGGGAGTCCGCCGCGAGTTGCGCCGAGCCTTGCCACGCCGTGGGGCCCACCGGCCGCCAGTTCAGCCGGTAGCCGGCCGGGGTCCAGCCGGCCGGCGCCGTCCAGGCCACGGTCAGCGAGGTGCTGGTGCTGGTGGTCAGGGTGAGCGAGGCCGGCGCGGTGAGGATCGTGCGGAAGTCGCCGCGGAACGGCTGCAGCCTCGCGCCGTTGGCGCCGATCGCGTGCACCCGCACCACGTACGGGCTGCCCGGCGACAGTCCCGTGATCTCGTAGCGCGTGGCGGTCGTGGCCTGGTCGGGCCCGAAGATCCCGTCCGGGGCCCGCCAGCGCACGTCGTAGCGCGTGGCGCCGGGCACGGCGTCCCAGGTGACGGTGATCGTGGTGACCGTCGCCGACTCCAGCGTCAGGGGACCCGCGCCGGCGTCGCCGCTCACCTCCTGTGCGGCGACCGCGCTCCAGCCCGCCACCACGGCCGCGAGCAGGCCGAGCAGCGGCGTGGCGACGACGGCGAGGCGTCTGCGTCCGGGCATGTCGTCTCCAGGAACGACCGCCGTCGCGGGAAGGTTCCCGCCTGCGTCCACCGTAGGGGAGTTGGCGTGAGATCGGCGTGACGGTTCCGGTTATCGGGGTGACTGCGCAGTGACGACCGCCATCACGGGCGCGGTTCACCGCAATGCCGGGGGGATCGGCGCCCCTCACAGCCCCGAGCGGAAGTCGGGGTGGGCGACGGCCCGCAGGGCGGCCGCCCGTTCCTCCAATGAGCGGCCGCGCAGCTCCGCGACGCCGTACTCCGTGACCACGCGGTCGGCCAGGGTGCGGGGGACGGTGACCGCGTCCTCGGGCCCCAGCCGACGCACGATGCGCGAGACCGTCCCCCGCGCCGCCGTCGAGGGCATGGCGACGATGCCGATGCCGTCCCGCGCCGACATTGCCGCCTCCGCGTAGTCGGGCTGCCCGCCGGGACCGCTCAGCAGCCGGCCGCCCACCGTCTCGGCGTTCACCGACCCGTCGAGCGCGAAGCTGATCGCGGAGTTGATCGCGACGAAGCGATGGCTGCGGCTCACGACGTCGACGCCGTGGCTGTAGCGCGCGGGCGCGAGCCGCACGGCCGGGTTGCGGTGCAGCCAGTCGAACAGCCGCCGCGTGCCGCCGCAGACCGCGCCGATCATCAGGCCCGCGTCCTGCGACTTGCGGGCGTTGGTCAGGGCGCCGCTCTCCTGCAGGTCGATCAGGCCGTCGCTGATCAGGCCCGAATGGACGCCCAGGTCGCGGCGGGCGGTCAGCCGCGCCATCACGGCCTCGGGGATCGCGCCGATGCCGAACTGCAGCGTCGCCTCGTCGGGCACGAGGTCCACCACGTGCTCCGCGATCGCCTCCTCGACCGGGCCGGGTGGGGCCCGCGTCAGTTCCGGCAGCGGGCTCTCCATCTCGACCAGGAAGTCGAAGGCGTCGGGCGGCAGTTCCCCCGCGCCGCGCACGTAGGGCATCGACGGGTTGACCTGCGCGATGACCAGCGGCGCGCTGCGCAGCGCGTCGATCACCGAGCCCACGGCCACGCCCAGGCTCAGCCGTCCGTCGGGGCCGGGCGGGCTGGCCGAAACGAGCACCGCGTCGACCGGCACGGGGCCGCCGGGCTGGAAGAGCGCCGCCGTCTGCGAGTACCGCGCCGGGATGACGCGCAGCGCGCCGGCCTCCTCGGCCGCCCGCAGCGCCCGCGAGTACTGCCAGGTCGCGAAGCGGAAGGGCGCGCCCGCGTGCGCCAGCGGGGCCGGCGGCTCGCGCAGCGTGCCCGTCACCAGCTCCAGCGACGACCACCGCTCCCGCTCGTCGTCGAGGGCGGCGAGCAGCCCCATCGGCGCCCCGCTGAGCGTGGGGAAGAGAAGGCGCGCCCCGTCGGGGATGGCGCGCAGCGCCGTCGCGGCGTCGGCCCATCGGCCCAGCCGCGGGCCCCGCGAGGGCGCGAGGTACGGCTCGAAGTCCGTCGCCTCCGGCATCGCTGGTGTGGGGCGGCGCGAGCTAGACGCCGATCTCCAGCACCGACCGCGCCACTTCGCCCGTCTTCATCTTCTCGAAGGCGACGTTCACGTCCTCCAGGGGCATGCGCTCGGTGACCAGCGCCGAGAGGTCGAGCCGGCCCTGGCGGTACAACTCCATCAGCTTGGGCATGTGCTCGCGGAAGCGCGTGCTGCCGTACATGCAGCCGATCAGCCGCTTCTCGGACAGGAAGGCCGGCCCCGGCACGGTGATGTCGTCGGCGACCATGCCCACGACCACGGCCGTGCCGCCGGCCTCCACCATGTCGAAGGCCTGCCGCGACGTGTCGCCCCGGCCGATCACCTCGAAGGCGTACTCGACGGTGTCACCGGTCATCTCCTTGACGGCCTCGACCGGATCCCGCTGCGAGGCGTTGACCACATCCGTCGCGCCGAACGACTTGGCCAGCTCCAGCTTGCTGTCGAGCATGTCCACGGCGATGATGTGCGCCGCCCCGGCGATGCGGCAGCCCTGGATCACGTTCAGCCCCACGCCGCCGCAGCCGATCACGACGACCGTCGCGCCGCCGGGCACCTGGGCCGTGTACAGCGCCGCGCCCACCCCGGTCATTACGCCGCAGCCGACCAGCGCCGCCTCGGCCCAGGGCATGTCGTCGGGGATCTTCAGCACGCCGCTCTCGACCGTCACCATCTGCTCCGCGAACGACCCCACCGACGACATCATCGACACCGGCTTCCCGTCCCAGCTCAGCCGCCCGCGCGTGGGGCCGTAGACGCTCGGGCTGGCGCAGAGGTTGGCCCGCCCCGACGTGCAGTGCTTGCACGTCCCGCAGAACGGCTTGAACGACATAATCACGTGGTCGCCCGGCTGGACGTAGGTCACCTGGTCGCCCACGGCCTCGACCGTGCCCGCCGCCTCGTGCCCCAGCACCCACGGCCCCCGACCCAGCATGCGCGGGTTCCAACTGCCGCTGGCGAAGTGCAGGTCGCTGTGACAGACGCCGCTGACGGCGGTGTTCACGCGCACCTCGTTCGGGCGCGGGTCGATGATGTCGATCTCCTCGACGGTGAGAGGCGTCGCGGCCTCGTGCAGCAGGGCGGCTTTCATGGCGGTCTCCTTCGCTCCCGGTCTCAGTGGCTCCCAGTCTCAATACTCGAGGCGCAGGCTAGTCCCGTCGCGCGGGGGCGGCAACGGGCCGCCGGGCGGTCGTCAGCGTCGGGCGCGCGTCCGCACCCGCGACAGCGCCGCCCGCGCGCGCTCCATCCGCGTCCGTTTGCGCCGCTTGCGCTTGCCCTGCGCGAAGCGATAGGCGGCCAGCGCTAACTCCGCCACGCCAGAGCCCGACGCCAGCCCTTCGTTGATCGCCGCGATGCGCTCGTTCGCCGCCGCGACTAGCGGCGACAGTCGGTCATCGTGCTGGCGGCGCGCCCAACGCACCCCCTTGAGCAGCTTCCACGCGATCAGGCTGAACGCCGTCAGGGCCACGAGCGTGAGCAGCCCCAGCAGGATCAGCGCCACGATGAGGACGTAGTCGCGGATCTCTTCCACCGGCTCCCCGATCCGTCGTCGCCGCGCCGCCGGGGGCGGGCCGCGGCGTCAGTCTACGCGCGCCGGGCCGTCGTCCCCAGCCGCCGGGCGCGCGCCGAGTTCGGGCAGCGCCAGCGTTTGCATCATCGCCTTGCGCTGCCCCAGCTCGATCTGGAACGGGCTCGGCTCCTGGGCGCGCAGGTTGAGCGGCAGCGTCAGGTTGCGGAAGGCCATGTCGGCGACCTCCCAGGGCCGCGAGTGGCGCAGCCAACGCACGCGCATGTGCGCCTGCATCCAGCGCGATAGCGCCGCCTCGCCCTCGCCCCAGGTGTAGCGGTGGCCGTCGGCGTGGCGCCACAGCGTCAGGCCCAGCGGCTTGGCCAGCACGACGCCCAGCGCCGTCCGCAGCGCCGAGGCGTCGGCGCTCCCCTCGAAGTGGTAGGCGATGCGGGGCGCCAGCGAGGTGCGCAGCGGGTCGCGGCCAGGCCCGCCCGTGGCCCGCGGCGCGATGCCCACATAGAGCAGCGAGTAGCCGTCGCGCTGCCACAGCCCCTCTTCGGGCAGCCCGGACGGCACGACGTCGCCGGCCCAGGCGTAGACGCCGGGCGCGCGCGGCGGCCCGCCGGGCTCGTCCCAGCCCCAGTCGGGGGCGCACAGCAACTCGTCGAGGGGGGAGGCCATGACCCCAGCCTACGGCCTCGGCGGCCGGGGCAGCAGCCCCGATCGCTATGATCCAATCGATGCCCGACCCGACCCGCCTCGGGCTGCCGCCGGCCTCCGGGCTCGGCCTCGCCGCGCTCTTCCTGTCCGCGCTGGCGGGGCTCGTCGCCCTCACGCTGGCGATCGACCCGGCAGCGCCCGCCGCCTGGGAGGTCGACCTGGCGCGCTCGATCCAGGAGATCGGCGGCCCCGGCTGGACGCCCTTCATCGACGTGACGGAGGTCCTCTCGCGGCCGCTCATCGTGAGCGTCGTGGCCGCGGCCGTCGGCCTCCTCTGCCTGCGCTGGGGGCGGCGTCGGGAGGCCGCGGTCCTCGCGGGGGCGCTGCTGGTCTGGATCCCGGAGCGCTTGATGACGGAGTTCATCGCCCGCGAGCGCCCCACCGAGGCCACGCTGACGATCATCCGAGAGGGCTACGGCTTCGCCTTCCCGAGCGGCCACACGACCGGCGCTCTGGTGATCTACGGGGCGCTGCTGCTGCTCCTGCTGGGCAGTCGCTACCGGCGCCGGCCGGCCGGGATCGCCGTCTGCGCGTTGGCCGTCGCGGGGCTGGCGGGGGCGGGCGTAGGCCGGGTCGTGCTGGGGGCGCATTGGCCCACCGACGTCGTGGGCGCGGCGCTACTCTCGTTCTGCTGGCTGGTCGGCATTCACTGGGCCGATCGGCGCTGCTTCCGCCCGGCCGGCGGTCCAGCCAACGGCGCGGGCGCGCTAGACTGCCCGCAGCGGCCGGGAGGGAGCGACGACTCCGCGCCCGGTGCCGCGCCCGGAGGGCGCATGCGACGGCCGGACCGGGTCGACCTGTTCCTGATCTTTCAGAGCGGGTTGATCGTGGCGTTCCTCGGCGTGCTGCTCTACGCGATCGGCGATTGGATCGGATACTGGTGACGCGTCAGCGCACGCGATGAAAGCAGGAGCCCCATGGTCGACCTCACCGCCACGACGGACGCGCAGATGGCGCAGATCCGCAGCCGCTACCCGCGCCAGGCCACCCTGCGCGACGGTCAGAGCGTGGAACTGCGGCTCATGAGCGACGGCGATCGCGAGGCGGTGCTCGCCTTCGCCCGCGACCTGCCGAACGACGACCTGCTCTTCCTGCAGACCAATATCACCGAGCCGTCCGTCGTGGACGGCTGGCTGCAGGACATCCGCAACGGCACCACGACGACGATCCTGGCGTTCAGCAACGACCAGATCATCGGCGACGGCAGCGTGCATCACCATCGCGCGCAGTGGACGCGGCACATCGGCGAGATCCGCCTGCTCATCGGCGCGGGCGGACGCGGCCAGGGCCTGGGACGCATCCTGGCCGAGGAGATCCACAGCCTCGCCGGCATCCTGGGCCTGCGCATGCTGACGGCGCAGATGACCTTCGACCAGCAGGCCGCCATCTCGATCTTCCGGCGCCTGGGATTCCAGCGCGAGGCGGTCCTGACCGACTACGTGATGGACGCCGAGGGCAACTGCCGCGACCTGCTCGTCGCGACGCGCCGCCTGTAGGCGCCCCCGCCCCCCTGTCGCGCCCTACTCCAGCGGCACGATCTGCTGGATCGCCCGTCCCGGCGCCAGCACGAACAGCCCGCCCCGGCCGTCGGCGGCGAAGGACGTGATGCGCAGGTCGGTCGCCAGCAGGGGGACGGCGTCGCCGCCGGCCGTGTCCAGCCACCAGATCGTGCCGCTGCAGTAGTCGCCGAAGACGTAGGCCCCGGCCAGGCCGGGGATGACGTCGCCGCGGTACACCACGCCGCCGGTGACCGAGCAGCCCTGGTCGTGGCCGTAGACCCAGACCGGCAGCACCTCGCCGGCGATCGCGCAGTCGGCCGAGGCGAAGCAATCGAAGCCCTCCCGGGCCTTCCAGCCGTAGTTGCCCCCGTGGACGATCACGTCGACTTCCTCCCAACGGTCCTGCCCCACGTCGGCCGTCCAGAGCAGCCCCGTCGCCGGGTCGAAGGCCATGCGCCAGGGATTGCGCAGCCCGTAGGCGTAGATCTCCCAGCGCGCGTCGGGGTCGCCGACGAACGGGTTGTCGGCCGGGATGCGGTACGGCTCCGCCGCCGACGACTCCGCGACGGAGATGCGCAGTACGGCGCCCAGCAGCGTGTGCAGGTTCTGGCCGTGGCCCTGCGGGTCGCCCGCGGCGCCGCCGTCGCCCAGACCCAGGTAGAGCAGGCGGTCGGGCCCGAAGCGCACCGTGCCGCCGTTGTGGTTCGAGTAGGGCTGCGGCGTCTCCAGCACGACCAGCTCGCTGCCCGGATCGACGGCGTCGCCGCTCAGCCGCACGCGCGAGAGCCGCGACGCGCCGTCGGGCTTGCGCGTGTAGTAGAGCCAGGCGTGCCCGCTGGCCGCGAAGTCGGGGTCGAGCGTGATCGACAGCAGCCCCCGCTCGCCGCCCGAGAGGACGCGGTCGCTCAGGTCGATCGCGGTCGTGACGGCCGATCCGTCCGCCGCCACGATGAGCAGCCGGCCCGACTGCTCCGCCACCAGCGCCCGGCCGTCGGGCAGCCAGGTCAGGTCGAGCGGCGCGTCGAAGCGGACGCCGCCCAGCGCCGGCCGCAGCGTCACCGGCCCCGGCGCGACGACCGGCGGCGGCGGTGGAGGGGGCGGGCTCGCCGCGGGGGCGGGATCGGGTTCGGGGGCCTCGGGGTCCGGCGGTTCGTTCGCCTCCGGCTGGACCGGCTCCGCCGCGGCCGACGGCTGGGGCTGCGCCTCCGCCGGCGCGGGGGCCGGGGCCTCGGCCTCGGTGACGGGTGGCGGCGGCGGGGGTGCGGGGGTCGGATCGCCGCCCCCGCAGGCCGCGAGCAGGATCGCCCCGACGGCGAGCAGCGCGCCAGCACGGATCACGGCCGCCACCTCCCGATGCCCGTCGATACGCCGGGTCTGATGCCCCCGGATGCTCGTGCCGGGCGCAGGCCGGACGCCGTCTAGAGCCGCTGCCCGATCTCGAAGCGCTCCAGCAGCCGCACGCCGAGGAACGTCGCGGCGCCCGTCACGACGGCGGCCAGGACCACGGCCGTCACGCCGTCGAGGTCGGCGTCGAGCGTCAGCACCCAGGGCGGGGCGCTGCTGATCAGGTCGGCGACGCCCAGCATGTACTGGTGCACCGACACCCACTTCGTGCCGCTGAACAGCTGCGGCAGCACGGCCTCCCAGATGAACACGTAGCCCAGGCCGATGAGCAGCGCCCGCCCCGTACGGATGCTCAGCGTCACGAACAGCGCGCAGTAGGTGATCGCGCCCACGACCACCGCGACGGCGAACGCTGGCGTGATCGCCGCCTCGTCGCCGCCCAGCGCGATGACCGACGCCAGTACCAGCGGCGGCAGCGTGACCAGGATCGTCGCCGCCGCCGCCACCGCGATCTTCACCACCACGATGCGCCAGCGCTCGACGGGCTTGGTCAGCAGGTAGACCGCCGTGCCGTCCTCGATCTCCGCGCCCAGCGTGCCCGTGCCGAAGATCAGCGCCGTCAGCGGCAGGACCAGCCCCAGCCCCATCACGTCGAGCATGTCGGCCGTGAACTCGGCGGCGTCCTGGTCGCCGTCGCTCAGCCGGTAGATGGCCGCCACCAGGACCGGCAGCAGCGCCAGCAGCAGCATGATCAGCGCCCGCCGGCGCCCCAGCAGTTGGCGTGCCGTGAGTTCGATCAGCGCGCGGGTCATCGCTTCACCACGCTCATTGCTTGACCAGATAGGAGAAGACGCTCTCCAGCGACTCGTCGGAGGGGGAAAGTTCGAGCAGCGTCGCGCCGGAGTCCCGCACCAGCCCGGCGATGCCCGCCGTGAATGCCGCGTAGTCGCTGCTTTGCACCTCGATGCGGTCCCCGTCGAGCGTCACGCCGGTGACCTCCTCGCGGGCGATCAGCCGCGACGCCAGGCCCCGGTTGTCGGTGCTCCGCAGGCTGAATGTGTGGGGGCGGTCGGTCATCAGGCGGCGGATCGCGCGGAAGTCGCCCGACGCCGCCAGCCGGCCCGCCAGGATGACCAGCACCTCGTCGGCCAGGTCCTCGACCTCCTCCAGAATGTGCGACGAGAAGATGATCGTGCGCCCCTCGGCGGCCATGCGGCGCAGCAGGTCCATCAGTTGCAGGCGCTGGCGGGGGTCGGTGCCGTTGAACGGCTCGTCGAGGATCAGCACCTCGGGATCGTGCACGAGGCTGGCGGCGATCTTCGCCCGCTGCCGCATCCCCTTCGAGTAGCCGCGCATCTGGCGGTACTGACTGTCCCGCAACTCGACGTGGGTGATGGCCGCGTCGGCCGCGGCCGCGGGGTCGGGCAGGCCGTGCAGCCGCGCGCTCGCGAGCGCGAACTGCCGCGCCGTCAGGAACGGGTAGACCGACTCGCTCTCGGGCACCAGCCCCACCCGCCGGAACAACTCCGGCGATCCCCAGGCCGGCCGGCCCAGCACCCGCACCTCGCCCGCCGAGGGGCGCAGGAAGCCCGCCAGCATGTGCAGGATCGTCGACTTCCCGGCCCCGTTCGGACCCAGCAGCCCGGTCAGGCCGGGCTGGAACTGGAAGGAGACGTCGTTCACCGCCACGACCTCGCCGTACCAGCGGGAGACGTTCTCCAGGCTGACGGCGGCCTCCCCATCGGCCCGCGGTGTGGGGGCGCCCTGCTCGGTCATGCGCTGCTCCGGAATCGATACAGCGCCAGCGCCATCCCCACGCCCGCGTAGAGCAGCGCGGCGATCACCAGCACGGCGTCGGGCATGTCGGCCTGCGCGATCACGTTGTCGTCGGAGCCGCTGTCGAGGGCGGGGACGGCGTCGAACAGCACCAGCGTGAAAGCCCGCACGACGTGGGCGGGGCTGAAGAAGATGGCGTAGCGCACGGCGTCGGCGTCGCTGATGCTCATGATCGATTCGACCACGATGAACGGCACCAGGAAGACGCCCAGCACCCCCACGATCGCCAGCGAGCGCCGCCCGGCGTAGGTCGCCGTGAGCAGCCCGATGGCCGCGAAGGTGACGCAGATCATCAGCCCGCTGCCCACGATGGGGCCGAACTCGCCGGCGTTCTCCCTGGCCCAGTCCCAGGCGTCGGCCGCGCCCAGCCAGTTGCCCGCGAACATCACCACCTGGGGCAGCACGGTCACGGCCAGCATCGCGCTGGCCAGCGCCGCCAGCTTGGCCAGGCCGTAGTCGTCGGGCCGCAGCGGCCGCGAGTAGTACAGCGGCAGCACGCCGAAGCGCCGGTCGTTGCCCACCAGGTCCGAGGCCAGCGCCGCGGCGAAGAGCATGATGATGATCTGGATGAAGCTGTAGAAGCCCACCGGGTCGACGATCTCGAAGTCGCCCGGCGCGAGCGCCGCGACCGCCAGCTGGATGATCGCCGGGATGAACGCCAGCCCCACCAGCCCGAAGGCCAGCGTCTTGGGCAGCGCGCCCCGGCCCAGTCCGAAGGCGTGGCGCAGGCTCAGCACGTACAGCGACCAGACCGCGAAGCGCCGCCCCAGCCGCTCCCCCTCGTAGGGCCGGTAGCGCAGGTCGTAGATCGTGCCGCGGGGGCCGTCGGGCGCCTCGCCGGGGGTGACGCCGGTCGTCATGCCACCGGCTCCCGCGCCCCGGGCTCGAAGAGCTCCTCGAGCTGCCGGCGCCGCTGCTCGAGCCGCAGCAGCGGCAGCCCCGCGTCGGCGACGGCCGCCACGACGGCGTCGCGCACGGGCAGCGCCTCCTCGGGCTGCACGAGGATCTCCAGCCGCCGCCCGTCCGCCGCGGCCTCGACCCCCAGCCCGCGCAACTGCGCCGCCAGCGCCGCCGCGTCGCCCTCCAGGTCGACCACCAGCACGCTCGTCTCGTCGGTCAGCTCGGCGATCCGCCCCGCCCGCACCAGCCGCCCCTGCTCGATCAGCACCAGCCCGTCGCAGACCCGCTCGATCTCGCTCAGCAGGTGCGACGACATCACGATCGCCATGCCGAACTCCCGCCCCACCCGCTCGATCAGGGCCAGCATCTCGTCGCGGCCCTCCGGGTCGAGGCCGTTGGTCGGCTCGTCGAGGAAGAGCAGGCGCGGGTCGTGGGCGATGGCCTGGGCCAGCTTGACGCGCTGCTTCATGCCCGTCGAATAGCCCTGCATGTGGCGGTAGCGCTCCTCGAACAGGCCCACGTAGCGCAGCGCCTCGGCCGCCCGTTCGCGCGCCGCCTTGGCGGGGATGCCGCTCATCCGCGCCATGTGCACGACGAAATTCACCGCCGACATGTCCCCGGGGATGCAGTCGTGCTCGGGCGAGTAGCCCACCAGTTCCCGCACCTGCATCGACTGGCGCGCGACGTCGAAGCCCAGCACCGTCGCCGAGCCGCTCGTCGGTTGCAGCAGCCCCAGCAGGATCTTGAGCAGCGTGCTCTTGCCGGCCCCGTTCGGACCCACCAGCCCCACGACGCCCGGCTCGACCCGCAGGCGCAGGGAGTCGAGCGCCGTCACGCCCAGATAGCGCTTGTGCAGCGCCTCGGTCTCGATGATGGGGCCGGCGTGGTCGCGGGCGGCGGACGGAGAGGCGATCACCGGGGCACGTCGCAGGGCATGTCCGCACCGTAGCGGGCGCCGCCGGGCCTGACTATGCGCCGGTCGCGCGCCCGGCGTCCCTGGACCGGACGACTACGCGGGCGCCCCGTCGGGCAGCTTCGCGTAGACCGCCTCCTTGAGCTCCTCCAACTCCGGGTAGCGGCCGGTCGCCGCCTTGCTGTAGACCAGCTCCCCGTCGACGGTCCACTCGAAGCGCCCGCTGTCGCTGGGGATCAACTCCAGCGACGCCACCTCCGTCTGGATGTCGTTCAGGATCTCACTCACCATCCAGGTGGTGCGGAGCAGATAGTTTCAAGTAACGCAGTACTCCACCTGGATGCGCACGCCGTCGCCGTTCATGGGTCGCCTCGTTCCCTCGTCGCGTCCGCCCGCAGGGTAGCGGGTCGGGCAACCCCCCGCGTCGGGCGGACGTGATCGCTACGCTGGCGTGGACGTGATTCTGGGGTACCGGGACAGACGGACGGAAGCGTTCGCCAGCGGCGAGTTCGTCGCCGCGTTTCAGGGGTTCGAGGATCAGGCCGCGAGGCGCTTGTCGATCCTGAACGCGGCGACATCGCTGGACACGCTGAGAGCGCTGCGGAGCAATCGTCTCGAAGCGCTCAGAGGCGCGAGAGCGGGGCAGTACTCCATCCGCATCAACCGTCAGTGGCGCATCTGCTTCACCTGGCCGACAGGCGAGCAAGGACCGTCGAATGTCGAGATCGTCGACTACCATTAGCGGTGGAGGAGTCGAGCAAGTGTTCAGGCGAGCCGTCCACCCGGGCGTGATCCTCAAGGACGAACTGGCGGAGTTGGGCGTGAGCCAGGCGACGTTCGCTCGCCAGATCGGCGTGCCCTCGCGCCGCATCGGCCAGATCGTCGCCGGCAAGCGCCCCGTCACCGGCGACACCGCGCTGCGCTTCGGACACTGGTTCGGCGTCGATCCGCAGTTCTGGCTGCACCTCCAGACCCAGTTCGACCTCGCCGCCGCCGACCAGCAGATCGGCGCCGCCGTGCGCGAACTGCCGACCGCCGCGGAGAGCCGGGCCTGAGCGCGAGCGCGAACGTCAGCGCGTTACGTCGGGCCGCCGGCCATGACCGCCACCCGCGCGTCGGCGACGATCACAGCGACAGCGGCCCGCGGGTCTCCCGGATCATCTCGGCCGACGACATGGGCGAGTCGACGCCGCGCCAGCACCTCCTCGACTGGCGGTACCTCGTCGATCGGCGGCACCTCCAGCGATCGCTTCAGAACCCACAGCACGTAGGCCGACAGGCTGATGCCCTCGCGCGCCGCTCGCGCCTTGGCCTCGCGGTGGACTTCGTCCGGGACGTTCCGCACGTGAATCGTCTTCGCCATGGCCGCACGCTATCAGATGCGCGGCATGTGCACCGTGCCACGCCATGCGATCCCTGGCGCCCCCGGCAGGACTCGAACCTGCAACCTGCGGATTAGAAAGCCGCTGCTCTGTCCAGTTGAGCTACGGGGGCCCGGTGAGCTACGGGCGCTCCGGCGCCTCGGCCGGCGGACGGCTGGGCGTGACGACCGGGCGCATCACCCGTCTCGACGTTTCCACCTTCAGGTAGCGGCCGCGGCCGTGCCCGCCCGGCCGCACGCGCAGGATGCGCGTCTCCGACACATCGGGGCTCGTCGTCAGGTGCTGCTGCGCCCAGCGACCCAGCGGCCCCGCCGCCGCCGTGGAGAGCAGGATGAGCGCGATCGTCTCGACCAGCCCGCGCCAGCCCGCCGTGTGCCGCGCCAGCGCCAGGGTCGAGAGCCCCGCCAGGACGCCGCCGGCGGCCAAGTTGGTCGTGCAGTTGGGCGACACGGCCAGCGACCACTCGCCGCGCTGCAGCCGCGTCAGCGCCTCGTCGGCCGCCGAGAGCAACTCGTCCTCGCCGACGTCGGCGTAGACGTAGAAGCCGTCCGTCGCCGCCCGCGCGTCGATCTGCAGGTCGGCCCCGCGGCGGCTGCGCAGCACGGCCACCGTCGCGTGCTCCAGGCCGTGGTTGCGCCGCATCGCCCGCGTCAGCCGGTCGAGCATCGTCGTCCTCCGCTCCCCCGCCGCGCCGGAGCGTCAGCTCCGCGGTCGGCCCGCTTCGTACTGCGGCACGCCCTGCTTTTCCAGCACGACGGCCACGCGCGTCGTTTCGACGCCGCCCCCCGGCAGCAATGCCTCCACCAGGATAGACCCTTCGTACACCCCCGCGGGCAGCCCGCCCGCCTCGATCTCGACGTGGACGGTTACGTCGTCCCGCGCGCGGCCGGGCGGCGACCACACGGCCACGCCCGCGTCGAGCGAGACGCGCAGCCAGGCGACCTCCGGGACGACCCGGTAGACGAGCAGGCCGCTGCCGGCGTTGCGGATCGTGAACGCCAGCGGCCGCACGACCTCCCCGTCGGGGCCCAGTTCCAGCGGCCCCCCGTCGACCTCGGGGCGCGGGTCGCCGAAGATCGCGCGGCGGGCCGCGGCGGCCTCGGGCTCGCCGAGCGGCGCCGGCCGGTAGGGCTGCGCGCCCGCCGGCAGGGGCGCGTTCATCGCGTCGAACGGCCGCCCGTGGTCCGGCGCGGCGAACGGCCCGGCCAGCAGCCGCCGCCAGCCCGTGAAGAAGTGCTCGGGGTCGAGGGGGCCGCCGGGCTGCGCCAGCGCCGCGAGGTCGGGGTGCTCGACGGAGACCGACGGCCACAGCGGGCGCCCGTCGGGCGCCGGCGGGTTGATCAGGCAGCCGATCACCAACTCCTGGTAGGTGTAGCCGTTGTAGGGGCCGTCGCAGTCGTAGGGCAGCGAGCGGAACGGGTCGACCTCCGGCCCGGCCGGGTGGTTCGAGGTCGCCCAGCCGTTGTAGGCCCACAGGGCGTAGTACCACGCCTCGATGAACTCCCGCTCCCCCAGTCCCACGACGGGGATCACGTCCTCGTTCCACTTCGCGACGAGGATGCGCGCGCCCGCCGCGATGTTGTAGGCGTAGTGTGTCCCGGTCAGGGCCTCGGTCGGGCTGGGCACGTCGCCGCGATTGCTGAACGCCGACGCCACCTGCATCACGCCGTAGGCGCAGTCGGGCGAGATCAGCACCGGCCCGACGCTCTCGTAGGGCACGTGGATCGCGGTCTGGTTGAGGGTGCTCTCCACCCAGCCGATGGCGTGCAGCAGGACGTCTGGGATAAGCGAGTCGTCCTGGACGCTGCGCCGGTCGGCGGGGCCCGCCTCCATCTCAGGCAGGGCGAAATCGGGCTCCGAGGGCAGCAGCGCGTCGACCGCCGCCAGCCGCTGCGCGCTGAGGTAGGGGGCGCGGTCGCGCGTGGCCTCGTAGGCCTGGAAGCGGTAGGGCGGGCCGCCGCCGAAGTCGGAGCAGACGATGCCGCGCCCCGCCGAGGTCTGCGCGTGCGCCGGACCGGGCCCGGGCGCGGCGATCAGCCCCGCCGTCACCGCCGCGACGATCGCGCACAGTAGCGCCGCGATGCCCGCACGTCGGCGTCGCGTCTCAATCGGCGCCATGCCACCAGCCCAGGATCGCCAGCCCCTCGTCCGTCAGCGCCCGCGACGTGCCGTCGGGCCCCAGCACGGCGAGGCCCTGCGGGCCGGGGTCGCCGGGGCCGGCGCCGGCGAAGGTGCGCAGCGCCAGGTAGGCCCCGTTGGGCGACCAGCCCAGGGGCAGCTCGAAGCCCGTCGCGGCGCCCGGCCCGCCCGCCCCCGCCGTGTGGATCTCGCCGTCGCCGTCGCCGAAGTGGCCCGCGTGCAGCGTCCCGTCGGGATGCCAGACGGGCGAGGCCGAGCCGCCCGTCGAGATGCTCCCGGTCGCCTCTGCCGTGCGCAACTCCGACGCGAGGTCGATCAGCATGACCCGCAGCGACGTCCCCCGCTGCTCGGTGTAGGCCAGCCGGGTTCCCCCGGGCGAGAGCGACCACTCCCGCGTCACGCCCGGCGACAGCGGCCGCAGGGAGGTCGCGCCGTCCCCGTCGATCGCGATCAGCGCGCTGCCGCCCGCCCCCACGGCGACGGCGTAAGCCGGTCTGTCGCCGGCGCGGCCCACGGGGTAGAGTCCGCCCACGTCGTCGCGCTCCAGCAGCGTCCGCTCACTGGACGCGCCGCCCCCGAGGTCGAACGCGACCAACTGGTAGCGCCGCGACCCGTCGGCGGCCGGCAGCGCCCGCCGCGCGAACAACTCCGCCCCGTCCGACGACCACGCCAGCCCGCCTCGCAGGTCGAGCCCTCGCGCGACCACCCGCGGCGGCCCGCCGTCGCTGAGCAGGAGCAGCGCGTCGGTGGCGGGGTCGCGCGCGCCGCGCGGCACGACCAGCAGCGCCAGGCTCCCGCCCGCCGGCGAGACGGTCCCCTCCACCGCCCAGCCCGGCGCGTGCGCCAGCGGGAACAGCGCCTGCCGCCGCGACGGGTCGGCCGGGTCGACGAGCCAGAGCGTGCTCTCGGCGTCGGCGTAGATCGAGACGAGCAAGTGGGGGCCGCCGACGAAGCGGGCGTCGCCCGACCCCGAGGAGGCCGGCGGCGCGATCACGCCCAGCGCCAGCGCCGCCGCCGCCAGCGCGGCCGCCGCCGCCAGCGCCTGGACGCGTCGCGGAATGCGTGGCAGGCGGTGATCCCGCGAGAGACGCATGCGCGCTCCTGCGCCCGTCGCCCCACCACGCCGCGCCGGACTCTACCATCGACCCTAGCGGGCGGCGCGCCGGCGCTTGGTAGAATCAGCCCTGGGAGAGCCACATGTCACGAATTACGATCATCGGGCTGGGACTGATCGGCGGGTCGCTGGGCTTGGCCATCAAGGCGGCGGGGCACAAGGACGTCGAACTGGTCGGCTACGACTACTCCGGCCGCGTGCGCCGCGAGGCCAAGAAGCGCGGCGCCGTGGACGATGTCGAGGGCAACGTCGCCAAGGCGGTCGACGGCGCGGGCCTCGTCATCGTCGCCGTGCCGCCGGTGCAGATCATCGACGTCTTCAAAGAGATGGGCTCCCACCTCAGCGAGGGCGCGGCCGTGACCGACGTCGCCTCCAGCAAGCGGCTCGTCCTGCAGTGGGCCGACGAGTTCCTGCCCCGCTACTGCTCCTTCGTCGGCGGGCACCCGATGGCGGGCAAGACCGACCAGGGCATCGAGAACGCGGAGGCCGGGCTCTTCAAGGGCGCCCCCTACGCCGTCGTGCCCACCACCACTGCCTCCGAGACGGCCGTCCGGTCCGTCCTGGGCATGGTCGAAACGATCGGCGCGACGGCGCGCTTCATGGCCGCGGACGAGCACGACGACCTCGTCGGCGCCGTCAGCCACATGCCGATCCTGGCCTCGAACGCGCTCTTCACGATGCTGCGCGGCACCGAGAGCTGGGCCGACTTCGGCAAGATGGCAGGCCCCGCCTACCGCGACCTCACCCGCCTGGTCGACGGCGACCCGCAGATGTCGGCCGAGATCGCGCTGACCAACAAGGAGCGCATCCAGTACTGGCTCGACCGCTACATCCTGGAGCTCAACCGCTACCGCGACCTGCTCGACGAGGACGAGGAGACGATCTTCAACGCCTTCTTCGACTCGAACCTGCAGCGCTTCCGCTTCCTGCAGGGCGACGACCTCGACGATGTGCCGCCCGTGCCCGAGATGCCCGACAAGGGCGCGGTCATCGGCGGGCTGATGCTGAGCCCGAAGCTGTACGACAAGATGCGCGAGATGATGAAGCACTCCGACGAGACGATCGAGAAGTCGCGCCGCCGGCGCTAGCGGCGCGACGGCGGCCGCGGTCGCGCGCGAGGGGGGCGTCGTGAGGCAACGGCTGCGCGCCACCGGGCCCCTGCGCGGCGCGGTCCAGGTCCCCGGCGACAAGTCGATCTCGCACCGCGCGCTGATCTGCAACGCCCTGGCCGACGGCCAGGCCCGCGTGCGCGGCTTCCTGGACGCCGACGACTGCCGCCGCACGCGCGCCATCCTCGAGCAGCTGGGCGCGCGCATCAGCGACGAAGACGACGACGGCCTGCTCGTATCGAGCCCCGGCCGCGCCGCCCTGCGCCCGGTGGATGCCGTGCTCGACTGCGGCAACAGCGGCACCTCGATGCGGCTGCTGGCGGGGCTGCTGGCCGGCCTCGACGGCCGCTCCACGCTCGACGGCGACGCCTCGCTGCGCCGCCGGCCGATGGCGCGCGTGCTGCGTCCGCTGGCCGGGATGGGCGCCGCCGTCGCCGGCGACGGCCCCGACATGCGTGCGCCGATCACGGTCGGCGGCGGGGTGCTGCGCCCCTTCCGCGGCCGCATGACGGTGCCCAGCGCCCAGGTCAAGAGCGCCATCCTGCTGGCCGCCCTGGCGGCCGACGCGCCCAGCGCCGTCGAGGAGATCGCCCCCACGCGCGACCACACGGAGATCATGCTCGGCGCGATGGGCGCCGCCATCGAGAGCGACGGCCCCCGCGTCCGCCTCGACCCCGCCGCCCCGCTCCACCCCGTCGACATCGACGTGCCCGGCGACCCCAGCGCCGCCGCCTTCTGGCTCGTCGCCGCCGCGATCACGCCGGGCTCCGACGTCACGCTGCCCGGCGTCGGCGTCAACCCGACCCGTACCGGCGCGTTCGATGTGCTGCGCGCGATGGGCGCCCGGATCGACGAGTCGAATCCCCGCCGCGCCGGCGGCGAGCCGGTCGCCGACCTGCGGGTGCGCGGCGGTCCCCTGCGCGGGGCGACGATCGAGGGCGACGTCGTGCCGCGCGCCATCGACGAGTTGCCGGTGCTGGCCGTCGCCGCCGCCGTGGCCGACGGCCCCACCGAGATCCGTGGCGCGGGCGAGCTGCGGGTCAAGGAGTCCGACCGCATCGCGGCGACGGCCGGCCTGCTGCGCGGCTTCGGCGCCGACGCCGACGAGCGGCCCGACGGGCTGCGCATCCACGGCGGCGCTCGCCTGCGCGGCGGCGCCGCCGACGCCGGCGGCGACCACCGGCTGGCGATGGCCGCGGCCGTCGCCGCCCTGGCCGCCGGGCCGGCCGGCGAGGCCGTCAGCCGGCTCGACGGGGCGGAGTCGGTCGCGGTGTCCTACCCCGCGTTCTGGGAGCACCTCGCGCAACTGGCCGGGCCGCGGGCGCTAACCTGAGCGGCGCGATGACCACGGAACTCCTGCACATCGGCTTCGGCAACGTGCTCGCGATCAACCGCGTGGTGGCGATCGTGTCGCCCGGCGCGGCACCCAGCAAGCGCCTCGTGCAGGAGGGCAAGGCGGCCCGCACGATCATCGACATGACCAACGGCCGCAAGACCAAGGCGGTGCTGGTCATGGACAGCGGCCACGTGGTCCTGGCGGCGATCGCGCCCGAGACGATCGCCCGCCGCGTCGTCGCCGATCGCGGCCCGTCCCCAGCCGACCGATGACGGAGCCCACCAGCCACAGCCTGGTCGTCGTGCTCTCCGGCCCCTCCGGGGTCGGCAAGGACAGCGTGCTGGCCGCCGCCCTGGCCCGCGACGACCGCCTCGCGCGCGTCGTGACGGCCAAGACCCGCTCCCCGCGCCCCGGCGAGGTTGACGGCGTGCACCATCTCTTCCTCAGCGTTGCGGAGTTCGACGACCTGCTCGCCCGCGGCGGGCTGCTGGAGCACGCCGAGGTCTACGGCCACTACAGCGGCGTGCCTCGCGACCAGGTCGAGCAGTTGCTCGGCGAGGGCAAGACGGTCGTGCTGCGCACCGACGTCCAGGGCGCGCGCACGCTGCGCGCCAAGATCCCGCAGGCGCTGCTCGTCTTCCTCACCGTGCCCGGCGTCGACGACCTCGAGCGCCGCATGCGCGCCCGCGGCGGCGACGATGAGGCCGCCATGCGCCGCCGCCTCGCCGTCGCGCGGGAGGAGATGGCCGAGGCCGACCGCTTCGACCACGTCATCGTCAACCGCGAGGGCGGCCTCGCCGCTGCCGCCGACGAACTGCTGGCCGTCATCGATCGCGAGCGCACCCGCCCCGGCCGCGTCCCGCCACGCCTCTGATCGCCGGCCACGCCCACCGTGCCGCGCACGACACTCGTAGGACGGCGAGCGTGTCTCAGTTTCGCCCATGGGGGCTCAGCCGGGCGCTGGCAGAGTAGAGGGGCGTATGTGGACGCGGCTGGTGGTGGGCTAAGATGATGCGCAGCGATGTAGCGTGAAGGTCGGACCAACCGGCCCCGCGACGCCTGAGAGGAGTGTGCGGCGATGAGCGACGATTCGATTGATCTGTTCGTCCGGTACACAGTCTATCGACCAGAGGATGAGAGCACTGGCCCGTTCTTCGCAACATGCCGTGATCTGCCGATTCTCGTCAGTGGGCGTGGTGGCGAGGATGTGGTCAGCGAGCGGATCGGCTCCTGCCTGTTCTCGCTGCTTGTTGCGCTTCGTGAGGACGACGAGGATGTCCATGCCTATATGAGGGAGCGCGGCGCGCTCGTCGAGGCCACACGCATTGATGACCGGGGTTTGACCCTGGCTCCTCTCCCCCCGCTCAGCACTCTTGCGGCGGCTGCGGGGCATATCGCCGGCGACGCGGCTCCGGACGATCCCAGCATGAAGGATTGGCGGCCCACCGAGATGCTGGCGTCCGCGCATGCCTAATGTGCTGTCTGCTGCCCAAGTGCTCGCGCTGCTCGAAACGCTTGGTTTCGAGGCGTCCCAGCGCCCGTTCGGGCCGATCACCTACCGGCGCCGTGATCGGACCGCTGCCCGGCGGTACTACGTGCTCAGGGTGGACGACGGAGATCAGATCACCGCAGCGGCGGTGCGAGATCACCTGGTCATTCAAGCAGGCCTTCCCCGAGATCAGATCGACAAGGCGCTGCGAACGGTGGACGGCTAGGATCCGGCGATAGCCCAGCCGCCCGCCCCGGCGGCGTCCCGCCATGCCTCTGACGCCCGGCGCCCCTCGACACACATTGACAACCCGTCGGACCGTCCTCCAGACTCAACGCACAACTGAATATCGACGCTGAGCGGGACGAGTACCCGGTCAAGCGGACCCACAGAGAGCCGGCTCGGGCTCTCGCGCCACAGCGCGGGGGCGGGCTGCGAGGCCGGCGGTCGCGCGACCGATGAATGGCCCCGTGAGTCGCGGCCCGAAAACCGCTCCCCCGGGGGCGTGAGTAGGCGTCGCCGGAGAGGCCCCGTTATCGAAGCCGAGCCGATCGCGACGCTCCCCGCCCGCGCCTGAGCGCAGGGCCGCTGGAAGCGCCGCCGTCAGGCGAAATGAGTGCCCCGACTCGCCGCCGCATCCCGCGCCGGCGCCGACGGGAACAAGGGTGGTACCGCGGAGAACTCCGCCCCTTGGGGGCGGAGTTTTTGCGTTCCGCGCAGAAGGCGCGGCGCGCGGAGAGATACGGAGAGAAGAAGGAGCGCGACGATGCACTATCCCTCGCTGGAGGAGGTCCGCCGCATGGCCGCGTCGGGACGCGGCAGCCTCGTCCCCATCTACCGCGAGGTCCTGGCCGACCTCGAGACGCCCGTCTCCGCCTTCCTCAAGGTCAAGCGCGGCGACTACTCGTTCCTGCTGGAGTCGGTCGAAGGGGCCGACCGGCCGGCCCGCTACTCGTTCATCGGCACCGAGCCCTACCGCGTCTACCGATCGCCCATCGCCGGCGAGGCCCCGCCCGGCTTCGACCCGCTCGACGAGGTGCAGCGGGAGCTGGAGCGCTTCCGGTTGATCCCCAATCCCAACCTGCCGCCCTTCCACGGCGGCGCCGTGGGCTACGTGGGCTACGAGGCCGTGCGGCACTTCGAGCGGCTGCCGCTGGCCCGCCGCGACCCCCACGGCCTGCCCGAGGTGCTCTTCCAGTTCGTCGACACGCTGCTCGTCTTCGACCACTACAAACACCTGATCAAGGTCGTGGGGCACGTCCGCCTCGACGGCGACGTGGAGAGGGACTACCGCGCCGCCGCCCGCCGCATCGACGAGATCGTCGACCGGCTGGCCGCCGGCGCGCCGCCCGTCCCCGCCGACCGCGTCGAGCCGCCCGCGGGCGGCGCCCCCCTGCGCTCGAACATGCAGCGCGAGGCCTACGTCTCCGACATCAAGCGCATCATCGACTACATCGTCGCCGGCGACATCATCCAGTGCGTCTACTCGCAGCGCTTCTCGCGCGAGACCTTCGTGCACCCCTTCAACGTCTACCGCACGCTGCGCACGGTGAACCCGTCGCCCTACACCTATTACCTGGAGCTGGGCGACCACCAGATCGTCGGCACCTCGCCGGAGCTGCTGGTGGTCGTCGAGGACGGCAAGGTGGCGACCAACCCCATCGCCGGCACGCGCCGCCGCGGCGCGACCGAGGAGGAGGACCAGGCGCTGGAGCAGGAGCTGCGCAGCGACGCCAAGGAACTGGCCGAGCACGTCATGCTGCTCGACCTGGGCCGCAACGACATCGGCCGCGTCAGCGAGCCCGGCAGCGTCCGCGTCACCCGGCAGATGGACGTCGAGCGCTACAGCCACGTCATGCACCTGGTCTCCCAGGTCGAGGGCCGCCTGCGCCCCGAGATGGACGCCTTCGACGCGCTGCGCGCCACCTTCCCGGCCGGCACCGTCTCGGGCGCGCCCAAGATCCGCGCCATGGAGATCATCGCCGAACTCGAGGAGGACCAGCGCGGCCCCTACGCCGGGGCGCTGGGCTACTTCGGCTTCGGCGGCAACATGGAGACCGCCATCACCATCCGCACCATCGTCATGCAGGACGGCCTGGCCTCGGTGCAGGCCGGCGGCGGCATCGTCTACGACAGCACGCCCGACGCCGAGTTCCAGGAGACCGTCAACAAGGCGATGGGCATGTTCACGGCCCTCGACCTGGCCGAAGCCCGTTCCCGCGAACGCCCCGCGGGCAGCCGCGGCTACTGAGCGATATGGTACGGCGGAACGCCGTCGTGCGATGGGCGCGAAGGACCTCCCGATGAGCCTCTTCCTGCTCGATAACTACGACTCCTTCACCTACAACCTCTACCAGTACCTCTCCGAGCTGGGGGCCGAGGTCACCGTCGCCCGCAACGACGAGGTCACGCTGGACGAGATCGCCGCGCTGCGGCCCGAGCGGATCGTCATCTCGCCCGGCCCCAAGCGCCCCGAGGACGCCGGCGTCAGCATCGAGTTGATCCGCCGCTTCGCCGGGCAGGTCCCCATCCTGGGCGTCTGCCTGGGCCACCAGTGCATCGGCGCGGCCTTCGGCGCCGACGTCGTCGGCGCGGGCGAGATCATGCACGGCAAGTCGAGCCTCATCTCGCACGACGGCCGCGGCGTCTACGCCGGCCTCGACGGCGCCTTCGAGGCCATCCGCTACCACAGCCTCGCCATCGACCCGGCCACGCTGCCGCCCGAGCTGATCGCGACCAGTTGGGCCGACACCGGCGTCCTGATGGGCGTCCGCCACCGCGACTACGCCCTGGAGGGCGTGCAGTTCCACCCCGAGTCGATCATGACCACCGTCGGCCACGACCTGCTGCGCAACTTCCTGTCGATGGAGCAGTCGTCGCAGCCGGAGGGAGCGCCGGCATGACCGCCGTCTCCGACGCGCTGGCCGCGCTGATCGAGGAGGGGCGCGACCTCTCGGAGGCCGAGGCCTCGACCGTGCTCGACGAGATCATGTCGGGCGCGAGCATCCCGCCGACGCAGATCGCGGCGCTGCTCACCGCCCTGCGCGCCAAGGGCGAGACGATCGACGAGATCGTGGGCTTCGCCCGCGTGATGCGCGAGAAGTCGCTGCGCATCGTCGTGCCGGGCGTGCAGCGCATCGTCGACGTGGTCGGCACCGGCGGCGACGCGCCCGACACGTTCAACGTCAGCACGGCCGGAGCCTTCGTGGTCGCCGGCTGCGGCGTGACCGTCGCCAAGCACGGCAACCGCGCGATGTCGTCGCGCTGCGGCAGCGCCGACGTGCTGGAGGCGCTGGGCGCCGTGATCGACCTGCCGCCGGCCGCCATGGCCGCCTGCATCCGCGAGACCGGCGTGGGCTTCCTCTTCGCGCAGTCCTACCACCCGGCCATGCGCTTCGTCGGGCCCGTGCGGCGCGAGCTGGGCTTCCGCACCGTCTTCAACATCCTCGGCCCGCTGACCAACCCCGCCGGCACGACGCAGATGGCCGTCGGCGTCGCGACGCCGGCGATCGGCGAACAGTACGCGCAGGTGCTGGGCCGCCTGGGCAGCCCCCACGCGCTGGTCGTGCACGGGCAGGAGGGCATCGACGAGGTCTCGCCCAGCGGCCCGACGACGGTCTGGGAGTTGCGCGCCGGCCGCGTCGAGCAGTACGAGGTCACACCGGCCGACTTCCACATCCGGCCCGTGTCGCTGGCCGCCGTGACCGGCGGCGACGCGGCCGACAACGCCGCCGCCATGCGCGAGGTGCTGGGCGGCACGAGCGGCCCCCTGACCGGCTTCGTCACGATGACCGCAGCGACCGCGCTGCTCGCCGCCGACGAGGTCCCCAGCCTGGCCGAGGGGGTCAGCCGCGCCGCCGAGGCCATCGACGACGGCCGCGCCCTGCGCAAGCTGGAGTTGTTCGTCGAGACGACGCAGCGCATGAGCGAGACCAGTGCCTGACGCAGCCGCTCCGCCGCGCCAGGAGGGCAGCGTGCTCGGGCGCATCGTCGCGGAGACGCGCGACGACCTGGCCCGCCGGCGCGCGGCCCGGCCCGAGCCCGTCCTGCGCGACCTCGCCGCCGCGCGTCCCGCCCCGCGCGACTTCGTCGCCGCCCTGCGCCGGCCGGGGCTGGGCTTGGTCGCGGAGGTCAAGAAGGGCTCGCCCTCGAAGGGGCCGTTCGCCCGCGACCTCGACCATGTGGCCGCCGCCCGCGCCTTCCGCGACGGCGGCGCGGCCTCGATCTCCGTGCTGACCGCGCCTGCCTTCTTCGCCGGCGATGCCGAGTTGTCGGAGGTCGCGGCGGCCCTCGCCGCCGACGCCGCGCCCTGCCCGCCCCTGCTGCGCAAGGAGTTCATCGTCGACCCCTACCAGGTGCTCGAATCGCGCGCGCTGGGGGCCGACGCCTTCCTCATCATCGTCAAGACCGTGCCCGACGCGGCCGCGATCCGGGAACTGATCGCCGCCGGCCGCGGACTCGGCATGGCCGCCTTCGCCGAGGTCACCGACGAGGTGGAGCTCGGCCTCGCGCTGGAGGCCGGGCTGGCGGAGGCGGGCGGCGCGATCGGGATCAACAACCGCGACCTGCACACCTTCGAGGAGGACCTGGGCACGACGGAGCGGCTGCGCTCGCTGGTCCCGGCGGGCATCCCGCTCGTCGCCGCGAGCGGCGTGCGCACCCCCGCCGACCTGGCCCGCATGCGCGCCTGCGGCGTCGACGCGGTGCTCATCGGCGAGGGCCTCACCCGCGGCGGCGACATCGCCGGCGCGATCGCCGGTCTGTTCCCGGACGGGCCGGGGTCGGGAGGCGCGGCATGACGCGCGTCAAGATCTGCGGCCTGCGCAACCCCCAGGACGCCCGCGCCGCGCGCGACGCCGGGGCCGACCTGCTGGGCGTGATCTTCGCCAAGAGCCCCCGCCGCGCCTCGCTCGCCCGGGCGCGGGCGATCCGCGCCGCCATCGGCCCCCGCATCGAGCTGTTCCGGGCCGACCCCGCCCACTTCGATAACGCCGTCGACGAGCTCGGGCGGCCGCTGCTGGTCGGCGTCTTCGCCGGCCAGCCGGCCGACGAGATCGTGCGCATCGCCGCCGAGGCCGACCTCGACCTCATCCAGCTCAGCGGCGGCGAGCACCCGGAGTTGATCGCGCGGCTGACCCGGCCCGTGATCCGCGTGCACCACGTCGGCGCCGAGACGAACGCCGATACGCTGCTCGCGCGGATCGCCCAGGGGCCGCCAAGCGTCGCCGCGCTCGACACCCAGTCGGCCCGGGGCGGCGGCAGCGGCCGCACGTTCGACTGGGCGATCGCCGCCGCGATCGCGCGCATCCGACCGATTATGCTGAGCGGCGGCCTGACGCCGGACAACGTCGCCGCCGCCATCGATCGCGTGCACCCCTGGGCCGTCGACGTCTCCTCCGGCGTCGAGCGGCGGTCGGACGTCGGCCGGCTGCGGCCGGGCGTCAAGTCGCCCGACCTCGTGCGCTCCTTCATCCAGAACGTGCGTGACGCCGACGAGGCGTACCCCGAGCCGGTGGAAGAGGAACTATGACCACCGACGCGCCCCCGGCCGCCGGCCGCTTCGGCGAGTTCGGCGGGCAGTACATCCCCGAGACGCTGATGCCCGCCTGCGCCGAGCTGGAGGAGGCCTGGACCGCCGCCCAGACGGACGAGGACTTCCAGGACGAGCTCGACAGGCTGCTGCGCGACTACGTCGGCCGGCCCACCCCCCTGAGCGAGGCGCCCCGGCTCAGCGACGCCCTGGGCGGGCACCGCATCGTCATCAAGCGGGAGGACCTGCTGCACACCGGCGCGCATAAGATCAACAACGCCATCGGCCAGGTGCTGCTGGCGCGCAAGATGGGCAAGCGGCGCATCATCGCCGAGACGGGGGCCGGGCAGCACGGGGTCGCGACGGCCACGGCCTGCGCCCGCTTCGGCCTGGAGTGCATCGTCTACATGGGCGCCGAGGACGTGCGGCGGCAGTCGCTCAACGTCTTCCGCATGCGCCTGCTGGGCGCCGAGGTGCGCCCCGTCGATTCCGGCTCGCGCACGCTCAAGGACGCCATCAACGAGACCATCCGCGACTGGGTGACCAACGTGCGCGACACCCACTACGTGATCGGCAGCGTCATCGGGCCGCACCCCTACCCGACGATCGTGCGCGACCTGCAGACCGTGATCGGCCGCGAGGCGCGCAAGCAATGCCTTCGGCAGATCGGCCGCCTGCCTGACGTCGCCGTGGCCTGCGTCGGCGGGGGCAGCAACGCCATCGGGCTCTTCCACGCCTTCCTCGACGACCCGGTGCGGCTGATCGGCGTCGAGGCGGCCGGCGAGGGGCTCGACGCCCGCCACGCCGCGACGCTCACCCTGGGCCGGCCCGGCGTGCTGCACGGCACCCGCACCTACCTGCTCCAGGACGACGAGGGCCAGATCCAGGAGGCGCACAGCATCAGCGCGGGGCTCGACTACCCCGGCGTCGGGCCCGAGCACGCCTGGCTCAAGCTCGACGAGCGGGCGGAGTACATCTCCGTCGACGACGACGAGGCGCTGGACGGCTTCCGCCTGCTCTGCGAGACGGAGGGCATCGTGCCCGCCCTCGAGCCCAGCCACGCCGTCGGCGCGCTGCGCCGCATCGTCCAGACCGTCTTCCCCGACGACATCATCCTGCTCGGCCTCTCCGGCCGCGGCGACAAGGACATCGACATCGTGCGGGAGTCGCTGGCGGCGCGCGGCGTCGATCTCTAGCGGCCCGCTGGTACGCTCGCCCGGCGATGCCCGACGGCCCCCCCATGCCGCCTCACCCGCAGAACTACGGCGCTTCGCCGGGCGACGGCTTGCGCCTGCCCGGTGCCTGGACGCGGCGGCCCGCGCCGCCGCCGCCGGGCGTGGGCGAGGGCTTCGTCCCCGGCGACATCGTCCGCGGCCTGGGCCTGGCCGCCGCCGTCTTCTTCCTCACCTTCCTGGTCGGCCTGGCGATCTTCGCCGCCATCGACGACGACCCCAGCGAGAACGCCGAGTTCGTCGCGACGGCGATCATCGTGCTCGTCGTCGATGTGCTGGCGCTGATCCTGGTGCCGGCGCTGGTCCTGCGGGGGCGCGGCTTCGCGCGGCTGCTGGGCCTGCGCGCCCCAACGTGGCGGGCGCTCGGCTGGGGCCTGACGGCCCTCGTCGCCGCCTGGATCGCGATCGTCGCCTACCAGGCCATCGTCGAAGCGCTGGAGATCGAGTGGCTCGAGCCCGTCTCCGCCATCGACGGCGAGGAATCGTTCACCGTGCTCGCCGCCGTGCTGACCGGCGTCGCCGTGCTGCTCATGGCCCCACTGGCGGAGGAGATCTTCCACCGCGGCTTCCTGGTCGGGGCGATCCGGCGCCGCTGGGGGGTGGTCGTCGCCGTGCCGCTCAGCGCCGCGATCTTCTCCGCCCTCCACTTCGACGTCGGCAGCCTGATCCCCTTCTTCGTCGTCGGCGTCGCCTTCGCCCTCGCCTACCTCAAGAGCGGCAACCTGTGGGCGTCGATCAGCGCCCACTTCGTCTTCAACCTGGTGGCCTTCATCGTCACCGTGGCCGATCGGGGCGTCACGTGAACCGCTACGCCGAGGCCTTCCGCGACACGTCCGGCCCGGACCGCGTCGTCTTCATGCCCTACCTGACCGGCGGCTACCCGACGCCCGGCGAGACGGCCGACCTGCTGGCCGCCCTCGTCGAGGGCGGGGCCGGCGCGATCGAGGTCGGCATCCCGTTCAGCGACCCCCTGGCCGACGGTCCCACGATCCAGCGCGCCAACACCGTCGCGCTGGCGGCGGGGGCCACGCTGGGCGGCATCCTGGCCGCCGTCGCCGACGTGCGGGCGCGGGGCGTCGGCGTCCCGATCACGCTGATGGGCTACCTCAACCCGTTCCTCGCCTACCGCGGCGCCGGCGCCGATGCGCCAACCGGCGCGCTGGGCGGCATCCCCGCCCTCGCCCGCGACGCCGCGGCCGCCGGCGCCGACGGCCTGATCATCGTCGACCTGCCGCCGGAGGAGTCCGACGACATCCGCGTCGCACTACGTGAGCACGGCCTCGCCCTGGTCTACCTGCTCGCGCCGACCAGCACGCCCGCCCGCATCGCCGCCGTCGCCGAGCGGGCGGCGGGCTTCGTCTATCTGGTCAGCGTGACCGGCGTCACCGGCGCCCGCGACGCTCTGCCGCCCGATCTGGTCGACTTCGTGGGCCGGGTGCGGGCGGCGGTCCCACTGCCGCTGGGTGTCGGCTTCGGCATCTCGACACCGGGGCAGGTTGCTTCGGTGGGCGAATTATGTGACGCTGCCATTGTCGGGAGCGCCGTGATCAGCACCGTCGATCAGGCGCCCCCCGGTCGGCGTGCCGCTGCGGTGCGGCGCTTCGCCCAGGTGATGACTGGTCAGGTGATGACCGGCCGCGGAAGGGAACAGGACACATGAGCGCTCGCCGCGACGGCTTGAGCCCTGTCCGGATGTTCGCCTATACCTCCGCGGCCGGCGTGTTTGCGCCGCGTCGCGACTAGCGGCTGCCCGGCCTCGGCCGGCGCCGCCCCCTCCCAAGCACCGACGGCAGACAGCGATGGGTGCGTCGGCCCCGGCCGGACGCCCGCCAGCAGCATCAGCCAGAACAGTGATACGAAAACCATGACCGACGATCTCCCCTGGCGCGTGCGCGGCCTCCGCGGCGCGACCACCGTCGACCGCAACACGCCCGACGCGATCATCGAGGCGACGCGCGAGTTGCTCGACGCGATGGTGCGGCGCAACGGCGTGCGCGCGGAGGACGTCGCTTCGGCCTGGTTCACCACCACGCGCGACCTCGACTCGGAGTTCCCGGCCGCCGCCGCCCGGCGCTGGCTGGGCTGGGAGCACGTCGCGCTGCTGTGCGGGCACGAGATGGACGTGCCCGGTGCGCTGCCCTTCTGCCTGCGCATCCTGCTGCACGTCAACACGACGCGCCGGCAGGATGAGATCCAGCACGTCTACATGCACGGCGCGACGGTGCTCCGCCCCGACGTCGCCGGCGCCGAAACGGACCCCTGACCGGGCCCGCGCCGGCAACCCACCCAGAGCGAATCGACCGAGCGAACCACCAGCAACGAATCAGCAGCAACGAATCACCAGCAACGAAAGAGAGAAGGCCAATGCTCGTCATCATGCAGACCGACGCCACCCCGGAGGAGATCCAGGGCGTCATGAGCCGGCTCAAGGAGGAGAACCTGGAGGGCCACCTGAGCACCGGCGAGGAGCGCACCGTCATCGGCGCCGTGGGGCGCGTGATCGACCCCGATATCCGCAGCGCCATGGGCACGCTGCCCGGCGTCGAGCAGGTCGTGGCGATCTCCCGCCCCTACAAGCTCTCCGGCCGCGAATTCAAACCCGCCGACACGATCATCGACGTGGGCGGGGTGCGCATCGGCGACGGCAACTTCGTCGTCATGGCCGGCCCGTGCAGCATCGAGAACGAGGATCACATGGTCGGCACGGCGCGCGCGGTCCAGGCGGCCGGCGGCCACATCCTGCGCGGCGGCGCCTTCAAGCCGCGCACCTCGCCCTACGCCTTCCGCGGCCTGGGCGAGGAGGGCCTCAAGCACCTCGCCACCGCCCGCGAGGAGACCGGCCTGCCGGTCATCACCGAGGTCATGTCGATCGCCGACGTGGAGACCGTCGCCCGCTACGCCGACATCCTGCAGATCGGCGCGCGCAACATGCAGAACTTCAACCTGCTCGACGAGGTCGGGCTGGTGCGCAAGCCGGCCATGCTCAAGCGGGGCCTCAGCGGCACCATCGAGGAGTGGCTGCTGGCGGCGGAGTACATCATGGCCAAGGGCAACCACGAGGTCATCCTCTGCGAGCGCGGCATCCGCACCTTCGAGACGGCCACCCGCAACACGCTCGACCTCGCGGCCGTGGCGCTCGTCAAGCGGATGAGCCACCTGCCCGTGATCAGCGACCCCAGCCACGGCACCGGCCGCTGGCAGCTCGTCGAGCCGATGGCCAAGGCCTCGGTCGCCGTCGGCGCCGACGGCCTGATGATCGAGGTGCACCCCAGCCCCGACCACGCCCTCTCCGACGGCGCCCAGAGCCTCACCTTCGAGAACTTCACGAAGCTGATGGGCACGCTGGAGGAGGTCGGCGATGCCGTGGGCCGGCCGGCCGCGCCCCGTCCCGGCGCGCTTGCCGCGGTCTAGCGGCTGTTCCCGTTGCGGCGGGCGCGAACCCTCACCCTCGCCTCTGCCCGCGGCAGAGGGAGTTGCTGATCCCCTCTCCTCGGGGAGACCTACGCGTAAATCGATTTCGCGCGGTCTGAGTGGCTCGCGGTGTGTTGGGGGGTCTGCTGCCGGCGGGTGGCGCGCGTCTTAGGCGCCCGCTCCCGTCCCTCGCAGCCGGGGGTCCAGGATGTCGCGGAGCGCGTCGCCCAACAGGTTGAAGGCGAGCACGGTCAGCGTGATCGCGACGCCCGGCATAATCGACAGCCACCACCGCTTGGCGAGGCTGCCAACGGCGACGGCCTCGTTGAGCATGAACCCCCAGGTGGGGTGTTCGGCGCTGTGGGCCCCGAGGCCGAGGAAGGACAGGGCCGCCTCTGTCGTGATCGTCGCGCCGATCAGCACGGAGGCAAGCACGAGGATGGGCGCCACCACGTTGGGAAAGATGTGCCGCCACATGATGCGGGTCGGCGTTGCGCCGCTCGACTTGGCCGCCTCCACGTAGGTCAGCTCCTTGATGACCAGCGTCGATCCGCGGATCACGCGTGATGCCGCGGGCGTGATCAACACAATCAGCACTAAGATCACCGTCAGCTGGCTGGGCTCGAGCACCGTGACGAGCACTAAGAGCAAGATCAACGGCGGCAGCGACATGATCCCGTCCATGACGCGCTGGATGATGAGGTCTGCTCTGCCGCCGGCGTATGTCCGATCGGCCGAATGATAGATCAGCGCACGTTCCGCAGGCGCGGATCGAGGGCGTCGCGGACGCCGCCGCCGACGCTGCGGGCGACGCCCGCGCACCGACTACCGCTTGAGCACGACCCCCATCAGGGAACCGATGGCGTTCTCGACCGGGCCGCCCCCGGCATTCGAGATGATGCCGATCTTCGGCCCCGTGCCGTCGCGTCCCTGCACCTGCCTGGGCCCCGCCTCGCCGCGAAGCTGCTGGACCACTTCGCAGATCTGCGCCGTGCCCGTGGCGCCGCCGGGTTGCCGCGGGCCAACAGGCCGCCGTCCGTGTTGAAGGGGATGTCCCCCTGCAGCGCCGTGCGGCCCTCGTCGATCATGCGGCCGCCGTCGCCGGGTTCGCAGAAGCCCATCGCCTGGTACGAAATCATCTCTTCGATGGAAAAGGCGTCGTGGCACTGGGCGAGTTCCATGTCTTCGGGTCCCGCGCCCGCGATTTTGTACGCCTCCATCACGCTGCTGGGATCGTGCGTATACACGATCTCCCGCGTCTCCGGCTTGCGAAAGTCGTAGAAGGGGACGCTCCGTTGCACGCAGGCGGCCACGTCGACCAGCGGCCGTCTCGACGTGTACTTCTCCACCGCTTCCCGGGCGCAGACGATGACCGCCGCGGCGCCATCGACGCGGGCGCTGCAGCTCATCAACCGGGTCAGCGGATACGACACGACCCGGGACTGCAAGACCTCCTCGACCGTGTACGCCTGCTGGTACTCGGCGTTCGGGTTCAGCGACGCGTTGTAGAAGCTCTTGGCCGCCACCTTCGCGAGTTGCTGCTCGGTCCAGCCATACTGGCGCATCAGCTTTTCGACGAGCGCCGCGAAGACGCCGACGAAGGTCAATCCCATGCCGCCATCGCCCGACGTCACGTCCACGGCGCCCGCCGCGGACGATTGGCGCTGCGCCTTGGTCCCGGAGGTGGTCTTTTCCATGCCCAAGCTCAGCGCCACGTCGTAGAGGCCGGAGCCCACCGCGATCCAGGCTTCCCGGAACGCCACCGTGGCGCTGGCCGTGCCACATTCCACGTTGACGATGGGCAGACCGCTCAAGCCGGCGCCGGTGCGCAACGCGACGTGCCCGCGCACGCTGTGTTGTCCCTCCAGCGCGCCCTGCGCCGTATTGCCGACATAGGCGCACTGGATCGCCTGGGCCTCGATCCCGGCGTCTCGAATCGCATTCCAGACCGCGACGCGCGCCAGCTCTTTGATGGGAACGTGGGGCAGGTAGCCGAACTTGTGCATCCCCACCCCAATGATCACGACATCACGCACGACGCACCTCCATCAGTGACACGGCCCTGGTTCGCCCTCGGCCGGCCGGAACTTCCAGGCGACGACATCGTTGCCTTCCTCATCCGTGCGGATCTTCTCGATGACCATCTCCATCGGCTGATCGAGCTGCAGGGCGTCGGCCCGTGGCTCCACACCCGCGATGAGCGTGTACAGCATTGGCCCCTCCTCCAGCTGGACGTACGCTTGGATGTACGGCGCCTCCACCGCGAAGTGGGGTGTATGCGTGACGGTAAAGCGATCGAGCCTGGCCTTTCCGCTCAAGCGGCACTCCCGCATCGTGTCCTCCTTGACGCAGGCCGCGCAGACCAGCACCGGGGGAAACGCGATATAGTCGCAGTCGGGGCATTCGCTCCCGATCAGGTAGCCGTGGTCCTCCGGGGAGGCCGGGATGTGAAACAGCCCCTCGCGGAGCGGGACGACCTTCTTCGGGGCAGGTCCGCTGCCGGTTTCCATGTGTGCACTCCTGTCCGTTCGTGGATCGCGGCCGATCGGCCCTAGGCGATCACCTGTGCGTCCTTCAGGGCCACGATGTCCTCCCAGTTGTAACCGGCCTCCAGGAGGATCTCCTCCGTGTGCTGGCCGAACTCCGGGGCCGGCGTGCGGATGGTCGCCGGCGTCTTACGCAGTTTGATCGGACTCGCGACGAGCTTGATCTTGCCGTGCGTCGGATGGTCGAAGTCGGCGAAGTACTCGTTGGCGATGGCTTGCGCGTCTTGTGTCACTTCGAGCGGCGTTTGCACCGGCGCCCAGGCCGCCAGATCGAAGGGACGCAACCGCTGCGTCCACTCGTCCAGGGTCTTCGCGGCGAACACCTCATCGAGGATGGCGATGAGCGCCGCACAATGCGCCGCCCGCGTCTCCATCGAGTCGAACCGCGGATCGTGCTCCAGATCCTCGCGCTCGATGGCGCGGCAAAAGGTGGGCCAGTACCGGACCGCCTGCGGGATCCCGATCAAGATCCATCGGTCATCGCGGGTGCGGTAGCAATTGCCCAGCGGATTCGTCCGCTCCGTGCGGCGCGGTTCCGTCGGGTTGCGGCCGGTCGTCAATGCCGCCTGCGTATCCATGGCCTGCGCGTAGATGCCGGAATTGAACAGCGACACGTCCACCTCCTGCCCGATGCCCGTCCGCTCACGGACCAACAACGCCAGCGCAATGGCGCCGGCGAAGCACTGCGCCACGGCGTTGTCGCCGAACCCGGGCGGGGACGCCGGTGGTTCGCGGACCGACTGGCTCATCATTGCCGGCGCGCCGGCGCGCGCCCAGTAGGACGGGCCATCGTATCCCGGGGCGTCCCGCTCGGGCCCGCGCTGGCCCAGACCATTGAGGTTGGCGCAGACCAGGCGCGGATTCAGCTTGGAGAGACAGGCATAGGTGAAGTGGTACTTCTCCAGCTCGTACGGGCGCAGGTTGGACAGGAAAACGTCGGACTGCGCGACGAGCCGGTGGATAATCTCCTGTCCGTCCTCGGACCGAATGTCGACGGCCATGCCGCGTTTGTTGCGGTTGATCATTTCCCAGACATAGTTGAATGGGCCGACCGGACTCCGGCCCTTGTTCATCGCGAAATAGCCACGGTTTCCATCGCCGTGCACCGGATGCTCGACGTGGATCACCTGTGCGCCGAAATCCGCCAGAATCCCGCTGGCTGCCGGCGCCGCGAGGTGCTGCGCGATCTCCACGATCTTGATGCCTTCGAGGCCACTGGTCATCCGGCAGGCGCCTTCCTGATCGGTCCTACATTCGGGGGATCGCCGCCGCCCAGCGCGGCGCGTCTTAGGCGCCCGCTCCCGTCCCTCGCAGCCGGGGGTCCAGGATGTCGCGGAGCGCGTCGCCCAACAGGTTGAAGGCGAGCACGGTCAGCGTGATCGCGACGCCCGGCATAATCGACAGCCACCACAGCTTGGCGAGGCTGCCAACGGCGACGGCCTCGTTGAGCATGAACCCCCAGGTGGGGTGTTCGGCGCTGTGGGCCCCGAGGCCGAGGAAGGACAGGGCCGCCTCTGTCGTGATCGTCGCGCCGATCAGCACGGAGGCAAGCACGAGGATGGGCGCCACCACGTTGGGAAAGATGTGCCGCCACATGATGCGGGTCGGCGTTGCGCCGCTCGACTTGGCCGCCTCCACGTAGGTCAGCTCCTTGATGACCAGCGTCGATCCGCGGATCACGCGTGATGCCGCGGGCGTGATCAACACAATCAGCACTAAGATCACCGTCAGCTGGCTGGGCTCGAGCACCGTGACGAGCACTAAGAGCAAGATCAACGGCGGCAGCGACATGATCCCGTCCATGACGCGCTGGATGATGAGGTCTGCTCTGCCGCCGGCGTAGGCGCAGACCATGCCTACGATGGTGCCGGCCAGCAGGCCCAAGCCGGTCGCCGCGAAGCCGATGATCATCGCCGCGCGCGCGCCGGAGACGACGCGGGAGAAGACATCGCGGCCGAGATCGTCGGTGCCGAAGGGGTGGTCGAGTGTGGGGGCCTTGCGCTTGTTGGAGATCTCCGTGGTCTGTGGGGCATAGGGCGAGAAGCCCGGCACGATGGTGGCGCCGGCGATGTTGAAGTCGGTGCCGAAGAGGGCGGCGACGCCGAAGATGAAGAGGATGACCGCGCCAAAAGTCCCCAGCGGCTTCTGCCGCGCCACCCGCCGCAGGCGTGCGTGCCAGGGCCGATGCGGTACAAACGCGACCGCTTGGAGTTGCGGACTGGGAGCAACAGGCGCCACAGCGGCCCCCTCCACCTAGCCGTACCGGATGCGCGGGTCGATCAGACCGTACGAGAGGTCCACGACCAAGTTGGTGAAGACGACGACCGTGCCCAGCACGAACGTGGCGCCCATGACGAGCGGGTAGTCGCGCTGGTTGATCGCCGTGATGGTCATCTCGCCGATGCCGGGCACCAGGAACAGCTGCTCGATGATCACCGCACCGCCGAGAAAGAACGCGAACTGATTGCCGTAGATCGTGATGATCGGGATCATCGAGTTCCGCACGACATGCCGCATGACGATCACGCGTTCCCGCAGCCCCTTGGCGCGCGCGGTCCGCACGTAATCCTCGTTCAGCACCTCCAGCGAGGACGAGCGCGCCATGCGCATCACCGTGGCGATCAGCGCGACGCCGAGCACCAACCCGGGCGCAATGACCTTCTGGAGGTTCACGACGGGGTCCTCCCAGATCTCGGCAGGCGGCACCGTGGGGAGTGAGAGATTGAACCAGCGGCTGAATATCAGGATGACGATGACGCCGATGAAGAAGTTCGGAATCGCCAGGCCCAAGATTGCGAAGACTCGCGACGAATAGTCGAGTTTCCCGCCGTGCCGCACGGCGGACATGACGCCGAGCGGCACGGCCAAGCCGGCCACGATCGATCCGATGACGAGCAGCTCGATGCTGGTGGGCAGGCGCTGCCCGATCCGCTTGCTCACGGAATCGCGGTTGACCAGCGACTTCCCCAGATCTCCCTGCAACGCGTTCCAGAGCCAGTCGCCGTAGCGCTCCAGAACGGGCCGATCGAGGCCCAGCTCCTTCTCGAAGAGGGCGAGTTGCTCGGAGTTCGTGGTGGCGCCGATGCTGCCGCTCGTCGCGATCTGCGCGAGCAGCGCGTTGCCGGGCGCGAGGTTGATCAGCATGAAGGCAACGAACGACATGATGAGCAAGACGATGATCGCCGCGCCGGTCCGCCGCAGGGTGTATCGCGCCACGGACGGGGTCTCCGTTCCTCAGATCGAACTCCCTCCCCAGCGGGAGCCCCGGGCTAGGCGTAGTAGTCCGGGTTCTCACGCAACTGCTTGTGCAGCCACGTCAACTCGGTGCCCTTGGCGGCCCAACCGGGGTTCCAGGCGTTGTACGTGTCGCAGTGGTTGAACATGAACTCGCGCCGGAACTGGGTCCGGTACGGGTTGACCAACCAGAGTCGGTAGGCTTGCTCTTGGTCGCGCTGGAGGATGTTCTTCCAGAGTTGCTCGCGCTTCGCCGGATCGGTCTCGGTGCGCTGGGCCAGCGCCCACTCGTCCACGTCCGGGTCATTGATTTGGTAGAAGTTGCCCGGGCTTTCGGAGTGCATGGGCCCGTAGGTGTACTGGTCCGGGTCCTGCGCGGGCCCGTACTGGAGGTGCCCCAGCAGGTCCTTGAATTCGCCGCCGGGCAGCTTGCCGTACCAGGCCAGCCATTCGCCCGGCACCAGCGTGGCTTTGACCGCGCCGTTCGAGTTGCTGTTCCACTGGTCCACCAGGAGCTCCATCAGGCGCAGCTCGGGCAGCGGGAAGTTGTGGAAGTCGAGGTCGAAGGTGAGCGGGTTGTTCTCGTTGAACCCGGCCGCTTCAAGCAGCGCGATCCCCTTCGCCGCGTCGAAGAGAGCGTTGCCGCCGAGGTCGTTGGTCAGTTCCTCGAGCGTCCACGGCCACTCCCGGCCGCCGAAATCGGAGTTCTCGTCGCTGAAGAAGGTCCAATCCATGCCGACACCCGCCGCGGCGAGGCCGTCGTAGATGCCGTTCTTCTGGTCCTCGCGGTTCATCAGCAAGGAGAGCGCCTGGCGGACGCGGACATCGTTCCAGGGCTCTTCTTCGAGTTTGAAGAGGACGTACGGCTGCCAGCCCGGCGCTGGGGCGGTGGTGGCGATGACGGCGTCCGGCTGGAGGTCGAGCGCCTCATCGAACTGCGCGTTGTCCCCGGTGGCAATATTCAACGTGTCGCCCGTCGCCCAGGCGGCGACCCAGGCGTCGCGGTTCGTGAAGGTGTTCAGTGCGATCATCTCGTCCAGGTAGGGGAGCTGCATGCCGGTGCGCGGGTCCTTGCGGAAGTATGTCGGGTTCCGCTGCATGCGGTAGCGAACGCCGGGCTCGTACTCCTCAAGGGTGAAGGGCCCGGAGCCGATCGCCGTGGTCTCCAGGATCTCGTTGTCCTGCAACTCCGGCGCCACGACGACGTGGGAGGTCGTCATCATGACGTTGATCAGGTATGGCACCGGCTCTTTGAGGTTGAAGCTGACCGTGCGGCCGGCTTCGTCGGCATCGATCGTGTTGACCACCTCAAAGTCGCGCGCCTGGACCGGAGCCTGGGCGAGCGCCTCATAACCGATCTTGATGTCCTCCATGGTCATCGGGCGGTTGTTGAGGGGCGCCACGTCCTGCCAGAGAATCTCTTGGTCCACGTGGAAGACCCAGGTCTCGGGATCCGGCGCCTCCCAGCCGGTGGCCAGGTCACCCTGCGGGCGCACGTAGTTGTTGGGGTCGTAGTCCCCGTTGGGGAACGCCACCAGCGAGTTCATGTAGCGGGGCGCGTGGCCCGCGGTGTTGCCGCCGGCAGGGCCGAGCGGGTTCCAGGTCCCGGGGTCTTCGATGGAAGCCTGCCAGGTCCCGCCGTACTGCGGGCCATCTGCCTGACCCGGCAG
>CBDBNA010000003.1:0-21601 GCA_965207695.1 Dehalococcoidia bacterium | reverse complement strand
AGGGAGGGGAGAGGGCGTCGCGCAAAAAAATTTCGCACGCGGGTGGTGGGGCGGGCGGGCGTTGCCCCTCACCCTAACCCGCTCCCCACGGGAGAGGGGATCAGAACCCTCTCCATTGCAGAGCAATGGAGAGGGGGGACCGGAGGGTTCCCGAGCGGTCGCCTCCACGTTCCCCCTCTCCATCCTTCTGGATGGAGAGGGGGACAGGGGGTGAGGTCAGCCCTCGCAGGCCGCCTTGCAGCGGGCGAGTTCCTTCGCGATCTGCCGGCGCATCAGGCGGCGCAGCAGCGGACCGAACAGCAGGAACATCGCGCTGGTGACCAGTCCGTCCGAACCGGCGCGGGTGGTCTTCGCCAGCGTCGTCGCGCCGCCGGGAGCGGCGTCGAGGCGGAGCGTCAATTCGACGGGGTACGGCCCCTCCGTCGACTCGATCGCGTAGCGTCCGGGCGGCTCGAAGGCGGTCACGACGTAGTGCATCGTGTGGGTCCGCCCGGCGTAGGTGTAGCGGCTGGTGAACGGGACGCCGGGGCCGATCGCCGGCGGCTCCGGTCCCGCGCCCGAAAAAAAGGCCGGCTCCGACACGCCGTCGACCCAGTGCGGCATGTTGGCGAGATCAGTCACGAAGGCCCAGACCGTCTCGATGGGACGGTCGATCCCGGCGCTCGCCGTGGCGCTCAGCCAGCGCATGCGTCGCTCCCTGCGCGCGGAGCATAGCCGTCGCGCCGGCATGGCTCGCGTCGCCCGGCCGCGCCAGCTACCCTCGCCCATGCCTCAAGGCGACACCGGCACGGCGAAAGGACGGCGGCGATGAGTCAGGCGCACTTCGGGGTGATGACGCCCCAGATCAAGCGGAGCTGGGCCGACGCCCGCCGCGCCGCGACGGCGTTCGAGGAGATGGGCTTCGACTCGATCTGGGTCAACGACCACCTCTACGGGCCGCAGTCGCCCAGCATCCCCATCCTGGAGGCGTGGTCGGAGGTGGCGGCGCTGGCGGCCAGCACGGACCGGGTGGAGATCGGCACGCTGGTGACGCCGGCGGGGATGCGCAACCCGGCCCACCTGGGCAAGGTGATCGCGACGGTCGACCAGATCAGCGACGGCCGCATCATCGCCGGCATCGGCGCGGGCTGGATGCCCCGCGAGTACACCGACTTCAACATGCCCTTCCCCAACACCCGCGATCGCCTGGGGCAGATGCGCGAGGCGGTCGAGCTGCTGCGCGGGATGTGGGACGAGGACACGGAGTCGCTCAGCTACGAGGGCCAGTACTTCCGCACCGAGAACCTGGTCTGCCTGCCCAAGCCGGCCCGCCGCGTGCCGCTGCTGATCGGCGGCGGCGGCGAGAAGGTCACGCTGAAGCTGGCGGCGCAGCACGCCGACATCTGGAACAACGCGGCCGGCATGCACGAGCAACTGGAGCACAAGATCGGCGTGCTGCGCGGGCACTGCGAGGCCGTGGGCCGGGATCCGGCCGAGATCACCATCTCGCAGCAGGTGCTGGTCACGCTCGCCGCCGACGAGGAGAGCGCCGCCGTCGCGATGGAGCGGGCGCAGCGCATCTTCGGCGGGCACATGGGCGACCCGGCGGGCCCCATCGCGCTGACCGGCACGCCGGAGCGCGTCGCCGAGCGGGTGCAGAAGCACATCGATCTGGGCTGCACGATGTTCATGATGGAGTTCTTCGGCCGCGACACGGTCGAGCCGGCGCGGCTCTTCGCCGAGCAGGTGCTGCCGCACTTCCGCTAGGCCTTGGCTGAGGCGAGGCCGGGTCAGGCGACGACGCGTCCGCCGCGGCTGAGCGCGCCCTCGCGGCGCAGGAGGCGCACCTTCATCTGGGCGCCGCCCATGCCGTACTTGCCGACGTCGCCGCCGGAGCGCACGACGCGGTGGCAGGGGATCAGCAGCGGCACCGGGTTGCGCCCCAGCGCCGAGCCGACGGCGCGGGCGGCCCCGGGCGCCCCGATGCGCTCGGCCAGTTCGCCGTAGCTGCAGGTGTGGCCGCGCGGGATCGCGATCGCGGCGCGCAGGACGCGCTGCTGGAACGGCGTCAGCGGGTCGAGGTCGATGTCGACGGCGCAGAAGCCGCCCTCGGCGGCGGTGCGCACGGGCTCGCGCAGGCGGTCGGGCAGGGACGGGCGGGCCTCCGGCGGCTGGCCGTACTCCGCGCCGAGGTCGGAGGCGAACTCGGCCGGCGTCTGCGTCAGGCTCGAGCGCAGCACCGTCTCGCCCCGGTAGCCGACGAGCAGCCGCCCCAGGGCGGTCTCCAGGGGCGCGTAGGCGAGGCGTCGGTCGCGGATCGGGGTGCGAGTGGAGGGGGACACGCCGGCAGTCTAGCGGGGCGGGAGCGCCGTGGTGGGTTCGTTCTGTTGTCTCCCTTGGGTTGGCTCGTTCTGTCGCGTCAGTCGTGGCGGGCGATGAAGTCGCGCAGCAGCGCCCCGACGAGCGCCGGCCGCTCCTGCACCAGGGCGTGCCCCGCGCCGGGCACTATGCGTGCCTGGGCGCCGCGGATGCGCAGCGCCAGCAGGCGGCTGTTGTCGGGCAGGACGACGATGTCGGCGCCGCCGTGCAGCAGCAGCGTGGGCAGGCGCAGCCGGGGCAGCCGGGCGTAGCTGTCGGCGGTGGCGGCGGCGCGGAGTTGGGCCCGCGTCTCCCCGGCGGGCAGCAGCGGCGCGGGGCGGTCGCTGAAGGCGGGGGCGTGCCGCAGCGCGTTGAGCGCGTCCGGTGGGGCGGCGGCGTCGCAGTCGAGCGCGTCCGCGAGGGCGTGCGCGACCCAGGGCGGCGGCGCGACGGCGGTGCGCTCGCCCGCATGCCCGGCCACGAGCGTCAGCGACACGGCCAGCTTGCGCCGCCCGAGCGCGAGCTCCAGCGCGACGAGTGCGCCCAGCCCCTGCCCGAGGATGTGCGCCCGGCCGCCGCGGGGCAGTTGCGCATCGGCTTCCGCCCGGGTGGCGGCGACCAGGTGATCGATCGCCGCGTCGGGCGGGAGGGCGGGCCAGTCGGGGCGCAGCACAGGGCGCGCACCGAGCGCATGCAGGAAGGCGGCCGGCCAGGATCGGGCGTCGTGGCCGGCGTCCGGCAGCAGCAGGATGGGCGTGGCGCGCGCCCGCGGCAGGGACGGCTCCTAGCGTCCGGGCGGCTTGGGCAGGATGTAGCCCAGCGACAGCGCCACGACGACCCCCGCGATGATCACGGAGACGACGAGCCCGACGATCGCGCCGGCGGGCAGCGGGCCGCCGCCCTCGCCGGCGGCCAGGGCGGCGCCGCTCGTCAGCAGCAGCAGCAACACCGCCCCGGCGAGGGGCGTCAGCAGCCGCCTCACGACGCGGCGGCGGCGCGGATCTGCGCCGCGTGATCGCGCAGGTGGCCGGCCCAAGCGGTGAACGCCTGCTCGACCGTGCCCATCATCTCGTGGGGCTTGCTCATGTCGTCCGTGCCGATGGCGGCGACCTTGGCGTTGGCGGCCTCGGTGACGGCCTCCAGCGCGTACTGCGCCTCCTGCGGCGTGGAGATCTGCGCGCCCTTGATCGGGTTGCGCGGGCCCTCGAGGCCGGAGGCCTCGCAGACCGACCGCGCGAAGAAGATCTCGGCGCCCAACACGTGGTTCGCCGTCTCCTGCGCCGACCACGCCTCTTCGCCCTCGGCGGCGTCGGGCTTTTTCTGCCAGCCGCCGATGGCCTCATCGATCGCGGCGCTGAGATCGCTGCGAGCGGCGTCGACGGCGGCGCGAGCTGCGTCCGGGGTTGGCATGGGGTTCCCTTTCGTCCTGGCCGGCCGTTCCCGGCCGGGGCCCAGCGGTGATGATGATCCTGGGGCGCCGCGATGGTAGGGCAGGCGGGGCGGCTGTCGCCAGCGCGGGGGCGACGATCGCGGGCGGGCGGTCACGCGGCCCGCCGGGACCGGGCGCTAGACTGCGCCGCGGACGGGCAGGACGATACGCAGCGTGGCGGTCCGGCGGGGCCGGATCGCACGAGCCGGAGGAAGACCAATGGCGACGGTTGACGTCTTGATGCCGGGGCAGGCCTGGGGCGCAAGCTCGGGCATCCCCGCGATGTGTTCGATCATCCTGGTCGAATCGGAGGGCAGGCGCATCCTCTTCGACACGGGCCACGTGGGCCGCTACACGGGGCTGGAGGCGGCGCTGAAGGAGCGCAAGCTGGGGCCGGAGGACATCGACCTGCAGGTGATGTCGCACGCGCACTGGGACCACGCCCAGAACTTCGACCGCTTCACCAACGCGCCGATGCTGATCCATCCCGACGAGCGCCGTTACGCGCTGAACCCCCACCCGAACGACTGGGCGACGCCGGCCTGGACCGGGGCCGCGCTGGAGACGCACGCGATCCAGGAGGTCAGCGACGGCGACGAGCTGGCGCGGGGCGTGCGGGTGATCGACATCGCGGGGCACTCGCCGGGCAGCATCGGCCTGCTGGTGGAGTCGGAGGACGGCATCTCCGGGCTGACCGGCGACGCGCTGCACTTCGCGCGGGTCGCACTGACGGGCGAGAGCCCGCTGGTCTTCTTCGATAAGCCGCTGGCCGACGCGAGCATCCGCAAGGTCGTCGCGGCGTCCGACGTGCTCTACCCCGGCCACGACCGGCCCTTCCGGCTGGTGGACGGTGAGATCGTCTACACGCAGCCCTTCGAGTTGACGCTGAGCAACCTGTACCCGGGCATGCCCGGCCTATCGTTCGACCGGCCGAAGCCGTCGGTCTGGGTGATGCCGGGCGCGCGGCAGTAGGCGTCGTCGCGGGGCGCGCCCGTCTTGCCGGTCGCCGCGCGCGGCTGCCAGACTTGCGCCAGCGAGCCGCTTACAGGCCAACCGAATACATAGGAAAAGGAGTCGCACGATGGAAGTTCCGCTGCTGGCCGGCGACTTTCTGCGCCGCGCCGTCAAGCTCTATCCGGGGCAAGAGGCCGTCGTGGATGGGGATCTGCGGCTGACCTACGCCGAGTTCGGCGCGCGGGTGAACCAGCTCGCCAACGCGCTGGCGGCGCTCGGCGTCGCCAGGGGCGACCGCGTCGCGATCCTGAGCCCCAACAGCCACAAGTTCCTTGAGGTGCTTTTCGCGACGCACGCGATGGGCGCCGTCGTGGTGCCGATCAACTACCGCCTGATCGCATCGGACTTCGAGTACGTGCTCAACCACTCCGGGACGAAGGTCGCGGTGGTCGACTCCGACTACGCGGCCGTGGTGGACGGGCTGCGCGGCAAGCTGCCGACCGTCGAGCACTACGTTACGGCCCGCTTCGAGACGGAGGACGTGCCGCCGGGCTGGGAGGACTACGACGCGCTGGTCGCGGCACAGGCGGCGACGCCGCCGCCGGATCCGGGGCTGTCGGAGTCGGACACGCTGAGCATCAACTACACCTCGGGCACGACGGCGCGGCCGAAGGGGGTGATGATCACGCACCGCAACGCCTACATCAACGCCTACAACGCGATCGCGCACTGGCGCATCTCCCAGGACGACCGCGAGATGTGGACGCTGCCGATGTTCCACGCCAACGGCTGGGGCGGCCCCTACGCGATCACCGCGATGGGCGGCACGCACGTCGTGCTGCGCAAGGTCGAGGGGCCGGCGATCTACCAGATGATGCAGGACGAGGGGATCACCTTCGCCTGCATGGCCCCGGCCGTGCTGGCCACGATCCTTGAGTTCCCCGACAAGGCCGACTACCGCATCGTGACGCGGCCGCGGTTCGTCGTCGCGGGGGCGCCGCCGCCGCAGACCTTCATCCAGCGGCTTGAGGAGGAACTGGGCTGGGAGTTCATCCAGATCTACGGGCTGACGGAGACTTCGCCGATCTTGACGATCAGCGAGATCAAGCCGCACCTGGGGCTGGAGGGGGAGTCGTACTACCGCACCAAGGCGCGGGCCGGCCAGGAGGTGATCGGCACCGAGGTGCGCGTGTTCGGCTCGGACGGGGAGGAGGTGCCCTGGGACGACGAGTCGATCGGCGAGGTGGCGGCGCGCTCGAACGTCGTGCTGGCGGGCTACTGGGAGCAGCCCGAGGAGACGGCCAAGGTGATCCGCGACGGCTGGTTCTTCACCGGCGACATGGCGACGGTCAACAAGGACGGCTACATCAACATCGTCGACCGAGCGAAGGACGTGATCATCTCGGGCGGCGAGAACATCTCGTCGATCGAGGTGGAGGACGTGCTCTACAAGCATCCGGCGGTGCTGGAGGCGGCGGTGATCGGCGTGCCGTCGGAGAAGTGGGGCGAGACGCCGATGGCGGTCATCGTGCCGCGCGAGGGCACGAGTCCCACCAGCGACGAAATCCGCGAGCACTGCCGGACGTTGATGGCGCACTTCAAGACGCCCAGCCGGGTGGAGTTCGTCGAGGCGCTGCCCCGCACCGCGACCGGCAAGCTGAAGAAGTTCGAGCTGCGGGAGATGTACTGGCAGGGCAAGTCGCGCCGGGTGAACTGAGGAACTGAGGAGGAGACGACACGATGCCCGACATCACGCGGCCCGACGGGGCGGTGATCCACTACGAGACGTTTGGCAGCGGGCCGGCGGTGCTGCTGATCGCGCCGGGGGGCGTCAACAGCGAAGTGGGGATGTGGGCCCGGGGGGCCATCGACCCGATCGCCGAGCTGGCCTCGGAGTTCACCCTGATCGGGATGGACCAGCGCCACGCGGGCCGGAGTTGGAACGCGCCGCCTCACTTCTCGTACGCCTTGGCCTGGGAGGATCAGCTGGCGGTGCTCGACGACGCCGGCGTGGAACGAGCACAAGTCTGGGGCGGCTGCATCGGCGTGGGCTACCTGCTGCGGCTGATCCAGGAGGCGCCCGACCGGATCAGCGGCGCGGTGGGGCAGGATCCGGTCGGCCTGGACCATACGAACTCGCCGGCCACCTTCCACCGCATGTTCGCCTCGACGCTGCAACTCGCGCGCGAGCACGGGCCGGAGGCGGTCGTGCGGTCGGCCACCAAGGACCCGCTGTTCGTGCAGGCGAACGGGGGCGGCCCCTTCGCGCGGCGGATCGCGGCCGACCCGGCCTTCCGCGACGAGATCGCCGCGATGTCGCGGGAGGAGTACGTCGGCCTGATCGAGGAGTTCGCCTGGGCCATCTGGCCCGACCGGCCGCCGTATTTCACGGTGTCGGAGGAGTGGGTGCGGGGCTGCCCCGCGCCGCTGCTGATCCTGCCCGGCAGCGACGACTTCCACCCCACCAGCGTGGCGCGCAAGATCTGCGCCGAGGCGCCCGACGCCGGCTGCCTGGACGTCGATTGCCGGTCGGACGAGAAGCGGTCCGCGACCACCGAGACCATCCGGGCGTTCCTGCGCGAGCACGCGGCCTGACGGGCCGGGACGGCGACGACGTGGAGGCGCAGCGGGTCGCGGTCATCGGCGCGGGGGCGGTGGGCAGCTACTACGGGGCGCGACTGGCGCAGGCGGGCCACGACGTCCACTTCCTCCTGCGCCGCGACTACGAGGCGGTGTGGGCCGGGGGCCTGCACTGCACGAGCCCGCTGGGAGACTTCGCCCTGGACGCGCCGTCGATCGCCCGGACGGCGGAGGAGATCGGTCCGGCCGATTGGGTGGTCTGCGCGCTGAAGTCGACATCGATCGGGGAGGCGCGGGCGCTGGTCGAGCCGTGCGTGGGGCCGCGCACGCGCATCCTGCTGCTGATGAACGGGCTGGGGCTCGAGGAGCGCTTCGCCGAGTGGTTCGGGCGCGAGCGGATCTTCGGCGGGATGGCCTTCACCTGCGTCAACCGGGGCGAGCCGGGCTGCGTGCATCACTTGGCCTACGGGGCAGTGACGGTGGGGCACCTGCTCGACGACGCGGCGGAGGTGGCGCGGGCGCTGGCCCTGTGGGCGCCGGCGCGGGTGGAGTTCAGCGGCGTGGAGTCGCTGCGGCGGGCGCGCTGGGAGAAGCTCTGCTGGAACATCCCCTTCAACGGGCTCTGCGTCGCCGCGGGCGGCGTCATGACCGACGTCGTGGTCGGCGACCCGGCGCTGCGCGCCATCGCTCGGGCGACGATGGAGGAGGTGGTCGTGGCGGGCAACGCCGATCTGGAGGCGCGCGGCGAGGCGCTGCGGCTCGACGGGTCCGCGATCGTCGAGACGATGTTCGCCCTCACCGACAACATGGGGCCCTACCGGCCCAGCACGATGATCGACTACGTGGAGGGCCGGCAGATGGAGGTGCCGGCGATCTTCGGCGCGCCGCTGGCGCGGGCGCAAGAACTGGGCGTCGAAACGCCGCACCTGGCGACGCTGACGGCGCTACTGCGGCAGTACGTGCGCAACCGGCCGGGTGCGGCGACGTAGCCAGGGTCAGCGGGCGGGCTGGGGGTCCGGCTCCATCTCGGCGCCCTCGGGGACTTCGGGGGAGGCCAGGACGCCGCGCTGCTCGAGGTCGCGGATCTCGCCTGCGTTGAGGCCGAGGTCGGCCGCGAGCACCTCGGCCGTGTGCGCGCCGAGCAGGGGGGCGGCTTCGATCGGCACGTGCGACTCGGACATCAGGGGCGGGAAGCGCAGCAGGTCGATATCGCCGGCCTCGGCGTGGCGGACGGTCTCGATGAGGCCGCGCTCCCGCATGTGGGGGTCGGTCCAGTAGTCGGTCGTGTCGGCGTTGTAGCCGCAGGGCACCCCCGCGGCTCCGAGGATCTGGAAGACCTCTCGCTTGGTGTGGGCGCGGGTCCACTTGGCGACCTCCTCGTAGAGCGCCTCGCGGTTGGCGTTGCGCAGGCGGCCGCGCGCGAAGCGCGGGTCGGCGAGCAGGTCGGGCCGTTCGATGGTGATGCAGAACGTGTCCCACATGCGCGTGGTCACGACCATGATGTAGGCCCAGTCGTTGGGGCCGAAGGGCTTGCAGGGGTAGAGGTCGGTGGGCGACCCGCCCGCGTTGCCGTTGCGGGGGGCGGGCCGGTCGCCGCCGGCGGCCTCCGCGAGGGAGAGCTGGGTACGCATGTAGTAGGTGTAGGCCTCGTACATCGCGAGGTCGATCTCCTGGCCGCGGCCGGTGCGCTGCTGCTGGACGTAGGCGGCGGTGATGGCGAGGGCCAGTTGCACGCCCGTGCCGGCGTCGCCGACGGTGGGGCCGGGGCGCATCGGCGGGCCGTCGGGCTCGCCCGTCACGGAGAAGCCGCCGCCCATCGCCTGCGCGATCATGTCGAACGACTTGAAGCCGGCGTAGGGGCCGGTCGTGCCGAAGCCCTTGAGGCGCGCGTAGATGATACGGGGGTTGATGGCGGCCAGCACGTCGTAGCCGATGTCGAGCTTCTCGATCACGCCCGGCCCGTAGTTCTCGACGAAGACGTCGTAGTGGGGCACGAGCTTGAGGAAGATGTCGCGGCCCTCCGGCGCGCTGAGATCGATGCAAACGCTGCGCTTGTTGCTGTTCCAGGTCAGGAAATAGGGCGCGTGGTCCTGGCCGGTGCGAACGACGCGGCCGGGGTCGCCCGAGCCGGGCCGCTCGATCTTGACGACGTCGGCCCCCAGCCAGGCCAGCGCCTGCGTGCCCGACGTGCCGGCCTCGTATTGGGTCATGTCCAGGACGCGCATGCCGTCCAGCGCTGCCGCCATGGCTCGTGGCTCCTCTCTCCGGCCGGGACGTGTTGATTCTACCCCCGCCGGCGGCCGGCCGGCTGCTAGCCTCGTCGCGCCGGGAGGGACCGCGCGGGGCCCAACGGGACCGTCGGGAAGCTGGAGGTGCCGCATGCCGACTGAGAGCGTCGCGATTGGCGTGGCGGCGGACGCGCCGCCGGAGCCGGAGTCGTACGACTGGGCGGCGCTGGTGGCGGGGCTGACCCGCTACCTGCGCATCAAGACGACCCCCATCGGCATGAAACTGTTCGAGACCGTCGCCGAGATGGAGGCAGTAACGCGCATCCGCCGGCCCGACCGCAAGCACGCGCTGGACCAGATCGTGGCGCAGGCGCGATGGCTGAACCGCACGGTGGGGGTGACGATGGACGACCTGGCCGGGCCGCAGTGCGGCGCGCCGGTGGGCCTCTACCCCCAGGAGCCCGACTGGCGGCGCAGCACGAACATGTCTGGCGTGTGGTTCGCCAGCGACGCCGACGCCATCGCGCATCAGCAGGCGATGGACTGCCTGCCGTCGGGGCGCTACACGGCGCTGGCCGTGTCGCCGCTCGCGACCGGGCGGCTCGACCCGCCGGACATCGCGCTGATCTACGCGACGCCGGGGCAGATGATCATCCTGATCAACGCGCTGCAGTTCCGCGGCTACAAGAAGCTCGAGTTCTCCTGCGTGGGCGAGTCGGCCTGCGCCGACTCGTGGGGGCGGGCGCTGCGCACGGGCGAGCCCAGCGTTTCGATCCCGTGCTTCGCCGAGCGACGCTTCGGCGGCGTGCAGGACGACGAACTGCTGATGGCGATCCCGCCGCGCTACTTGCCCAAGGCGATCGAGGGGCTGGCGGCACTGGACCGCAACGGGCTGCGCTATCCGATCGCCTCGCTGGGCATCGAGACGGACCCGGCGGAGTCGCTGGCGCGCAGCTACGCGCGCTGACGTCCGCGGCGGGGGATCAGGAGCGGCCGGTGACGCGGTTGACGGCGCGGCGGGCGGCCCTGCCGCCGGGGGCCGCGTCGGGCGGGAGGGCGGCCGGGTCGAGGTCGGCGCGGGGGGTCGCGGCGATCTGCTCGGGGCGGTGGGGCCAGGGGATGCGGCCGACCGCCTCCTCGTCATCGGGCAGGGCGCCATCGACCAGGGTCAGGGCGTCGCCGGGGCGGGCGGGGATGCGGTCGCCGGGGAGGACGATGCCGACGAGGTTGCAGGGGTCGACGGCGCTGAGGTAGATGCGCTCCCCGGTGTGCTCGCGGCGGCGGGCGGCGCGCAGCGCCTCGACGGCCTCCGGCAGGGCGTACTGCTCGCCGAGGAAGCCGGCCACGAAGCGGCCGCCGCGCACCTGCCCGCGGGCCTCCAGGCGCCGCAGCGCCCGGAGGATGTGACGCCAGGGCACGGTGACGCTCTCCCGCGCCAGCAGGTCGCGGAATACGACGCCGTAGCGGGCCAGCAGGACCTCGGCCGCTCCCTGGGCCAGGTCGTCGGCGTCGAGGCCGGCCGGGGCGGCGCCGACGGCGGCCCAGCGCCCGGCGGGTCCCGCGCCGGCGAAGCGGCCGCCGGGGTAGCGGGAGCGCCCGCGACGCCGTCCCGCCCCCGTGCGGCGCTTGCCGGCCAGGTGTCGCAGTCCCTCGTAGCCGTCGGCGTGGACGAGCCCCCGCGCGACGAGGTCGCGCAACGCCCCTTCGACCTCGCTGGCCAGGCGGCGGCTGCCGTTGACGATCTCGTCGAAGAACAGCGCCCCGCGCTCGCGCAGCAGGTCGAGCACGGCGCGCGACGCGCCCGCGACGGGCTCGCCGGGGGCGGCCTCGTCGCTCGCGTCGGGCGGGGGGGCGGCGGCCGCGGCCCGCAGGAGCGGGAAGCCGGCGCGCAGGCCCAGGCTGACGGGCATCACGCGCGACGGGCTGGCGGGGAGCCCGGCGTCGCGGGCCGACTTGCGGGGGCTGAGCCGGCCCCAGGTGAGCGTACCGTCGAGGCAGAGCTCGTCGAGCCAGGCGGGGTCGTAGTCGGTCAGGCGGGCGGGCAGGAGGTCGCGCTCCCAGGCGACGGCGGGGGCCTCGAAGCCCTGCAGCCGCTCCACGACGGCGCGCAGCCCCTGCTTGCCGCTGAGGCGGGCGTCGGGCGCGCAGTGCTGCCAGCGCAGCAGGAAGCGCATGAAGTCGCGCGCGCCCACGGGCTCGATCTGCTTGCGCAGCAGGTCGAGCGTGTAGCGATGGATGCGCGCCAGCAGGCGGCGGTCGCAGAACTCGTCGGGGGCGTCGGGGGACGCGCCCGGGGCTCCGGGCGTCGGCAGCGGGCCGGACGCGGCGGCGGGCGGCGTGAAGCGGCCGCGCAGCACGTCGCCGCGCGCCTCCAACTGAGCGAGGCCGCGCTCGACATCCTCGGCGCGCAGGCCGCAGCGGGCCGCCAGCGCCGCGGCCGTGGTCGGCCCCACGACCTCGCAGTGGCCGCGCAGCAGGCGGGCGCGAGCCTCGTCGCGGTCGGCGGCCGAGGCGGCGACGCCGGCCGGAAGGCTGAGCGCCGGGTCGATCCGGGCGCGGGGGAAGAGCATTTCGACCAGGGGCAGGTTCTCGGCGGCGAACCAGTAGCGGGGCGCCGCGCCGGGCAGGCTGCCGGCGGGCTCCGCGACGGCGGCGCGCCCGCGCGTCACGAGGTCGTCGAGCCAGGTTTCCCAGCCCCGCACCTGGGCGTCGGAGACGGCCACCAGGGAGAGGAGCAGGTCGTGCACTTCCTCGGCGTCGCGGGGGACCGGCCAGGCCTCCTCGCGCACGCGGGCGATGGCGGCCGGGTCGAGCGCGGCGAGGTCACGGGCGTCGTCGGGCAGGGCGTGCCGCAGCATGACGGCGCGGGTGCGGCGCTCCTCGATGGGCGCGTCGTCGAGGTAGGTGTAGGGCTTGCCGTTGAGGATCTCGTGCGCCATCGGCGAGGGCTCGACCGTGTCGCGCGCGTGCAGCGCGATCGCGCCGGCCTCGATCCGGCCGAGCGTGGCGACGAGTCCGTCGGTGTCCATCCATTCGCGCAGGCAGTCCTCGCGCGACTGCCGCACGAGCGGGTGGTCGGGGTAGTCGAGTGGCCCCGTGACGTTCTCCTGGCAGCCGACCTGGGCCGGGAAGACGGCGGCGAGGAGGTCGTCGGCGCGCATGCGCTGGAGCTGCGGGGGCACCTTCTTGCCGCCGCGCTGCCGCTCGACGGCGAGGGCGCGGGTCGCGTTCCAGCGCCAGCGGGTGCCCCACTGCGGCACGTAGAGGATGGCCTGCGACAGGGCGTCCTCGGCGCCGTCCGCCTTCAGGTAGCCGGCGACCTCCTCCAGGGGGAACGACTGGGCCGGGCCGATGGAGAGCACGATCGCGTCGTCGTTGGCGGCGGCCTGCAGCTCGAAGTCGAAGCGGACGCAGAAGCGCTTGCGCAGCGCGAGCCCCCAGGCGCGGTTGATGCGCGCGCCGAACGGGGCGTGCACGACAAGGTGCTGGTCGCCGGCCTCGTCGAAGAAGCGCTCGAAGACGACGTCCGTGTCGGAGGGGATGACGCCCAGCGCGACGGCGCCGGCGCGCACGTAGTCCAGCAGTTGCGCCGCGCCCAGGGCGTCGAGGCCGCACTCCTCCCGCAGCAGCTCGGTCGTCGCCTCGACGTCGCCGAGGCCGGCGGCGACGTCGCGCCGCAGGGCGCTCACCTCGGCCGACAGCTCCACGGTGCGGCCGGGCGCCTCGCCCAGCCAGAAGGGGATGGTTGGCGGCGCGCCGTGCGCGTTCTCGACCCGGACCGTGCCCGATTCGACGCGCCTGATGCGCCAGGAGGTCGTGCCGAGCAGGAAGATGTCGCCGGCCATGCTCTCGATGGCCCAGTCCTCGTTGACCGTGCCGACGAACGTGCCGTCGGGCTCGGCGACGACGCGGTAGTCGCCCAGCTCCGGGATCGTGCCGCCGTTGGTGAGCGCCTTCATGCGCGCGCCGCGGCGGCCGCGGAGGACGCCGTTGATGCGGTCGTGGTGAACGAGCGGGGCGGCGCGGCCGCCGCCCTCGCCGACGCCGTCGCGCAGCATGGCCACGACATCGTCGAAGTCATCGCGGGCGAGATCGCGGTATGGGGCGGCGCGGCGGACGAGATCGAAGAGGGCGTCTTCGGACCAGTCCTCGCAAGCCGTCTCGGCGACGATCTGCTGCGCCAGCACGTCGAGCGGCGCGACCGGCTGCTGCACGCGGTCGAGGCGGCCGGCGCGCACGGCGCGGACGAGGGCGGCGCACTCGACCAGCTCGTCGCGGGTGGTGGGGAAGAGCTTGCCGCGCGGGGTCAGTCCGAGCGCGTGCCCCGAGCGGCCGACGCGCTGGAGGAAGGTGCTGATGGCTCGGGGGGAGCCGATCTGGCAGACCAGGTCGATGGAGCCGATGTCGATGCCCAGTTCCAGGGAGGCCGTGGCGACGAGCGCGCGCAGGTCGCCGCGCTTGAGGCGCTGCTCCATCTGCAGGCGGCGCTCCTTCGAGAGCGAGCCGTGGTGGCTGGCGACGTGCTCCTCGCCGACCCGCTCGGCCAGATGATGGGCGACGCGCTCGGCCAGGCGGCGCGTGTTGACGAAGATCAGCGTCGTGCGGTGGCCGGCGATGAGCGCGGCCAAGCGGTCGTAGGCCTCCGCCCACTGCTCGTGCGAGGCGACGGCCGCCATCTCGGAGTTGGGCAGTTCGATGCCGAGCTCGAGGTCGCGCTGGTGCCCGCGGTCAACGATGACGCAGCCGGGGCCGTCGTCCCGGTCGGCGCGCTCGGGCCCGACGAGGAAGCGCGCGATCTCGTCGATCGGGCGCTGCGTGGCGGAGAGGCCGATGCGGGCCGGGCGCTCCTCGGCGACGTGATCGAGCCGGGCGACGCTGAGCGCCATGTGGCTGCCGCGCCGGTCGCGGACGAGGGCGTGGATCTCATCGACGATGAGGGTGCGGACGTGCCGCAGCGTGGGTCGGGCCTTGGCCGCCGTGAGCATCAGGTAGAGCGACTCGGGCGTGGTGATGAGGATGTGGGGCGGGTTCTTGGTGATCGTCTGCCGTTGCGACGGCGTCGTGTCGCCGCTGCGCACGGCGACGCGGATCGGCGGCAGCTCGTAGCCCAGCTCGGCCGCGATGGCGTTGATCTCCGCCAGCGGCGCCTCGAGGTTCCGGTGGATGTCGGCCCCCAGCGCCTTGAGCGGCGAGACGTAGAGGATCTCGATCTGGTCGTCGAGGAGGCCCGTCTCGGCCTTGCGGATCAGCGCGTCGATGCCGGCCAGGAAGGCGGCCAGCGTCTTGCCCGACCCCGTGGGCGCCGCGATGAGCACGTCGCGGCGGGCGCGGATGTGCGGCCAGCCGTCGGTCTGGGCGTCGGTGGGGGCGGAGAAGTGGCGCAGGAACCAGGCCTGCACGGCCGGGTGGAAGTCGCGCAGGGCCCGGGGCACGTCGGGCGGGGGGGCGGGCGCGGGGGGCTCGGTGGTTTGGACCATGTGTTCTAGTCGGACTCTAGCAGGAAGCCGGGAGGGCGACGACCCGCGAGCCAGCCCGTCGACGGGCAGGGTAGAGTGTGGACAGGCGTTACATGAGTACGTATGTTCTATTCCCGGAGCTGCCATGAGTGAGTCCAGCAAGATCGAGTGGACGGACGCGACATGGAACCCCGTCACGGGCTGCACCAAGGTGTCGCCGGGCTGCGCGCACTGCTACGCGGAGACCTTCGCCGAGCGCTTCCGCGACGTGCCCGGGCATCCCTACGAGCAGGGCTTCGATCTGACGCTGCGGCCGGAACGGCTGGAACAGCCGCTGGGCTGGAAGCGCCCGCGCGTGATCTTCGTCAACAGCATGAGCGACCTGTTCCACGAGGACATACCGGACGACTACGTGGCCGACGTGTTCGACGTCATGCGGCGGGCCGACTGGCACGTCTTCCAGGTGCTCACGAAGCGCCCGGAGCGCGTGCGCGCGCTGGCCGGTCGACTGCCCTGGCCTGACAACGTCTGGCTGGGCGTCTCGGTCGAGAACCAGCGCTGGACGTCGCGGATCGACCACCTGCGCGCCGTGCCGGCCGCGGTGCGCTTCCTGTCTTGCGAGCCGCTGCTCGGCCCGCTCCGGCTCGACTTGGGGGGCATCGGTTGGGTGATCGTCGGTGGCGAGAGCGGCCCCGGTGCGCGGCCGATGCAGCTGTCGTGGGCGCGGTCGGTGCGCGATCAGTGCACCGAGGCCGGCGTCTCCTTCTTCTTCAAGCAGTGGGGCGCCCACGACGAGGTGGGCGTGCGCCGGGGCAAGAAGGCGTCGGGCCGGGTGCTCGATGGTCGGACGTGGGATGAGTTGCCGGCGGTGGGGGTGCAAACATGACGGATAGTTTCTTCGACGAACCGGAGGGGCAATCGCTGGTCAAGGCGAAGATTGTTGTCAAGTACTTCGCTGCGTGGTCCAGGATCATGGCGAGCCGGGCCGAGCGGATCGGGTACTGGGACTTCTTCGCAGGTCCAGGTCGCTACGGCACCGGTGAGAAGTCCACGCCGCTACTTATCCTCGAGCGTGCTGTAGCTGATCCGGCACTGAGAGAGCGACTGGTGACGATCTTCAACGATGCGAGTCCTGCCGCAGTTGACAGCTTGGCCGACGAGATCGCAAGAATCCCGGACATCGATTCCCTCGGGTATGAGCCTCAGCTCATCAACACAGTCGTCGACGCTCAAGTAGCCAGACAGTTCGCAAGCATAAGCACGATCCCAGCCCTCAGCTTCATTGATCCGTGGGGATACAAGGGCCTGTCGCTCCGCCTAATCCAAGCGGTGATCAAGGATTGGGGTTGCGAGGCGATCTTCTTCTTCAACTACAACCGGATCAACATGGGAGTGAATAACGGGATTGTGGAGCCTCATATGCAGGCTCTCTTCGGCGAAGCGCGTCTCGCGCGCCTGCGTGGGCAACTCGAGGGCGCAGACCCAGAAGAACGGGAATCGATGCTGCGGCGTCACCTTGGTGAGGCCCTCACGGACATGGGAGCGCCCTACCTGATCCCCTTTCGCTTCTCACGGGGAAGCGGGCGAGCATCTCATTACATCTGCTTCGTCTCGAAACACCCACTCGGCTACTCGATCATGAAGGACATCATGGCCGGCGAGAGCGTGGTCGACGCCGACGGAGTCCCAATGTTCGAGTACCTCCCACCGCTGGCTGGGCGCCAGCTGCCGTTCGACCAAGCCCGACCCCTCCAGGCTCTGCCGGCGCACCTGCGACAGCAGTTCGCAGGTCAGACCTTGAGCGTCCGGCAGATCTTCGACAAGCACCACGTCGGCACGCCGTTCATCAAGCGCAACTACAAGACGGTGCTGAAGGAGATGGAGGCCTACGGTCAAGTGGCATGTGATCGCCCAGCCGGGAAACGTAAGAGGGGTACGCTCGCAGATGACGTCAGAGTGTCGTTCCCCAGGGGTTGACGGCCGGTCCGGCTCGGCCGAATTCGAGCAGGAGAGAAAATGACCCAACCCCCCATCGACTGGGCGGCGGTGCACGCGGAGGCGCTCGACGTGCTGACGCGCTACCTGCGCATCGACACGTCGAACCCGCCGGGGCGGGAGGCGCCGGCGGCGCGCTTCCTGGGCGACCTGCTGGCGGCGGAGGGCTTCGAGTGCACCTACCTGGAGCCGCAGCCGGAGCGCGAGATCCTGCTGGCGACGCTGCCCGGCGACGGCAGCAAGCGGCCGATGATGCTCTGCAACCACACCGACGTCGTGCCGGTCGAGGAGGAGTATTGGACGAAGCCCGCCTTCGACGGGCTGGTGGAGGACGGCCGCATCTACGGCCGCGGCGCGGTGGACATGAAGGGCGCGGGGGTGATGCAGCTGCTGACGATGCTGCTGCTCAAGCGGCAGGGCGTGCGCCTGCGCCGCGACGTGGTGTTCTGCGCCGTGCCCGACGAGGAGGCGGGCAGCGTCTGGGGCATGCAGTGGCTGTCGGAACGGCACCCGGAACTCGTGGACGTGGAGTTCGAGATGAGCGAGGGGGGCTCCGGCACGTCGCGCTTCCTGGGGCAGGACGTGGAGCTGTTCAACGTCGCGACGAACGAGAAGACGATGTGCTGGCTCGAGCTGCGGGCGGTGGGCACGCCGGGGCACGGCAGCCGGCCGCACCTGGACAATTCGGCCGTGCACCTGACGCGCGCGCTGCAGCGTCTGGCCGACTGGGACCGCCCGCTCGAATTCCTGCCGGAGACGCGCCACACGACCGAGCAATTGCAGGAGGCGGGGCTGATGCCGGCCGGCGCCTCGGAGGAGGAGTTGGAGGCGCTGATCCGCAGCAACGCCGCGCAGCAGGCCGCCTTCCAGAACACGCTCAACATCACGATGATCCGCAGCGGCATCAAGGCCAACGTAATCCCGGCGGAGAGCACGGCCGTGATCGACTGCCGCCTGCTGCCCGGCCAGGATCGCGAGGACTGGCGGCGCGAGGTCGAGGCGGTGGTCGACGACCCGCGCGTGGAGGTGCGCTTCTACACCGACTGGGGGCAGGACGTGCCCGAGCCGATCGCCTGGGACACGGAGTTGTACCGCACGATCGAGTCGGTGATGAAGGAGGCGTCGGAGGACGCGGTGGTCGTGCCCAACCTGTGCACCGGCGGCACCGACAACCGCTTCCTGCGGGCCAAGGGCATCCCGGCCTACGGCTTCATCCCCTGCCTGCTCAGCCCCGAGGAGGCCGCGGGCTTCCACGGCAACGACGAGTTCCTGACGGTCGAGAACCTGAACATGGGCGTCGAGTTGACGTACGAGATCGTGCGGCGGATGTGCACGTGAGCCGGACACCGTCGCGGAAGGGGGCCGTGGGGTGACCTCGGAACCGCTGGAACGGGCGCGCGCCTGGATGCGCGAGAACCAACTGCCGTCGGACGCGAGCATCGCCGAGATGCGCGCCTGGATGGGGCCCTCGCCGGCGATCCCCGACACGACGATCGCGCCGGTGCAGGTGACCGGCCCCGGCGCGTCGGGGGGTGGGCCCGACGAGACGCCGGCGGAGTGGGTGCTCGCGCCGGGCGCCGACGCGGCGCGGCGCATCCTCTACCTGCACGGCGGTGGCTACTGCATGGGCAGTCCGGCGACGCATCGCAACCTGACCAGCCGGCTGTCGGCCGCGACGGGGATGGCGGTGCTGTCGCTCGACTACCGGCTCGCGCCCGAACACCCCTGCCCGGCCGCCGTGCGCGACTCGGTGCCGGCCTTCGCCTGGATGACGCGCAACGGCCCGGCGGGCCCGGGCGACGCCGCGGCCGCTTTCATCGCCGGGGACTCCGCCGGGGGCGGACTGGCGCTGGGCACGCTGGTCAAGAACCGCGACCTCGACGACCGTCAGGCCGACGCCGCCGTGCTCCTCTCGGCCTGGACCGACCTGACGCTCAGCGGCGAGTCGTGGGAGACGCGCGCCGAGGAGGACCTGCTGGTGAATCGGGCCGCGACGGAGCAGTTGGTCGACTGGATCCTGCCCGGTCCGCTGCGGCCCAACTTCCCCCTCGTCTCGCAGGTCTTCGCCGACCTGCAGGACCTGCCGCCGCTGTACCTGATCGCCGGCGACCACGAGGTCCTGCGCGACGACACGACGCGGATCGCGGCGCTGGGGCGGATGATGGGCCTGACGGTGCGCGAAGAGATCTACCCCGAGATGCCGCACGTCTTCCCGGCCTTCCCGTCGCTGCCGGAGTCGATCGAGGTGATGGGGAAGATCGGCGAATTCCTGCGGGCGCAGGTCCCGGCGCGCTGGCCCGAGCGGGGCTGAGGCCGTCGGTTCAGCCGCCGGCGACGCGGGCGCAGGCGGCGAGGACGCGCTCGCCCCCGGCGGCGATGTCGGCGGCGCTGGTCCAGGAGTAGGCGAGGCGCACGGCCTCGGGGTCGCCGTCCGGGTCGCCGCCCGGGTAGAAGCCGACGCCGGGCGGGAAGATCGCGCCCTCCTCGAAGCCGGCCCGCTGCACGTCCCGGCCGCGCAGGCCGTCGCGCAGGCGCAGCCAGAGGAAGAAGCCGCCCTCCGGCTGCGTGAACTCGAAGTAGGGCTCGCCGGCGTCGCGCAGGGTGGCGGCCAAGGCGCCGAGCTTGGCAGCATAGACGCCGCGCATCCGCTCGACGTGCGGCGCGAACTCGCCGCTCACCATGTACTCATGCAGCATCCGGTGCAGCAGCGGGCTGTTGCCCATGTCGAAGCGGCCGGGCAGCAGCAGCTCGATGAGGGTCGGTTCGGCCTGCAGCCAGCCGATGCGCAGCCCGGTGGCGATCACCTTCGAGAAGGTGCCCGCCGTGAGCACGCCCCGCCCGCCCGCGACGGCGGACAGCGTGGGGGGGCGCTCGGGCGTGAAGAAGAGCTCGTTGTAGGCCGTGTCCTCCAGGATGTGGATGCCCTCGCGGGCCGCCAGCTCGACGAGATCGGCGCGGCGCTGGAGCGACATCGTGACGCCGGTGGGGTTGTGGTAGGTGGGGATCGTGTAGATCAGCTTGGGCGCGCGGCCGTCGGCCCGCAGTTGGGCGATCCGCGCCTCGAGCTGGTCGAGCCGCATGCCCGCGTCGTCGAGGTGCACGCCGGCGACCTCGACGCCGTGGCCGCGGAAGGTGCGCAGCGAACCGGCGAAGGTCGGCATCTCGGCGATCACGACGTCGCCCCGGTCGAGCAGGAGCGTCGCCGCCATGTCGATCGCGCCGGCCGCCCCGTTGGTGAGGATGAAGTGGTCGGCGCCGGGGATCTCGGCGTGGTCGCGGGCGAAGTACTTTCCGATCTCGGCGCGCAGGGGCTCGTAGCCCAGGGGGCCGCCGTAGACCAGGGGGCCGTCGTCGGGGACGTCGAGAGCGCGCTCCATCGCGCGCAGCAGCCCCTGCTTCGGCTGCGAGGCGGCGTCGGGGATGCCGCCGGCCATGGAGATGGGGGGGCGCTTCGACTTGACGCCGCTGCCGGCCAGGCCCCAGTCGGTCATGCCGCCGGCGGTCAGGCCGCGCAGGCGCGCGCTCTGGAATCCGGCCGGGTCGCGGTCGTTCCAGCGGGCCGCGCAGCGCGCGGCGACGGCCTGCAGTTCGGCTTCCAGGTCGGGCGTCTCGGTCGTCATTGGGCCTCCCTCGTCAGTGTACGGAGTGCGGCGACGGCCGCCAGCGGCGCGACCGGGCGGGGGGCGTTCCCTAGGCTGTGCGCATGCGACTGAGCGTCCTGGACCAGATCCCGATCGTCGCGGGCGGCGACGGCCCCCGCGCCATCCGGGAGACCTTCGCGCTGGCCCAGCTGGCCGACCGCCTGGGCTACGAGCGCTACTGGCTGGCCGAGCACCACAACACGACGGCGCTCGCCTGCCCGGCGCCCGAGGTGATGATCCCGCAGGTCGCGGCGCGCACGCAGCGCATCCGCGTCGGCTCGGGCGGGGTGATGCTGAGCCACTACAGCCCGCTCAAGGTGGCCGAGGCGTTCCACGTCATCGAGGCGATGCACCCCGGCCGCATCGACCTGGGGGTGGGGCGCGCGCCGGGCAGCGACGGCCGCACCGCGCGGGCGCTCGCGCACGGGCCGGGCGCGCTGGGCATCGAGCACTACCCCGAGCAGCTGATGGACCTCTACGGCTATCTGGCCGGCGACCTGCCGGCCGAGCACCCCTTCCGCAGCGTGCGCGCGATCCCCGAGGTGGCCGGGCTGCCGGAATTGTGGCTGCTGGGATCGTCGACGGTGAGCGGGACCTACGCGGCCGAGCTGGGCTGGGCGTTCTCCTTCGCGCACTTCATCAGCCCCGAGGGGGGCGAGGCGGTGATCCGCAACTACCGCGAGCGCTTCCGTCCCTCGCCGGCGCTGGCCGAGCCGCGCGCCAACATGGGCGTCTCGCTGACTTGCGCCGAGACCGACGAGGAGGCGCGCGAGCTCTCCTGGAGCCGCTGGTGCTGGCGCATCATGAGCAACCGCGGCATGGGCGGCGGCATCCCCTCGGTCGAGACGGCCCGCGCCTTCGCCTACAACGAGCGCGAACTGGCCTACATCGAGCACATGCAGGGGCTCTCGATCCACGGCTCGCCGGCGCGCTGCCTGGCGAAGCTGGAGGAGTTGAGCGCCACCTACGACGTGGACGAGT
>CBDBNA010000002.1:0-161770 GCA_965207695.1 Dehalococcoidia bacterium | reverse complement strand
CGCCCGCCTTGGCGCTCGCGCCCAACATCGTGCGGCGGCTGATCTTGCGGTGTCGCAATCGGGTCCAGTAGGAGCTCATGGCCATATTCCTTTCCGTGCAGCACGCGCGCCGACTACCCGGGGCCGGGCTCGCGCAGCCAGAGCGTGGACAGGATGACGCAGAGGGTGATCCTTGTCAACCCACATAGCGGGGGGGGGGGGCAGTCCAGGCTCTTGGAGAGGGTTGGTTCTTCAGGCGTGATGGAATCACCTCACTCCTTAGCGCCCTCTCCGTTGCAGAGCGATCGAGCGGGGGAACTCCGATCCCCTCTCCCTGGGGAGAGGGTTCGGGTGAGGGGGACCCAGCGCCCGCGTTCACGTTCCCCTCTCCATCGTCCAGATGGAGAGGGGAACAGGGGGTGAGGTTCCGGCGAACATGGCGTGAGCTCGGGCTTGACGCGCGCCGCGCCCCGGCCGCAGGCTGGACCGATGGCCGCCCGCAGCATCGCCCTGCTCTTCGACGACGCCACTGGCGGCGACATCGACCTGCTGCGCGCGCTGTACGACCGCGACCGCGTCGACCGCGCGCCGCCGCACGTGCCCGTCGTCGCCCCCTTCGAGGAGAACACCCCGACGGCGGATCTGCTGGAGATGGTGGGGCTGATCGTAGCCGTGCATCCGCCGTTCATGCTGCAGCTGGGCGCGCCGGAAGCGTTCTTCGACGGCGACGAGCAGCTGCTCCAGTTCGTCGCGACGAAGGGGGGCGAGGAGTCGCAGCGGCTGTCGGAGGCGCTCTACCGCGACATCTTTCACCACCACCGTCCCAGCGACCCGGCCGGCTCTCCCCTGCAACGGTCGGCGCTGACCGTGGGGCGCTTCAGCCGCGCCGACGAGGCCGCCGCCGCCGCGAAACAGCTCGCCGGCAAGTCCTACTTCTGCGTCATCACCGAGGTGGGCATGCTGGAGGCGGACGACGACGGCGGCTGGACGATCCTGCACAGCGCCCCGCTGGGCTCCATGCTCTCCACCGCCTGAGGCCCATGCCCGGCGGGCGCGCTAAGATCGCGGCGCCGGGCGCTGCGACCCGCCGACCGCCCGGAGCAGGGAGCGTCGCATGTCCGTGGTCACCGTCTCCAGCCAGTTCGGCGCCGGCGCGCGCCAGGTGGGGCGCCTCATCGCCGACCAACTCGTGCTCCAGTACGTCGACCAGGCGGTCCTGGTCGATGCGGCCCGGCAGCTCGGCGTGACGGTGAAAAGCGTCGCCAAGCACGACGAGCGCACCGACTCCTTCCGCCAGCGGCTGGGGCACTTCCTGCAGCGCGCCCTCGAGCGCTCCGCGGCCGGCGGCAACGTCGACCCGCTGATGGGGGCCGGCAACCTGGAGTTGATGCTGGCGCAGTCGTACCAGGACGTGGTGGAGTCGGGCGTGCCCGCCTTCATCGACGACCGCACCTACCTGGAGACGGTGACCAGCATCCTGGAGGACTTGGCCCAGCGCGGCGATGTGCTCTTCATCGGCCGCGGCGGCCAGATGATCCTGCGCGACCGCGCCGACGCGCTGCACGTCCAGCTCGTCGCCGACGAGGACACGCGCGTCGACCGGGTGATGCAGTGGGAGTCCCTCGGTCGCGACGAGGCGCGGCGGCGGGCGCGCGACTTCAACCGCCACCGGGCGGCGTTCCACAAGAAGTTCTGGCGCGCCGACGTGTGGGATCCGCGCCTCTACGACGTGGTGATCAACACGACGAGCATCAGCTACGAGGACGCCGCCGCCATCGCCTGCGCGGCCGCCGAGTCGAAGTTCCGGGTCGCCGCCGGGTCCCGCGCCTAGCCGTCCTCGCCCAGCACCTGCCGCAGCACGGCCGCACCGCCCTCGATGCGCACCGCCATGCCGTGCGCCCCCTCGATCTGCAGGCCCTCGGAGTCGAGCGGGTCGATCGGGCCGACGGCGGCCTCGAAGGCCGCGTGCAGCGGGTGCGCCGTTCCCACGAGGTCGCGCAGCAACTCCGCGCAGCGGTCGCGCCAGCGCAGGTAGGCGTCGGTGGGCGGGCCGGCGGCCCGCAGGCGCGCGGCCTCGTCGATCTGCGCCCGGATAACGTCGCGGCGGTCCATGGCCCGAGTATCGGGCGTCGTCGGGCGGCGGTCCAGCGGCGGCCTCAGCCCTCGACGCGGGTGAGGCCGATGCCGCGCTCGCGGTCCAGCCGGGCGCGCTGCGCCTCGAGCCGCGCCCGCGCCGCCGGCGCGCCGACCTCGGGCAGCACCATGATCAACGCGTCCTCCTTGTTGTCGCGGTAGTAGCGCCGCCGCCGTCCCACCACCTCGAAGCCGAAGCCGCGGTAGAGCGCCTGCGCCGCGACGTTGGAGGCGCGGCACTCGAGCCGCAGCGCGGGCGCCCCTACCTCGAGCGCCAACTCCACCGCCCGCATCACGAGGATCGCGCCCAGCCCCTGCCGCCGGTGCTCCGGGTCGACGCCCAGCGTGACGATGTGCACCCCGTCGGGCAGCACCCAGCAGCCGACGTACCCCAGCGGCGGCGCGTCGGCCTCGCCCAGCACGAAGTAGCGCGCGACGCGGTTCTCGCCCAGCTCGGCCCGGAAGGCGCGCGCCGGCCAAGCCCCGCCGCCGAAGGCGCGGCCGTCGAGGCGGGCCACCACCGGCACGTCCCGGGTGGCCATGGGCCGCAGGACGAGCGCGCGGGGCGGGTTCGGAGGGGCGCCGGACATCGCGCCGAGTCTATCGCCGCGGCGCCCGGCGCCGCCGGCGCGTGTGTCGCCGCGCACGTTCCCTGAGACCGCGTCGCAGCGGTCCGGCCTATACTCGACGCACCCACGGGAACGAGTGAAATGGCCGACGCTGCCTCCTCACCCGGAGCGCGGGCTCCGGCGCCTGCCCCCAACGCGGCCACTGCCGGCCGGGGGCCGCAGGGCGTGAGCGCCGGGGCGCGCGTGCTGGGACGTCTGTTCCGCTACGCCTTGCCCTACTGGCGCGGGCTCATCGTCACCCTGCTGGCGATCGTGGCCACGGGCGGCTTCGCCATCGCGACGCCCGAGTTGCTGGAGTGGGCGGTCAACACCGGCCTCGGCGTGCAGGTCCGCGACGGCGTGACGACGGTCGATGTCGACGAGGGCCTGCTGATCGTCGCCGGGGTGGCGCTGCTGGGCGCGGCGCTGCTGCGCGGCCTCTTCCAGTTCCTCCAGTCGTACCTGGCGGAGTCGGTCGCGCAGGCCGTCGCCTACGACCTCCGCAATCACATCTACGAGCGCCTGCAGCGGCTCTCCTTCGCCTACCACGACGATGCGGAGACGGGGCAGGTCATGGTCCGCGCGACCCAGGACGTCGAGGTCGTGCGGATGTTCCTGAACTTCGGCAGCGTGCGCCTGATCTTCATGCTGGGGCTGCTGACCGCGGTCACCGTGCTGATGTTCCTCACCAGCTGGCTGGTGGCGCTGGTCGCGCTGCCCTTCATGGTGCTGTTGGCCGTGCGCTCCGCCCAGGTCGCCCGCACCCTCTTCCCGCTCTGGCGCGACGTGCAGGAGGGGCAGGCGCAACTCGGCACCGTGCTGCAGGAGGCGCTGACCGGCATCCGCGTCGTCAAGGCCTTCGCGCGGGAGCCGGTGGAGGGCCGCAAGTTCGGCGACAAGGCGAAGTGGCTCTACCGCACCAGCTTCCGCACCAGCATCATCCAGGCCAAGCAGCAGCCCATGCTGACCGCCCTCTGGATGGGCGCGATGATCGCCACCGTCTGGGTGGGCGGGATCGAAGTCGCCAACGGCAGCCTCTCGGCGGGCGGGCTGACGAAGCTGCTCTTCTTCGTGGCGCTGATCCAGATGCCGGTGCGCATGCTGGGCTTCGCGGTGATGATGGTGCCCCGCGCCGCGACGGCCGGGCAGCGCATCTTCGAGATCGTCGATCGCGAGTCGGAGGTGCTGGAGTCGCCCGACGCGGTCGCGCCCCGCGCCCCGCGCGGGCACATCCGCTTCGACGACGTGAGCTTCAGCTACGACGGCGCGCGGCCGGTCCTCGACCGGGTCAGTTTCGAGGCCAAGCCCGGCGAGGTCGTGGCGCTGCTCGGGCCGACCGGCTCCGGCAAGACGAGCATCGTCAACCTGATCCCGCGCTTCTACGACGTCAGCGGCGGCGCCGTCACCTTCGACGGCGCCGACGTACGCGACCTGACGCTGCTCGGCCTGCGGGCGGAGGTCGCGATCGTGCAGCAGGACGTCTTCCTGTTCTCCGCCACCCTGCGCGACAACATCGCCTACGGGCGCCCGGACGCCAGCGATGAGGAGGTCGAGGCGGCGGCGCGGCTGGCCCGCGTGCACGACTACGTCGACTCGCTGCCGGCCGGCTACCGCACCTGGGTGGGCGAGCGCGGCGACACGCTCTCGGGCGGGCAGAAGCAGCGCATCGCCATCGCGCGGGCGCTGCTGATGGACCCCCGCGTGCTCGTCTTCGACGACTCGACCTCGAGCGTCGACACGGGCACCGAGCAGGAGATCCAGGCCGCCATGGCGGCGCTGATGCGGGGCCGGACGACGTTCATCATCGCCCACCGCCTGCGCAGCGTGCGCGACGCCGACCAGATCCTGGTCCTCGATCAGGGGCGCATCGTGCAGCGCGGCCGGCATGCGGAGTTGCTCGCCGCCGGCGGGCTGTACCGCGAGATCCACGACCTGGAGTTGCGCGATCAGGCCGAGGCCTACGCCCAGATCGCCGGGGGGGCCGAGTAATGGGCTTCGGGGGATCGATGGCGGGGGGCTGGACCACCAACCTCGGCGGCCAGGGGCACGGATCGCGGGCGGCCAACTGGGGCAGCTCCCACCAGGCCGACTGGCAGGACGAATACGGCTCGCTCTACAATCCTGCGCTCGTCCGGCGCATGGTGCGCTACCTGGCCCCGCACAAGGGTCGGGCCGGGGTCGCCTTCCTCGCGATGGTGGCCTTCGCCTGCTTCTCCTACATCCAGCCCTTCCTGATCACGATCGCCGTGCGGGACTTTATCACCGAGGGTGACCTCTCGGGCCTCAAGTGGCTGATGATCGCCTTCATCGGCGTGGCGCTGGGCGCCTGGGCGGCGGAGTACGTGCGCCAGTGGGCGATGGCCCACGTCGGCCACCGCGTGCTGCTGCGCATGCGCCGGCAGATGTTCGACCACCTGATGTCGCTCTCGCAGCGCTTCTACGACGACGCCGAGGTGGGCCGCGTGATGTCGCGCGTCACGTCCGACGTGCAGGTGCTGCAGGAACTCCTGACGAGCGGTGTGCTGACCGTCATCGCCGACGTCATCGGGCTGGGCATCGTCGTCGCCGCGGTCGTGATCCTCGACTGGCAGCTGGCCCTGGTCACCTTCGCCGTGCTGCCGATCCTGATCATCGTGATGATCGTCTGGAGCAAGTTCGCGCGGCGCGCCTTCCTGGAAGTGCGCGTCACGATCGCCGGGGTCAACAGCACCCTGAACGAGGACCTCAACGGCGTCCGCGTCGTGCAGGGACTGAGCCGCGAAGCGGAGAACGCGCGGCGCTTCGACCGGATCAACGCCCGCAACCTGCGCGCCACGCGCCGCGCCGGCATGCTGACCGCCTCCGTCATCCCCCTCGTCGAGGTGCTGATCGCGGTCGCCACGGCGCTGGTCATCATCGTCGCGGGGATGCGCATCGTGGGCGGCGGGCTCGACCCCGCGCTGGGCTTCGCGGCGGTGCTGGGCTTCTCGCTCTACATTCAGCGCTTCTTCGACCCCGTGCGCGACCTGGTGCTGCAGTACACGATGTTCCAGCGCGCGATCGCCGGCGCCGAGCGCATCTTCGAAGTGCTCGACACGAAGCCCGAGATCGTCGACAAGCCGGATGCGGTGGAGCTCCAGGACATCGCCGGCGAGGTCGTCTTCGAGAACGTCACCCTGGCCTACGTGGACGGTCTGCCCGTCCTGCACGACATCGACCTGCACGTCCGCGCGGGCGAGACGGTCGCCTTCGTCGGCGCCACCGGGGCCGGCAAGACGTCGATGACCTCGCTCATCTCGCGCAGCTACGACGTCACGGAGGGCGCCGTGCGGGTCGACGGGCACGACGTGCGCGACGTGCAGCGGCGCTCGCTCACGCGGCAGATGGGCGTCGTGCTGCAGGACCCGTTCCTGTTCTCCGGCAGCGTGGCCGAGAACATCCGGTACGGGAATCTGGACGCGACCGACGCGGAGGTCCGCCGCGCGGCGCAGATCGTCGGCGCGGACGAATGGATCCGGCGCCTGCGCGACGGCTACGACACCGTCCTCACGGAGCGCGCCCAGAACCTCTCCGTGGGGCAGCGGCAGTTGCTGGCCTTCGCGCGGGCCATCGTCGCCGACCCCCGCATCCTGATCCTGGACGAGGCAACCGCCAACGTGGACTCGCAGACCGAGGCCATGATCCAGGCCGCCATCGCTCGGGTGATGCGCGGCCGCACGGCCTTCGTCATCGCGCACCGGCTGAGCACGATCCGTTCCGTCGACCGCATCCTGGTGATGAGCGACGGACGCATCGTCGAGTCGGGCAGCCACGAGGAGCTGCTCGCCGCCGGCGGCCGCTACGCCGAACTCTACCGGCTGACCTACGCCGAGCAGCAGGACCAGGCCGAGTTCGACGAGACGGCGTCGCTGAGCGTGCTCAGCCGCCTCTGGGAGCGGGCCCGCATCGAGAAAGCCGGCGGTGCGCCGGCCGCCGCCCCCGCCTCAGCCGACTGACGCCGCCCCGCGCGCTACGCGTCGCCGGGCTCCGCCGGAGCCGCCGCGTCGCCGCCGGGTTCGAACAGCGACGGCTGCCCGGCCTCGCCCGCCGCCGCCTCCGGCGGCGCGACGCCGAGGTGCTCCCAGGCGGCCGGCATCGCCAGGCGGCCGCGCGGCGTGCGCTGCAGGAATCCCAGTTGCAGCAGGTAGGGCTCGTAGACGTCCATCACGGTGTCCGACTCCTCCGCCACCGACGCCGCCAGCGTCTCCAGCCCCACCGGCCCGCCGCCGAAGCGCTCGATGAGCGTGCGCAGCAGCGCCCGGTCGCGGTCGTCCAGGCCCAGGCTGTCGACGCCCAGCCTGGCCAGCGCCTCCTCGGCCACGGCGGTGTCGATCGTGCCGTCGCCGCGCACCTCGGCGTAGTCGCGGACGCGGCGCAGCAGGCGGTTGGCGATGCGCGGCGTGCCGCGGGCGCGGCGCGCCAGCAGCACGGCCCCGTCGTCGCTGATCGGGATCTCCAGCTTGGCCGCGTTCGTCCGCACGAGGCCCACGAGGTCTTCGGGCCGGTAGAACTCCAGCCGCTGCACCATGCCGAAGCGGTCGCGCAGCGGGGAGCTGATCAGCGCGTAGCGGGTCGTCGCGCCCACCAGCGTGAAGCGCTTGATCTGCAGGCGCACGCTGCGCGCGCCCGGCCCCTTGCCGATCAGCAGGTCGAGCGCGAAGTCCTCCATCGCTGGGTAGAGCACCTCCTCGACGGCGTGGGGCAGGCGGTGCATCTCGTCGATGAAGAGCACGTCGCCTTCCTGCAGCGTCGTGAGCAGGCCGGCCAGGTCGCCGGGCCGCGCGATGGCCGGCCCCGACGAGGCGCGCAGGTTGACGCCCAGTTCCGCCGCCACGATGCGCGCCAGCGTCGTCTTGCCCAGCCCGGGCGGGCCGTAGAACAGCAGGTGGTCGGGCGGCTCGCCGCGCCGCTGCGCCGCCGTCAGCGCGATCGAGAGGGCGTCTTTGAGCTGCGGCTGTCCGACGAAGTCGGCCAGCCGGCTGGGGCGCAGGGATCGATCGAGGGCCTCATCGGCCCCGTCGGGCTCGGGCGCGACGATGCGCGCCGCCGCTTCGCCGGACTTCTCGGATTTGCGCGCCATGCCGTCCCGCCCCGCCGCCGTCCGCACTACTATACACGCACAGGTGTTCTGGTCTTCCGCCTAGCCTCCGCCGCCTCCGCCTCGGACCTGCCGCAGCGCCCAGTTCCGCGTCTCGATCGCCAGGGGATGCAGCACGCGGCCGGCCGACACGTAGTGCATGATGCGGCGGTCGAGGAAGGCCAGCAGCGCCGCGACGGGGTCGCGCTCGGCCAGGACGCGGATGCCGGCCAGTCCGGGGTCGGCCGCGATTTTGGCCGGCTCCAGCTTGTCGGCCAGGAAGAGCGTCAGCGCGACGGGCCCCATCCCCGGGCGGCCCGTGGTGTGGACGCGGATCGCGTCGAGCACCTCCCCGTCGCCGACGCCCCAGGCCCGCTGCGCCCGCGCCGCGGCCAGGGGCCCGTGCAGGAGGATGGGCTCGGCCCGCTCCGCCGCGTCCGGCGCGATCGCCAGATCGCGGGCGGCGCACAGCAGCGCCTCGTCGTCGAGGTGGCGGTAGAGGTCGTGGCCCCAGGCGGCCGCCTGCACGCGCAGCGGATCGGTCTCGTGCAACTGCGCCAGCCGCCGCCCCTCGGCCACGACTCGCCCTGTGTGCGCCCGCAGCCAGTCCGGCAACTCGGCCGCCCGCGCGCGCAACGTCTCCGCGACCGCCGTGGTGTCCGCGCCCGGCACGACGCTAGCCCTCGGCGGCCAGCCGCCGCCCGCCCACGAGGTGCAGGTGCAGATGCGGGATCGTCATGCCGGCGGCCTCGCCGACGTTGAACGCCAGCCGGTAGCCGTCGGCGGCGACGCCCTCCATCCCGGCGACCCTCGCGGCGGCCGCGAACAGCTCGCCCAGCAGCGGCGCGTCGGCGGGCCGCAGCGCGCCGGCGTCGGCGATGTGCCGCCTGGGGATGAAGAGCACGTGCACCGGCGCGCGCGGGTTGATGTCGCGGATGGCGAAGACGTGCGTGTTCTCGACCAGGGGCTCGATGGGGATCTCGCCGGACGCCATCTTGCAGAACAGGCAGTCGGCCGCGGGGCCGCTCATGGTTCGAGCGTTTGCCGGCGTTTGGGAGGCTGCTCGTTGCGGCGCACCGGCACGCCGATGAATGTCCCGACCGGTACGGCTGCCGCCATCACTTCGTGGTCCGTGTGGTAGGTGCCCAGCGACAGGGGCGGACGCTCGTAGAAGCCGATCGCGGCGTAGTGGGTCTGGTTGAGCCGGAAGATGAACCGGCCGCGCTTCATCCACACGTAGATGCGATCGACGTCGTCCATCTCGAAGTCCCAGTTGCGCCCCCAGATCCAGAGCATGCGCTGGTCGACCTGCCCGGTCTCGGTGCTGCCGTCCAGAAAGATCTCCTGGCGATCGCCGCCCGCCGCGCCGAGCACGGCCCAGAGGATCGCGCCCGCCAGGTAGCCCGCCAGGACCGCGAAGCCGCCCACCCGCGTGGGTTCTTCGGCGCCCATGGCCCCGGCGATGAGGATCGCGATGAGACCGACGGCCAGCGAAAAGGCCACGGGAATCAGCCAGGCCGGGAACGGCGTCCAGATCGTGCGCACGCGCAGGCCGTCGTCGCCGACCTGCTCGATGCGAACGAAGCCGGAGCGCGGCGCGGCGTCCTTCGACTCGGGTTGACGAGGTGGGCTCACGCGCGCAGGCTATCGACGCGCGGCCCAGCCCGTCCACCCGGCGCCGATGTGCAACGCTGTCATCACGGGGCCGGGGAACCTCCCCGGGGTCGCCGGCGTCCTGCCGCGGTGAACGGACCCGTTGAACTGGAGACGCCATGCACCTGGCCCGCGCCGCTCGCCCCGCTCACTTCCTCGCGATCGCCCTGGCCCTGCTGGCCCTCCTGGCGGCGCTGGCCGCGCCGGGCCGCCTGCACGCCGAGGCCCCGGCCGGCGTCGTCGAGGCGGCGCAGGCCGACCTCGCGGAGCGGCTGGGCGGCGACGATCCGTCCGCGTACGCAGTGCTGCGGTCCGAGGCGGTGACCTGGAGCGACCACTGCCTCGGCATATACGAGCCCGACATCGCCTGCGCGACCGCCTTGGCCGACGGCTTCGTGCTGTGGCTGAGCGATGGGGAGGTCGCCTACCGCTATCACACGGATGACACGGGAATTGCCGTGCGGCTGGCCGAGTCCGGCATCCCGCTGGGAGAGGTCGCGGGCGCTCCGCTGCCCGAGGGCCAGGTCGCGCCGCCGCCGGACGACGAGCCGCCGCCCCCGCCCGTCCGGATCCCGGACGACGCCTTCGAAGCGGCGCAGGCGGACCTCGCCGAGCGACTAAGCGGCGACGATCCGGCCGCGTACACCGTGCTGCGCGCCGTGGCGGTGACCTGGAGCGACTACTGCCTCGGCGTGTATGAGCCCGACGGCGTCTGCACGACCGCCCTGGTCGACGGCTTCGCCGTGTGGCTGAGCAACGGCGAGGTCGCCTACCGCTACCACACGGACGCGACGGGGGCCGCCGTGCGGCTGGCCGAGTCCGGCATCCCGCTGGACCGGGTGGCGGGAGCGCCGCTGCCCGAGGGCCAAGTCGTGCCGCCGGACGACGAGCCTGCGCCGCCGCCCCCACCTGCCCGAATCCCGGACGACGCCTTCGAGGCGGCGCAGGCGGACCTCGCGGAGCGCCTGGGCGGCGACGATCCGGCCGCGTACACGGTGCTACGCGCCGAGGCGCTGACATGGCGAGACGGCTGCCTCGGCGTCTCCGAGCCCGACGGCGTCTGCACGACCGCCCTGGTCGACGGCTTCGCGGTGTGGCTGAGCGACGGCGAGGTCGCCTACCGCTACCACACGGACGACACGGGGACCGCCGTGCGGCTCGCCGAGTCCGGCATCCCGCTGGGCCAGGTCGCTGGGGCGCCGCTGCCCGAGGGCCACATCGAGCCGCCGCCGGACGCGCCGCAGCCGGACGACGAACCGGGCGCCGCCGCCCAGCCCGAGGGGCTGCCCGCCTCCGGCAGCGGCGGCCTCGCCGACAGCGACGTGCCGGCCTGGGTCTGGGGCGTCATCGGAGCGGTCGCGGCCGCCGCCGTCGCGACGGGCGCCCTCTACCGGCTCTGGCTCTCGCGCCGGCGCTGACCCGCGCCGGGCGTTTCCCCGCCCGCGGCCCTATCCTGTGCGGCGCCTCGCGGGGCGCGGCGCGCCGCGTCCCGACGGACCGCGCAGGGACGAGGAGCGTCATGACCAGCACGACCCGCGCCGCGGTGCTCTACCGCGCCAACGAGCCGCATCGGATCCGCGAGCTGCAGATGGAGGATCCGCACCCCGGGGAGGTCGTCGTGCGGGTGGGGGCGGCCGGCATCTGCGCCAGCGACCACCACGTCATGCAGGGGATGACCGCCCTCCCCTTGCCCTCCGTGCTCGGCCACGAGGGGGCGGGCACGGTCGAGTCGGTGGGGCCGGGCGTCACGGCCGTCCAGCCCGGCGACCGCTGCATTCTCTCCTTCGTTTCCAACTGCGGGCACTGCTCCAGTTGCCGGCGCGGGCGTGCGAACCTCTGCGACACCAACGCGGCGACCGGCGCCCGCCAGTACGACGGCACCACCCGGCTGACTGACCCCGAGGGCGTGGGCATCCCGCAGATGGGCAAGCTGGGCGTGTTCGCCGAGCGGCTCGTCTGCCCCACCCAGGCCTGCTACCCGGTCCCCAACGACGTGTCGATGGAGGCCGCGGCGCTGATCGGCTGCTGCGTCACGACCGGCGTCGGCGCGGTCGTCAACACGCCGGAGATCCAGCCCGGCTCGACCGTGGCGGTTTTCGGCTGCGGCGGCGTCGGGCTCAACGTCGTGCAGGGGGCGGCGCTGATGAACGCCGCGCGCATCATCGCCGTCGACATCCACGATCACAAGCTGGATTTCGCCCGCGGCTTCGGCGCCACCGACACCGTCAACGCGCGGGACGTCGACTCGGTCAAGGCGGTGCGGGAGCTGACCGGCGGCGGCGCCGACTTCAGCTACGACGTCTTCGGCAGCTCCGAGACCACGCGCAACGCCGTCGACAGTCTCGGCAAGGGCGGCACGGCGGTCGTGGTCGGCCTGGCCGGGGTCGAGGACAGCGCGCCGATCAACCTCGTGGATCTCGTCCGCGCGCAGAAGCGCATCCTCGGCTGCTACTACGGCTTCGTCAGCCCGCACGAAACGTTCCGCACGATGGTCGACCTCTACCGCAGCGGCCGCCTCGATATCGACGGGCTCGTCCAGCGCCGCTACCGGCTGGAGCAGATCGACGCCGCCTACGCCGACCTCGCGCGCGGGGAGAACGGCCGCGGCGTCATCGTGTTCGACTGAGGCTCCTCAGGCGGATGCAGGCGCCGTTGGCGGTCCCTGACGCGCAAGTTGTCAACAGAACTGCCGTTCTGCGGTGTCGACGATGGTCCCGTGCTGCTTGGCGAATTCGCCGCATGCGGGGAGAACTTGTCATCGATCTTGTCACGGGAATTGTCCGACGATCTGTCGCGCCCCTGCCCCCGGACGCCGGGAAGCCCGGGCGATGCCCGGGCTTCCACATCGGGGGCTCACCCCGCCACCAACAGGCTTGAGCGGCGCTAGATCGCCAGCAGGTCCGCGACCTTCTCGCGATGGTACTCGCCGTCGCCCCACATCAGCTCGGCCATCTTCTGCCGGCGGAAGTAGAGCTGGATGATGTACTCCTTCGTGAAGCCGATGCCGCCGTGGATCTGCTGCCCGTGCGCGACCACCCGGCGGCTGGCGTCGGAGCACCAGGCCTTGGCCATGCTGACCTGCAGATCCTGGTCGTCCTCATCCTCGTTCACGGCCCAGGCCGCGCGGTACATGATGAAGCGGGAGCCGTCGACGTCGGTGACCATGTCGGCCGCCTTGTGCTGGATCGCCTGGAAGGAGCCGATCGGCCGCCCGAACTGGATGCGCTCCTTGGCGTAGTCGACGCTGATCTCGAAGTCGCGCTGGGCCAGGCCGACCAGGTAGGCGCAGTAGGCGACGGTCGCGCGGCGCTGGAGCTGGTGCATCGTCGCCCAGCCGCCGCCGACCTCGCCCAGCACGGCGTCGGCTCCGACGGCGACGTTCTCGAACGTCACCTCGCACTGCTTGTCGGCGGCGATCGTCTTCAGGACGGTGCTGGTCACGCCGGCCGCCTTGCCGTCGACGAGGAAGAGTGTGATCCCGTCCTCGCCGCTGCCGCCCGTCCGCGCCACGACGACCATCTGGTCGGCCACGTGGGCGTCGGGGACGAAGAGCTTGGTCCCGTTCAGCACGTAGCCGTCGCCCTGGGCCTCGGCGCGGAGTTCGACGCCCTCGGCGTCGAAGCGGCCGGAGGGCTCGGTGAAGGCCAGCGTCATGACGCGCTCGCCGGCCGCGACCTTGGGCAGGATCTCCTGCTTCTGGGCGTCGCTGCCGGCCAGCTGCACGGGGATGGCCCCCAGCACGACGGTGCTGATGAACGGCCCCGGCACGAGCGCCCGGCCGAATTCCTCCAGCAGCACGCAGAGGTCCAGGAAGTCCATGCCGATGCCGCCGTGCTCCTCGGCGATCATCAGGCCCTGCCAGCCCTGCGCGGCCATGCCCTGCCAGAGCGCGTCGGTGTAGCCGCGCTCGTCCTCTTCCATCTCGCGGACGAGCTTCTCGGGCGACTCCTTCTCCAGGAAGTCGCGCGCGAAGTTCTTCAACATTTCCTGTTCTTCGGACAGGCCCAGGTCCATGAGTGCTCCCTCGGTTCCGTGCGTCTCGCGCCGCGGGCCGCGCACCGGCGGGCGTCGCTCTCGCGGCGTCGCGCGCGGCAGGCTATCGGATCGGCGCGCGTCCGCGCTAGCGGCGGGGCAACGTTGACGCCGTGAAACCCGCCCGATGCCTACGCTGCGACCGACGGGAGGCCGCGATGGGCGCAACGCCGCACGACCGACGCTGCATCGTCTACGGCGCGGAGGCGGGGCAGGGCCCGGCGCTGGTGCGCGCGCTGCGCGCGGCCGGGGCGCAGGTGGCGATCACCTCCGCCACGACCGACGGCGCCGCCCTCTTCGCGCTGAAGCGGCTGGCCGGACCGGGCGGCGCGGCGCAGGCCGTCGATCTGACCAACCCCACGAACGTCCGGGTGGCGACGCGCAAGCTGGCCAAACAGCTGGGCGGGCTCGATGTGGCGGTCGTGGCGGCCGCGGCGGGCGGCTCCGCCCTGCTCGAGGTCGCCGCGCGCGAGCTGGCCCGATCGCCCCACCCGCGCCTGTTCGTCGTCGGCGAGGCGACCGGCGGCGGCGATGTCCCCGACCTGCGCGGCATCCCGCTGCACACCCTCTCCGACCCCGATCCCGCCGCCGAGCTGGTCGCCCAGCTCCGGGACGGCGGGGCGCGCTAGACTCCCGCCGACGGCCGGCGCGTGGTCGCGTCCCGGCGGCAACGGCACAAGGAGCCCCCATGGAACTCGAGAACATCCGCTACGAGGAACGCAGCGGCGTGGCCCACGTCACGCTCAATCGCCCCGAGAAGCTCAACGCCCTCTCGACCGACCTGATGAAGGAGTTGAACGAAGCCCTCTGGGAGGCCGACAACCGCACCGACGTCCACCTCGCCGTGCTGAGCGGGGCGGGCCGTGCGTTCAGCGCCGGCTACGACATCACGCCCGGCCGCGCCGGGGCCGGCCCCGGCTATCGCGGCCGCAGCAGCATCGACGACGACTCCTGGCGCATGGAGAAGTCGCAGCGGGACAAGATGGCGCTGTTCGACATGCACAAGCCGGTCATCGCCAAGGTGCACGGTTACTGCCTGGCCGGCGGCACCGACGTCGCGCTGCTCTGTGACCTGATCATCGTCGCCGACGACGCGGTCATCGGGTTCCCGCCCACGCGCGCCCAGGGCACGCCGCCGCACCAGATGTGGCTCTACCACCTGGGCCCGCAGTGGGCCAAGCGCATGCTCTTCAGCGGCGACAGCATCAGCGGGGCCGAGGCGGCGCGCATCGGCTTCGCGCTGGAATCGGTCCCGGCCGACGAACTCGACGCGCACGTCGACGCGCTGGCCGCGCGCCTGGCGATGATCGACTCCGACCTGCTCGCCGCACAGAAGCGGCTGATCAACATGGGCCTGGAGATCATGGGCGCCCGCACGATGCAGCGCGTCGCCTGCGAGATCGACTCCCGCGCGCACCAGGCCCCCGCCGCGCTGGAGTTCAACCGCATCAGCCGTGATCAGGGGCTCAAGTCGGCGCTGGAGTGGCGCGACACCAAGTTCGGCGACGGCCGCGGCACAGCCGCCTATCAGCGCCGCCGGGCGGCCGCACGGAGCTGACGCGCGCCGGGCCGGCGGAGAGCGCCATGGACCTGGCGGGCCGGACCGCCCTGGTGATCGGCGCGCAGCGCCCGCTGGGCCGCGCGATCGCGGTCGCGCTGGGAGAGCGCGGCGCCGACGTGGCAGTCGCCGGCGTGAGCCGCGACGAGCGCGAGGAGTTCCGGGTCCACTCGGTCGCCAATGAACTATGGGCGCTGGGCCGGCGCGGCTTGGCCGTGCCCATCGACCTGCGCGTGCCCAGCCTCGTCGAGGCCGCGGTGCAGCAGGTCGACAGCGAGTGGTCGCGGCTCGACATCCTGGTCAACGCGCAGGACCGCCTGCTGGCGCTGCCCTTCGACGAGACCGGCCCCGACGAGTGGGCGGAGATGCTGGACGCCAACCTGACGTCGGCGGCGCTGGCCTGTCAGGCGGCGGGCCGCGTGATGATGCGCGACCACGCCATGCACGGCCGCGGCGGCGCGATCGTGAGCCTGGTCGGCGCCCCCGCCGTGGAGGGCCGCGCGGGGTTCGCGGCCTACGCGGCGGCGGCCGGCGGCCTGCTGGCGCTGACCCGCTCGCTGGCCGCGGAGTGGGCCGGATGGGACATCGCCGTTTCCGCGCTGGAGGTCGGCTTCGGGCAGGACCAGCTGGAGGAGGCGGCCCCGGCCGGGGCCGCGCACCCGGTGGCGCTGCCGGACCGCCCGGACGCGCCGAACGCGGAGATCGCGGCGGCCGTGGCGGCGCTGATCGAGAGCGGAGAATCGGGCGTGGTGCGGCGGCTGCGCCCCTCGGGCGGCTAAACCGCAGGCGCGTTGCACCGCCGAAGCGCGGCGCCGGGGTTGCACATGCGACCGTGCAACGCCAGCGCCCCCGGCGCTAGGCTCGGGGGCGGCGGCGTCGCCCGATGGCGGGTGGCGAGGGCGGGCCGGGGTCGCTTAGACGGCCCGCCCGATCGTCGGGCTGACAACCCGACGCCGCCCCACGTTAGCAGATCGTCCTACGCCCTGCACGACGTACGGGATGGTAGCGCGACGGCTTTTGCGATCACGCGGGAGGGGCGCCCTTGCCGACCGACTGGCGCCGCGTCCCGCCCCGCCGTCCGCTACCTTGCGGGTGGCGCCGGGGGGTAGCTAACCCCGACGACGCGGGCCGGTCGTGTTGGGAGACCGGCCCGCACCGATACCGCCGCCCCACCGCGGCGTCTGCTACATTAGGGGCGGAGCCGGGGTCCCAAGCCCCGACGACACGGGCCGTTGGCAAGGGGAGAGCGGCCCGCACCGACACCGCCGAAGCGGCGGCCCCGCCGCCCCCGACCATAGCGCCGGGGGCGCGTTGCGTCCGACCGATCGTCCGGCGGCTAAACTGACGGCATGCCGCACCGCATCCTGGCGCAGCGATCCGCGCCGGAGACCGTCAGCCGCCCCGAGATCGGCCATGCGGAGTCGGCCGAGCCCGAGAAGCGCTACCACCTCATCCTGCTCGACGACGACGACCACAGCTACGCCTACGTCGTCGAGATGCTGGGCCGGCTGTTCGGCTACAGCCGCGAGAAGGCCTTCGCCATCGCCGCCATGGTCGACACGCAGGGCCGCGCCATCGTGGAGACCAACTCGTACGACCGCGTGCGCCACGACCAGCAGCGCATCCACGACTACGGCCCGGACCCGCGCATCGAGCGCTGCCTGGGCTCGATGTCGGCGGTGATCGAAGAGGCCCCCTGATCAGGCCAGGCAGCGCACCGGCCCGCCGTTGAACGTCACCATGTCCTCGGCCATCCGGGCCAAGTCGATCGGCGCGCCCAGCGCCTCGCCCCGCAACTCCGAGTAGGCCCGGTGCAGGTTGCCCACCAGGCGCTCGCTGTCCAGCAGCTCGGCGAAGCGCCCCAGGTCGGTGTCGCGGGCCAGTTCCAGCGGGGCCGCGCCGGCCTCGAAGCCGCGCCGCGCGACCTCCTGCACGAAGCGCAGGTAGGCCGCGACCTCGTCGATGACCTCGGGGCCGCAGACCGGCCCGTGCCCCGGGATCAGCGTCTCCGCGCCGATCTCGCGCAGGTCCTCGAGTGTCCGCAGCCAGCCCGCGATCGAGCCGCCCACCGCGAACGGCGTGCCCTGGTTGAAGATCACGTCGCCGGTGATGAGCAGGCGGCGCTCCGGGATCCACGCCACGACGTCGTTCGTCGTGTGGGCCGGCCCCACGTACTCCAGCTCCACCGCCAGGTCGCCCGCGTAGAGCGTGGCCGACTCCTCGAACGTCAGCATCGGCGGCACGACCCCCACCTCACCGAAGTCGACGGTCGGGAAGAGCCGTTGCGCGCCGGCCAGCACGCCGTCGCCCGCCGCGACGATCTCCTCGCGGCACAGGTCGTGCGCCACGATCGTCACCTCGGGCCCGAAGATCGAGTTGCCCAGCGTGTGGTCGAGGTGGTGATGCGTGTTGATGAGCGTGCTCACGGGCTTGCCGGTCGTCCGCGCGATGGCCGCTCGCAGGTCGCGCGTGCGCCGCTCCGTGGCCAGCGCGTCGATCACGACCACGCCGCGTCCATCCGTCAGGAAAGCAGCGTTGTTGAGGCACCAACTCCCGTCGGGCTGCAGGTAGGCGAAGATGCCCGGGCCAACCTCCTCGATCCGCGGTGGGGGCAGCCCGGCGCCCTCGGGAACCTGCTGGCTGGTCATGCGGCGCGCTCTCCAGTTCAGTGCGGGCTACGGCGCCGGTAGCGCCCGGCGTCGAACAGCGCGATGCCCAGGCCGAGCGCCAGGAAGCCGATCGCCAGGCCCAGCAGGACGGCGGCCGTGGTGGCGTCGTGGTCGCCCAGGGCGCGCAGCGCGAGGAACGTCGCGCCCAGCAGCACGGCGACGAAGATCGCCGTCCAGTGCCGCACGTACTCGCTCAGGAAGGCCGCGCCGAGCCCTATCGCCGCCGCCCCGCCCGCGACGAGCGCGAGCACGATGTCCTCCTCGCGGTTCCAGCCACCGCGCGCGGTGCCGGTGAGCGCGTTGACCTCCTCGCCCGGCTCGCCGCCGCGGATCGCCAGGAAGGCGACGACGATCGCCATCGCCACGCCCCCGCCCAGCAACGGCCGTCCCCAGCGGCCGGCCGGCCCCTCGAGGCCGGGACGGCGGTAGCGAGCGCGCTCGCGGCGCGCGTGCTCCGGCGTCGGCGGGGGGCTGGAGGAGTCGGTCATGGCGGCGGCGCGATCTCCCGGCGTCGTGGACGTGGCGCGGCTCAGATGTTGGAGCGGCTCTGGCCGCCATCGACGTTAATGCACGCGCCCGTGATCCACGAGGCCCGCGGCGAGGCGAGGAAGGCGACGACGTCGGCCACCTCCTCCGGCCGGCCGAAGCGCCCCCAGGCGATGCCGTCGAGGATCGTGCGTTGGATCGTCTCTGGGTCGTCGTCGTAGCGGGTCTGCCAGCGGCTGCCGGGCCAGGCGATCGAACCCGGCGCGACCGAGTTGACCCGGATGTGCGACGGGGCCAGCTCCTCCGAGAGGGCCTTGGCGTGGCTGTGCAGCGCCGCCTTCATCGCGTTGTACTGCGCAGACCCGCCCGCCTCGCGCCCAAAGATCGAGCCGATGTGGATCACGGCGGCCGGCGCCTCCGCCGTCGCGCGGGCGCGCAGGTGGGGCAGCGCGGCGCGGGTCGTGCGCACGGCGGCCAGCAGGTTCAGCTCGAACATCTGCCGCCAGACGTCGTCGCCCTCGCCGCGGACCGAGACGCCCATGTTGTTGACGACGATGTCGATCCCGCCCAGTCCGGCGGCGGTCTCCGCGACGACGCGCTCCACGTCGGCCGCGACCCCCATGTCGGCGGGCACGGCCAGGCAGCGCCCCGGACCGGCGGCCGCGATCTCGGCGCGGGCGCGCTCCAGGACCTCCGGCCGCCGGGCGCAGATGGCGACGTCCGCGCCCTCCGCCGCCAGCGCCAGTCCGCAGGCTCTGCCGATCCCCTCGGACGCGCCGGTGATCAGCGCCGCCCGCCCCTTGAGTCCCAGATCCATCGTCTGCCCTCCCCGTGCCGGCGTCGCGCCGGCGGATGCCAGCATACGGCCCCCCCGGAGCGCCTCCGTACATTGCGCCGCTGTACCCTGCAGGGCAGTGCCCCGACTCCCGTCTCCAACCGTCGCCGATGCGCGTGAACGCGTGCGCGGGCTGCGCCTGAGCCTGTCGCAGGGGGGCGCCTTCGTCCGCGCGATGGGCGGGGAGCTGCTGCGCCCTCCCGCGCCGCCCCAGGTCGACGGCGCGCTGCGCCTGCCCGGTCTGGACGGCCCGGTCGAGATCATCCGCGACGCGTCGGCCGTGCCGCACATCTACGCGGGGGGCGACGCCGACGCCCTGTTCGGGCTGGGCTTCGTGCACGCCCAGGATCGCTACTGGCAGATGGAGTTCTACCGGCGGGTGTCGCAGGGGCGCATGGCCGAGGTCGCCGGGCCGGCGGCGCTGCCCGCCGATCGGCTGATGCGTAGCGTGGGTCTGCACCGCGCCGCCCGCGCCGCCTGGGACTCGACGCCGGCCGACCTGCGGGAGCGGGTGCTGCCCTACGTCGCGGGCGTGAACGCGGCGATGGAGCGCGGCCCGCGGCCGCTGGAGACGCGCATCCTCGACTACGAGCCCGAGCCCTGGCAGCCGTGGGACTCGGCGCTCTTCGGGAAGCTGCTGACCTTCATGCTGTCGCCGGCCTGGGAGACGCAGATCCAGCGCGCCCGGCTGATCGAGCAGGTGGGCCCGGAGGCGCTGATCGCGCTCGACCCCGGCTACCCGGCCGGCGGGCCCGCGATGATTCCGCCCGGCGTCCCCTTCGGCCACCTCTCCCGCGAGTTGCGCGGCGCATACGCCGCCTTGGTGCGGGAGACCGGCCTCGCGAGCGGCGGGGGCAGCAACGCCTGGGCCGTCGCCGCCGACGCCACCGCCGCCGGGACGACGCTCTTCGCCTGCGACCCCCACCTCACGGCGGTCAATCCGCCCTACGGGCACTTCGCGCACGTCGAGTGCCCCGACTTCAGCGTCGCCGGGGCGACGGCGCCCGGCTTCCCCGGCATCATCTGGGGCTGCAACCGCCGCATCGCCTGGGGCGCGACGGCGGGGCTGGCCAGCACGCAGGACGCCGTCGTGGAGGAGTTCGACGACGCCGGCCGCTACCGCACGCCCGACGGCTGGGAGCGGGCCGGCGAGATCGAGGAGCGCATCGCGGTGCGAGGCCACCCCGACGAGGTCGTCCGCATCCGCACGACGTGCAACGGCCCCATCGTGTCGCCGCAGATCCCCGGCGTGCGCCACGCCCTGGCGCTGCGATCGGCGGCGCTCGACGCTCCCACGTCGCTGGGCGTGCTGCTGGACCTCCCGCGTGCCGGCGACATCGATGAGTTCCGGGCTGCGCTCCGGTCGTACCGCGAGTACAACCTCGTCATCGGCTACGCCGACGTGGAGGGGCACATCGGCCTGCAGATGACGGGCGCGGTGCCGCAGCGACCGCCCGGCTCGGCTTGGCTGCCGCCCTGCGGCTGGGATCCCGACGCCGCGCCCGGCCGCCTGGTCCCGACCGAGGAGTTGCCCCACACGTTCGACCCGCCGGGCGGCCGGGTCTGGGCCGCCAATCACGCGCCCCTGCCCGTCGAGCGGCTCAACTTCGACGGCGAGTTCCTCGACGCCTACCGCGCGGAGCGGATCGGCGAAGCGCTCAACGCGTCCGACCGGCACACGCCCGAGACGATGCGCGCCCTGCAGGTGGACCGGAGCTCGGTCGGCTTCCGCGCTGTGGCGCGCCACCTGGGCGGTCTCGACGGCGTGGGCGAGCGCGAGGAGCGGCTGCTCCAGCGGGTGCGCGACTGGGACGGGGAGGCCGGCGTCGAGTCGGTCGCCGCCGCGATCGTCGGCGTCACCTACACGCGGCTGCTGGAGGCGGTCGTGCGGGCCAAGCTCGGCGACCACGCGCCGCTCTTCTTCGGCGACGTGCACGCCGTGCCCAACCTCAACATTCTGCTCGCCCGCACGGCCTCGCTCGTCGTCGGGCTGCTCGACGACGCCCCCGCCGATTGGTTCGACGCGGCCCTGCCGCGGGGCGGCGGCCGCGACATCTGGCGCGCCGTGCTGCTGCGCAGCTTCCGCGACGCCGTCGCCCTGCTCGAGGAGCGGCTGGGGCGGAACCCCGATCGCTGGACCTGGGGCCGGGTGCGCCGGGTGACCCTGAAGCACGGCCTGGGCGACGTGCCGATCCTGGCGAGGCTCTTCAGCCTCGGGCCCTACCCGGTGGGCTCCGACGCGCAGGCGCCGCTCCAGGCCAGCCCCTTGGGCCCCGACCCGTTCGCGGTGGTGACCGGCGTGCCCGCCCTGCGGCTGGTCGTCGAGATGCAGGATCCGCCCGTGGCCCGCTTCACGCTGGCCGGGGGACAGGTAGGGCGTCGCGGCGATCCGCACCACGATGACCTGTTGCGCGATTGGCGCGCCGGCGACCTGCGACCACTGCGCACGCAGCGCGCGCACGTCGAGGCCGACGCAGCGCACCGCTTGCGGCTGGAGCCCGCCGAATAGCGTGCACTTCCCTGTTGCGGCGCGCCCGTCAAGAGGCGATCCTGAGGAGGAGAGCGGCAGGCATGGACCAACTCACCCGGGACGGGCACATCGCGCGGCTGACGCTGCCGGCGACGCTGGACGCGGACACGGTCGCGCTGCTGCGCGACGCCTGCGCCGCCGTCGCGGCGGAGCCGGAGGTCCGCGTGCTCATCCTCGACGCGCCGTCCGGCTGCTGGCGTGGCTGGCCCGCGTCGCTGCTGCCGGGGCTGGCGCAGGCCGGCCTGGCGGGCGACCCGTTCGGTCCGCTGGCGGCGCTGCCCCAGCCGAGCGTCGCCGTGCTGCGCGGCGACGTCCTCGACGCCGGCCTGGAGCTGGCCCTCTGCGCCGACCTGCGCGTCTGCGAGGCCGGGGCCCGCTTCGGGCTGCCGGGCGTCGCCGCGGGGCGCCTGCCCGTCGCGGGGGGTTTGCAGCGGCTGGCCCGCGCGGTGGGCCGATCGCGAGCCACCCAGCTCCTGCTGAGCGACCCGGTCGACGCCGCGGCGGCGCGCGACTGGGGACTTGTGAGCGAGAGCGGCGACGACCCGGCCGCGCTCGCCGGCGCGGTGGCCGAACGGATCGCGGCGCGAGGCCCCATCGCCACGCGGCTGGCCAAGGAGGCCGTCGCGCGGGGCCTGGAGATGCCGCTCGACCAGGCCCTGCGCTACGAAACCGACCTGACGATCCTGCTGCAGAGCACCGACGATCGCGCGGAGGGCGTGCGCGCCTTCCTCGAGAAGCGGCCGCCGGAGTTCCGGGGCCGCTGAGCGGGGCGCCGCCGCGCCGCCGTGACACTGGCGCGGGTATCAGGCATGATCGATCGGTGCGCCGTCCGCCGCCGGCCCTTCGCGGCCGGTCAGATCGGCGCCGCGACGAGCCGAAGCAGCGGGACGTCCCGCGGACCGCACCGGGATGGCAAGGATGAGGAGAGCCGCGTGCACATCATTCTCGACGAGGAAGAGTCGCTGTCGTTACTGCAGCTGGTGAGCGCGCAGGTCGTCGACGGGGTCGAGCTGTCGGAGGAGGCCGTGGAGGCGATCCGGGAGTGGCGCAACCGCACGATGGAGCGCGGCAGCGACGACCTGCTGAGCTTCGCCGCGGCGCTCAACGAAACGCTGGGCAACAAGATCGACGAAGAACTTCGGCGCACCATCCGGCGCCGCGACTACTACCGCAACGCGTAGGTCCGTCCGCGCACGCCGCCGAAAGCGAGCCGCAGCCATGGCCCAAATTGAATTCAACGTCGATGAGTCGTGGGAGATGATGTCCTTCATTGTCAACTACCTGCTCAAGGACGTGCCGATGGACAAGTCGGACCGCGCCAAGGTCCGGCGCTGGAAGACGAACGAGATGCGCACCGCCAGCGAGGAGATGCGCGCCCTGCAGGAGAAGATCAACGCCGACATCTCGCGCCTCTGGGAGGTGCGGCGCAAGAGCGAGATCCGCCGCCCCGACTGGCGCTGACGGGGCCCCGCCGTGCCCCCGGCCGCGCCCCCGGCCGACGGCGCCGACGCCGAGGCCGACGCACCCGTCCTGCTCTACGACAAGCCCGCGCCGGGCGTCGCCACGCTGACGCTCAACCGGCCGCGGGCGCTGAACGCCATCAACCTGGCCATGCGCGACGAGCTCTGGGGCTACCTGGAGGCCGTCGCGGTCGACCCGGACGTGCGCGTGCTCATCTTTCGCGGCGCGGGAGCCCGCGCCTTTTCGGCCGGCGCCGACATCAGCGAGTTCGGCACCGCCCCCAGCCTGCTCGCCGCCCGCGCCGCCCGGCACGAGCGCGACGTTTGGGACCGCCTGGAGCGCCTGCCCGTGCTGACGATCGCGGCGCTGCACGGCTTCTGCTACGGCGCCGGCATCGAGCTGCCGCTGTACTGCGACCTGCGCATCGCGGCCGACGACACTCGCATCGCGCTGCCCGAGGTGACGCTGGGCTACATCCCCTCGGCCGGCGGCACGCAGATGCTGCCGCGGCTGATGCCGCCCGGCGTCGCGCGCGGCCTCGTGCTCAGCGGCGACGTGATCGACGCTGATCGGGCGCTGGCCTGGGGCCTCGTCAACGAGGTTGTGCCGGTCGCCCGCCTCGACGAGCGCGCGTTGCAGGCCGCGACGGACTTGGCCGCGCGCGACACGGCCGCCCTGACCGCCGCCGCGCGCGCGATCCGGCGGGGCCTCGATCTGCCGCTCACCGACGCGATCGCCCTGGATGCCGCCGCCGCGCTGACCGGGTGACTTGCCCGGGTCCCGCCGGGGGCCCAACGTTGTAGCAGTGCGGGCGCGCGCCGTCCGCGGGAGCGAGGGGAACGCGATGCCCAACTTGTTCGAGAAGACGTTCACCGGGCTGCACAAGTGCATCTACAGCCACAGCGGCGGCCGTCTGATGAGCCGCTTCGACCAGATGCCGATCCTGCTGCTGACTACCACCGGCCGGAAGAGCGGCAAGTCCCGGACGACCCCCCTCTTGTACATCGACCAGGACGGCGGCTATGTGGTGGTCGCGTCGGCGGCGGGCCGCGACCAACACCCCGCCTGGTACCTGAATCTCGCCGCCGCGCCCGAGGCGCAGGTGCGCGTCGGCAAGCAGACGACGTCCGTGCAGGCGCGGATGGCCGAAGGCGAGGAGCGCGATCGCCTGTTCGCGGCGTTCGCGGAGACCGCGAAACGCTACGCCGACTATCAGGCGAAGACGGAGCGGCAGATCCCGGTCGTCGTGCTGGAGCCGCGCGGCTAGCCGCGCCCGATCCGGCGCAGGCACGGCTCGCTACGCTGGACCCCAACGCGCGCAGGCGGTATCCACGTCTGCGGAGCAACGGCGCTCGCGCGAGGACGTGGGCCAGAGCAGCGTGATCGAAGGTAGCGGCGCCTCCGCGCAGGCGGACGCCCGCCGGAAGGGTCGGCCATGAACACGGCGGAATTCCTGGACATCTCGGCGGCGGTCGTGCCGGACCGGGCGGCCCTGGTCACGGAGAACCAGCCCACGACCTTCATGGAAATGAGCGCGGAGGTGACGCGGCTCGCCAACGCGCTGTTGGGCCTGGGCCTGCAGCGGGGCGACCACCTCGGCGTGATGTCGGTCAACTCGTCGCGCTACGTCATCACCTACTACGCCTGCGCCAAGCTGGGCGTCACCTTCGTGCCGCTGAACTACCGCGCCAAGTCCGACGAACTGGCGTACATGATCGACACGGCCGAGGTGAAGGTGCTGTTCCTCGCCGACCGTTACCAGGATCTGGTCGAGTCGATCCGGGACAGCATCCCCAGCGTCGAGAACATCGTCGCGCTGGAGACCCCGCGCGACGGCCAGATTCCCTACGCCGACCTCGTCGCGCAGGGCTCCGACGACTACGTCTACACGGAGATCGACGACGACGATCCCACGATCATCATCTACACCTCCGGCACCACCGCGCTGCCCAAGGGGGTCGAGGTGACCTATCAGGACCTCACGGTCTACGTGACCAACACCATGGCCCCGGCCGACCCCACCGCCGAGCACGAGAAGACGCTGCTCAGCGTGCCGCTCTTCCACATCGCCGGCGCCACGGCGATGATCTCGGCGATCTGGGGCGGCCGCAGCCTGGTCATCCTGCCGCAGTTCACGCCCGAGGCCTGGATGGAGGCCGTCGACACGCACGGCGTCACCCACAGCATGGTCGTGCCCACGATGGTCAAGCGCTTGATCGACCACGAGGACTTCCCGAAGTTCAGCGGCGCCAGTCTCAAGCTGCTCGCCTACGGCGCGGCGCCGATGCCCTACGAGGTCGTGCGGCGGGCCATCGACGTGTTCGACTGCGGTCTGATGAACGCCTACGGCCAGACCGAGGCCACCTCGGCCATCACCTTCCTGGGCCCCGACGACCACCGCCTGGAGGGCACGCCGGAGGAGATCGCGCTGAAGGAGCGGCGGCTGCGCTCCGTCGGCAAGGTCATGGACGACGTCGACCTGTCGATCCAGGCGCCCGACGGGACCGCCCTCCCGGCCGGCCGCGACGGCGAGATCTGCGTCCGCTCGGGCCGCACGATGAAGGGCTACTACAAGCAGGAGGAGGCCACGCACGAGGCCATCCGCGACGGCTGGCTGCACACCGGCGACGAGGGCCACCTCGACGAGGACGGCTACCTCTTCATCACCGGCCGCGTGAAGGACCTCATCATCCGCGGCGGCGAGAACATCGCGCCGGGGGAGATCGAGCAGGTGCTGGAGGAGATGCCGCAGCTCGACGACGTGGCGATCATCGGCGTCGAGGACGCCGAGATGGGCGAGGCCGTCAAGGCGGTCGCCGTGCTCGCGCCCGGCGCGGCGATCACGGTCGACGAGTTGCGCGACTTCTGCAAGGGCCGCCTCGCCAGCTACAAGGCTCCCGAATACCTGGCATTCATCGACGTCTTGCCGCGCAACCACATGGGCAAGCTGCTCAAGAACGACATCCGCAAGCTCCACGGCGGGCCCAACAACGAGTAGCCTGCGCCCGCCGCGCGCCCCGGCTTCGGCGGGGGCTGGGGGGAGGCCCACCGTGCCTGCCGCGCCTCGTGGTCCGCTGCCGATCGGCCGTCCCGCGGCGGGCGGGCGCCCATCGCACCCCGAGGATCCGCCGCCACCCACGCCGGTGAGGCGCGGCCGCCTGCGCCGCACGGTGAAGATCGGCGGCATCGCGGTGCCGGTCTGGGTGCCGCTGGCCGGGCTCGGCCTCGTGACGGCAGCCGAGACGGGGCGCATCGACGGCCCCCACCGCGAGTTGTTCTTCAACATCGCCGACTTCTGGGTGCTCTACGCGCTGCTGCCGCTGCTCGTGGCCGTCGTCGTCTACGGCCTGGCGCGGCGGGCGCGGGTGTGGCGCATCGGCCGCCCCGACTTCCACTTCGACCAGCCCCGCGTCCGCCTGCGCCGCATGCTGCGGGGCGGCGCCGGCACCGAGCGCGTCCTGCGCGACCCCTACGCGGGGGTCATGCATCTCTGCATCATGTCCAGCATCCTCGTGCTGTTCCTCGTCACCGCCCTGCTGGCCATCGACGACTACCTGCCCGACGACAAGGTGCGCATCCTCGTCGGCGACCGCTATCTGGGCTACTCGCTGGTGGGGGACCTCTTCGGGCTGATCGGGCTGATCGGCGTGGGCATGGCCGTCGCGCACCGCTGGGTCCGCCCCCGCACGACCTGGCTGCCGAGCAGCGAGGACAAGCTGATCCTGGGCGGACTGGGCCTGCTGCTGGTGACCGGCTTCCTGCTCGAGGGCTTCCGCATCCAGACCTCGGAGATCGCCGAGCACCGTGACTGGTCCTACTGGTCGCCGGTGGGCTTCGTGGTCGCGCTGGCCGTGAGCGGCGTCGAGACCGCCGCCCTGCTCGCCGCCCACAAGGCGCTGTGGTGGTTCCACATGGTCCTGGCGCTGAGCTGGATCGGCCTGCTGGGCTTCACCAAGCTCAACCACCTCGCCCTCGCGCCGGCCAACGCCTTCCTCAAGAGTCCCGGCTCCAGCGGCAAGCTGCCGCTGATCGCCAACATCGAGGAGCAGGAGCACTTCGGCGTCAGCCAGCTCGAACACTTCACGCAGAAGCAACTCTTCGAACTGGACGTCTGCGTGCGCTGCGGCCGCTGCACCGACCACTGCCCCGCCGACATCGCCGGGCAGCCGCTCTCGCCGATGCACATCATTCAGGATCTCAAGGCCTACGCGACCGATGTCGGCGAGCGCAAGGCGGGCAACCTCGCCCGCGGCGCGCCGATCGACGACGGCCTCGACGACGCGCCGGTCATGGTCGGCGAGGTGATCCGCGACGAGTCGCTCTGGGCCTGCCGGACCTGCGGGGCCTGCGTGCAGGAGTGCCCCGTGTTCATCGAGCACATTCCCACGATCGTCGACATGCGCCGCAGCCTCGTCATGGAGGAGGCGCGCATGCCCGACACCGTGCAATCGACGCTGGAGACGCTGGAGCGCCAGGGCCATCCCTGGCGCGGCACGCCGCACACGCGCGAGTCGTGGATGGACGGGCTCGACGTGCCGCGCTGGACGGGCGAGCAGGAGTACCTCTATTTCGTCGGCTGCACCGGCGCCCTCGTCGATCGGGTGCAGCCGATCACCCGCTCCGTCGTGCGGCTGCTGCGCGAGGCGGGGGTCAGCTTCGGCGTGCTGGCCGGGCAGGAGTCGTGCAACGGCGACCCGGCCCGGCGGCTGGGCAACGAGTACCTCTTCCAGATCCTGGCCGAGGGGCTGATCGCCACGCTCGACGGCGGCGGCGTCAAGAAGATCGTCACCCACTGCCCGCACTGCTTCAACACGTTCAAGAACGAGTACCCCGACCTGGGCGGGCACTACGAGGTGCTGCACCACAGCACGCTGCTCGAGCGGCTCGTCGAGGAGGGCAAGCTGCGTCCCAAGCCCGGCGCCGCGGCGCAAACCGTCACCTTCCACGACTCCTGCTACCTGGGCCGCCACAACAACCTCTACGAGGCCCCCCGCAACATCCTCAAGCAGATCCCCAACCTGACGCTCGTGGAGATGCCCCGCAACCGCGAGCGGGGGCTCTGCTGCGGCGCCGGCGGCGGCAACATGTGGATGGAGGAGCAGGGACGGGCGCGCGTCAACGAGGTGCGCGTCGCGGAAGCGCTGGACACCGGCGCCGACAGCGCCTGCACGGTCTGCCCGTTCTGCGTGCAGATGTTCGAGGCCGGCGTCGGCAGCGTGCAGATGGGCACCGACGAGTCGCAGCGGCTGGGCGTGTTCGACGTCGTGGAGCTGCTCGACGTGGCGTTGCCCGAGGGCGAGCCGGCCGCCGATCCGCCGTCCGGGGCCGCTCCGTAACGCAGCCGTTTGATTGGGCCCCGTCGCGGCGCAAGAATGCCCCCGGCTGGATGCGCGCCGCGGGCGGCACGAGGATCGCCGCGCACGCGCCCGCCGGCGTCAAGGAGCATGCACGATGGACGCGATCGTCTGCGTCAAACAGATCCCCGACCCGGAGACGCCCGCCGCCGCCTTCAGCGTCGATGAGGCGGCGATGCGGGTGGTCGAGGCGCCCGGCGTCTCGCCCGTGATCAACCCCTTCGACCAGCAGGCCGTCGAGGCCGCCCTGCGACTGCGCGAGGCCGACGGCGGCGCGGGCACGATCTCCGTGCTGTCGCTCGGCCCCGACTCCGCCCGCGACGCCATCAAGACCGGCCTCGCGATGGGCGCCGACGAGGGCTACCAGCTCAACGACCCCGCTTTCGAGGGCGGCGACGCCTGGACGACGGCCCTCGCCCTGGCCAAGGCGATCGAGAAGATCGGCCTGCCCGACGTGCTCATCTTCGGCCGCCAGGCCGCCGACCTCGACCAGGGGACGGTGGGCAGCATCGTGGCGGAGCTGCTCGGCCTGCCCTCCGTGACGGTGCTGCGCTCGGCCGAGTTGGCCGACGGCGAGATCCGCGTCTCGCGCGTCGTCGCCGACGGCTTCGAGTCGATCAGCACGCCGACCCCCGCCGTGCTCACGATCAGCAACGAATTCGGCGACCCCCGCTACCCGCAGCTGCGCCAGATCATGCAGGCGGCGCGCAAGCAGGTCACCGTGTGGACGCCGGCCGACATCGGCGTCGACCCGGGCGAGATCGGCGCGGCCGGTGCGCGCGTCAAGATGCACGCCCTCTTCCAGCCTCGGAACGAGACCGAGTGCGAGTTCATCGAGGCCGACACCGCCGAGGAGAAGGCCGGTCTGCTCGCCGCCAAACTGCGCGAAGCCAAGCTCGTCTAGCCGGGCCGCGGCCCGGCGGCGCTATCGAGAGCGCCGGAAAGAAACCCCCATGGCCAGCATCCTCGTCTTCGGAGAGAGCGCTCCCGGCGGCGGCCCGGCCGCCATCACGGCCGAGCTGCTGGGCGCGGCGACGCGCCTCAACACGGAACTCGGCGGCGACGGCGTCGCCTGCGCGCTGATCGGCGCCGATCTGGACGCGGTGGCGCAGGCCGCCATCGCCGCCGGTGCGGGGGCCGTCTACACGGCCCAGGACGCTGCCCTCGCCCAGTACGGCGCCGACGCCTATCTGCCCGTCGCGGCGGCGATCGTCGAGCAGGCGGCGCCGGCCGTCGTGCTCTTTGGCCAGACCAGCATGGGCCGCGACCTCGCGCCGCGGCTGGCCACCCGGCTGGGCAGCGCCGTCGCCATGGACGCGCTGGCGCTGGAGGCCGGCGATGGCCGGGTGCGCGTCACGCGCTCGTGCTACGGCGGCAACGCCCGCCAGGTCGTCACCGTGGAGAGCGACCCGCAGGTCGTGACGGTGCGCGCCAAGTCACAGGACCCGCTGCCGGAGGATGCCGGCCGCACGGGGGAGGTCGTGGCGGTCGCCGCGGCCCCGGGCGCCGCGCGCGCCCGCCTGCTGGAGAAGGAGACCGCCGACTCGGCCGGGGTGCGGCTGGAGGACGCCGGCATCGTCGTGTCCGGTGGCCGCGGCCTGGGCGCGCCCGAGGCCTTCGCCGACCTGGAGCGCATCGCCGCCGACCTCGGCGCCGCCGTGGGCGCGAGCCGCGCCGCCTGCGACCTGGGCTGGTACCCGCCCAGCCAGCAGGTGGGGCTAACGGGCACCGTGGTGTCGCCGGAGTTGTACGTCGCCATCGCCATCAGCGGAGCCAGTCAGCACATGGCCGGCTGCGGCGGCAGCAAGAACATCGTCGCGATCAACAAGGACCCCGACGCCAACATCTTCCGCTACTCGCGCTTCGGCATCGTCGATGACTACAAGAAGGTGCTGCCGCAACTCGAGGCGGAACTCAAGCGGCTGGTCGCCGACGCCTAGGCGTTCCCGCGGGCCTTGCGCCAGGCGCGGATCTCCGACGCGTGCTCGGCGTCGTGGTCGATGAAGCCGTCGACGAACTCGTCGGGCGACAGCATGGCGCCACCGAGGTCGTAACGCGGCTGCGACCGCACTTCGTCCGGCATCGCCGCCAGCAGGTCGAGCATCTCGCGGCGGGAGGCGCGCAGCAGCCGCTGCAACTCGGCGCCGCTGAGCGACCGCGTGCGCCGCAACCAGTCCCGGTTCATCGCGTCGTCGTCGGGCTCCGCGACCTCCCGGCCGCGCTCCAGCGCCACGATCGCCATCACGCCCCAGGCGTCCCAGCCCAGCAGGTGCGCCAGCGTCTGGCGGATGCTCCACCGCCCGACCACGTCCGGCAGGTCGAGCAGGGCGTCGTCGAGGCCGGCGAAGCTCTGCACGAGCTTCTCGCGCGCGTCGGCCAGGTCGGCGGTGCTGCTGAGCGCTTCAACGACCATGCGAACTCCGCATCGGGGCCGTGACGGCCGGGCTCTCGCGGTATGCGCCGGACCGTATCAGAGCCGCCGTCGGATCGTCGCCATCGAAGTGAACAGACGCAGACCCGCCGGCGCGGCGGATGTCCGGCTCTTTCCATTCGGTACGTCCCCCGGCGGCCGGCGGTCGCGCGCGGCGTCCGCGAACGGCCCCGCGAGCCGACCCGTGCGTTGACCAGTTGACGCTGCCGATCCGGGCTGGCTAGCCTCCCCACCGGGTCCGCCGGGGCCCTTCCCTATGATTCGCACCAGCATCGCCGACGCCGGCCCCGGTCTCACGGCGGTCGGAGCGACCGTCTCCGATGGGAGAGCAGACACATGCGCTCGATCGGTCTCGCCGGGGGGATCGCCTCCGGCAAGTCCACGGTCACGGCCGCGCTGGCCGATCTCGGCGCGACGGTGGTCGACGCCGACAAGCTGGGCCACCGGGTGTACGAGCCCGGCGCGGACGCGTACACCCAGGTCGTGGCCGCCTTCGGCGAGGAGATCGTCGGCCCGGGTGGGACGATCGACCGCGCCGCATTGGGCGCGAAGGTGTTCGGCGCGCCGACGGAGATGACCAAGCTGACCGACATCGTCTGGCCCGCCATCGCCGAGCTCGTCGACGAGGAGTTGGATGTGGCGCGCGCCGCCGGCGCGTCCGTGGCCGCGGTGGAGGCCGCCGTCCTGTTCGAGGCGGGCTGGGAGAGCCACTTCGACGAAGTCTGGGTGATCAGCGCGCCGCCCGACGTCGCGAGGCAGCGGCTGATGGATCGCAACGGCTTCAGCGCCGAGGAGGCGGGCAAGCGCATCGCCTCGCAACTCGGCAACGCCGAGCGGGAGGCGCGCGGCGACGTCGTCATCCGCACCGACTGTTCGCTGGACGAAGTCCGCGGCCGGGTAGAAGCTGCCTGGAGCGCGCTGCAAGATCGGATCGCCGCGACCGGCTGACGCCGCGTCGCGCCCACGCATCGTCGCCCGTGCGGGCGCCGGGACCGGAGAGGACGCTTATGACCACCGCTTCCGAAGGCACCATCACGCAGTACCGCTCCTGGGCCGTCGAGGAGTTCCGCGCCGAGGAGGAGCCCTACTACGTGCCGGTCGGGGACGAAGTAGAACTCTTCCAGGCGGCCTGGGACTCGAAGGTGCCCGTCCTGCTGAAGGGCCCCACGGGCTGCGGCAAGACCCGCTTTGTCGAGTACATGGCCTACCACCTCAACCGGCCGGCCCTCGTCATCCGCGACGGCCGCAAGGTGATCGAGTCCGAGGACAACCTGCCGCTCGTCACCGTCGCCTGTCACGAGGATCTGACCGCCAGCGACCTCGTCGGCCGCTACCTGCTGGAGGGCGAGGAGACGAAGTGGATCGACGGCCCGCTCACGCGGTCCGTCAAGGCGGGCGCGATCTGCTACCTGGACGAGGTCGTCGAGGCGCGCAAGGACACGACCGTCCTCATCCACCCGCTCACCGACCACCGCCGCATCCTGCCGATCGAGAAGAAGTCGCAGCTGCTGCAGGCGCGCGACGGCTTCCTGCTGGTCATCTCCTTCAACCCCGGCTACCAGAGCGCGCTCAAGGACCTCAAGCAGAGCACCCGTCAGCGCTTCATCTCGATCGAGTTCGGCTACCCGCCGCGCGAGACGGAGGCGCGCATCGTGGCGCACGAGTCGGGCGTCGACATGGACGTCGCCATGAACCTCGCGAAGATGGCGGAGAAGGTGCGCAACCTGCGCGAGCACGGCCTCTCCGAGGGCGCCAGCACGCGGCTGCTGATCTACGCGGGCAAGCTGATCCAGAACGGCATCGCGCCGCGCCGCGCCTGCCAGGTCGCCGTGGCCTGGGCCCTGACCGACGACGGCGACGTGCAGCGCAGCATCGAGGAGGTCATCTCCTCGATCTTCGAGTAGCGGATCTGCGGGTAGCGGCGTGCGGCTCGGCATCGTCTCCGACGTACACGGCAACATCGAGGCGCTCGACATCGCCATCGCGCGGATGGGCGCCGTCGATGAGTTGCTCTGCGCCGGCGACGCCTGCTACCAGTTCCGCTTCTCCAACGAGGTCGCCGCGCGCCTGCGCGAGGTCGGCGCGCGCTACGTGCTGGGGAACCACGAGGAGATCCTGCTCAGCCCGGCCGGTATCCGCGCGCAGCAGTCGCCGCGGGTGGACCAGGAACTCCTGGAGTGGACGCGCGCCCAGCCCTCGACGATCCGCGTGCAACTGGGCGGCAAGCGCTTGCTGATGTTCCACGCGACGCCCTGGGCGCCCAACCGCGACTACCTCTACCCATCGAGCCCGGAGTTGCGCAAACTCGCCGCCGAGGAGGCCGACTACATCATCTACGGCCACACGCACTACCAGATGGCGCGGCGGATCGGGCGGGCGCTGGTCGTGAACCCCGGCTCCATCGGCGACCCGCGCGATCCGAACAACGACTTCCAGGTCTCCTATGCTGTGCTGGACACGGAGACCGACGCCGTGCAGATCGGCAACTTCTCCGATCCCACCCGGACCATCGCGAAGCACTCGGGGAGCCGCGGCCGATGAACGATGCCCTCCCTCCCCGGCTGGTGCCCCGTGGCTGACACGCTCGACCGGGCGCAGGAGGCCCTGGGCGCGTTCCCGCCCAGCCTGCAGCAGGACTACGAGGCCGCGCGCGGCGCCCTGGCGCCGGTCCTGGCCCCGCAGGAACTCGCCTCGTGGGCCGACGACGGCGTCGAGATCGCGCGGCACTCGCTGCGCTCCTGGGAGGCGGCGGGCGAGTACTTCCGCGCCAGCCCCGGCATGCTGGAGCGGCTGACCTTCAGCCGCTTCCGCGAGTGGACGCGCACCGGCGTGGAACTCGTCGAGGCCTCGCCGGCGCTGGCCGGGGCCTACTTCCGGTCGAGCCCCGCCTCGCTGCAGTACCTCTCAGTCACGCAGGCGCCCGACTGGGCGGCGCAGGGCCGCTCGCTCTACAAGGGCACCTGGAAGTCGGGCTCGCTGGCCGCCCAGTACTTCGAGGTCAGCCCCCAGGTGCTGCCCCAGTTGCCGCTCAACCAAATGCGGCTGCTGGTCGACCTCGTCGATTCCCTGGCCGGCCACTCCTACGAACTGGCCAGCGCCTGCCTGAACATGTCGCCCGACGTGCTGGGCCAGCTCGACCGGCCCGACCGGGCGCCGTTCCTGGAGTTCGGCTCCGTCGTCGCCGGCACGGCCTGGGTCGACGCGCGCGTCTACTTCGAGCGCGGGCCCACGCTGGTGCGCCATCTGCACCCGCAGCAGCGGGCGCGCTTCCTCGCCCTGGCGGGCCGCGTCGCGGTCGGCGTGGGGCGGCTGGGGCACCCCTACTTCATGGAGGCCGCGCAGTCGCTGGCGGAGATCGACCGCGACGCCCACCGCGACATGCTCGAGCTGGCCGAGGGCATCGTGCCCACCTCCGGCATTGCCGCGATGGAGTTCGTCAAGTCGGCGCCCGAGGTGCTGCGGCGGCTGCGCCCCGAGGACCTGCCGCGCTGGCAGGAGGCGGGCCGGCAGATCCTGGACGTCAGCCCCGACGGCGGCGAAGCCTTCTTCCGCCTGGAGTCGTCCAAGGGCGAGGACATCATCGAGGCGCTCTCGTCGCGGGTCGAGTTGGATCGCGTCTCGGAGTTGATCCGCATGTACTGCAAGGCGCTGACCGGCGCCGACGTGGCCGTGCACTCGGCCGAGCAGCTGGCCGAGAAGGGTGTCGGCTGGGTCGACGAGAGCAGCCCCACGACGGAGGGCACGGCCATCTACCTGCCGCCCACCGTCGAGCAGTACACCGAGAAGGACGAGAACTTCGCGGTCTACAAGGTCTTCGCCACGCATCAGGCCGCGCGGTTGGAGTTCGGCTCCTTCGCCTTCGACTTCGCCCGGCCGGGACGCATCTTCCAGCGCGCCGCCCGCGAGGACGCCCCCGCCCGCGACCCCGAGCAGGCCGAGGCCGTCACGGCCATGGAGCATTTCTTCGACGGCTTCGCCGACCGCCGCCTGGCGCACGACATCTTCACCATCGTCGAGGACACCCGCATCGACACGATGGTCAAGCGCGAGTACGCGGGCATCCGCCGGCCGATGTCGCGCCTGCAGGAGGCCGCCCTGGAACGGCGCCGCCCACTCGAGGAGATGCCCGTCCGCCAGGCGATGATCGAGAACCTGCTGCGCGCCTCGCTCGACGAGGGCTTGCGGCTGCACTGGCCCGCCGAGTTGCACGCGGTCATGCAGCGCCCGCTGGGCATCCTGGGCCGCATCCGCGAGGAGGGCGCGACCGTCGAGGACTCCGGCGCCGCCACGCGCGTGCTCTACGACTGGATCCGGCAGGTCCCCAACGTGGAGCTGGACGAGGCCGACTGGTCGGAGATGACGGAGGGGGCGGCCGACGAGGAGATGGTCGACATCGGCCCCGGCAGCGGCGACGGCCAGATGGAGTCGTATCAGCCCAACCTGCCCCAGGGCGAGGAGCAGCCCTACGAGTCGCCCGAGCCGATCGACTTTCGCGGCGACTTCAAGCCGGAACTCGTGCAGTTGCTGATGAAGCTCAAGAACCAGCAGATGGGCGACGGCGATACGCCGCCGGTGCAGCTCAGCAAAGAGCAACTGCAGGAGCTGCTGGAGAAGTCGACCGAGATCAACATCACCGAGCTGTCGGAGGGCGACCTGGACGAGTCGTCGGGCATGTTCCTCGACAACCTGATGAAGGAGGTCGAGCAGCAGATCCAGCAGGCCGCCCAGCAGCAGGCGGGCAAGCGCGGCGACGGCAGCGACCCCGAGGACAGCGGCGAGCCGCTGCCGGAGATCGCCGAGTCGTACTACTACGACGAGTGGGACTTCCGCGCCTCCGACTACAAGCCGCGCTGGTGCCGCGTGCAGGAGATGCGCATGGAGCACGGCGAGATCGACTACTACCAGCGCACCCTGTCCGACTACGCGCAGCTGGTGCAGGAGACGCGGCGCCAGTTCGAGCAGCTCAAGCCCGAGATGTTCCGCAAGATCAAGCGGCTGCCCGACGGCGACGACTACGACCTGGACGGCGTGATCGAGTGGATCGTCGAGCGCAAGGCGCAGGCGCAGTCGGAGGCCAAGCTCTACTACCGGCGCAACAAGGTGGAGCGCGACGTCGCCGTGGCGTTCCTGCTGGACATGTCGGCCTCGACCGACGAGGAGATCACCAAGCACCAGCCCCGTCCCGAGGGGACGGACCACAACTTCGACGACGACCCCCGCAAGTACCTGAGCTGGTGGGCGCAGAAGCGGGCGCAGGACGCGCGCCACCCCGCCAAGCGCATCATCGACCTGGAGAAGGAGGCCGCCGTCCTGCTGATCGAGGCGCTGGAGACGATCGGCGACACCTACGGCGTCTACGGCTTCAGCGGTTACGGCCGCGACAACGTGGAGTTCTACGTCATCAAGGACATGGACGAGACACTCAACAACGACGCCAAGGAGCGGCTCGACAAGGTCTCACCGGTGCGCAGCACGCGCATGGGTCCGGCCATCCGGCACTGCATCTACAAGCTCAAGCAGACCGCCGCCAAGGTGCAGATCCTGGTGCTGCTCTCGGACGGCCGCCCCCAGGACCACGGCTACGGGCGCGACCGCACGGAGAAGGAATACGCCATCCACGACACGAAGATGGCGCTCACCGAGGCCCGCCGCGAGGGCATGACCCCCTTCTGCCTCACCGTCGACCGGGCCGGGCACGACTACCTCAAGCAGATGTGCGAGGACATGGGCTACGAAGTCGTCGGCGACATCGAGTCGCTGCCGCGCCGCCTGCCCTCCCTCTACCGCCGCCTCACGCAGTAGCGCCGGCCAGGCGCAGCCGCAGGGCGCCTCCCGCCCGCTCCTCCACGACCTCCCTGCGCTCCAGCAGCACGTCGATGTGCCCTTGCACCTCCGCGAAGGCGGGCAGCAGGCGAGCGCCGGGGCGGGGGCGGAAGAACCGCAGCAGCAGCTCGTAGGGGGTGAGCGGCCCGTCGCGCAGGCAGCGCAGCAGCCGCTCCCGCCGCTGCGTGTGACGCGCGAGGGTCCAGCGGATCGCCCGCCCCACCGGCAGTTGCCGGGGCTCGCCGTGGCCCGGGTAGAGGTGCTCCGCGCCCAGCGTCGCGATGCGCTCCAGCGATTTCGTGTAGGCGGGCAGGCCGCGGAAACGCTCGTCCGGGCGCAGGAAGTGGATGCCCGGGTTGGGCGTGATGCGCGGCAGCAGTTGGTCGCCGCTGAACAACGAGCCCGACGCCTCCTCCAGACAGACCGCGTTTCCCGGCGTGTGCCCCGGCGCGGCGACGAAGCGCAACTGCCGCTCGCCGGCGGTCAGCACCTCGCCGTCCTCCAGCGCGCGGTCGGGCGTGAAGGGCGTGCCGCGCAGCACGGCCGGCCAGCGGTCGCGGGCGGCGTCGCGCTTGCTGCGGCCGCCGACGCGCCGCCGCCGCAGCGCCTCCTCGCGGCGGTCGTCGGGGAAGCCCGCCTCCCGCAACAGCCCATCGATGAGGTCCACCTGGTAGCGGACCACCCGGTCGCCCAGGGCGAACCGCTCGACCTCCGCCGCTCCGCCCACGACCTCCGCCCCCATCTCCTGCCAGCGGCGCGCCAGCCCGCAGTGGTCGATGTGCGCGTGCGTCACGACGACCGTGCGGACGTCGGCGGAGGCGAGCCCCGCGGCCTCGAGTTGGGCCGTCAGCGCCTCCCAGGCGCCGTCGTAGTCGGGCCCGGCGTCGACCAGCAGGACGCCGTCGCGGGCCGGGTTGGCGGCGGGCAGCGCGTAGACCCAGTTCGCCCCCAGCGAGATGGGCAGCACGCGGCAGTCGTCGAGCATGGCGGCGTCGGGCAAAGTATCGCCTCCGCTGGGCGCGGCGCTGGGACGCTGGCGGCTAGAAGTGGTGGAAGCAGTGCGGCCGGTGCCGCGTCGCGAAGGCGCGATCGACGGCGGCCAGGTCGAGCCCCGCCGACGCCTCCGCCCGCCCCATGCCGACGAGCGCGGCGGCGCTGCGGTAGCCCGTCACCAGCGTCGCCAGCGATTGCACCGGCAGGGTCAACTCCGCGGCGCCGTCGCTGCGTTCGACGGTCGTCTGCGCGCCGTCGGTCTCCATCGCCCAGACGCCGTCGTTCCAGGCGCAGAGCGGATCGATCACCCGCAGCCGCAGCGAGAGCGGGCCGCCGTAGGGCCGCTGCGGCAGTCCCGACGCCACATCGACGATGCGCGCCATGATCCCGTCCTGTGTCGCGCGGCGCAGCATGCGCGGCTCCTGCACGAGGTCGAACAGCGGATCGTCCTCCGGCGCGTTGTCGTAGTGGATCCAGCGCACCAGGTCGTGGCTGCCGACCACCCGCCAGAGCGCCTCGTAGCCGGCCGGGCTCAGCGCGACCAACTCCCGCAGCGTCAGGCGCTGGCTCTCGTCCGGGTGCAGGTCCTCCGTTGTGGGCCCGTAGACGCCGTCGCGCACGGTGTAGAGCGCGTAGCCGCGTGCGGCCCCGCCTTCCTCGTAGATCGCGGCGTAGAGCCGCCCCTCGCGTGAGCGGTCACGCAGCGGGCCGCGCTCCCACATCGGCTGGCTGCGATGCAGCTCGGCCGTCCGATCGGCGATCCAGGCGTCATAGATCGGGCGCAGCGTCTCGACGCCGGGCTGGCCGCTCAATTGCACATCGCCCGCCGCCTCCCGCGCGGCGACGCCGGGCAGCGCGGCGAAATCGACGTCGCCCGGCCGCATCTTGTAGTGCACGTTTTGCGTCACGACCTCGTAGCCGAAGCGCCGGTAGATGGCCGTGTGCGTCCCCCACAGGATCGCGAACGCCTGGCCCGCCGCCCGCTGCCGCCGCAGCGATTCCTCGAGGAGGCGGCGCACGTGCCCCCGCCGCCGGCGGTGCGGCAGCGTCCCCACGTCCGCGACCCCGGCCGCCGCCACCTGCGCCCCGTTCAGCATCCACTCGAACGGCCAGGCGTTGAACGAGGAGACCATCTCCCCGTCCTCGAAGGCGCAGATCGTCGTCTCTCCGGGCGTGAACGGCTCCCCCTCCGGCCGATAGGCGAAGACGGTGCTGTTGATGAAGCGGTATGCTTCCGCCTCCTCGGGCGTCGCCGACCGGATCTCGATCTCGGGCATCGCGGTTCCCCCGTCCTCAGGCCGACCCGGCCCGTTGCGCGTCCTCGCGCGAGCGGGCGAAGATCAGCTCCTTCTCCCGCAGCTGGCCCAGCGCCGCGCGGCGCAGCAGCAGCAGGCACGACGTCACGGCCCGCCGCTTGATCGCGGCGCGCGTCTGCGCGAAGACGTACTCCGAGTGCGAGCGCCCCGTCGCCGTGGCGACGCCGATGTGCGTCGTCCCGACGGGTTGGCCGCCGTGCGTGGCCGGTCCCGCCACGCCCGTCACGCCGATGCCGATGTCGGCGCCGAGCGCCTCGCGTACGGCCGCCGCCATCGCGACGGCCGTCTCCTCGCTGACCACGCCGTGCTCGGCGATCGTCCCGGCCGGGACGCCGTAGCGGATCTTGGTCGCCTCGCTGTAGGTCACGAGGCCGCCGCGGAAATAGTCGCTCGACCCGGCGACGTCGGTCAGCGTGCTGGCCAGCAGCCCGCCCGTCAGTGACTCCATCACCGCGACGGTCAGGCCGCGCTCCCGCAGCAGGTCGCCCACCCCGCCGGCCAGCGTCGTCTCGTCGGCGCCCCAGACGGCCGTGCCGAACAGCGCCCGCACCTGCTCCTCGACGGGCTCGATGCGGGCGCGGGCCACGTCCTCGGTGGCGGCCTTGGCGGTCAGCCGCAGGTGGACGCCGTCGGCCTTGGCGTAGACCCCGACCGTCGGATTGCGGCTCTTGAGCAGTGGGCTGGCCATCTCATCGACCGTGGCCTCGCCGATCCCCACGGTCTTCAGCGTGCGGCTGATGATCACGTCGCCGTCGCTGCGCGCGGCCAGCCGCGGCGCGACCTCGTTGGCCCACATCCCCGTCATCTCGGCCGGCGGCCCCGGCATCGCGACGACGATGCCGCCGGCGTTCTCGACCCACCAGCCCGGCGCCGTGCCGCGCGGGTTGGGCAGGATCGTGCCCGAGGGAATGATCGTCGCCTGCTTGATGTTGCGCGCCGGCATCTCGCTGCCGCGCCGCGAGAAGAACGCGCGCAGCGTCGCCTCGGCCTCCGCGTCGACCCGCGCCTCCTCGCCGACCGCCCGCGCGACGGCGTCGCGCGTGACGTCGTCCTCGGTCGGCCCCAAGCCCCCCGTGCAGAGCACCACGTCGGAGCGGCCGAGCGCGGTGCGGATCAGCTCGCTCAGCCGCTCCACGTTGTCGCCCACCTGGTGCATGTAGTACAGGTCGACGCCCAGCGCCGGCAGCCGCTGCGCGATGTGGTGGCTGTTGCTGTCCTGGATGTCCGCCAGCAGGATCTCGGTCCCGATGGCGATGATCTCCGCGCGCATGCTGCCGCTCCCCTCCGGCGCCCTGCTCCCCGGCAGAGCCTAGCGCCGCACGACGACCCGGCCCGCCTTGTCCACCCCCGCCCGCGGCACGATGGGCTCGCAATCCAGCTCGCCCGCGTAGCGGATGTCCTCCCCGTAGCCGAGGCTCGTCAGGTAATTCGCGTGGGGAGCGTCGGCCAGCGCCTGCGCGGGGTCGCGGTCGTAGGCGTCGAAGATGCGCAGCGCCAGCCGCGCGCCCGACTCGGCGAAGAGCGCGCCGGACCCGTCGCCGTCCAGCAGCAGCGCGGTCAGCGCTCCCGCCGTGAAGGCGTCCTCGACCGAGGCGGTGGTGGCGCGCTGTTCGCCGGCGCAGACGATCGCGAGGTCGAACTCGTCGGGCGCGGCGGCGTCGCGCAGTGCCCGCGCCGCCGCGGCGCGGTTGCGCAGGCAGACGACGAATGCCGCGGCGGCGTGCGCGGCCAGCGCCGCGGCGCGCGTGCCGTTGCTCGTCGTCTGCACGAGTTGCAGGCCGCGCACGTCCATGGCGGCGAACACGGTCGGCGAGTTGCCGAAGTCGAAGCCGGCGATGCGCTGCCCGCCGCGCTCGCCGCACAACTGCGCCCCCGGCAGCGTCTTCGCGAGGGCCCGCGCCTCGGCCTCGCTGGGGACCGGGTAGACGGCGGTGGCCCCGCCGGCGATGAGCGTGGTGAGCGTCGTGGCGGCGCGCGCCGTGTCGATCACGGCGATGACCCGCCCGCGGACGTGCGCCGGCTCCGGCGGGCTGAAGAAGACGTTGATGCGTCGAAACCGTGACATCGGTGGATCCTCCCTGCTGCGCCGGCCCGTCATCCGGGTGGCGATGAGTAGTATGACCGCATGACCCGTGCAGCCGGATGACTCCCCCAACGACCTTCGCCGAAAAGCTGGCCGCGGCCGCGGAGCGCAACCGATCCTGGCTGTGCGTCGGCCTCGATCCGCAGCCGGCGCGCACGCCCGTCGAGGAGATCGTGCCCTTCACGCGCGCCATCGTCGAGGCGACGAGCGACCTCGTGTGCGCCTACAAGCCGCAAGCGGCCTTCTTCGAGGCGCACGGCCGGGCCGGCTGGGACGCCCTCGCGGCCACCATCGCGGCCGTCCCGGATCACATCCCCGTCGTGCTGGACGCCAAGCGGGGCGACATCGCGCACACGGCCGAGGCCTACGCGACGGCCTGCTTCGACGCCCTGGGCGTCGACGCCGTGACGGTGAACCCGTACCTCGGTCGGGACGCCGTGGCGCCGTTCCTGGCCCGGGCCGACAAGGGTGCGTTCATCCTCTGCCGCACGTCCAACGCGGGCGGGGCCGATCTCCAGAACCTCGATACCGGCGGCGAGCCGCTCTACCTGCGGGTGGCCGCGCTGGTGCGGGCGTGGGGCGCCGAGCACGGCAACGCCGGCCTCGTCGTGGGCGCGACGTACCCACGCGAACTGGCGGCCGTGCGCGCCCGCGCCCCTGGCCTGCCCATCCTGCTGCCCGGCATCGGGGCGCAGGGCGGCGACCTGGAAGCGTCGGTGCGGGCGGGCGCGGGCGGCGGCCTGCTGGTCAGCGCCTCGCGATCGGTGATCTACGCCGCCGATGGCCCCGGCTTCGCGACCGCGGCGGGGGCGGAGGCCGAGCGCCTGCGCGACGCCATCAACACGGCGCGCAAGGGGGCGATCGCCGCCCGGCCGGCGTCCGACTGAGCATCGCGGCCCCCGCCGGGCCGCCGGAGGCGCCTGTTCCGATGACGGTGGTGGACTTCCAGCCCGGCGATCTGCTGGAACTGCGCAAGGCGCATCCCTGCGGCAGCCGCCACTGGTCGGTCGTGCGGATCGGCGCCGACATCGGCATCGTCTGCGCGGGCTGCGCCCGGCGCGTGACGCTGGAGCGTCGCCTGCTGGAGCGACGCCTGAAGCGCGTGCTCGCGCGCGGCGGTGAGGCATGAGCGACCCCACCGACGCCGCGCCCGGCGGCGACGCCCCCGGCCCCGACGGGCCGGGCGACCGCCCACCACGCTCCCGACGGCGTGTGCCACGGCTGTCGGGGCTGCGCCAGGCCCTGGGCTCGGGCACGTCGGAGGGTACGGGCCACGCCGGCCGCGCCATCCGCAGCATCGCGCCGCCGCCGATGGCCGCCGCCCCGCAGACGGCCGACCTGCCGGAGGCCGAGTCGGAGGCGCCGCGCCCGGCCCGGCCGACCGAGCCGGCCGCCTCGATCTTCCGCAACCGCGACTTCCTGCTGCTGTGGTCGGCGCAGGGGCTCTCGCTGATCATCAACACGGCCCTGCAGTTCGTCTGGCTGATCCTCATCGTCGAGCGCACCGGCAGCAGCATCGCCGGGTCGGGGCTGATCATCTTCCTGGCCGCGCCGCCGGTGCTCTTCGGCCCCATCTCGGGCGTCATCGTCGACCGGATCGACAAACGCACGGTGCTGATCGTGACCAACGTCGTGCGCGCCGGCGCCACGGCCATGCTGCTGCTGGCCGACGTCTCGGTGGCCTCGATCTACGCGGTCGCCTTCATCACCGCCACGATGGGGCAGTTCAACCTGCCCGCGGCCAGCGCCGCCGTGCCGGCCTTCGTGCCGCGCGCCCAGTTCCTGACCGCCAACTCGGTCTTCCAGCTCACGACGGCGGTCGGCCAACTGACGGGGATGGTCCTCGTGGCGCCGGTGATGCTGAAGGCCCTGGGCTTCGACTGGTCGTACATCGTGGGCGCCGTGTTGTTGCTGGCCACCGTGCCGCTGCTGGCCCGAATGCCGGCGCTGCCCCCCGAGGCGTCGCAGCGGGGCGAGTCGTGGCAGGCGCGGGCGCGCGCCGTCCCCCGCGACCTGCGCGATACCTGGCTGGTCGTGCGCCGCGACCGGCTCACGCAGCTCGCCATGTTGCAGCTCTCCATGGGCGGCATGCTGCTGTTCATGTTCGCCCTGCTGGTGCCGCGCTTCGTGACCGACGTCCTCGACCGGCCGGCGGAGGACTCGGTGTTCGTCTTCTGGCCCGTGGGCGTGGGGGCGCTGCTGGCGCTGCGCGCGCTGCCGTGGCTCGGCCGGCGCTTCACGCCCACCGGCATCGTGACGGCGGCGCTGTTCGGCCTGACCGTCTCCATCGGCGCGTTCGCCGCCATCCGCTTCCTCGTCGACGCGCTCCAGGGCACGCCGGTCGGTCTTGAGCACGTTGAGGGCGACGTGCTGTTCATCGGCGTGACGCTGGTGCTCGCCTTCCCGATGGGCGTGACCTACGCGATGGTCAACGCGCCCGCCCAAACGGTGCTGCACGAGCGCACCCCCGCCGCCATCCGCGGCCGCGTCTTCGCCTCGCAGCTGATGTTCGCCAACGGCGTGTCGATGGCCGCGCTGCTCGTCGTCGGCGGCATCGCCGACGCGACCAGCGTCGAGGCGGCGCTGTTCGCGGTCGCCGTGCTCACGCTGGCGTCGGCGCTGGGCAGCGTCCACATCCGGCGCCAGGTGCGCCGGGAGGGCGGCGGCCGGCCGCCGCCGGCGCCGCCGCTGGACGGGCCGCCGGGGGACCAGCAGCACTGACGCGGTCGCCAAGCCGGCGCGCTGGAGTCCGACGGGCCCGCGGTTGTAGGATGGGCGGCGCCGCACCGCGCGCGGCGCGCGGTGTCGCCGTCAGCGATCGGAGGGTCACGATGACCGAAGTCACGGAAGTCACGATCGAGAGCATCCGCGTCTCCCTCATGAACTACAACCGCGTCGTCGTGCTGCGCGAGCCCGACAGCAACCGCTACCTGCCGATCTACATCGGCGCGCCCGAGGCCGACGCCATCGCCATGCGGCTGCAGCGGGTCCACGTGGCCCGGCCCATGACGCACGACCTGCTGGCCAACGTCCTGGAGGAGCTGGGCGGCGTCGTCGATCGGGTGGTCGTGAGCAGCATCTCCAACGCCACGTTCTTCGCCCAGCTCTTCGTGCGCGTCGACGAGCGCGAGCTGGAGATCGACGCCCGGCCCAGCGACGCGCTCGCTCTGGCGGTGCGCAGCGAGGCGCCCATCTACGTCGCGCAGTCGGTGTTGGAGGAGGCCGCCGTCACGCTGGACGACTCGCCGGGAGGGGAGGACGGCGAGGGCGGGCACCCGCGCGGCCCCGCCGTCAAGCCGGAGGAGCTCGAGAAGATGTCGGCCTTCACCGACTTCATCGAGAGCCTCGATCTGGACGATTTCGACCAGCGCTAGCGCCGCGCGGGGGCGGCGGCGGGGGCCGCCGCCTGGGTGGCGGCGTTCGTTGCTCGCACCAGATGGCTTGTGATACGGTTCACCAGGTTTGCACGGGGGCCGGTTTCGGATGGGAAAACTCCCACCAGCACTGGGCCTGATCGGCATCGGATGGTATGTCGCAACCTGCATCGTTCTGGGCACCCTGGCCGGGCTCTGGATCGATGATGCGGTCGGTATCAAGCCTGTCTGTACGCTGCTCGGCGTCGCGCTGGGACTGGTCACGGCGGGCTACGGTGGCTACCGCATGCTGATCGACGTGGTCCGGCCAGCGAGGCAGCGGCGGCGCTAGCCGCCCAGCGGGGGACGACGGAGTGCCACGACGGCACCGCGGCAAACTCATCGGGCTGCTGTGCCTGGGGCTGATCGTCCTGGGCTTCGTCCTGATTAAGGCGCCCACGCCGATCATCTCGATCGCCGCCGAGCCCATCATCGACGGCGGCTACACCGTCACCAACACGATGCTCTCCGCCTGGGTGGTCATCGTCGTCATGGCGATCATCGTCTTCTGGCTCTACTTCACCAAGCTGCGCGACATCGAGAAGGCGATGGTGCCGAGCGGCTTCCAGAACGTCCTCGAGGGGCTGCTCGACTTCTTCTTCAACATCGTCAAGCTCGTCGCCGGCGAGAAGAACGGCCGCCGCTTCTTCCCCGTCGTCGCCTCCATCTTCCTGATCCTGCTCTTCGCCAACTGGTTCGGCCTCTTCCCCTGGAACAACGCCCTGGGCCGCACCGTCGACCTGCGCTACGAGTACAGCCACCTGCTCGAGATCGACGTCCACCACCACCTGGAGGAGCTCGAACACGCCGAGGACACCCAGCCGGCCGAGTTGGTCGGTCTGCTCAACACGCACTTCGGCAGTTACTACTTCGACCCCATCCCCTTCAAGCCGGCCTATCTGGACGAGGCCGACCTGCGCATCGGCGCCATCCTGCGCGACGACCTGAGCGAGTCCGAGGTCGCCGTGCGCGCCGCCTTCCGGGACGATCCGCTGCCCGAGGGGGCGAGTGGGGCCGACCTCGTGCACGGGATCGAGGCGCGCATTGAGCATGCCCTCACGGAGGTCGGCTTCTCGGAGGACGTACAGCACCGCTACGCAGCGGAGGAACTGAAGGAGGCGGCCAAGCACGCCGTCCTCTTCAACCTCCCGATCGCCGTCGCCGACGTCGGCGAGCCCGAGCTGTCGGGCTGGGTGATGGACAGCGGCGGTGTGAACATCGTGCCGGTCCGGGCCGACGACTTCACCTACGACCCCTTCCTCGAACCGGTCATCGCCGGCAGCGACGGCAGCTTCGCGGACCACCGCATCTACACCGACCGGGAGCCCGAGAGCGCCGAGAACCGCGCGCCCAGCGCCGGCGAGGCGGCCGTGCCGGTGAGCCTCAACACGGCCCACATCGGCATCATCCTGAAGCAGGACCAAGAGGGTGTGATCGATATCGGCGCCGGCGGCGAGTTCGAGCGCAGCAAGGGCGTCGCCGAGATCTTCCCGCTCTTCCGCGCCATCGCCACCGACCTCAACCTGCCCCTCGCCATCGCGCTGTGGGCGTTCATCTTCGTGCAGTTGTGGGGCATCCAGAGCCTGGGCCTGCGCACGAACTTCGGCAAGTTCATCGGCGTCGGCGGCGCGGCCGTCGTCAAGGGGCCGATCGGCTTCGTCGTCGGGCTGCTCGAGATCATCTCCGAGCTGGCCCGCATCATCTCGTTCACCTTCCGACTCTTCGGCAACATCTTCGCCGGGGAGGTCGTGTTGTTCATGGCCGCGTTCCTGGTCCCGTTCCTGGCGGCGACTGTGTTCTACGGCCTGGAAGTGTTCGTGGGCTTCATCCAGGCCTTCGTGTTTGCGATGCTCACGCTCGTCTTTGCGGTCACGGCGGTGTCCCACGGGGAGCACGGCCATGATGAGGAAGAAACCGGGGAGACTGCCGGGCACTAGCGCCGGACGGCGCGCCGGCCCGGAGGGGTCACAAGCGAGATGCGGCTCGGGACGCCGCAAGAAGGGAACCTGATGGACCTGCTACTGCAAATCGGAGACGTCGGTTTCGCCGATGGACTGAAGTTCATCGGCGCAGGCTTGGCGATCGGCTTTGGGGCGTTGGGCCCCGGCATCGGGATCGGCTTCCTGGTGGGCAAGGCGATGGAGGCGCTGGGGCGCAATCCCGAGGCCGCCGAAGTCGTCCAGCCGAACATGATCTTGGGCATGGCCTTCGCCGAGGCGATCGGCATCTACGCCCTGGTCGTGGCGGTCATGATCGGCTTCGTCTTCTAGCGGACGGACGCAGCGGGGCGGCCGTCCGGCCGCCCGCGGTTCGTCCCGCGGTGGGGCCACGCGCGTGGTCCACGCCGCTGAGGCGACGGCCGTAGAAAGGTGAGGCGCGCCGTGGACGGTCTCGGCATCAACCTCCCCAGCCTGATCACCCAGTTCGTCAACTTCGGCCTGCTGCTGGCGTTGCTGTGGATCTTCCTGCACAAGCCGCTGGGGCGCGTGCTCGATGAGCGCCGCCGCCGCATCGAGGAGGGCCTGCACGCCTCCGAGGCCGCCCAGGAAGAGGCGGAAGCAGCCAAGGTCCAGGCCGAGGCCGAGGTGCAAACCGGCCGCGAGCAGGGCCAGGAGTTGGTCGCGCAGGCCCAGCAGATCGCCGCGCGCATCCAGAGCGACGCACGCGACTCCGCCACGGCGGAGAGCGAGGCGATGCTGGAGCGCGCCCGGCAGGAGATCCAACGCGAGCGCGACATCGCGATCGCGCAGTTGCGATCGGAGTTCGCCGACCTCACGATCCGCGCGGCCGAGCGCGTGATCGGGCAGGCCCTGGACGCCGATGCGCACCAACGCTTGATCGACGAAGTCCTGGCCGACTCGTCGATCGGCGGACGGCAGAATTAGTTGTAGGGCAGGGAATACGCGATGCCGGGATCCGAGGTCGCCGCCAAGCGCTACGCCCAGGCTGCGTTCGCCATCGCGAGCGCGGAGGACAGCGTCGACGCCTGGCAGACGGCGCTCGACGGGCTCGCCGCGCTGGCGGCCGACCCGACCGTGGGCGCCTACCTGGCGACGACCAAGGTGGAGGAGGCGGCCAAGTTCGCCACCCTCGACCAGGCGCTGCCCGGCGTCGACCCGAAGGCCCGCAACCTGGCCAAGCTGCTCGTGCGCAAGCGCCGCACGGAACTGGCCGGCGACATCGCGCGGGTCTTCGGCGGCCTGGTCAACGCCGAGCGCGGCCTCGCCAGCGCCCGCGTGACCACCGCGCGCCCGCTCAGCGACGCCGGCCGGGCGTCGGTCGAGCAGGCCGTGCGCGCCGGCACCGGCGCGCAGGACGTGGAACTGGACGAGCAGGTCGATCGGGAGATCCTGGGCGGCGCGATCGTCCAGATCGGCGACCACATCATCGACGGTAGCGTGCGCACGCGCCTGCGGGGGCTGCGCCGCAGCATCGCCGGCAGTATCGGCTAAGCGGCCGACGGACAGCCGGCCGGCGCACGGCCGGCCGACGGACAGCCCGCCGGCGCACGGCCGGCCGACGGACAGCCCGCCGGCGAACAGCCGGCCGACGGAGAGCAAGGAGCACAGCATGGCGGTTCGACCGGAAGAGATCGCCTCCATCATCCGGCAGCAGATCGAGGGCTTCGATACCGGCGCGGTCGCGGCGGACACCGGCACGGTCGTGGAGGCGGGCGACGGCATCGCGCGCATCTTCGGGCTGGCCGGCGCCCTCTCGGGGGAGCTCCTGGAGTTCTCGCGCACGGATGAGACCGGCCAGCCGATCAGCGGCATGGCGCTGAACCTGGAAGAGGACATCGTCGGCGCGGTGGTCCTGGGCGACTACCGCCCCATCGAGGAAGGCGACGAGGTCCGCTCGACCGGCCGCGTCGCCGAGGTGCCCGTCGGCGACGCGCTGATCGGCCGCGTGGTCAACGCGCTGGGCGACGCGATCGACGGGAAGGGCCCCATCGCCTCCACCGACCGGCGGCCCATCGAGCAGATCGCGCCCAACGTTGTCACCCGCGCCGGCGTCGATACGCCCGTGCAGACCGGCATCCTCGCCATCGACTCCCAGATCCCGATCGGCCGCGGCCAGCGCGAGCTGATCATCGGCGACCGCCAGACCGGCAAGACGGCCGTCGCCATCGACACGATCATCAACCAGAAGGGCGAGGACCTGCTCTGCGTCTACGTCGCCATCGGCCAGAAGCAGGCCAAGGTGGCGCAGGTCGTGGCCACGCTGGAGAAGTACGGCGCGATGGACCACACCATCGTCGTCAACGCCTCCGCCGCCGAGTCGGCCGCCTTGCAGTTCATGGCGCCCTACGCCGGCGTCGCCATCGCCGAGCAGTTCATGGCCGAGGGCAAGGACGCCCTGATCGTCTACGACGACCTCAGCAAGCACGCCTGGGCCTACCGCCAGATCTCGCTGCTGCTGCGCCGGCCGCCCGGCCGCGAGGCCTACCCCGGCGACGTCTTCTACCTGCACTCTCGCCTGCTGGAGCGGGCCGCCAAGCTCAACGCCGACCACGGCGGCGGCTCCATCACCGCCCTGCCCATCATCGAGACGCAGGCCGGCGACGTGTCGGCCTACATCCCCACCAACGTCATCTCCATCACCGACGGCCAGATCTTCCTGGAGGCCGACCTGTTCAACGCCGGCCAGCGGCCGGCCGTCAACTCGGGTATCTCGGTCAGTCGCGTGGGCGGGGCGGCGCAGCGCCGCTCGATGCGCTCCGTCGCCGGGCAGCTGCGGCTCGACATGGCGCAGTTCCGCGAGTTGCAGGCCTTCGCCCAGTTCGGCACCAGCGACCTCGACGACGCGACCCGGCGCCAGCTCGAGCGTGGGCAGCGGCTCTCGCAGCTGCTGATTCAGCCGGAGAACGAGCCGCTGCCGCTCGCCCTGCAGGTCGTGCTGCTGTTCGCCGCCAACGACGGCCTCACCGACGACGTCCCCGTGAACAAGATCACCGCCTTCGCCAAGGCGCTGGGCGACTACATGACCAGCAGCGAGCCCGGCCTGCTCGACAGCATCCGCGAGAGCGGGCGGTTGGAAGACGACATGCAAGCGGCGCTGCGCACGGCGATCGGCGCGTTCAAGCAGTCGGTGCCGTTCTAAGAGCGGCCCCGGGAGAGCGCTGAGGAAGGGCTGCCATGCCGAGCACGCGCGAGATTCGCCGCCGCATTCGCTCCGTGGAAAACACGGCGAAGATCACCAACGCGGTGCAACTCGTCGCCGCGTCGAAGATGCGCCGCGCCCAGATGCGCGCCGAGGCGGCGCGGCCCTACGCCGAGAGCATGCGCGGCCTGCTGGCCAACCTGGCCGGGGCCGGCGGCGACGGTCAGGACCCGGGCCCGCTGCACCCGCTGCTGGAGCGCCGCGAGGTGGGGGAGACCGCGATCATCCTGATCACGCCCGACCGCGGTCTCGCCGGCGGCCTGATCTCCAACCTGCAACGGCACGCCGGATCGCTGGTGCTGAGCCCCGATCAGGGCGGCGACGTCTCGATGATCCCGGTCGGCCGCAAGGGGCTCGACTACTTCGCGCGCTTCGACGTGCCCTTCCGGGGCGAGTTCCAGCGCTTGGGCGACTACCCCAGCCTCGACGACACGCGGCCGATCTCGCAGATCGCGATCCAGGACTACATGCGCGGCGAGGTGGACCAGGTGTCGCTCGTCTACGCGGCCTTCGTGAGCACCGTGCAGCAGCGCCCCACGACGGTGCCGCTGCTGCCCGTCGAGGCGCCCGCCTCCGACGACGGCGACGCCGCGGCGGAGGTGGAGTACATCTTCGAGCCCAGCCCGGAGGCGGTGCTCGACGACCTGCTGCCGCGCTACGTGGAGATGCAGGTCTACCAGGCCGTCCTCGAGTCGGCCGCGAGCGAGCAGTCGGCCCGCATGGTCGCGATGCGCAACGCGACCGACGCCGCCAACGAGATGGTGGGCGACCTGACGCTGCAGTACAACAAGGCGCGGCAGGAACAGATCACGTCCGAGCTGCTCGACATCGTCGGCGGTGTCGAGGCGATGGCCTGACCCCGCCATGCCGCCGCTCACCGCCCACCAGCCGCCCGCCCGCGCCGTCATCTTCGACATGGACGGCGTCCTCGTCGACGGCGAGCCGCTGCACTTCGCGGCCGCCCGCGAGGTGCTGGCCGGCTTCGGGGCCGAGCTGACCTGGGAGACCTACACGGACTGGATCGGCGAGACGTTCGACACCATCTGGCCCGACATTCAGCGCCGCTTCGCGCTGCCGGTGGACCGCGGCGAGTACGAGCGCGCCTTCGGGCCGCGCGTGCAGGAGCAGTACGAGCGGCACGCCGTCGCGATGCCGGGCGCCCACGACCTCCTCGGTCGCCTGTGCGCCGGCGGCGTGCCCCTGGGCCTGGCCACCTCGACCAAGCGGCCGCGCGTCGACATCGCGCTGGCCCGGCTCGACCTCGACCGCTTCCTGACCGTCACCGTCTCCGGCGACGAAGTCTCGCGGGGCAAGCCGGACCCGGAGATCTATCTGACCGCGGCCGGACGCCTGGGCGTGGCGCCCGACCGCTGTCTCGTCCTGGAGGACTCGCCGGCGGGCGTCGCCTCGGCGCGGGCGGCGGGGATGCGCGCCATCGGCGTGCGCATCAACGGCGGCAGCGGCCGCCCGCTCGACGGGGCGGACCGTATCATCGAGTCGCTGGCGGACTTCGACCTGGGCTGGGTCGAGACGCCGCAGCATGAGGGGGCGCAGGCGCATGTCTAGCGCACGCCGGATCCAGCCCGCCGCAAGGTCAACCCCGGGCCCGCGCGCCCGCGAGAGGAGCACGTGATGGCTGCAGAAGGACGGGTCGTACAGGTGATCGGCACGGTGGTGGACGTGGAGTTCCCGCCCAACGCACTGCCAGCGCTGTTCGACGCGGTGACGATCACCATGGCCGACGGCACCGACGTCGTCACGGAGGTGCAGCAGCACCTCGGCAACAACCGCGCCCGCTGCCTCGCGATGGACGCCACCGAGGGCATGAAGCGCGGCGACGCCGCCCAGGACACCGGGCAGCCCATCGCGGTGCCCGTGGGGGAGATCGCGCTGGGCCGCATCTTCAACGTGCTCGGCCGGCCGCTCGACGACATCGGGCCCATCGACGCCGCCGCCCAGCGGTGGCCCATCCATCGCAAGCCGCCCAGCTACGAGGAGCAGGTGTCGGAGGCGCAGATCTTCGAAACCGGCATGAAGGTCATCGACCTCATCGCGCCCTTCACGCGGGGCGGCAAGATCGGCGCTTACGGCGGCGCCGGCGTGGGCAAGACCGTCGTCATCCAGGAGCTAATCCGCAACATCGCGACCGAGCACGGCGGCTTCTCCGTCTTCACCGGCGTCGGCGAGCGCTCCCGCGAGGGCAACGACCTCTGGAACGAGATGAAGGAGTCGGGCGTTCTCTCGAAGACCGCCCTCGTCTTCGGCCAGATGAACGAGCCGCCGGGCGTGCGCCTGCGCGTCGGCCTGACCGGCCTGACGATGGCGGAATACTTCCGGGACGAGGAGGGCCAGGACGTCCTGCTCTTCATCGACAACATCTATCGCTACACGCTGGCCGGGCAGGAGGTCTCGGCGCTGCTGGGGCGCATGCCCTCGGCCGTGGGCTATCAGCCCACCCTGGGCACGGAGATGGGGGAGCTCGAGGAGCGCATCACCACGACGCCCAAGGGCTCCATCACCTCGTTCCAGGCCATCTACGTCCCCGCCGACGACTACACGGACCCCGGCGTGGCGACGACCTTCGGCCACCTCGACGCGGTCATCGCGCTCGAGCGCTCCATCGCCTCGCAGGGCTTCTACCCCGCCGTCGACCCGCTGACGAGCTTCAGCCGGGCGCTCGACCCGGCCATCGTCGGGCAGGAGCACTACGAGGTCGCGCGCGGCGTGCAGCAGGTGCTGCAGCGCTACCGCGACCTGCAGGACATCATCGCCATCCTGGGCGTCGACGAGCTCTCCGAGGACGACAAGCTGGCCGTCGCGCGGGCGCGCAAGATCCAGCGTTTCCTCACCCAGCCCATGTTCGTCGCCGAGCAGTTCACCGGGCTGGCCGGCCAGTACGTCGCCACGCGCGACACCGTGCGGGGTTTCGGGGAGATCCTGCAAGGCCAGCACGACGACCTGCCCGAACAGGCCTTCTACAACGTGGGCGCGATTGAGATGGCCGTCGAGAAGGCCGAGCAGATGCGGGCCGGGTCGGCCGCCTAGGCGGCCGCCGGATCGCGAAGGGTTGCCGCGATGGCGAAGCTGACGCTGGAGATCATCACGGGCGAGCAACTCCTCCTGCGGGAGGAGGAGATCGACGAGGTCGTCGCGCCCGGCAGCCTGGGCGAGTTGGGCATCCTGCCCAGCCACGCCCCGCTGGTCACAAGCCTGCAAGCCGGATCGCTGCGCGTGAAGCGCGCCGGCGACGAGGACGACTTCTTCGTCAGCGGCGGCTTCCTGGAGATCCGCGACAACCACGTCAAGGTCCTCGCCGACGCCGCCGAGCGCGGCGCCGAGATCGACCTCGAACGCGCCGAGGCGGCCCGGCAGCGCGCCGAGGAGCGCCTGCGCGGGGAGGCGACGGTGGACCGCGTGCGGGCCGAGGTCGCGCTGCGGCGCTCGCTCATCCGCCTCAAGGTGGCCCGCCGCCGGCGTCGCGGCCGGGCCGACATGCCCGCCGGCTCGGGCGGGGCGGAGTAGCCACGCGCTCCTCCGCGGGTGGCGCCATTCGGACCGTGGTAGGTTGATCGAGGGGTGAGGCGCGCTCCGGCGCGGCGGAAGGGCGTCCCACGATGGAGCCGCTGTACCGGGTGCAGGGGGGCGGACCGCTGCGAGGCGACGTGCGCACCAGCGGCGCCAAGAACGCCGCCCTTCCCTGCCTCGCCGCCACCTTGCTGACCGCCGAGCCCTGCACGATCCGCAACCTGCCAGACATCGCCGACGTGGGCGGCCTCCTCGCGATCCTGAGCCAACTCGGCGCCGAGGTGGACCACGACCCGGCCGCCCACCGCGTCACCGTGCGCGCGGCGGGGCCGCTGGCCGAGGCGCCGCCGGATCGACTCGTCGGCAATCAGCGCGCCTCGTTCCTGGTTATGGGGCCGCTGCTGGCCCGCGAGGGGCGCGGCGCCTGCGCGGCCCCCGGCGGCGACCTCATCGGTCAGCGCCCGCTCGACGTGCACCTGCGCGGCTTCCGCGCGCTCGGCGCCGAGGTGCGCACCGAGGCGGGCCGCTTCGTCGCCGCGGGGCGGCTGCGGGGCGCGCGCATGGTGCTCGACTACCCCAGCGTGCTCGGCACCGAGAACCTGATGCTCGCCGCCGTCCGCGCCGAGGGCGAGACCGTGATCGTCAACGCCGCCGCCGAGCCCGAGGTCACCGCGCTCGCCGACCTCCTCTGCGCGATGGGCGCGGGCATCCGTGGGGCCGGCTCCCACACGATCACCGTCACCGGCGTCGCCGAGCTCCACGGCGCCGACTACGCGCTCATCCCCGATCGCATCGAGGCCGGCACCTTCGCCGTGGCGGCCGCGATCACCGGCGGCGACGTGCGCATCCACGACGTGCGGCCGCGGCACCTCGAAGCGCTGCTCACCAAGCTGCGCGAGATCGGCGTCGAGATCGACGAGGACGACGACGCGCTGCGCGTGCGCCGCCGGGGGCCCCTCCAGGCGACCACCGCGCAGGCGGTGCCCTACCCCGGCCTCGCGACCGATCTGCAGGCCCTCGTGACCACTCTGCTCACCCAGGCTGAGGGTGTCAGCGTCGTCAACGAGCGCGTCTTCGAGAACCGCCTCGGTTACGTGACGGAGTTGCGCAAGATGGGCGCGCGCATCGTCACGGCGGGCAGCGCGGCCATCGTGCAGGGGCCGACGCCGCTGCACGGGGCGGTCGTGCAGGGCCTCGACGTGCGGGCCTCGGCGGCGCTGGTCGTCGCCGCGCTGGTCGCCGACGGCGAGACCGAGCTGCGGGACGTCGTGCATCTGGAGCGCGGTTACGAAGACTTCGGCGAGAAGCTGCGCGGCCTGGGCGCGGTCATCGAGCGCAGCGGCGTCGCGCCGGCGACGCCCCGCGCCTGACGCGGCCCCGGCTTGACTGTCGGGCGCCGGGGCGGCCGGTATGATCAGCGCGGCGCGCGGGCGGCGCGCGGAACCTTGAGGGAGTGATGGCGCTCGGCAAGAAGATCGGCATCGACCTGGGCACGGCGAACATCCTCGTCGCGATCCGGGGCCAGGGCGTCGTGCTGCGCGAACCCGCCGTCGTGGCGCTCGACCACCGCGACAATACCGTCGTCGCCGTGGGCGAGGACGCCCGCGCGATGATGGGCCGCAGCCCCGAGGGGATCAGCATCGTGCGGCCCATGCGCGACGGTGTCATCGCCGACTACGTCGTCGTGGAAGCGATGCTGCGCTACTTCCTGGGCCGCGTCACCGGCCGCCTCAACCTGGTCCGGCCCGAGGTGATGATCTCCGCCCCGGCCGGCGTCAACACCGTCGAGCAGCGGGCCGTCCGCGACGCGGCCGAGCAGGCCGGCGCCCGGCGCCCGGCGCAACTCGTCCCGGAGCCCCTGGCGGCGGCGATCGGCGCCGGGCTGCCCGTCGCCACCCCGCGCGGCAATCTCGTCGTCGACATCGGCGGCGGGCGCACCGAGGCGGCCGTGATCTCCATGTACGGCATGGTCGTCTGGCACTCCGAGCGCGTGGCCGGCAACCGCTTCGACGAGGCCATCCAGAGCTACATCAAGCGGCGCCACAGCCTGATCATCGGCGAGCGTACGGCCGAGGACCTGAAGATCGCCATCGGCTCGGCCCTGCCCGTCGAGGACACGCTGCGCACCCAGTTGCGCGGCCGCGACCAGGTGAGCGGCATGCCGCGGACGATCACCGTCACGTCGAACGAGATCGCGACCGCGCTGCAGGAGCCACTGGCCGGCGTCGTGGGAGTGATCCGCTCCGTGCTGGAGGAGATGCCGCCGGAACTCTCCGCCGACGTCATCGACCGCGGTGTCGTGCTGACCGGCGGCGGCGCGCTGCTGCGCAACGTCGACCGGCTGCTGACGGAGGAGACTGGCATCCCCTGCCACATCGCCGACCGGCCGCTGGATTGCGTGGCCGAGGGCGCCTCGATCGCGCTGGAATACATCGACGTGATCCGGCGCTCGCTGCCGAGCGACGAGGGCACGCTGGCCGGCGCTATCGAGTAGGGCCGGGCGGCGCGCCGCTCACCCGGCGGGCGCGGCCGACGATCCGTCCTGCGCCAGGAAGTACGTCATGCTCTGCAGCGACAGCACCGGATCGATCTGGCGCAACTGCACCCCGGCCGGCACGCGCACGGCGATGGGCGCGTAGTTCAGCACCGCGTGCACGCCGCTCGCGACCAGCACGTCGATGACCTCCTGCGCGATTTCGCCCGGCACCGCCACGATGCCGATGTCGACCGGCTCCTGGCGCAGCGACGCGCCGAGGTGCGCCACGTCCTCGACGATCAGGGCGCCCTCGCGGCGGCCGATCAGCCCGGGGGCGGAGTCGAACGCCTTGACGATGTGGAACCCCTGCGGGCCGAAGCCGCCGTAGCCCAGGATCGCTTGGCCCAGGCGGCCGGCGCCCACCAGCGCCATCTTCCACTCGCGGTCCAGGCCCAGGATGGAGCGTAGCGTGTCCAGCAGATGGCGCACGTTGTAGCCGCGTCCCTGCTTGCCGAAGCGCCCGAAGTAGGAGAGGTCCTTGCGAATCTGGGCGGGCGTCACGCCCAGCTCCCCGCCCAATTCCCGCGAACTGACCACCGGACGCCCCTCTGCCGCGAGCAGGGCGAGGGCGCGCACGTACACCGGCAACCGGTTGATGACGACTTCGGGGATCTCGTTACCCGTCACGGCGGATGTCCCCGGCCGGCGGTCCGGGTGGAGCCCCAACGGGCCCGGCGATCGCCCGGCGCCACGGCCCGATCTGGCGCGTCGGTCTATGACTCGCCAGTGTATCGACTGGCGGGATAGTCACAACGCGGGCCCGACCGCGGACGATGGGAGCGCGCCGATGCCGCCGCGAACCGTCCTCGACGCGCGAGCGCTGCCCTCGCTGCGGGAGTGCCCCTGCGCCTATCCCGACGCCCGGCCCGCCGATGCGCGCCCGCCCTACATCTACGCCGCCGGCAGGGTGCACATCCTCGGCGAGGGGGAGCGCCCCGACGATCTCCTGCAGGCGCTCGGCGGCGCGCCCGTGGCGGCGCGCATCCCGGTGCTCGCGGTGGGCTCGAACGCCTACCCCCGCCAGTTGCTCGACAAGTTCGCCGACACCGGCCTCGCCGACGACAGCGTTCCCACGCTGCGCTGCCGCGTCGCGCGGGTCGGGATCGCCTACGCCGGGGCGCTCTCGGGCTTGCGCTACATCCCCGTCTCGCTGCGGGCCCGGCCGGGCGCCGCCTGCGAGACCTGGCTGCAATGGCTGACGGTCGAGCAACTCGTCCGCATCTCGGCGACCGAGGGTTCGGCCTACCGGCTCGTCGCGATACCGGGCGTCGTCGCGCCCGCCCTCGGACCGGAGCGGCTGACCGCGGTCGGCTGGGCGCACGAGGCGCTGCTGGATCTCGGCGACGGCCCCTTCGGCCCGGCGGCGATGGACCAGGGGGCCCTGCTCGGCCACGCGCTGCGGACCGTCGATCCGGCCGCGGCGTGGGACGGCTGCCTGCTGCCCGAAGCAACGGTCGCGCCGCTGCGGCGATGGCTGCGGCAGTCCGCCGCCGCGAATCCGCTGCCCGCCTCGTGGCGGATCGTGGAGCGCGATCCGGCGGCCTTCGCGGCGTATCTCCCGGGCGAAGCCTGAGCCCCCGGATCGGCCCGGTTTGCGGCCGTTATTCGCCCTATGACGCAGCCCCGGGAGTGGTAGAATGTGGGGGCACGCGACACCGCGTTCGAGCCTGATTTCTCTCCGAGGGGGACTGCCCGCATGGTGAGAGCCGAGGAAGCGATCCGTCCACCGCGACCGCGCGACATCGAGACGGAGATGCGCACCTCGTACCTCGATTACGCGATGAGCGTGATCGTCGCGCGGGCCCTGCCCGACGTCCGCGACGGCCTCAAGCCCGTCCAGCGCCGCATCCTCTTCGCCATGGACGATCTGGGCCTGCGCTCGGGCGCGGCCTTCAAGAAGAGCGCCCGCATCATCGGCGAGGTGCTGGGCAAGTATCACCCGCACGGCGACTCGCCCGTCTACGAGGCCATGGTGCGCATGGCGCAGGACTTCTCGCTGCGCTACGCGCTGGTCGACGGGCAGGGCAACTTCGGCTCGATCGACGCCGACCCGCCCGCCGCGATGCGGTATACCGAGGCTCGCCTCAGCCAGATCGCCGAGGAGATGCTGGCCGACCTCGACAAGCAGACGGTCGATTTCGCGCCCAACTTCGATAGCTCCCTGAACGAGCCGACGGTGCTGCCCGGGCGGCTGCCCAACCTGCTGGTCAACGGCGCGCAGGGCATCGCCGTGGGCATGGCGACCAACATCCCGCCGCATCACCTGGGCGAGATCGGGGCCGCCGTGAAGCTCGTGCTGGCGAACCCCGAGGCCGGCGTCGACGAGCTGATGGCGGTCGTCGAGGCGCCCGACTTCCCCTCCGGCGGGCTGCTCTTCGCCGGCGAGGGGCGGTCGGCCGTGCGCGAGATCTTCGGCACGGGGCACGGCCGCATCACGCTGCGCGCCGTCCACCACACCGAGGAGACCGCCCGCGGCGGCCGCATCCAGATCGTCTTCACGGAGCTGCCCTATCAGGTCAACAAGGCGGCCCTGATCGAGCAGATCGCCAACCACGTGCGCGACAAGCGCATCGACGGCATCGCCGACCTGCGCGACGAGTCGGACCGCGACGGCCTGCGCGTCGTCGTGGAACTCAAGCGCGACGGCAGCCTGCAGATGGCGCTGGCCCACCTCTGGAAGCTGACGCCCCTGCAGACCAACTACGCCGCCAACATGGTGGCCCTGCTCGACGGGCGACCGCGCGCGATCTCGCTGAAGCAGGCGATCGAGGCCTACATCGACCACCGCCGCGAAGTGATCCGCCGCCGCTCGGAGTTCGACCTGGAGAAGGCGCGCGACCGCCACCACGTCGTCGAGGGGCTGCTCAAGGCCATCGGCATGATCGACGAGATCATCGCGGCGATCCGGCGGGCCGAGTCGGCCGACGCCGCTAAGAGCCGTTTGCAGCGCGCCCCCTTCGGTCTGTCGGAGCGGCAGGCGCAGGCCGTGCTCGACATGCAACTGCGCCGCCTGGCCGCGCTGGAGCGGACCAAGCTCGAGGAGGAATACCAGGAACTCAGCGAGACCATCGCCTACCTGGAGGGCCTGCTCGCCGACCCGAAGAAGATCGACGGCGTGATCGCGGAGGACGTGGACGAACTGACGGAGCGCTTCGCCGGCGAGCGGCGCTCGAAGGTGGTCGAGCGGGACGCCGAGAGCTTCAGCCCGGAGGACCTCGTCGCCCACGAGGAGACGGTGATCTCCTACTCACGCGGCGGCTACATCAAGCGCATGCCGCTCGCCACCTATCGCACCCAGAACCGGGGCGGCAAGGGCGTCAAGGCGATGCAGACCCGCCCCGAGGACGCCGTCCGCGAGCTGCTCGTCGCCGACACGCACGACAGCCTGCTGCTGTTCAGCGACCGGGGGCGCGTCTTCAGCCTCAAGGCGCACGAGGTCGAGGAGCGCACGCGCGAATGGCGCGGGCTGCCCATCCGCAACCTCGTGCAGGTGGAGCCGGAGGAGCGCATCACGGCGATGGTCGCCGCGCCCGAGTTGGACCACGACTACCTGCTGCTGGCGACGCGCGACGGCCAGATCAAGAAGACGGCGCTCAAGGAATTCGCCGCCGTGCGCCGCGCGGGGCTGATCGCCTTCAACCTGCAGAACGGCGACGAGCTGGTGCTGGCCACCACGGCGCACGCGGGCGACGACGTGATGGTCGCCTCGGACGCGGGGCTGGCCGTGCGCTTCCCCGTAGATGCGCTGCGCGAGGCGTCCCGATCGAGCGGCGGCGTACGCGCGATCACGCTGCCCAAGGACGGGCGGCTCGTCGGCCTGCTCAAGGTCGCGCCAGAGCAGGAACTGCTCACGGTGACGGCCAACGGCTTCGGCAAGCGCACACCCGAGTCGGAGTACCCGCGCAAGGGGCGCGGGGGCAAGGGCATGATCGCGCACAAGGTCTCCGACCGCACCGGCGCGCTGGTGTCGCTGCACCAGGTCGCCGGCGACGAGCAACTGGTCCTGATCTCCGAGGAGGGCAAGTTCATCCGCACCGCCGTCGACTCCATCCGGGCGTGCGGGCGCTCCACGCAGGGCGTCACCGTGATGAAGACGGATGATGGCATGGACGTCGCCGCCGTCGCCATCGTGCGGCCCAGCGCGTGGGAGGGTTCGTCGGGCCCGGAGGCGCCCGCCAACGGCCGGCGCGAGGGCAAGCCGGCGTCCGCCGCGCGCGGCGCCTCCTCCCGCAACGGAGCCGCGCGCAACGGCGCCGGCAGCGGGCGGCGTCGCAACGGCCGCTGACTACTCGTCCGGCCCGTGGTGATGGTGGTGGTCGTGCGTCCCGTCCGATGGCTCCGCACCGGAGCCCGGCGCAACCTGTCAACAGCCAGGCTGGCCGGTGTTGCCGCAGCACAGCGACCAGTGGCGCAGCTTTAGCCAGTTGTTGCGCGCGAACAGACGCAGCGTGGTTGCCGTGGAGGCGTCGTAGTCGCGCAGGCTGAGCAGCGTCCGCCGTATCCGGGGCAACAGCCAGCGGACGAGGCGGTAGACGCCGACGGGCGCGGAAAGGAGCCGGCCGATCCATCTGCGGAGCGCGCTGCGCGGCGCCGGATCGGGCATCGGTTGCTCCTCCGCGACGGCGAACGCACGGATCGGAGCCGCATGCGTCCCCACTGGATGCGCGCTTACTGGCCCCATGCTATCCGCTCCAGCACACTGGCCCCATGACCGCCGACTCGAAGCTCGCCGACGCGCCGGCCGCCGTCTGGCGGGTCCGCACGCACGATCCCGCCGAGACGCGCGCCCTCGGCGCGACGCTGGGGGCGCTCGCGCCGCGGGGCGCGGTCGTGCTCCTGCAGGGCGATCTGGGCGCCGGCAAGACCGTGATCGCCCAGGGCGTCGGGCGCGGCCTCGGCGTGCTGGGTGTAGTCAACAGCCCCACCTTCGTGCTCGTCAACGAGCACCTGGGCGGCCGGCTGCCCATGCTCCACGCCGACCTCTACCGCCTCGACGAGGCGGCCGAGATCGCGGAGCTCGTGCTCGACGAACTGGCGGCGGACGGCGTGCTGCTCGTCGAGTGGCCCGAGCGGAGCGCGGAGCCCATCGCCGAGGACGCCCTCCGCGTCACCATCACGCCCGGCGACGGCCCCGAGGATCGCACGCTCACCTGGGAGGCGCGGGGCGGCCGCTCGGAGGCGCTGCTGGGCCGGCTGCGGGCCGCGGCCGCGGCCGGGGCCGAGTAAGCGTGGAACTCTCCATCGACAGCGTTGGCCTGCAGTCGAGCGTCGCCGTCAGCGACGCCGGCCGGCCGCTGGTCGAGATCAGCTGGCCGACGGGACGCCGCCACACCCCCAGCCTGGTCCCCACGGTCGACGAGGCGATGCGCCGCGCCGGCGCCGAGCGCTCCCAGCTGACGGCCGTCTTCGTCGACGTGGGGCCGGGCGCGTACGGCGGCATCCGCGCCGGCATGGCCGCCGCGACGGCCATCGCGCTGGCGCTGGGCCTGCCGGCCCTCGGCGTGGGCCGCCTCGAGATCGAGGCCTACGCGCACGCGGCCGCCGGCGTCGTGGCAACCGTGCACTCGGCGGGGCGGCGGCAGTGGGCCGTCGCGCGCTACCGCGGCCCGGCGGCGGAGTGGCAGGAGGAAGCCGGACCGCGCCTCGTCGCGGCCGACGATCTGGTCGCCGCCCTCGGCGGCGGTCCCGCCGGCGTCTGCTGCGGCGACCTGGACGACCTGCCCGACGCGGCCCGCGCCGCTCTGCAAGACGCCGGCTGGACGCCGGCCGGCCCGGGCGCAAACATGCGCCGGGCGGCGCTGCTGGCCGAGCTGGGCTGGCGGCGCCTGGGAGCCGCGCGCGCCCGCGGCGACGACCTGCACCCGGCGCGGCTACAGCCGATCTACCTGCGCGAGCCGGCGATCGGGCCGCAGTCCCCGCCGCCCGCGGAGGACCCCCAGGCGATGAAGGAGACGAGTCGATGAGCAGCGAGCGGACATTGGTGCTGGTCAAGCCCGACGGCGTGCAGCGCGGCCTGATCGGCGAGGTGCTGGGCCGCCTCGAACGGCGTGGGCTGCAGCTCGTGGGCCTCAAGCTCATGCGCATGGACGAGGCGCTGGCCGTGCGCCACTACGCAGAGCACGTCGACAAGCCGTTCTACCCCGGCCTGCGCGACTTCATGACCAGCGGCCCGCTGGTCGCCGCCGTCTTCGAGGGCGAGAACGCCGTCCGCGCGGTGCGTCAGGCGATGGGCGCGACCGACCCGCTGGAGTCGCCCCCCGGCTCCATCCGCGGCGACCTGGCGCTCGACCTGGGGCGCAACATCGTGCACGGCTCCGACTCCCCGGAGTCGGGGCAGCGCGAAGTCGCCCTCTTCTTCCGTCCCGAGGAGTTGCTCGCCTGGACACAGGACGCCGCCCGCTGGGTGCGTGAGTAGCGCGCCCGCCCCCGGCGCGGGCGACCGGTACCCTGCCCCTATGGCCTCGCCGTCCCGGCCGTCACTGAACGCGCAGCAGTTGCCGCCCCGCCGACCACAGTCCCTCCAGGTCGTAGTAGGCGCGCTCCTCGCGGGCGAAAAGATGCACCACGACGTCGCTGTAGTCGAACAACTGCCAGCCGCCCTCGCTGCCGCCCTCGCGCCGCAGGTGGCGGTCGTCTGCCGCCCGCTCGACCGCTTCGCCCAGCGCCTCGAACTGCCGCGACGATGTCGCGGAGGCGATGACGAAGTAGTCGGTGAAGCCCGCCACGGCGCTCACGTCCAGCAGCACGATCTCCTCCGCCTGGCGGTCCGCCAGCGCATCGACGATCCGCCGCCCCAGGGCCTCCGCTTCCTCCAGGTGCGCGGTCGCACTCGTGGGGGCGTCGGTCGGGGCGGCGTCGGTGGACATGGGCGGGGGCGGCTCCTTCGTGCGGCGCGGCGGCGTCGCTGTTGGCGACATCGTACCGGCCGGAGCCGGACGGCGGGAGCGGCGTCGTGAGCCGCGTGGTCGTCGCGATGAGCGGCGGCGTCGACTCCAGCGTCGCCGCGGCCCGGCTCGCCGAGGCGGGGCACGAGGTGATCGGCCTCACGATGCGCCTCTGGACCGAGCCCCGCCCCGAGGCCTTCCGCGGGCGCACGCAGTGCTGCGCCGCCGAGGACATCGACGACGCCCGCCGCGTCGCGCAGCGGCTCGGCGTCCCCCACTACACGCTCAACCTGGAGAAGCCGTTCCGCCGCTTCGTGGTCGACGCGTTCGTCGAGGAGTATGCCCGCGGGCGCACGCCCAATCCCTGCCTGAACTGCAACACGTTCATCAAGTTCGATGCCTTCCTCGAGCGCGCCTTGGCCCTCCGGGCCGACTACATCGCGACGGGACACTACGCGCGGCGCATTGAGCGCGACGGCGCCGTGGAGTTGCACCGCGCCCGCGACTCGGCCAAGGACCAGTCCTACGTGCTCTACACGCTCTCCCCGCGCGCGCTGGACCGCACGCTCTTCCCCATCGGCGACCTGCCCAAGACCGAGGTGCGCGCCATTGCCGCCCGGCACGGGCTGGCCGTCGCCGACAAGCCCGACAGCGCCGACATCTGCTTCGTGCCCGGCGGCGACTATCGGGAGTTCGTGCGCCGCCGCCTGCCCGACCGACCCGGCGAGTTCCACGACGCGGATGGCGCGGTCCTGGGCGAGCACGCCGGTGTGCAGCACTTCACCGTCGGCCAGCGGCGCGGCCTGGGCCTGGCGACGGGTGAGCCCCGCTTCGTCACGGCCATCGACCCCGCCGCCAACGTCGTCCGGCTGGGCTCGCGCGAGGAACTGCGGGTCGATGCGCTGGCGCTCTCCGACCCGCACTGGCTCACCGTCGGCCCACCCGTCGACCGGCCGCTCGTGGTGCAGGTGCGGGCGCACGGCGACCCGGTGCCGGCGCGTCTGGGGGCCGACTCCGGCTCCGACGGGGGCGCCGCCGGCCTGCGCGTCGACCTCGACGCGCCGCTCTACGGCGTCGCCCCCGGTCAGGCCGCCGTCCTCTACGACGGCGACCGCGTGCTGGGCGGCGGCACTGTCGCCCGCACGTCGCGCCGCCGCCAGGATGAGCCGACGAGGGTGGTATAGTTTCGTTCGCTTTGCCGCCGGCCTCCGCGGACCGGCGACGACAGGATGCCGCCGCTCATGGACGTCCTCTCCACCCTGACCGATATCCGCGACATCGTCGTGATCGTGGCCGGCATCATCGGCATCGTGGCGCTGACGCTCTGCATCGTCTTCACGGTGCTGATCGGCTGGGGGCTGCTGAAGCTGATCAAGACCACGCGGGGGACCGTACGCGACGGCCTGGGCCCCATCCTGGAGGACGCCCGCGAAACCACGGCCGGCGTGAAGGGCTCGACCGACTTCCTGGCGGAGACGGTCGTGCGGCCGTTGATCAAGGCCTACGGTGTCGTGGCGGGCCTGCGCAAGGCGCTGGCCGTGCTGGGCAAGGCCCGCGGCGGCCCGCGCGGGGGCGGCTAAACGAGGGCGGTCCGACGCCGCATCGGCCGGAGACCAGACGAACACGAGGGAGCATGACCACGGATTTCACGCACAGCGCCAAGGTGCTCGAACTGAAGGCACAACTCGACGCCTACGACCTCATCCCCAGCTAGCCACGCCGCGGAGAGGAGCGAGTCATGTCCGTCAAGGTCCTGGTTGTCACGAAGGGCCACCCCTTCGACTACAACGGCTTCTACGCCATGTTCGACGAGAACCCCGATCTGCTCACGACGCAGGTCGAGCAGCCCGCCGCGCAGGTGATGCTGCGCCCCGAGAACGTGGCCGAGTACGAGGCCGTCTGCTTCTACGACATGTGGGGCACCATGAGCCCCGACGGCGGCGCGAGCTTCGTGCCCGCCCCCGAGGAGTACCAGCAGAGCATCGCCGCCCTGCTCGAGAGCGGGAAGGGCATCGTCATGATGAACCACGCCATCGTGCAGTGGCCCGCCTGGCCCGGCTGGCGCGACGTGAGTGGCACCTCCTTCCTCCTGACCGAGGGGGAGGTCTTCGGCGAAATGACTCCGGGTTCCGGCTACCGCGGCGGCCCCCTCGACCCGCGCGGCAACCCGGAGGGCACCGTCTCCGCCGATCCCGGCGCCGCCGGCCACCCCGTCCTTGATGGCGTCGACCCCTTCACCATCGAGGACGAGCTCTACCTGACCTCCAAGCGCTTCGAGTGCCAGCCGGACATCCTGCCCCTCATGCGCACGGACTACCCGATGGTGAAGGAGAACTTCAACCCGCCGCCGCTTGCTCCCGCCGAGGAGCAGGCCGGCTGGGACCATCCCGAGGGCAGCAACCTCGTGGTCTGGGCGAAGAAGAGCGTCAACTCCCCGGTCATCGCCATGCAGCTCGGCGACGGCCCAAACTGCTACGCCAACCCCGGCTTCCGCAAGCTCCTCAGCAACGCCCTGCACTGGGTCGCGACCGAGGACGCGCGCGCCTGGGCCGCCAGCTAGCCCGATCTCCCACCACCACAGAAGGAGCGGAACGATGGCAGTGAAGGTACTCGTCGTGCTGGGCAAGGCCCGCGGCAGCCCGCGCGGGGGCGGCTAAACGAGGGCGGTCCGACGCCGCATCGGCCGGAGACCGGACGAACACGAGGGAGCACGACCATGGATTTCACGCACAGCGCCAAGGTGCTCGAACTGAAGGCACAACTCGAAGCCTTCATGGACGAGCATGTCTACCCCAACGAGGCGGAGTACGACGCCTTCACGCGCGATCACAACAACCTCTGGACCCAGCCGCCCCTGATGGAGGATCTCAAGGCCAAGGCCCGCGAGGCGGGCATCTGGAACTGGTTCCTGCCCCGCGACTACGAGCCCTGGAGCCCCGGCCTCAGCAACGTCGAGTTCGCCCCCCTGGCCGAGGTCATGGGCCGCGCCCCCTGGTCGTTCGAGGTCTTCAACTGCTCCGCGCCCGACCGCGGCAACATGGAGGTGCTGGCCAAGTTCGGCACCGCCGCGCAGCAGGAGCGCTGGCTCACGCCCCTGCTGGCCGGTGAGATCCGCTCCACCTTCGGCATGACCGAGCCCCAGGTCGCCTCGTCCGACGCCACCAACATGGAGCTCACCATCGTCCGCGACGGCGACGACTACGTGCTCAACGGGCGCAAGTGGTGGAGCAGCAACATCATGCACCCGCTCAACCGGCTGCTCGTCGTGCTGGGCGTGACTGATCCGAACGCCGAGCGCCACGAGCGCCACTCGATGATCCTGGTCCCGCGCGACACGTCCGGCCTGGAGATCGTGCGGCCGCTGACCGCGCTCGAGAGCTACGACTCGCCCGGCGGCCACGGCGAACTGCGCTTCACCGACGCCCGCGTCCCGGCCGAGAACCTGATCTGGGGCGAGGGCAAGGGCTTCGCCATCGCGCAGGGCCGGCTGGGGCCGGGCCGTTTCCAGTACGCCATGACCTGCGTCGGGGCCGCCCAGCGCGTCCTCGACCTGATGTGCCACCGCGTCGAGGAGCGCGTCGCCTTCGGGCAGAAGCTCAGCAAGCAGTCCAGCATCCGCCAGGACATCGCCAAGTCCCGCTGCGAGATCGAGCAGGCGCGGCTGCTGGTCCTGCGCGCCGCCGCCGCCATGGACGAGGGCGGCATCGAGGCGGCCCGCGAGTACCTGCCGATGGTCAAGATCGTCGGTCCCAACATGTGCTGGAACGTCGCCGAGCGCGCCATGCAGGCCTTCGGCGGCAAGGGCGTCAGCTCCGACACGATCATCCCCAGGGTCTGGGCGATGGCTCGCACGATGCGCATCGCCGACGGGCCCGACCAGGTGCACATGTCGCAGTTGGGCAAGATGACCATCGCCCGGGCGCTGAACGGGGGCTAGCGATGGGGTTCCGCCGCGGCTTCCTCCTGGGCCTGCTGGCCGGCATCGTCGGGGCCGTCATGGGGGGCCGGCCCCCGGCGGACGAGGGCGCGGCGGACGGAGCGGCCGCCGGTGGCGCCCACGCGGGCGGCACGGGCTCGCTGCTCGACGAGGCGCGGGCCGCCGCCCAGGCCGAGCGCGCCGCCGCCGAGGCACGCATGGAGGAGCGCTTCCGCGTCGCCCGGCGGACCGGCCGCATGCCCGAGGAGCGGTCCTAGTCCCCGCCTTCACCGTCGCGCAACACTGCGCGCCCCCCAGCCTTGCTACGATTTCCTCGGAGAGGTGTCCGAGCGGTTTAAGGTGCCGATCTCGAAAATCGGTAGGTCTCAAAAGGGCCTCGTGGGTTCGAATCCCACCCTCTCCGCCAGCTCTCATCCAACTCCCCGGAGAGGTGACCGAGCGGCTTAAGGTGCACGCCTGGAAAGCGTGTGGGGGCGCAAGCCCCTCGTGGGTTCGAATCCCACCCTCTCCGCCACCCCCGCGTATCGGGTCGGCCTCGCCGCGGCTGACGGTGCGATGCCTCGCGTGCTAGGGTGTGGCAGCGCCGGGGACGTCACTCCCCGACGATCCGGCGGGCCTGCTTAACGGCCCAAGGCCCGCCCTCGCCACCCGCCATCGGGCGACGCTGCCGCCCCCGAGCCTAGCGCCGGGGGCGGTTGCGTTGCAGCGGTTGCACGTACTTGACGACGATCAGGTCCGCCGCCGCGCGCCCGCGGGAACCGACCCCGGCGGCGGGTCGTTACGCTTCCATGCGAGGTGGCCCGATGCATCGACTCCTGACACTGATCCCCATCGCCGTGCTGCTGGCGGTCGCCCTGGTCGCCTGCGGCGCCGGCGACGACGACGGCGGCTTCTTCGAGACGGCCGCGAGTTCCGGGCAGTCGGCCCCGGCGATGGCGATGGACGAGGGCGACTTCGCCGAGTCGGAGGAGATGGCGGTCGAAGAGATGGCGGACGAGGCCATGCCGGCGGCAGCGGCCGTCGCGCGGGGGTCCGGCGACGGCGGCAACGGCGCCGCCGCGCTGCAGACGGCCGAGCGCCGCGTCATCTCCACCGGCTTTGTCAGCCTCGAGGTGGAGGACGTGCCGGCCGCCGCCGAGCAGGTGCGCATCGCCGCCGAGTCGCTGGGCGGCTTCGTCGAGAACTCGACAGTGTCCGGCGACGCGGTGGAGGCCTTCGCCGAGGTCACCATCCGGGTCCCCCAGGACGTCTTCCTCGACGCGCTCGACCGCGTCCGCCGTATCGGTGAGGTGCACAGCGAGGACCTGCGCGCGCAGGACGTGACCGAGCAGTTCATCGACCTCAACGCGCGCCTGCGATCGGCGCTGCGCACGGAGGGCAGCCTGCTCGGCCTCCTCGACCGCGCAACCGATGTGGAGGACGTCATCGCCATCGAGCGGGAGCTCAGCCGAGTCCGCGCCGACATCGAGCGGCTGCAGGGGCAGCTCAACTTCCTGGAGCGCCGCGTGGCGCTGGCCACCCTGTCCGTGTCCCTCTTCGCGCCGTCGGCGGCGCGCACGGAGCCGCCCTCGGCTTACTTCGGCATCGAGAGCGACGACGTTGCGGGCGACATCGCCGCGGTCGAATCGGTGGCGGCCTCCGTCGGCGGCCTCATCGACTCCTCCGTCATCACCGTCGACGACGGCGAGGCGAGCGGTTTCGTCGAGATCCGCGTCCCCCGCGACGATTTCGCGCGCGCCCTCCGCGCCGTCGACGCCATCGGCGAGGTGCGCAGCAAGACCGTCCGCACCGGCGAGGGCGCCGACGACCCCGCCGCCGCCTACGGCGACGAGCCGGACGCCCGCATCGACGTGCAGCTCCAGGCGGCGTCGGACGGCGAAGAGGTCGTCGCGTTCGTCGTGCTGGTCGCCGTGATCGTGCTGGCCGTGGCGCTGGTCGCCTACGCCGCGCGCCGTATCCGCCGGCGCAGCCGCGCCTCGCGCGCGAACGATGGGGCGTAGACGCCGGGTGCTCTAGCGTCGGGCCATGCGCAGCAGTCGTCCGTCGCCGCTCGCCCTGTCCGTCGTCGCGGCGCTGATCCTGGCGCTGGCGGTCGCCGGCGCGACCTACACGGGCAATACCGCGACGGCCCAGGAGGAGGCGTCACCCGCGCCGGTGCTCCATCCGATCACCGAGGGCTGGTCGCTGCTGGCCAACACCGGTCCCGGCGCGTCGCCCGTCCAGCTGCTGGCGCCGCTCGACGGGGTGGTCGCGGCCGCCTTCACCTACGACGCGAAGCAGGAGCGCTTCAAGAGCTACCGCCCCGGCGTCTCCGGCCGAACCGACCTCACGTGGGTCGAGGCCGGGCAGGCGCTATGGGTGCACGTGCCCGTGGGGCGCCTCGGCGGCGACATCGCCTTCCTGGAGCTGCCGGGGCAGGCGCGCCACCTCCCCGCGACACTGGAGCCCGGCTTCACCCTGGTCGGCTGGACCGGGACCGACGGCCTCCGCATCTCCCGGGCGACGGAGGGCCTGCCGGTGCGGCGGGCCTACCAGTGGGACGGTGTGTCGCAGCGCTATCGGGTCTGGGATCCCCGCGTGTCCGAGGGATCTCGGGACGACTTCCCCCTGGAGTACGGTTCCGGCCTCTGGATCGACGTGCGCGGCTCCGCACCGGTCGACTGGCATCAGCGCTAGCACTCCGCGGACGGGGCGCCGGCCTCCCGCCACGCGGGGAAGACGGTGCCCGGGTCGAGCCGCTCCCGCATCACGGCGATCGCATCGGGGTTCTCGTCGATCAGCAGGAAGCGGCGTCCCAGCCGCGCCGCGACCGCCCCCACCGTGCCGCTGCCCGCGAATGGGTCGCAGACGAGGTCGCCGGGGTTGCTGGAGGCGCGGATGATGCGCTCGGCCAGGGCCTCGGGCTTCTGCGTCGGGTAGCCGGTGCGCTCGCGACCGTTGGTGGGGACCACGGTGTGCCACCATGTGTCGGTGGGCAGCTTGCCGCGCGCCGCCTTCTCCGCTCCCACCAGTCCCGGCGCCATGTAGGGGATGCGATCGATGTCCTCGCGGTTGAACGTGTAGCGCTCCGGGTCCTTCACGTAGAGCAGGATCGTGTCGTGCTTGGCCGGCCAGCGCCGCGCCGGCCGGCCGCCGTAGTCGTAGGCCCAGACGATCTCGTTGAGGAAGCACTCCCGGCCGAAGATGCCGTCGCAGAGCACCTTGACGTAGTGCACCTCGCGCGCGTCGAGGTGCAGATACAGCGAGCCGCCGGGCGCGAGCAGGCGCCGGATCTCCAGCAGCCGCGGTTCCAGGAAGGCCAGGTAGTCGTCGAAGGCGTCGTCGTAGGCCCGCTCGGAGATCGTCTCGCTGCGGTAGCGGCGTCCGCCGAAGCCGGTGCGATCGCCGTTCGGATCGGCCGTCGTGCGCAGGCGGCGCTGCCGGCGTGTGCTCCCGGTGTTGAACGGCGGGTCCGTGTAGACGAGGTCCACTGATCCTGAGTCCAGGCCCTTCAAGATCGGGAGGTTGTCGGAGAAGTAGAGAGTGTTCACGGTCGGAGAGTCGCAGTTGAGGCCGACCCTCATCCGATCCATACGCTAACTAGTCTGCGCGCATGATCAATATGCGCGGCGGTCGGAGGATCAGGGCACGCGGCAGCGGTCGCCGCGCGCCGGCTACTGCTCGGGCCTGGGACGCGGCAGCGCCGACGTGTCCGGCTCGGTCTCGCCGCGGCGTTCCTCCGCGTGGCGCGCCTCCTCCGCCTCCTCGCGCTTGATCGCGCGCTCCGCCTCTACCTCCTCCAGCTCCCGGCCCAGCCCCTCCTCCGCCATCTGCTCGGGCGAGCGCTGCTCGACCTCCGCTTCGAACGCCGCCGCAAGCACCGAGTAGGTGCGTCCCCCCAGGTAGCTCAGCGGCTTGTACTCGTCGTCCGCCAGCGACCACAGCCCGGTGTCGAAGTCGAAGGCGTCGGTGTCGGCCTGGGCCGCCATCACCCGCCCGATGAACAGCTTGTGGTCGCCGGTCGTGTACGAGTCGTGCACAGCGCACTCGATCCAGCCCACGCAGCCCTCCAGCAGCGGCGCGTCGATGATCTTGGCCCGGAAGTAGGGCAGGCGCGAGCCCTCGATCTTGTCGCCCTGCAAGCCGCTGACCATGCCCAGCCACTGCGTGTGATTGAGGATCACCTTGCTGGGGAAGTTGAGCGCGAACTCCTCCCCGAAGGTGATCATGTCGTGGCTGTGCCGGCCGGGGTGCACGGCGATCGCGATCAGCGGCGGGTCGACGCTGACCGGCATCGACCAGGCCAGCGGCATCGCGTTCGCGACGTTGCGCCAACTGGTCGTGACGATCGCGACCGGCGCGCCGCCCAGCAGCCGCCGGGCGTCGACCTCTTCCATCCTGCGTCGGACCATGGCCCCCCTCCGGTCGATCGTACCGTGCACCGTGCAGCCACGGTGATGGCGGGCTCGTTCCCGCGTTGCTAGCATGCGGCCGAAGCAGCGAGGAGCGCAAGATGGTCCAATTCGCCGACTCACCCACCGAAGCGGCCTTCCGGGAGGAAGTGCGGGGGTTCATCAAGGGGTCCTACGAGCCCCTGCGCGAGTCCATCCGGGTCGAGATGGCGTCGGCGAAGAGCAAGCGGGAATCCACGCCGACGAAGCGCAAGTGGATCTCGAAGCTGGCCGAGAAGGGCTGGATCGCGCCCGCCTGGCCCGTCGAGTACGGCGGCGCCGGCATGAGCGTGATGGAGCAGTTCATCTACAACGAAGAGATGGCCGAGGCCGGCACGGTCGGGCCCAGCGGCATCACGGTGGGCTTTATCGGCCCCACCATCATCACCATCGGCACCGACGAGCAGAAGCGGGAGCACCTGCCGCCGATCCTCCGCGGCGAGGCGGAGTGGTGCCAGGGCTACTCGGAGCCGGGCTCCGGCTCCGACCTTGCCTCCCTGCAGACCCGCGCCGTCAAGGACGGCGACGACTGGGTCATCAACGGCCACAAGGTCTGGACCAGCTCCGCCCATCTCTCCGACTACATGGTCATGCTCGCCCGCACCGACCCCGACGCCCCCAAGCACAAGGGCATCACCTACTTCATCGTCGATATGCACGCCCCCGGCGTCGACGTGCGCCCGCTCGTCAACATGGCCAATACGCACGAGTTCAACGAGGTCTTCTTCGAGGACGTGCGCGTGCCGGCCCGCAACATCCTGGGCGAGGTCAACCGCGGCTGGTACGGCGCCGTTACCACCCTCGACTTCGAGCGTTCGTCGATCGGCTCCGCGGTGGGCATGGGCAAGCACGTCAAGACGCTGATTCGCGCCGCCCAGGAGCACCAGAAAGACGGCGTCTCGCAACTGGGCCACCGCGCCGGCCTGCGCGTCGAACTGGCCGACCGCTACCTGGAGTCGCAGATCGCGCGGCTGATCTCCTACCGCATCGTCACGATGCAGGCGCAGGGCCTGATCCCCAACCACGAGGCGTCGATGGGAAAGCTCTACTCGATGGAGCTCAACCAGCGCATCGCTTCGACCGCCATGCACGTCTTCGGTCTGCACGGCCAGTTGTGGACCGGGGAGGAGCGCGCTCCCCGCGGCGGCTCCTACAACTACGACTACATGCGCACGGTCGCCAACACGATCGAGGGCGGCACCAGCGAGATCCAGCGCAACATCATCGCCGGGCGCGGGCTGGGCATGCCGCGCTCCTGACCGGCGCGCGGGTCCGTCGGGAGGTGGGACGAATGGAGGACGAGCCGCCCGAGGGCCAAGCCGAGGCGGCCGGCGCCGCCGCCGGTCCGGCGGCCGGAGCCGTGCCCCTCCTCACTCCCCTCATCGACGAGTGGCTCCCGCATCCCGAGCACCGCGACGTCGTCGCGACCACGGTCCCCGGCGAGCCCGCCGCCGTCTTCGCCGTCGCCCGCCGGCTCGACCTGCTCGACGACTTCGCCTTGCGCGCCCTGCTCTGGGCCTGGGACGCGCCTCCGCGGCTGCTCGACTGGTACCGCGGCGTGAAGCGCGAGCGCCGGTCCCGCGCTCCCGTTTCCTTCGACGGCCTCCCCGGCGGCGAGCACGGCGTCATCCTCCTCGCGCAGGAGGCCTCGGCGGAGAGCGGCCGTCGCGAGATCGTCCTCGGCGCCGCCGGACGGCTCTGGCCGCCCGGCCCCGTCTCTCGCGACCTGACCGCCGATCAGTTCCGTGCGGCAGACGTCCCCGCCGACGTCCGCGTCGTCGTCGGACTGCGCGCAGAGCCCGCCTCCGAGGGTCGCAGCCGCGTCGTCGTGGAGGTCCGCGTCGCCGCGGTCGGACGGCGCGCGCGGCTGCCGCTGCGCGCCTCCTGGGCCGCCGCCGGGCCCGTGACCGGCGTCGTGCGCCGTCGCGCCCTCGAACGCCTCAAGCACGAGTTCGCGGGCTAGGCGGCCCGTCGCCCGTCAGCCGGCTTGCGGGACGAGTTGCGGGATCGCCTGGAAGCCGTGCGGCAGGGCGAGCACGCGCGCCCGCTCCTCGGTGCGGCGCTCGTGCGACGCCGCCAGCCGGGACACGGTCGCGCTCACGTCCCGGATCGGCTCCAGGTGCAGCGCCCGCACTTCGGCGTCGTCGAGCGCCGAGTACAGGTGCAGCCGCGCCCGCTCCTGCACCGTGACCTGCATCTGCACCTGCCACTGGTCGATGCGATGGAAGTCCGGTTGCAGCATCTGCTCCATCGCCGCCGCCGGCGACGCCGCCGAGGAGAGCAACCCCGCGTACTCCGCGCTGCCGATGCCGTCGCGGCACTCGGCCGCCAGCACGATGTCGCCCCCCGTGCGCACGCCGAGCCCCGCCGACACGATCCCCTTGATCGACTGGTAGAGGTTGAGGTCGGCCGGGTAGCCGCAGTTCGTCGTCACCACGATGTCGTACGGCTCCGCGATGGGGCGCAGGGCCTGGCGGTCAACCTGCGCGATCGCCGCGTCGTGCGCCGCAACCAACTCGCCGCAGTAGACGCCGGTCACCCGCTTCTGCGCGTCCAACGTGACGTCGCAGAGGAAGTCGACGCCGGCGCGCAGGGCGATCCGCCGCACGTCCTCGAAGACCGGGTTGCCCTCCGCGACGCAGTAGGTCGCCCGCGGGTGGGCGAGGTTGGCGACGCCGTGGTTGCGCATGATGTTGTGGGCCGCCGCGACGCCGGGGAAGACGCCCTTGCCGCCGCCGCTGTAGCCGGCGAACAGGTGTGGCTCGACGAAGCCCGTGACGATGCGCACGCTGGCCTGCATGAAGGCGGCGTTCAGGTAGATGCCGCCCCGCGGCTCGCCGGGGTAGCGCTCCAGGAAGATCTGCTGGTCGGGGTCGCGGGCGTCGTGGGCGACGGTCCGGTAGCGGGCGGTCACGGCCGGGCCCAGCAGGCCGTCCATCTGCGCGCGCGTCATGGGCGCGTGCAGGCCGCCGCCGACCAGCAGCGTGATCTGCTCGTCGGGGACACCGGCCGAGGCGAGCGCCTCCAGCAAGGCCGGGGCGATGATCGTGCTGGGCACGGGGCGCGTGTTGTCGCTGAAGACGATCGTCACGTGGTCGTCGGGACCGACCCGCTCGGTCAGCGGCGGCGCGCCGAGCGGCGACGCGATCGCCGCCCGCAGCGCCGCCGGGAAGTCGGGCAGCGGCGGCGCGACGACCGGCTCCAGGACGTCGCTGCCATCGGGCAGTTCGACGGGCAGGCCGCCGTCGCCGTAGGCGAGTTCCACGCGCATGGGCGCAGGGTATCCGCTCGCGCCCCCGGCGTCGCCACTGTCTGCGTGTGTCGATCGTCGCGGGAACCGGGAGCCGCCTGCCGGCGTTCTGCTACCCGGAACGCAGGGTCGTGTGCGCGGGGCCGCCGAGCGCCCCGCCCCTGCACCGACGGAGGTCACCGATCCGATGAGCGTGCCGCGCTTCGCCCGACGTCTTGTTCGCCGCGCCCCCGCCTCAGCCGACGCTGATCGGGTGCGGCAGAGGGCGGTTGAAGAGATAGCCCTTCTTGTTGAACGGGACGTCGTCGGGCTGGACGGCGCCCGAAGCGTCGGTGGCGCGCGTCATGACGACGTGTTCGCCGGGGCGGGCGGCCCAGGTGAACTCGAAGCGCGCCCAGGAGTACTGCGGCTGGGGATCGAGCACCGCCGCGTCGCGCCAGGTCGCTCCCCCGTTGGCGCTCCATTCGACACGCGTGATCGGGCCGTGCGGCGATTGGGCGTAGCCGCGGATCCGCTGTGAGCCGGACGCCAGCGTCGCTGGCCAGGGCAGGGCCAACGCGCTCTTGATCGACTGCTCCGTGACCACCGTGCCCAGCGCTTCCCCCTCCGGCGGGTAGTCGTCGCCGATGAGGACGTAGGAGGTCGTGTTGTTGCGGGTCCAGAGCGGCTCGGCGGACACGACGATGCGGCCCAGCCACTTGATGCTGGAACTGCCCACCCAGCCCGGCACGAGGGCTCGCAGCGGGAAGCCGTGGTCCCTGGGCAGGGCCTCGCCGTTGAGGGCGTAGGCCAGCAGCGTGTCGGGATGGCGGGCCTTCTCGATGGGCAGGACGCGGCGGAAGCCCTGCTCGGGCGACTCCGTGTCGAGGCCGATCAGCAGCACGCTGACGGCGTCGTCCCGCACCCCCGCTGCCGCCAGTACGTCCCGCAGCGAGACGCCGGTCCAGACGCCGTTGCCGATGCCGCCCGTGCCCCACTGCGTCCCGCCGGCCGCGCGCCCCTTGACGAGGTCGAACATCGCCCGCTGATTGCCCGCGCACTCCAGGTACGAGACCAGGGTGCGGCTGGGCATGTCGAGCAGGTCGGCGTACGACAGTTCGCGCGGCCGTTCCACGGCGTCGCCCTCGACCGACAGCCGCCAGCGCGCGGCGTCCATGTCGAGGCTGACCGAGTTGTTGCGCACGAAGAAGAGCCGCGGGGGGGTGATTAGCCCCCGCATGAGCTCCAGCCGCGCCTCTAGGCTCTTCCCGTCGTCGTGCAGGATGAACGGCGCGGTGTCCTTGAACCAGGCCGGCGACTCCCCCGCGCCGAGCGCTGGTATCTCGCTGGGTCTGTCGGCGCAGCCGACCAGGGCGAGGCCGAGCGCGCCCACGCCCGCCCTGGCGCCGGCGCCCAGCAGGCCCCGCCGCGAGGTTCGGCGCCGGTGCAGCGGCATGTCCGGCTCGCGATCGCGCAGCTAGCCCCGCCGGGCGAGCGCGGCGGCTCGCTCCCACTGCACGACGTACGCTTCGTGCACGTCCCGGACGGTCTCCTCGAACTCGGTGTAGCCGGTCTGGATCAGCCGGTTGAAGTCCTTCCGTGTCACCGTGCGGCGCGCCCAGGCGCTGCCCTCCGGCAGGTCGTCCAGCCTGCTCGTGGTGCCGTAGAGGAACAGCTCGTAGCGCCGGGTGTCCGGCGCGACCGTCGTATTCTCCGGCGTGGGCTCCAGATCGAAGCGGGTGTGCTGCGTCCACTCCTTGAGGTGGACTCCCCACTGCCCCCGGCAGACCGGCTTCAGCCAGCGGTTCAACTGCGCGGCCGGGCCGCCCCGGCGGGACGTGTCGCGCGCCGCCTCATCGACGCGCAGCCGCGGGATGCGGAACTGCGACTCGTCCTCGGCCCGGACCACCACCATCCGGTCCTTGTAGCCCAGGATCAGATAGACGCCGTCCACCGCGTCCAGCGGCGGCGTCTCGTCCGTCTCGGACAGCGTGCCGACCCAGTCGTCCCCGATCTCCTTCTCGAACGTGAAGTGACGGATCCGTCTCCGCTCGGCCGCGATCTTCTGCTGGGCGGCCTGCATCTCCGCCTCGTTGATGCCGCCTCCTACCATCAGGCTCCTCCTCTGCTTTGAGCGCTCGTCGCGACCGGCTCGTGGTCGCGCTCCGGCGCCTCGTCGATGAAATGGTTCCGGCCCTCGCGCTGCACCAGCCGCCCCGCGCCCGGGTAGGGCGTGTGCACCGAGAGGATCAGGTGATTGCCGGCGACGGCCTCGCGGACGAGCCGCTTCTTCGTCTCCAGGCTGACCAGCGGCAGCACGTCGAAGGCGCTGATCCAGGCCACGCGCTCCAATTGCACCCGGTGCTGCGCGATGTCGCCGATGTAGATCGCCGTCTCGCCGCCGTCGCGGATCAGCACCGAGGCGTGGTCGGCCGTGTGCCCCGGCGTCTCGACGACCGTGAGCTGCGACGTCACCGCCGTCTCCCCGTCGATCAGGTCCAACTGTCCCGCCTCGCGCAGGGGGAGCAGGTTGTCGGCCAGATAGGTCGCGCGGGTGCGCTCGTTGGGATGCGTCGCGACGTCCCACTCGCCCGCCTGCACGACGTAGCGGGCGTTGGGAAAGGTGGGCCGCAACGCGCCGCCGATGCGGCGCGTGTTCCAGCCGCAGTGGTCGTTGTGCAGGTGCGTGTTGATCACGATGTCGACGTCGCCCGGCGCGACGCCCTCCGCGGCCAGGGCGTCGAGCAGCTTGCCGTGCCCCACCGCCCCGCCCCGCGCCCGCAACTGGTCGAAGTCCTTGTCGCCCTGGCCCGTCTCGATCAGCACGGTCTTCCCGTCCGACTCCAGCAGCAGGCAGTTGAGCGCCAGCGGGATCTGATGCTGCGCGTTCAGGTCCGTCGTCACCCGCTCCCACATCACGCGCGGCACGAGCCCGTGCACCGCGCCGGCGTCCTGCCAGGAGCAGCCGTCGGAGAGAACCCGGATCGCCAGGCCGCCGACGTGATAGCGTGCTGCCGGCATCCGCTCGCCCCCCTCCAGTCGCGCGCGGGCCGCCCGTGCGGGCGGCCGTTCGCGGTCGCGACGGAGCCTGTCTCGGCGGGCAGCGTACCCGGATCGGGCGTTCGCTCGCCAGCCGGCGCCGCCACGGGGCGGTCGCAACGGAGCGAAGCGCCATCGTGCGCCTATACTGACGCGGTTGCGAAGGAGAATCGCCCATGTCCGGCACCCCCTACGCGTTCCTCCGGGGCGAGATGATGCCCCTGGCCGACGCGAAGATCGGCCTGATGACGCACGCCTTCAACTACGGCACCGCCGTCTTCGAGGGGATCCGGGCGAACTGGAACGTCGAGCACGAAACGCTCTACCTGTTCCGCGCGCGCGAGCACCTGGAACGCCTGCGCAAGTCGGCGCGGGTGTTGATGATGGAGTTGCGCTACAGCGACGACGACCTGCTCGACCTCACGCGCCAACTCGTCATGAACAGCGGCTTCCGCGAGGACCTCTACGTGCGTCCGATGGTCTACAAGTCGCAGGAGGTGCTCGGCGTCCGCCTGCACGACGTCGAGGACGACGTGCTGATCTACTGCGCGCCCTTCGGTCCTTACCTCGACCTGGACGCCGGCATCCGCTGCTGCACGTCCTCCTGGCGCCGCGCGGACGATACCTCGATCCCCGTCCGCGCCAAGGTCAACGGCGTCTATATCAACTCCGCCTTGGCCAAGACGGAGGCCCACAACCACGGCTACGAGGAAGCGATCATGCTCAACGCCGACGGCCACGTCGCGGAGGGCAGCGGCGAGAACATCTTCATGGTGCAGAACGGCGCCCTCGTCACGCCGCCCTCGTCGGACAACATCCTGGTGGGGATCACCCGCGCCACGGTGATGGAATTGGCCCAGGCCGAATTGGGCCTGCCGACCATCGAGCGCTCCATCGACCGCAGCGAGCTCTACGTTGCCGACGAGGTGTTCATGACCGGCACGGCGGCGCACGTCACGCCCATCCTGGAGATCGACAACCGGCCCATCGGCGACGGCGGCATCGGGGCCGTCTCTGGGGAGTTGCAGAAGCTCTTCTTCGACGCGATCCTGGGCCGCCTACCGCAGTACGAGCGCTGGCTGATCCCGATCCCGGCGGCGGAGCTGGTCGGGGCCTGACGGCCGGATCCCCGCCGTGCGCGCCGCGAGAGCGAGGCGGCTCCCGTGACCGAGGTGCTCGCCGTCGTTCTGGCCTATGTCATCGGTTCCATCCCCGTCAGTTGGCTGATGTTCTACTGGCGCAGCGGCGGCGAGGATCTGCGCGCCGTGGGAGACCTGAACGTGGGCTCCGCCAACGCGATGCGCGAGGGCGCCGGCCCGCCCTGGGGCCACATCGCGCTGCTGGGCGACATCGGCAAGGGCCTCCTGGCGGTCTCCATCGCGCGCTGGCTCGACCTGCCGGTCGGCTGGTGGGTCGCCTGCGGCTACATCGTCATCGTGGCGCACATGTTTCCCATCTGGCTGGGCTTCCGTGGCGGCCGCGGCGCCGCCACCGTGCTCGGCGCGGCCGGCGCGTTCCTCCCCTGGCAGTTCGGTATCACGCTGGCCGTCGGCGGAACGGTCTTCCTCATCGTCCGCATCGCCGAACTCGGCATCCTGATGGTCGCCGCGCCCCTGCCGTTCCTCGCCATCGCCGCCGATCAGCCCATCGAGGTGATCGTGTTCTGCTTCACCGCGCCGATCCTCGCCGGCCTCAAGGCCGGCTTCGATCGCTGGCGGCGCGCCCAGGCGGCCCGCGCCGCGCGTGAGGACCCATGAGCGCCGCCCGATGAGCGCAGCATCATGACCGACGGGGCGCGGTACGACAGCATCGTCGTCGGCGCGGGGCCGGCCGGCTCGCTCGCCGCCCACGACCTCGCCGCCGCGGGCGCGCGCGTGCTGCTCGTCGATCGGGCGGACTTCCCCCGCGACAAGCCGTGCGGCGGCGGCGTGCTCATCGGGGCGGCTCGCCACTTGCCGTTCTCGATCGAGCCGGTGGTCGAGCGCACGCTGTCCGACTTCCGCGTCCGCTACCGCCGCGACTGGACGTTCGAGTACCACTCCGATGCGCCGCTCGTCCACATGACCCGGCGCACGCGCCTCGACGCCTACCTGGCCGAGCAGGCCGTGGCGGCGGGCGCGACCTTCCAGGACGGCCGCCGCGTGCGCGGCGTCGCGCCGGACGGCGACCGCGTGACGGTGCGCTTCGAAAATGGCGACGCGGCCAGCGCGGCCGCGCTGGTCGCGGCCGACGGCGTCAACGGCGTCTGCCGCCGCGCGGTCGGGCTGCCGCCGCTGCCCGCCGCCGTCGCGATGGAGGCCGACAGCCCCGGCGTCCCCGGGGACTGGTCGCGCCACGTCGGCATCGAGCTGGGCAGCATGCCGGGCGGTTACGGCTGGGTCTTCCCGAAGGGCGATCACTGCAACATCGGCGTCGGCGGCTGGCTCGGGATCGGCCCTCGGCTGCGCGGGGAACTCGACGCCTACGGCGCCGTGGAGCGCTTCGCCGCCCCCGATCTGGCCGGGCACCGCGGCTACCGCCTGCCCCTGCGGGACATCGGCAGCCCCGTCGTCGTCGGGCGCGTGGCGTTGGTCGGCGACGCCGCCGGCCTCGTCGACCAGCTCTCCGGCGAGGGCATCGGCAACGCGTTCCGATCGGGCCGCATGGCCGCCGCGGCCGTGGGCCGGCTGCTGGCGGGGGAGGCGCCCGACCTCGGCGGTTACCAGCGCGCCCTGGAGGAGAGCGTCGACGCCGAGCTGGCCGTCTCGCGCCAACTCTACGACCTGCTCCACGACCATCCCTGGCCGTACGTCCAGATCATGCGTCGCTCGGGGCGCTTCCGCCGCATGCTCTGCCGCCTCGTCCGTGGCGAGACCGACTACGTGCACGTGCGCCGGCGGTTTGGTCCCCTCGCGCCCTGCTTCGACCTCGCCGCGCGCCGGGCGGCGCGCCGGGTGTCGCAGCGCCGGCGCCGCGCCGGGCGGCGGGCAACCGTGCGTTAACGGTGCCGCTTCACAGGCGGTGGCGCGGTGGGCTACAGTGCGGATGGCTCAATTGCTTCGGAGCCGGGAGTGCAGACAGTGGCGCGACAGACTCTGCTTGCGGTGGACCTGCTGGTCGTCGGTGTAGCGGTGCGCTCCGTAGGGGGTGGCGAAGCGTAGTCGTCGCCCAGCAATACGGAGCGCAGCGCCGGTCGTGTGGACCGGCGTTTTTCGTTCCTGCGAGAGCGCTGCCGGCGACGCAGTCCGGCCGTCCCGCCCCGGCGGGACGCGACCGGCGGACGGAGAGGCCCGACGATGAAACTGACCGGCGCACAGATCCTGCTTGAGTGTCTCCGGGCGGAGGGCGTGGAAACGGTCTTCGGCTATCCCGGCGGCGTCGTCCTGCCGCTCTACGACACCTTCGTCCAGTACCCCGATATCCGGCACGTCCTCGTCCGGCACGAGCAGGCGGCCGCCCACGCCGCCGACGGCTACGCCCGCGTCAGCGGGCGCACCGGCGTCTGTCTCGCGACCTCGGGTCCCGGGGCGACCAACCTCGTCACCGGCATCTGCACGGCCTACATGGACTCCGTGCCGATGGTGGTGCTGACCGGCAACGTCGCCCGCGACCTGCTCGGCCGCGACGGCTTCCAGGAGGCCGACATCACCGGCATCACGCTGCCCATCACGAAGCACAACTACCTCGTCATGCGCGCCAGCGAGATCGCACAGGCCGTCAAGGAGGCCTTCCACATCGCCTCGACCGGCCGCAAGGGGCCGGTGCTCGTCGACATCCCCAAGGACGTGTTCATCGAGACGGCCGATTGGGACGGCTACCCGGAGCAGATCCACCTGCGCGGCTACCCGCTCGTCACGCGCCCCGCCCAGGACGAGGTCGAGCGGGCCGCGGAGCTGATCAACGCCGCCGAGAAGCCGGTCATCCTGGCCGGCCAGGGCGTCATCCTCTCCGGCGCCTCCGCCGAGTTGTGCGCCGTCGCCGAGAAAGCCGACATCCCCGTCATCACGACGCTGCTGGGCATCTCCTCGATCCCCGACGCGCATCCGCTCTCCTACGGCTTTCTGGGCATGCACGGGCACTACTACTGCAACATGACCGCCGACGCCGCCGACGTCGTGGTCGGCATCGGCATGCGCTTCGACGACCGCGCCATGGGCCGCTTCAAGGACTTCAACCCCGGCGCGAAGATCGTCCATATCGACATCGACCCGGCCGAGATCGGCAAGAACTTCGAGACGCACGCGCCCGTGCAGGGCGACGTCGGCGAGGCGCTGCGCGCTTTGCAGCCGCTGCTGGAGCCGGCCGCGCATCCCGAGTGGCGCGCCTGGATCGACGACCTCAAGGCCGAGCACCCCACGGACTACTTCGGCGAGGAGTCGGAGTTGACCGGCACCTGGCTGGTGCGCGCCCTGGCGGAAGAGACCGGCGGCGAGGCCACCATCGTCACGGGCGTGGGGCAGCACCAGATGTGGGCCGCGCAGTACTACCCGTTCCAGCGCGCCCGCCAGTGGATCACCAGCGGCGGCCTGGGCACGATGGGCTACGAGGTTCCGGCGGCGATCGGCGCGCAGTTCGCCCAGTCCGACCCGGTCTGGTCGATCTGCGGCGACGGCGGCTTCCAGATGACGCTGCAGGAGCTGCAGACCGTCAAGGACCACAACCTGCCCATCCGCTATGCGCTGTTCAACAACGGCTTCTTGGGCATGGTGCGGCAGTGGCAGGAGCTGTTCTACAGCGACAACCTCCACTCCGTGGACCTGGGCCAGCCCGACTTCCTCAAACTCGCCGACGCCTACGGCATCGCGGGGCTGCGCGCCGCCACTCGTCAGGAGGCCCGTGACGCCATCCGCGCGGCCCAGGCCGTCGACGGCCCCGTACTGATCGACTTCCGCACCGCCAAGGTGGAGAACGTCTGGCCCATGGTCCCGGCCGGCGCCGCCCTTTCCGAAACGATTGAGGAGCCCGCCTGATGTCCGAATACAGCACCATCGTCGCGCACGTCGAAGACCGCCCGGGGGTCCTGGCCCGCGTCGCGTCCCTCTTCCGCCGCCGCGGCTTCAACATCGAGAGCCTGACGGTCGGCAAGGCCGACGAGCCCGGCCTGAGCCGCATGACCATCGTCGTCGAGGGAGGCGCCGCGAACGTCCAGCAGGTGGCGCGCCAGCTCTTCAAGCTGATCGACGTCGTCTCGGTGGTCGACATCAGCGATCAGCCCGTCATCGATCGCGAGATGTCGCTCATCAAGGTCTCCTGCCAGCCCGCCCAGTTGGTGGAGGTCGGCGAGCTGGTCAAGGCGTTCCGCGCCGACATCGTGGACGTCGGTCCGCAGTCGATCATCGTGCAGGTGCTGGGCGACGGCGCGAAGGTCGAGGCGCTGGAGGGCATGCTGCGGCCCTACGGCGTGCTGGAGATGGTGCGCACCGGTCGCGTGGCGATGGTGCGCGGCCAGCGCACGAGCAAGCCGCCGCCCGTCAGCGTCGACGCGCAGGAGGCGGAGGCTGCGCGGGCGCAACTCGGCCGCCGGCCCGAGGGCGCGCTGCCCTTCGCCAGCGACTAGCCGGGAGCGCCACCCGGCCCGCCTACGCTCGCCTGGGGCGAAGCGGCGGGTATAGCATCCGCCCTGCCCGAGCGCACAGCCGTCGCCGCCTCGATCCGCGCGACGGCCGCAGAAGAGGAGCCCCAATGGCCGCCAAGATGTACTACGACCAAGACGCCGACATGTCCTACCTCGAAGGCAAGACGATCGGCGTCATCGGCTTCGGCAGTCAGGGTCATGCGCACGCGCTCAACCTGCAGGACAGCGGCCAGCGCGTCCTGGTGGGGCTCTACCCCGGCTCCCGCTCGTGGCCCAAGGCGGAGGCGGCGGGCTTGCAGGTCGGCAGCGTCGACGACGTCGCCGAGGCGGCCGACATCATCATGGTGCTCACCCCCGACCATATCCAGAAGGATCTCTACGAGAACCACATCGCGCACGGCATGCGCGAGGGCAAGACGCTGATGTTCGCGCACGGCTTCAACATCCACTTCGGCCAGATCACCGCCCCCCACGACGTGGACGTGTCGATGATCGCCCCCAAGGGGCCGGGGCACCTCGTGCGGCGTGTTTTCGAGGAGGGCGGCGGCGTGCCGGCCCTGCTGGCCGTGCACCAAGACGCCTCGGAGACCGCCCGGCAGACGGCCCTGGCCTACGCCCGCGGCATCGGCGGCACCAAGGGCGGTGTCCTGGAGACGACCTTCCTGGAGGAGACCGAGACGGACCTCTTCGGCGAGCAGGCGGTGCTCTGCGGCGGCGTCTCCGCGCTCATGCAGGCCGGCTTCGAGACGCTCGTCGAGGCGGGCTACCAGCCCGAGTCGGCCTACTTCGAGACGGTCCACGAGGTGAAGCTGATCGTCGACCTGATCTATGAGGGCGGCTTCGCCAACATGCGCTACTCGGTCTCCGACACGGCCGAGTACGGCGACTACACCCGTGGCGAGCGCGCCGTGGGGCCCGACATCAAGGCCCGCATGAAGGAGATCCTGAACGAGGTCCAGAGCGGCCAGTTCGCCCGCGAGTGGATCTTGGAGAACCAGGCCGGCCGTCCCGGCTTCGAGGCGATGCGCCGTCGCCACGCGCAGCACCCCGCCGAGGAGGTCGGCGCGGAGCTCCGCGGCATGATGTCCTGGCTCCGGGAGAAGGCCGACTGACTTCGGCGGCTACGTAGTCGTCCGAGGTGTGAGCCAGCCCTGTTCATCCAGGGCCGTCCACGCGATCCCGATCTGAGGGCGCGTGAACTGCTTCTTGCGCTCGTTCCACGCGTAGAGCGCGTTGGCCGCCTGCTCGGCGCTTCGCGCGCCGTCGCGCGTCGCGACCCAGTGGACCGACGACAGCAACTCGAGGCCGAACGGCGTCTCGAAGCCTTCGACTAGCTCGCTGACGCGATCGAAGGCCGCTCGGGCTTGGTCGTCGCTCGCGAGGAACGCGTTGGCGTCGCTCGTCGCGCCGGGGATCAGTGCGATCTCCTTGGTCGGATCGTCGCCGCCGTCCGAGTAGCCGGTCGTGTAATGCCCCTCAATCTGGTGCATGACGTGCCGCAGGTTCTCCGCGTAGGGCCCATACGTCGCCCTCGTGTACCGGAGGCGCATGTCGTGCCCCGATTCCTGCAGGAAGTACAGCAACTTGTGCAGTTCCAGGAGGGTCGCCGAGGGCTCGAAGGATCCGCGCAAGTACCGGTCCAGCAAGCCGATGAGTGAGGCGCGTCCGGCCGTCATGCGGGGCGCCTCGGACGTTCTCGGCAGGCGCTCCGGCGCGCCGGACGGCTCGAAAACCAGCGCGCGGACGTCGGGCAGCGCGCTCAGCGCGGTTTCGATGCGCGGGCGGACCTCGTCCCAATCGAGCCCGCCCATCCCGCACCCCAGCGGCGGGATCGCGACCGAGCGGATGCGTCGCGTGCTGATGGCTTCGGCGAGCGACTCAAGCCCCGAATCGATGTCCTCCAGGCGGCTCTTCGCCCGCCAGTGCCGCTTCGTCGGCACGTTGATGATGTAGCGCGGGTTCGTGAGTTGTCCCGTCTCGAAGACGAAGACCCGCCCTGGCTCCACGTCGCCGCGTTTGCAGGCCGCCGCATACGCACGGAAGTTGTCCGGGTAGCGCCGCTTGAACTGCAGCGCGATCCCGCGGCCCATGACGCCGACACAGTTCACGGTGTTGACCAGAGCCTCCGCGTCGGCTTCCGTGATGTCGCCGCTCGTGAACGTGATCATCGTTCGGTCCCTCCGGCTAGAAGTACCAGGTCGGCTGAATCGACACGCGTGGTCGATGCGATGCCGTCGCGATCGCGTCCATGGCGCTGTCCCGAACGGCTCCCGAACGGACGCCGATCCGCTCGACCAACTCCCACGGGAATTCGTGGTGGACCAGGAACTCCGCCTGCTTCCTCTCCTTCACCTCAGCTTGCCGGAAGTCAGTGCTCCGGATGGCCGACCAGTCGAGTTCACGAAGCCCGGAAGCCGTGCAGCGGAACTCCGCGTATGCGGTGCCAGCGTTCTGGAGGCTGATCGCCCACCCTCGCCCGAATCCCCGGGCCCATCCGATAACCCCGAGAGCGTCGGCCTGAAGATGCACGATCATGCTCTGACCCAACTTGTAGACCAAGTCGGGGTTATTCGCATACCAGATCACGGACAGCATGACCGATCGGGGACAGAAGTTGAAGGGCACATGGTCCCCGACTCGGTCGGCAGGCCGACATTTGACTCGCCGCATCCGCCTCGACTGCTTGATGTGCGGGAGTCCGATGGGTACTTGGGGTCCTCCCCGATCCGCCATCCGAGCATCCGACAAGAGGCCGCCGTCCGACACGATCCCGGGCAGATTCTCGACGTGCGTGATGTGGTAGATCTTCGGCCGCTCCGGGACGGTCATGGGCCACGGTTCTCCATGCTGCACAGAGTAGAACAGATGTACTCTTGTGTCTCGCCCCGGTGAGCCACCGCAGGTCGCCGAGCCGCCCCGATTGCAAACGGGGCGCAAATCCCGAGGGCGCGGCTGGCACTGCCTCCCGCGCCCTGCCATACTGAGGACGTTATGCGGAACCGCACCCTGGGAGGGACATCTCGGCGGGCCCACTCAGCCCGCCGCAACCTTGGGGGACGACGCTGATCCAGCCGTCCGCCCCGGCGGCGCGCGCCCTCCCGCCCGCGCCGCCCTGAGCCCAGGAGTCCGCTGCCATGCCCGACCGAATCAAGATCTTCGATACCACCCTGCGCGACGGCGAGCAGGCCGCCGGTGTGAGCTTCTCCGCCGGGGAGAAGCTCCAGATCGCCAAGCTGCTCGAACGCATGCAGGTCGACACCATCGAGGCCGGCTTCGCCGCCGCCTCCCCGGCCGACTTCGACGCCGTCGCGCGCATCGCCAAGGAGGTGCGCGGCGCCTCCGTCGCCACGCTCTGCCGCGCCGTCCCCAACGACGTCGACCAGGGCTGGGCCGCCATCCAGGACGCGGAGGACCCGCGCCTGCACGTGTTCCTCTCCAGTTCCGACATCCACATCGCCCATCAGTTGCGCAAGGACCGCGAGTTCGTCCTGCAGCAGGCGCGCGAGATGGTCGCGCGGGCCAAGCGCTACGTGGACAACGTGGAGTTCAGCCCCATGGACGCCACCCGCTCCGATCGCGACTTCGTGCTGCGCATGCTCAAGGAGTGCGTCGAGGCCGGCGCCACGACCATCAACATCCCCGACACGGTGGGCTACGCCATCCCGGAGGAGTTCGAGGCCTTCATCAAGGAGATCATGGAGAACATCCCCGGCATGGACCGCGTCACGGTGTCCGTCCATTGCCACAACGATCTGGGTCTCAGCAGCGCCAACAGCCTCGCCGCCGTGCAGGCCGGGGCGCGCCAGATCGAGTGCACCATCAACGGCCTCGGCGAGCGCGCCGGCAACGCCTCGCTCGAGGAGGTCGTGATGGCCATCCGCACCCGGCCCGACTTCCTCGGCGCGGACACCAACGTCGATCCGCGTTATCTCGTCCCGGCCTCGCGCATGGTGCAGGACTTCGCCGGCATGCACGTGCAGCCCAACAAGGCGATCGTGGGGCTCAACGCGTTCCGGCATCAGTCGGGCATCCACCAGGACGGCGTCATCAAGCTGCGCGAGACCTACGAGATCATGGACCCCGAGGAGGTCGGCTGGAAGGAGGGCAGCCAGTTCGTGCTCAGCAAGCTCTCCGGCCGGGCCGGATTCCGCGCGCGCCTGCACGACCTCGGCTACACGCTGGAGGACGAGGACTTCAGCCGCGCCTTTCTGCGCTTCCAGGAGTTGGCCGACCGCAAGAACACCGTGGACGACCGCGACCTGGAGGCCATCGTCTCCGACCACATCGGCCAGGCCGAGGAGGCGTGGCGGATCGAGTCGATCAACGTGACCACCGGCACCGGCGCGACGCCCACGGCCAGCATCAAGCTGCGCAGCCCCGACGGGGAGTTCCACGAGGCGGCCAATACCGGTACCGGCCCCGTTGACGCGGTTTACAAGACGATCCGCGGCATCATCGGCACGAAGGACAGGCTGACCGAATACGCGGTCACGGCCATCACCGAGGGCATCGACGCCCAAGGCGAGGTCACGATCCGCATCGCGATCGAGGGCGTCACCTACACGGGGCGCGCTTCGGACCAGGACATCCTGGTCGCCAGCGCGCGGGCCTACGTCAACGCCGTCAACCGCTACCTGACCGGCAAGGTGGGCGCGCCGGCCGCGGTGACGCAGCGCCGCACGCCCTAGCCGGCGGCGACCCCGGCCGCCCGGGGCGACGAAAGGACCGACGCGTGGCCGAAGCTCGCACACTGGCGCAGAAGATCTGGGACGAGCACCTCGTCCGGCAGGCCGCCGGCGAGCCCGACCTGCTCTACGTGGACCTCCACCTCGTGCACGAGGTCACCAGCCCGCAGGCGTTCGAGGGCCTGCGCCTGGCCGGCCGGCCCGTGCGCCGCCCCGACCTGACCCTCGCCGTGCCCGACCACAACGTCCCCACCGACAACCGGGTCGAGCCCTACGGCGACCCGCTTTCGCAGCAGCAGGTCACCTCGCTGCGCGAGAACTGCGCCCAGTTCGGCGTTCCCCTCTTCGACACCTTCGATCCGCGCCAGGGCATCGTGCACATCATCGGGCCCGAGCAGGGCGTCACCCAGCCCGGCATGACCATCGTCTGCGGCGACAGCCACACCTCGACCCACGGCGCCTTCGGCGCCCTCGCCTTCGGCATCGGCACCTCGGAGGTCGAGCACGTGCTCGCCACCCAGACGCTGCCGCAGAAGCCGCTCAAGCAGATGTCGGTCGAGGTCACGGGCGCGCTGCCGCCGGGCTGCACGGCCAAGGACGTGGTGCTGACGATCATCAACCGCATCGGCGTCGACGGCGGCGTCGGGCACGTGATCGAGTACCGCGGCGATGTCATCCGCGACCTCTCGATGGAGGGGCGCATGACGGTCTGCAACATGACCATCGAGGGCGGCGCGCGCGCCGGGCTGGTCGCGCCCGACGAGACGACCTTCGACTACCTGCGCGGCCGCCCCCACGCCCCGACGGGCGAGGCCTGGGACGAGGCGCTGGCTTTTTGGCGGCGACTGCCCACCGACACAGGCGCTCGCTTCGACCGGGAGGTCGTGCTCGACGGCTCGGCCATCGACCCGCACGTCACCTGGGGGGTGACGCCCGCGCAGAGCGTCGGCGTCGGCGGCCGCGTGCCGGACCCGCAGACGATCGAGGACCGCGCGGCGCGGGAGACCGCGGAGCGCGCCCTGCGCTACATGGACCTCCAGCCGCTGACGCCCATCGTGGACATCCCCCTCGACCGCGTCTTCATCGGCTCCTGCACCAACGCCCGCATCGAGGACCTGCGCGCGGCGGCCAAGGTGATCGAGGGCAAGACGGTCGCGGGCGGCGTGAACGCGATGGTGGTGCCGGGCTCGGGCCTCGTCAAAGCGCAGGCCGAGCAGGAAGGCTTGGCCGACATCTTCCGCGACGCCGGCTTCGAGTGGCGCGAGGCCGGCTGCTCGATGTGCCTGGGCATGAACCCCGACATCCTGGCCCCCGGCGAGCGCTGCGCCTCGACCAGCAACCGCAACTTCGAGGGGCGCCAGGGGCCGGGCGGGCGCACCCACCTCGTCAGCCCCGCCATGGCGGCCGCCGCCGCCGTCGCCGGCCACTTCGTCGACGTGCGGGACTGGAGCTAGGCATGGATCCCGTCACGACCGTCAGCGGCCACGCGATTCCGCTCGACCGCGCCGACGTCGACACCGACCAGATCATCCCCGCCCGGCACCTGAAGAAGATCGAGCGCACCGGTTACGGGCCCTTTGCCTTCGAGAGTTGGCGCAAGGATCCGGACTTCGTCGTCAACCGGCCCGAGTACGCGGGCGCGCCCATCCTGCTGGCGGGCCCGAACTTCGGCGGCGGTTCCTCCCGCGAGCACGCCGTCTGGGCGATCCAGCAGATGGGCGTCGATGTCGTCATCGCCCCCTCCTTCGCCGACATCTTCCGCAACAACTGCGCCAAGATGGGCCTGCTCACCGTCACCCTGCCGCCGCCCGACTGCGAACACCTGATGGCGCGCGCGATGGAGCTCCCCGCCGCGCCCATTCGCGTGGACCTGTCGGCCCAGACCGTCTCGACGCCGGACGGCTGGTCGCGCGGCTTCGAGATCGACCCCTTCGTCAAGCACACGCTGCTCAACGGGCTCGACGGGATCGACCTCACCCTCCAGCACGTCGACGCGATCGCGGCCTACGAGCGGGGCCGCGCGGCCTTCCGGCCCCGCACCGGCGCCTGAGCCCGCGCCCCACGTTCCAGGAGGCCCCTCGTGAGCAACTTCAACATCGCGCTGCTGCCCGGCGACGGCATCGGCCCCGAAGTCGTGGCGGAGGGAGTCAAGGTGCTCGACGCGGTGGGCGCGCGCTTCGGCCACGAGTTCACCTACACCGAGGACACCGTCGGCGGCGCGGGCATCGACGCCTACGGCGTCGCCCTGCGCGACGAGACGCTGGAGATGTGTCAGGAGCAGGACGCGGTCTTCTTCGGCGCGGTGGGCGGCCCCAAGTGGGACGACCCCGGCGCGCCCGTCCGCCCCGAGCAGGCGATCCTCGGGCTGCGCAAGGGGCTGGGCCTGTTCGCCAACATCCGCCCCGTCAAGATGTACGACTTCCTCGTCGACAGCACGGCGCTCAAGCCCGACATCGTGCGCGGCGTGGACATGATCGTGCTGCGCGAGTTGACCGGCGGCATCTACTTCGGCCAGCCCCAGCGGCAGTGGGAGGAGAACGGCGAGCGCCACGTGGTCGACACGCTGGCCTACGCCGAGCACGAGATCGAGCGCATCGTGCGGGTCGGCTTCGAGCTGGCGCAGGCGCGGCGCAAGAAGCTGACCTCCGTCGACAAGGCCAACGTCATGGCCAGCTCGCGGCTCTGGCGCGCGGTCGTGCTGGAGGTCGCGCCCGACTACCCTGACGTCGAGGTCGAGCACCTGCTCGTCGACGCCTGCACGATGCACCTCATCTCCCGCCCCGGCGACTTCGACGTCATCGTGGCGGAGAACCTGTTCGGCGACATCCTCAGCGACGAGGCCTCCATGCTGGCCGGCTCGATGGGCATGCTGCCCAGCGCGAGCCTGGGCGCGCGCAGCCGCGACGGCACCGGCCTGGGCATGTACGAGCCGATCCACGGCACCGCGCCAGACATCCAGGGCCAGGGTATCGCCAACCCCATCGCGCAGATCCTCAGCGGCGCGATGATGCTGCGCCTCTCCCTGGGCCTGGAGGCCGAGGCCGCCGCGATCGAAGCGGCCGTCGATGCGGTGCTCGCCGCCGGCCACCGCCCGGCCGACCTCGCCGGTCCCGACGACCGCCCGAAGGGCACCGCCGCCATGGGCGACCTCATCGTCGCGGCCCTGGCCTGACGCCCAGACCTCACCCCCCTTCGGCGCCGCTCAGGGCAGGCCCGTCCCCCGTGCGTGGTGAGCCTGTCGAACCACGCGGCCGACCCTTCGACAAGCTCAGGGCGAACGGATGCCGTGCGGTCCCCCCTCTCCATTGCTCTGCGATGGAGAGGGTTCTGATCCCCTCTCCCGTGGGGAGAGGGTTAGGGTGAGGGGAAACGCCCGCCCGCCCCACCACCCCCGCGAGAAATTTTTTTCGCGACGCCCTCTCCCCTCCCTCATAGAGAGGGGGGCCACGTCCTCCCCACCACACCCTTACGTCAACTGTGGAAACTTTACACCCAAATCCCTTGACGTGACCCCCCCCCCTAGGCGTCATAATGCGTGCGCTCTCGGAGCACGACCCCAATCCATAGGGGATTGGGGCGGACACATCCACGGAAAGGATGACGCCATGAGCAACTATTTGGAGACCCTGCGACACCGCCAGATCAGCCGTCGCACGATGTTGGGAGCCAGCGCGAAGGCTGGGGTTGGGGCGGCCGGCCTGGCCTTGGTCGGCTGCGGCGACGACGACGATGACGCCGGAACCGCCGCCGCCGAACGGGCCGCGTCTGCCGCGGAGGAGGCCGCGGCGGCGGCCGTCGCCGCGGGCGAGGCGCGCGCCGCCGAGACCGAGGCCGCCGCCGACGCGGCCGCCGAAGCCGCAGCGGCAGCCTCCGAGGCCTCCGCCGCCGCTTCACAGGCGGCCGACGCCGCCGACGCAGCGGCCGCCCTGGCCGCCGAGGCGGCCGAGTCGGAGGACGCCGCCAACGCGGCCGCCGCCGCGGAAGCCGCGGCCGCGGCTGCCGCCGACGCCGACGCCGCCGCATCCGCGGCCGGTGACGAAGCCGCCGCGGCCGTCGCGGCCGCCGCCTCCGAGGCCGCCGAGGCCGCCGCCCAGGCCGCCCGCGACGCGGCCGCCGCGGTCGAGGCCGGGACGGCCACCGCGGAGGCCGCCCAGGCCGCCATCGACGAAGCCGCCGCTGCGGCTGCTGCCGCCGCCGAGGCCGCCGGCGAGGCGTCCGCCGCCGCCGGCGAGGCCGCCGCCACGGCCCAGGAGACCGCCGAAGCCGCGGCCGAAACCGCCGCCGCCGCCGTCGCGGCGGCGGAAGAGGCCGCCGACGCCGCCCGCGAGGCCGCCGAGAGCGCGGCCATGGCGGGGGAGGACGAGCCGGCCGCGGCCGGCGGGCCGCAGCGCGGCGGCACGGTTGCGCTGACGCGGTGGGAGTCGATCCACGGCGGCTTCAACCCGTACATCTCCCTGAGCGCGGCCGACCACTACGGCTACCTGTCCCACCTCTACGACTCCGTGCTGGGCTTCGACAAGGCGGGGCGCATTGCGCCGGAGTTGGCGGAGAGTTGGGAGTTGCCCGATGACCTCACCTACATCTTCAACATGCGCCCGGGCTGCCTCTTCCAGGACGGCGCGGCGTGCGACGCGCACGCCCTGCAAGCGAACATGGACTACTTGACCAACACCGAGGATCTGGCCGGGCAGGACCGCGCGCGGGCCGGCATCTCCAAGGCGGTCTCGCGCGAGGTGATCGACGACCTGTCCTGGCGGATGGTCAACTCGGAGCCGTTCGCGCCGACGGTGGTGAACTTCCTCGCCTCCCCGGGCACGGGCATGCTGATCTCGCCGGCGCACTTCGAGACGGCGATCACCAATCCGGTCGGGGCGGGGCCGATGTTCCAAACCGACTACAACGACGGCGAGAACTGGGTCGCCGAGCGCTGGGACGGCTACTGGGACAACGACAACGTCTGGGTGGACGGCATGGAGCAGCTGATCCTCCCCGACGCGAACTCGGGGTGGAACGCCTTCCTCTCCGGCGAGGTCTCCTATTCCCGCCCGCCCGGCGGGATGACACGGGCGGTGCAGGACCAGTTGATCGCCGACGGCTTCCAAGCGTTGAGCGGCACCAATCAGATTTGGATGCAGAGTTGGTTCAACCTGAACCCGGATCGCCCGCCCGAGATCAACCTCTTCCGTGATCCGCGCCTGCGGCGCGCCGTCCACCTGAGCATCGACCGGGAGGCGATCAACCAGATCGCGACCGAGGGATTGGGCAAGGCGTCCCGCGCGCCCGTCTCGCAGGAGAGCTGGGCGTTGCTGCCGGACAAGGACTGCTACGCCGACTCGCCGAACGTGGCTGAGGCGCATCAGTTGATGGATGCCGCCGGCTACGGGGACGGCATCACCGGCACGTACCTGAGCTTCGCGACCGAGTTCCACCGCCGCATGGCCGAGCCGGTGCACAATCAGTTGCGCGAGGCCGGCTTCGATTTCCAGTTCGTGGAGGACGCGCAAGCGGTGATCCTCGACCGCGTGTGGGCGACCGAGGACTGGCAGATGGCCGTGTTCACCTGGGAGTCGCCCTTCGATCCGGACCCGGTGCCGCGCAACACCATGACCGGGTTCATGAACTGGATGTATGGCTCGCCCGAGGGCGGCCCGCGCACCGGCCGGGCCGACCCGGCGCTGCACCCCAACGACGAAGTCCTGCAGGCGCTGGCGGAGACGGACCAGCTGGTCAACGCCGCCGCCGTGGGCCCGAGCCAGGAAGACCGCATCCCGCACTACGACGCGCTGTTCCAGAATTCGACCGACAACGGCTGGGACTACCACATCGCGCAGTACAACCAGGGCTGGGCCGGGCAAGGAAACCTGGAGAACTTCGAGTTCCGCGACGTCGACGGCTGGATCGTCGGCGACGGGGCCAAGTACCTCTGGTTCAGCACCTAGACCGGCCCCGGCGGCCGGACCGGGAGAGGGGTGCGCGGCTACAAGGGGTTGTGGCACAACGCCTAGCTCCGCGCCGGCCTCACCCCCTGTATGCGCAGCACGGAATCGATAAGGAGACTCGCATGACTCTCGACACCCACTTCCGCGTCGAACCGCTGGACGCGACCTTCGGCGCCACGATCACCGGCCTGAAGCTCGCCACGATCGACGACGAGGCCTTCGCGCGCCTCTACGACACCTGGCTGGAGTACGGCCTGCTCATCTTCCCGGGCCAGCACCTCAGCAACGACGAGCAGATCGCGTTCGCCAAGCGCTTCGGCGATCTCGAGTTTGACCTCGCCGCAATCACCAACGTTCGCAAGGACGGCTCGGTCCGCGTCGAGAGCAAGGAAGACGAGATCGTCCAGGTGCTGAAGGGCAACATGGGCTGGCACATGGACAGCACCTTCGTGCCCGTCCAGGCCAAGGGCGCGGTCTTAACGGCGCACACGGTCCCCTCGCGCGGCGGAGAGACCGCCTGGGCCGACATGCGCGCCGCCTACGAGGCGCTGGACGACGGCATGCGCGAGCGCATCGCCGGACTGTCGGCCCGCCACTCCCTGCACTACAGCCAGGGAAAGATCGGGCACAAGCCAAAGAAGACGGACGACTACAGCGGCTACGGCCTCGACGTCGAGGAGCCGCCGCTGCGGCCGCTGGTTAAGGTGCACCCGGAGACGGGACGGCCCGCGCTGCTCATCGGCAGGCACGCCTTCGGCATCCCGGGCCTCTCGGAGGACGAGTCGGAGCAACTGCTCCAGGAGCTCGTCGACTTCGCCTGCCGGCCGCCTCGCGTCTACGATCACCACTGGACCGCTGGCGACGCCGTCCTCTGGGACAACCGCCGCTTGCTGCATCAGGCCCGGCCCTGGGACATGACCGAGCCGCGCGTGATGTACCACGCTCGCATCGCCGGCGACCCGGTCACGGAATTGGCCACGCCCGCCTAACCATGGTTGTCGCCAGCCCCTAGTCGCCCATCGGAACGGTGGAGAGGGGGCTCCGGTCCCCTCTCCCCAGGGAGAGGGCGAGGGTGAGGGGCAACGGGTGAGAGGAGATCGGAGCCACCGATACACCGGACCTCCCGAGCTAGGCAACTGCGGCGGGATGCCACCGACGCGGAACAACGCCTCTGGAGCGTCTTGCGCGATCGCCAACTGGCCGGCGACAAGTTCCGCCGCCAGACGCCGATCGGTCCGTACATCGCCGACTTCCTCTGCATGCAGCGGCGCCTGGTCATCGAACTGGACGGCGGCCAGCATCAGCAGCGGGCGGACTCCGACCGGGAGCGCACCAGGTTCCTGGAATCCCGCGGCTATCGGGTGCTGCGCTTTTGGAACAACGACGTGTTCGACGATCTGGAGTCCGTCGTCGACGCCATCCGGTTGGAGTTGCAGCGGGGGCCCCCCTCACCCTAACCCTCTCCCCAGGGAGAGGGGATCGGAGTTCCCCCTCACCCTCACCCCAGGGAGAGGGGATCAGAGGCCCCCGCGGCCGTGAGGATGTTCGATGGCGCGCTACAGCATCACGCGGATCCTCTCCTCCATTGTCATCCTGTTCATCATCAGCGTCCTCGCCTTCCTGCTGATGAACGTGCTGCCGGGCGATCCGGCCGCACGGATCGTGGGGATCAACGCCACACCGGAGTTGATCGAGCAGACCAAGGCGCGGCTGGGGCTGGACCTCCCGTTGCACGAGCGGTACGGGAAGTGGATGTTCAACGCGCTGCAGGGCGACCTGGGCGAGAGCACGATCAACCAACTGCCCATCAGTGACACGTTCGGGCGGCGGATTCCCGCCACGCTCAACCTCGGCATCCTCAGCCTGCTGGTGGTGGTCTGCCTGGCGATCCCGATCGGCGTGGTCGCGGCGCTGAAGCCCGGCTCGAAGCGCGAGGTAACGGCCAGCACGCTGATGATCGTGGGTAACTCGGTCCCGGAGTTCCTCACCGGCATCGGGCTGGTGCTGCTGATCGGGTTGCACCTCGATCTGCTCCCGGTCGTGGGCTACGTCCCCTTCTGGGAGGATCCCATCCAGAACCTCAAGCACATGGCAATGCCGGTGACGGCCGTGTCGCTCACCGCCACGGCGCTGCTGATGCGGCAGACGCGCTCGGCGATGATCAACGTGCTCAACGACGACTACATCCGCACGGCGCGGGCCAAGGGGCTGCGCACGCGGGTCGTGGTGGTGCGGCACGGGCTGCGCAACGCGCTGATCCCCATCGTGACGGTGTTCGGCTTCCAGGCCGGGCTGATCTTCTCCGGCGCCGTGATCACCGAGCAGGTGTTCGGCATCCCGGGCATGGGCCGGCTCTTTGTCGAGAACGTCGTCATCAGCCAGGACTTCAACATCGTGCAGAACGTGGTCATGTTCTTCGCCGTCTGCGTCGTGCTGGTGAACCTGCTCGTCGACCTCTCCTATCCGCTGCTGGATCCGCGCATCCGTGAGGGGCGAAGCTGATGGCCGGCGGCACGGCTCCCCCGGAAAGCATCGTCCCGCCCGCCCTCTCGTTCGCTGGGATTCGGGAACAGCACTGGTACCGCGAGACGCGCGCGATCCTGCGCGTCTACATGCGCAACCGGCCGGCCGTGCTGGGCGCGCTGCTGCTGCTGGGATTCGGCATCGTGGCCGCGTTCGCGCCGGCCATCGCTCCCGCGGACCCCCTGAAGACCAACCTCACCCTCGACGGCATCTACCAGCCCCCCGCCTGGGATCACATCGCCGGCACCGACAGCCAGGGCCGCGACGTCCTCAGCCGCACGATCTTCGGCGCCCGCATCGCCTGGCAGATCGTGCTGGCCGCGATCGGCGTGGCGATCGTCATCGGCGTGCCGCTGGGGCTGCTGGCCGGCTACATCGGCGGCAAGCTCGACGAGTTGGTCATCATGCGCATCGTCGACGCGATCATGGCGATGCCGGGGCTGGTGCTGATCCTGGCCGTCACCGCCGCCCTGGGGCCGAGCATCCAGAACACGATGATCATCATCGGCTTCGTCTGGTCGCCGGGCTACGCGCGGCTCACGCGAGGGGTCGTGCTGTCGATCAAGCAGGAGGTCTACATCGACGCGGCGCATGCGGTGGGCGCCCCGCCGCGCCGGATCATGCTGCGGCACATGCTGCCCAACGTGGTGGCGCCGGTGCTGGTGCTCGCGTCGCTGTCGGCGGCGGGCATCATCCTCGTCGAGGCGGGGCTGAGCTTCATCGGCGCGGGCGTGCAGCCGCCCACCCCCGCCTGGGGCGGTATGGTCGCGCAGGCCTACATCACGATGATGACACGCAGCGCCTGGCCCATCCTCGCGCCCGCGCTGGCCATCATCCTGATGGTGATGTCGTTCAACTTCGTCGGCGACGGCGTCCGGGACGCCTTCGACCCGCGCCTGCGGAATATCCGGTAGGAACCTCACCCCCTGTCCCCCTCTCCACCAGAAGGTGGAGAGGGGGAACGTGGACGCCACGCGCGGCGCTCAGTAGGGTGAGCGTGGACCAGGAAGCGAGGCGACGCCCGATGTCCGCGACGCCAACCCCGACGGGAGCCCCAGCCGCCGCGATCGTCGCGGCGGTGACGATTGCCGCCTGAGCGGCGCTCGGCCCCGCGACCCCCTCCCGGGCTCGCCCCTCCGCGTCCGCCCCACCCCCGATCCCCCCGGCCCGCGCCGCTGGCCCCGGCGCACGGCGCTTGGAGCGCGACATGTCCCAGTCCCCACCGATCGTCCTCTACGACACCCTCCTCCGCGACGGCTCGCAGATGGAGGGCGTCGCCTTCTCGCTCGACGACAAGGTCGCCATCGCCCACCGCCTCGACGCGATCGGCGTCCACTACGTGGAGGGCGGCTTCCCCGGCAGCAACGAGAAGGACAAGGCCTTCTTCGAGGCGATGCGCGCGCGGCCGCTCAAGCACGCCCGCCTCGTCGCCTTCGGCGGCACGCGCAAGCCCGGCGCCGACACGGCGGCCGACTTCAACATGCAGGCCGTGCTCGGCGCGGAGACGCCGGTGGTGACGCTGGTCGGCAAGGCCAGCGCTTACCAGGTGCGCGTCGCGCTGGAGACCTCGCAGGAGGAGAACCTGGCGATGATCCGCGAGTCGGTCGCCCACCTGCGCGCGCACGGCCGCGAGGTCCACTTCGACGCCGAGCACTTCTTCGACGGCTTCCGCGAGGACCCCGATTACGCGCTGCAGGCCCTGCGCACCGCCCACCGCGCGGGCGCCGAGTACCTCGTCCTCTGCGACACCAACGGCGGCGCGATGACCTCCGACGTCCAGCGCGCCGTGGCCGCCGTGCGCGAGGCGCTGCCGGAGGCGCGGCTGGGCATCCACTGCCACGATGACTGCGGCCTCGCCGTCGCCAACAGCCTGGCCGCCGTCGAGGCGGGGGTCAGCCAGGTGCAGGGCTGCGTCAACGGCTACGGCGAGCGCTGCGGCAACGCCAACCTGACCAGCGTCATCGCCAACCTGCAGCTCAAGATGGGCCGCCGCGTCGTCAGCGAGGCGCAACTGGCCGAGCTGACCAACGCCAGCCTGTTCGTCGCGGAGCTGGCTAACCTGCCGCTCGACGGTCAGGCGCCCTACGTGGGCGCGAGCGCCTTCGCCCACAAGGCCGGCTACCACGTGGCGGCCATCGTCAAGGATCCCGACACGTACCAGCACATCGACCCCGACGCGGTCGGCAACGACCGCCGCATCCTGGTCAGCGAGCTCTCGGGCCGGCGCAACATCTCCGTCAAGCTCGCCGAGCGCGGCCTCGATTTGCCCCTGAGCGCGGAGGAGAACCAGGCCCTGCTCGAGCGGGTCAAGGAGATGGAGAGCCGCGGCTTCCAGTACGAGGGCGCCGAGGCGTCGTTCGAGCTGCTCGCCCTGCGCCTGCGCCCCGGCTACCGCCCCCCCTTCGAGCTGGAGGACTTCCTGATCGTCAACCGGCGGCGGCACAAGGACGACGGCGACCCCACCACGCACTCCGACATGCAGGCCGAGGCGATGACGAAGATCGCCGCTGGCGAGCAGATCTTCCAGACCGCCGCCGACGGCAACGGCCCGGTCTCCGCCCTCGACGCCTCGATCCGGCGCGGGCTGCGCCAGCCCTACCCGGAGATCGAGACGGTGCGCCTGCGCGACTACAAGGTGCGCATCCTCGACGCGGCGAGCGGCACCGGGGCGGGCGTGCGCGTGCTCATCGAATCGTCCGACGGGGAGCACGTCTGGAACACCGTCGGCTCCTCGACCGACGTCATCGAGGCCTCGTGGATCGCCCTGTCCGACGCCTACGAGTACTTCCTCCACCGGCATCCCCAGTGGGCGGCGGCGGACGCGGCCGCGGCGGCGGAGGTCCCGGCCCGGCCCTAGTTGGGCGCCGGGCGCCCGCCCGCCGTCGCGACGAAGTAGTTGTGGAAGGCGTCGCTCTGCGACCGCACGACTTCCACGTCCAGCCCCGCCGCGGCCAGCAGGTCGCGCGTCGCCTCCTGGCCCCAGAGCGCGCCCAGGCCGTCGCCGCCGCAGGCCACCGAGTGGGGCACGCAGTGCATCAGCGAGAGGTCGTACATGACCTCCATCAGCGGGCGGCCCAGGTTGCGTTCGAGCCGGCTGGAGGCGGCGATCTCCGTCGCCACGAAGAGGCCGCCGGGCGCGATGATGCGCGCCACGGCCTCGACGATCGCGCCCGGGTTCGGCGTGTCGTGAAGCATCCCGAAGGCCAGCATGAGGTCGTGCCGCTCCGGCAACTGCGTCACGTCGGCCTCGACGAAGTCGCAGTTGCCGACATCCGCCTCCTGGGCGTCCGCGGCTGACAACCGCACAGCCGTGGGGTTCAGGTCGTAGCCGGTGAAGCGGCTGCGCGGGTAGGTGCGCGCCAGCTCGATCAGCAGCCGCCCCCGGCCCGACCCGGCCTCGCCCACGCTGATGCCGCGCTCCAGCGACTCGGCCAGGCCCGGGGCGGCGCGGAAGGCCGGCGCGAGCCCGTGGGCCGGGCGCGGCAGGATGTGGATCAGGTTCTCCCACTCGTTGGCCATGCCCGCCTCCAGACGCACGCCCCCGCCCGCCCGGATGAGCGCGATCAGGCGGTCGTCGGCCGGGTCGCGGGGCGTCGTGCTGTCGATCAGGTCGAGGAACGAGTCGGGCCGCTCGGGCGTCAGCAGCGCCCGCTGCGGCGGCGCGAGGCGGAACTGCCGCGTCGCCGCCCGGTAGCTCACGACTTGGTGCGCCGCCAGCGACTGCAGGATCGCGCGGGCGTAGCGCACGTCGATGCCCGTCGCGCTGGCGATGGCCGTCGCGCTGGCCGGCGGCGACTCGCGCAGCGCCTCGACGACGCCGGTCGCGGTGGCGATGCGCAGCACCCGCTGCAGCAGCGAGCCGCGCATCGCGTCGAGCAGGTGCTTGGCGAAGTCGACCTCGCCGGGCTCCGAGGGCGGCTGCGTGGCGGGCGGCGCGGGCGCGCCCTCGGGCGGGCCCCACAGCGCCTCCCGCACCGACGCGCGCGAGGACACGCCGAGCCGGCTCAGGATCTCCGTGACGTGGTACTTGACCCCGTCTTTCGAGATGCCGAGCTGCTCGGCCACCTGGCGGTTGGTCAGCCCCTCGGCGACCAGCCCGGCGACCTCTCGCTGCCGTTCCGTGAGCGCGTCCGTCATGCTCCCAGCTTATGCGCCCGGGGGCCGCTTCGGCGCCTCGGGGCGGGGCGCGGGCGGCCCGGCCGCGATAGAATGAGACTGGCCAGGTCCAGACACGCCCCAGCGCGACGAGTTCGCTGGGGAACCGCGCGCGGTGTTTCCGCGTCGTGCGGGGAAGAAGGGGGTGCCGGGTGGAGGACGGACTGTTCGCGTTCCCGCCGTGCCAGCGCTGCGACACGGGGCACTTGGTCCCGCTGTCCGACTTCGGGAGCCAGGGAGCGGCGATTCACTACAAGGCGTGGGTCTGCACGAATGGACACTGCGGCTACAACATCAAGATTCGGAACGGCGATGTCTACATCGACGAGCCCATCCTGGAGGGCGAGCCGAGCCGCCGGCGTTAGCGCCGCCGGCGCGCGAACGCTGCCTGCGCCCGGGGCCGACGCCGCCCCGCCCGACGAGACCGTCTGGTCGGGTCCGGCGCTGGCGTTCCTGCTCTCCCTGGTGGTGGCGATCCCCATCATCTTCGCCGTGCTCATGCTGACGAGCTTCAGCGTGCTGCAGGACTCCGGCGACGCGGTGTCCGCGGTCGCCCCGGTCGCGGCCGAGGTGACGGAGACGCCCGCTGCCGAGGAGGCCGCCCCGGCGGCCCGGACCGTGGCCGTCGAGCCCGCCGCCGCCGAGGAGGCGGCCGCCGCCGTCGCCGCCGCGCTCGAAGAGCCGGAGGTCCCGGCGCAGCCGCTCGACCAGATCTACGTCGTCGTCGCGGGCGACGTGCTGAGCCGGATCGCCCAGCGCTTCGCCGTCACCGTCGAGGCCATCGCCGCCTACAACGAACTCAGCAACCCCAACGCGCTGCGCATCGGCCAGGAACTGCGCATCCCGCCGCCGGGCTACCAACCGCCCGACCCCGAGGCCGAGGAGTCGACCGACTTCGCCACCGGCCCGCTGTCGCCGGGCTGACGGCCCATCGGCCGGCGGCGTCTGCGCCCCCCGCGCTTGTCCGAGCGCGACGCGCCCGCCTACGCTGAGCCGGCGTCGGGGAGTGGCGCAGTCCGGCAGCGCGCTTCGTTCGGGACGAAGAGGTCGGAGGTTCAAATCCTCTCTCCCCGACCATCTCCGACTCTGCCCGCTTCTCCGCCCCGCGGCCGGCGCGGACGGCGATCGTAACGGCCCCCCTGCCCGGCGCAGCGTCGAGGCCCGCCCCCGCGGGCCTCAGCTTCGGGCCGCCGCGCCGGCGCGCCAGTCCCGCAGCGGCCGGCACTCGCCCTCCTCGACTTGCACGGCGCGGGTCGCCACGCGCCGCAAGATCTCGCGGTCGTGCGACGCGCAAATGATCGTCCCGTCGTAGTCGGCCAGCGCCTTGACCAGCCGGGCGCGGGTGGCGCCGTCGAGGTGGTTCGTGGGCTCATCGAGCAGCAGCACGTTGGACGGCCGGATCAGGAACTTCGCCAGCGCGACGCGGGACCGCTCCCCACCCGAGAGCACGGCGATGCGTTTGTAGACATCGTCGCCGCGGAACAGGAAGCGACCCAGGACGCTGCGCAGGTCGCCGTCCGTGTGATCGCCGGCGATCGACGCGACCTCCTCCAGCACCGTCCGGCCGGGGTCCAGCGCTTCGTCCTGATGCTGGTCGTAGTAGCCGAACTCCGCCCGCTCCGCCCAGGCGATGCGGCCCTCGGTGGGGGCGATGCGGCCCGCCAAGGCGCGCAACAGCGTGCTCTTGCCGCCGCCGTTCGGCCCCACCAGCGCGACCTTCTCGCCCCGCTCGATCTCCAGGTTCGCACCCACCAGCACAATGTGGTCGTCGTAGGCGTGGCTCAGATCCTGCACCGTCACGACGGCGCGCTCCGGCCGGCCCGCCGGCTGGATGCGGAAGTGCACGGCCCGCTCGGCGGTCGGCGCGTCGACCCGCTCGATCTTGTCGAGCGCCTTGATCCGGCTCTGCACCTGCCTGGCTTTGGTGGCCGTGCTGCGGAACCGATCGATGAACCGCGTCTGCCGGGCGATCTCGCGCTGTTGGCGGTCGGCGGTCGCCCGCTGCTGGGCCAGCAAGGCGGCCCGCTGGCGGCGGTAGTCGCTGTGGTTGCCGGGGTACGAGCGCGCCTCCCCGTCGCGCAGATCGATAATCCGCTGCACCGTCGCGTCCAGGAAGTCGGTTTCATGCGAGACGATCAGCACCGTGCCCTTGTATGCCTGGAGATGTCCGATCAGCCATGTCCGCGCGGCGGCGTCGAGGTGGTTGGTGGGCTCGTCCAGCAGGAGGTGATCGGGACGACGGACGAGCACCTGCGCCAGCGCGACGCGCATCCGCCAGCCACCCGAGAACGCCCCGCAGGCCTTGCCGCCATCCTCGGGTGCGAAGCCGAGCCCGCGCAGCACCTGCCCGATCCGCTTCTCGATCCGATAGCCGTCGAGGCGGTCGAACTCGTCGAATAACTGCGCCTGCCGGGTGACCAGCGCGTCGACGTCGTTGCCGGGGCTCTCGAAGGCGGCGGCGACCTCGTGCAGCTGTTCCTCCACGGCGCGCGCTTCCGGGAACGCCTTCCACATCTCCTCGACCAGCGGCAGCGCGCTGCTTAGCTCCGCGTCCTGCTGCAGGAAGCCCAGGCTCCCGCCGCGGTGCCCCGCATCGCCGGCGTCGGGCCGCTGCAGCCCCGCGATGACGCGCAGCAGCGTCGACTTGCCGGCCCCGTTCGGTCCGATCAGCCCGACCCGATCGCCGTCGCCGATGTTGAAGCCGACCTCGTCGAGGACGGGGACGCCCTTGAAGCGCTGGGAGACGGCATCGACGTAGAGCACGGATGATCCACCGGTGTGAGAACGGGAGAGAATCGGAGGCGCTGCGGACACGGTATCGCTCCCTCCGGTTGCAGGGGATGTCGGGCCCTACGCAGCGCGCCCCTTAGACTGTGGCGCGATGACCCCTTCCTCTCCCGGTCGGCCGCCCGACTCCGACGCCCCCGGCGCCCTGGCGGGCCTGCGCGTCCTCGACCTCACCGACGAGCGCGCGATCTACGGCGCGAAGCTCATCGCCGACTTGGGCGCCGACGTCGTGCGGCCGGAGCCGCCCGCGGGCGACCCGCTGCGCGAGCGCGGCCCCTTCGCCGGCGGCGAGCCGGGGCCGGGCCGGTCGCTCTGGTACGCCTACTTCGCCTCCAGCCGCCGCTCGCTCACGCTCGACATCGAGTCGCGGGAGGGACGAGCGCGGCTGCGGGAGCTGGCCCGCGCGGCCGACATCGTGCTGGACAACGGCGCGCTCGGCCGCGCCGGCATCGAGGCGGAGGATCTGCTCGCCGAGCGGCCGGGCGTCGTCGTCGTGCGCTCCACCTCGTTCGGCCGCGAGGGCCCCTGGCGCGACTACCTCGCGCCCGACCTCGTCGCCTCGGCGCTGGGCGGCGTCTGCGCCACCACCGGCGACACCGACACGCCGCCGCTCAAGCTGTTCGGCGAGCTGGCGTTCATGATCTCCGGGACCTACGCGGCGATCGGCGCGCTGGCCGCGCTGCGTCACGCGCGCGAGACCGGCGAGGGCCAGATCGTCGACGCCGCCGTGCACGAGGCGCTGCCCTCGGCGCTGGAACACGTGCTGATGTACGCGTGGTACTGCGACCTGGTGGAGTGGGCGGCGACGCCGGTCCTGCCGCGGCAGGGGGCGCTGCACTGGACCACCGTCTACCAGGTGTTGCAGGCGCAGGGCGGCGGCATCATGGTCACCCCCACGCCCGACCCGGAGGCGCAACTGGCTTGGCTCGTCGAGGATGGCTTCGTGGAGGACCTGCTCGATCCGAAGTGGCAGGACCCCGACCTGTGGGTGGAGTACGTGAGCCGCCTGATGGAGGTGATGCGGGCCTGGGTGCCCACGAAGGAGGTGGGCGCCCTGTTCGAGGAGGCGCAGGCGCGCCATGCGCCCTACGGACGCGTGCTGCCGCCCGAGTTGCTGCTCGACAATCCGCAGCTCGGGGCGCGCGGCTGGTGGCAGCCCCGCACGATCGCCGGTGAGGCCGTGCGCGGCCCCGGGGGGCCCTACCGCTTCGAGCGGACGCCGTGGCGCGCCGCGGACGAGACGGCCGCCGTTCCCGCCGCTGCCGCACTCCCCCCGCCCGAGGCGCTGCTCGCGGCGATCGGCTGGGACGAGCGATGACCGCCGCGGGCCGCGAGGCGTGTCGCTGGGACCTGCCCGAGCCGCTGGCCGCGGCCGACGTTTGCACGGCGGACGGCGCCCGCATCGTGCTGCGGCGGCACGGCAATCCGGACGGCCCGCGGCTGGTCGTGAGCCACGGCAACGGGCTCGCGGCCGACGTCTACTACCCCTTCTGGTCGCTGCTGGCCGAGCGCTTCGACCTCGTGCTGTACGACTTCCGCAACCACGGCTGGAGCGGTCGCAGCGACGTTCGCAGCCACACCATCGCCACCTTCGTCGAGGACAACCGGCACGTCTACCGGGGCATCGACCGCCACTTCGGGGCGAAGCCCAAGGTGGGCGTGTTCCACTCCCTGTCGGCCACGACCGCGATCCTCCAGGATCCGCCCGGCGAGGGCTTCGCGGCGCTCGTGCTGTTCGATCCGGCCATCCATCTGCCCGGCGGCAGCCTGCTCCAGGCCGACAAGCAGTGGCGGCAACTCGCGGGCGCGACCCGGACGCGGCGGGAGCGGTTCGAGACGCGCGAGCAGCTGACCGAGCGCATCGCGCGCGCGCCCGCCTACGCGCGCCTGCTGCCGGGCGTGGCGGATCTCATCGCACGGGCCACGCTGCGGCCCGCGGCCGACGAAGGGGGGTACGAACTGCGCTGCCCGGCCGAGTATGAGGCGCAGGTGCTCGAGTATGCGTTCGCCTACAACCAGGAGCCCGAACCCGGCGCCTTCCGCTGCCCGGTGAAGGTCATCGGCTGCGACCCGACGCTGCCGTTCTCCTTCCTGCCGCGCCGCGACCTCGCCGGGCTGAACCGCCTCAACTACGACTTCGTGCCCGATACGACGCACTTCCTCCAACTGGAGAACCCTGGCGAATGCGCCGCGCTGATGCTGGCGTTCCTGGAGCAGCATGGACTCGCGTAGCGGACCCCGCCCCCTCGACGGCGTGCGCGTGCTCGACTTCACGCACGTGCTCGCGGGCCCCTTCGGGACGCGCGTCCTCGGCGATCTGGGGGCCGACGTGGTCAAGGTGTCCACGGCCGGCCGCTCCCACGGCGTGGGGTCCGACTCGGCGAGGCCGTACTTCGCCATGTGGAACCGCAACAAGCGCGCGCTGGCGCTCGACATGGCGACGGACGAGGCGCGGCGGATCGCGCTGGACCTCGCGACCCGCGCCGACGTGCTGATCGACAACTTCTCGCCGGGCGTGCTCGATCGCTGGGGGCTGACCGAGCCCGTGCTGCGCGCGGCCAACCCCGGCCTGATCGTCGTGAACATGTCGGGGATGGGCGCCGGCGGTCCCTGGTCAAGCTACGTCACCTACGCCCCCACGATCCACGCGCTCTCGGGTTTGACGGCCCTGACCGGCGTGCCCGGCCGCGACGACATCGGCATCGGCTTCTCCTACAACGACCACGCCGCCGGGCTGCACGCGGCGCTGGCGGTGCTGGCCGCGCTCGAGGCGCGCCGACGCGACGGCTACGGCCAGCGCATCGAGGTCGCGCAGTTCGAGACGGGCGTCAACTTCCTGGGCCCTACCCTGCTCGACCTGGTCGTGAACGGGGGCCGGGCCGAGGCGACCGGCAACCGCCTGCCCTACGACGCCGCCGCCCCGCACGGCTGCTACCCCTGCCGGCCGCTGGCCGGCGCCGTGCCCGGCGAGGAGGAGCGCTGGGTGGCGATTGCCGTCATGAACGACGGTCAGTGGCGGGCCCTGCGCGCGCTGTTGGGGGATCCGGTCTGGGCCCGCGACCCAGCCCTGGACACTGCCGCGGGCCGCGTCGAGGCGAGGGACACGATCGATCGCGAGATGGCGGCCTGGACGCGGACGCAGGACGCGGAGGCCGTCATGGAACGCTGCCAGGCGGCGGGCGTGCCGGCGGGCGTGGTGCAGTCGGGCGTCGACCTCACGCAGCGCGATCCGCAGTTGCGCGCATCCGGCTTCTTCACGACCGCCGACGAGGAACACCCCACGATCGGCGTGCAGCACGTCGATCGGCTGCCGCTGCGCTTCTCGGCGACGCCGATCGAGACCTACGCCCCCTCCCGCCTGACCGGCGCCGACACCGCCGCCGTGCTCGCCGACTGGCTGGGTATGTCGGCCGAGGAGGTCGCCGCCGGCGAGGCCGCCGGCACGCTGCGCTAGCCGCCGCCCCCTTGACATCAAGTAGTACAAATGTTCTACTCTTGTCCGGCCGGGGAGGGCGGACGGCGTGGTTGAGTACCGCGAGATCGAGTGCAAGTCGGCGCTCAACCGGGTGCGGGGCATGCCCTTCGCCTGGTCGCTCAACCCGTACCGCGGCTGCGCGCACGCCTGCCACTACTGCTTCGCGCGGCCCACGCACCGCTTCTTCGAGCTCGGCATCGGTGACGACTTCACCGGCATCATCTACGTCAAACGGAACCTGGCCGCGGTGCTGGCCGGCGAGTTGGCCCGCCGTTCCTGGCGGCGAGAGCAGGTCGCGCTGGGCACCGCGACCGATCCCTACCAGCCCGCGGAGGGCCGCTACCGCCTGACGCGGGCGGCGCTGGAGCAGTTCGCGCGCTTCCGCAGCCCCGTCTCGCTGCTCACGAAGAACCCGCTCATCGTGCGCGACCTGGACGTGTTGGCGGAGGTCGATGCCCGCGCGGAGCTCAGCGTCGCCTTCAGCGTCCCGACGGTCGATCGGGAGATCTGGCGGCGCACGGAGCCGGGCACGGCCCCGCCCCACCAGCGCCTCGCCGCGATGCGCCGCCTGGTCGACGCGGGCGTCCACGCTGGCGTGCTGATGGCGCCGCTGCTGCCCGGGCTCTCGGCCGACCGGGCGCAGGTCGAGCGGACGGTGCGCGCCGCCGCCGACCATGGTGCGCGCTTCGGCGGCTCGGGCCTGCTCAACCTCAGCCCCGAGCTGCGCGACTACTACTTCGACTTCCTGGCGGCGGAGTACCCGGCTCTGCTGGACGGCTACCGGCGGCTCTACGGCCAGAAGTACGCCCCCAGGCGCTACCGCGACCGCGTCGCCGCCCGCGTGCAGGAGTTGAGGGAGGCCGCCGGGGTCTCGGACCGGCCGGCTCCGCCCCGCGCCGTGACGCCTCCCGTGCAGCAGTTGGGCCTGCCCCTGCGCTAGCCTCGCATCCGGGCCAAGGATGGCGGCCTCCGCACCGGCGCGAGCGGCGAAGGGGAGCGACCGTGACGATCGAGCACCGACAGATCGAGTTGTCGACCGGCATCTCCATGCACGTCGCGGAGCAGGGCGACGGACCGGCCGTCGTCTTCGTGCACGGCTTCCCCGAGCTGTGGTATTCGTGGCGGCATCAGCTGCCGGCGCTGGCGGCGGCGGGCTTGCGCGGCATCGCGCCCGACATGCGCGGCTACGGCCGCACCAGCGCACCCCCGAACGTCGAGGACTACGCCCACCGTCTGGTCTGCGACGACCTGGTCGCCCTGCTCGATGCGCTGTCGCTGGAGCAGGCCGTCTTCGTGGGCCACGACTGGGGCGGCGCGATCGTCTGGGCGATGGCGCTGCACCACCCGGCGCGGGTGCGGGCCGTCGCGGGGATCAACACGCCCTACCGGGGCCAGCCGCCCGCTCCGATGCTGGAGATGGTCAAGGGCCGCCCCGGCGTGTGGGACTACCAGTTCTACTTCCAGGAGCCCGGCGTCGCCGAGGCCGAGTTGGAGGCCGACCCCGAACGCACGATGTCGCTGCTCCTGCGCAGCAGCGACGCCGCCGATCGGATCGACGCGCTGCGAGGGACGCTCAGCGTCCGCGAGCGCGGCGGCATGCTGGTGGGCCTGCCGGAGCGGCCGGCGCGCAGCATCATGCTCAGCGCCGAGGATCTGGCGGTCTTCGTCGAGGCGTTCCGCGCGACCGGCTTCCGCGGGCCGCTCAACTGGTACCGCAACGACCGCCGGAACTGGGAATGGGGCGAGGAGAGCAGGGAGGCGCGCATCACCTGCCCGGCGCTGATGGTCACGGCCGGCAAGGACCCGGTCCTCACGCCCAAGCTCTCCGAGGGGATGGAGCGCGTCATCCCGCAGCTCCAGCGCGGCCACATCGAGGAGTGCGGCCACTGGACGCAGCAGGAACGCCCCGATGAACTGAACCGCATCCTGCTCGACTGGCTGGCCGGGCTGCCCCCGGCGTAGCGCCGCCACCGCACCGAAACGAGGACCCCATGCCGCCCCTGACCCCCGCCGAACGCGACGCCTTCCTCGACGCCCCCGGGGTGCTGATGCGCATCGCCACCGTCGACGCGGACGGCGACCCGCACGTCGCCCCGATCTGGTTCCTCCACGAGGAGGGACGCCTCTGGTTCACCCCCCGCGCGATGTCGGACTGGCTGACGCACATCCGCGCGCACCCCCGCATCTCCTGCGCGATCGACGAGACGGTCCCGCCGGCGCGCAAGCTCGTCGTGGAGGGCGACGCCGAGATCGTCCACGACCTCGGCGCGGACGACGTGTGGCGCGACCTCTACCGGCGCATCGCGGAGCGCTACATCCCGCCGGCCGCCGCCGCGGCCTACATCGGCAACACCATCGACCAGCCACGCGCGCTCTGCGCGCTCTCCCTCGCCTCGGCGCGCATCCGCAGCTGGCGCATCCCCGTGGGCGACGAGCCGCGCAGCGGCATCTGGCACCGCCGCTACTACGCCGCCGGCAGCAAGTACGGCGACGAGGCCGCCGCGGCGGCGGAGTAGGGGGAGCGGATGAGCGTGCGCATCGGCCTGGGGATCGCCAACTTCCCCTTCGAAGAGCCGCGCGGCTTCTGGCGCTGGGTCGAGCAGTGCGAGGCCGGCGACGTCGACTCCATCTGGCAGACGGACCGCCTCATCGGCGCGCAGCCCTTCCTCGAATCGATGTCGACGATGGCCGCCCTGGCCGGGGCGACGGAGCGGCTCAAGTTCGGCATGAACGTGGTCGTGGTGCCGTTCCGCGACCCGCTGGTGCTCGCGAAGGAGTGCGCGACGATCGACTTCCTCAGCGACGGGCGGCTGCTGCCGGCCTTCGGCGTGGGCGGCGCCGTCGCGCCCGAGTTCCGCGCGACGAGCCGTCCCATGGCGGGGCGCGGCGGGCTGGCCGACGAGGCCCTGCGCCTGATGGCGCGCCTGTGGGCGGGCGAGACCGTCACCTGCGCGGGCGAGCACTACGACTATCGCGACGCCGTTATCGCGCCGCTGCCCGTGCAGCAGCCGTTGCCGCTCTGGATCGGCGGCGACAGCAAGGCCGCGATCCGCCGCACGGCGACCATCGGCAGCGGCTGGCTGGGCGGCCTGCACAGCCCGGTGCAGGTGGCGCGGGTGGTCGCGGCGATCAAGGCGGCGGCCGCCGAGGCCGGGCGCGCTATCGACGACGATCACTACGGGGCGGCCTTCGCCTACCGCTTCGGCAGCCCCGACGACGCGGCCGTGCAACGGCTGGCGGCCGGCTTCCGCCGCCGCCTGCCCGACGTCGACCCGGACGGCTACTTCGTCGTGGGCGACGCCGGGCGCATCCGGGAGCGCATCGCGGAGTACGTCGCGGCGGGGGCGTCGAAGTTCGTCCTGCGTCCCATCGCCGACGGCGACGCCGAGATGGGGGCCCAGACGCAGCGCCTGATCGAGGACGTGCTGCCGGCCGTGCACGAGCGTGCGGCGACGCCCGCATAGCTCCGCCGGCGCGGCCGGTCCCTACGCGACGACCCCTACTTGACCACCCAGGTGTTGTCGCCCGCGATGAGCGCCGCGAGGTTGCCGGCGCCGACCCCCGCCCGCGCCTCGTCGACCTGGTGGCCCAGGCGCTCGCCGTAGGTCGGCTTCTGCACCTGGCGGAAGATGCCCATGGGCACGGGCTGCTCCGGATACTGGAAGCGCGCCAGCATGTTGGCCGTGATCGGCGTCGGCTCGGCCGGGTCGTGCACCAGGATGCGGGAGCGGTCGCCGTTGACCTCCACCAGCTCGGGCACGGTCCCGTTCATCGCGACGCCGCGCTGCTTCTCGTCGCCGAACAGCAGCGGCTCGCCCGGCTCCATGTAGAGCAGGCGCTCGCCCCGCACCGGCTTGTCGGTGAAGTCGCGGAAGGCGCCGTCGTTGAAGATGTTGCAGTTCTGGTAGATCTCCACGAACGTCGCGCCCTTGTGCCGCGCCGCCGCCTCGATGGTGTTGACGAGGTGGTGGGGGTCCGTGTCGAACGTCCGCGCCACGAACGTCGCCTCGGCGGCCAGCGCCACCGCGATCGGGTTGAGCGGGTTCTCGATCGAGCCCATCGGCGACGACTTGGTCACCTTGCCCACCTCGGAGGTCGGCGAGTACTGGCCCTTCGTCAGGCCGTAGATGCGGTTGTTGAACAGCAGGATGTTGAGGTCCTGGTTGCGGCGCAGGGCGTGCAGCAGGTGGTTACCGCCGATGCTGAGCCCGTCGCCGTCGCCGGTGATCACGAACAGCAGCAGGTCGGGCCGGGTCAGCTTGAGGCCGGTCGCCAGCGTCGGCGCGCGGCCGTGGATCGAGTGGAAGCCGTAGGTGTTCATGTAGTACGGGAAGCGGCTGGAGCAGCCGATCCCGGAGATGAAGACGATGTCCTCCCGGCGCCGGCCCAGGTTCGGCAGCATGCGCTGCATCTGCGCGAGGATCGAGTAGTCGCCGCAGCCGGGGCACCAGCGGGTGTCCTGGTCGGAGGCGAAGTCCTTCTTCGCGAGGCGCAGGGGCTCCGTCGGCGCCGGCTCCCGGTCGATGGTCACCATCTCCGCGTCTCCTCGCTCTCTCGTCGCTCTCGTGTTCCCGCTACGACGCGCGCACGGCCGAGGGCCGCGCGCTGCGCAGCGCCATGATCTGGTCCGTGATCTCGCCGGCGCTGAACGGCTGCCCGGAGACCTTGTTGAGGCCGCGGGCGTCGACCAGGTACTTCGCGCGCACCAGCATGCGCAACTGACCGGCGTTGTTCTCGGGGATCAGCACCGTGCGGAAGCCGCGCAGCACGTCGCCCAGGTTGGCCGGGAAGGGGTTGAGGTAGCGCAGGTGCGCGAGCGATACATCGGCGCCCTGGGCGCGCGCCTCCTCGACGGCCGTGACCGCCGGGCCGTAGGTGCTGCCCCAGGAGAGCACCAGCACGTCGCCCGACGGCGGCCCCTCCACCTCCTGCGCCGGGATCATCCGCGCGATGCGCGCGATCTTCTCGGCTCGCAGGGCGACCATCTGCTGGTGGTTGGCCGGGTCGTACGACACGTCGCCCGAGCCGTCGGCCTTCTCCAGCCCCCCGATGCGGTGTTGCAGGCCGGTCGTGCCGGGCACCGCGTACTGCCGCGCCAGGGTCTCCGGGTCGCGGGCGTAGGGCGCGAAGGTGCCCGGGTCCTCGTGGAACCGCACCTCGATGCGGGGCAGCTCGGCCACGTCGGGCAGCGGCCAGGGCTCGGCCGTGTTGGCCAGGTAGCCGTCCGACAGGAAGATCACCGGGGTCATCGCGGCGAAGGCCAGGCGCACGGCCTCCATCACCATGTAGAAGCAGTCGCCGGGGCTACGCGGCGCCACCACGCAGACGGGGCTCTCGCCGTTGCGGCCGAACATCGCCTGCAGCAGGTCGGCCTGCTCCGTCTTCGTGGGCAGGCCGGTGCTGGGCCCGCCGCGCTGGATGCCGAGCACGATGATCGGCAGTTCCGTCATCACGGCCAGGCCGATCGCCTCGCTCTTCAGCGCCAAGCCGGGCCCGCTGGTGCCGGTCACGCCGATCGAGCCGCCGAAGGCCGCGCCGATGGCCGCCCCGACCGCCGCGATCTCGTCCTCCGCCTGGAACGTCTTGACGCCGAAGCGCTGGTACGAGGCCAGCGAATGCAGGATGTCGCTGGCCGGCGTGATGGGGTAGCTGCCGTAGAAGAGCTGCAGCCCGCTCAACTCTTGCGCGGCCACCAGCCCGATGGCCGTCGCCTCGTTGCCGGTGATCGTGCGGTAGGTGCCGGGCGCGAGCGAGGCCGGCGGCACGGCGACGTGCGCGTCGGCGAGCTCGGCCGTCTCGGCGTAGGCGTGGCCGGCCTTGAGCGCCGCCGTGTTCGCCTCGACGATGGCCGGACGCCGGGCGAACTTCTCCTCGATCCAGGCGATGCTCGGCGCGAGGTCGCGGTCGTAGAGCCAGTAGATCATGCCCAGCGCGAAAAAGTTCTTCGTGCGCTCCGCGTTCTGGCCGCTGACGCCCGCCTCGGCCGCCGCGGTCGTCGCGAGCTTCGTGATCGGGACCTCGAGCAGGCGGTAGTCGGCCAGGGAGCCGTCCTTGAGCGGATTGCTCGTGTAGCCGGCCTTGCGCAGGTTGGCGCCCGTGAACGCGTCGGCGTTGACGATCAGCAGCCCGCCGCGGACCAGTTCCTTGGCGTGCACCCGCAGCGCCGCCGGGTTCATGGCGACCAGCGCGTCGGGCGCGTCGCCGGGCGTGTGGATCGTGTTGCGGGAGAAGCTGATCTGGAACGAACTCACGCCTGCGAGCGAGCCCGCGGGGGCGCGGATTTCGGCCGGGAAATCGGGCAGCGTGCTGAAGTCGTTGCCGAACAGCGCGGTGGCGTCCGTGAAGCGGTTGCCCGCCAACTGCATCCCGTCGCCGGAATCGCCCGCGAAACGGATGGTGGCCCGCTCGCGCTCGGCGATCGGCGCCCGTGCGTGCGATCCGGGCGTGGGCGACTCAGCCACGTGTGCTGGCCCTCCCTGCCTTGTCGCGCGCCCCGATCATTGCGATCTTCGGGCGCGTCGTCACCCGCTCGGCCGGCCGGTCCATGAGGTGTCTCACTCTCGCGTCGCCTCCCGTGCGGACGCACCCATGCACACCTCCTCGCATCGTAGCAGCGCGATCATCGCGCGCAGCCACCTTCCGTTGCGACCTTTGCAGCGTTACGTGGCGGTTACGTTCGCGCCGGTCCCGGCGCGGGGGGTGACTGGCCCCGGCAGCCCCTATCCTGCTCACAGCGATGGCAACAACTGGAGGGCCCATGTCGCAGTCCGCATCCGCGCCCGCCTGCGAGGCACTGCACGCGCGCGCCATCACCGCGATCGACGCCGCCGCGGCGGAGTTACGCCGGGTCAGCGCGCGGATCCACGGCCGGCCGGAGCTCAACTTCGAGGAGCGCCACGCGCACGACGTGCTGACCGACGCCGCCGAGGCCGCCGGGTTCTCAGTCCAGCGTGGCGCGTTCGATCTGCCCACCGCGTTCAGCGCGAGCGCCGGCGACGGCGGCCCCCGCGTCGTGATCTGCTGCGAGTACGACGCGCTGCCGGAGATCGGCCACGCTTGCGGGCACAACCTGATCGCGGCGGCGGGCCTGGGCGCCGGCATCGGCGCGGCCGCCGGCCTGGCGGCGGCGGCCGCGCCGGGCCGGGTCGTCGTGCTGGGCACCCCCGCCGAGGAGGGCGGCGGCGGCAAGATCGCGCTGATCGAGCGGGGCGCCTTCGAGGGCGCCGACGCGGCCCTCATGGCGCACCCCGCCCCCACCGACCTCCTGCGGCCTGCGGTCAGCGCGCTGCAGCAGCTCGACGTGGTCTACCGGGGGCGCAACGCCCACGCGGCCGGCGCGCCCTGGGAGGGCCGCAACGCGCTCGACGCGATGGTGGTCGCCTACAGCGCGATCTCGGCCCTGCGGCAGCAGTTGCCGCCCGGCGCGATGGTGCACGGCGTCATCACGCACGGCGGCGACAAGCCCAACATCATCCCCAGCCTGACTCGGGCCGAGTTCATCGTGCGTGCGGGCGAGCGGGCGACGCTGGCGGAGGTCAAGGAGCGCGTCCTCGCCTGCTTCCGGGCCGGCGCCGAGTCGGCCGGTTGCACCCTGGAGGTGCAGGAGAACGGCCCCGAGTACCTCGACATGCGGCACTGTGAGCCCATCGTCGCGCGCTACGCCGACAACCTGAGCGCGCTGGGCGCGCCGCCCCGCGAGGATCCGGCGGGCTTCAGCGCCTTCAGCACCGACATGGGCAACGTCAGCTACGTCGTGCCGTCGATCCACCCCGTCTTCGGCATCCCCGCCGCGGCCGGGAACCATACGCCCGAGTTTGCCGAGGCCGCGGCGACCCCGGCCGCCCACGACGCGATGATCGTCGCGGCCAAGGCGATGGCGATTACGGCCCTCGACCTGCTCACCGACGCCGGCCTGCGCAGCCGCGCGCGGGCCGACTTCGACGCCGGGACGGGGGCCGCGCCGTGAGCGCCGCCGCGCCGCCGCCCGACCAGATCGTGGACCACATCGTCTACGCCGCGCCCGACCTGGACGCCGCCGTCGCCGATCTGGGGGCGCGGCTGGGGGTGCGCCCAGCCTACGGCGGCAGTCACCCGGGCGCGGGGTCGCACAACGCCCTGCTCGACCTGGGCGACCGCGCCTACCTGGAGATCATCGCGCCGGACCCCGGTCAGCCCGACCCGGTGGGCCGGCGCCGCCCCTTCGGGCTCGACGAGCTCGACGCGCCGCGGCTGGCGGGCTGGGCGGCGAAGGCGACCGACCTCGAGGCGCGCGTGGCCGCGGCGCGGGCGCGCGGCTTCGATCCGGGAGAGGCGCGGACCATGCGGCGCCGCCGGCCGGACGGCGTCGAACTCGTCTGGACGCTGACGCGCGGCGGGCCGGCGGCGGGCGGGCTGGTTCCCTTCCTGATCGACTGGGGCGACGCGCCCCACCCCGCGGCGACGGCCCCCACGGGCTGCCGCCTCACGGCCCTCGCCGGGCGCCACCCGCGCCCGGCGGAGGTGCAGGCCGCTTTGGCGGCGCTCGGCCTGGCGCTGCCGGTCGAGGAGGGGCCCGCCGCGCTCCTCGCCACGCTGGACACACCGAACGGCGTCGTGCGGCTAACCTGACCGACGCATGCGGCCGCTCCAGTCGGGCCGCGCGCGGTGAGGGGGACCACGCATGAAACTCGGATTCAGCGCGGGCACGTTCGGCCCGCGGTACCAGCTCGACCTCGATCTCATCCAGCGGGTCGAGGCGCTGGGCTACGACTCGATCTGGACGGCCGAGGCCTACGGCTCCGACGCGGTCACGCCGCTGGCCTTCATCGCCGCGCACACCGAGCGGATCAAGCTGGGCACGGGCATCCTGCAGATCCCCGCGCGCACGCCCGCCATGACGGCGATGACCATGGCGACGCTCGATCAGCTGGCCGGCGGCGGCCGCGTGATCGTGGGGCTGGGCCTGTCCGGCCCGCAGGTCGTCGAGGGCTGGCACGGCCAGCCCTGGGGCAAGCCGGCCACGCGCGTGCGGGAGTACATCGAGGTGCTGCGCAAGATCCTCGCCCGCGAGGAGCCGGTCACCTACGAGGGGTCGGAGTACCAACTGCCCTACCAGGGTCCCGGGTCGAGCGGCCTCGGCAAGCCGCTCAAGTCGATCCTGCACATGCAGCAACTGCCGATCTACGTCGCCTCCCTGGGCCCGGCGAACGTCAAGGCCACCGCCGAGCTGGCCGACGGCTGGCTGCCGATGTGGTTCTCGCCCTACCGCATGGAGCAGTACCAGCCCTGGCTCGACGAGGGCATGCAGCGCGGCGAGGCGAACGACGCGCCCAAGGCGCTGGACGACTTCGAGATCCAGGCCGCCTGCACCGTCATCGTCAACGACGACGTGGGCGAGTGCATCCGTCAGATGCGGCCCAACGTGGCGCTCTACATGGGCGGCATGGGCGCGCGCTCGAAGAACTTCCACAACGACGTCATGGTCCGCTACGGCTACGGCGAGGCTGCGGAGACCGTGCAGGACCTCTACCTGTCGGGCCGGCGGGCCGAGGCGATGGAGGCCGTGCCCGACGAGTTCATCGACGAGATGGCGCTGATCGGCCCCGCCGACCGTATCCGCGAGCGTTACAAGGCCTGGGAGGACTGCGGCATCACGGGCATCACGGTCACGGCCCGCCAGCCCGAGGCGCTGGAGCTCATGGCCAACCTCGCCGGCACGCGGGGGGCCGTCTAGCCGGGTCAATCACCCGGCGTCGAGCGGCGCGCCGCCGGGCCGCACGCCGCCCCGGTTGCGCTCGCTCATCTGCCCGAGCAGGCGCTGCCAGCGGGCGTCGACGCTGCTCCAGCCGCCGTCGACGACGATCGCCTGCCCGGTGACGAGGCTCGACTCGTCGCTGGCCAGCCATAGCGCCGCCTGCGCGATGTCGATCGGCTGCCCGGCCCGCCCCAGCGGGTGTATGTCGGCGAAGCGCTCCGCGACGATCTCCGCCGCCCGCGGGGACGGCGCCGAGAGCGGCGTGACGATCCCGCCCGGACAGATGCAGTTGACGCGGATGCCGTGCGGCCCGCCCTCGGCGGCGGCGCTGCGCGTGAGCGAGATCACGCCGGCCTTCGTCATCGCGTAGACCGCCTGGCGCTCGAAGCCGTGCAGCCCCGCGACCGAAGCGGTGGAGATGATCGCCCCGCCGCCGTGCTCCCGCATCCGCCGCGCCGCGTGCTTGATGCCCAGCCAGACGCCCTTGAGGTTGATCGCCGTGACGAAGTCGAACGTCTCCTCGGGCGCGTCCGCGATCTCGCCCTCCACCATGCCGACGCCGGCGTTGTTGTACATCACGTCGAGCGCGCCGAATTCGTCCACCGCCGTCGCCACCAGCGCGGCGACGGCGCGGTCCTCGCGCACGTCCGCGACGACGGCGCGGGTCGCCGACCCCAGCTCGGCGGCGAGCGCCCGCGCCTGCTCCTCCTGCACGTCGCCGATCACGACGCGCGCCCCCTCGGCCACGAACAGGCGCACCGCGCTCTCCCCGATGCCCGAGGCGCCGCCCGTGATGACCGCCACCTTGCCGTCCAGTCGTGCCATGGCGCCCTCCCGATGCGCGCGCCGTCCCGCGACGGCCAAGCGGCAGGCTAGCGAATGCGCGCGCCGCCGTCGGCCCGGACGGAGCGGCGGCGGCTGATATATTCCCCAGCGTGCCGGTCGGGCGCCGCGCGACGGCGCCGACGCGGTCCGGGAGAGCCATGCACCTGAACGAATTCGCCGCCGACGCCGGCCCGCTGGACATGACCACGTTCGACGAGTTCGCCAGCCTGCAGCGCAGCGCCGCCGAACTGGGCATCCCGCATCCGGGTTTCGTGCGTTACGTCTCCCGCAACGTCGTCGTCAATCACCTGCGGCTGCACCTGCTGGAGTGGGGCGACCCGTCGGCGCCGCCGGTGATCCTGCTGCACGGCGGCAACCAATCGGCGCACTCCTGGGACCTCGTCAGTCTGCACCTCGCCGACCGGTATCACGTCTACGCGCTCGACCAGCGCGGGCACGGCGACACGGAGTGGGTCCGCGACGCCGACTACTCCGCTCCCGCCATGGCCGCCGACGCCGCGGCCTTCATCGCCGGCGAGGGCCTCCGCGACCCGATCGTGTTCGGCCACAGCATGGGCGGCATGGTCACGCTGAATCTCGCTCTCGGCCATCCCGGCCTCGCGCGCGGCCTGGTGATCGTCGACGTGGGGCCGCAGGTCTCCGAGGCGGGCACCCGCATCATCGGCAACTTCGTCAGCAAGAACCGGGAGTTCGACTCGATCGACGAGTTCGTGGAGCGCGTCGTCAAGTACGACCCCTTCCGCACGCGGGCGCACATGGAGCGCACGGCGCGCTACAACCTCATCCGCCGCATCGACGGCAAGTACATCAGCAAGTCGGACCGCATCCTGCACGACGAGGGCTTCCGCCGCGCGCGCTACGAGCACGCGCCGCGCCTGGGCCTGGACGACGTGCGGGCGATCGACACGCCCACGCTGGTCGTGCGGGGGGCGCAGTCGAACGTGCTGGAGGCGGAGGGGGCGGAGCGCTTCGTCGCGGCGCTGCCGGATGGGCGGCTGGTCACCGTGCCCGATTGCGGGCACAACGTGCACTCGCAGAACACGCCCGGCTTCCTGGCGGCCGTGCAGCCGTTCCTGACGGCGCTCGACGCCGCCCGCGTCTAGACGGCCGCCCTAGTTGCTCTTGACCATCTGCTGCACCGACTCGGGCATGCGCTCGAGGCGCTCGCCCAAGCCCGCGACCTTCAGCCGGTGGTAGTACTCGCTGAACTGCTTGCGCTGAATGAACTGCTGCAGACGCCAGCCCTCGTCGAGCTGCTCGGGCGACGTGCCGCCGCCCAGCAGCACGATGATCGACTCAGTGAGCTGCCGGTCCAGCGCGCCCGCGCCCCCGTTGATGCGCTCGGCGCGGTCGAGGTAGGAGTGGATCTCCTCGCGCCGCTCGGGCTCGCTCTCCAGGATGTGCTTGAGGTGCATCACACCGAAGGCCAGGTGCCGCGACTCGTCCTGGGCGCAGAGCCGGAAGATCGTCTTCTCGGCCGTGTTCTGGCCGATCAACTCGCCCATGCGGAAGAGCGTCTGCACGGCGCCCTCGCCCTGCACGTGCAGGACCGCCGACATCTCGGTGAAGTCGCGCGCTTCCAGGACCAGGCGCAGGCCGCCGCCCGGCCCCTGCTTGAGCAGCCCGCCGCCGTTGACCAGGGCGCGCTTGCGGAAGACGTCCATGTGGCGCGCCTCGTCCATGATCTGCGTCATCAGGAACAGGCCCACCTCGTAGTACTCGGGCGAGAGCCGCGGCAGCCACTGCCCGGGGGTGTCGGCGGCGATGAACTCGACTTCGTTGAGGAGGGTGCAGAACTGGCACATCGCGCGCTCGACCGCGTCGGGCAGCGGCTCGACCGTGTCCCAGGGGATGTCGGTCGCCGACGACCACTGGCGCTGCACGGCCTCCTCGTAGAGCTTCGGCACGGCCTCCGACCAGCTCTCCGCCTTGCCCACGTAGGCGTAGCCGAAGCGCTGCGCGCCCTCGCGCGGGGCGGCGCCGCGCAGGCGCATCGTGTGGTTGCCGGCCTGCGGGGCGTCGGGCGGGAAGGCGGCCTGGTTCATGCCGTCCAGGGTCAGCCCGCGGCGGCCGGGCGTGGCCTGCGTGTCGAACTGGTCGTCCAGGTTCAGCCAGGACAGGTCGAGGGCTGGGGCCGGGGCGTTGGGCGGGGTTTGAGTGGTCATCGTGAGGTTCCCTTCGCTTTCGCGATCCTAGCGTACCGCGCTGCGGTTGTGCACCGTCGCGCATGATAGCGGCCCGCACGACGCGCGGGTGGCCGCCCGCCCCGATATGCTGGCGGCATGCCGGATCAGTACGTCGCGTCCGACAAGCGCACCGGGGTCGAGGTCTCCGTCACGGGGGAGTTCCCGGCCCACCCCGACGACCGGATGCGCATCGCCCGCACGGTCACCCTGTTCACCCGCCTCGCCTCGACCCTGCTGGCGACGGAGAACGAGACCGAGCGCCGGGCCGGCTTCCGCGCCGTGGAGACGCAACTGGAACTCGCCGACGCGCTGATCCGCGGCGACACCGATGAAGTCCGCCGGCTGGTGCGCGAGACCATGCGCAGCATGGGCGTGACGCAGGACCAACTGCAGGACCTGACTCGCCAGCTTCAGGAGCTGGGCGGCCTGGACGACGCGACGGCCGAGCAACTCTCGAAGGCGCTGGGCCTCGACGTCCCGCCCGGCGAGCGGCCCGACTGGCCGCCCCTCCCGCCCGACCCACCCTCCGACGACGCCGGCGCGGACGCGGACGCCGACGTTGAAGACGATGAGGCCGAGCCGCCGCCCGCGGCGGCGTCGCGGTAGCACTGCACTGCGAACGAAAGGAACCCCGATGCGTGTTGTCGTGACCGGCGCGAGCGGGACGATCGGCGGGGCGCTGGCGCGGGCGCTGCGCGACCGCGACGACACGGTGATCGGCATCAGCCGGTCGCCCGTGGGCCAGGCCGCCGACGGCGGCATCGACTGGCGCGCCTGGGACGACCTCGCGGCCGCGATCGCCGGCTCGGACGCGGTGGTGCATCTGGCCGGCGCGGGCGTCGCCGACAAGCGCTGGTCGGGCGCGCGCAAGCGGGAGATGCGGGAGAGCCGCATCGACACCGCCCGGCGGATCGTCGCCGCGATCCAGGCCGCGGACGACAAGCCGGCGGTCTTCGTCTCCGGCTCGGCCGTCGGCATCTACGGGTCGCGCGGCGACGAGCTGCTGACCGAGGAGCGCGCGCCCGGCGACGACTTCCTGGCGCAACTCTGCGTCGATTGGGAGGCGGCCGCGCAGGGCGCGGGCGTGCGTACGGTGATCCTGCGCACCGGCGTGGTGCTGGCGAGAGAGGGCGGCGCGCTGGCGAAGCTGCTGCTGCCGTTCAAGCTGGGCGCCGGCGGGCCCATCGGACGCGGGCGGCAGCAGATGGCCTGGATCCATCGCGACGACATCGTGGGGCTGATCCTGCACGCGATCGATACGCCCGGCCTGGAGGGCGCGCTGAACGGCGTCGCTCCCGAGCCGGTGACTAACGCCGTCTTCAGCAAGGCGCTGGGCGCGGCGCTGCGGCGTCCCGCCCTCATGCCGACGCCGCCCCTCGCCCTGCGGCTGCTGCTCGGCGAGCGCGCCGGCGTGCTCACGGCCAGCCAGCGGGTGAGCGCCGATCGAGCGCTGGAGTCGGGCTACACGTTCCGCCACCCCGAGATCGGCGGGGCGCTGCGCGACCTCGTCGGTTGACGGACGAGGCCGCGAGCGCGCACCGCGGAGGAAGCTGAGGCGGAGGAAGCTGAGGCATGGATCGCGAGATCGCGCTGCGCTACGGGCTGAACCCGCATCAGACGCCCGCCCGCGCCGTCATCGAGGGGGACGGGCCGGGCCCATTCCGCGTCCTCAACGGCGCCCCCGGCTACATCAACCTGCTCGACGCGATCTCCGCTTGGCAGTTGGTGCGCGAATTGCGCGCGGCCCTGGGTGCGCCCGCCGGGGCCAGCTTCAAGCACGTCAGCCCCGCGGGGGCCGCCATCGGCCTGCCGCTCTCCGACGCCCTGCGCGCGGCCTACCAGGTCGGCGACCGGGAACTCTCGCCCGTCGCGACCGCCTACGTGCGCGCCCGCGGCGGCGACCTCGTCTCCTCCTACGGCGACGTGGCGGCCGTCAGCGACCGCGTCGACCTCTCCCTCGCCATGGTGCTCAAGCGCGAAGTGTCGGACGCGATCGTCGCCCCCGCCTTCGACGACGACGCTCTGGAGGTCCTGCGCGCCAAGAAGGGCGGCAAGTACCTCGTCATCCAGGCCGCCCCCGATTTCCGTCCCCCGGCGCTGGAGCGCCGCTCGGCCTTCGGGCTGACGATGGAGGCGCCCGCCGACACCGCCCCCATCACGCCCGATCTGCTGGACAACGTGGTCACGCGGAAGCGGGAGTTCCCGCCCGACGCCGTCCGCGACCTCATGGTCGCGACGATCGCGCTGCGCTACACGCAGTCGAACTCCGTCTGCCTCGCCGCCGACGGCCAGGTGATCGGGTTGGGCGCGGGGCAGCAGTCGCGCATCCACTGCTCGCGCATCGCCTGCGGCAAGGCCGACCGCTGGATGTTGCAGCAGCACCCCCGCGTGCTCGACCTGCCGTTCGTCGCCGGCATCAAGCGGCCCGAGCGCTTCACCGCGCGGGAGCAGTTCATCGCCTGGGCGGAGCTGTCGGAGCCCGAGCGGGAGCACCTGCGCGACCACTTCACGGAGTCCGTCGAGCCGCTCTCCGATGCGGAGCGCCGCGAGTGGATCGGCGGCTTCCGCACCGTCCTCAGCCACGACGCCTTCATGCCCTTCCGCGACAACATCGACCGCGCCCAGGCCAGCGCCGTGCGCTACGTGCTGCAGCCCGGCGGCAGCATCGCCGACGCGGGCGTCACCGCCGCCGCCGACGAGTACGGCATGACGATGGCCCTCTCCGGCCTGCGATTGTTCCGGCACTGATGGCCGCTACGCCCACCCCTGACTTGGGCCTGTCCGCCGTCGCCGAGGGCAATCTGCAGCGTCACCTGCGTGAGAACCCCTATCCGGGCCGCGGCCTCGTCATCGGCCGCAGCGCCGACGGGGCAGCTTGGCTGCAGGTCTACTGGATCATGGGCCGCAGCGAGAACAGCCGGAACCGGCGCTTCGTCGCCGACGGCGCGTCGATGCGCACGGAGGCCGTCGACCCGGCCAAGCTCAGCGACCCGACCAACGTCATCTACGAGGCGATGCTGGAGCTGCCCGACCTCTACGTCGTCTCCAACGGCGACCAGACGCGCACGGTCGTCGATGGGCTGGCCGCGGGCGGCACCTTCGAGGACGCGCTCGCCACGCGCGAGCGCGAGGACGACGCCCCCAACTACACGCCCCGCATCAGCGGCCTGCTCGACCTGCGGGGGCACATGCACGGGGTCGAGCCGCGCGTCGCGATCAGCATCCTCCGCGCCGCCGACGCCGACCCCGCGCAGTCGGACCGCGTGACGACCCGCCCGGCGCTGCCGCCGCCCGGCCTGGGCCTCGGCATCACCACCTACGCCGGCGACGGCGATCCGCTGCCGCCCTTCCGCGGCGACCCCCTCTGGCTGCCGCTGGCGGGCGGCGCCGGCCACGTGCTCGCGACCTACTGGGCCGCTCTCGACGCGGACAACCGCGTCGCCTTGGCCGTCAAGACGATCCCCATCGACGGCGGAGCGGGAAGCATCCTCGTCCGCAACGCCCACGACGCCTGAGCCCACGGCCGTCGCCTAGATCAGCGGCCAGGGGTAGGGGCGACGCCAGTCCGGCGGCTGCGGGAAGACGCGCGACTCCAGGATCTGCCCGGCCCGGGCGCGCAGCGCCTCGCACTCCTCCGCCTCCAAGTACTCCGACAGCGACGCCCACAGCGGCGACTGCGGCTGCAAGCGGCCCAGGAACGCCTCCACGTCGGCCAGCAGGGCGGGCGGCACCGGCTCGCCGGCGTAGTCCCAGATCACGGTGCGCAGCTTGTCCTCGACGTGGAAGGACAGCGCGTTGTCGATGCCCCAGATCGTGCCGTCCTCACCCCGCAGGACGTGGCCGCCCTTGCGGTCGGCGTTGTTCGTCAGCCAGTCGAACGTCGCCATGCGGCGCATCGCGTCGGCGTGGTCGGCGCGGAGGTCGAAGTAGGTGGCGTCGCGGTCGCTGGGGATGAAGGCCTGCAGCGACCCCGGCCCGTGCGGCAGGCCGTCGTCCCGCACGATCGTCGGCGGGACGAGCCGCCATCCGATCGCCTCGCAGACCACGTAGCTTGCGACCTCCCGCCGGTAGAGGTCGGGCGGGAAGTCCCACAGCGGCGTCTCCCCGCGGGCGGGCTTGTAGACGGCGGCGCCGGGACCCGGGTCGCCGTCCGCGTCGCGGGGCGGGGCCAGCGCCAGCACGAAGACGTAGTTCGACGCCGAAGGGATCAGGCCGGAGTCGGTGACCGCCGACTCGCGCAGCAGCCGCGCGATGTCGGGACGGTCCGGGTCCCACGCGCGGTCCGGGAAGCGGTCCATGCCTCGCCCCGCTCTCCCGCCGCCGTCCGCCCGCTACTCAGCGGCTGGGGACGCTGCGAAGGCGCGGCAGGCGTCGGCGCGCCGCGCCTCGTCGAGCGCCTCGCGCAGGTTGCGGCGCAGCAGCACCTCGTCCTCGTTCAGCGCCTCGAGCACCGCCCGCGTTCGGCTGATCGTGTCCTCCGTCGGGATGTGCGACGGGTACAGCTGCCGGAAGTAGTTGACCGCGAAGTCCTTGTCGCGGCCCTCAAAGATGGCCCGGATCTCCGAGAAGAAGCGCGTCACGTACTGGCGCTGCAGCACTTCCTCCTCCAGCCACCAGGTCCGGTTCGACCAGAAGCCCCCCATCGCCGAGCGGATGATGTGCAGCGACGACTCGCGGTCCTCGCGGAAGCGGGTCCAGGCCTCCGCCTTCACGCTTCGCTCCGGCCGCGCCACCGCCGCCGTCTCCAGCGACCGCTGCCCGCGGTCGCTGCCGTCCCGCTCCCGCTCGCCCGCCAGGCGCGCCTCCGCGTCGGGCAGGCCATGCGCGGCCGCCCGGATCGCCAGCGACCAGCGCATGTCCTGGTCCAACTCGAACCCCTCGATCCCGCTGCCCTCATCGACGAGCCGCCAGGCGGCCGCCACCGAATCAGGCTCCGCCGCCGCCGCCACGAGGTTGCGCGCCCAGGTGATGCGCAGATCCTGACTCGCGGCCAGGGGCAGTTGCTCGTGCGCGAGATCGAACAGCGCGCGCGCCTCGTCCAGCCGGCGCGACTCCGGTACGTAGCTGCCGACCGCGTGCTGCGCGTGCGCCAGCGTCGTCGAGACGAGCTCCAGCGCCGGCTCGTGCGGCAGCTTGGCGCGCACCATCGCCAGCCAGTCGGTCGAGCGGAAGTGCCGGTCGCGCACCATCTCCCACAGCGACTGCCAGAGCTGCAGCCGCAGCAGCGGATCCTCGAAGCGCTCCAGCCGCTCCCGCACGAAGTCGAGCGACACCGGGTCGAGCGCGATCTTCGCGTAGCCGTGGTCGTCGTGGTTGGGGAAGACCGCCGCCGGCTCCTCGGTCCCCGCCAGCGCCTCGATCACCGTGCGCTCGCCCTCGACGTCGGCGGGGACGGCCGTCCGCAGCGACGGCGCGCCGTCGGCGTCCGCGTCGAACAGGGCGATCTCGACCCGGTGCGGGCGCAACGTCGGATGGTCCTCGGGCGCATCCTGGAACACGGCCAGCCCCGGCAGGCGTCCGTCCGGGGCCTCCCACTCGGCGCGCAGCGTGTTCAGCCCCGCCTGCTCCAGCCACGACTGCGACCACGCCTCCAGCTCCCGCCCCGCCCCGTGCGACAGCGCCGCCAGGAACTCGGACAGCGTCGTGTTGCCCCAGGCGTGCGTGCGGAAGTAGTGACGCATGCCCTCGCGGAAGCCGGTCGGCCCGATCGCCGCGACGAGCTGCTTCAGCACCGACGCCCCCTTGCCGTAGGTGATGCCGTCGAAGTTGAGGAAGGTCGCGTCGGTGTCGGGCACCTCGCCCGAGATCGGGTGCGTCGTGACCAGTTGGTCCTGCTCGTAGGCCCAGGCCTTCATGCGCGCGTGGAAGGCCGGCCAGGCGCCGCCGCGGAAGCGCGTCGCTTCCTCCATCGCCAGGTACGACATGTAGGTCGCGAAGCTCTCGTTCAGCCAGAGGTCGTTCCACCAGCGCATCGTCACGAGGTCGCCGAACCACATGTGCGCCATCTCGTGCAGCACGACCTCGGCGCGGTTGAGGCGCTGCAGGTCGGTGGGCGGGTCGCGGAAGACCATGCGCTCGCTGAACGTGATCGCGCCCACGTTCTCCATCGCGCCGAAGTTGAACTCCGGCACGAAGAGCTGGTCGTACTTCTCGAACGGGTAGGGCCAGTCGAAGAAGTCGGCGAAGAAGGTCAGCCCCTGCTTCGTGATCTCGAAGAACTCCTCCGGGTCCATGTAGTCCGCCAGCGACTTGCGGCAGTAGATGCCCAGCGGCGTCTCGCCGTTCCCATCGCCGGCATGGCTGTCGGTGAAGACGTGGTAGGGCCCCGCGATCAGCGCCAGCAGGTAGGGGCTGAAGATCTGCGTCTGGGCGAACTCGTGCAGGGTGCGCGGCGGCTCGCCGTCGGCGGCGGGCGCGGGCGCGGCGGCCGTCTCGGGCGCGTTCGACACGACCACCCACTCGCTGGGCGCCGCGACGCGCAGCCGGTAGCGCGCCTTGATGTCGGGCTGGTCGAAGCAGGGCAGCATGCGGTGCGCTTCGTAGGGCTCGAACTGGGTGTAGAGGTACTCCGCGCCGTCCTCCGGGTCGCGGAACTGATGCAGCCCCACGCCGCTGTGGTCGTAGGCGTTGCGGTACACGAGCCGCACGATGTTCGCCTCGCGTAGCAGCGCCCCGGGCAACTCCAGCCGGTTGCGCGACCAGCGCACCCCCTCCGACTCCAGCGCGTCGGCGTCGTTGACGTCGAGGCGGACGATCTCCTCGCCCGTGCAGTCGAGGAACACGCCGGCGGCCGGGTCGCGGTGCTCGAAGCGGATCGTGACGTCGCCGTCGTAGCCGGGCGCGCCGGCTCGCAGCGAGAGGGCCAGGTCGTATTCGGCGCCGTGGATCACGGCCGCCCGAGCGGCGGCTTCCTCCTGCGTCAGGACGTTCGGACCCGTGGGGTCGTCGTGGCTGATCATGGAGCCCCCAAGGTGTGCGTGCTCGTGGCGTGGGCCGGCGAGCATCGAGTATATCGACGCCTGCGCCCGCGATGGGCCGTCAGTGGCGCGGCCAGCGGTCCCAGGGCCGCGCCTCCTCGTACGCCAGCGACGCCCGCAGCACGAGGGCGTCGCTGAAGCGCGGCCCCACGATCTGCAGGCCGCAGGGCAGGCCCGCGTCGGTCAGGCCCGCGGGCACGCTGGCCGCCGGGTGGCCGCTGAAGTTGAACGGGTAGGTCATCGCGATGGGGACGAACTTCTCGCCGTACAGCGTGAGCGGGACCGGCCCCGACGCGGCGAAGGCCTCCGTCGGCAGGGTGGGCGTCAGCAGCAGGTCGTAGGCGCCGAACAACTCCGCCGTCCAGGCCGTGATCGTCTGCCGCAGCTCCATGAAGCGCCCCATCCGCTCCGGGTCGAGGCCCAGGCCGTGGTCGAGGATCTGCACGACCGCCTCCCCGTATTCGCTGTGGCGCGTCGTGTAGTCCTGCCAGTGCATCGCGACGTTGGTCCAGCCCATGACGTCGTTCCAGAAACGGCCCGTCTCCGGGATCGCGTCCTCGTTCTCCTCCACCTCGTGCCCCAGTTCCCGGAAGACCGCCACCGCCGCCTCGACCTCCCGCTCGACGTCGGTCTGCAGGCGCGTCACGCCCAGGGTGCGGTTGAAGGCGATGCGCAGCGGCGGCAGCGACTCCCCCAGCCGCTCCCGGTACGAGCGCGGCTCCGCCGGCAGCGTGTTGCGGTCGCGGTCGTCCGGGCCCGCCATGACGTCCATCAGCAGGGCCGCGTCGGCCACGGTGCGCGTCAGCGGGCCGTAGACGCTGGTGTCAAGCCAGAAGTCGTGCCGGCGCGGTGCGATCGGCACGCGGCCGAAGGACGGCTTCAGCCCGTACAGCCCGGTGTAGCAGGCGGGAATCCGGATCGAGCCGCCCCCGTCCGATGCCGTGGCCAGGGCCAGCATCCCCGACGCGAGGGCGGCCGAGGAGCCGCCGCTCGATCCTCCGGCTGTGCGCTCCAGGTTCCAGGGGTTGCGCGTCACCCCGAAGACCTCGTTGTCGGTGAAGGGGAACATGCCGAACTCGGGTGTGTTGGTCTTGCCCACCACGATCGCGCCCGCCGCCTTGAGCCGCTCGATGTGCACGTCGTCGAAGTCCGCCGGCGCGTCGTGCGCGTGCAGGGGCGACCCAAACGTCGTGATGAAGCCCTTGGCGTTCTCCAGGTCCTTGATCCCGGCGGGCACGCCGCCCAGCGGTCCGAGATCCTCGCCGGCGGCGAGCCGCGCCGTCTGCGCGGCCGCCTCCTTCCGCGCCGCGTCCGCGTCGAGTTGCACGAGCGCGTTTAGCCGCGGGTTGAGCGCCTCGACGCGAGCCAGCGTGTGGTCCATCAGCTCCAGCGGCGAGATCTGCTTCTCCCGCACCAACTCCGCGAGTTGTCTGATCGAAGCGAAGTTGAGGTCGTCGTCGGTCATTGAGGTTCACTCTTCCTGATAGCGTCCCACGGAGGATAGCCGCTACGGATCGACGCGGGCCGGCAGCTCCTCGGGCTCGCCTCCGCTCTCCAGCCCCGCGCCCGCGTCGATGCCGGTCTGCGCCCGCAGTTGTTTCACCTTGTCGAATTGGCGCTCGAGTTGGCGCGTGCGCGTGCCGCTGAGGTCGCCGTAGGCGTTCTGGGCCGACGTGATCCGCCGGCCGACCGTCTCGACCGCGTCCTGGTACTTGCCCCACTCGCGCTGGAACGCATCGAGCGCCGCCAGGATCTCGTGCGCGTGCTCCTCCAGCCGGACCGATTCCACCGACTGCCGGATCACCGCCAGCACGGCGAACAGCGTCAGCGGCGAGCAGAGCACCACCCGCTTCTCCAGCGCCGAGTCCGCGATCGTCGCGTCGTGCTGGTGGATGAAGCCGTACACCTGCTCGTTGGGGATGAAGACCAGCACGTAGTCGAGCGTGCCCGCCGTGGGATCGATGTAGTCGCGCGTGGTCACCTCGCGGACGCGCTGGCGGACGTCGCGCAGGAACTCGCCCGTCGCCGTCTCCCGGTCCGCCTCGCTACCGGCCTCCAGGTAGCGCAGGTAGCCGGCCAGGGGGAACTTCACGTCCATGTGCAGCACGCGGTCCTGCGGCAGCAGGAAGGTGTAGTCGGGCCGGCCGCTGCCGCCTTCGAGTTGGCGGTTCTTGCGGTAGTTGAGTCCCTCCAGCATCCCCGCCACGCGCAGCACGTCCTCCGCCATCCGCTCGCCCCACTGCCCCCGCGTCTGGCCGCCGCTCAAGGCCCGTTGCAGGCGGGCGGTCTCGGCCCCCAGGTCCTGCATCGTGCGATGGCCGGCCTCGGTCAGCGTCTTCAGTTCGGTGATGCTCTTGCCACGCTCGGCGTCCACCTCCCGCACGAACTTCTTCATCGAGTCCAGCGTCTCGCCGACGCGCGTCAGCCCCTTCTCGATGGCCTCGCCGCGCGCACGCAGCTGCTCCTCGCCGCGGGCCGTTTCGGCTCCCAGTTGGCTCTTGGCCAGGGCCATGAACTGATCGTTGTTCTGCTGGAGCGCCTGCTGCTGCATCGAGGCCAACTCGGGCCGCAGTGTCGCCAGCAGGTCGGCGGCCGCGGCCGACTGCGCCTCGTCGCGGCGGGCCGCGGCGCGGCGCTGCATCAACAGCCCCGCCGCCAGCACGACCACCAGCGCCACGAGCACCCCCACCGCGATCTCCATGCCGGCAGCCTCCCGTCCTGCGCCGCGCGTCACGGCTCATCAGCGCGGCGCCCCCATGGTGGCACGCGCGCCGCCCGCGGGCACGGCGTCCGATCCGCGCCTCGGCCTGCTTTCCCCCGGCCGCCACCGGGACCACTGTTAACCTGCCCGCTGGACGCCCACGCCCGGCGCAGGCGGGAGAGGAACGCGATGGACTCCGAGCACGCCGTCCCCTTCGACTACGCGTCGGTCACCGCCGGCGACGTCGAGGCCGGGGTCGAGTCCGCCATCGCCCGCGCGGAATCGCTGGTCGGGGAGATCGCTGCCGTGCCCGACGCCGGCCGCAGCGTCGCGAACACGCTGCACCCCCTCGACGAGATCAGCGACCTGCTGACGCAGGCGGGCGGACGCTACGGCTTCCTCTCCCAGGTCTCCCCCGACGCCGCCCTGCGCGAGGCCGCCCACGCGGGCGAGGAGAAGCTCGACACCTTCGCGACCGGCCTGGGCTTCCGCGAGGAACTCGACACGGCCCTGCGCGCGCTCGACGGGGCGTCGCAGGACCGGGCGATGGACCCGGAGGCGGCCCGATTCCTCGACTTCGAGCTGCGTGACTTCCGCCGCAACGGCATGCGGCTGGGGAAGCCGGAGCGGGGCCGCTTGCAGAACCTCAAGGAGCGCCTGGTGCGGCTGGGCATCGCCTTCCGCCGCAACATCGATGAGTACGAGGACGCGATCGTCGTCTCGCGCGCCCAGATGGACGGGCTGCCGGACGCCTACATCGACGGGCTGAGCACGGAGCCCGGAGAGGGCGAGGCCCGCTACCGCGTCTCGCTGGACTACCCCGACCTGATCCCCTTCCTGGAGAACGCGCACGACGGCGTCCTGCGCGAGGAGCTCTTCCGCAAGAACCACAACAAGGCCGCCGAAGCGAACGTGCCGATCCTGGAGGAGGCGATCGGCCTGCGCGCGGAGGTCGCGTCGATCCTCGACTACCCCTCGTGGGCCGACTACCGCACGGAGGTCCGCGTGGCCCGCTCGCCGGGATTCGTGCTGGACTTCCTGACCGACCTCGAGGCGCGCGTGCGCCCCAAGGCCGAGTCGGACCTGGCCGCCCTGCGCGCGCTCAACGGCGGCGACTGCGACATCTGGGACTGGCGCTACCTCACGCAGCGCCTGCGCCGCGAGCAGTACGACGTCGACGCCTTCGAGGTGGCGGAGTACTTCCCCCTCGACGCGGTGCTGGAGGGCCTCTTCGCCGTGTACGAGGGGCTGACCGGCGTGCGCTTCCTACCGCATCCCCAGGCCGGCGCCTGGCACCCCGACGTGCGCTTCTTCGACATCGAGGACCAGGCCGGCGGCGAGGTCGTGGGGCACTTCTACATGGACCTGCACCCCCGGCCCGGCAAGTTCGGCCACGCGGCCGCGTTCACGCTGCAGGGCGGCCGGGCCGACCCGGGCGGCGAGGGCTACCAGCGCCCCGTGAGCGCCATCGTCGCCAACTTCACCAAGCCCACGCCGGCGGCGCCGTCGCTGCTGCAGCACTCCGAGGTCGTCACGCTCTTCCACGAGTTCGGGCACATCCTCCATCAGACGCTGACGCGCGCCCGCTACCTGCGCTTCTCGGGCACCAGCGTGGAGCGGGACTTCGTCGAGGCGCCGTCGCAGATGCTGGAGCACTGGTGCTGGCAGCCCGAGGTGCTGCGCGGCTTCACCCGGCATCACCGCACCGGCGACCCGATCCCCGAGGCGCTCGTGCGGCGCATGGTCGCGGCCAAGAACGCCGGCAGCGGCATCGCGACGCTGCGGCAGATCTACTTCTCGCGCCTCGACATGGCCTACCACGGTCCCCGCGCCGCCGGCGACGGGGCGGCCCTGGACACCGACGCCGTGGCGCGGGAGTTGCATCCCATCACCGGGTTCCCCTTCCCCGAGGAGACGCACTTCCAGGCCGGCTTTGGGCACCTCTTCGGCTACGACGCCGGCTACTACGGCTACCTCTGGTCGAAGGTCTCGGGCGACGACATGTTCACCCGCTTCGCCGAGGCGGGGCTGCCCGCGCCGGAGGTGGGCCGCGCCTACCGGCGGGGCATCCTGGAGCCCGGCGGCACCCGCGACGGCGACGCGCTGGTGCGCGACTTCCTGGGCCGGGAGCCGTCGCCGGCGGCGTTCCTGCGCGATCTGGGGCTCGATCCCGAAGCCCCCTTCTGAGCATGCGAGTGAGGCCGGCGCGGTTGCGCCGCGCCCGCTCTTGCAGCACACTCCGATGGGCCGGGCGACGGCGCTCTTGGGGGAGTTCGCCGGACCGACGCCCGCCGCGGCGCGGGCGCAGGTTTCCGCCGGTCCCGGCCGCACCGACAGCAAAGGGGGGCACATGGTGGCGGAAGTCGGCAGCATCGCGGAGGCCCAGGAGCGGTTCGGCACGCTGCTGGAGCAGCAGGCGGCCCGCGTCGCCGGGATCCGGCAGGCCCCGCCCCCGACCGACTTCGCCGCCCTCGACACGATCAAGATTGGCATCATCGGCGGCGACGGCATCGGCCCCGCGATCGCCGCCGAGGCGCAGCGCCTGCTCGAGGAGCTGCTGGCCGCGCAGGTGGCGTCGGGCAAGGTCGAGTTCGGCACGATCGACGGGCTGACGATCGAGAACCGCGCCGCGCAGCACAAGGCCATCCCCGACGACGTGCTGGCCGAGATCCGCGACTACCACGTCACGCTCAAGGGCCCCACGACTACCCCGGAGCAGGGCGACGAATGGCCCAACATCGAGAGCGCCAACGTCGCCATGCGCAAGGAACTCGACCTGTTCGCCAACGTGCGCCCGGTGCGCGTGCCGCGCCTCGGCATCGACTGGATGTTCTTCCGCGAGAACACGGAGGACATGTACGCGCTGGGCAGCCAGGGGCTCTCGCTGGGCGACCTCAACATGGACTTCCGCCTCATCTCGGACCCGGGCGCCGAGCGCATCATCCGCATGGCCTTCGAGTACGCCCGCGCGAACGGCAAGGAGTCGGTCACGGTCGTGACGAAGGCCAACGTCGTCAAGACGACCGACGGCGCCTTCCTCGACGCCGCCCGGCTGGTCGCGCGGGACTTCCCGGACATCCGCTGGGAGGGCTGGTACATCGATATCATGACCGCCAAGCTCGTCGACCCGAAGCGGCGCACGAGCTTCCAGGTCCTGGTGCTGCCCAACCTCTACGGCGACATCCTGACCGACGAGGCGGCCGAGTTTCAGGGCGGCGTCGGCACGGCCGGCAGTGCCAACATCGGCACGCGCTACGCGATGTTCGAGGCGATCCACGGCTCCGCCCCGCGCATGGTCCGCGAGGGCCGCGCGCAGTACGCCGACCCCTCGTCGATGATCCGCGCCTCGGCGATGCTGCTCAGCCACATCGGCTTCCCCGACCTGGGCCAGAAGCTCGACATGGCGATGGACCTGTGCAGCCAGTACGAGAAGCGCATCCAGATGACCGGCCGCGCCACCGGCGCGACGTCGCGCGAGTTCGGCGACTACGTGCTGGAGACGGTCCGCTCGGCCGACCTGGCCGACCGCTGGCAGGCGGCGGTCGAGCGGGAGCGGGCGGCCGCGCCCTGACCGCGTCCTACAGCCCGGCCGCCGCGCGCAGCGCCGGCGCGAGCGATGTGCTCTCCCAAGGCAGCGCGATGTCGGTCCGGCCGAAGTGGCCGAAGGCCGCCGTCTGGCGGTAGATCGGCCGCAGCAGCCCCAGCGTTTCGATGATCGCGCCCGGGCGCAGGTCGAAGTGCTCCCCCACGAGCGCGGCGATGGCGTCGTCGGGGATGTGCGCCGTGCCGAACGTTTCGATCGCCACGGAGGTCGGCCGGGCGACGCCGATCGCGTACGAGAGCTGCACCTCCAGCCGATCGGCCAAGCCCGCGGCGACGAGGTTCTTCGCCACCCAGCGCGCGGCGTAGGCGGCCGAGCGGTCGACCTTCGAGGGGTCCTTGCCCGAGAAGGCGCCGCCGCCGTGCCGGGCCACGCCGCCGTACGTATCGACGATGATCTTGCGGCCGGTCAGGCCGGCGTCGCCGCGCGGGCCGCCCAGCACGAAGCGCCCCGTGGCGTTGACGTAGAAGCGCGTGCCGCCGTCGATCAGCGCGGGCGGCACGACCGCGTCGATCACGTGGCGGCGGATCTCGTCGCGGATCTCCGCGCTGCCGACCGCCTCGTCGTGCTGCGCGGCGATGACCACCGCGTCGATCCGCTTGGGGACGCCGCGCGCGTACTCCACCGTCACCTGCGACTTGCCGTCGGGGCGCAGCCAGGGCAGCGTGCCGTCGCGCCGCACCTGCGACAGGCGCCGGGTCAGCCGGTGCGCCAGCGCGATCGGCAGCGGCATCAACTCCTCGGTCTCGCGGCAGGCGAAGCCGATCATCATCCCCTGGTCGCCCGCGCCCTGCTGCTCGTGCGGGTCGCCGGCCTGCTCCTCCTCGCGCTGCTCCCAGGATCGCTCCACGCCCATCGAGATGTCGTCCGACTGCTCCTTGATCGACGACACCACGCCGCAGGTGTCGGCGTCGAAGCCCAGGCGCGAGTCGGTGTAGCCGATCTCCCGCACCACGTCGCGCACGATCGCGTCCACGTCCACGTAGCCCTCGGTCGTGATCTCGCCGTAGACCATCACCAGCCCGGTCGTGATCGACGTTTCGCAGGCCACCCGGGAGGCTGGATCCTGGCGCAGGCACTCGTCGAGCACGGCGTCGGAGATCTGGTCGCAGATCTTGTCCGGATGTCCCTCCGTGACCGACTCCGAGGTCAGCAGCAGCGAGGGCGAGGTGGAGAAGGTGGTCGCGCCGGAGGCGCGCGATTCAGGCGACATGGCTAGGTTCCCATCTCCCAGGAGTGGAGGTACTCCTCCTGCTCCGCGGTCAGCGTGTCGATGGCGACGCCCATCGCGGCGAGCTTGATGCGCGCGACCTGCTGGTCCAGCGCGGGCGGCACGTCGATCACCGCCGGCGCGCCCCGTGGCGGCGACTGCACGAGGTACTCCGCCGCCAGCGCCTGATTGGCGAAGCTCATGTCCATCACGCTGGGCGGGTGGCCCTCGGCGGCGGACAGGTTGACCAGGCGGCCCTCGGCCAGCAGGTGCACGCGCCGATCGCCGGGCAGGCGGTACTCGTCGACGAACGGGCGTACGGCGCGCGGCGAGCCCTCGCCCGCCATCTCGGCCAGCGCCTCGATGTTGATCTCCACGTTGAAGTGGCCGCTGTTCGCCACGACGGCGCCGTCCTTCATGGCGGCGAAGTGCTGGGCGTCGATCACGTGCAGGTCGCCCGTGGCGGTGATGAACAGGTCGCCGACCGCGGCCGCGTCCGCCATCGGCAGCACCTCGAAGCCGTCCATCACGGCCTCCAGCGCGCGGGTCGCCTGCACCTCCGTCACCACCACGCGCGAGCCCATGCCGCGCGCCCGCATCGCGACGCCCTTGCCGCACCAGCCGTACCCCGCGACGACGAGCACCTTGCCCGCCAGCAGCAGGTTGGTCGCGCGGAGCACGCCGTCGAGCGTGCTCTGACCCGTCCCGTAGCGGTTGTCGAAGAAGTGCTTCGTCTCCGCGTCGTTGACGGCGATGATCGGGTAGGCCAGCTCGCCGCGCTCGGCCAGGGCGCGCAGCCGGATGACGCCGGTGGTCGTCTCCTCCGTGCCGCCCGTCACGCCGGGCAGCAGGTCGCGGCGGGTCGTGTGCAGCCGCGCGACCAGGTCGGCGCCGTCGTCCATCGTGATCTGCGGCCCGTGCTCGACGGCCGCGTCGATGTGCCGGTAGTACGTGGCATCGTCCTCGCCGCGGATCGCGAAGACGGGGATGCCGTGCCGCTCGACCAGCGCCGCGGCGATGTCGTCCTGCGTCGAGAGCGGGTTGCTGGCGCAGAGCCGCACGTCGGCCCCGCCCGCCTGGAGCGTCAGCGCCAGGTTCGCGGTCTCCGCCGTGACGTGCAGGCAGGCGCTGCAGCGCACGCCGTCCAGCGGCCGTTCGGCGGTGAAGCGCTCGCGGATCGCGCGCAAGGTGGGCATCTCGCGGGAGGCCCAGTCGAGGCGCAGCTCGCCGGCGGCGGCCAGCGCGGGGTCGGCGATGTCCGAGACGGTCATGGGGTTCCTCCCGGGGCCTGCCCCCGCAAGCGGCGCACGACCTCGATCGTGCCGGCCAGGCGGCCGAGCGTGGGGATCAGGTAGACGCCCGCGCAGAGCGGCCGCACCTGCTCGACGAATTCCTGCGCGAGATCGACGGCGGCCTCGGCCGCGCCGTCGCCGGCCGCCTCCAGCCGCTCGACGATCGCGTCGGAGACGGCGATGCCGGGCACGTTCTCGGCCATGAAGCGCGCGTTGCGGGCGCTGGCCAGCACCATCACCCCCAGCACGATGGGACGTCCCACGCCCGCCGCCCGCTCCGCGAAGCGCTCCACGGCGGGGAAGTCGAACGTCGGCTGCGTGAAGAAGACGTCGCAGCCGGCCTCGGCCTTCTGCCGCAGCCGGGCCATCTCGGCCTCCTGGTCGGAGTTGTTGGGGTTGGCCGCGGCGGCGATCGTGAACGCGGTGCGCCCGCCGATCTCGTTGCCCGCCGTGTCCCGCCCGGCGTTCAGCGTGGCGATCAGTTCGATGAGCCCCTCAGCCTTCACGTCCCAGACGGCCGACGCGCCCGCGTACTGCCCCAGCGACGGCGGATCCCCCGACAGCGCGATCGCCGAGCGCAGGCCCAGCATGTGCGCCCCCATCAGGTCGGACTGCAGCGCCATCAGGTTGCGGTCGCGGGAGGCGAAGTGCAGAACGGCCTCCAGGCCGGTCTCCTGCTGCACGCGCGCCGCGAAGGCGATGGCGCTCATGCGCACCGTGGCCATGGGGCTATCGCCCACGTCCACGCAGTCGGCGCCGGCCTCGCGCAGGGCGGCGGCGGCCCGCAGCCCCGCCTCGGCGCTGAGGCCGCGCGGCGGGTCGACCTCGGCGGAGAGCACCCACTCGCCCCGCTCCAGCATGGAGCGCAGCCGATAGTCGGGGCCCGTGGCGCGCGGTTCATCCGTCGTCATCGCCCGCGATGCTACCCCGCGACCCGGCCGCCGGGACTACCCGGGTGGGGAGGGGCGCCGCCGGCTCCGTACACTGCCACATAACACCGCCTCGATCCCCGTCTGCCGCCGCCGCCGGGGCGCGCGCCGGCAGGCGGACCCGGCGACCCGGCGCCGCGGGCGGCATCGTTCCGAAGAGGGATTCCAGTGTCGGCCCCACGCCCTTCCCTGCTCGACACCGCGCGAGAGCGCGTCGTCATCTTCGACAGCGCCACGGGCACCGGCCTGCAGGGCTTCCGCCTGACGCCCGACGACTTCGGCGGCCTCGACGGCTGCAACGAGTACCTCAACGTCTGCAACCCGGACGTGGTGCGGCGGCTGCACCGGATCAACCTCGACGCGGGCGTCGACGCCGTGCTGACCAACAGCTTCGGCGCCTCGGCGATCACCCTGGCGGAGTACGACCTGGCCGACCGCGCCTACGAGATCAACGCCGCCGCCGCGAGCCTGGCGCGCGAGGCGGCCGACGCCCACGCGGCCGCGGACGGTCGCCCGCGCTGGGTCGTGGGGTCGATGGGGCCGGGCACCAAGCTGCCCAGCCTGGGGCAGATCGACTTCGACAGCCTCAGCGCCGCCTACCGGGAGCAGGCCCGCGGCCTGCTCGACGGCGGCGCCGACGCGTTGCTGGTCGAGACCGTCTACGACCTGCTGCAGGGCAAGGCCGCGATTCTCGGCGCGCAGGACGCCTGCGCCGAGGCCGGCCGCGAGGTCCCGATCCTCGTCTCGGTCACCATCGAGACGACCGGCCAGATGCTGGTCGGCTCCGAGATCGGCGCGGCCGTGGCGGCGCTCGTGCCGCTGGGCATCGACGCGCTCGGCATCAACTGCGCCACCGGCCCCGAGCTCATGCACGAGCACCTGCGCTATCTCTCCCAGTACTCGCCGCTGCCGATCCTCTGCCAGCCCAACGCCGGGCTGCCCCGCGTCGAGAACGACCAGGCCGTCTACGACCTCACGCCCGCCGGCCTGTGCGACGCGCACCGGGCGTTCGTCGGCGAGTACGGCGTCTCGCTGATCGGCGGCTGCTGCGGCACCACGCCCGCCCACATGGCCGCCGTCGTCGAGGGGCTGCGCGGCGTTGTGCCCGCCGCACGCGCCCCCCGGCCCGAGGCCGGCGTCGCCTCGCTGTTCACGCCCGTCCCCTACGACCAGGACGCCAGCGTGCTGATCGTCGGCGAGCGCGCCAACGCCAACGGCTCCCGCCGCTTCAAGCGGCTGCTGGAGGCGGAGAACTTCGACGAGATGGCAAACGTCGTGCGCGACCAGGCGGGCGAGGGCGCCCACATCGTCGACGTCTGCGTGGACTACGTCGGGCGCGACGGCGTCCCAGACATGGAGCGCCTGATCGGCGACGCGCGCGGCCGCACGACGCTCCCGATCATGCTCGACTCGACCGAGCCGCCCGTGCTGGAGGCCGGGCTCAAGCTGCTGGGCGGGAAGCCGATCGTCAACTCGATCAACCTGGAGGACGGCGGCGCCCGCCTCGATCGCACGCTGCGGGCGGCGCGGCGCTACGGCGCGGCCGTCGTGGCGCTCGTCATCGACGAGGAGGGCCAGGCCCGCACGGCCGACCGCAAGCTGGCCATCGCGCATCGCATCCACGACTTGGCGACGGGGCGCTACGGCCTCCCGCCCGAGGATCTGTTCTTCGACGCGCTCACGCTGCCGCTCGGCTCGGGACAGGAGGAGCTGCGCAACGACGGGCGCGAGACGCTGGAGGCGGTGCGCCGCATCAAGGCGGAACTGCCCGGCGTGCACACGATCCTGGGCGTCAGCAACGCCTCCTTCGGGCTCAATCCCGCCGCGCGGCAGGTGCTGAACAGCGTCTTCCTGCATCGCGCCGTCGAGGCCGGCCTCGACGCCGCCATCGTCAACGCGCGGCAGATCCTGCCCGAGCACCAGATCGACCCCGCCCAACTAACCGCCGCCGGACGCCTGATCGACAACGAATGGGTCAGCGGGCCGGACGGCGATCCGGTCGACCCGCTGCACGCCTTCCTGCCGCTCTTCACCGACGCCTCGGTGCAGCGGGACGCCGTCGATCTGACGGAGGCGCCGCTCGACGAGCGGCTGCACCGCCGCATCCTCGACGGCCTGCGCGACGGGCTCACGGGCGACCTCGACGAGGCGCTGGCCGATCGCCCGGCGCTGCCCATCATCAACGACACACTGCTGCCCGCCATGCAGGTCGTGGGCGACCTGTTCGGGGCGGGCAAGATGCAGCTGCCCTTCGTGCTGCAATCGGCCGAGACGATGAAGGCCGCCGTCGGCTACCTGGAGCCGCACATGGAGCGCAGCGCGGACACCGGCAAGGGCAAGATCGTGCTCGCCACGGTGCGCGGCGACGTGCACGACATCGGCAAGAACCTCGTCGAGATCATCCTGAGCAACAACGGCTTCCAGACCGTCAACCTGGGCATCAAGCAGCCCATCGCCAGCATCATCGACGCGGCCGCCGAGGCGCAGGCCGACGCGATCGGCCTCTCGGGTTTGCTCGTCAAATCCACCGTCGTCATGAAGGAGGACCTGCAGGAGCTCAACCGGCGCGGGCTGGCCGATCGCTACCCGGTGTTGCTGGGTGGGGCGGCGCTGACCCGCCGCTACGTCGAGCAGGACCTGCGCGATGTCTACGACGGCGCCGTCTACTACGGCCAGGACGCGTTCGAAGGCCTGGAGATCATGAACGCGATCAGCCGCGGCGAGACGCCCGCGGGGCAGGAGCGGACGGCGCCGGCGCCCACGGCCAAGCCGCCGCCGGTCGCCGCGGCCGCCCCGCTGCCGGCCCGGTCCTCCGTCGCGACCGACGCCCCGCTGGCCCGCCCCCCGTTCTGGGGCCGCCGCCTGCACAAGGGCCTCTCCGTGTCCGACGTCGCGGCCTACGTCAACGAAGTCGCGCTGTTCCGCGGCCAGTGGGGCTTCCGCAAGGGGGAGCAGAGCGACGCCGAGTTCGAGGCGGCGCTGGACCGCGACGCCCGCCCCACCCTGCGCCGCCTGATCCAGGAAGCGACCGCGCAGGGGCTGATCGAGCCCGCCGTCGTCTACGGCTACTTCCCCGTCCAGTCGGACGGCGACACGCTGATCGTCTACGACGCGGAGACCCGCGACGAGCGGCTGCGCTTCCACTTCCCCCGCCAGGACGGCAAGCAGCGCCTCTGCCTCGCCGACTACTTCCGCCCCGTCGAGAGCGGGGAGATGGACGTCGCCGGCTTCCACATCGTGACGGTGGGAGCCAAGGCCAGCGACTACGCCGCCCGGCTCTACGCCGACAACGCCTACCAGGAGTACCTCTACTGGCACGGCTTCGGCGTGGAGATGGCCGAGGCCCTGGCCGAGTACTGGCATGCCCGCGTGCGGCGCGAGTTGGGCATCGACGGCGGGGACGGCCCGGCCCTGCGCGACCTCTTCGCCGGGCGCTACCAGGGGGCGCGCTTCAGCTTCGGCTACCCTGCCTGTCCGAACCTGGAGGACCAGGAGAAGCTGCTCGCCCTCCTGCGCCCCGAGGAGATCGGCGTCACGCTGTCGGAGGAGTTCCAGCTCGTGCCCGAGCAATCGACCAGCGCGATCATCACGGCGCACCCCGAGGCGGCGTACTTCAACGTCTGAGCGACGCCGCCGCGACGGGGCGGCCGTCACCCCCGAGTCGCCGGCGCGCCGATCCATCGACGCCAAGGGACCGCCGGGAATACGCTGGCGGGGAACGGGTCCGCCAGGCGGCACCCACGGAGGCGCCTCGTCCATGGCTGAGTTCCTCGACCCGCGCTGGCAAACCGGCGCGGGGCCGCTCACCCGCTACGTGGTCAAGCCCACCACCGACTTCATGCGGGTCGAGGCCGCCGGCGGCATCGTGCTGGTGCTGGCCGCCGCCGCGGCGCTGATCTGGGCGAACTTCTTCGGTGACTCGTACGCCGAGTTCTGGCACACCGAGATCGTCGCGGACCTCGGCCTACTCACGCTCGGTGAGTCGCTGCACGACTGGGTCAACGACGCCCTGATGGCGATCTTCTTCTTCGTCGTCGGGCTCGAGATCAAGCGCGAGGCCGTACACGGGGAGTTGCGCGACCGCCGCCAGGCAGCGCTACCCATCCTCGCCGCGCTGGGCGGGATGGTGGTGCCGGCCTCCGTCTACGCGGCCTTCAACGCCGGCGGGCCCGGCGGCGCCGGCTGGGGCATCCCAGTCGCGACCGACATCGCCTTCGCCCTGGGCGTCCTCTCGCTGCTGGGCAACCGGGTGCCCATCCAGCTCAAGGTCTTCCTGCTCACGCTCGCCGTCGCCGACGACGTGGGCGGCATCCTGATCATCGCCGTCTTCTACGCCGAGCAGGTGTCGCTGCTCTGGCTGCTCGGCGCGGGCGTCACGATCGGCGTCATCCTGGCCATGCAGCGCTACGGGGTCCGGCTCATCCGGGCCTACCTGCCGGTGGGGTTCGTGCTCTGGCTCTGCATCTTCGAGTCGGGCGTGGAGGCGACGATCGGCGGGGTGATCCTGGGCCTGCTCACGCCGGCCAACGCGCTCGTCTCGCGCGAGCGCTTCGGCGTCTCGATGGCGCAGATGCTCGAGCGCTTCCACGCCGCGATGGGCCGCGGACCGCTGGAGGATCCCCGTCCCACACCCGATGCGCCCGCCCGCGCCGGCATGCACCCCGGTGAACTCGCGGAGCGTGAACTCCGCGAGGACCTCACCGAGGAGGTGGTGCACGGCATGGGCGCGCTCGTGCGCGAGACGCAGAGCCCGCTGCACCGCGTGGAGCACGGGGTCGGCCCCTGGAGCGCCTTCGTGGTCGTGCCGATCTTCGCCCTGGCCAATTCCGGCATCCTCCTCACCGGCGAGGCCATCTCCGGCGCGCTGCGGTCCGACGTCGCCTGGGGCGTGGCCGCGGGCCTCCTGCTGGGCAAGCTCGTCGGCGTCCTGCTGTTCAGCTACGTCACGGTCCGGCTCGGCATCTCCGATCTGCCCGATGGGGTCCGCTGGGGGCACGTAGCGGGTGTGGCGCTGCTCGCGGGAATCGGCTTCACGGTGTCGATCTTCATCGCCACGCTCTCGTTCAGCGACGCGCAACTGGTCGAGGAGGCGAAGATCGGCATCTTCGCGGCGACGATCATCGCCGCCGTGCTGGGATACCTGGCGCTGCGCCTGCTGCCCCCGTCGACCCTCGACGAGGACCCCGACGGCGAGCGCAGCACGCTGTAGCCGGCCGCCGTCTCGCCCAAGGTCGTGGGTCGGCCGCGCCGGCTATAGCGTGCCCGGCGACGGCTCGGTATCCTGCGCGGGGCGCCCGGCCGGGCGCTCACGACGCGAGGGGGGTCGGGTGCAGGAACTGCGATACGCGAAGGTCGGCACGGTGGACGACGCCGTGGCCGCGCTCCAGGAGGGCGGGCCCACGGCGCGCGTGCTGGCCGGCGGGACGGACATCATCGTGCAGGCGCGCGCCCGCGTGCGCGACATCGACCTGCTGGTCGACGTCAAGGGCATCGACGAGGTGATGCAGCTCAGCTTCGACGCCGACGGCGGCCTCACCGTCGGCGCGGCGACGCCCTGCTACCAGATCTACGGCGACGCCGCCGTGCGGGAGCACTACCCCGCCCTGATCGACTGCACCACGCTGATCGGCGGCACGGGCATCCAGGGCCGCGCCAGCCTGGGCGGGAACCTGTGCAACTCCTCGCCCTCGGGCGACTCGCTGCCGGTGATGTACGTGCTCGAGGCTACCGCCGAGCTGGCCGGACCCGGCGGGCGCCGCACGGTGCCGGCCGAGGATTTCTGCACCGGGCCCGGCCGCAACGTGATGCAGCCCGGCGAGTTCCTCGTGTCGCTGCACTTCCCGCCGCCGGCGCCGAACAGCGGGGCGGCCTTCCTGCGCTTTATCCCCCGCAACGAGATGGACATCGCGGTCGTCAACGCGGCCACGCAACTGCGCTTCAACGGCGACGCGGTCTCCTGGGCGCGGGTCTCCATCGGCGCGACGGCGCCCACGCCGCTACTCGTCCCCGAGGCGGCGGCTGCGCTCGTCGGCCGGCCGCTCAGCGACGAGAGCATCGCCGCCGCGGCGGCCGCCTCGAAGGCGGCGGCCCGGCCCATCGCCGACATGCGCGGATCCATCAAGCAGCGCAAGCACCTGGCCGCCGTCTACACGCAGCGCACGATCGCCATCGCGGCCGATCGGGCGCGCGGCTAGCCGGCGGACAGCGAAGTCCCCAGCAGGAGAATCCCAGGAGGGCAGACATCGTGAGTGACAAGATCATCGTCAGCGCCACCATCAACGACGAGCCGACCGACATGCTCGTCGCCCAGCGCGACAGCCTGCTGGAGGCGCTGCGCGCCGCCGCCGGGGCGCTCGGCGTCAAGGAGGGCTGCAACGACGGCAACTGCGGCGCCTGCTCGGTCATGCTCGACGGACGGCTGGTGAACTCCTGCCTCGTCATGGCGGCCGAGGTCGAGGGCTCCGAGATCACCACCGTCGAGGGCATCGCCGACGCCGACCACCTGCACCCGCTGCAACAGGCCTTCCTCGAGGAGGCCGCCCTGCAGTGCGGCATCTGCACGCCGGGATTCCTGGTCGCCGCCAAGGCCCTGCTCGACGAGAATCCCGACCCCAGCGAGCACGAGATCCGCTACTGGCTGGCGGGCAACCTCTGCCGCTGCACCGGTTACGACAAGATCGTCCGCGCCGTGCAGCAGGCTGCCGCCGGAACCCCCTAGACTCGCCCCAACCGGCCCAGCCGCGCCGGGCGACCGACTCGCGCGGCAAGAGAAGCACAGAACGGAAGGCTCGCCATGGTCACCACCGAAAAGCCCGACTACAAGGTCGTCGGCACGCGCCCCATCCGCCACGACGGCGTGGACAAGGTCATCGGCCGGGCCGAATACGGCGCCGACATCCGCCTGCCCGGGATGCTGCCGGGCGCGGTCCTGCGCAGCCCGCACGCCCACGCGCGCATCCTCGGCATCGACACCAGCCGGGCCGAGGCCCATCCGGGCGTGCGCGCGGTCGTCACCAGCGCCGACTTCCCGTCCATGGATGACGTGGGCGAGGTCGGGCGGCCGGACAACGTGCTCGCGCACGACAAGGTGGTCTACGTGGGGCACGCCGTCGCCGCCGTGGCCGCCGTCGACCTGCACACCGCGGAGGACGCGCTGGAGCTGATCGACGTCCAGTACGAGGTCCTGCCGCACGTCATGGACGTGCGCGACGCCATGCTCGACGGCGCGCCCATCCTCGACGAGAAGCTGCGCACCGCCAATCCGGACGGCTCCAAGGGCGACACGCCCACGAACGTCGCGCAGCACATCCACTACGAGAAGGGCGACGCCGAGGCCGGCTTCGCCGCCGCCGACCTCGTCATCGAGCGCGAGTACGGCACGACGATGGCCCACCAGGGCTACATCGAGCCGCATAACTCCACCGCCTACTGGAGCAAGGACGACGAGGTCACGATCTGGAGCAGCACGCAGGGCCTGTTCGCCGTCCGCGACGCCGTCGCGGGGATGCTGGGCCTGCCGGTCAAGAGCGTCAAAGTCGAGCCGGTCGAGATCGGCGGCGGCTTCGGCGGCAAGATCCCCGACTACCTGTCGGCGCCCGCCGCGCTGCTCTCCCGCAAGACCGGCAAGCCCGTGCAGCTCACCATGTCGCGCAAGGAAGTCCTGGAGGCCACCGGCCCGACGTCGGGCACGCACCTGCGGGTCAAGATCGGCGCCAAGCGCGACGGCACGTTCACGGCCATGCAGGCCTGGATGGCCTACGAGGCCGGTGGATTCCCGGGCTCGCCCATGGGCGCGGGCGCGATGTGCGTCTTCGCTCCCTACGACTGCGAGAACCAGCTCATCGACGGCTACGACGTGATCCTCAACAAGCCGAAGACCGCCGCCTACCGCGCGCCCGGCGCGCCCGCCTCGGAGTACGCGGCCGAGTGCGTCATCGACGAGCTGGCCGAGGCGCTCGATCGCGACCCGCTGGAACTGCGCATGCAGAACTCCGCCACGGAGGGCACGCAGCGCGCCGATGGCTTCACCTACGGGCTCATCGGCCACGAGGAGTGCCTGCAGGCCGCGCAGGACAGCCCCCACTACCAGTCGGAGATCAGCGGCGCCAACCGCGGCCGCGGCGTGGCCTCGGGCTTCTGGTTCAACATCGGCTTCGAGACCAGCATGGCCGCGCAGGTCCAGGCCGATGGCACCGTGCCGCTGGTCATGGGCGCCGTCGATATCGGCGGCAGCCGCGCCTCGGCCGCGATGCAGCTCGCCGAGGCCCTGGGCATCGCCGCCGAGGACGTCAAGCCGCACATCGTCGACACCGACTCGGTCGGCTTCACCTTCCTCACCGGCGGCAGCCGCACCGCCTTCGCCAACGGCTGGGCCGCCTACGAGTGCGCGATGGACATCCGCCGCCAGCTCGAGGAGCGCGCCGCGACGATCTGGGACTGCGCCGGCGAGGACGTGAGCTACGGCGACGACGGCGTCATCCGCGGCCCCAACGACGAGGACGGCGCCGCCCAGGAGTTCAGCTTCAAGGAGTTGGCGGCCGAGTTGCCCAACACCGGCGGCGGCATCGTCGGCCGCGCCGACGTCTCGAAGACCAGCCACGGCCCCGCCTTCGCGACCCACATCGTCGATGTCGAGGTCGACCCGGAGACCGGCAAGGTCGAGATCCTGCGCTACACCGCCATCCAGGACGCCGGCACCGCCATCCACCCCTCCTACGTCGAGGGGCAGATGCAGGGTGGCGCCTCGCAGGGCATCGGCATGGCGCTCAACGAGGAGTACATCTGGGACGAGAAAGGCCGCATGGTCAACTCGAGCCTGCTCGACTACCGCATGCCCACCGCGCTCGACCTGCCGATGATCGACACGATCATCGTCGAGGTGCCCAACCCCGGGCACCCCTACGGCGTGCGCGGCGTGGGCGAGGTGCCCATCGTTCCGCCCGCGCCGGCGCTGCACGCGGCCATCTACGACGCGATCGGCGAGCGCATGCGCATGCTGCCCATGTCGCCGACGCGCATCCTGGAGCGCACGCTGCCGGACGACGACTAGCGTCCCGCCGGCGGCGTCCCGCGGAGCGAAGGGGGAGCGACGCCATGGCCGTCGTCGTCGTGCCGCCGCTGCTGCGCCCGCTGACGGGCGACGCCGCCCGCATCGAGGTCGAGGGCGCGACCCTGCGCCGCGTGATCAACGAGCTGGAGGCCCGCTATCCGGGCGTCAAGGCGCGCCTCGTCGAGGGCAACAAGATCCGGCCCGAGATCTCCATCGCGGTGAACGGCGGCATCGTCGCGGCCGGCCTCGTCGAGCCGATCGCGGAGCACGACGAGATCGTCATCATCCCGGCGATCTCCGGCGGCGCGGTCCCACCCCGCCAGCGCTGAGCCGGGCGCCCCATGCCCACCCTCCAGCGCGACGCGTCCGTGCGCATCCCCTACCAGGTCGAGGGCGACGGCCCGGCCATCGTCCTGATCAACGGTGCGACGCTGCCGCTCGCGTTCTGGAGCCCCGTCGCGGAGCGGCTGGCGGCGGGGGCGCGGGTCATCCGCTTCGACCAGCGCAACGCCGGCGCCAGCGATTTCGCCGGCAGCTTCTCGCTGCTCGACGTCGCCGCCGACGTGGACGCGCTGCTGCAAGCGCTCGGCATCGAGCAGGCGGTCGTCGCCGGGCACGCCTGGGGCGGCCGCGTCGCCCAGGTCTTCGCCCGCGACTACCCGCACCGGCTGCGCGGCCTCGTGGTCTGCGGCACGGGCGGCCAGATCCCGCCCGACATCGACCCGGCCTGGCCGCGCGAGATGGCCGCGGCCCGCAAGGCGGCCGACCGGGCGACGTGGGACGACCGCATGACGCGCCTCTACTGCGCGGCCGGCTACGCCCGGCGCGACCCCGACGGCTTCCGCGCCACGGGCGACGTCATCTGGAACGCGCCGCGCGTCCGCGCCGCCCGGCCCGACATGCGCATCGCGCCCAGTCCCAGCTACTGGGGCCGCGCGACGGCGCCGGCGCTGCTGATCTACGCCGAGGAGGACCGTTTCGGCACCCCCGCCAACGCCCGCGACCTCCACGCCCGGCTGCCGGGCTCGCGCTTGGAGATGTTGCCCGACGCAGGCCACTTCCTCGTCCGCGAGCAGGCCGGCCGCGTCGCGGAACTGATCGCCGCCTTCGTCGGCGGCCTCCCGGACCCCGGCGGCTAGGCTCCCGCCGGCGGGCCCTCGTCCGCGCCGGGCGCGGTCAGCAGGGCGATGCTGGCCGTGAAGCCGTGCAGGTAGTTGCTGCCGCCCACGGGCCCGATCTCCCCGTTGCAGAACAGCCCCGCCGTCGGGATCGGCCCCAGCGCCTCGGCGACCGCCGCCGCGTCGTGGTGCGGCGTGCCGAACAGCCCCTGCCCGCGCCCGTTGCAGGCGCACAGCACCGACCCCAGCACCACCTCCCCCTCGTCGATCGCCGCCCGCGCGTCGGCCAAGTGCGCGCGCAGGTCGTCGTCGGCGGCGTCGGCGTCGCGGAACTGGAACTGGAACGTCTGGCCCACGCGGGGCACGGCGCTGATCGCGATCGCGCCCGCCTCCCGGTCGACGCCGACGATGTTGCGGATCAGGAAGTCGCCGCGGCCGTGCTCCTCCTGGTACTCGTCCATCGCCAGGCCCACGAGCAGGTTGTAGCCCACCCGCTCGCGCGTGGCGTCGTCGAGTTCGCCCAGCACTTCCTTGAGCACCTCCAGGGCCGGCCGTGAGCCGATCGCCTGCACGAGGTTGCGGTCGCAGGCGGTGATCGTCAGCGGGCGGCCCAGCGGCTCCGCCCCCTGCGCGACGATGGGACGCACGCGCAGCCCCTTGACGCCCAGCAGCACCGCGCCTTCCTCGTAGGCCCTCCCGTCGAGGAAGAGCGCCGTGCCGACGTCGCGGTTGTGCGCCGAGGCCATCCCCCCCAGCAGCACGATGTCGGACAGCCGTCCTTGCAGCCCCCGCACGAGGTTGTCGGTGTTGATGCTGAACGGGTCCGAGAAGATCAGCCACGTGTCCGCGCCGGCCGACTGCAACCCGGCCAGGTCGTCCTCCGTCGTGACGCCGGGGATCACCGCGATCGGCGTGAACTCCGCCTCCGGCATCTCCAGCGTCAGCACCGACAGCGCGGCGCCGTCCTCCGCCTCGACGCCGCTGCCGATCACGCTCTGCCCCGTGCAACCGATGATGTGCCGCGCCTGCAAGCCCTCCTGCAGCCGCCGGCTGAGCGGGCCGTGGTGGCCGAACAGCGAGTCGGCGAAGACGATCGCCAGGTCGACGGGCCCCTGCCCGCCCAGCTCGTCGATGATCGCCTCGGCGGCCTCCTCCCAGGTGTCGCCGCCGCGCAGCGCGGCGCGGGTGCGGGCGGCGCCGGCGGTCGCGCTGGCGGAGGCGGCCAGCGGCGCCTCGTCCTCCATCAGGTCCATGGGGTCGCCGTCGGCCTCCGTGCGCGGTTCGGGCGCGGCGTCGCGGGTCGGGGCGGGGTCGGCGTCGGGCATGGCGCTCCTCCTGGTCCGGGCGGGCTGCTCCCGCCGAGTGTAGCGACGCGCGCCCCCGGCGGGACCTGGGCGCGGCGCGACGCCCGGCCGGTCCCTACGATGGCGTCGTGCCCAGCGACACGACGATCCCCGGCCCCGACGCCCTGCGCCCGATCGAGGACGCCGCCGTCACGATCGCCCGCGAGGGCGGCGCGCTCATCCTCGACCGCTTCCGCTCCACGCTGAACGTCGAGTTCAAGGGCGGCCACAAGGACGACCCCGTCACGGAGGTCGACCGCGCCGTCGAGGCGCAGGTGCTGGAGCGGGTCAAGCGCGACTTCCCCGATCACGCCGTGCTGGGCGAGGAGGGGACCAACCACGGAGCCGCCGGCGCGGATTTCGTCTGGGCCATCGACCCGCTCGACGGCACGACGAACTTCATCAACGGGCTGGGCATCTTCTGCTGTTCGATCGGCGTGCTGTGGCGCGGCATGCCGGTCGTCGGGGCGGTCTTCCTGCCCTCGGGGCGCCACGCGGCCGCCGGGGTCTACCACGCGCGCCGCGGCGGCGGCGCGTTCTTCGAGGACGAGGCGTTCCGCTTCCAGGTCACGAGTCTGCCCGTGGGGTCGCGGATCAGCTCCGTGCCGGCCGGGCTGACCGGCGTCGACGGCCGCCGCGGGCGGCATCAGTTCGGCACCGCGCGCACGCTGGGCAGTTGCGCCGCGGAGTTGGTCCTCACCGCCGATGGCACGTTCCAGGTGGGCGTCTTCCACGGCCTGCACATCTGGGACGTGGCGGCCGGCGCGGCGCTCTGCCAGGAGGCCGGCGCCGCCGTCTGGACCCGCGCCGACCGCGGCGGCCCCTGGCGACCGCTGGAGCACCTGCGCGGCGGCCCCGACCGCGCCCCCAGCCTCGACGAGTTGCGCGGCTGGAACGACTGGCTGGCGGCCGGCGAGCCGGGCCTGCTGCCGCACCTGCCGCGCGACCTCCAGCGTGCGCAGTCGCCGCTGGCCGTCGCGCGGCGGATGATCTTCGGCAAGGGCGGCTGAGCCGGCGTCCATGCGCGTCGTGACGGGCAAGACGAGCCAGGCGATGGCGGCGGCGGAGTTCCGGCGCCTCGCCTCCGGCTACGCGACCTGCTGGCTCGACATCGGCGCGGGCGACGGCGCGCTCTCCTACCGGCTGGCAGGCGAGTTCCCCGACGCGCTCTGCCTGGGGCTCGACCCGAACGCGGACGCGATGGCCTCGCAGGCGCGCCGCGCCCGCCGCAAGCCCGATCGCGGCGGTCGTGTCAACTGCCTCTACGTCGCGGCCGCGATCGAAGCGCCGCCGCCGGAGTTGGCCGGACTGGCCCGGGCGATCACGATCAACTTCCCCTGGGCGCGGCTGCTCGAGATCGTGCTGGGCGCCGGCGACGACGCGCCCGCCGCCCTGGCCGAACCCCTGGCGGCGCTCGCCGCGCCCGATTGCGCGGTCCAACTCCTGCTCAACGAAGTCACCGACCTCCCCGCCGTCCCGGCCGTCGAGCCCGCCATGCTGGCCGATCGCCTGGCCCCCGCCTTCACCGCGGAGGGATTCCAGGTCGACGCCGCGGGCTGGCTGGCGACGGACGCCCGTGTGCGCAGCCGCTGGGGCGGGCGGCTGATCCGCGGCAGCGGCCGGCGCGTCGTGCGCCTTCGCGCGACGCGGGGCGGCCCCGGCGACCGCGCCCTCGCGATCCTGGACGCGGTCGCGCCGGAGCCTGGGCGGCGCTAAGCGCGTCGATCGCTCCCCGCCTTGCGGGCGCTGTGCAGCGCGACGGCGCCCAATCCCATCCGTTCGTAGCCGGCCTCCGCCGCGCCCGCCGCCCGCAGCAGCGCGACCATCGACTCCGCGTCGGGATGGCCCTCCAGCGATCGCCGCAGGTAGCGGTAGGCCGACCGCCGGCCCGAGGCCCAGCCGGCCAGCGGCGTCACCACCCGCTCGACGCCCAGGCGGGTCAGCGCTCCCCACGCTCCCGGCGGCGGGTGCGTCATGTCGAGCGCCACCACCCGGCCGCCGGGGCGCAGCACGCGCAGCATTTCGGCGAACGCGGCCGGCAGGTCGCCGAGGTTGCGCAGCAGGAAGCCGCTGGTGACCGCGTCGAAGGAGTCGTCGGCGAAGGGCAGTTGCAGGGCGTCGCCCAGCAGCCATTGCACGCCCGCGTCGTTGAGCAGGCCCGGCTTGCGGCGCCCGGCCACCAGCATCGGCCGAGCGAAGTCGCTCGCCACGACCCGCCCCACTCCCGCGCGGCGCAGGTCGCGGGCGAGGTCGCCCGTGCCGGTCCCCAGGTCCAGCACGATGCCGCCCCGCGCCCCGGTCCCCTCTAGCGCGGCCCGCACCGCCCGCCGCCGCCAGGGCCCGTCCATGCCGCCGGTCATCAGCCGGTTCATCAGGTCGTAGCGGGGGACGATCTGCGAGAACATCGACCGCACCTCCGCCGTCCGCGCCGCCGGCGGCAGCGGCGCCTCGACGCCGGGGGCGGGGCGCAACGGGGATGGGTCGGTCGGTGTCATGCGTCCCTCCGTGCTCCCCCCGTGGCGGCCCGGCCGCTGGCCGGGAGGCCCGGCGACGCGCCGGGTTTGTACCGCGCGAGGGCGGCTGGTAGCGTAACAAAACCGACCGACCGGTCGGTTTTGGGGCGGGTGCCGCCCGCGAGTCGTCGATGCCCGTACAGCAGGCGCGCGCGCGCAGCCGACAGCAGAAGATCCTCCGCGCCGCGGCCGACGTCATCTCCCGGCGCGGCTACCGGGACGCGGCCGTCGAGGAGATCGCGCGCGAGGCGGAGACCTCCAAAGGCGGCGTCTACTTCCACTTCCCGGGCAAGGAAGCGATCCTGCTCGCCCTGCTCGACCACACGGGCGGGCTGCTGCGAGGCAAGGTCGAGGCCGCCATCGCCGCCGAGGCCGACCCCGTCGCCAAGGCCGACGCCGCCCTGCGCACGCTGCTGCGCATCCTCGCCAAGCACCGCACGCTGGCCCGCGTCTTCGCCGTCGAGGCGGCGGGCGCGGGGCCGCGCTTCAACGCGCGCGTCTCGGCCATCCAGGACGAGTTCATCTCCCTCATCCGCGAGCAACTCGACGACGCCGTCGCCGCCGGCGCGATCGCGCCGATGGACACGACGGTCGTCGCGCAGGCCTGGATGGGCGCCCTCGACGCGGTGCTGCAGCGCTACGTGACCGCCGGGTCGGGCGGCGCCGGGCGGCGCTCGCTCGACGAGATTCACGAGACCCTGCGCCGCACGCTGCTGCGCAGCATCGGCGCCGAGCCCGCGCCCCGCCCGATCGACAATGAAGACGGACAGGAGTCTGGAGACCGCCATGACCACTGAAGAGATGACCACTGAGACCGCGCCGCCCGCCCTGCCCGACTGGCAAGCCGCGGGCGACTACGGCGACATCCGCTACGAGACGGCCGAGGGCATCGCCAAGATCACCATCGACCGGCCGCACGTGCGCAACGCCTTCCGCCCGCAGACCCTGTTCGAGCTGAAGGACGCGTTCACCCGCGCCCACGAGGACCAGGACGTGGGCGTCATCATCCTCACCGGCGAGGGCCCGCTGGCGTTCTGCTCGGGCGGCGACCAGCGCATCCGCGGGCACGGCGGCTACGTCGGCGATGACGGCGTCCCGCGGCTCAACGTGCTGGAGTTGCAGCGGCAGATCCGCACGCTGCCCAAGCCGGTCGTGGCGATGGTCGCCGGCTACGCGATCGGCGGCGGGCACGTGCTGCACGTCGTCTGCGACCTCACCATCGCCGCCGACAACGCCCGCTTCGGCCAGACCGGCCCCAAGGTCGGCAGCTTCGACGGCGGCTACGGCGCGACGCTGCTGGCGCGCATCGTGGGCCACAAGAAGGCGCGAGAGATCTGGTACCTCTGCCGCCAGTACGACGCCCAGCAGGCGCTCGACATGGGGCTGGTCAACACCGTCGTGCCGCTCGACCAATTGGAGGCGGAGACCGTGCAGTGGTGCCGGGAGATGCTGCAGATGAGCCCCACGGCGCTGCGTTTCCTGAAGGCCTCCTTCAACGCCGACACCGACGGCTTGGCCGGCATCCAGCAGCTCGCCGGCGACGCGACGCTGCTCTACTACCTCACCGACGAGGCCAAGGAGGGCCGCAACGCCTTCGTCGAGAAGCGCAAGCCCGACTTCAGCCAGTTCACGCGCTTCCCCTAGGCCGCGCCCGTGCCCACGGCCGCGATCGCCGCGCCGGGCCCCCGCGTCTGGCTGCTCGCCGCCCGCCCCGCCACGCTGCCCGCCGCCGTCGCGCCGGTGCTGGTCGGCAGCGCCGCCGCGACCGTCGCGGTGGACTTCCGCCTCGGGCCGTTCCTGGCGGCGCTGCTGGGCGCGATCTTCATTCAGATCGGCGCGAATTACGCCAACGACCGCGCCGACTTCCAGCGCGGCGCCGACGACGCCGCCCGCCTGGGCCCCACGCGTGCCACGCAGGCGGGGCTGGTCAGCGGCCGCGCCATGGCGATCGCGACGGCGCTCAGCTTCGCCCTGGCCGCCGGATGCGGCGTCTACCTCATCCTGGCGGCGGGCTGGCCCGTGCTGGCCGTGGGCGTGGCGTCGATCGTCGCGGGCTATCTCTACACGGGCGGGCCCTGGCCCTATGGCTACCACGGCCTGGGCGACCTGTTCGTCTTCGCCTTCTTCGGCGTCGTGGCGGTGATGGGCAGCTACTTCGTGCAGGCCGAGCGGCTCACCTGGGAGGCGGCCGCGGCCGCGATGCCCGTCGCCTGCACGGTCACCGCGATCCTCGTCGTCAACAACCTCCGCGACGCCGCCAGCGACCGGCGCGCCGGCAAGCGCACCCTCGCCGTCATCTTCGGCCCGACCTTCGCGCGGGGGCAGTACGCGTTCCTGCTGCTGGCCGCCCTGGCGCTGATCCCCATCTTCGCCGCCGCCGGGCTCATGCCCTGGTGGTCGATGCAGGCCTGGCTCGTCCTGCCGGCGGCGGCGCTGCTGCTGCGCGCCGTGCTGGGTGGCGCCGAGGGGCGCGGCCTCAACGACGTGCTCAAGCGCACCGGGCAGCTGCACCTGCTGCTCGGCGTGCTGCTGGCGCTCGGCTACCTCTGGTAGCGTTCCCCACCGACCTGCCCCAAGGAGTGACCACGTGCGCGTCTACCGGCTCGAAGCCCGCCAGGCCGTTCCCATCGACCGCGACGCCGCCTGGGACTTCTTCTCCACCCCCATCCATCTGGCCGACCTGACGCCGCCCGACCTCGACTTCCGCATCACCATCGCGCCGCCCGCCGCGATCTACGCCGGCCTGTTCCTGCCCTACCAGGTCTCGCCGCTGTTCGGCATCCCCGTGCGCTGGGTCACCGAGATCACGCAGGCCGACCCGCCGCGGCGCTTCGTCGACGAGCAGCGCGCCGGGCCCTACCGCCTCTGGCATCACGAGCACGAGTTCGTCCCCATCGACGGCGGCGCCGAGGTGCGCGATCTGGTGCACTACGCGCTCCCCCTCGACCCGTTCAGCCGTCCGCTGCACGCGCTGCTCGTGCGCCGCCGGCTGCTCGGCATCTTCCGCTTCCGCCGCGAGGTTCTGCGCGACCGCTTCGGCGCGGCGCCCGCCGGCGCGCCCGACCCCACCCTGCGCATCGACCTGGTCTAGCCGGCCGCGCACGATCGCATTGCTTCGTCGCCGGCCGCCGATCGGCCGTGCCGCTGGACGCGCCCCGTACAATGCATAAGCATTGGAGTTGACACCCGGACCGGAGGCGGCCCGTGCTTGAGACCCCGGTTTCCGTCCTCGCCCGCGCGCGGCCGGTGCGCGTGCAACGCGACACGCCGCTCGGCGAAGCGGCCCAGCTGCTCCGCCAAGAGCGGACGCGCTGCCTGGCCGTCATGGACGGCGACGCGATGGTGGGCATCTTCACCGACCAGGACATGCTGCAGAAGTGCTTTTCGAAGGGCGTCAGCGGCGACACCGACATCGGCCTGGTGATGAACTCGCCGGTGATCACCGTCACGCCCGACTCCAGCATCCACGACGCGCTGGAGTTGATCGATCGCGAACGGATGCGGCATCTGCCCTTGGTCGAGCCCGACGGCACCCTGCGCGCCATCATCCGCGCCCGCGACATCCTCAATTTCCTGGCCGAATCCCTGCCGGAGTCCGTCCTCAATCAGCCCCCGTCGCTGACCTACCCCAGCAGCCGGGAGGGTGGCTGATGGCGCTCCGTTCTCCGATCCCGGCGGCGATCCGCACTGCGACCGATTCGGGAACATCATGAGGTCGAAGCGGTACTACACGTCGATCAGCGAAGAAGATCCGTGGGAAGACTCCGACTGGATCCCGTCCACCGCGGAGTTCCTGCTGCCCCGGGACCGTCTCCAGCGGATGCTGCTGGAGACGCCCACCCGCGAGATCACCACCGACCACTTCGCCGCCGTGGGCCCCGACGACACGATGGAGCGCGCGATCCACCGCATGCGGCAGCACCACGTCCGCGCGGTGCTGGTCATGCGGGGGGAGGATCTGCTGGGCATCGTCACCGAGCGCGACGCGGTCATGCACATTGAGCCCGGCGAGACCGGCGCCGACCTGATCGTGCGCGACATCATGACGCCCGACCCCGTCATCATCGGCGAGGAAGAGCCCGTCGGCTGCGCCGTGCAGCGCCTCGCCGTGGAGGGCGTCCACCACCTGCCCGTCTTCGACGAGTTCGAACTCAAGGTCATCGGCATCGTCGAGCAGCGGCCGCTGCTGAACCGCATCATCGAGACGATCCTCAACGAGGAATGGGCCGCCGACATGGATGACGAGGAGGAGTTCGGCGGCGGCTAGCCCGGCCCCCCGCGCGCGGCGAGCGCCGCCGCCAGCGCGTCCTCGTCGGCGGGCAGCGCCTCGATCACGCCGGCCGCGTCGATCAGCACGTACTCCACGCTGGCCCCCGCCCCGAACAGCGCCGCACTGTCGCGCTCCCAGACGAGGCTGGCGTACGCCGCGGCCGTGGCCAGCGACGGCGCGGGCGTGCGAACCACGGCCGCCGCGATCCCGGCCGCCGCCGCGGCCTCCACCGCGCGGCGCAACTCGTCGTCACACTGCGTGCAGTTCGGCCGGGCGAAGACGAGCAGCAGGGCGCGCCCGCGCTGGTCGGACAGCCGCCAGCGACGGGCGGGGTCGTCGGCGTCGACCAGCACGATCTCGGGCGCGATCGATCCCACCCGCGCCGCGACCCGATCCTCGTCGCCGGCCGCCGCCAGCAGCCTGGCGGGCAGCGCCTTCGGTCCGGGCAGCAGGCCCGGCCCCACAGGAGCCGCCAGCGTCGCCATCAGCTCCGCCGTCGCCTCCTCGAAGGCGGCGTCGGGCGCCTGCCCGCGGAAGATGGCGCGGATCACGCCGTCGGCGTCGAGGAACATCGTGTGCGGCGGCCCCAGTTGCGCGCCGATGCCGTAGGCGCGCGTCACGTTCCCGTCGAAGTCCATTGGCAGCGCGAAGTTGATCCCGAACTCGGTCGCGAAGTCCCGCGCCGGCGAGCGCGCCTCCTCGATGTTCACCCCCACGATGATCAGCCCGTCGTCGTGGTACCGGTCCTGCAGCCGGATCAGCACCGGCACCTCGCGGCGGCAGGGCGCGCACCAGGAGGCCCAGAAGTTGAGCACGACGGGGTGTCCGGCCCAGTCGGACAGGCGGAAGCGCGCGCCGTCAAGCGTCTCCAGCTCGAAGTCGGGCGCGAGCCGGCCGACGGCGTCGTCGGGCGGGAGGGCGTCGGCGGGCAGATTCGGGGGCAGCAGGTAGGAGGGACGCGGGGCCGGGCCCAGGTCGCCCGTGCGGCTGCTTTCCCCGTCGCGGCCCAGGGTGAGCCAGAGCGGGATCGCGACCGCCGCCAGCACCAGCACGGCGACGACCAGCGTGCGCGCGCCGTGGTACTCGCGCGGCCGGTTGGGATTCTCGTGCGGGAACGCCGCGTCGGTCCCGTCCGTCGCGGCGTGGTCCGAGTCGTCGCTGCTCATGCGGGCTGCGCTCCCGCACGATTCTACGGCCGGGCGGCTTGCGCGGGTGTCGGCGCCGATGAGCAGCCCCATGCCGCCGCTGCGGCTATCCTCGCCCCGCTCGGAAGGATCGCTGATGCCGACGGTCGCGCAGTCGATTCCCGCCGCATCGCTCCTGCAGGCCCTGCTCGACGCCGGGGTGCAGGACGTCGTCGCCGTGCCCGACACGCATCAGCGCACGCTCATCTCGGCGATCGAGGAGCACGCCGACCTGCGCTTCATCCAGGCCACTACCGAGGACGAGGCGACGGCCATCTGCGCCGGGCTGATCGTGGGTGGACGGCGGCCGCTGCTGCAGATCCAGCACGCCGGGCTCTACGCCTGCGTCAACAACCTGCGCGGGCTCGGCATCGACGGGGCCTTCCCCATCGTGCTGCTGGCCGGCCTGCTGGGCCGCGACCCCGCCAAGGCGCCCGGCGACGACTTCGGCTCGATGGTGCGGCTGGCCGGGCCGCTGCTCGACGCGCTGGAGATCCCGCACCACCTCATCGACGGCCCGGCCGACCTGCCCCACCTCGTCGCGGCCTACGCCGAGGCCGAGGCGCGCGGCGGCCCCGTCGCGCTGCTGCTCGGCGCGGAGACCTGCTAGCGATGCCCGACGACGCCCCCGAACGCCGCATGACCCGCGACGCCGCGCTGGACGTGCTGGCCCGGCGCCGCACCGACCAGGTCGTCGTCTCTGCCATGACCGCGCTGGGACCGTGGCGGCAGCGCTCCCCCAGCGACCGCAACCTGTTCAACCTCGGCTTCATGGGCGGCGCGTCGACCTACGCGCTGGGCGTCGCGCTGGCGCGGCCCGACGTGCCCGTCTGGGTCATCGACGGCGACGGGTCGCTGCTGATGCAGCTGGGCTCGCTCGCCACGATCGCCCACGCCGCCCCGGCCAACTTCCTGCACGTCGTGATGCACAACGGCATCTACGAGACCAGCGGCGCGCAGCCGATCCCCGGCGAGGGCCGGCTCTCCTTCGCCGGCATGGCGCGCGAGGCCGGCTACGCCCACGCTGCCCGCTTCGACGACGTGGAGGCCTTCGACGCCGAGCTCGACGACCTGCTGGCCCGAGACGGCCCCATCCTCGTCGAGCTGTTCACCGCCCCCGGCGACTCCTTCTACGCCCCGGGGCCGCCGCCCGCCGAGCGCCCCACCCCCGCCGTCGCCCGCAACTGGCCCGTAGTGCGGGACGCACTTTCTACCGATTAGTGCGGGACGCACTCTCTACCGATTAGTGCGCGCCGCACTCAATCGCGACTAGCGCGGCGCGAGCGACCGCACGACGGCCGTGGTGCGCGGCCCGGCGACCCCCGGCTCACCGATGCGCGTCCGCAGGGCCGCGAGGTCGGCGGCGGTGTCGATGTCGCGCAGCGTCTCGATGCGGGCGCGGCGCAGGCCTGCCGCGTCGGCCGCCGCCTCGGATCGGGCGAGCACGCCGGGGCCGCCCCAGGGGATTGCGGGGCTGAACAGCGCCCCCTCGTGGTCGTCGCGCAGGCAGCGCAGCGCCAGCAGGTAGTAGCCCCCGTCGGCGGCCGGCCCGAACACGACGTTCGATCCGTCCGCCAGCGCGTCCAGCGCCGCCTCAACCTGCGCCGCGCCCAAGGACGGGATGTCGGTCCCCACCAGCACGACCGGCCCCCGCCCCGCGTCGAACAGCACCATCGCTGCCGCCCGCATGCGCGCTCCGATGTCGCCCTCGCCCTGCGGCAGGGCGTCGGCGTGGCCCGTCAGGGACCGCACCGCGTCCACCGCCGCGCCCGGCTCGACGAAGACGACCGTGCGCCAGGGTCCGGCGCGCACGGCCTCAACCGCGTCCTGCAGCATCGCCGTCGCCAGCGACACGGCGGCGGCGTCGCCGATCGTGCGGGCGAGCCGGGTCTTGGTCCGGCCGGGCGCCGGCGCGCGCGTCAGGATGCCGACGGCGGGGCCCGGCATCAGCGGATGTGCCGGTAGAGCCGGGCCAGCCGCTGGGGCGGGACGCCGAGCCAGTAGCCGACCTGGATCACGACCCACGACGCCCACGTCCGCGCGACCCCGCCCCGCTCCCAGCGCCGCGCCGAGGCGAAGACGGGCGTGGGCAGATAGGCCATCCGCCCCAGGCGGTGCAGCCGGCGCACGAAGGCCAAGTCCTCCATCAGCGGGTACGGGGGGAAGCCGCCGCTGGCCGCGAAGGCGTCGGCCCGGCAGAAGAGCGCCGAGTCGCCGTAGTAGACGCGAAACGGCCGCATGACGTGGTAGAGCGCGGCCAGTACGCGGCCGTTCGCGCCGCGCCCGAAGTCGGCGCGGTGGTTCCCGCCGACGACGCGGGGATCGCGGAGCGCGGCTCGCATCGCCCGACCCGAGCCGGGGTGCAGGCGGGCGTCGGCGTGCAGGAAACAGTAGATGCGGCCGCTCGCCGCCGCCGCCCCGCGGTTGAGTTGCGGCCCCCGCCCCCGCGCGCCCGCGACCACCCGCGCGCCGCGCGACTCGGCGATCCGTACGGTCGCGTCGCGCGAGCCGCCGTCGCTGACGACCACCTCGTCGGCGCCGGCCGCGAAGGCGCTGGCGATCGCGCCCGCGATCGTCTCCGCCTCGTCGAGCGCCGGGATGATCACGCTCAGCGTCGCCTCGGCCACGATGCCCTGCCCCTCGCCTCGGCGCGCCCGCGCCTCGACTACGATAGGTGCATGGCCACCGCGCCGATCGTCGCGCCCGCCCCCTTCGCCGATCCGCCCCGCCGGGCGACCTTCGCCCACGCGGCGGCCTTCGTGGCCGGCTTCTCGGCCGTCTTCGTGGTCATGGGGGCGTCGCTGGGGGTGGTGGGCTTCGCGCTGCAGGAGCAGATGATCTGGTTCCAGCGCGTGGCCGGGGCGGCGCTCGTCGTGCTGGGGCTGCACCTCACCGGCCTGATCACGATCCCCTTCCTGCTGCGCACCTACCAGCTCGGCGGCCCCTCATCCACCGACGGTCCGGCTCCGCCGCCGGCCGCGCCCCGAGGCCGACTGCGCCGCTACGGCCACTCCCTCATCGTCGGCGGCGCCTTCTCGCTGGGCTGGACGCCGTGCGTGGGGCCGGTGTTGGCCGGCATCCTCACGCTCGCCGCCGACGGCGCCTCCGTCGCGCACGGCGCCCTGCTGCTGCTCTTCTACGCCGCCGGCCTGGGCATCCCCTTCCTCATCACCGGGGCCGCGCTGGGCTCGTCGGCGGCGCTGCTGCGCAAGCTGGGCCCGTACATGGCGCTCATCTCCATCGCCAGCGGCGTGCTGATCATTTTCATGGGCATGCTGATCCTGCTCGACAACGTCCGCGTCCTCAACGACAGCTTCACCTTCGTGCCGACCGCCGCCGAGGAGGCGGGCGGGTCGATCGGCGGCGTTGGCGGCGTCTTCGGCGTCGGTGTCGCCTTCCTGGCCGGCTTCCTCTCCTTCCTGTCGCCCTGCGTGCTGCCGCTGGTGCCGATCTACATCGGGCATCTGGCGGGGGTCGGTGCGCAGGCGGCCCTGCAGGCCGAGCCTGGAGACGCCGCCTGATGTCCAATTCCGAAGACGCTGCCGCCCGGAAGCGCCTGCGCGACCTGCTCCTCGAAGGCGCGGCCTCGCCGCCGGCGGTCACGGCCGATGCGGACTACTTCGACCGGCTGCGCGATCGGATCCGCGAAGCCGGCCGGCGGTGACCCGAAATCCGGTCGGCTGCCGCGCGCCGCGGGGTACGCCACGACGGTCGGCCGCAGCCGGCGAAAGGACCGTGCGATGTTCGTCGCCATGAACCGATTCCGGGTCGTGCCCGCGCGCGAGCGCGATTGGGAGCGCATCTGGAAGGAGCGCGAGACCTACCTGCAGGAGGTGCCCGGCTTGGTGCAGTTCGCGCTGCTGCGCGGCGACGAGGAGGGTGACTACGTCAGCCACACCATCTGGCGCGACCGCGCCGCCTTCGAGACCTGGACCCGGTCGGAGGCTTTCCGCAAGGGCCACGCGCAGGGCTCGCTGGCCGGCGTGCTGGCAGGCCCGCCCGAGTTGGGCCTCTTCCAAGCCGTGATCCGGGAGGAGCCGGGCGGTCTGCGAGAGATCGACGAGAGCGACCCCGTCCCGGGCCGTCGCGGCCCCCGCCACTGACGCACCGGCCGCTAGCCGAAGCGCGGCGTCTCCGGGTCGGCGAGGGCGGCCTCGCCCTCGCGGGGTAGCACGTCGAGGTGGTTCAGCGCCGCGCCGACGTCGCCCCGCCACTGCTCGGCCGGCAGCGAGTACATCAGCTCCACGCCGTGCCCGTCCGGATCCTCGATGTAGACGCTGTGGCTGGTGCCGTGGTTGACCCGACTGCCGAACTCGACCCCGGCGGCCTGCAGGCGCCGCAACTGCGCCAGCCACGACGCCTGATCGCCGTACTCCACCGCCAGGTGGTTCAGCCCCGCCCGCGGCGTCTCCGCCGCCTCCGCGTCGGAGCCTTCGGGCAGCTGCATCAGCGCCAGGTCGTGGTGGTTGCCGCCGCGGCCGGCGTAGAAGCGCATCCGCCGGTCGCGCGACGGGTCCAGTTCCGCGACGTGGCGGAAGCCCATCACGTCGGTCCAGAACGCGTGCGCGCGATCCAGGTCGCGGACGTTGAGCACGATGTGGTTGAGACCCACCGGGCCGGGCGCGCCGACGTCGGTGGTTTGCTCCACTGGCATGGCGACTCCTCCCGGGCAGTCTAGCCAAGCCGCCGCGCGGCGGTTACGACGGTTCGGCCAGGACCATCCCCGCCGCGACGGTGTTCGACGTCGCCTCGTCGATCAGGATGAAGCTGCCGGTCACGCGGTTGCGCGCGTAGGGGTCGGGGAAGAGCGGCGTGGTGCAGCGCAGGCGCACGCGCCCGATGTCGTTCAGCGCCAGCGCCTCGACGCCCGGCTCGGGCTGGAGCGAGTTCACGTCGAGCCGGTGCACGATCGAGTCCACCACCGCCCGCGCCGTCCGCGTCGTGTGCTTGATGCCCAGGCGCCGCCCCGGCTCGAGCCGGCCCGCCTCGGACATCCAGCAGATCATCGCGTCGAACTCCCCCCGCGCGGCCGGACGGCTGGCGCTGTGGCAGATCAGGTCGCCGCGCGAGATGTCGAGGGCGTCGGACAGGGTGACGGTGACCGACAGCGGCGGCCGCGCCGACTCGACCTCGTCGCCGCCGACCTGCACGCCGCGGATCGTGCTCTCCAGCCCCGAGGGCAGCACCGTCACCGGGTCGCCCGGCCGCAGGATGCCCCCCGCGACGACGCCCGCGTAGCCGCGGTAGTCGGAGCCCAGCGGCCGGATCACGTACTGCACGGGCAGACGGCCGTCTTCGAGGTTGTGGTCCCAGGCCACCTCGACCGACTCCAGGTAGTCGAGCAGCGCCGGCCCGTCGTACCAGGGCGTCGCCTCGGACCGCTCGACCACGTTGTCGCCGACCAGCGCCGAGATGGGGATCGCGCTCAGGTCGATCTCCCGCCCGTGCGTCGCGCGCAGCTTGGCTGTGAAGTCGGCGAAGTCGTCCCGGATGCGCTCGAAGACGGCCTGTTCGTAGCCCACGAGGTCCATCTTGTTCACGCACAGCACCAGGTGCGGGATGCCCAGCAGCGTGGCCAGCGAGGCGTGACGCCGCGTCTGCTCGACCAGTCCGTGGCGCGCGTCGACGAGGATCAGCGCCAGGTCGGCCGTCGACGCGCCGGTGACCATGTTGCGCGTGTACTGAACGTGCCCCGGCGTGTCGGCGAGGATGAACTTGCGGCGCGGCGTCTGGAAGTAGCGATAGGCCACGTCGATCGTGATGCCCTGCTCGCGCTCGGCGCGCAGCCCGTCCGTCAGCAGCGCCAGATCGACCCCGGCGTCGCCGCGCGCCTTGCTCGTCCGCTCGATTGCCTCCCACTGGTCGTCGAAAGTCTGCTTGGCGTCGTACAGCAGCCGCCCGATGAGCGTGCTCTTGCCGTCGTCCACCGAGCCGGCGGTCGAGAAGCGCAGCAGGTCCGATGCGCCGTAGCGGTCCGAGCCGCCGCCGTTCGCCGGGCCGGCCGCCGCGCCGGAGGGGCCGCCGCCGACGGGGCTAGAAGTAGCCCTCACGCTTGCGGTCCTCCATGCCCGTCTCCGAGATGCGATCGTCGGCGCGCGTCTCGCCGCGCTCGGTGATCCGGGTCGCCGCGATCTCGCTCACGACCGCGGTCAGTGTCGTCGCCTCCGAGGGCACCGCCGCCGTGCAGGTCATGTCGCCCACGGTGCGGTAGCGCACCCGCGTGCGGAAGGGGACCTCGCGCGGCAGCAGGGTCACGTGCGGCCCCACCGCGTACAGCATCCCGTCGCGGCGGAAGACCTCGCGCTCGTGCGCGAAGTAGAGCGGCGGCAGCTCCAGCCCCTCGGCGTGGATGTACTCCCAGATGTCGAGCTCGGTCCAGTTGGAGAGCGGGAAGACGCGCATGTGCTCGCCGCGGCGGTGGCGCGCGTTGTAGAGCGTCCAGACCTCGGGCCGCTGATTCTTCGGGTCCCACTGGCCGAAGTCGTCGCGCAGCGAGAAGATGCGCTCC
>CBDBNA010000001.1:0-56598 GCA_965207695.1 Dehalococcoidia bacterium | reverse complement strand
AGGCGCCCGCGGCCGCTCCCCCGGTGCGGCGAGCCACCAGCGGCGCCAGGTCGATCTCGGTGCCGGCCAGCGCGGCGGCCAGGTGCGGCGACACCGGCTCGGCGAGCCGGACGCCCTCGTCGACGACCTCGACGCCGACGCCCGCGGTCAGCCGCCGCACCTCGGCCGTGTCGTCGTCCAGCCGCGTGCCGGTCTGGATCGGCTTCCAGTACCGCAGCGGCGCCGCCCCCCCGCCGTAGCGGTGCAGCAGGGCGGCCGCGACGACGGTCTTGCCCACACCCGTGTCGGTGCCGGTCACGAACAGGCCGCGGAGCACGGCTCGATCTCCTTCAGGCCCTGCCCGAGGGCGGCGACGAACCGTTCGAGGTCGTCCTCGGAGAGCTGCGCGTTCACGGCGACCCGCAGGCGGGCCGTGCCGGGGGGGACGGTCGGCGGCCGGATGGCGCGCACGTCGAAGCCCCGCCGCTGCAGGCCCGCCGCCAGCGCAACCGCCGCCTCGTTCGCGCCCACGACGATCGGCACGATCTGCGACGTGCCGGCGGCGCGCGCGAGGCCGGCCCGCGCGAGCCGCGCACGGAGGAAGCGGACGCGGGCGCGGAGCGTCGCGCGGCGCTCGGGCTCGGCCGCCAGCACGTCGAGCGCCGCGGCGAGCGCCGCGGCGAGGGCGGGCGGCGGCGCGGTCGAGAACACGAACGGCCGCGCCCGCTGCTGCAGGTAGTCGATGGCCCAGGCCGGCCCCGCCACGAACGCGCCGGCCACGCCCAGCGCCTTGCCGGCCGTGTTGATCGACACGAGCACGTCGTCGTCGGCGCCGCTGTCCCGGACGAGCCCGCTGCCGTCCGGTCCGTAGATCCCGACGGCGTGCGCCTCGTCCACCAGCAGCAGCGCGCCGTGGCGCCGGCAGACGGCGGCGTAGTCGGCGAGCGGCGCGATGTCCCCGTCCATGCTGAACAGCGATTCGATCACCACGAACCGCTCGCCGGCCGCGTCGTGCCCGGCCAGCCGGCGCTCGAGCGCCCCGACGTCGCCATGGGGCACGATGACCCGGGCGGCCCGCGACAGCCGCACCCCGTCGATGATGCTCGCGTGGTTGCGCTCGTCCGAGTAGATGACGTCCCCGGCTTCCGGCAACGTCGCGAGCACCGCGAGGTTGGCCAGATAGCCGCTCGAGAAGTACAGGGTGCGCTCGGTGCCCTTGAACGCGGCGAAGCGCCGCTCGATGGCCGCGAACCGCTCCCGGTGACCCCGCAGCAGCCGTGAGCCGGTGCTGCCGCAGCCGTCCTGCTCGACCGCCTCGGCCAGACGGGCCGTCAGGCGCGGGTGGGTCGCCAGGCCCAGGTAGTCGTTGGAAGAGAGGTCGATGCCGGCCGGGGGCCGCAGCGTCCGAAGCAACCCTTGCGAGTCCAGGTCCGCAACGCGCGCGCGCACCCGGGCGGCGAGAGCGTTCTCCATGCCGTGCAGCTTCTATCAGATATCAGACGGGGCTGCGCCCCGAACCCCCGGCGTCCGCTTGCGGGGACCCCACAGCCCCGCGCCGCTCCCGCCGAGGCGCGCCGTGCGCGCCTTGCGGAGCTCGCGCGTGTACGGCGCGGGCTCCTAACGCGGGACGACCTCGATTTCCAGCTCTGCGCTGAACAGCGCGGTTCGGTCCCAATCGACGGCGGCCCACCGCAGCAACGTCGCGGCGTCCGGGGTCACCATGCCGTCATGGGCCACGACGCCGTTGGTGATGACGCGGACCGGCCGGGAGAGGTCGAACTGGTCCGCCGAGAGCAGCAGCGTGAAGCGGCGCACGCCGCGCGTCGCCGCGCTGACCGTGTTGCCGTCGCGCCGCAGCTCGACCCGGCCGGATGGCTGGCTGTGGGAGAAGGCGAGCCGCGACTCGCCCGGCTGCGTCGCCGGAAAGCGCAGCGTCAGCCGCACGGGTGCGCCTGCGCGCTCGACGGTCACCGGCAGATCCTGGCCGGGCCGGATGCGGAGAATGGCGTCCCGCGCCGCCTCGGCCGTCCGCGTGGGAGCCCCGCCCATGTCCAGGAGCACGTCGCCCGGCTCGATGCCGGCATCCTCGGCCAGCGAGCCGGTCCCCACCTCGACCAGCACGAGCCCGGCCCCGTCCGGCAGCTCGCCGACGGTGTTGATGCCGAGCGGCCGGCGCGGTCCGGGCACCGTCACGCGGTCGAACGCAGCTAGGGCGCTCTCGCCCTCCACGGTGCCGAGCTCGTCGACGACGAGCCAGTGCGCGCGGTTGAACTCCCGCGTCGTCTCCGTTTCCCACGTCAGCTCGTCCGGGAGCGGCTCGCGGCGCGTGGCCGCGAAGAAGGCCTCCACGTGCTCGACCTCCGCGTCCCACCAGCTCAGATCGTGGCCGGCGTCGGGCTGCGGGCGAAACTCCACCTCGATGCCGGCCTCGGCAAACAACCGGACGTACGGCTCGACCACGGCGGCCGGGTAGAGGCGGTCGTGCGCGCCGTTGACGACGAACAGCGGTTTGCCGCGCAGGTTCGCCACGTGCATCTCGCCGTCGACGCCCGTGCTCGGATTGGCGAGCACGGCCGGATGGCCGATGAAGAGCAGGAAGCCGGCCCAGGGCGTCGTGGCCTTGAAGGCGTGGTAGTAGGCGCCCGTCGCCCCGTCCGAGACGCCCATGAGGTACGCGCGGTTCTCGTCGATGTTGTAGGTCCGCTTGAGATCGCCGAGCAGGCCCGCGAGGTTCTCGATCTGGCTCCGCTGCCACCAGACCGACTCGTTCCAGGAGGCGGGCGCCACGACGATGGCGTCGTCCCGCAGCCAGCGCTCCTCGCTCCGCCACCACGCGCCGTCCGCCGGCCGCGGGCGCATGACGCCGCCGTGCAGATAGATGCGCAACGGATGCGGCGTGCGGGGGTCGTACGCGGCGGGCACCTGCAGCACGTACTCGTGCTCGAGCCCGTTGCGGTTGCGCCGGCTGCGCACCTGGCGGCCGGTCGGCGCGTCGGCGGCGTACTCGCGGCCGGCGCGCAGCCGCGAGCGGACCGCGTCGGGCGCCGGATCGAGCGCGAGGATGGCGTCGACGGCGCTCGCCACGGCCTGCTCGGACTCCGCCGCCCAGAACGCGGCGAACGCCGCGTCGAGCGCCGGATGCTCCGCGCTGCCTGCCTGGAACGCCGGGGCGGCGGCCACGGCGGCCGCCACCAGCGCGGCGCACGCGGGCAATCGCCAACGCGTGCGCCGCCGCGGTTGCCTGGTCATGGCCCGGCGTCAGTTCTGCTGGTTCGTCGCGCTGCGTGCCGGCAGCCCGTGCCTGGCGAGGAAGTCGAAGATCTTCTCGTAGATCGCGAGCGTCTCCTCGTCGTCGAAGCCGCCGTGGCCGCCGCCGGGCACCGTGTGCAGCTCGTTGGCCGCGCCGACGGCGTCGAGCCTGTCCTTGAGCCGCACCGCGTGCTCGTACGGCACGATCGGATCGTCGTCGCCGTGAATCGTCAGGATCGGCGGCAGCCCCTCCCGCACGTAGTTGACGGGCGACACGCGGGAGGCGACCTCCACGCGGTTCGGCAGGCTGCCGAGCCACTCCACCGCGTAGCCCTTGACGTTCGGGCCGTCGAGCATGTCGACGACGTCCGTGATGCCGTACCAGTTGACGATGGCGACCACGGTGGCCGGATCCGCGGGGCGCGGCCCCGAGAAGGCGCGCGCCGCGCACTGCCGGTCGAGACCGGCCGCGGACGGAATCATGCCGGTGGTCAGCGACAGATGGCCGCCAGCGGACATCCCGGTCACGACCACGCGCGACGCATCCAGGCCGTACTGCTCGGCGTTCCGCGCGATCCAGCGCAGCGCGCACAGGCAGTCCTCCACCGCGGCGGGCGCGAGCGCGACGTCGGCCAGGCGGTACCCCACGTTGACGACGGCGAACCCCATCTCGAGATAGGGCAGCAGCCGCATGGTGTAGGTCTCCTTCTGGCCGCCCACCCAGCCGCCGCCATGGATCATCAGCAGCACCGGCGCCGGGCTGTCCGAGTTCCGCCGCACGTAGAGGTCGAGCTTGCTCTCCACGCCGCTCGCCTCGTGATACGTCACGTTGGGAACCACGCGGTAGACGTTGTCGAGCGTGGCGAGAAACGAGCTGGTGGGGCTCAACTGGGCCTGCGCGGCGCCCGCGCCGGCGAGCGTCAGGACGGCCGCGGCCAGCAGCGCGGCTGCGATCGAGTGTCTGGACATGTTGCTCCTCACTATCCTTTTGGACTGGAATTTCAAGGGCACTAGTATAGGATCGGAGCAAATATCATGCGCAGAACTTTTCTTGCGGCGACGTCGGTGCTCCTCGCGGTCGCGGTCGTCCTGGCGATCTCGCAGCGGGCCGTGCCCGCCGCGGGCGACGACGCGTTGACCCCCGTCATCGTCGAGCTGTTCACGTCGCAGGGCTGCTCGAGCTGCCCGCCGGCCGACGATCTGCTCCGCTCGCTGGAGCGCAATCAGCCGGTCAACGGCGCGCAGGTCATCGTCCTCAGCGAGCACGTCGACTACTGGAACCGCCTCGGCTGGAAGGATCCGTACTCGTCCGGGCAGTTCAGCTCGCGCCAGCGAGTCTACGTCGAGGCGCTGGGCGCCGAGCACATGTACACGCCGATGATGGTGGTCGACGGCCGGACGGCGTTCGTCGGCAGCCGCCCCATCACCGCTCGCGAAGCGATCGTCGCGGCGCGCAAGGCGCCGAAGGCGACGCTGGCGATCGAGGCGACAGGCCTCGCCGAGGGCACCATCCGGATCGACGGCGTCGTCGAGCAGGTGCCGCCCACGACCGAGGCGCCGGACGTCTGGGTCGCCGTGACCGAGAGCCCGATCACCACCGCGATCACGCGCGGCGAGAACGCCTCGCGGACGCTGACCTACACCGGGGTCGTCCGGAGCCTGACGTGGCTCGGGTCCCTGCCCCGGCCGACGCGCGCCAGCTATGCGGTCGAGGGCCGCGTGCGGCTGCGGTCGACCTGGCGGCGCGAGCATCTCCGGCTCGTGGTGTTCCTCCAGGAGCCGACCGGCCGCCGCATCCTCGGCGCCACGCAGCTCGCCCTGGGATGAGCGACACCGCGAAGAACGCCAGGAACCCGCTCGTCGCGGCGGAAGACTGGTGGGCCGTCTGGTTGGGCGGCCTCGTCATGGCCGCCGTGGCCGTGGGCTTCGTCGACGCCGTGCCGGGCGTGGGGCGCTGGACCACGCTGCCGACGGAGGCGTTCGCCGGGCGCGTGGCGGGCCTGCTGGGGCTGGGCCTCGGCCTGCTGGTCCTGACCGCCGCGGCCGTCCAGGTCATGTCGCGCGAGGGACGGCGCCAGGCCGCCGCCTTCGTTCCGCTGTTCCTCCTCGCCGTCGCGTCCTACACGCTGGCCAATCAGGTGGGCGTGCGCGCGGCGGGCTTCGGCTACGCCTTCTGGGCGCTGATCATCGGCCTGGTCATCGCCAACACGCGCGGGACGCCGGCGTGGCTGCGCCCCGCCCTGCGCGGCGAGCTGTACATCAAGACCGGCCTGGTGCTGCTGGGCGCGGAGATCCTGTTCGGCAACATCCTCAGCCTCGGCCTGCCGGGGCTCTTCGTCGCCTGGCTGGTCACGCCGCTCGTCATCGTCTTCATGTACCGCTTCGGCGTGCGGTTCCTGAAGATCGGGAGCCGGTCGCTGGTGATGGTCATCGCCGCGGCCACGTCCGTCTGCGGCGTCTCGGCCGCCATCGCGGTCGCGGCGGCCGCGCGGGCCCACAAGCAGGAGCTGACGCTGGCCGTCGGCATGTCGCTCATCTTCACGGTGGTGATGATGATCGTCATGCCGCTGGGCATCCGGGCCTCCGGCATGGACCCGGTAGTCGGCGCAGCCTGGATCGGCGGCACGGTCGACGCCACCGGGGCGGTCGTCGCCGCCGGCGCCCTGCTCGGCGAGCAGGCCGAGCAGATCGCCGCGGTGGTGAAGATGATTCAGAACACGCTGATCGGCCTGGTCGCCTTCCTCGTGGCGGTCTTCTGGGTGACGCGGATCGAGGCCGACGGGGCACGCAAGCCGGAGGCGATGGAGATCTGGCACCGCCTGCCGAAATTCATCATCGGCTTCCTCGGCGCGTCGCTGCTCTTCTCGTTCGTGCTCACGCCCGCCCTCGGGGAGACGCGCGTCGACGAGGTGCTCGACCTGACCTCCGACGTGCGCGGCTGGCTCTTCTGCCTGGCGTTCGTGAGCATCGGCCTCGAGTCCAGCTTCCGCGACCTCGCCCGCCACACTGCCGGCGGGCGGCCCATTCAGCTCTACGTCACCGGCCAGGCGTTCAACGTCCTGCTGACGCTGGCCGCGGCGTATCTGGCGTTCGGCGGGATCCTGTTCGAGCGGGTGCCGCGCCAGGACGCGGACGCAGGGGCCGCTGCGCGCGCGCGGACCGTGATCGAGCACAACCTAGCGACCGGCCGGGACGCCACGCCGCTCTTCTACACCGAGGTCGACGGCTGGCGCGACTAGACTAGCGTCCCGCCCGGCGGCGCCGGAAGTACTCCACCTGGAACTCGCGGACGTTGCGGTTGTGCTCGCGCAGCGTATCGGCGAAGGCGTGGGTGCCGTCGTTGCGGCTGACGAAGTACAGGTAGCTCACGTCGGCCGGCGCCAGCGTGGCCCGCAGCACGGCCCGGCCCGGCGCCGCGATCGGGCCAGGCGGCAGTCCGCCGTAGCGGTAGGTGTTGTAGGGCGAGTCGAACTGCAGGTTGGCGCGCGTCAGGTTGCCGTCGTACAGCGCCGCGCGCTCGAGCGCGTAGATCACCGTCGGGTCGCTCTGGAGGGGCATCCCGATGCGCAACCGATTGTTGAACACCGCCGAGACGAGCGCGTGCTCCGCCGCCGCGCCCGTCTCCTTCTCGATGATCGAGGCGAGCGTCACCACGTCTCGCACGCTCAACTGCAGCTCGGCGGCGCGCGCGCGCAGCTCCTCGTCGAACTCGGTCCGGAACTGGGCCACCATCGCGGCGACCAGGTCGCGGGCCGTGGCCTCGCGCTGCAGCGCGTACGTTTCCGGAAACAGATAGCCCTCGAGGTTCACCGCGTCGGGATCCAGGTCTGCGACCAGCACTGCCCGCGCCGCCGCCGACTCGAACGCGCCGGCGGCGCCGAACCCCGCCGTCTCGAAGACCTCCGCCATCTGCCCGATCGTCAAGCCTTCCGGAAAGGTGATCGAGCGCAGGTGCACCTGGCCGCGGGCGACCTTGTCGACCACCTCCAGCGCCGACAGCGGCCGGTCGAAGCGGTACTCGCCGGCCTTGAGCTCCCGGTCGCGCCCGGTGCGCCACGCCGCGAGACGGAAGGTGAGCTCGTCGCGCACGACGCCGGCCGCGGCCAGGCGCGCCGCGATCGTCCGCGTCGAGTTGCCCGGCTCCACGTCGACGAAGACCTCGTCCCCGGCGTAGCCCCGGTACGGCGCCTCCAGACGCCGTGTCCACTCGCTGACCAGCGCCGCGGCCCCGGCCGCGGCGAGGCCGACGAGCAGGAGCGCGACCGCCAGGAGCCGGCGCAGCATCACCCCGTCCCGCCTCCGCCGGCGGTCCGTGGGGCATCGTCCAGGTAGTCTTGCAGAATGACGGCAGCGGCGGCGGCGTCCAGCCGCCGCTTCCGGCGGCGCCAGTCCGGCTCGCGGAGCGCAAGCCTGCGCTCCGCCTCGCGGCTGCTGAGCCGCTCGTCCTGCAACGCGATCGGCAGCGGGGTGCGGCGGCGCAGCGCCGCCACGAACGCGGTAACCCGCGCGGTTTCCCGGCCCGGGCGGCCCTCGAGGTCCAGCGGCAGGCCGACGACGATCCCCCGGAGTCCGGGCTCCTCGGCAGCCAGCCGGTCGATCTCGCCGCTGACCTGCGCCACCCGCGCGGCCAGCCGGCCGGGCGCCTGCAGCGTGCGCAGCGGGGTAGCCAGGGTGCCCGAGGGGTCGCTGAGCGCCAGCCCGATGCGGCGTGCGCCTACGTCGATGCCCAGCGTGCGCATCGATTCAGGGTAGCGGCGGGTAGCGGCCCTGTCCAACGATCGACTAGAATGCGTGGCTATCATGTCTACGCGCACGCGCCTCGCCTTTCTGCTGCTCACCCTGCCGGTGGTCGCTTTCACGCTCGTGGGCGGCTATCTGGGTCAGGCCGTCGCCCGCGAAGACACCTACCGCCACCTGCGTATCTTCGAGGACGTCGTCTCGCTCATCACGGAGAACTACGTCGAGGACGCCGACCTCGAGGAAGTGATGACCGGGGCGCTGCGGGGATTGACGAGCGGACTCGATTCCGACAGCACGTACCTCTCGCCGGAGCAGGTCGCGCGGCTCGAGTCCGGCGCGCCTGCGGCGGGCGCCGGGGTCGGGGTCGAGACGACGAGCCGCTACTACACGCAGATCGTGGCCGTGCGCGACCGGTCGCCGGCCGCCCGCGCCGGACTGCAACCCGGCGACTACATTCGGGCCATCGACGACGAGCCCACGCGGCGTCTGTCGAGCCTCGAGAGCGCGGAGCGGCTGAGGGGCGCACCAGGCTCCACGGTTCGCCTGTCGCTGCTGCGGGGCAACACCTCCGAGCCGTACGACGTCGAGCTGGTGCGGGAAGCGCTGCACGGCCCGACCGTGACGACACGGATGCTGCCCGACGGCATCGGCTATCTGCGCGTGGCCGCGTTCCCGGCCGGCGTGTCCGCCGAGATCGAGCGCGCGGCCCGGCAACTGGCCGCCGACGGCGCCACGCAGCTCCTGGTCGATGTTCGGAACTGTGCCGGCGGCGTATTCGACGAGGGAATCGCCGCGGCCCGGCTGTTCGTCGCGACGGGGACGCTGTTGCGCCGCGAGGAGACCGGCGGCGACCTGCAGGAGACACGGATCGAGGCGACCGCGGGCGAGGGCGTCATCGACACCCCGCTCGTCCTGCTGACGAACTTCGGCACCGCGGATGCGGCCGAGCTGTTCGCAGCCGGGTTGACGACCGGCGCGGGACGGGCCGAGTCGGTAGGCCAACGCACGGCCGGGCGCGTGAGCGTCCAGAAGCTGGTCCGACTGCCCGACGGCAGCGGCCTGTGGCTGTCGTGGGCACGCTACCAGCACGCCTCGGGCGATCCCCTGCACCGCCGCGGCGTGGAGCCGACGATCGCCGTGAACGTACCGCGCGTGGAGCTCGGGGAGCCGGCGCCGGCCGGCGACCCGATTCTCGAGCGGGCGATCGAGCACCTCGGGGCGGCGTCGCCGCAGGCTGCCGGCGCCTAGGGCGTGTTAACACTATCGCAACGCATCGGCGATGAGTGCGAAGACGATGAACCCGAGAAACATGACGTCGAGCTTTTCGAACCTGGAAAAGACGCGACGAAATCCCTTCAATCGACGGAACAGTCGCTCGATCTCATTGCGCCGCTTGTACATCTCACGGTCATACTCCCAAGGATCGACACGCGTTCGCAACGGTGGCACAACGGGCTCGTAGCCCAGTTCCAAGGCCAGTTGCCGGGTCTCATCGCCTTCATACGCGCGGTCCATGATCAGCGCGGGACTGTCGCGCCGACAGCCCAGACCGTTCAGCAACTTTCGCCCTTCCGGGGCGTCGTGGGCCTGTCCCGGAGAGAGCGAAAACGTGATGGCGGTTCGAGCATCCGCGGCAACCATATGAATCTTGGTGGTCCAGCCGCCCCGGGAGCGGCCGATGGCTTGGGGACCGTTTTTTTTCGTGCCCCCGTCCCGTCAGGATGCACCTTCACGATGGTGCTGTCGAGCGACACCGCCTCGAGCGTGATGCGCACGATCTGCTCGCGCTGCAGATGCTCGAAAACCCGGTCGAGCACGCCGTTCTTCGACCAGCGATTCATCCGCGTGTAGATGGTGTGCCAGTTGCCAAAGCGGGTCGGTAAACCGCGCCACTTGCAACCGTGCTCGGCCACATACAGAATGGCGTTGAGCACCCGGAAATTGGAAACGCTGACGTTGCCACGCTGCACGGGAAGATGGGGCGCGATGCGGTCGTACTGAGCCTGTGAGAGTTCCATCTGTGAACGATACCATGATCAGGCCCTTTAGTGTTAACACGCCCTAGTCCACTCATCCGCGGCGCACGTTCTTCGCGAATCATGCTGCATCCTTAGGATGGTGCTGGTGGCGGGCCGTGCTCGCGCGTGGGCCGGAGGCGTGATCGCCGTGGCGATCTGGACGAGTCCGCTCGTGCACGCCGGGGGCGGCGAGATCCGGTTCACCATCGGGGAGGGCCGCGTCACGCTCATCGCGAGGAACGCGCCCCTGGGGGAAGTCATCGCCGCATGGGAGCGCGCCGGGAGCACCCGCTTCGTCGACGCGGGCGGTCTCGACGCGGTGCCCGTGTCGCTGCACCTGGTCGATGTCCCGGAGGCCATGGCGCTGCGCCTCCTGCTGCGCCCGGCGGCCGGCTACGTCGCCATGGCGCGGGCGCCCTCGGCCCCGGGCGCATCGCTGTACGATCGCGTCGAGGTCCTGGCCGTGCGCGCGACGCCGTCGCGGCCGCGATCCGCCGCCGCGTTGCGGGCGTTGCCGCCGCCCGCCGCGGGCGCGGCCGGCGGCGGCGCCGAGGACGGCCGCGGCAACGGGCCGCCGCCTGCCGAGCTGTCCGAGGCGGCGCAGATCGAGCGGCTGCAGCGGCTCCTCCGTCCGCGCGAGAGCGGCGGCGAGTCCGCCGCTGCCGCCACGGAGGCGGCGCCGCGCGCACGAGCCCCGCGCGCGACGCCCCGTCCCGGCATGCTCGTCGATTCCGAACAAGGAGATGGACGATGAAGATGGCACGTGTTTCCGGGTTCGCCGGCGTCACGGGGCTGCTGGCGGCGCTGCTGGCCGCGCAGGCCAGCTCGCAAACGGCGCCGACGCCAATCATCACGGACGTGCGCACCGACAACGCCGCGATGACGCTGACCATCAACGGCTTCAACCTGGCGGACGGGATCCCGACCGTCACGCTCGCCATGACGCCGCTGACGGTCGCCACCGGGACGGCGACGTCGGTCGTGACGAATCTCCCGCCGCTCGATCCCGGCACGTACCTGCTCGCGCTCACCCGCAGCACGGACGGTGCGGGCGCCGTCTTCTATCTGACGGTCGGCGCCGTCGGACCCCCGGGACCCGCCGGGCCGGCGGGGCCGTTCCTGTCCGCGGCGAGCGCCTCCGGCGCGACGACGGACCCGACGTTCGTGCCGGCGTGGTCCCGGGCGGTCAGCTGACCGCCCGGGACCACGCCGGCACGCGCAATACGCACCTGGGCAGCGGCGCGCTGGCCTCCGTGACCACGGGCGAGGGGAACAGCGCCCTAGGCAGCAACGCGCTGGGCGGCCTCACGACCGGTTTCCGCAACAGCGCCTTGGGGGAGGATGCGCTCCGCGATCTCACCACCGGCCGCTTCAACAACGCGTTCGGCGCGACGAGCCTGCAGAGCCTGACGACAGGTCGCAGCAACTTCGCGCTGGGCACGGGGGCGATGTTCGCGGCGACCGACGCCTCGTTCAACGTGGCGATCGGGGGCAGCGCCCTGCGCCGCAACGTGTCGGGAGCCAACACGGTCGCCATCGGCTCGGCGGCGCTCCGCGAGAACCTGGGCACCGAGAACATCGCCATCGGCGCCAACGCGCTGCGCCGCAACGTGAACGGCTCGAACAACATCGCGATCGGGTTCGAAGCCGGAAACGACAACCTCACCGGCGACCGGAACGTCTACATCGCCAACGCCGGCGCGGACGGCGAATCGGGCGTCATCCGCATCGGGACGGAGGGCGTGCACACGACGACGGTGCTGAGCGGCCGGGTCGAAGGCAACATCGTCGCGGTGTATCAGTAGGGACGGATCGCGGCCGCGCAGCGGGCTTTCTACTCGAGCGCCGCAACCGCTGCCCGCAGCTCCATCAGGTGCGCCGCCCTGATCGCCGTCGCGCCGGCCGTCATCACCGGGTCCGTGTAGACCGGCGCCGGACGCCCCGCCGCGGAGTACGCCTCGGCCAGCGCCGCCCGCAGCTCCGTCACGTGCACGCCGCGGATCGGCGTCACCCCGGGCGTCAGCGCCGGGTCGGTCCACTGGAACGGCGGCCGTCCCGCGGCCGCCCGCAGGGCGTCGATGCGCGCCCGCAGCTCCCGGAAGTGAATCGCCCTGACAGGCGTCACGCCGCGCACGACGGGATGGTCCGCGAACGCCGTCGGCGACGCCTGGTAGACCGTCACCCGCCGGCCCGCCACCGCCAGCACGCCGCGCCGCGGGCCGCCCGCGTTCGCGGCCACCGCGTAGCGCACCGTGCCCGGCCCCGTACCCATGGCGCCGCTGGTCACCGTCAGGAACGCCGACTCGCTGGCCGCCGTCCACGCGCAACCCGCCCCGGTCGCCACCGTCACCTGGCCCGCGCCGGCCGTCCACAGCACGTCGCGGTGCGGCGGCGTCACCGCGTACGCGCACGGGTCCGCCGTGGTCGTCGCGACCCGGAAGGTGCGCGTCGTGGCCAGGCCGCCGGGGTCGCTCGCGCTCACCGTCACCGTGTACGAGGTCTCCGGCGCACCGGGCGCCAGGGTCAGGACGGACCCGCTCAACGCAGCCAGATGGCCGGACGCCGGTCGCAGCGAGTAGGTCAGCGCATCGCCGTCCGGATCGTCGAATACGTCCGCGAGGTCGATCGTCACCGCCCCGGCGCCCGGCGCGAACCTCCGGTCGCTCGGCGGGGTCGTCACGGTCGGCGCCCGGTTGCGGTCCGCCGGAACGACGTCCACCGCATCCACCGCGTCCGGCGCCATCGCGATGCCGCCTCCCGACGCGGCGTCGACGCCCGGCGCCAGGATGTCGAGCGCGTTCGCGGTCAGCGCCTCGCGCAGGGCGGCCGGCGCGAGGTGGGCCGGGCCGCCCGCGGCCTCCACCATCAACGCCCCGATCGCCGCCGCGTGGGGCGCGGCCGCCGAGGTGCCGTGGAACGGCGAGAAGCCGGGCGTCGAGGTCGAGACCCCGTTGGCGGCCGCCACGTCCGGCTTGTTCAGCAGCCGGCCGCCGGTGGACGAGTGGTCGCCCGGCGTGATCGCCGTACCGTCGGCCTCGAAGAAGATGCGCCGCGGACCGTCGGAGCTGAACGTCTCGACCGTTGCCGCGGCATCGAAGGCGCCGCCCTCCGCCGGGACGCGGACCGCGGCGACGCCCACCGCATGCTGCGACGCCGCATGGCCGAACGTGTTGCCGCCGGTCGCGACCCCCAGCGCGCTGCCCGCGTCCAGGCGCAGATAGCGGTCCGCCGCACCGGCGTTCTTGACGATCACGAGACGGGCTCCCGCGTACTCCCCGCGGCATGCGCCGGGGAAGTACTCGAACGGATCCTGCGTGCCGTCCTGCGTGTTGGTCGAGCTGGCGATCACGTTGTCGTTCGCCCCGATCAGGAACAGGTCGTAGTCGTTGTCCGACGCGCCGAGCGGATCGGACCACTGCAGGCTCATGTAGTACCTGCCGCTGCCCACGATCCCGTTCCCGGTCGCGCCGCGCCCGAAGTCGTGGTAGGTGGCGCCGGTATCGACCCCGTCCAGGTCCAGCGACGTCCCGGCCGCGAAGTCGCCCTCCCAGATGGCAGACGTGCGGTGCAGGAGGTTGCCGCCGTTGCCGGCCGACGAGAAGTAGTAGCAGCCCCTGGCGGTCACGGCGCTGACCGCGCTGGCGATGAGGCCGTCCTGGAGGGCCGGCGCCAGCAGGTAGGCGATGTCGTCCACGATGACGTCGGCGCCGGCCGTGCAGAGGTCCTCGATGTTCTGGGCCATCTGCTCCCGCCCCCCGCCGCCGCGCGCGAAGAACAGCTCGGCGCCCGGCGCGAGATCGTGGACGATTTCCAGCATGGCCGTCCCTTCGCTGCCGCTGCTCCGGCCGCTGCAGGCCACGTTGAACGCGCCGCCCTCCTGCCCGGGCAGGATCGTGACGTGGGCCGGCAAGTCGCCCGTCGCCTGCTGCGCGGCGAGCGTCTCGACGCCGTCGGAGATCACGCCGACGGCGATGCCCGTGCCGTCCACGCCGTGCGTGCGGCGCGCCGCGCTCGCCCGGTGGGCGGCGTCACCCTCGCTCGTGTCGACCTTGTGGCTCGCGAACGGCGCCGCGGGGTCCGACGCACGGGCGGCGAGCGCAGGCTGCTGCGTCCGGATGCGCGGCTGGTCCGCCGCCCGGATCCACTGCACGTCGGCGCGTTCGGCGAGCGGCTCGAGGCCGGCCAGCGGCAGCCGGGCCCGGATGGCGCGATAGCGCGGCACGCTGTTGACGACGGTGCCGCCGAGCGCTCGAATGCGCGCGAGCACCGCCGGCGTCACGTCCGCCCGGATGTCCACCAGCACCCGCACGCCGGCCGGTTCGGCGGCGGCCGGCGCGGCCTGCGTCAGGAGGTCCGAGCTGATCTTGCGCTGGGCCGGCGTGCGCGCCGCCTTCGCTGCCAGCAACGCCGCGATCTGCGGTGCGCCCGGTTGCTGCGGGGCGGGGCCGGTCCCGGCCGGCGGCGTCGGCGTGCCGCCCGCCCCCGGCGGCGGCTGGCCCTGGGCGGCGGCCGGCGCGACAGGGCGGCTGGCAACAGGTGCCTCGGGCGCGGCCGGCGACGCGGCCGGCGGGCAGCCGTCCCGCCGGACGCCGCATTCACCGTCCGCCGCCGGGGCGGGCGGCTCCTGGGCGACTCTGGCTGCGCACGCGGCCGCAACCGCCAGAGCACCGACCAGCACCAATCCTCGAACGCGCCGCATTTCCGTGAGTCCGTAGCCTGCCAATCGTCGCCGGGCGGTTGCGCGGCGCGCAGCGGACTGTCCGCCGCCTGCCGCAAGCGGTTGACGCGATTCGCCGGTATGGGCGATCATGATTCGGATCAACGGGCGGGGCAAACTGACTCCAGGAAATAGGCGCGTAGCTCAGTTGGTTAGAGCGCCTGCTTGACATTCGGTACGGGTTCGCGCCGCAAGTCCAAAAAATCCCGTATTCATTGACAGAATCGCGGGCAGAACCCGTCAGAAAACGTCAGAAAACGGCTCTGCGCATCAGAAACGGCTGGCAGTCCGGCTGGCAGAAGATATGGTGGGCTGGCAGAAGACCTGGAGCGCGAACCGACGTGCCGACCGACAAGCCCTGAGCCACGACGGAGATGCGGGCCGGTCAGGCCGATGGATTATCATGGGAGTGGATGCAGGCTGACTCGCACTCCGTCATCCACTGCGATCCGGAAATCTCGGGAGGCACACCCGTCTTTCGCGGCACGCGGGTACCAGTCCAGTCGCTCTTCGACTACCTGGAGGGTGGAGAGACTCTCGACCAGTTCCTCGATCAGTTCCCGTCGGTGTCGAAGGAACAGGCGCTCGCGGCACTGGATCTGGCGCGCGATTTCATTCTGACCCGTGCGCGTTCTGCTTGACGAGAATCTGCCACGGGCTCTCGCGGCGGAACTGACCGGGCACCGCGTCAGCAGCGTGCAAGCCGAGGGTTGGTCGGGAACCAAGAACGGCACGTTGCTCCGGCAAGCTGGCGAGTGTTTCGATGCCCTGTTGAGCATGGATCGAGGTTTTCCGCACCAGCAGAATCTGAGCGGCCTCAGCCTGCGTATCCTGATCATCCGGGCGCCTTCGAACCGGATGGTTCACCTTCGCCCACTCGTCGACCGCATCCTGAAGGCGCTGGCCGCGATGTCGCCCGGCCAGCTACGAGAGGTCGGCGGCTGAGCAACCGTCAGCTGGTGGCAGCAGGCACCGTCTCCTCAATCGCGTGCTGATCGCCATTGGCGGTTCGCTTCCGGCGCGCCCGCGCCAACTCGTAGCTCGCCTGCATGTGCATCCAGTGGTCGGCCGTACCCCAGCCGATGCGCTCCAGCGCCAAGGCCATGTTCGCGGACACGCCAGACCTGCCATTCAACACACGAGACAGCGTCCCCCGCTCGCACTGCAGGCGGGACGCGGTCCTACCGACGGTCCAGCCTGCTTCGTCCATGCTCTCGCGGATCAATTCCCCCAGGTGCGGGGGATTCACCATGGGCCGCACGCGCTCGTCATCGCTCGTGGGCATGATGCCTCCCTTCGCCGTCAGTGATAGTCGACCAAGTCCACGTCAACGACCTCGTGGCTGTCGAAGCGGAACACGACGCGCCAGTTGCCCGAGACGCGCACACTCCACACGCCCGCCTGATTCCCCTTGAGGCGATGCAGCCGGAAGCCCGGAGCATCCGCGCTGGCCGGATCCGTCGCCTCCTGCAATCGGAACAGGATCCGCCGAAGCCGCAGGACGAGACCCGCTGGCACCCGGGCGGCGTCATCACGCTCGTGCAGCGCGCGCAGCCCCTTGTGCCTGATCCTCATCGACGCTTCTGTAGCATATAGCGCCCTGCGCCTCGCCTTCAGAACCAAGTGATGGGTAAGCAGGGCAACAGTGTATCGGCGGCATGACGAACCGGTCAGGACATCAAGGGCCAGTTCGGGAGATCGGGTTGCCGGGAGGAGGTCGGAGCGCGACGAGACTCGGATGACGTAATGGGTAGGACATCACGCACCGGATCACTGCACCGATCACCGGACATCAGAACGACGCGGAGCCGGAGAATCGAGCCGCAAATGCCGTGACAGCCTGTGACTGGCCCTGGTTCCGGTGTCACAGGGGGTGTCACATCTGCCGCACCAGAAAACCCCGTATTCATTGCCCGAACCGTACACCCGATCCCAACTCGGATCCATAGGTGGGGTCGGAGAAAAGACGGGAGCGACCCGGTCAAATCCGCGGATTTGCGGCCCCGGACGGCTCACGTTGTCACACTCGCCGCCGGGCCTCCAGGTCGCTCCCGTGGAGCAAATTGTCCCTGCTGGAAGGCTCTCGCGGCCCTGCGTCCAACCTCCGCCACTGATCCTCGGAGCCACCGCTTCGAGGGCACGCGCTCAGCGACGCCGGTTGCCGGCTCGACACCCATCGTCTACTCTGGGGTGGACATGGAGATGCTGATCGATGCGCTCCCGGTGCTCGCGGTCGGCGGGTTTCTGTGGCGCCAGATCGCCAGCCTGGATCGACGACTCGGCTCCGTCGAGCGCGGCTTGGGCGATGTCGCGCAGAGACTGGCGCGTCTCGAAGGCCGCATCGAAGGCTGGCAAGATCGCCAGCATCCGCCGGTGCAGGTCGGATGACGCATGCCGGGCTCGACACCTCGGCGCGCATTGCCACGCCGAGCCAGTAAGCCCAACCCTCACGCTCCATCTTCTCGACGCCCTAGACTAGGCCACGGCGCGCATCTTGTCGCGGCCGAGGCTACCGCTCACCCTGCGCGGCGGCCCCGCGCAGGTCCGCCGCCAGTCTCCGGGCCGTGTCGTGCGTGGGGTCGAGTTCGAGCGCGCGCTCCAGGCTCGCCAGCGCTTCGTCGCGGCGGCCGAGGAAGTACAGCGTGACGCCCGTGTTGGCGTGCACGGTCGGGTCGTCGGGCGCCAGGTCCACGTGCGCCCGGTACAGCGCCAGGGCCTGCTCGTACTCCTGCCGCCCGAACCGCCACAGGGCCAGGTGGTCGAGCGCCTCGGCGTGCTCCGGGTCGCGCTCGATGGCTCGCTGGAAGTGCGCCGCGGCCTCGCCGTCGCGTCCGAGCCCCAGCAGAGCCCGGCCGGCCAGATAGTGCGCGGTCGCCGCTGTCGCCGCATCCGTTATCGGCGAGATGCCGCGCTCCAGCGCTTCGAGCGCCTCGCCGTAGCGCTCCAGATCGAGCAGCGCGGCGCCGATGCCGACGTGCGCCGGGACGAAGTCCGGGTCGATGCGCAAGGCTTCGCGGTACGAGGCGACGGCCTCGTCGCGGCGCCCCGCCGACCGCAGCCCTTCGCCGATGACGTGCAGCGCGGCCGGGTCGTCCGGCCGCGCGTCGCGGGCGCGGCGCAGGTACTGCTCGGCCTCGGCAGGGCGGCCCCCGTCGGCCAGCAGGTTCGAGAGCTGCATCAGCGGCGCGGGGCTCTCGGGCTCCAGCGCCGCGGCGCGCCGAAAGTGCGCGGCTGCAACGTCGAGCCGGCCCGCTTCGCGGGCCGCGCGGCCCGCGGCCATCGCGATCTCGCCCGCCGACGGTGCGTCCGGGTCCAGCGCGAGCGCCCGTTCGAGCGCCGCGAGCGCCTCGCCGTGGCGTCCCGACTCGAAGAGCGAGAGGCCGAGTCCGCCATGCGCCGGCGCCAGGTCCGGTTCCGCCTCCAGCGCGGCGCGGTACGTCTCGATGGCCTCGCCGTGGCGGCCCCGCCTCCGCAGCGCCTCTCCCAGGTTCTGTTGCGCGGCGGGGTCGCGGGGGTCGAGCCGCAGGGCGGTGCGCAGGACCGAGTCGGCCTCGTCGAACCCTTCCAGACTCACGAGCACGCTGCCGAGATTCGTGTAGGCGTCCGCACTGAGCGGACGCCGCTCGACGCCGATGCGGGCGGCGGCGAGCGCCTCGTCGAGCCGGTCGGCCTCGGCCAGCGGACCCACGAGATTGAGATGGGCGTCGCGCGCGTGCGGATTGTGCGCGACGATGTGGCTGAAGAGGGTGACCCCGTCCCGGTAGATGCGCGCCTGCATCCAGGTCTGCGCGCCGAGCAGCGCCAGCGCCACGGCCAGCCCGCCGGCCGCGAGCCGCCGGTGGCTGTCTCGCAGGCGGCCGGCCCCGTGGGCGGCGGCGCCGACAACCGCCGCCAGCACGCCGAGGCCGGCCAGGTACTGGAAGCGGTCGGCCACCAGCGAGAACTGCATGTAGCCGTAGTCGATGAACCCGAGCACCGGCGAGAGCGTGACGGCGAAGAAGAGCGCGCCGGCCAGCGGCCCCCGCCCGAGCCGCCGCCTGCCCAGCCACAGCAGGGCGGCCAGCGCCAGCGCCCCCAGGACGTACGTCCAGGCGACGGGGTCCGCTACGTTGATCTCCCAGAGCGGGTAGATCACGATCAGGTCGGTCGGCCAGAGCAGCTTGCCGGCGTAGAACCACAGCGCGCGGGCCGCGATCAGCACGCGCTCGGCCAGCGAGTAGCCGAGGTCGAGCGGCTCGCGCGAGGCGTAGAAGGCCAGGTCTGCCGCGGTGACGGCCAGCGCCACCGCGAACATCGGCGCCAGCCGGGTCAGGTCGGTCCGGGTGACGCGGCCCGCCTGCCACCAGTGCCAGACGAGCAGGGCCGCCGGCAGCGTGACCACGACGGACTTGGACAACAGGCCGGCCGTGAAGAGTCCGAGCGCGAGCAGGCAGCGACCGGGCCGCGGCGCCTCCGTGTACCGGATCCACGTCAATGCGGCTGTCAGGTAGAACAGGGCCGAGAGCACGTCCTTGCGCTCGATGACCCAGGCGACCGACTCGACGTGCAGGGGATGGACGGCGAAGACCGCCGCGACGGCCCAGGCGCCGGGCACGGCCAGACGCCCCACCAGGCGCCATATCAGCAGCACGTTGGCCAGGTGCAGCAGCACGTTGACCGCGTGGTAGCCGGGCGGCTCCAGCCCCCACAGCTTGTGCTCGATCCAGAAGCTCGTGTAGACGACGGGCCAGTAGTGCGCCTCGCCGGCGATGTCGCCGGGCGAGAACCAGATGTTCCACAGCCCGGACCACTCGTGCACCACCGGCTCCTCGACGAAGATCACGTCGTCCCAGACGAACCCGGCCCCCAGCGCCGGCAGGTAGGCCGCGACGGTGAGGGCGGCGAGCAGCAGCGCGCCGCGCAACCGCTGGCCGCCGAGGCGGCCTGCCGCGGCCTGCGCCCGCGGCCGGGCGGCGGGGTTTCGAGCGTCCTTGGACGAGGAGGCGCGCTCGGCCGCCAGCCGCTCGCGCCGGGTCAGGCGCTTCGTTCGCTTCTGCATGCTCTCGCTCGGCGGCGCCGGCGCAGGGTCTCCCCGAGGCGGTGGCGGTATAGCCGGCACAGATGGCGCAGGAAGTCGGCGTGCGTGCGCCAACTCAGGTTGCTCTTCCCCTGCCGGCGGTCGACGAACCGGATAGGCACTTCACGGACCCGGAGCCGGCCCCGCGCCATCAGCTCCAGGGCGATCTTGTAGCCGACGGGGCGCAGGCTGTCCAGGTCCGGCAAACGCTGCCGGTCGGTGGCGAAGAAGCCCGACAGCGGGTCCCGGCACTCGGCCAGCGGACGCGCCAGCAGCGTGCCCAGCCGGGACACCAGCGCGCGGCGGCGGCCCCAGGCCGGGTCCACGGACGCGCCGGGCACGTAGCGGCTGCCGACCACGATGTCGCAGCCGTCGTCGAGCGCCGCCAGCAGGCCGGCGATCCGGTCGGGCGGGTGCGACAGGTCGGCGTCCATGACGACGAGGCGGTCGTGCCGCGCCAGCCGCATCCCGAGCAGGACCGACAGCGCAAGGTCCCGGCGGGCCGCGCGGCGGGTCTCGATGCGCACCGGCAGGCGCCGGGCGAGCTCGGCGACCACGGCTTCGCTGCCGTCCCGCGAGTCGTCGTCGACCAGGAGCATCTCCCACTCGACGCCCCGGTCCGACAACGCGGCATGCACGCCGGTGGCCAGGGCGGGCAGGTTCTCCGCCTCGCGCAGCGTCGGCACGACGATGGAGACCGCTTCGCCCATCTTCTCCGGCCGGCGCGACCTACTCGGGTGCGCCGAGGTTGAGTATCCCGTAGAGGCCGACGCGGTGGTCGGCCCCGCCGTCGGGGCGGCCGTAGCGCTCGCCGAGCAGCTCGACCTCGACCGGCGTGGACAGGTCGCCGCTGAAGCGCCCGAGCACGCCGAGCCGCGCGCCCAGTTGCATGCGTTGGGCCTCGCCTATCCGGCCGTAGCCGACCAGCGGCGTCAGCAGCCGGCCTCCCGGCAGCCGCCAGCCGTAGCCCAACCGCGCGTCGACCCCGCCGTCGTGCCGGTTCAGTCCCGCCGCGTAGCTCTGGACGTGGTCCTGCCACAGCGACTCGGCCCCGTAGCCCGGCGCCCCCCAGTGCGGGCGCACCGACGCGGTCAGCCCCGGCTCGTAGTGCCCGCCGCCCACCATCGCCGTCACGCTGAAGCCGTGCTCCTCGTAGCCCGACGCGGTGTGCAGCAGGAGCCTCCGCCCCTGCGCCTCGATACGGACCCGCCCGGCGCTGACGCGCACCCCGGCGGCCGTCTCCAGTCCCAGGCCCGTCTGCCCGGCCCCGCCGTCGTGCCGCGTGCTCACCGCCCCGAACGGCGCCACCTGCATCCCGCCGGGACCGCCCAGCGGCAGCGTCGCCTCGACCCCCGTCCGCAGCCGCCGCACCGCCGCCGCCAGCCCGTCGACCGTCTCCTCGCCGCTGCCGGTCCGCAGCTCGGCCCACGACGCCTCGCCCCGCAGCGACAGCTCCACGCCCCCGGCCGCCCTGCCCAGCCGGTGCCGGCCCTCCAGCAGACCCAGCCGCAGGTCCAGCGGGCTCGTCCCACGCCTCCCGTTCAGCGCCCGCACGTTCTCCGCCGTCCCCCGGCCCACGCCCGCCAGCGCCCACACCGCCGTGTCCCGGCCGCCGATGCGCACATACGGGTGCAGCACCGTCAGCTCCGTCCCCAGCCGGCCGCTCGAATAGCCCTGCCGCCAGTCGCTGCCGCTGCCGCTGCGGCTCACCGCCGCCCCCGCCAGCAGGTGCTCGGTGAGCTGCACGTCCACGCCGAGGTAGCCCGTCGCCAGGTCGCCCTCGTAGCCGGCCGCATCGTCCGGACCCGCCCACCGGAAAGACTGCCGGTCGCCCTGGCCCCAGACCCGCCACCGCCCGACGCCCGCGCCCGGCGTCTGCGGGTCCGTCTGCCCGCCGCCGAACGACAGCAGCACGTCAGTGCCCAGCAGCATCTGGCCCCAGTCGGTCCCGGCGCCGCCGCCGAAGCCGCCGCCCATCAGGCCCATCCGCTGGAACCGCGGGTCGGCCGACGTCCCCGACAGGTCCCGCGGCGAGCGCCGCTGCCGCAGCGTCGCCGCCCGCAGCGACAGCCAGTGCGACTGCTCCAGGCTCCCGGCACCCATCTGCTCCCACGCGTCGGGCGTCAGCTGCTGCCCGCCCAGCATCAGCCGCATCGCCCCGTCGTCGTACTCCAGCCGCCGGCCGATGGCCACCCGCGCGCTCGACAGGTGCGCGCGGCCCAGCGCCGCCAGCGCGCCGGTCAGCACCTCCCGCACCAGACCGTCGCCCACCGACACCCCGAACGTCTGCACCGCCGTCAGCCCGTCCGGGTCGGCCGCCGTCACCGTCACCGTCGCCGTCCCCGTGACCACCGGCGAGAGCGTCAGCGTCGCGCCCGTGACCGCCACGGTCACCGCCGAGGGGTCCGACGAGACCGCCGCGTAGCTCAGCTGGTCGCCGTCCACGTCGGTGAAGTACGGCGTCAGGTCCACCTCCGCCGCGACGCCGCCCTCCTCGAGCCTCTGGTCCGGGATGACCCCCACCGCCTCCGGCGGGTCGTTGACCGGCAGCACCGTCATCGTCACCGTCGCCGACGCCGTCAGGCCGCCCGGGTCCGCGATCGTGTAGCTGAAGCGGTCCGTGCCGTACCAGTTCAGGTCCGGCGAGTAGCGCACGCTGTTGTCGACGATGGCCGTCGCGCCGTGCGCGGCCGGGCCGGTTGAGACCACCGTCAGCGGGTCGCCGTCCACGTCGGTGTCGTTGGCCAGCACGTCGACCACCGCCGCCACGTCCTCCAGCGTCTCCGCCTCGTCGTCGACCGCCTCCGGCGGGTCGTTTACCGGCGTCACCGTCACCCGCACCGTCGCCTCCGACGTCAGCCCGCCCGGGTCCATCGCCGTGTAGGTGAAGCGGTCGTCGCCGTACCAGTTCAGGTCCGGCTCGTAGCGCACCCCGCCCGAGACCACCGCCGCCGTCCCGTTCTCCGGCGCCGTCACCGACGCCACCCGCAGACGCTCGCCGTCCGGGTCCGTGTCGTTCGACAGCACGTCGATCACCAGCGGCACATCCTCGGGCGTTTCCGCCCGGTCGTCCTTCGCCTCCGGCGACTCCGGCGCGTCGACCACCCGCACGGTCACCTGCGCCTTCGCTTCGTACTCCCCGTCCCCGGCCGTCACCTGCAGCTCGAACTCGGACGGACCCGACTCGAAGTCCTCGCCGCCGCCGACGTAGCTCACCTCGCCGCCGCGCTGCGACACCGTGAAGCGGTCGCCGTCGCCCGCCGACAGCGCGTAGCGCAGCCGGTCGCCGTCGGCGTCGCGCGCCGCCACCGTCCCGAGCGCCACCGGCGTGTCGCGTCCCGAGGTATTCTCCGGCAGGTCGAACGTGTAGCTCGACTGCCCGAACTCCGGCGGCCGGTTCGGCTCGTCGTCGTCCAGCAGCGTCAGCGACGTGCCCTCGACCGACAGCCCCACCTCGGTCGTCCCCGTGATCGCCACCCGCTGGTCCGGCTCGTCGTCGGCGTCGTCCACCGGCGTCAGGTCGAACGACGCGGCGGCGCTGGCCGCGTCCGCCGGGACCTCGATATCGAACACCGACGGGGAGACCGCATACTCGTCCGCGTCCTCGGCGACGCTCACCGTGACCACCGTCGCTTCGCCGCGCGCACCGTCGCGGAGCGTCGCCGTCACCGTCACCGCCGTCGTGCCGCCGGCTTCAGAGACCGACGTGGGGCTCACGCTCAGGACCACTTCGCCCGACACCGGCTCGCCGTCGTCGTCATCGACCGTCACGGCGAGGTCCGCCGTCACCGAGGCGTACCCCCCGCCGGACGCCGTGTGCGTCAGCGTCGCCTCGTCGTTGTCCGCATCGTCGTCCTGTGCGGCCGTCACCGTCACCGTCTGCGCCGTGTTCCACGTCGCCGTCGTGAACGTCAGAGACGCCGAGGCGGGGGCGAGCGTCAGGTCCGTACCCGACGTGCCCGTGACCGCCACGGTCACCGTCGATGCCGGCTCGGTCGCAAGCCGCACCGTGTAGCTGGCCTCGCTCCCTTCGGCCACCGTCAGCGTGGCGGGCGACAGCACGATCCCGGCCGTCTCCGGCGTCTCGTCGTCGGTCACCGTCACCGAAAGCTCCGCCGTCTCCGACGCGTAGTCCCCGCCCGACGCCGTATGCAGCAGCGTCGCCGTGTCGTTGTTCGCGTCGTCGTCCTCGCCGGCCGAGACCGTCACCGTCTGCGCCGTGTTCCAACTCGCCGTGGTGAACGTCAGCGACGCCGTGTCCAGCGTCAGGTCGGTGCTGGCGGTCCCCGTAATCGCAACCGTCACCTGCGCGGTCGGCTCGGTCGCAAGCCGCACCGTGTAGCTGGCCTCGCTCCCTTCGGCCACCGTCAGCGTGGCGGGCGACAGCACGATCCCGGCCGTCTCCGGCGTCTCGTCGTCGGTCACCGTCACCGAAAGCTCCGCCGTCTCGCCCGCGTAGTCGCCCCCCGAGGCCGTGTGCAGCAGCGTCGCCGTGTCGTTGTCCGCGTCGTCGTCCTCGCCCGCAGAGACCGTCACGACCTGCGCCGTGTTCCACGTCGCCGTCGTGAACGTCAGAGACGCCGAGGCGGGGGCGAGCGTCAGGTCCGTACCCGACGTGCCCGTGACCGCCACCGTCACCGTCGATGCCGGCTCGGTCGCAAGCCGCACCGTGTAGCTGGCCTCGCTCCCTTCGGCCACCGTCAGCGTGGCGGGCGACAGCACGATCCCGGCCGTTTCCGGCGTCTCGTCGTCGGTCACCGTCACCGCAAGCTCCGCCGTCTCGCCCGCGTAGTCGCCCCCCGAGGCCGTGTGCAGCAGCGTCGCCGTGTCGTTGTCCGCGTCGTCGTCCTCGCCCGCAGAGACCGTCACGACCTGCGCCGTCGACCAGTTCGACGTCGTGAACGTCAGCGCCGCCGTGTCCAGCGTCAGGTCCGTACCCGAATGCCCCGTGACCGCAACCGTCACCTGAGCCGTCGGCTCGGTCGACAGCCGCACCGTATAGCTCCCATCCTCCCCTTCGGCCAGCCCCAGCGACGAGGTCGACAGCACCAGCCCCACCGACTCGTCGTCGGTCACCGTCACCGAAAGCTCCGCCGTCTCCGACGCGTAGTCCCCGCCCGACGCCGTATGCAGCAGCGTCGCCGTGTCGTTGTTCGCGTCGTCGTCCTCGCCGGCCGAGACCGTCACCGTCTGCGCCGTGTTCCAACTCGCCGTCGTGAACGTCAGCGACGCCGTGTCCAGCGTCAGGTCCGTACCGGCCTGGCCGGTGATCGCAACCGTCACCTGAGCCGTCGGCTGCGTCGAAAGACGAACCGTGTACTCGCCGTCGTCCCCCTCGGCAACCCCCAGCGCCGTCGTCGACAGCGTCAGCCCCACCGTCTCGTCGTCGGTCACCGTCACCGCAACGCTCGCCGTCTCCCCCGCGTAGTCGCCCCCGGACGCCGTGTGAACCAGCGTCGCCGCGTCGTTCGCCGCGTCGTCGTCCTCACCGGCCGAGACCGTCACCGTCTGCGCCGTGTTCCAACTCGCCGTCGTGAACGTCAGAGAGGCCGTGTCCAGAGTCAGGTCCGTGCCCGCCTGCCCCGTGACCGCAACCGTCACCGTCGCAGAAGGCTGCGTCGCAAGCCGAACCGTGTACTCGCCGTCGGCCCCCTCGGCAACCCCCAGCGCCGTCGTCGACAGCGTCAGCCCCGCCGTATCGTCGTCGGTCACCGTATCGTCGTCGGTCACCGTCACCGTGACACTCGCCGTCTCGCCCGCGTAGTCCCCACCCGAGGCCGTGTGCAAGAGCGTCGCCGCGTCGTTCGCCCCGTCGTCGTCCTCGCCCGCCGTCACCGTCACCGTCTGCGCCGTGTTCCAGGTGGCGGTGGTGAAGGTCAGAGAGGTCACATCCAGGCTCAGGTCCGTGCTGGCGGCCCCCGTAATCGCGACGGTCACCTGCGCGGTCGGCTGCGTCGAAAGCCGCACCGTGTACTCGCCGTCGCCGCCCTCGGCCACCCCCAGCGCCGTCGTCGACAGCGTCAGACCCACCGACTCGTCGTCGGTCACCGTCACCGCAACGCTCGCCGTCTCCCCGGCGTAGTCGCCCCCGGACGCCGTGTGCAAGAGCGTCGCCGCGTCGTCGTCCTCGCCCGCCGTCACCGTCACCGTCTGCGCCGTGTTCCAGGTGGCGGTGGTGAACGTCAGAGAGGTCACATCCAGGCTCAGGTCCGTGCTGGCGGTCCCCGTAATCGCCACCGTCACCTGGGCCGTCGGCTGCGTCGAGAGACGCACCGTGTACTCGCCGTCGGCCCCCTCGGTCACTCCCAGCGCCGTCGTCGACAGCGTCAGACCCACATCGTCGTCGTCGGTCACCGTCACCGAGACGCTCGCCGTCTCGCCCGCGTAGTCGCCACCCGAGGCCGTGTGCAGAAGCGTCGCCGCGTCGTTCGCCCCGTCGTCGTCCTCGCCCGCCGTCACCGTCACCGTCTGCGCCGTGCTCCACGTCGCCGTCGTGAACGTCAGAGAGGTCGTATCCAGGCTCAGGTCCGTGCCCGAATGCCCCGTGACCGCAACCGTCACCTGAGCCGTCGGCTCGGTCGAAAGACGCACCGTGTACTCGGCGTCGTCCCCCTCGGCCACCCCCAGCGCCGTCGTCGAGAGCACCAGGCCCACCGACTCGTCGTCGGGTCACCGTCACCGAGACGCTCGCCGTCTCGCCCGCGTAGTCGCCACCCGAGGCCGTGTGCAGAAGCGTCGCCGCGTCGTTCGCCCCGTCGTCGTCCTCGCCCGCCGTCACCGTCACCGTCTGCGCCGTGTTCCACGTCGCCGTCGTGAACGTCAGAGAGGTCGTATCCAGGCTCAGGTCCGTGCCCGAATGCCCCGTGACCGCAACCGTCACCTGAGCCGTCGGCTCGGTCGAAAGACGCACCGTGTAGGTCCCATCTTCTCCCTCGGCCAGCCCCAGCGACGAGGTCGACAGCACGATACCCACCGTCTCGTCGTCGGTCACCGTCACCGCAAGCTCCGCCGTCTCCGACGCGTAGTCCCCGCCCGACGCCGTGTGCAAGAGCGTCGCCGTGTCGTTGTCCGCGTCGTCGTCCTCGCCCGCAGAGACCGTCACCGTCTGCGCCGTGTTCCACGTCGCCGTCGTGAACGTCAACGACGCCGTGTCCAGCGTCAGGTCCGTACCCGAGTGTCCCGTGACCGCAACCGTCACCTGAGCCGTCGGCTCGGTCGAAAGACGCACCGTGTAGGTCCCATCTTCTCCCTCGGCCAGCCCCAGCGACGAGGTCGACAGCACGATACCCACCGTCTCGTCGTCGGTCACCGTCACCGCAAGCTCCGCCGTCTCGCCCGCGTAGTCCCCGCCCGCCGCCGTGTGCGTCAGCGTCGCCGTGTCGTTGTCCGCGTCGTCGTCCTCGCCCGCAGAGACCGTCACCGTCTGCGCCGTGTTCCACGTCGCCGTCGTGAACGTCAACGACGCCGTGTCCAGCGTCAGGTCCGTACCCGAGTGCCCCGTGACCGCAACCGTCACCTGAGCCGTCGGCTGCGTCGCCAGACGAACCGTGTACTCGCCGTCGTCTCCCTCGGCCAGCCCCAGCGCCGTCGTCGACAGCGTCAGACCCACCGTCTCGTCGTCGGTCACCGTCACCGCAACGCTCGCCGTCTCCCCCGCGTAGTCGCCCCCGGACGCCGTGTGAACCAGCGTCGCCGCGTCGTTCGCCGCGTCGTCGTCCTCACCGGCCGAGACCGTCACCGTCTGCGCCGTGTTCCAACTCGCCGTCGTGAAAATCAGCGAGGTCGAGTCCAAGGTGAGGTCGGTGCCCGTCTGGCCCGTGACCGCCACCGTCACCTGAGCCGTCGGTTGCGTCGAGAGCCGAACCGTGTAGCTCGCATCCTCTCCCTCGGTCAGCCCCAGCGCCGTCGTCGACAGGGTCAGCCCCACGTCGTCGTCGTCGGTCACCGTCACCGCAACGCTCGCCGTCTCGCCCGCGTAGTCCCCGCCAGACGCCGTGTGCAGAAGCGTCGCCGCATCGTTCGCCGCGTCGTCGTCCTCGCCGGCCGAGACCGTCACCGTCTGCGCCGTGTTCCAACTCGCCGTCGTGAACGTCAGAGAGGCCGTGTCCAGAGTCAGGTCCGTGCCCGAATGGCCCGTGACCGCAACCGTCACCGTCGCAGAAGGCTGCGTCGCAAGCCGAACCGTGTACTCGCCGTCGGCCCCCTCGGCAACCCCCAGCGCCGTCGTCGACAGCGTCAGCCCCGCCGTCTCGTCGTCGGTCACCGTCACCGTGACACTCGCCGTCTCGCCCGCGTAGTCCCCACCCGAGGCCGTGTGCAAGAGCGTCGCCGCGTCGTTCGCCCCGTCGTCGTCTTCCCCCGCCGTCACCGTCACCGTCTGCACCGTGTTCCAACTCGCCGTCGTGAACGTCAGAGAGGCCGTGTCCAGAGTCAGGTCCGTGCCCGAATGGCCCGTGACCGCCACGGTGACGGTCGCCGTCGGCTGCGTCGAAAGACGAACCGTGTACTCGCCGTCGGCCCCCTCGGCAACCCCCAGCGCCGTCGTCGACAGCGTCAGCCCCACCGACTCGTCGTCGGTCACCGTCACCGCAACGCTCGCCGTCTCGCCCGCGTAGTCCCCGCCAGACGCCGTGTGCAGAAGCGTCGCCGCATCGTTCGCCGCGTCGTCGTCCTCGCCGGCCGAGACCGTCACCGTCTGCGCCGTGTTCCAACTCGCCGTCGTGAACGTCAGAGAGGCCGTGTCCAGAGTCAGGTCCGTGCCCGAATGGCCCGTGATCGCTACCGTCACCGTCGCAGAAGGCTGCGTCGCAAGCCGCACCGTGTACTCGCCGTCGGCCCCCTCGGCAACCCCCAGCGCCGTCGTCGACAGCGTCAGCCCCGCCGTCTCGTCGTCGGTCACCGTCACCGTGACACTCGCCGTCTCGCCCGCGTAGTCCCCACCCGAGGCCGTGTGCAAGAGCGTCGCCGCGTCGTTCGCCCCGTCGTCGTCTTCCCCCGCCGTCACCGTCACCGTCTGCACCGTGTTCCAACTCGCCGTCGTGAACGTCAGAGAGGCCGTGTCCAGAGTCAGGTCCGTGCCCGAATGGCCCGTGACCGCCACGGTGACGGTCGCCGTCGGCTGCGTCGCAAGCCGAACCGTGTACTCGCCGTCGGCCCCCTCGGCAACCCCCAGCGCCGTCGTCGACACCGTCAGGCCCACGTCGTCGTCGTCGGTCACCGTCACCGCAACGCTCGCCGTCTCGCCCGCGTAGTCGCCCCCGGATGCCGTGTGCAGCAGCGTCGCCGCGTCGTTCGCCCCGTCGTCGTCCTCGCCAGCCGTCACCGTCACCGTCTGCGCCGTGTTCCATGTCGCCGTAGTGAACGTCAGCGAGGTCGTATCCAGCGTCAGGTCCGTACCAGACTGGCCCGTGATCGCAACCGTCACCTGAGCCGTCGGCTGCGTCGAAAGACGCACCGTGTACTCGCCGTCGTCCCCCTCGGTCACCCCCAGCGCCGTCGTCGACAGCGTCAGACCCACATCGTCGTCGTCGGTCACCGTCACCGCGACGCTCGCCGTCTCCCCGGCGTAGTCGCCCCCGGACGCCGTGTGGAGCAGCGTCGCCACGTCGTTCGCCCCGTCGTCGTCCTCGCCCGCCGTCACCGTCACCGTCTGCGCCGTGTTCCACGTCGCTGTCGTGAACGTCAGCGAGGTCGTATCCAGCGTCAGGTCCGTACCAGATTGGCCCGTGATCGCAACCGTCACCTGAGCCGTCGGCTGCGTCGAAAGACGCACCGTGTACTCGCCGTCGCCTCCCTCGGCAACCCCCAACGCCGTCGTCGACACCGTCAGACCCACATCGTCGTCGTCGGTCACCGTCACCGCGACGCTCGCCGTCTCGCCCGCGTAGTCCCCGCCCGAGGCCGTGTGCAGCAGCGTCGCCGCGTCGTTCGCTCCGTCGTCGTCCTCACCGGCCGAAACCGTCACCGTCTGCGCCGTGTTCCACGTCGCCGTCGTGAACGTCAGAGAGGTCGCATCCAGGCTCAGGTCCGTGCCCGCCTGGCCCGTGATCGCCACCGTCACCGTCGCAGAAGGCTGCGTCGCCAGACGCACCGTGTACTCGGCGTCGTCCCCCTCGTCCACCGTCAGCGCCGCCGTCGACACCGTCAGGCCCACGTCGTCGTCGTCGGTCACCGTCACCGCAACGCTCGCCGTCTCGCCCGCGTAGTCGCCCCCCGAGGCCGTGTGCAAGAGCGTCGCCGCGTCGTTCGCCCCGTCGTCGTCCTCACCAGCCGTCACCGCACCGTCTGCGCCGTGTTCCACGTCGAAGTCGTGAACGTCAGCGAGGTCGCATCCAAGGTGAGGTCGGTGCCCGAATGACCGGTGATCGCAACGGTGACCGTCGCAGAAGGCTGCGTCGCAAGCCGAACCGTGTACTCGCCGTCGGCCCCCTCGGCAACCCCCAGCGCCGTCGTCGACACCGTCAGACCCACATCGTCGTCGTCGGTCACCGTCACCGCAACGCTCGCCGTCTCCCCCGCGTAGTCCCCGCCAGAGGCCGTGTGCAGCAGCGTCGCCGCGTCGTTCGACGCGTCGTCGTCCTCGCCGGCCGTCACCGTCACCGTCTGCGCCGTGTTCCACGTCGCCGTCGTGAACGTCAGCGACGCCGTGTCCAGCGTCAGGTCCGTGCCCGAATGCCCCGTGATCGCAACCGTCACCTGAGCCGTCGGCTGCGTCGAAAGACGCACCGTGTACTCGCCGTCGTCCCCCTCGGTCACCCCCAGCGCCGTCGTCGACACCGTCAGGCCCACATCGTCGTCGTCGGTCACCGTCACCGCGACGCTCGCCGTCTCCCCCGCGTAGTCGCCCCCGGAGGCCGTGTGCAGCAGCGTCGCCGCGTCGTTCACCCCGTCGTCGTCCTCGCCGGCCGTCACCGTCACCGTCTGCGCCGTGTTCCACGTCGCCGTCGTGAACGTCAGAGACGCCGTGTCCAGCGTCAGGTCCGTACCCGCCTGGCCCGTGATCGCAACCGTCACCTGAGCCGTCGGCTGCGTCGAAAGACGAACCGTGTACTCGCCGTCGTCCCCTTCGGCCACCGTCAGCGCCGTCGCCGACAGCGTCAGCCCCACATCGTCGTCGTCGGTCACCGTCACCGCAACGCTCGCCGTCTCACCGGCGTAGTCCCCGCCCGTGGCCGTGTGCAAGAGCGTCGCCGCGTCGTTCGCCCCGTCGTCGTCCTCGCCAGCCGTCACCGTCACCGTCTGCGCCGTGTTCCAACTCGCCGTCGTGAACGTCAGCGAGGTCACATCCAGGCTCAGGTCCGTGCTGGCGGTCCCCGTAATCGCGACGGTCACCTGCGCGGTCGGCTGCGTCGAAAGACGCACCGTGTACTCGCCGTCGTCCCCCTCGGCAACCCCCAGCGCCGTCGTCGACACCGTCAGGCCCACATCGTCGTCGTCGGTCACCGTCACCGCGACGCTCGCCGTCTCCCCCGCGTAGTCGCCCCCCGAGGCCGTGTGCAGCAGCGTCGCCGCGTCGTTCGCCCCGTCGTCGTCCTCGCCCGCCGTCACCGTCACCGTCTGCGCCGTGTTCCACGTCGCCGTCGTGAACGTCAGCGACGCGGTGTCCAGCGTGAGGTCCGTGCCCGAATGCCCCGTGATCGCCACCGTCACCTGAGCCGTCGGCTGCGTCGAAAGACGCACCGTGTACTCGCCGTCGCCGCCCTCGGCCACCCCCAGCGCCGTCGTCGACAGCGTCAGGCCCACATCGTCGTCGTCGGTCACCGTCACCGCGACGCTCGCCGTCTCCCCCGCGTAGTCCCCGCCCGAGGCCGTGTGCAGCAGCGTCGCCGCGTCGTTCGCCCCGTCGTCGTCCTCGCCCGCCGTCACCGTCACCGTCTGCGCCGTGTTCCACGTCGAAGTCGTGAACGTCAGCGAGGTCGCATCCAAGGTGAGGTCGGTGCCCGAATGACCGGTGATCGCAACGGTGACCGTCGCAGAAGGCTGCGTCGCAAGACGCACCGTGTACTCACCGTCGTCCCCCTCGGTCACCCCCAGCGCCGTCGTCGACAGCGTCAGGCCCACATCGTCGTCGTCGGTCACCGTCACCGCGACGCTCGCCGTCTCCCCCGCGTAGTCGCCCCCCGAGGCCGTGTGCAGCAGCGTCGCCGCGTCGTTCGACGCGTCGTCGTCCTCGCCCGCCGTCACCGTCACCGTCTGCGCCGTGTTCCACGTCGCCGTCGTGAACGTCAGAGAGGTCGTGTCCAGCGTGAGGTCGGTGCCCGCCTGGCCCGTGATCGCCACCGTCACCTGAGCCGTCGGCTCCGTCGAAAGACGAACCGTGTACTCGCCGTCGTCCCCTTCGGTGACCCCAAGCGCCGTCGTCGACAGCGTCAGCCCCACCGACTCGTCGTCGGTCACCGTCACCGCAACGCTCGCCGTCTCCCCCGCGTAGTCCCCGCCAGAGGCCGTGTGCAGCAGCGTCGCCGCGTCGTTCGACGCGTCGTCGTCCTCGCCCGCCGTCACCGTCACCGTCTGCGCCGTGTTCCACGTCGCCGTCGTGAACGTCAGCGAGGTCACATCCAGGCTCAGGTCCGTGCTGGCGGTCCCCGTAATCGCGACGGTCACCTGCGCGGTCGGCTGCGTCGAAAGACGCACCGTGTACTCGCCGTCGTCCCCTTCGGTGACCCCAAGCGCCGTCGTCGACACCGTCAGACCCACCGTCTCGTCGTCGGTCACCGTCACCGCGACGCTCGCCGTCTCCCCCGCGTAGTCGCCCCCCGAGGCCGTGTGCAGCAGCGTCGCCGCGTCGTTCGCCCCGTCGTCGTCCTCGCCAGCCGTCACCGTCACCGTCTGCGCCGTGTTCCACGTCGAAGTCGTGAACGTCAGCGAGGTCACATCCAGGCTCAGGTCCGTGCTGGCGGTCCCCGTAATCGCGACGGTCACCTGCGCGGTCGGCTGCGTCGAAAGACGCACCGTGTAGGTGCTGCTGGCGCCTTCGGCCACGGTCAGCGACGTCGGCGACAACGTCAGGCCCGTCGTGCGATCGTCATCCTCAATAAGGAAGGTTGTCTGGACCGTCTGGCCGTCGTAGCCGCCCCCGGAGGCCGTAAGAGTCAGTACGACCAAGTCGTCCGACGAGTCGGGGTCCTGAGCAGCATCCACTTGCACGCTTACCTGGTGTTCGTTCGACCTACGGATAAAACCGCTCGTTAGAGTTATAGTCGTCGGCTGCACGCTCAGGTCCGTTCCCTCGTGACCTGTGATCGTCACCGTCACCGTACTCGTCGGGTCCAACGAAAGCGCAACGCTAAAAGAGCCAGAGTTGCCCTCGTAGATGGGTCTATAGTCGGTGGCGACGCGGAGATATCTCCGGTCGCTGTCCAGCACGGTCGCACGGACCTGACCCGTTATTCCGTCGTAACCGCCACCCATCGCCGTGTGTGTCAGTAGCAGGGTGTCATCCACTGCGTCGTCGTCGCCGCCGGCCAGGAAACCCACGTTCTGTGGCAAGAACCAGTCGTCCGGCGTGAACGTCAGCGGCGGAGAACCCTGACTCCATCCGTTGTGCATGTCCGACATCTCGTGGCCTGTGATTGTCACCGTCACCGGCGCCGACGGCTGTGTCGCAAGCCGTACAGTCCACGTCACGTTGGTCTCGTTCTCGAAGCCGCTCACATCAAGAAGCGTTGTTCTTTCGACCACCCGATTACTGTCAGTAAACACCAACTGCCGAGCTTGCGCCCCGGCGATGTCCGGCGCGAGGAACAGAAGCACCGGCGCCAGGGCGAGGAAGACACGATGCCTCCACCGGCGTTCAGTCTGTCTGACGGACTGGCCACCTCGCCGGTCGGGTGGGAAGCGCGCTACGACGCGAGCAGGATGCACGGGATGCACGACAGCCGACGGGTCGACGAAACCCAAGACCCCGTCGCCCGCCGCCGCACCGAGCTCTGCGCTCACGAGCGGCTCACGTCCGATGCGCAATGTCAAGCAAAGACCGAGGCACCCCAGTCCGTCCCCGGACCAGCAGTCGCGTCTCGTTCTCGGCGTGAGGCACCGGCTGAGCATCCTCCTCAGTCCTCTTGCAGCGCAGCCTCCCGCCACCGGGTCCACCAGCCCGTGGAGCCGCGGCGACGGTCGGCCGGCACTCCTTCCGTCGAGCGTCTCTTGCGGAGGGAGAATATCGCCACAGATTCCCGACAAAGCTCAGGCAGGCATGGGATCAACGGAATGATCGCCGCCAGCTACGGCCCGGCCGCCACGAGCGGCTTGCCGGTGTCGTGACTCCGACGACCAAACGATTCGTGTGAGTACGGGACGTCGCAGGGGAATGCGACGAGGAGGCTACGCGGGCGGGCCGCGGGTGGGATGGATGCCGACCGCCGCGCACCGTTCGCCGTCCGGGGCGGGAGCCCCGATCGCACGGGCGACCAGACCCGGTGCGGACAACGCAGGCGCGCCGTCGGTCACGATTCCCGGCAGGTACCGGAAATGGCAGCCGTCGCAGTCCGCGTGACCGGCGCGCTGCCCGTCAGCCTCGTGCTCGTGGAGCGCGAGGCCTGCCGGCACGAGCGCGACGAGCAGGACCGCAGCCAATGCCAAGGTGCGGCGCAACCGCATCACGCGTGTATTGGACAAGCAAAGCGAACCAAACTGTCATGAGCGGGTGCCGTTCACCCCGACGTCATGAAACCGGCGCGGCGTGCGTCCGACGAAACTGTGGAGTTCTGGTCGTCGGCACGCGGGTCGTGTCACCCTGAAGCGGCGGAAGCGGGACAGTCGTCGTAGTACTTACCGGGGCGGGACTACCCCTTTCCCCGTTACCAAACTGACGCGGCGCGCTCGGCATCGAGCCCCGAACCGTCCCGACCTCAGGCCGTGGACGAGCAGCAAATCGAACCCCGCCCCGCGGCAGGTGTTCCTGCACCGGGCGTGCCCGCCCGCTTCCGCCTTCAATGGAGGATAGCGGAGATGGCCGAGAGGGTCGACACCGACACCTTGCACGTCGACGACATGCACGTGGTCTGGCCGCGGGCGGCCGGGCTCGATGTCCACAAGATGTGCATCACCGCTGCGGTCCGCCTGTGCGAGGCGGGTCGCGGACTGGCGCGTACGGCCGTGCGTGAGTTCAGCGCGCTACCCGACGGGCTGCTGGCGATGACCGACTGGCTCCGGTCGCACGGGGTCACCGCCGCCGCCCTGGAAGGGACCGGCGTCTACTGGAAGGCCCCGTTCGAGGCGTTGGAAGACGCCGGCATTCACGCCGACCTGCTCAATGCCCACTCGGTCAAGCAGATCCGCGGCAAGAAGACCGATGTCAGCGACAGTCTGTGGCTGGCCCGCATCTGTCAGTTCGGCCTCGCTCTGCCGAGCTTCGTCCCGCCCCGTCGGTTCCGTCAGTTGCGCCCGTTGACTCGTTACCGCCGGACCCTCGTCGCCGAACGGAGCCGGGCTCGCAACCGAATCCACAAGACCCTCGACCACGACGGCCTGCGCCTCGGCGGCATCTTGTCGGACATCTTCGGCGTCAACGGGCGGCGTATCCTCGACGGGCTGGTCGCCCGCCAGCCGCCGGACCGCATCCTCGACGGCCTCACCATCCACGTGCAGGCCAAGCTCGCGCCACTGGCCCGAGCCTTGGCCGCTACTCTCGACCCCCTCGCCTTGCTCAGACTCCAGATGCAGCTCGACGCCCTCGACCGGTCCGACGCCGCCATCGCTGTGCTCGATACCCACATCCGAACGGAGCTGGCCGACTACCAGCGTCCCCTGCAGCTGTTGCAGACGATACCGGGTATCGATTCCGGCAGCGCTTGTACCATCCTGGTCGAGATCGGACCGGACCTGGCGGCCTTCCGCGAGGCACGCCATCTTGGCGCGTGGGCCGGGGTCGCCCCCGGCAACAACACCAGCGCCGGAAAGCGCCGCTCCGGACGAGCGCGTCCCGGCAACCCGACGCTACGGGCCACCTTGGCCGAATGCGCCCACGGGGCTGCCCGAACCACCGGCTCGCAGTTCCATGGTTATCATCGGGCACTGGCCAAGCGCTTGGGCTACAAGCGCGCCATCCTGGCCACCGCCCACAAGCTGCTGCGCGTGATCCACGCGGTGCTCCGCGACGACCGGCCGTACACCGACCCGGACATCGACTACGAGCGGCTCGTCGTCGAGCGCAACGCGCCGCGATGGATCCGCACGCTCAAACAGTACGGCTTTCTCCAGGAGGCGCGAGCCGTGCGCGGCTGACCCACGTCCGTGGACCCCGCGGCGCTGTGCCGGGCCATAGATCGGGGCTGCCCCGCACCGCCGAGCCGATCCAGAACTTCACCGCCCGCACCGGAGGACCGTCCGATCGCGCCGAGCCACGGTCACGCCCTTCGTGCGCCTCCGGAAGAGAAGTGGTTTCACAGCAAAGTCAAACTGGCTGCATCGAGTGCCCCCCGGGTCCGTCCCATCGGCACGGGGTCGCGGTGCGGCGAAGGCCGGGGATCGCTCATTGCTTCCGGCGACCCGCCACGCGTTGTGCCACTCCGTCCGACTCCTGGCGCACGGCAGGGAGGCGCCGCTCTCTCCCGCCGCGTTGCGCCGTTATCGGCTCGGCCCGCTGTCCCGCGAACGCTCGCCGGCCGACGCCTCGGGTGCCGGCGCCGGCCTCGCGGCTTCCGGCTCCGTCCCGCCGTGCCCGGTCTGACCGCGGTCCGGCACGCCGACCGGGGCAGCTTCCGACCGGTCCGGCTCGCCGGGCTCGCGCGTCCTGCCGGGCTCGCGCCCCGACGGTTCGTGCTCCGTCCGCTCCGCGTCCTTGCTCCGTTCGCGCTCACGGGCCATGAGCCAGTCCGCGATCCGCTGCGCGTCGACGGCCGCGGCGCGGATCTCCTTCGGGTCGTTCTCCAGGGCCTTGATCCAGGAGCTGACGTACGCCGTGCCGTGCCGCGGCTCGTGTCCGACGCCGAGCCGCTCGCCGGTCATCATCGCGGCGATCTCGGCACGCAGCTCCTCACGCGCGTAGGCCTCCGAACCGAAGCCGCCGTGGTTGACCAGGGTCTGCCGGTTCAGACGCTCCGGGTGGCCGGTCGCGTGGCCCAGCTCGTGCAGCGCCGTGTGGGTGTAGGCCGACTGCGACTCGAACTGGCTCCGGTCGGGAAGTACCACGCGGTCGTCCTTCAGGCTGTAGTACGCCCGGTCGCCGGCGACGTGGTCGACCCGGACGCCGCTGCTTCGGATCAGCGCCTCGGCCCGCTCGTGCCCCTCCCACTCCGGAGCGGCGTTGGCCAGCGACCGCAGCTTGAGGCCTTCGGCCTGCTCGACGTTGAAGACGTAGTGCAGCTTGACCATGGGCCGGTCCCTCTGGACCCATTCGAGCTTGTTGCGGCCGTTCTCGTCGAGCACCGGGTTGCCGCGCTCGTCTCGGGCGGTGCGCTGCTGCCGCCACTCGACGTACATGATGGGCGTTCCCTTCTCCCCCTTGCGTACGTGGCCGCCGGCTTCCTGGATCTGGCGGTAACCGCCCCAGCGCGGGTCGGCGTAGCCGCGGTCGAGTCCCTGCATTGTCAGGTACACCGCGTTGCCGCCGCGATAGTCGCGTCCGCTGCCGAAGTTGTGCGGCAGGTTCCGCTCGCCCGGCTTCCACGGCTTTTGCCACGGCGCGGTCCCCTCCTTGAGCGCCTGGATGATCCGCTCGGCGAACTGCTGGTGGTACGCCTCGGCCCTCTCGCGCCCGCCGGCCATCAGAGCGCCCCCTCGATGCCGCCCTCCTCGTCTTCGAGGTCGACGTCCCAGCCGGCCAGCGCCTCCAGCGAAGGCGCCTCGATGGGCCGGCCGGTCCGGAACAGCTCTCCGACCGCCTCGTCGAACTCCTCGCGGCTCTCGACCCGAACCGGCTCCTGATCTTCGTCCCTTTCGTCACGCTCAGTCATCCCGGTACCCCCCTGCAACTACCATCGGTTGTCCCGCTTCCCGTTCTGGTCCCCGCGCGTGTCCGATCAACACGCGGCCGGTGCGCGCCCCGCACCTCCGGCACGCCAACCTTCTCCGCAGCGCATCGAGCGGCGCGTCCCACCCGAACCCCGCGGGGCCAGCGCCGCATGGTCCAGCACGGCGTATCGCTCGCACGCCGCGCAGAACGCGGTCAGCTCGAACCGGCGGTGGTCCGCCAGCGTCCGGAGCACGAGCTTTCCTGCCGGCGCCTCTCCGGCCACGGTCCGCGGAGCGTCCACGAGACGGCTCACCGCGCCCGCCTCCGACGCTTCCGCTTCGGTGCGGAGCCCGTTGTCCGCTTCGGCGTCGACGGGCCGGTTCTCGCGCCATCGGACGGCGGCGGCCAGATGGGCTCGACGACCCAGCGGTTCTCTGCGGCGTCGTAGTCGCGGACGCGGACCATCTGCTCGACGCGTCGCATCCCTTCGGGCGTTCGTGTCTGGTGGATGACGGCCTCGATGCCATCGACCGCCCCGCGGCAGACGACCGTCCACGGCAGGGCGTCGGACGCCTGCATGGCGCACGTGGCCAGACGCGACAGCGCCGCGGCGGCGTTGTTCGCGTGGACGGTGGCGAGCGAGCCACCGTGCCCGGTGTTGAGCGCCTGGAGCAGGTCGGCCGCCTCGGCTCCCCGGACCTCGCCGACGACGATGTGGTCCGGCCGGTGGCGCAGCGCGTGCCGCACCAGGTCCCGGATCGTCACGCCGCGGCCACCGAGCCCCCGTGCCTCGAAGCGCAGGCAGTTGGCGCGCCGCAACCGCAGCTCCAGCGTGTCCTCGATGGATATGACCCGGCCCTCGGCTGGCAAGAGCCCCACCAGGGCGTTCAGAAGCGTCGTCTTACCCGAGCCGGTGCCCCCGGAGATCAGCAGGTTGCGCTCGCGGCCGAGCACCGCCCGCGCCTTCTCGACCACGACGGCCGGGAGCGATCCGGAAGCGGTCAGCTCCTCGATGGTGAACTCCCGGCCTCCGAACCGGCGGATGGTGATCGCGGCGGTCGGCGCGGCCGGCGGGCCGCAGATGGCCACCCGCGAGCCGTCCGCCAGGCGGGCGTCGATGACCGGTTCCGTGTTCGGGTCCTTCCCCAGCGGACGGGCGATCTGGACGGCCGCCCTGGCCGCCGCCTCCGGGGTCAGCGCCGGGGCGTCGACCGCCGTCATCCGGCCGGCGCGCTCGACGAAGACCGCGCCCGGCCCGTTGATCATGACCTCGGAGACCGTCTCGTCGTCGAGCGCCGCTTCGAGGCCCGGCAGGAAGGGCTTGAGGTCCGCGATGGTCAGCTCCATCTACAGCTCTCCGGCCTCGCGGGCGCGCCAGTACGGCCGGTCCCGCGGGAGGAAGTCCGGTTTGAGGTAGCAGCGCCGCGCGTCGTGCGCGCGCTTGCCGTCGTAGGGCAGGACGATGGCCTGGCAGTTGCCGAGCAGGGCGAAGTCGCGCGGATGGAACAGCGCCTCGCGGTGCTGGCTGAACGACTTGCCGGCGCTGAGGCTCCCGGCCCCGCCGCCCGGCGCACCGGACAGCAGCGACGCCGTGGCGCGGCTGGTCTGCTCCGAGACGCTGTAGGAGGCCTTCATCTTCGCGACCTGCCCGCACAGGGCGCTCGCGATCTGCACCGACGAGTCGTCCGCGAGCGACAGGAAGATGCGCGTCCGGAGCGTCTGGAGCAGCGCCCGCCACGCCTCGGACTGGCCGAGCACGGCGCGCAGCGACGAGATCGACTGCGTGGCGACGATGGGGATGAGGCGCGACTGGCGCGTCAGCGCGAACGCCTTCTCGTCGCCGGCCGGGTCGTCCTCGCCGACCGTGGCGAAGGTCTGGTACTCGTCGCACAGGAACACGGCCGGCCGGAAGACGCGCTCCGGGTCGCGCTGCATCTCGGCGGGCCGGCGCAGCAGCGTCTGGAGCCACGCCTGCTTGAGGAGCACCCCCACGGCGCGCGAGAGCGCCGGGTTGGTCCCGGCCGGCATGTTCAGGCACAGGACCCTGCCCGCGTCGATCACCTCGTCGAGCGGCGGCAGCGGCTGGACGACATCGACGGCGGACTCGGCGGGGGCCTCGTCGGGCGGCGGCGGCGGGGCCGGCGGGGCCGGCGGACAGAACACCCGCGCCACGTCCGGCAGGTCGAAGACCGAGAGGAAGACGCTGAGGCCCTCGATGATGCTGGAGCGCAGCTTCGGGTCGAGCACCTGCCAGTCCTGCTCGTGCCAGCGGCGCACCGCGGCCAGCCGCTCGCGGCGCTCCGGGTCGACCGCCCCCAGGCGGACCGCCTCGAACGCGATCCCGGACGCCTTGAGCTGCTCGCGCAGCTTCGGGTCGTCCTTCGCACGGACCAGGCCGTCGCCGGCCGGCTCCCATTTCCACGCCTTCGCCGCGCCCATCCGCCCGGACAGGTCCGCGGTCCGGACGCGGATCCCGACCGGGCCGCCGACATCGGCTTCGACCTCCGCGATCCTCCTCTTGACCAGCTCCGGGTCGAGCGTCGCGCGGTACACGTCGCGCAGCGTCACCCACGGCCGAGGCGACATCCGGTGCAGCTCGATGATCCAGCGCACGAGGTTGACGTACGCCTGCTGCCAGAACGGCTCCTTGGACCGCCCGAAGAGCTGGTTGATGAGGCTGGCGATGGTGTATGCGAGCGAGTAGGAGTCGAGCTCGTCGTCGCCGAGCGGGTTCCACTGCCAGCGCCCGCCCAGACCCAGCTCGATGTAGTCGTCGGCGCGCCCGGCGTCCTCGAGGATGCCGCGCACCTGGTGGCAGAAGTCGCCCTTGACTTCGAGCACGAGGCCCGCGATGCGCCGCTCCGCGTCCTGCGCCTGCCAGCCGAAGAGCTGGCGGGCGAACGGGCGCATGCAGGCCGAGGTCTTGCCGCTGCCGATCGCGCCGCAGATGAGGATGCCGGTGTAGAGGCCCAACTCGGGCACCACGAGCCAATGCGGGCTGGCGACCTCGCGGACGGCGACCGGATGGTGCACCTCGCCGACGACGACGGCGGGGGCCGGGTCGGCGGGACCGGCCGGCCACGCCGGCAGCCTGCCGCGGACCCGGCCGCGTCGCGGCCAGCCGGCGAACCAGACGCGGCCGGCCGCGACGGCGACCGACCACGCGATGACGGCGGCGACGGCCGGCCCGAGGTAGTGCCACGCCGAGATCAACCCGTGCAGGCCGGGCGACCGGACGGCGATCAGGTCCGCGACCGGGTCGGCGCCGAACGGCGGGAACGGCCGCCAGAGCCAGACGCTGGCCAGGACGGTGAGGGCCACGAGCAGCCGGTTCATTCCGGCACCCTCCGCGAGCGCCACGTCCGGCCGGCCGTGACCGCGGGGCACGGCGGGACCGCCCACTTCTCGTCCTCCTCCAGCGCGGCGCAGCGGGCGATGGCGTCGTTCAGGCCGCCCCACGCCTCCAGGGCGTCCAGGTCGAGCGCGGCGACGGCCTTGCGGATGGCGGCGATCTCGTCTGCCGTGCCCGGCGAGGCGCCGGCCGCCCGAGGCGCGCGAGTCCAGCCGGCGAGCACCCGTTCGGCCGCATCCAGGCGCACCGGGTCGCGGCCGACGACGACGACCTCGACGGCGCGGCCGGCCGCGCGCAGCGCGGCCCACAGCGCGGCGTGCTGTCCGCCCCACGTCGAGAGCCCGCTCGCCCGTCTCGTCCTCGGCCTGCGCGAAGACGAACGTCGCGTGCCCGGCGTCGAGCGCGACGGGCAGCTTGTGGACGAAGTACCGGCGCGTCACTTCGGCCGCCGCCTGGTACAGTCGGCCGGGCAACACGCGCCGCGGGACGCCGGCGCCGGTCAGCGCCGCCACCTTCTCGGCCTCGGTCGGCAGCCAGGGGGCGTCGCGATGGTCGAGCACGTAGTCGAGCGACAGCAGGCGGCGCAGCGTCACCTCCGGCGTCGCCTCGCGCCGGTGCCGGACGTGCTCGGCCCCGAGCGCCTCGTAGAGCGGGCGGCCGGCGATGCGGCACAGCCGCAATCCGGACCCGTTCCAGGGCTCCTCGACCGCCGCCTTGCCGCAGCGCTCGACGAAGCGGCGCGCCAGCTCCCGGTGCGGCTGCCCGACGAAGGCGAGGTACTGCCTTCGCAGGAAGGCCCCGCTGTGCAGGCAGACCAGCGCCAGCCACTCCGCGTCGCGGCCTGTCCAGCCGAACTCGGCGAGCGCGCCCACTCGGTCCTGAAGATGCGGGATCATCGGCCTCCGCTCGTCACGATGCGGTCGCCCTGGAGGAACGAGATCACGATCCCCGTCGGGTTGCCGACGACCAGCTCCGCGGGGATCTCGGGCAGGAAGGAGAAGCGCATCGAGACCGACCAGGACTCGCGGGCCAGCTCCTCGCCCCCGCGCATCCGTACCAGGTCGAACGTCGCCGCCGCGCCGTGCGGCTCGGCCGGCTGCGGGAGGATGCGGACGGCCACGTCCTCGACCTGAAGCTCCTCGTCCCGCAGACCCACCGCCGTGGCCGCGACGTCCTCGGCCTGCTCGGCGTAGGCCGCGTTCGCCACCTCCGGCGTCAGGAACCAGAGCGACCGCTCCCAGTACTCGCGGACCGTGCCCTGCCGCCGGGAGTAGTGGTCGACGACGAAGCGGTGGAGGAAGAAGCCCGTGGTCGGGTCGAGCGGGTCGGCCTGCGCCTCCATCGCCTCGTAGGCCACCGCCTCGGCCCGGCCGACCTCGTCGACGCGCACCACCAGCGGCTTGGGCTGCGGCGCCCACGCGAGGCGCATCAGCGCGACGGCCAGCACCAGGACGACCAGCGCCAGCATCCCGGTGACGACGCGCAGATGCCGCGCCGCGTGCATCTGCTCTCCCCAGATCTCCGCGAACTCACGCGCCGCCATTCACAATCCCTCCACGACGTAGTACGCTGCGTCTGATGAGCGACACGCGCACCATCGTGCTCACGATCGTCGGCACCGGCATCGGCCTCGCCGTGCTGCTGACCAGCGTCATGTTCGCGCTCATCGGCGGTGTCAACGCCCGCATCGACGACGTGTACTCTGGCCTGTCCGCCCGGATGGACCGGATCGAGACGCGGCTCGACGGCATGGACGAGCGGCTGCGCAACGTCGAGATCGCCTTCGGCAAGGTCGACCAGCGCCTGCTGACCATCGAGCGTGTCGTGCTCCCCGGCCCCGACGCGGACCAGTAGGCCATCTACAAGCCTCCCGTCATCACGACGCGCGCCGCCGATGCCGTCTGGACCGCGCGGCCCGACGCGCCGGAGCCGACGTTGCCCGAGCCCGAGACGAGCATCTGCGTCAGCTCGCCCACCTTCATCGTCGCCAGCCCCGCCGCCACGATGTAGGGGATGGTCACCAGCGACCGCCGCATCGCGGTCAGGATCCCGGTCGGTCCCGCCCACTCCACGTCGGCCGACACGTCGCCCGTCCAGCCCTGCACGACGAACATCCCCAGCTCGGTGACGACCCGGAAGACCGCCGCCGCGATGGCCCCGTAGAGCGAGTAGACGAGCACGGTTCGGAACCAGCCCCAGAAGAGGAACGAAAGCTGCGGCACCAGCATCCAGGGGATGAACACGGGGCCGAGCACCAGCGCGATGGAGAGCGCGATCTGCGCCCACATGACCTGCGCCTGCCCGAGCGCGAAGACCACGATCAGGGAGACGAGGAGCACGGCCATCAGCCCCAGCGTCATGAAGAGGTCGAAGGCCGCGTCGAGCACGCCCGGCAGGTCCGTGACGACGTTCCAGCCGAACGAGGCCAGACTGCCGAACAGCCCCTGGCCGGCGAACAGCTCCCGCCACGCGCCGGTGGCGAGTCCGAGCTGCTCCAGCATTGCCGTCCCGGCGTCGGCGACGATCATTCCCTGGAGCCAGTCGCCCATGCCCGTGATCAGGTCCGGCACGCTCCGGCCGGTCCCCGGCAGCGGCGCGGTGTAGAAGCGGAGCATGCCGAGCGGGATCGACAGGCCGATGACCATGCGGACGACGGCGGCCATGTTGACGCCGTGGCCCGAGAGCGCCATCTGCGCGCCGGTCCAGACGACGACGATCAGCGCCAGCCCCTGCCAGAGCTGCATGCCGGCGGCGGCCACGGCCGGGGCGACCGAGGCCATCAGCTGGTCGGTCAGGACCGACGCCTGCTGGAGCATCAGGAGCAGTTGTTGCGGCGTCATGGCGTTGCTGGTCTGTCGGAAGGAACGCAGGCGGACTACCAGTCCGATGGCGACGGGACGTGCCGGTGGCTGTCGATGACGGCGGTCCCCGCCGCGAGCAGGTCGGCGACGAAGGTGTCGTGCTCGGTCCGCGCCCGCACGGTGTCGGCCTGCCAGCGCGCCGCCGCCTCGCGCCGCGCACGCTCGGCCTCGTAGCGTTCGCGGGCGTTCCGAGCCGCCTCGTAGGCGGTAAGCTGCGCCTGCGCCAGCAGCAGCTCGGTCTGGGTCACGCCGTTCGCGAGCGCGGCCTGGTCGACGCGTTGCGTCCGCATCAGGTCGTCGTCGCGCAGGTCGGACAGGTGCGCCGCCGACTCGCCCACCTGCACGGCCAGCGTCGAAGCGGCCTCGGCCACCGCATGCGCGTGCGTCAGCTCCGCCGCCGCCCGCCGTTCCGAGCGCCGCCACATGCGCACCACTCGGTCGGCCACCTGACGCGCGAGCCGCAGGCCCCGCAGGTCGGCCGCCGTCACGCTCGGCGGCAGCGCCGCCTCGAAGTCGTCCCACACCGTGCGCCACGTCGCCGTCCCCTCGGCCACGTCGCCGAGAACATCCAGCGCCTCACGCGCGGCGTTGCGGCCGGGTCCGGACCACGCCGGGCCGCTCGGGGCGGTCCACGACCGGAACGCGCTACGCTCGGCCGCAGAGGTCTCGGTCGCCGGACGGCCGCCCAGCAGCACGGTCGCCGCCGCCGGGTCGCCGATGCCCGGCGCGGCCAGCACGTCGAGCCAGCCCACCTCGTCGGTGACCCCCGGAATCCGCTGGAGGAACGCCCCGACGCCACCCAGGCTCGTGCTCGTCGAGAGACCGATCCCGTGGCGGCCGATCAGCCATTCGGCGTCGGTCACCTCCCGCAGCCGGCCGATGTTGCCCATGCCGACATCGTTCGACGTGACCAGCTCGGTCGTCGTCGACAGCACGCCGTCGAGCGACTGGAGCTGGTCGACCATCCTGCCGATCTGCGTCACCATGTGCCCGATCTGCGTCACCTGGTTGGCGATGATGATCGCGTCGCACGAGCCGAACAGGCACGCCTGCGCGCGCCGCGCCGTCCACGTCGCGGCCGCCGCGGCCACCACGAGGGCAGCGACGAGCCAGCGCCATCTCTTTCTCATTTGCGGTACATCCTTTCCGGGTGCGGCTCGGGCCGCGGCACGAGCAGGTCCGACGTCAGCCACACGCGCAGCCGGTAGCCGGCGCGGATGGTGACCGCGGGCAGTCGGTTGAGGAACCGCCCGAGGACCTGCGTCGCCGACTGCCCGAAGCCCTGCCCGGCCGCGGCGCGGAAGCCGGCCCCGCCGCCGGCGTACGGGTCCGAGCCTTGCAGGGTCAGCCCGGCCAGGAGGCCGACTGCGCCCGCCGCCGCGAACATCGACGCGTAGTGCCGGTCCACCTGGTCGGCCAGCGCGCTCTCGCCGAGGGCGCTGAGGCCGTGGAAGGCGAGGTCGACCCAGCGGCCGTCGGGCCAGATCAGGCGGTGGAAGCCGACCGCGAGCCGGCTCTGGTCCTGGTGCCCGACCGCCTGCGCCGTGCCGAGCAGACGCGCGCCGCGCGGGACGAGGATGCGCTGGCGATCCTGCGAATAGAACGGGATCGCCACCTGCGCGAGAACCGGGCCGGTGAACTCCCCGCTGAGCTGCGTGACCAGCACCGCGCTCAGCACCGACCCCTCGTAGATCCGCTCCCAGCCGGCAGGATCATCCGCCGTCCGGATCACGGCCGGTTCCGCGGCGGGACCGACCCGCGGCCCGGTAACGCCCGGCACAGTCCGGGCCGGCGGCGTGGAGACGGGATCGGCGTCCGCCAGGCCGGACAGGAGCGCCGCGTTCGCACCCTGCATCTGCTCGGCGATGGCAGCCGGATCGGGGGGCGGCACGCCAGGGGTCGTGCCCGCGGTCGGCCCTGTCGCCGCAACGGCGTCAGGCACGTCACCCGCTTCCGCCTCGCGACGCTCACTGCCGGTTCCCCGCGGCTCGTCGTCGCGGAACGTCTGCACGACGCTCGGCGCGCGCAACGACCGCGCCCGCCGCTCGATGGCTTCCAGCCGCAGCCGCTCCCGCAGCTCCAGCTCACCCGCCGTGGCCGGCACGCCGTCCGCGCCGCTCGCGCCGAGCGCGTGGCCCGCCGGCGATGGAGTGAATGTCGAATCCGGGTCGTCCGTGGTCCCGGCGCGGCTGTCGGCGTCGCTGAGCTGCTGGTCTTCGAGTTGCGTCAGTCTCGACAGGATCTGCTCGACCGTGCCCTCTCCCGCGGCCTCCGGCTCACCCGTCGCGGCGCCGTCGGTGTCCGGATCGCCGCCCGACTGGCTCAGCACGAGACCGGCCAGCAGCACGGCGATGATGCCCACGCCGGCCTTCGTGACGAGGTTGGCCGGCAACGCCCCGGCCGGGGGCCGCAGCAACTGCTTCCAGCTCACCATCATGGACCCGCCTTGCGTGCATCCGCGGACCACGGGAGCCGCCGCCCCGCGACCTCCAGCGCTCCGCCCCCGAGCACCCGGTCGACGACGTGCAGCACATCGTCGTGGATGGCCGACACCTCCACCGGCCTGAACTCGCCGTCCACCCGCTCGTGGAAGACGGGCCGGAGCGCCCGCGTCCGCACGTACGTCCGCCGCCCGTCGTGCCACATGCCCTCGACCAGCCACGGGTAGTCGCCCGAGCCGTCCGGCCAGCGATAGTCGAAGTGCAACTGCCGGGGATAGGCTTCGCGGTTCTCGTCGAGCCGTTCCCGCGCAGCGGTCCGCGCCGACTCGATCCGCTCCACCGCTCGCGTTCCCGCCGCCGCGACCGCCTCCCAGGCCTCGACCGCCCGCCGGGCCATGGCCGCCGCCGCGTCCCTGGAAGCGAGCACCGGGCCGGCGTCCGCCGGCGCCGAGTCCCGCGTTTCGACCCGCACCACCGCATCCACCGTCGAGTCGGCGCTCTCGACCACCAGCAGCGGCACGATCGCGCCGGCCGCCGTCAGCAGCACCACGTTCGAGCGGGCTCCCTCGACCAGCGGCCGGACGAACACCAGGTGCGCCGCGGCCGACACGTCCCAACGCTCCGGATCGCCCGCGACGACCTCGACGATCTCGGCCGTCTCCGGCAGCACCACCGTACTGACGTGACGCGCACGCGTCGTCACCGTGATCGGCGCATCCCCGGGAGCGGCCGGCGCCCGCAGCCCCTGGCCCGCCGCGGGTGCGGCGGCCAGAGCGCATCCAAGCATCAGAAGCCACATCCTCATTGCGCCATCCCCCGCACGAGCACGGTCGCCACCGCCGCGAACGTCCCGCCCACGACCGCGCGCGTCTTCCACGTCCACCGCCGCCGCGGCCGGTCGACCGTCCAGTCGGTCTCCGAGTCCCCGATCCGCAGCCGCCCCGGCCCGAGCACGTGGTCGGCCACGTACAGCCCGTCGTCGTGCAGGTCGTACGTCACCAGGCTCGGCTCCAGCCCCTGGCGGCCGAAGCGCCGGTCCGCCTCCCGCAACTCGTAGAGCGCCGGCGTCTCCTCGGCCCGCGAGCGCAGGTACGTGAACCGCCCGTCGTGCCACAGCGCCTCGACCTCGAACGGCGGCCCCAACGCCGCGGGGTCGAGCCGGTACGGGAAGCGCAGCCGGCGTGGATACTCGTCGCGCCAGCGCGTCCACGCCGCGTCGTGCTCGGCCCACACGACCGCGACCTCGGAAGCCGCGGCCTCGTCGAGCGCTTGAAGCTCGGCACGCGCCCGCCCGCTCCTCGGCCTCGTGCGCCACCAGCTCGGCGCCGGCCACGAACGCCGGCGCATGCCGCGGCGCGTCCGCCGGCGCCGGCCGCTCCGGTCGCTCCACGTAGACCACCAGGTCCGGCTCCGCATCGGACGATTCGGCCACCACGAGCGCCCACACCCGGCCGCTCTCGGCGACCAGGGTCACGTTCGACGCGACGCCCGCTTCGAGCGGCTTGACGTAGGCGACGTTCGCTGACGCCGACACGTCCCAGTACTCCGCGTCGCCTGCCACCACGTCGACGATGGCCTCGCCCTCCGGCAGCACGACGGTCGTCGTGTGCCGCACCTGCGCCGTGACCGTGACCGCGGCCTCTTCGGCGCCTGATTCCACGGTCCGGATGCCCTGCCCGGCAGCCGGGGCCGCCACGAACATGCCGCAGCACACCGCCGCCACCAGCCTCTGCCTCACCTCCGGCCGCCACCCCGCCGCGGCGGCGCACGGTTCCGTTGCGCCGGCGACCGGCAGCCGTGCTACGCTACGGGCATGAGCAGCGACACCAAGGCCATCATCGGCACCGTGGTCGCCATCGGCGGCCTGGTGCTCGGCCAGGGCTTCTACCTGAACGCCCGCATCGACGACGTCAACGTCAGCGTCAACGCCCGCATCGACGACATGCAGGGCGATATCCGGGAGTTGCGCGCCCTGGTCATCGACGCCATCAAGCGCGCCGAGCCGGCCGCCTGAACTCTCCTCAGCCCGCACAGCCACCGGCCCGCAGCACCCGCCCGCTGTCGCTGTTCGTCTCATCGCTCTCCTCGCTCCTTCCAATCAACCCAGGACCGCCGCCCGCTTGCGGTCCAGTCCCGCCGCGAGCCGCACGATCGCGCCCTCCACCCCGTAGCGCGCCACCATCTCGGCGCGCCGTTGCGCCTCACCCGCCGACGACGTGTAGAGCCAGTAGCTCTCCGGGTCGACCGCCAGACGAAGGACCGCCGCCGTCGTCGGGCGTCGCAGGTACAGCTCCCGCTTCGGCTCCAGCTCGCGGACCGTGCGCAGCTCGTCGTCGCCCAACTGGAACGTCGCCTGACCCGCGGCCGGGAAGTCCGGGTTGGCGAGAAACAGCCGCGTCGGCATCGACTCCAGCAGCGCCGCCGCGCCGGCCGTCTCCGTAATGTCCGTGACCGACTGCGTCGCCAGGATCAGCGCCGCGTTGCGCTTGCGCCACGTCCGCGCGGCCTCCGTCAGCCGGCCCAGGACGACCGGGTCGCGCAGGTAGCGCCACGCCTCGTCGACCACCATCAGCTTCAGGCGCGTCGCCTCGGCCGGCGATTCGATCTCGGTCCGCAACCGTTCGAGCAGGTAGAGCAGCGCCGCCTCGCACCAGTCCTCGTGCTCGACCGCCCCGGCCAGGTCGATCACCTGCCAGTCGGCCAGCGTCAGATCGGCATCCTCGGCCGGCGCGTTGTCGAACCACCGGCCCCAGGCGCCCGACCCGTGCCAGCGGGAGAGCGCCGGCCACATCGGCGCCGGCAGCGACCGCACGAGGTTCCCCAGAGACCGGCGCGCCGGAGCCAGCGCGTAGAGGTCCTCGATGCGCGCCCGCACTTCCGACAGGTCCCCGCTCGACTCCTCCCAGCCGCCGATCCGCAGCAGGCGCAGCACCCACGCCGAGAGGAACTGGACCGTCCGCTCGGTCGGCCTCAGACTGAACGGCCGCAGGGGAATCGCGTCCTTCTCGGGCGAGACTTCGAGGTAGCCGCCCCCGAGGAACTGCGTCAGCGCCCGGTAGCTGCCGCCGAGGTCGAGGATCAGGACGCGCGGGTCGTACTGCAGCGCCTGGACCAGCAGGAAGTTGAGCGTGAAGCTCTTGCCCGAGCCCGTGGCCCCCAGCATCAGCGTGTGGCCGACGTCGCGCCCCCCGAACAGGTCGTAGTGGTAGGGCGTCCCGGCCGGCGTCTCGAACACCGTCAGCGCCGGCTTGTCGAGATGGGCGCAGCGGCGGTCCCCGCGCGGCGGACCGAACAGCGGCGCCATGCAGGCCGCCACGCCCGCCGAGACGAAGACCCGCCGCGGCTGCCGGGAGGCCGGTTGCCCGGGCAGCCGTCCGAACCAGACCGCGAGCTGCCCGTAGGACTCCCGCGCCGCCTTGGCGTCCAGCCCGCCGAAGACGCGCTGGATGTCGGCTCCCCACTGCTCAAGCTGCGCGGCCGAGCCGCGCACCGCGACCGACAGGGCCACGTCGCCGTACGAGACGCCCTCGGTCTCCAGCTCGACCAACGCCGCGCCGGCCCGCCTCGCCTCGATGCTCGCGGCGGCGTCCTCCAGCGCGGCGGCCGTGCCCTCCTTCTCCTGCATGTGGGCGGCCATCGAGTAGCGCTTCGAGAAGTAGTGCCGCTGGGCCGAGCGCAGCTTCCGCCGCGCCGCCTCCCGCGACCACGGCCGCCACTCGACGATCGCCGTCATCGGGACGGACAGGGCATACAGCTCGTCGAGCGCGTTCGCCGTCACCGTCGCGGGCGGCGCCACGCAGGACCAGAGTCCGACCTGCTCGCGGCCGACGTGCAGCACGTGCCGCTCGGCCGCCACGTCCTCGCCCGCCAGACGCCAGTCGACCCCGGCGTCCGTCCGCATGCCGGCCGTCCACCCGCCGAGGCCGCCGTTGACGAGCCGGTAGAGCACCCCCGCCGCCTTCTCGGCGGTCAGGATCTCGATGGGCGTCACGTCGGCCACCCGAGCGGCGGATGCCGCGACCACCGCCGCCTCGGCCGAGATCGCCCGCGCCAGGTCCTCGGCGAGATAGACCGACTCGTGCGGTGCCCGCCGCCGCCGCAACCACTCGGCGAGATACGTCCGCCACCACCCGCGTCTCCGAGCCCCGGCCGTCCGCCGCAGGCCCGGATCGAAGCTCCACACGACGTGCACGTCGAGGTCCTGCACGCGGCCGGCGAGGAACGCCTGCCGCTTGCGCTGCGCCAGCCCGGCGATGTCCGACACCGGAGGCCGATCGTCGAACGCGGCCGGCCGCCGCTCGACGATCCAGGACACCCGCGTCTCCGGCGGGAGTCCGGAGAGCATCCGCTGCCAGCGCCCCGATATGGCGTCGAGGTCCTCGGCCCTCCGGCCGTCGGTGACGACCGGCGTCAGCGCGCCGACCGTCACCAGCTCGCCATGCCGCGTCAGGCAGGTCCGTTCGTCGACCCAGCCCCAGTACGGCAGCTCGTGCGCGAGCGGTCCCGCCTCGTCCGTCAAGACTCACCCCGCTCGACTGCGACGTACGGAGAACGGTCCACGAGCAGCCCCGCGTCGTAGCGGCCGCGGTACCGGATGGCGGCGCGGACCACGCCGACAAGGTTCTGGTCGTGCCGCCACGCCAGCCAGCCCGCGCCGTAGAGCACGCCGAAGACCAACCCGCCTGCCATCAGGCTGTTGACAGCGTTCCAGATGGCCGCGCCCAGCGTCGCCGCCAGCAGGAAGAACCGCCGCTCGACGCCGAGCACCGTGAGCGGCTGGCTGAGGATCGCGTAGCCCCGCCACTGCCTCTTGCCGCGCATCGTTAGAAGAGCCATGTGATGAAGTTGGCCGCGCCCAGCGCCATGCCGAGGCCGAAGATGATCCCGGCCAGCGCCTGCTTGCTGCCGCCCTCCTGAAACGCGAACATCAATCCGCCGACGACGATCGCGACCAGCGCCAGCCCGCGCGCGATCGGCCCGGTGAACGCCTGCTGGAGGTTGTTGACCGCCTGCACCCACGGCGAGCGGCCCTGCGCCAGCAGCACGTTCTGCTGGGCCAGCAACACCGCCGCCACTGCCGCACTCCACACCCACGCTCGCTTCCGCATCGATCTCCTCCTCGTCACCGAACTCCGCACATCGCCGCCACGAGCCACACCGCTGCGGCGAACGCCCCGAAGGCGACGCCCGGCGCCAGCCCGGCGTCGACGCCCTTGCCATCGCGCGGCAGCCGCGCCAGCAGCGAGCATCCGAGACCGACCGCGCACAGGCCGGCCGCCCACAGCACCACCCGCCCGCACTCGCCGCCGCTCACTCGTAGTCCCCCGCGTCGTGCCGGGCGAGCGCCTCGCCCAGCGCCGGGTCCTGTCCGTCGCCGCGCCGGATCGCCTGCTCGGCCACGCCCACCTTGCGGCCCACCGCCCCGAGCCCCAGCGCCCGCACCGCCAGGTAGACGCCGGTCCCGAACGCCGCCAGCGCCAGACCGCCGTACGAGGCGATGTACAGGCCGTAGTCGCTGACGACCAGCCGCCCGAACGGGCGCAGGTACGTCAGCTCCGCCGCCAGCGCCCAGGCCCCGGCCGCACCGGCCGAGGCCGTCAGTCCCACGCTCGCCTTCCACGGCTTCACAGCTCGATCACCTCCTGCTCGCGGCGCAGCCCGCCGCCGCCCCGGCTCCCGCGGCTGCCGCCGCCGAGCACACGCCGCACGGTCGCCGCGGCCCGCGCCGACGAGGCGTACATCGCGAAGCCCGCCTTCGCCTTGGCCCGGATCGCGCTCGCCCGGTAGTGCGTTGATGCGACCTCGACGTTGCACCGCCCCGTGCGGCCGGCCGCGTCGACGTACTCGACCTGCGCGTCGGGCACGAGCACCTTGCCGGTCTCGACCGGCAACCCGAGAGACTCGGCCGCCTTCCGCCGAGCCGCGTCGGCCGCCTCGCGGCTCGCGGACCGGCGCGCCTGCTCGCTCCGCGCCGCCAGCAGCCCCTTCAGCTCGGCATCTGTCCGGACACGCACGACGCGTCCGCCGTTCGCCTCGATCCGGGCCTCGGCCGCGCCGGCCGCCCGGTAGACCGCCACGTCGTGCGCCAGCTCCGCCGGCCGCACCGCGCCCGACAGCGCCCGCTGGTCCGGCCGGCCGGCCCTGCGCCAGAGCGCCTCGGCACGCGCCGACCCGGCCGGCGTCGCCACCACGACGGTGAACTTCCCGCCCTGCGGCCCGCGCGCCGTCCGCCGCTCGACCCACCCGCGCCGCTCGGCCCGCGCCAGCCCTCGGCGCGCCGCGAACGGATGTCCGTCGAACTGCCGCTCGACCAGGTCCCGCAGGGCCACCGCCCGGAACGCCCCCACGTCGCGCACCAGACCGTCGAGACGCTCGTCGAACGAACGGCCCGGCCTCTCCGCGTCGTACTCGCGGCGATGCCCGCTCCGCGCACGGCCCTCCGGCCGCCGCGCGCGCCCCTCGTCCCGCACCCCCGGGTCCCGGTCGGGCATTCGGCTCATCGGCCGAGCCCCCTGACGTGCGCGTCGGCGAGGGCCGGCCCCGTGTCCGCGCGCCGGTCCGGCGCCGGCACGTGCCGGTCCGCCAGCCGCCAGTCCGGACCCTCCAGCCCGACCACCTCCGAGCGGCCCACGATCCGGCTCGACAGCCGGTCGTCCCCCATGAACGCCGCGATCTCGCTCGGCCGCCTGTTCGACGTCCACACCGTCCGCCTTCCGGCGTCGTGCCGCGCCTCGTAGAGCATCAGCAGCGTCCGCCGCGTGTAGTCGGTCGCCGCGTCCCGCTCCGCCCCCAGGTCGTCGAGCACGACCAGCGCCGCCGCCGCCAGCCGGTCGAACGTCTCCGAGGCGTCCAGCACGGCCTGCGGCCGGAGCCGGTAGAGCAGCAGCGGCACCCGCGCGAACGCCATCGACCGCTCCCCCGACCGCCACGACTCGTTGAGCACCGTGCACGCCAGCCGCGTCTTGCCGGTGCCGACCGGGCCGCACAGCAGCAGGTCCGGGCTGTCCTCGCCGCCGCGCAGGAACGCTTGCGCCGCGTCCAGCGCGTGCCGGTTCTCCACCGTCTGCCGCCAGGTCGACCACCGCGCCTCCCGGAACTCGCGCGGCACCGACGGCGCCGAAGCGTGCGCCGCCGTCCAGCACCCGCAACGCCGCAGCCGCGTCACGCCCTCCATCTCGACCGGCTCCCAGCCCGGCGTCCCCATGCACCGCTCGCACTCGGTCGTCATCGCTTCGCCCGCTCGATGACCGCGTCGTACGCCTCGCGCGGCTCCGTCGACCGCGCCGCGCCGGCGCGCCGCCCGTCCCTCCGACCCCGGAGCTGCTCGGCCAGCGCCGGCGCCCGCGACAGCAGCATCGACAGCGTTCGCGTACGACCGTCCAGGAACGGGTCGCCCTCAAGGGTCAGGAACCGCTCGACGAGCCGGTCCAGCTCCGCGTCGTCCCACGCCTGGCACAGCCGCTCGGCCGCGTCCGCGTCCGACGCCTCGACCGCGCGCGTCGGCGCATACGCCACCCCGCGGTGCCGCGGATACAGCTCCGACCGGTACCGCTCGACCAGCGCCGCCGCCCGCGACGACGCGACGCCGGCCGCCCCCTCCCCCGGTTTCACGGGGTGTACTGGGTTTGGTACTTGAAGATCCGAGATCCGTACCGCGCGCGCGGGGTTCCGAAGTAGTGCCGAAGCGCCTCTCGGGACCGCCGCCGACCTTCGCGGACGACGGATCGCCCCGGAATCGCTGGCGTGAATACACTTCCGAAGTAGTGCGGAAGTGGTGCGGAACTACTTCCGAAGTAGTGCGGAAGTCGTGGTTCCGAAGTAGTGCGGAACTACTTCGGGAGAACTTCCGAAGTGGTTCCGAAGCGCCGGCGGCTCCTCTCGGCAGCGCCGGCAGCCGCAGTCCGCCCGGATGCGCCGACCACAGGTGCAGCGTCCTCCCGCTCACCATCGCCTCGGCCGGCAGCGGATGCGGCGTCCGGGCCGGGAACCGCACCCGCTGGAAGTCCTGCCAGTCCGACTGGTACAGGAACCGCGCGCCCTGGTCCTCGAACCCCGACACCAAGCCCACCTCGACCAGCCGCTCGACGGCTGCCGCGACCTCCTCGGCCGGTCGCTCGCGCAGCGCGTCGTGCGCCGCCTGGAACGCCACCGCATCGGCCCGCATGACCCCGAAGTCGTCGGCCGCCAGCACGTAGGTCGTCCAGACCCGAAACGCCAGGTCCGACAGCCTCGACACCTTCGCCGAGTGCCCCAGCCGCGCGTTCAGCACCCGCTGCGCCGGCATGGCTCGCCGTCCGTCCCGGCCGACGCCATCGGAAACGTCCATCGAACCTCGCCCCATCCGTGCTCCCTCGCCATCGGAAGACCCGAATCCCGTGCTCGCGCCGCCCTCAGCACATCCGGTCCGGGTCGCACACCGCGCACTGCGCCCACTCCGGCCGCCCGCCGAGCACCCGCACCTTCGCGTCCGGCCGCGCACGCCAGTACGCTCCGGCCTCCGGCCAGCACCCCGGACAGAGGAACAGCGCGCCGCCCGTGCCCGGGTCGACCACCTCCCGCCACGCCTTGCCGGCCCGCTTCGCGCCGCCCCGCACGACGACCGGGACCGGCTCCGCCCGCCCTCCGCCGACACTTGCGTCCCTCATGCCGTTCGCCTCCTTCGCCGCTGCGGCGGCGTGACGCTCAAGCCGCCCATCGCAAGCCAGTGCAGCGCCGCCGCCTTGCTCCAGCGCAGCCGTTTGTCGACGCCCTGGATGGGAGCCAGCGGGAAGGTCCGCGCCCTCAACCGGCGCTCCAGCGTCGACCGCGAGCAGCGCAGCAGCGCCGCCATGTCCTCCAGGAACAGAACCTCCGGCAGCGCCTCCACGTCGACCGGCTCGTCGCCGGGCGCGTTGCACTCGGCGCCGCCAATCTCGGTGACCGCCTTCGACCGCGCCTCGGCCGCGGCCAGCTCGATCCGCTCCAGCCGGTCGAGCGCCGCCGTCGCCCGCGCCTCGAATCCCTCCGGGGCCGGCTCGCGGCCGTTGAGCACCGCGTTCAGCTTGCTCCGCCCCATGCCGAGCGACGCGGCGAGGTCGTATTGCGTCAGGCCGAGAGCGGCCAGGCGGCCACGGATCGCCCGCATCGCCGGCGGCACCATCGCTTTCGAGGCTATGCGTAGGCTATATACGTCGTCAAGCCCAAAGTACGGCGCGCTCGCGGCCGGTGTCTCGATCCCGATCACGACAGGAAATCGCGGTGGCCGGGCGGTTGGCCCTCGCGGGACCGCGAGCCCCTCGGCGTGGAAGCTGACGGGCCTGTGGACGGCCGGCGGGCCGCCCACGAGCCCCTTGGATCCCGCCCGGCGGCGGGCTCCACAGCTCCCACACCGGCCATCATCGACTGCCCTTCGAGCGGAACACGTCAGAACCCGTCACGCCGGCGGGACGGCGCCGGCCCCGTTTCGCCCCCGTGAAACGGGCTCGAAGGGATTTCAGATACGCTGTAGAGATAATTTCGTTATGCAGCAATTTGTTGCTATCATGTCCCCATGACCATGCTCGCCAAGCGCCTCCGCAAGGTCCGCACCGACCGGGGGCTGTCGCAGGGACAGCTGGCGAACCGCCTCGGCAACTCCCCGCACCTGATCTCCCAGGTCGAGCAGGGCCGCTGCGGCCTCACCAACCCCAGGCTCTCGATGGCCGCCCAGACCCTCGGCGTCTCGATCGACTACCTGATCGGACTCACCGACGAGCAGACGCCCTCGCATCAGCTCGCCCGCGAGCTGAACGCCGCCACCGCCCGCGTCCGCGACCTCGAAGACCAGCAGGCCCAGGCCGGCATCACCGACGACGGCGACTTCATCGGCGTCTCTCCGATCACCCCCGCCGGCGGCGACGGGGCCGTCGTCGACGACGAACGCATCACCGGAGCGCTCAAGTTCCGAAGGGACTGGCTCCGCAAGCACGGCCTCGACCCCCGCCAGTGCCGCGTCCTGCACGTCATGGGCGAGTCGATGGAGCCCACGCTCGTCGACGGCGCCTCCATCCTCGTCAACCTCGCCCGCCAGAGGCGGCGCGACGGCCGCATCTACGTCGTCCGGACCGAGGACGGCCTGATCGTCAAGCGCGCCGGCAAGGACCGAACCGGCAACTGGCAGCTCGTCAGCGACAACCCCGACCAGCAGACCTGGCCGCCACGGCCCTGGCCCCCCGACGCCCCCATGATCGGTGAGGTCAAGTGGACCGGCCGGACGTTCGTGTAGGAGACCCCGATGAGCCCGACCCCACGCAACAACGAACAGCCTGCCGCCA